>CAVZLW010000005.1:0-296315 GCA_963776285.1 uncultured Chloroflexia bacterium
TGGGTCGCCACAGCCGCCTAGCCTGTTCTGAGGCCCTTGCGACCGTGGCTGCGATCCCGCGCGGCGATCTGCCCGCGGAACAGGCTGTGCAGCGTCGGGGCGCCGGCGGAAACCTGGTTCGAACGCCGTCGGAGCTCGGGGCGAGGTGTCAGTCCGTGCACGGGTTGCAGGATTGCGCCGTCCCTGCCACCACGAAGGGTGACTTGCCGGCCGGGCTGACGGCACGCAGGACGATGGCGTCGTACTCGATCCGGTCGTAGGCGCCGAGAGCGCCGCCGATGTTGCGATCCGTGTAGGCCCACGAGGTCGTGCCGGCGGCAGCGGGAACCTTGCGGAGGACCACCAGGGCCGACGCCGGGATCTTCGAGTCGCTGGTCACGCAATCGACCCCGTAGGAGGGGGTCGGAACGAGACACTCGGTCACGGCATAGACCCAGACGCTGACGCCGTCGGGCGCCGGTTCGTGCCAGGCCACGGTCACGCTGACGTCCGGGGCGGCGCCGTGCGTCCACCTGTCGTCCTGGTAGGTCGCTCCCGTCGGTGCGGCCGGCGGACCGCTCGCCGCCGGCTTCAGTGACGGCGCCGACGTTGGGGTCGCCCGTGGCGATGGGGGAGGCGGCCCGGCCGGGCCGAAGTCGTCGGCCGTCGGGTCGTAGATCTCGGCCACGGGAGCGGTGGCGTCCGACCACCCATCGGCGCCCCCGACGATGAGGACTCGCCCGTCGGCGAGCAGGGTGGCCGTGTGGCACCAGCGAGACGTCGCCATCAAGCCGATCCGGAGGAATGTGCCGGTCTTCGGCTCGTAGATCTCACCGGTGGGACCCATGCCCCCGGTGACGAGGACGCGGCCGTCGGCGAGCAGGGTGGCCGCGTGGAACTCGCGAGCCATCGTCATTGCGCCGGTCGGGCTGAACGTGCCGGTCTTCGGGTCGTAGACCTCGGCGGTGGCGACGGGGCCGATGCCTCCGGCGATGAGGACGCGGCCGTCGGCGAGCAGGGTGGCGGTGTGGAACGCGCGGGCCGTCGCCATCGCGCCGGTCGGGCCGAAGGTGCCGGTCCTCGGGTCGTAGATCTCGGCCGACGCGACGCGTTCGCCGGCCTCGTCCGGCGAGACGGCGCCCCCGGCGACGAGGACGCGGCCATCGGCGAGCAGCGTCGCCGTGTGGCGGTAGCGGGCGGTCGTCATCGGGCCGGTCGGGATGAAGGTGCCGGTCTTCGGGTCGTAGATCTCGGCCGAGGCAGCAGGGTTCCCCGTCTTCTCGCGGCCGCCGGCGATGAGGACGCGGCCGTCGGGGAGCAGGGTGGCCGTGTGGCGGTCGCGGGCGGTCGTCATCGAGCCGGTCGGGCTGAAGGTGCCGGTCTTCGGGTCGTAGGTCTCGGCGGAGGCGAAAGCTGCGAAATCGCTGCTGCCCCCGGCCACGAGGACACGGCCGTCGGGAAGGAGCGTGGCGGTGTGCAGGTTGCGGCCCAGCGCCATCCGCCCGGTCGAACCGAACGCGCCGGTCTTCGGATCGTAGACCTCGGCCGAGGCAGCGATGATCCCCGTATCCAGGGAGCCCCCGGCGACGAGGACGCGGCCGTCGGCGAGCAGCGTGGCCGTGGCGTTGCGAGCGGTCGCCAGCGGGTCGGTCGCGACGGCTGGTCTCGTCGGCTCGGGTGTCGCGGTCGGCATGACGGTCGGTGTCGGCGAGGGCGCGATCACGAAAGCGAGGTCCGGGCGCCAGGCCCCCACCGCGAGGCTCCCGATGACGAGCGCGAGCAGCAGCCCTGCGAGCAGCAGGACCCAGGCCATCGCCGGCGTCCTCCCGTAGCCCCACCGGGCGAGCGGGGTCCGCCCGTGGGGGTAGGTGACGGCGAACTGGTGGGCCAGCTCGGTCGGGCGGACCTCCGTCGGCGCGTCCTCCAGGTACGCCCGGAAGGCGGCGGCGAGGTCGAGCTCAGAGGGATCGCGCTCAGGCATCGCGAAGCTCCTTCCGGAGGCGGTCGATGGCCCGCGAGAGGCGCTTGCGGGCGGTCGACGGCGACGTGCCGACGGCGGCCCCGAGCTCATCCGATCCGAGGTCGACGGCGTAGTGCAGGGCGAGGAGCGCCCGATCGTCCGGCGAGAGGTGCGCGAGAGCCCGGCGCAGGTCGAGGCGCTCGATCCCGGCCGACGGGTCGCTGCGCGGGTCGCCGGGAGCCTCGACGTCGATCTCGACGACGGGCCCACGCCGGCGGCGGGTGATCTGGCGTGCCTCGTTCGCGGTGACCGAGAGCAGCCATGGGCGAACCCGGTCCGGGTCCCGCAGCGAGTGGAGCTTGCGCCAGGCGACGAGCCAGGCAGCCTGGACCGCGTCCTCGGCCAGCTCCCGGTCGCCGCAGGCGACAAAGGCGACCCGGGCCATGTCGGCGTGGTAGGTCGCGACCAGCTGGGCGAATGCCACCTCGTCGCCCGCCGCAGCGAGCGTGACCGTGGTCGCCACCGTCCGTCCGCCCATCGCCTGCCCGTTCATACCCTACAGATGCGCCCGAGGGCCGATCTGGGACAGGGTCACGTCAACCTTCCGCCACCTCGCGCGGTGGCGGCGGCCGTCGCACGGACCGCGTGCCAGGGCCTCCGCACTCCGGGGAGAAGGCTGAGGTGCACCTGCTCGGGATGGCTAGAGGCATCGGTCGTGAACGGGTTCAGGCGAAGGGTCGGACGGTCGAGAAGGAGTCCATCGCCGCCGCCGGCCCCACGGCTCCTTCGCCCGCGGTCCGGGACGATCGCGATGGTGAGTCGTGACGCCTTGACGCTGCTCGGAACCCCGCCCACACTCGCGCCCGGCACTGGGACGGCGTCGTCGCCAGTCAGGCTTCCGGGCGCGGTTCCCGAAGGAGACGGCATGCCGAAGATAGTGGTCACCGCAGCGGTCAAGGATGTCGAGGCGTGGCTGAAGTTCAAGCCAGATCTCATCGCCCAGATGTCGGCCGTGGCGTCCGACGGGACCAGCTACGTCGCCATGGACGGCAGCAACCGCGTCGCCACCACGTGGGACGTCCCTGATTTGGAGGCGTTCCAGGCGGCCCAGACCGCAGCCTCTCCCGAGATGGCGGCGGCGATGGAGCGGTACGGGATGATCCCGCCGGTGACGATCTACATCGAGAAGTAGCCCGACGCCGCGAAGGAGCCCGCCGCCGCCCGGTCGGGCGCCCCGTCGCGCTGACGGGCCGTCCTGCGAGCGACGACGCCCCGCCGCTCGCCGCGAGGCGCGCGGGGCGCGGGGTATCGAACCCCACGGCAGGAGGGCTCGGCGAAATGTCCGACATCTCCCGGAATTCGGCCCAAGCCGTGACACCGCCCCCGCCGCCACCTCCCGGCGCGCCGGCAGAGCTCGCCACCTCCGCCCCGCCCGCCGCACAGCCCCCAGGTCGCAGGCGTACGTGGCTCATCGTGATCGGCGGCCTCCTGGTGGCGGGCGCCTTCGCCGGCGTCATCCTGCTCCCGCGACCCGGAGAACAGGGCCAGCGCGACACCTTCAGCCCCACCGGGTCGATGACGGCGGGTCGCTTCTGGCCGAGCGTCACCCTGCTCTCCGACGGCCGCGTGCTCGTGGCAGGTGGGCTGGGCACCAACCTCGAGGCCATCGCGACTGCCGAGCTGTACGATCCCAGCGCCGGCACCTTCCGGTCGACGGGGAACATGACGACGCCGCGGGCAGCCCGCGCCGTGCTGCTCGCCGACGGTCGTGTCCTCGTCGTGGGCGGCAGGACTGTCGACGGTCGCTCCATCGCCACCGCCGAGCTGTACGACCCCGGCACGGGTGTCTTCAGCCCGACCGGCTCGATGGCTGTGGCGCGCGATTGGCCGGGCATCGCGCTCCTCCCCGACGGGCGCGTCATCGTGGCCGGTGGCTTCGCCGACAGCGATCTCAAGGACCGGCTGATCGCAAGCGCCGAAGTCTACGACCCCCGGACCGGCACCTTCCGTCCGACCGGGAGCATGGCCACAGGACGGTCGGCCCTGGCCACGCGTCTCGCCGACGGCCGGGTCCTCGTCGCCGGCGGCGGGAAGGCGGCCGGGAGCTCCAGTGCCGAGGTCTACGACCCCCGGACCGGCACCTTCAGCCCAACCGGCTCGATGACCCTCCCCCGCGAGTCGCCGGGCGTCGCGCTTCTCCCCGACGGGCGGGTCCTCGTGGCGGGCGGCAGGAGGGCCGACGGCGCCAGTCTCGCCAGCGCCGAGCTGTACGACCCCGGGACCGGCACCTTCAGCCCGACCGGCAGCATGACCACGGCCCGGGCGGTCCCCGCGACGCTCCTGGCCGACGGACGGGTCCTCGTCGCAGGCGGCAGGAAACCCTCCGGCGACAGGCTCACCAGCGCCGAGGTCTACGACCCGAAGACCGGAACGTTCAGCCCGACCGGAGCGATGACCGTGGCCCGTTACTGGCCGAGCCTGGCGCTCCTGCCCGACGGGCGGGTGCTCGTCGTGGGCTTCTCAGCCCCCGATGGGAGCAGTGACGGCGCCGACAGCGCAGAGCTCTTCCAGTAGGTCCGAGGCCGACACCGCCTGCAGTTCACCCGAGGCCGGCGTGCGCGGGTGCCCTCGGGCGGGGCTGCGCTCGCTCGTGCCCTGAGGCCGCCTGACACCTGTCCTCGGAATCAACCTCCGCATTTGTCCAACGATGGATGCGGGGGGTCCTGGTTGAGGGCCATCGTGGTCTCCGTTGGCGCAGGCCGCCAGTCGCGGGGCTGGCTCCCGTAGTACCAGAACGGCATGGAGCGGAGGTCGTGAGAGACATCGCCCTCGACGAGAACCCACCGATGATCGAGCACGTCATCGCGAGCCCCACGCTCGGCGGCCCGGTCAACGTCATCGGGCCCAACCCGGCGCGCCTCCAGGGTCAGCGCCGCCATCCTCGGCAGCAGGGCCGAGCCCTTGATTGCAGCGGCCCTCTGCGCCGCGATGCTGCTGAGTTGGGCTGCGCAACACTTCGCTCCCAACGGGCCAGTCGACGCCCAGGCCTCCGCTCCGGACTGGCTCCCGCTCGTCGCCGCCGGGTTCGCCGTCGCGGGGGTCGTGCGACTGGATGGTTCGCCGCTGTGGCTCCGCGTACGGCGGGCTGTGCGTTGGACCGGTCTGTTCCTCGCGGTGTGGGCGGCGAATGGTCTGCCGTTCGACCTGCTGGCTGCGGCAGGCCTCATGGGCCACCGAACGGCTGATGGTGCCGTGGTCATGTCCAGCGTCGACTGGCCGGGACTGGCGACACGGACGTCTGCTCTCGCCGTCGCCGTCATGCTCGCGCGTCTCGCCCTGGCGCGCCCGGCCGCCCCCGCGTCCGCCCGCGCAGCTACCTGGTACGGATACGCCGCGTTCGTGCTGGCGCTGCCCTACCCGGTCTTCAGGGCGCACTGGGCGCTGGGAGGGACGCTCGGGCTCGAGTGGCCCGGCGCGGCCGGACAGGGCTGGGAGCCATTGTTGGTCTCCATCCCGTGGCTGCTGGCGGCTGCTCTGTCCCTGCTCCTGGTGCAACGTGGCGCTGGATGCCGCGCCGGCTGTTGCTGGGGGCAGGCTGGTCCGCCACCGCCATCGTCGCCATGATCGGGCCGGCGGCTTGCTGGGTGCTCATCAGCACGTTGGCCAGCGGTGCTGATCCTGGCCTGGAGGGCATCGCGGTCTGGGTCCCCGGCATCGCCTACGGCAGCTGGTTCCTCTGGGCCATCGCCGCCGGTGCCGCCACCCGCTCGTATCAGCTGCGGAGCGCAGGTCTGTGGATGTCCTCGCCGACGTGACCGTGCGCGTGAGGACGCGCCCCTGCCCCGCAAACCTGTCGGCGGCGCCGAGGACGAACGCGCGCTCAGGCTCGAGCACCTGCACCCGACGGTCAGGCGCGCGAAGGGGCGCTGCTCAGCTCCGCCGCGATCACCTTCGCCCAAGCGCGGACCTCGCCCCAGTCGCGGAAATCGCCAGCCTGGAGGATCGCGGCATTGTTGGGCACCAGCTTGAACGTTCGCTCGAGGAAGCCGACCGGCTTCGCGGCCGGATCGTACGCGCCGAAGAAGACATGGTGGTCTCGGGCGCCGACGGCCTCGCCGAGCTCGACGATCTCCTTGGGAACCGCGGTCGCGCGAGAGTCACCACCCTGGGGGTCGGTCGTGTCGGTGCCCAGCGGGCCGCTGCTGAACAGCCACAACGGGCGTCCGGCGAGCGTCGCCTTGTTACGTCGGACGAGCTCCGTCGCCTCCTTGAGCCATCCGCAGTACAGGGCACTGCCGATGACGAACGCGTCGTAGCCGGAGACGTCCCGGGTGCGCTCGGCCTGCTGGACGCTGACCTGCAGACCAGACTGAGTCAGGGTGGCCGCGATGCCTTCCGCGATCTCGCGGGTCGCGCCATGGTGGGTTGCGAATGCGACCAGCACGTTCACGTCGAATTTCCCCGTATGAATGGCTGCGCGACTCTCAGTGCGCCTGGCGCTCCGTTCGCTCGCGACCACCGGGGACGGGGGTCGGCTGCCAGGACCGCGCGAGCACAGCCCACACGAGGACCGCGTCGATCGCGAGGCCGGGCACGGCGGGAACGCTGAGCAGGCCGACGAGCACTGTCGCGGAGGCCACTGAGGCGACCACGACGAGCGGGCGCCACCAATTCCTTGGGACGACGATCCCGGCGGCGGCCAGCGCGGCCAGCAGGTATCCCGTAACGGCGACCGAGGTGAACGCGACCGCGATCGCCTTGACGGCATCGAGATCGACGCCCGAGCCGGTCACGATCGGCGGCGGTGTGGACACGAAGAGGAGGCCACAGGCAACGGCCCCGATGTGCATGACAGCGTGTCCAACAAGAACGAGGGCGATGAGCAGCGGCATGGCTCCGACCTTCCGGTTCCGCGCCGGCGCGTCCGGCCGGCGACCTGCTGCTCAGGCTGAGGGCCAACCCTCCCGACGCGCATCAATCCTTGGATCGGCGTGGGGGGTTGATTCCCCGAGGCATCGGGTTCACGCCTCCGACGGTCTCCGGCGACGGCTACGCGAGAAGGCCGAGCTCCCTCGCCCGCGCCACCGCCTCGACGCGGTTGGCCGCGCCGAGCTTCCCGGACACGGTGTGAACGTGGGTCTTGACCGTGCTGACGGTGACGAACAGCTTCGCGGCGATCTGGCGATTGGAGTGCCCGGCGGCGACGAGCCCCAGGACCTCGAGCTCACGCGCCGTGAGCGGCTCGACGAGTTGCGCTGGAGGCAGCGAGCGAGCGGGCGTCGCAGCCGCGCGATCGCGGAGTGCGCGCGACTCGCGCAGCGACGTGACGTCGCCTCCACGCCGGGCGAGCTCGATCGCTCGTTCGGCTGCCGCCACCGCGCCCGGGTCTGCCAGCCGCACGAGTATCTCGGCCCGCGCCAGGTGGATCCGCGCCGCGGCAGGCATCTCATTGCCGTCGGGGTCGACGAAGTCGGAGAGGACTTCCTCGCAGGCCTCCATCGCGGCCCGCAGACGCCCGCGGCGGGCTTCGAGGCGAGCAAGGTCGCGCGTCGAGTCGGCGAGCGCAATCCAGTTGCCTGCGGCTCGGACTGCCGGACGGGCGGCCCGCAACTCGTCGATTGCGCGGTCCACGTTGCCGGCGTCGACGAGGGCGAGGCCGAGCGTGGCACGGATATCGGCGAGGAGGCCAGCGGCACCCGGCGGGGCGAGAGCAAGAGCCCGCTCGGCATGGCCGATCGCGGCGGCCGGATCGTGCCGGAGGCGCGCGGCGATCGATCGGATCAGGGCGTGGTACGACGCCTGGACGTCGGCGCCGGGCAGACCGCCTGCGAGCGCTGCCGGCAACGCGGCTTCCGCGTCGGCAAGGTGCCGATCCACGCCCTCCGTCTGCCCGGAGAGGACGAAAGACAGGGCGTAGAACGTGCTGAGCCGGAAGTGTGAGCGAAGCGCCGCCTGGGGCAGCCGGTCCATGAGGCCGAGCAGGGTCTGGAGCTGGCCGGCGTGGATGAGGGCCCCACCGCCTACCGCAATCTGACTCCGCGCCCGGTCGACGTCGCCGGAGCTGACGGCATGCTCGATCGCGTCGGCGGCGAAGCCATGGTCTGCATACCAGTCGGCCGCCCGGAGGTGAAGCGCGGCGGGATTCGAAGGGTCCGCGACCGCCAGTCGCGAGCGCAGCAGCTCCGCGAACAGACGGTGATAGCGGTACCAGGACCGCTCGTCGTCGAGCGGCACCAGGAGGACGTTGGCCTGCTCGAGGCGCTCGAGCGTCTCCTGGCCGTCGACACGGCCGGTCAGCGCGTCGCAGAGCGGGCCCGTGAGCCGATCGAGCACCGAGGTCCGCGTGAGAAACTCGCTGTCGGCGGCGTCGAGCCGCGACAGAACCTCGTCGGTGATGTAGTCCAGGACATGGCGGTGGCTCGCCGCAAAGTCGCCGACGCGACGCGAGACGTCCGTCTGGCCGGCCAGCGCGAGGCCCGCCAGCTGCAGCACCGCGGGCCAGCCCTCGGTCCGCGCCATGAGCGTGTCGAGGTCGTCATCCGACAGCTTCACGCCCATCCTGTCCGAGAGGAAGACCTGCGCCTCCTCCTTGGTGAAGAGGAGCGCGTCGGCCCGAAGCTCGAGGAGCTCGCCGTGGGCCCGCAGCCGCGCGAGCGGCAAGCTCGGGTCCTGGCGGGTCGAGATCACCAGGTGGGCCTGGGCGGGCAGGCGCTCGAGCAGGGCCCCGACGGTGCGCCGGACGTCAGGGGCAGTGATCACGTGGTAGTCGTCGAGCACGAGCACCCGCGGCTCGGGCCGCTCGGCCAGGAGCAGGGCGACCTCGTCGATGACGTCATCGGCCTTCGCCCCGGGTCCGCCTTCCCCGATTGCCCCGGCCCCGTGGCCGCCGAGCATGGCGGCGCCCGCCCAGAGGTATCGAAGGAAGCGAGCGGGATCGTTGTCCGCCTCGACGAGCGGGATCCACGCGGCCGGAGTCTCGGATGCCGTCAGCCAATCGGCGAGGGCCGTCGTCTTCCCGAAGCCCGCCGGGGCCGACACCAGGGTCAACCGGGCATCCAGGGCGCCGGCAAGGTGCTCGACCAGGCGCGACCGACGGATCCACCTCCGCGAGGCGCGGGGCGCCGCCAGTCTGAACGGGAGAAGACGTGCCGTCACTCCTGCCACTGCCGTCGGATGGTAGCCGCGGACGAGCGCGCGAACGAGTGCCATCGGAAATCAACCCCCACCTCGATCCGCGGATGGATGCCCGCCGTCGGGGTTGAGCGACACGCTCCTCCTGTCTCCGGCAGCGGGCCGGCACGACGGAGGTTGCGATGAGTCTCTCGGGCCGCTACGGCGTTCGGCTGCGGGTGCGGGGGGAGCTGGGGCCGGCGTGGTCCGCGGTCCTTGCGGGTCTGGCCGTCGAACCCGAGTCGGATGGGACCACGATCATCAGGGGTGAGGTCCGCGATCAGGCGGCCCTGCACGGGCTTCTCGCCGCGATCAGGGATCTCGGCCTGTCGTTGATCTCCATCGCGACCGTCGCGGTCCCTGACTGACGCCCGCCCCGTGGCCTTCGTCGTTCCGGCACCCCGCGGCGAGAACGACGTCCTGCCCGGCGATGGAGGTGGGCACGTATCGAGTGCGCGAGACGGGCGCCGCAGCTCGAGGAAGCTGCGATCCTGGCCGGCTGCGACCGCGCGCGTCTCGACGAGGATTGCGCCATTCGCCGGCCAGCGCCTGGACGATCTCGTCGATCAGCGCCGCGTGGCCGCTCGGCTGCGGATCGCAGACCGCGTCCCCGCGATGCTGCGCGTGCGGGCCACGTCGGCGGCGGCCAGTGGACCGGTTTTCGAGGTCCCGACCAACGCGAGTCCTCCATCCCTGGTGGTCTGGGCCATTCGGCAGGGCTCCGGGACCTGTGTCGGGGCATACGGTGGTGCGTGTCGTCCTCGACCGCCCCGCGCAGGAGGGCGACGCGAGACGGAGGTGAAGGAGGCGATCGAGATGAACCAGGCCCCGGCGATCGTGGGCGGGCCCATTGGACGGGCGGCCTGGGTGCTGTCGGTGCTGCTGCTGGTCGCCGCCGGCGTCGCGACGGTCTCCGCGCTCGCGGTGCCGGAGCTCCTCCACGGCCCTGCGGTGATGGTGGGCTCGATGCGCGGCACCGCCCTCGTCGTGCTTGTTCTCGGCGTGCCCATCATCATCGTGGCCATGGCGTCCGCCCGTCACGGCCGGCTGCTGGGTGTCATCGGCTGGATCGGAGGCGTCGCCTTCATCGCCTACCAGGGATGGATGTTCCTGTTTGCCATCCCGTTCAACGGCCTGTTCCTCGTGTACGTCGCGATGTTCGCGCTCAGCTTCTGGGCGTTCGTCGCCCTGCTGGTCAGCCTGCGCGCCGACGCCTACGCGGCATCGTTCACCGCGACGCTGCCGGCACGGCTGCTCGCGGGCTGGATGATCGCGTCATGCGTGGCGTTCTACGCGCTGTGGCTCAAGAACGTCGTGCCGGCCTCGTTCGACAGCGTCGCTCCGGCGTTCCTCGCTGGCACGGGCATGGTCACGCCGACGAACTACGTGCTCGACCTCGCGCTGTTCCTGCCGTTCACGATCGTCGTCGCGGCGGCCCTCTGGCGGCGCACCACGTGGGGCCTCGTGATGGGGGGCGCGATGCTGCTGGTGCTCGTCCTGGAGTCGGTCGCCATCGCTGTCGACCAGTGGGCAGGGGCGGCTGCCGATCCCGGCTCGCCTGTCGCCTCGGCCGCCATCACCCCGCTGTTCCTCGCCGTCGCGGCGATCAGCGCGGCTGCGTTCGCGCTCTGGCTTCGAGGGACGATCCGGACGCGGACCCGGCAGGCACCCGCGGCCACCTGACCCCCAGGGTCAGGGGGACCTCGCCCGACCCGGCCGACAATTCGAGCGGCAGTCGAGTGTTGAGCGCGAGCGATTGCCGGACCCCGGGACCCTGCTGCGCCCGGAAGGCGTCGGGCATGCCGAGACGACAACGCGGCGACCCGTGGACAGGAACGAGACGGCGGGGCCGACGGGGAGCGTCATGGCAGGATGCCCCTGATGTCAGGTCTCCTGGTGCGTGCGACGCACAATCCGTGCCGGAACCGGCGACCCCCGCGACGATGACGTGGTCGGGCGTCCCGCGTACCCTCTCCGCGTGGTGGATCGCTCCCTGATCGGCTGGCTGATCGATTCCGACCCCGCGCTGCGCTGGCAGGTCGAGCGGGACCTGCTCGACGTGCCCGAGGAGGTCTGGGTTGCGACCCGCGCTCGCGTCGCGACCGAGGGGTTCGGCGCGCGCCTGCTGGCCCTGCAGGATCCCGACGGTCAATGGGCCGGCGGCGCGTTCTTCCCCCGCGGCTTCGACTTCAACGGGCCGGAGGCGGCGGCGGGGGCAGGCCAGCCGTGGACGGCGACGACATGGTCGCTGAACTCGCTCCGCGAGTGGGGGGTCGACGCCTCCGTGCTGACGGACACCGCCCAGCGCCTCGCCTCGAACAGCCGCTGGGAGTACGACGACCTACCGTACTGGGGTGGCGAGGTCGACTGCTGCATCAACGCGTGGACGCTCGCGAACGGCGTCTGGCTTGGCGCCGACGTGCAGGGGCTCGCGGCGTGGTTCGTGGACCACCGGATGGCCGACGGCGGCTGGAACTGCGAGTGGGTCGAGGGGTCGACCCGGTCGTCGTTCCACTCCACGCTGAACGCCCTCAAGGGCCTGGCCGCCCACGAGGCCGCGACCGGCGGGACCGACGAGACGCGTGCCGCGCGCCGCGCCGGCCAGGAGTACCTCCTCGAGCGGGGGCTCATGCGTCGGCTGTCGACCGGCGAGGTGGTTGCGCCGTGGGTGACGCGGTTTGCCTACCCGTTCCGATCGTTCTACAGCGTGCTGAATGCGGCCGACTACTTCTGCTCCGCGTCACTCCTCGACGGCACGCCGCCCGACCCGCGGATGGCGGAGGCGATCGCGGCGGTCCGCGCGCAGCGGCAGCCGGACGGCACCTGGCTCCAGGCGCGGCGGCACCCTGGTCGGGTGTGGTTCGAGGTGGACGTGCCCGCGGGGGAGCCGTCGAAGTGGCTCACCCTGGCCGCCGGACGCGTCCTTCGGTGGTGGGACGCGGCGCAGGCGGCCACGGCCGCCACGCCCTGAGCCGTGCCCGCCCCAGGCGCCACGGCGACGCCCGGTGACACTACCTGGTGGGACGTGACCGGGACTCCGCAGGCATCCGGTAACGCGCTGGATGACCCACCAATCCGTGCCGGACGACCCCGTGCTCGTCCGTTCCGCGAGGGTAGAAGGCACCTGCGATGGACGGCACGGTCGAGCAGTCGGCACGATCCTGCGGCCAGCGACGTCAGGCGCGCGCCCGCTCCGGGAATCCGCGTGGGCGGGAAGCACCTCCGTGCAGCCAGGAGTGAGGTGAGATGACAGCCATCGTGGTCGAGGGGCTCGTCAAGGATTACGGGACCTTCCGCGCGGTCGACGGGATCTCCTTTTCGGTCTCCGAAGGCGAGATCTTCGCCCTGCTCGGGCCGAACGGCGCCGGCAAGACGACGACCGTCGAGATCCTGGAGGGCCACCGACCTCGGACGTCCGGCAACGTTGCGGTGCTCGGGGATGACCCGGGCACGGCCGGCCGCGGCCTGCGAGAACGGATCGGCATCGTCCTGCAGGAGGCGGGGTTCGACGAGGACTTCAGCCCGCTCGAGCTTGTCACCCTCTACGGTCGCATGTACCCCCGCCACCTGGATCCCGGCGATGCTCTCGACCTCGTCGGCCTGGAGGACAAGCGCGATGCCAGGGTGAAGACGCTCTCGGGTGGCCAGCGCCGTCGCCTCGACCTCGCCCTCGGCCTCGTGGGCGATCCGGAGCTGCTCTTCCTGGACGAGCCCACGACCGGCTTCGATCCCGAGGCTCGTCGAAAGGCGTGGGAGCTGGTCGAGAACCTCCGCGCGCTCGAGAAGACGGTGCTGCTGACGACGCACTACATGGACGAGGCGGAGCACCTCGCCGACCGGGTCGCCGTGGTCGTGCATGGCCGCCTCGTTGCGCTCGGGACGCCCGAGGAGCTCGCGGCAGCCAGCAAGGTCTCGTCGATCCTGTCGTTCCGCCTTCCGTCCGGTCTCGAGGCCGGCGACCTTCCGACGCTCGACGGCGCACTCGTCCACGAGGGGCTCGAGTGGCAGCTCTCGACGGAGAACCCGACTCGATCGCTGAACACGTTGACGTCGTGGGCGGTGGAACGCGGCGTCGAGGTGCCGTCGCTCGCGGTCAATCGGCCTTCGCTCGAGGTTACGTATCTCGCGCTGGTCGCCCAGTTCGGACCCGAGGAGCCCGCGAGCGGCGTGGCACCTCGATGAGCAGCGTGGCTGGATTCCGCCCCCCGCCCGTGCTCGCCGTCGGCCGCCCGGGTCCCGGGGCGCCTGCTTGTCGACCAGTCGACCTACGCCGGTCGTGAGCTGTGGCGGTCGCGCATTGCGCTCGTGTTCACGTTCCTGCTCCCGCTCGTGTGGCTCGTGCTCATCGGGATCCTGGCAGGGAACGATGCCGTCGATTCGACGACCGGGGTCCGCGTCATGCAGTTCGTCACGCCGACGGCCGCGGTCATCGGCATGCTGTTCGCCGCGTACCCGCCGACCGCGTATGGCCTCGGCCAGGCGCGCGAACAGGGGATCCTCAAGCGCCTCGCGGGCACGCCCCTGCCGTCGTGGGCCTACCTGGTGGGACGCGCCGTCGCGGCGTTCCTGCTTGCCGCTCGCCGCCGTCGTGGTGATGCTGCTCGTCGGTGTGCTTGCCTACGACGTCCAGATCATCTGGCGCACGCTCCCGGCCACGATCGTCACGGTTTCCGTCGGGATCGTCTCGTTCACCCTGCTCGGGCTTGCCGTTGGGGCCGTCGCGCCATCGGCGTCCGCCGCGCAGAGCATCGCGACCGGGACCGCGGTCGCCGCGGCATTCGCGTCGGGCCTGTTCACCATCGGGCTGAAGACTCCCGAGTGGCTCGACGCCCTGGCAGGCTTCCTGCCGGTCCAGCACCTTGCCACCGCCTTGAGGAACCAGTTCAACCCCTTCCTCGCGGGGAGTGGCTGGGATCTCCAAGCGCTCGCGGTGATGGCGGCGTGGGGAGTCGCGGGCCTCCTGGTCGCCGTGTGGGGGCTGCGACGGACGCCTGCCTCCGCGCGCTCGGTCGCCGCCGAGCCCGCTCGGGCGGCAGGAACCCGAGGCGCGGCATCGGCGCGGCGCGCCGGCGCCGGCCGACTCGGGATGCTCCTCGACCAGATCGGGTGGGCCACCCGGGCCTCGCTGCGCGACGCCGGCGTGATCTTCTTCGCGGTTGCCATGCCCGTGGGACTCTACGCTCTCATGACGGCGTCGTACCCGGCCGAGGGCGTCGACGGGGCGGGCAGGTCGTTCGCATTCGTCTTCGCCTGCTCGATGACGGTCTACGGCATCGCCGTGCTGACCTTCATCAACAACCCGGAATCGGTGGCGACCGCGCGCGACCGACGCGTGCTCAAGCGGCTGCGCGGCAGGCCCCTGGAGTCGTGGCAGTACCTTGCCGGCCGCACGGCGGCCGCGCTCTGGCTGGGCGCGCTGACGGCGGTGCTCGTCTTTGGAGTCGGGATCGCCTTCTTCAGCGTGCGGATCGCCGGCCTCGACGGGCTGCTGACCGCCGCGCTTGTCCTCCTGCTCGGGGCGCTGACGCTCGCCGCGTGCGGCTACGCCCTCGTCGCCGTCACCACGAGCAGGCGCGCCGTCGCCACGGTCGGCCTCGGCATCCTGCTGCCGCTCGCCTTCTTCTCCGACATCTTCGTCGTCGGGAGCGTCCCGGACTGGATGGCCACCGTGGGGTCGCTCTTCCCCCTCCGCCACTTCGTCCACGCCCTGATCGCGGCCCTCGACCCGGCGGGGATCTCGGTCCAGGGGTCGGACCTGGCCGTGATGGCCGCCTGGCTCATCGGCGCCTCCATCGTCGCCATACGCCGGTTCCGCTGGGAGCCCCTCGGCCCGGCCAGCCCCGATGCCGGACCGCGCCGCGGGTTCGGCTCGCGACGCGGCCGCCGGCTCAGGGACCGCCTGGGCGGGTCGACGCGCGGACCCGGGGCATCCGACGATCGGCCGGGCACGCCAGCAGGACCGTGAGCCTGCCGGTCACCCCGCCGGGGTGCGAAACCGCAGCGTCACCTCGACGTCCCCGCACGGAGGACCCTCGGATGGCTGACATGCCATAGGCTGGCCCGGGAGGGGCCGAAGGGGCTGCAGCGGCTGCAGGCGCGTCGCCCTCGCCCCGCATCCTCGTGCTCATCGCGCGTGTCGTGCTCGTCGCGGCCCTGCTGGTCTTCGAGGCGCTTCGAGCCGAGTAGCGGCCGGGCCGGCACCCGGCGTTGGGCCGGAGGCGCTCCAATCACGTGGTCGCAGAGGTGCGCCGAGGTGCGGGCTTCTACAATCCGCGGATGGACGCCGCGACCGTCGTCGAGCTCGCCGAGGCCCAACGACATGGTGCCGTCGCGACGCTGGTGGCCGCCTTCATCGCCGACCCGGTCGAGCGCTGGCTCTATCCGGAAGCGTCCGCCTACCTCGCCCACTTCGGCCGGTTCGTCGAGGCGTTCGCCGGCGGGGCGTTCGACGCCCGGTCTGCGTGGGGGCTCCCCGACATGTCAGCGGTGGCGCTCTGGCTGCCGCCGGGCGCCAAACGCGACGACGACGCGGTCATGCAGCTCCTGACCGAGACCGTCGCACGCCCGAAACACGCCGACATGCTCGCGCTCGCCGAGCAGATGGATGCCGCGCACCCGACGTACCCGCACTGGTATCTCGCCCTGCTCGGGGTCGACCCGAGCCGTCAGGGGCTCGGGTTGGGGTCGCGTCTGTTGGAGGCCGGCCTGCGGTCGGTCGACACGGACCACCTTCCCGCCTACCTGGAGACGCCGAACCCGCATTCGGTCGGGTTCTATGAGCGCTTTGGCTTCGTCGTGTCGGGGCGGGCGCAGGCTGGGACCTTTCCGCCGATGGTGTCGATGGTTCGAGCGCCGCGCTGACGCATCCGCGGGCGCTGTCACCGGACGCTCACGTCCGCTGGCGAAGCTCCGTCAGAGCCGACACAACGTCGCCAGTCTTGCTGATCCCCGTCACGGACGTCCCGAGCTGCGTCCACCGGGCCTCGGGGATTGCCTACGGCCAGCAGCAGACCGTGCGAGCTGAGGTTGCGTGCTCGGCTCGGCATCCCGGTGCCGGTCCTGATGACCCCGTCTGGGACGAGAAACACGCCCCAGCGCATACTCCGCCGATCCGGGGGGAGGCAGCGGACCGAGAGGTCCCACCAGCGCGGCGTCCCCATACGGTCGCCTCCACCGTCGCGCTGGGCCAGTGGCGAGACCGACCCTCTGGATCGGGCGTGATCGCGCCCAGAAAGGGTCACGGGGGGCTCTGAGATGTCCACGGAGCAGAACAAGGCCGTCGTCCGCCGCTTCATCACGGAGACACTCGATGGTGGCAACGTCGATGTGATCGACGAGCTGTTTGCCCCGAACTACGTGAACCGTGCGATGGGGGGCATGGACGTCGCGGGCTTCAAGGCGACGTTGGCTGCGATGGCTGCGGCCATACCCGGCCGTGAGTTCACGATCGAGGATCTGGTCGCCGAAGGGGATGCCGTCGTCGCACGCTTCTCCTTCGAGTACACCCTCGCCGGTGGGGAGAAGATCTCGGGCCGGGGCCTGACCTACTACGGCCTCGCCAACGGCAGGATCACCGAGGACGACCCGATCACCACGCCGGACCTGATGCAGACGCTCGGGCCCCTGCTGGCCCCGCCGCACGCCTGACTCGTCCAGCTCGCCGCCAACCGCCAGGCGCTGGCCGGGGCCGAGTGGGGCGGCGACCACAGCGCAGCTCGTTTGGATCCTCGCGCCGCGGCTGCCAGGGCACTGCGACCCAGGCGACTCGGACTACCAGCGAGCCGGCGTGATCGCGCCCGGGCGAGTCGACCGGGCGGTCACCCCGCAAGGCAGTCGTCTGCGGTCGGACGTATTCAACGCGGCGTGGGCCGCCGAGCATTCGGCCATGGCCCCGACGCCGGAGTCGGCTCTGCTGACTCCGCTCTCATCGACGCAACGCTCGCGGCGCTGCGCGACGAGCGTCGGCGTGCGCCGACCGATCTGCTGGCGATCCTCACCCTGCTGCTGGTTGTGGCCGCTGGGCTGATGCTGGCCATCGGCATCGCGCTCGGTGAGGGCGTGGCGCGTGACGTCTTCCTCAACCTGACCGGTGAGGTCCTCGGCGTCGCATTGACGGTCGGCATCATCGGCGGGTTGTGGCAGCGGCTCCAGACCTTCTCGGAGGGCACCCTTGAGAGGCTGGTGGCGCGAACCTCTGAACGCCGGGACCGTCCGCTCTCCGACCCGGAGCGCGCCGCGTTCGCCGCCATCGTTGATCTCCATCAGCGGACGGAGCGGTGGGGCTTCTTCCCGCGCCTGATCTACGGCTTCCTGTTCGGCATCCGGAACCGCAGGCGGTTGCAGGCTGTGGAGGAAATGTTGAAGTCCGGCTAGTTCGGAGCGGCGCCCGTCGCACTCGCGGGTCGCTGCCCGGCCGGCTCGGGGTCAGTCGACAAGCGCCAGCATCGGGACGACCAGCAGCGCGGTGACCTCGAACAGGACGGCGACCTGGCGCCCCGGGTGCCGCCGCTCGAGCTTGGTGGCCCCACGCTGCCCACGGTGTTGTTCACCCCGTGGAACACGCGTGTGCTCGTCCGCCTCGCCCGATCCCCGGCTCGAAGGGATCGGGCCGTCCGGCTGGAGCGCGACCCTACGCGACCAGGTCGCGCCGCTTGAACGCGAAGAGGGCCCCCGCCCAGCAGGCGATGGAGATCGCCGCAAGGACCGCGACGTCGCCCACCGGCACAACGCCGCGATCGATCACGTCCGCCGGCGAGAGATACGCGAACAGGCTGAGGCGTGAGAGCATCGAGCCGCCGTCGACGAGCTTCGACGCCGTCTGGAGCAGGTACATGAGCAGCAGCAGGCCGGCGACGGCACCGCCCGCCCGCGCACGACTGAGCGTCAGCGCGGCGAGGAGCGTGGTCGTGGATGCGATTGCGCAGGCGAATGCAAACGCGAGCCCGGCGACGAGCGCGTACCGGACGGGCTCCACGGACACCCCGACGAGCGGGAGGACGATGAGGATCGACCCGACGGTCGCGATGGCCAGCACCGCGAGGACGACGACCTGTGCGGCGATGGAGCTGAGGAGGTATCGCGTGCGCGAGACGGGCGCCGCGAGCGAGAGCTCGAGGAATCCGCGATCCTGGTCGGCGGCGACCGCACGCGTCCCCACGAGGATCGCGCCAATCGCCGCCACGATGGGCCAGATCATCGAGAGCACGTACACGTTGAAGTACGTGCCCTGGAGGCCGAGGTCGTTGGTGATTCCGAAAGCGGTCAGCATCTCCTTGGGCCAGCGTTGGACGATCTCGTCGATCATCGCCGCGTCACTGCTCAGCTGGGGATAGTAGACCGCCATGAGGCCCCCGTAGAGCACGGTCGAGAGGGCCAGCCAGAAGAGGAGACCGCGGCTGCGGCGAAGCTCGAGGCGAAGAACGAGCTGGTTCACCGTGACACCTCTGTCGTCGCGGCCGGCGCGGCGGCCTCCGCGTAGTAGCGCATGAACACGTCTTCGATGTCGGGCGCCTCGACGGTAAGGTCACGCACGCGGAGCCCGGCGAACCGACCGAGCAGCGGGTTCAGGTCCCCCCGGACGAACAGATGGATCTCCGCGCCGGCTGTGGAGACCATCTCGACATTCGGGAATGCGAACGTCTCGGGTGAAGGAGGCGCATCGAGAACCAGCCGCACCGATCGAACGTGCAGGTCGAGCAGGCCCGACACGCTCGAGACCTCGATGAGGCGGCCGTCGCGCACGATCCCGACCCGATCGCAGCTGCGTTCGACCTCCGGAAGGTAGTGCGACGACAGGAAGATCGTCCTGCCGTCCTCTTTCGCCTCCGCGACGAGCTCGAGGAACTCGCGCTGCATGAGCGGATCGAGTCCACTCGTCGGTTCATCGAGGATCACCAGCGGCTCCCGGCCCATGAACGCCGCGATGACGCCGATCTTCTGGCGATTGCCACGCGAGAGCCTGCGGACGCGGACGCTCGCGTCGAGCTCGAACCGTTCAGCAAGCCTTCGCCACGCGTCGCGCGGCAGGCCACGCATGCCGGCGAGATACTCGAGCTGCTCGCGCCCGGTCAGCTCCCCCAGGAACCCGGGATCGCTGCCCAGGAACGCGAGGTTCGCGTGCACCTCGGGTGCTTGCTTCCACGTGTCGGCGCCGAGGATCCTGGCGTGCCCGGACGTCGGGGCCATCACGCCCAGCAGCAGCCTGATCGTCGTCGTCTTGCCAGCGCCATTTGGTCCGAGGAACCCGAAGACCTCGCCTTCGACGACCGTGAGGGTCACGTCGTCGATGCCGCGACGCGGTCCGTAACGCTTCGTCAGCCCCACTGTCTCGATGACAGAGCTCACACGTCGACTCCCCTTGCGCCGCGGCTGCGATCGGCCTGGAGACGAGGCTGCGCTGCGGGCTCCGTCCCCGTGTCGCCCGGGGTCCCGCCTTGCTCGGCTGGGCGCATCCTGCCAGCCGCGCCATCAGGTCATCAAGTGACAAATGGCCCTTTGTACCGTTTGACCTTCAGTGAACAATGTCATCATGGCCGAGACCCACGGACTCCGGGAGCGCAAGAAGGACAAGCTCAGGGAGGCGCTCTTCGCGAGCGCCATTCGCCTCTTCGAGGAGCAGGGGTTCGCCGCCACCTCGATCGACGACATCGCAAACGCCGTCGACGTCTCCCGGAAGACCTTCTTCCGATACTTCGCGTCGAAGGAGGACGTCGTCGTGCGCGACGAGGCGCGCAAGATCGCGATCGTCGATCAGGCGCTGAAGGAGCGACGGGCGGGGGAAAGCATCCCGCAGGTCGTCGGCCGAAGCCTGGGCCGGCTCGCCGACTACTACGCGTCCGAGCCGGACGTCGTCCGGGCGTTGTACCGGCTGGGCAACACCGAGCCGGTGCTCGCGCGCCGGCTCCTCCAGCATCATGCGACCTGGCAGCAGGCAGTCGCCCGCTCGGTTGCGGACTCGCTGGGGAGCGTCGCCGGCACCGACATCCGACCGCACGTCATCGCGGCCACAGCGCTGGCCGCCGCGCGGCTCGGGTTGTCGGCATGGGTTGCAGCGGGCTGTGTCGGCAGTCCCGATGCCGAGGTGTCTCGCCACTACGAGACAGCGCAGCATGCGCTCGAGACGCTCCTTGCCACTCCAAGCATGCCCGGAGGCGCGCCACGACGCGATCCGGGATCCGGCCCGCCGGACGCAGCCGCGCCGGCCATCACAGAGCAGGCGCCAGTGCCATGAGTCCGCTTGTCGGGGTGTTCATGCTCGTCATGGGCGCCGGCATCGCGGGGATCTGGACGGGCGGAACCGCCGGGTGTGTATCGGCAGTGTCGCGTCGCGGGATCCCACGGTCAGGTTCGGAATGGCTCCCCTTGTCGCCAGTACGAACGAGTCATCCTGGATGCGGTCAGCAGTCGAACGCGAACCAGCACAACTCGTTGCGCAGCCGCTGGTCGTCGAGCACAAGGTCGCGGATCTCGTCGGGAAGCTGAGCTCGCTGCCACTGGCACTCCAGGCGGCCGCCCGCCTCTCGCTCGTGCTCGGGCGCTGCCGCTCGCGCCGCGTTGATCGCGTAGGCCGCGGCACCGAGCTCGTGGGCCGCCACATGGCCCACCGCCGCCGCCTGGCCGGCGGCGTACGCGGCATGCCGTGCTGCCCCACGCAGGTCCCTGGCCGCGGCGTTCGCATGGCCGCCCGCCGCGCGGGCCTCCCACCACGTGAGCTCGGCCCGCGCCCACGCACGCCCGAGGTCGATCGCCCGACGTGGGCGGTCGTCCCCCGGCCGTGCCTGCTCGAAGTGGTGCAGCACGTGCTCCGCGCAGTCGGCCGCCCACATCGCGAGCAGGTGGTGACCGTCGTCCTCGAGGCTGCCGCCGCGACGCACGGTGATGAACCGCGGATCCCGGACCTTCGGGAGGATCATTCGCGCTCCTTCGTCCGCCACCCGTCGGCGTCGCGACTGGCGGCCACAATCCTGCCTCCCAATCGTAGGATGCGGCGAGGCTGGTCGGTAGCCTGGCCGCCGATCGGTCCGCATCCAGAGACAAGGGTGTTGGCGCGCCCGACAAATGGCGCGCCCGGAGGTGGCGCCACCGTCAGTTGCACAGTCGCGACTCATGACAATGGCGCGCCCGGAGGGATTCGAACCCCCGACCATCTGATCCGAAGTCAGATGCTCTGTCCGCTGAGCTACGGGCGCAGCCGCGCGATGATACCCCGGGGCCACGCTGCAGGCTGGGGCCGGCCCCGGCCGATCCCGGTCCCACCGCCCGCGGGCACTGGCAGGGTATGGTCTGGCCATGGACGATCAGCCGGAGACGAGATATGTCGAGACGGGAGAGGGAGCGGTCGCCTACCAGGTGCTGGGCAGCGGCCCGCGTGACCTGCTGTTCATCCAGAACTGGGCCAGCAACATCGAGGTGATGTGGGAGCAGCCGGCGATCGCCTCCTACTTCCACCGTCTCGCTTCGTTCGCGCGCGTCATCGTCTTCGACAAGCGAGGCAGCGGGGTCTCCGACCCGGTGCCGCTCGAGCGGCTGCCCAGCCTCGAGCGCTGGATGGACGACGCGAGGGTCGTCCTCGATGCGCTGGGCTGCCGGCAGGCGGCGGTCGTCGGTGACACCGAGGGCGGGCCGATGGCGATGCTCATGGCGGCGGCCCACCCGGAGCGCGTCACCAGTCTGGTCCTGGTGAACTCGTTCGCGCGGCTCGCGCGCGCACCGGACTACCCGATCGGCCTGCCGCCGCGGCTGCGGGACTCGCTCGTCGAAGGCTGGAAGAGGGTGTGGGGGACCGGCTCCTTCGTCGAGCTGACGGCGCCGACGCTCGCCGGCGACACCCGGCTGCGCCGCTGGCTCGCCCACTACGAGCGCCTCGCGATGGCGCCGCAGCAGGCAGAGCTCGCCTACCGCTGGGGCCTCAAGGTCGACGTGCGGGCCGTCCTCGGCAGCATCCAGGCCCCGACGCTCATCCTCCAGCGACTGGGCAACCGCTACTACCGGGCTGCCTACGGCCGGTATCTCGCCGACCATATTCACGGGGCGCGTCTCGTGGAGCTGGCAGGCTCGGACGCGTATCCCTTCTGGGCCGATGCCGCTCCCGTTCTCGCCGAGGTGCAGACGTTCATCACTGGGGTCCGGCCCGCTCCCGCCACGTCGCGCGTGCTGGCGACGGTCCTCTTCACCGACATCGTCGATTCGACCGGACACGCGACGCGCCTTGGCGACGAACGCTGGGCGGCCCTGCGCGCAGCGCACCACCGGCTCGTCCGCGACCTCCTGCGGCAGCACGCGGGCCGCGAGATCGAGACGGCGGGTGACGGGTTCGTGGCGACGTTCGACGGCCCCGGACGGGCCATCCGCAGCGCGGTCGAGCTCGCCGTGCGTGTCCGGGAGCTCGGCGTGGAGATCCGGGCCGGCGTCCACACGGGCGAGATCGATCTCGCCGGAGACGAGATCTCCGGGATCGCGGTCCACATCGCGGCGAGGGTGGTGGCGGCCGCCTCGCCATCGGCCGTCTGGGCGACGGGGACTGTCCGGGAGCTTGTGATCGGCTCGGGCATCGAGTTCGTGGCGCGCGGTGAGCACAACCTCAAGGGCGTCCCGGGTCGCTGGACCCTCTTCGAGGTCGCGTCGACCGGAACGCTCCCTGGCGCCGGCGGTGCGGCGTAGGATCTCGCCCGTGACCAACCTCGAGACCGGCCGCCTCTCGGACCGCCACCCGCCGTACCGCTACGCCGCGCTGTCGCGCGTCGGGTTCTCGGACACCGACGCCCAGGGCGTCGTCTACTACGGCCGCTACCTGCCGTATTTCGACAATGCGCGCCTCGAGTACCTCCGCCACCTCGGCCTGATCGGGTTCTGGCAGGGCGACCCCGAGTTCGTGATGCGGGCCCTGGCAGTGGAATACGACGCGCCGGCGCGCTTCGACGACCTCCTGGAGGTCTTCGTGCGGACCACGCGGATCGGCCGGACGAGCGTTGTGACCGAAGGCTCGGCGTATCGCGTCGACGACGATCGCCTCATGTGCACCGCGCGCATGACGCTCGTCCTGATCGACGCGGCGACGCGCCGGCCCACGCCGATCCCCGAGGCGTACCGGATCGCCGTCGCTGCGTTCGAGGGGGACGCCCTCGAGATCGTCCCGCGCGAGCCGGGCTGACTGGGGCACCGCCGGAGCCGCGGCACGACCCGGGCCATCCCGCCTCCCCGCGTGCGGCATTCGGCACGGGCCTCTCGGCCTCCCGGCACTGGCCCGCCGCGCGTGCACGAGAGCACGATCGACGTGCGGGCGCCTCTCCCTCGCGGGCCCGCCGCGTCCCGCGTTCGACTGCCGAGCCGAGCGCCGGTCGAGGTCGGCCGGTCCATGTCCCGGGCCGGAGGAAGCAGGTTGCGATGGCGCGTCAGTTCGTCGTCCAGCTCGAGAACCGACCGGGAGAGCTCGCCCGCCTGGCGCGCGCCCTCGCGGCGCGCGGGATCGACATCCGGCAGATCGGCGGCGTCGGAGCCGGCGACCTCGGATGCGCCTTCATCACGACGTCCGACGACGTCGCGACGCGCGAGGTCCTGCACGGCCTGGGCCACCCCTACATCGAGGGTGCCCCCGTCCTCGTGGAGCTGCACGACGAGCCCGGCGGCCTGGCCGACGCGGCGGAACGACTTGCCGCTGCCGGCATCAACGTCTGCGGGACCCTGATGGTCGGCCGCCGGCCCGGGGTCGTCGAGATGATCTTCTGCGTCGACGACGAGGCAAAGGCCCACGCCGTGCTCCACCAGACCCTGGTGGACGAGGTGGGCGTCGCCGGCTGACCCTGCCCGGGCCCGCCGCGCGGTGCCCCGGCCCTCCAGGAGCGACAACCCGATGGCTGAACCTGCCCACGCGCCCGACGGCATCCCCGCCGAGATCGACCACGACTTCATCCGCGAGGTCATGGCCGCTGTGCCGGGCGACTCGCGACTCCAGATGTGCATCCAGTGCGGGACGTGCGGCGGCTCGTGCCCGTCGGCCGCCGACATGGACCACACCCCGCGCCAGCTCTTCGCCATGGTCCGGGCGGGGGCTCGCGACCGGGTGCTCGCGAGCAACACGCCCTGGATGTGCGTCTCGTGCTACTACTGCTCGGTCCGCTGCCCGCAGGAAGTCCACATCCCGGACGTCATGTACGGGCTCAAGTCGATCGCCGCGCGCGAGGGCCGGTCGCCCCACTCCGCTGCCCCCGACTTCTCGCGGACGTTCATGTCGAACGTGCATCGCTACGGCCGCAGCTACGAGATGGGGCTCGTCGCGCGCCACTACCTGCGCCATTTCCCGCTTCGCATCCCGGGGATGGCGCCGGCAGGCATGGGCATGCTGGCCAGCGGCCGGATGGACCTCCGACCCCACCGAATCCGCGACGTCAAGGGCCTCCAGGCGATCCTCGAGAAGGCCAGGGAGCTGGAGGCACAGCCGTGAAGGAGTTCCTGTACTACCCGGGCTGCTCGATGAGCGGCACGGCCAAGGGGTACGCGGACTCGCTGGAGGCGATCGCCGGGCCGCTGGGGATCGACCTGCACGAGGTCGACGACTGGAGCTGCTGCGGCGCCAGCGAGTACTTCAGCATCGGGCCCCTGCGGGGATATGCCCTGGTCGCGCGCAACCTCGCCATCGCCGAGCGGGAGGCGAACGGCAGCCGCACCCTCGTCGCTCCCTGCAGCCTGTGCTACGTGAACCTGGCCAAGACCAACAAGTACGTCCGGACGGATGCCGCGCTTGCCGGCAAGGTCAACGAGGCCCTCGGCGCCGCCGGGCTCTCGTACACGCCGGGCTCCGTGGAGGTCCGGCATCTCTTCGAGATCGTGATCCACGACGTGGGCGCCGACGCCGTCCGCGAGAAGGTGGTCCGGCCCCTGAACGGCCTCAAGGTCGCACCCTACCTGGGATGTCTCGTCACCCGCCCCGACCCGGAGAAGCGCTGGAAGGCGAAGGAGCACCCGCGGGAGTTCGATCGCCTGCTGGAGGCGCTGGGCGCCGAGGTGGTCGACTATCCCTTGCGGACCGACTGCTGCGGCGGGCACCTCTCGCAGATCAGCCCCGGCATGGGCCTGGAGATGATCCGCCGCCTGCTCGACTCCGCCGATCGCCTGGGAGCCGACCTCCTGGCCACGATCTGCCCGATGTGCCAGATGAACATCGACCTGTACCAGGCCGAGGTGAACCGGCGCTTCAAGACCGACTTCAGGATCCCGATCCTGTTCTTCACCCAGCTGGTGGGGCTCGCCTTCGGGATGGATGCCAAGGCGCTGGGGATCGGGTCCGAGGTCGTCAGCAGCCGGCGCGCCATGGAGAAGATCGGCATCGAGGTGCCGGAGCCTCCGGAGCCCGAGCTGGTCGCCCCGGGCGCATCCGCCCAGGGGCCGCACGTGCCGAGGCGCAAGAAGGGACCGGAGCTGCCGATGCCGCGCATGCCCAGGGACGAAGGAGTGGGGCTGTGAGCGACATGCCCGTCCGCCCCCACGAGAAGGTCGGGGTCTACATCTGCCACTGCGGCAGCAACATCGCCGGGACGGTCGACGTGGAGGCCGTCCGCGACTGGGCCGCGGAGACCCTGCGCGGGCGAGGCGTGGTGATCGCCCGCGACAACAAGTTCATGTGCTCCTCCACCGGGCAGGAGCTGATCGAGAAGGACATCGAGGAGCTGGGCCTGACGCGCGTCGTCGTGGCGGCCTGCTCGCCCCACATGCACGAGAAGACCTTCCGGAACGCGTGCGCCCGGGCCGGGCTCAACCCGTACCTGTGTGAGCTGGTCTCGATCCGCGAGCAGGTGTCCTGGGTGCACGCGGACAAGGTGGCGGCCACCGCCAAGGCAAAGGCCGTCGTGGCCGGCGGCGTCTACCGCGTGGAAGAGCACGCGCCGCTGGAGCCGATCCGCGTGCCGATCAACCCGGCCACGCTCGTGGTGGGCGGAGGGATCGCGGGGATCACGGCCGCCCTGGAGCTGGCCGACGCCGGGTTCCCCGTGCACATGGTTGAGCGGGAGCCGTCCATCGGCGGGCACATGGCGATGTTCGACAAGACGTTCCCGACCCTCGACTGTGCCGCCTGCATCCTCACCCCGAAGATGAACGAGGTGGGGATGCACCCGAACGTCACGCTCCACACGTGGAGCGACGTGACGGACCTCTCCGGCTACGTCGGGAGCTTCACGGCCACGATCAGGCACCGGGCGCGCTTCATCGACGCGGACCTCTGCACCGGGTGCGGGATCTGCCAGGAGAAGTGTCCCGTCAAGATCGTCGACGAGATCTACGAGGCCGGCATCGGCTACCGCAAGTCGGCCTACATGCCGTTCCCGCAGGCCGTGCCGAAGGTCCCGGTCATCGACGGCCCGAACTGCACCTACTTCCTGAAGGGGACCTGCAAGGCCTGCGAGAAGTTCTGTCCCACGGGAGCCATCGACTTCACGCAGCAGGACGACGAGGTCCGGGTCGAGGTCGGCAACGTCGTGGTCGCAACCGGCTTCGAGCTGTTCGACAGCCGGCGCATCGAGCAGTACGGCTACGGCACCCTGCCCAACGTCTTCACCAGCCTCGAGTTCGAGCGGATGTCCAACGCCGCCGGCCCCACCAACGGCCGGATCGTCCTCCGCGACGGCGTCACGGAGCCGAAGTCGGTGGGGATCATCCACTGCGTCGGGAGCCGCGACCGCAACTTCAACAGCTACTGCTCGGCGATCTGCTGCATGCAGAGCCTCAAGTTCGCCCATCTCGTCGGCGAGCACACCGACGCCTCGGTCCACAACTTCTACATCGACATCCGGGCGCCGGGCAAGGCGTTCGACGAGTTCTACCAGCGGGTGCTGGAGGAGGGGACGATCTTCGTCCGTGGCCGGGTGGCCGAGGTGACCGACGCCCTGCGGCTGCCGGACGAGGCGGACCAGGCCGGCCGCCTGATCGTCCAGGTGGAGGACTCGCTGGCCGGCATGCAGCGCCGGATCCCCGTCGACATGGTGATCCTGTCGGCCGGCCTCGAGCCGCCCCACGACGCCAAGGAGACGGCCCATCGCTTCGGGATCTCCTGCAGCTCGGACGGCTGGGTCATCGAACGACATCCGAAGCTCGACCCGGTCGCCACGATGACCGAAGGGATCTTCGCCGCCGGCTGCGCGCTGGGGCCGCGGGACATCCCGTCCAGCGTCGCCAACGGGGCCGCGGCCGCCGCCCGGATCCTGGGACGGATCCAGCAGAAGGAGATGTCCCTCGAGCCGGTCCGTGCCTCGGTCGACGAGCTTCGCTGCTCCGGCTGCCGGATCTGCAACGACCTCTGCCCGTACAACGCGATCCTCTTCCACGACGATCGCCTGGTGAGCGAGGTGAACGCCGCGCTGTGCCAGGGGTGTGGCACCTGCATCGCGGCCTGCCCGGCCGGCGCCATGAGCGGCACCGGCTTCTCCGACGACCAGGTCATGGCCCAGATCGAGGGCCTCCTCTCGGTGACCGCGGGCGGCGCGCAACGCATCTCCGACGCGACCCTCGAGGAAGTGCCGGCATGAGCCCGCAGCCTGCGCCGGCTCCCATCGAGGGAGCCTTCGAGCCCGTCATCCTCGGCTTCACCTGCAACTGGTGCAGCTACCGGGCGGCCGACCTGGCCGGCACGGCCCGCATGAAGTACCCGCCCAACGTCCGCCTGGTCCGGCTGATGTGCTCGGGCCGCCTGGACCCCACCTTCGTGCTCTCCGCCTTCGCCCAGGGCGCCGACGCCGTCATCGTGTCGGGCTGCTGGCCCGGGGAGTGCCACTACCAGGTCCAGAACCTGAAGGCGCTTCGCCGCTTCCAGCTCCTGCGCCGCGTCGTCGCCGGCCTCGGCATCGAAGCGACCCGGCTCCAGCTCGTGTGGGCCAGCGCGGCAGAGGGCCAGCGCCTGGCCAACGAGATCGCGCGCATCACCGAGGAGGTGCGGGCATTGGGCCCGCTCCGATGGGCGGGATCGAGCGACCTCGCCGCCGGGCCGCCCTCCGCCGAAGCCCTCGAGGCCACCCGGGAGACGGCCACGCCACCCACGGCTCGCGAGCTCGCGGAGGTGCCGGCATGACCGGGAAGGCGCGCCTCGCGATGTACTGGGCCGCCTCCTGCGGCGGCTGCGACATCGCCGTCCTCAACCTCCACGAGAAGATCCTCGAGGTCGCCGAGGCCGTGGAGATCGTCTTCTGGCCGGCCGTCATGGACGCCAAGTACCACGACGTCGAGGCGCTGCCGGACGGCTCCATCGACGTCTGCCTCTTCTCCGGCGGGATCCGGAGCAGCGAGAACGAGGAGCTGGCACGCCTGCTGCGCCGGAAGTCGAGGGTGCTCGTCGCCTTCGGCTCCTGCGCCAACGAGGGCTGCATCCCCGGGCTCGCCAACCTGTCCAGCGTGCCGGCCATCTTCCGCGCCTCCTATGGCGACGGCGAGAGCACCGTCAACCCGGAAGGCGTGGTCCCGCTGACCTCGTGGGCGGCCCCGGAGGGCCAGCTCCACCTCCCCACGTTCCTGCCGCTCCTGAGGACGCTCGAGCAGGTCGTGACGGTGGACTACTCGGTCCCCGGGTGCCCGCCGGAATCGCCGCGCGTCGCCGAGGCGATCACCGCGCTCCTCGCGGGGCTGGCCGGGAGCGGCCCCCTGCCACCGCCGGGCAGCGTCGTCGGCGGCGGCGTCTCCACGGTCTGCGACGAGTGCGCCCGGACGCGGAACGTCAAGAAGATCGCCAGGTTCGTCCGCATCCAGGAAGTGCCCGCGCTGGATCCGGCCGTGTGCCTCCTGGAGCAGGGGATTCCCTGCAACGGGCCCGCGACGCGGGACGGCTGCGGCGCGCTCTGCCCCGCGGCCGGCGCCCAGTGCATCGGCTGCTACGGTGCCGCCGACGGCGTCGTGGACTACGGGGCGCGCCTCATGTCGGCATTCGCGTCGGTCGTCGAGGCCGACGAGACGGACGAGATCGACCGGATCCTCGACGGCATCGTCGATCCCGTCGGCCAGGTCTACCGCTTCAGCCTGGCGAGCTCGCTCCTGCGGGCCAGCCGTGCCGCGCTCGCGGCGGACTCGTCCGCGGACACGCCAGCGTCAGACCTCGCCGCGGCACCCGCCGGCGAGGCGCCCCCGGAGCCGGCGGTGGCCGGCGTGCGCGGAAGGTCGCCACAATGACCCGCATCACCATCGACCCGATCACCCGCCTGGAGGGTCACGGAAAGATCGAGATCTTCCTGGACCCGGCCGGCGAGGTCGAGCGCACGTACTTCCAGGTCCCCGAGCTGCGCGGCTTCGAGCAGTTCTGCGTCGGCCGGCCCGTCGAGGAGATGCCGACCCTCGTCAACCGCATCTGCGGCGTCTGTCCGGAGGCCCACCACATGGCCGCCGCGAAGGCGGCCGACGCGGTCTACCACGTCGATCCACCGCGCCCGGCGAAGCTCCTCCGGGAGCTGCTCTACTCGGCGTTCTACGTCGCCGACCACACCACCCACTTCTATGCCCTGTCGGGGCCCGACTTCGTCGTCGGACCCGACGCGCCGGTCTCCGAGCGGAACCTGCTCGGCGTCCTCAAGAAGGTCGGCAGCGACGCCGGCGGCCGGGTCATCGAGGCTCGACGACGTTGCCACCGCGTCGTGGAGATCATCGGCGGCCGGGCCGTCCACCCGTGCACCAGCGTTCCCGGCGGCCTGACCAAGGGGATCACCCCGGACGAGCGAGACGAGATCGAGGCGACGGCGCACCGGATGGTCGACTTCGGTGCCTTCAGCCTGCAGGTCTTCGACGACCTGATCCTGGGCAACCCGGGCTACGTCGAGATGATCACCGGCCCGACGTATCGCCACGAGACCTACTCGATGGGCCTGGTGGACGCTGCCGGGAGGGTGAACTTCTACGACGGCCGCGTCCGCGTGGTCGGGCCCGACGGGGCGCTCCACGGGGAGTACGCACCCGCCGACTACCGCGAATGGATCGCGGAGCGGGTCGAGCCCTGGACCTACCTCAAGTTCCCGTACCTGCGCAAGGTCGGCTGGAAGGGTTTCACGGACGGTGCGGACTCCGGCGTCTACTCGGCGACGCCGCTGTCACGGCTCAACGTGGCCGACGGCATGGCCACGCCGAAGGCGCAGGAGGCGTTCGAGCGCTTCTACGCGACCCTCGCCCCGGGGGCCGGGGCGGGTCCCGGCGGCAAGCTGATGGTCCATGGGCGCCTGGCCGCACACTGGGCGCGGCTGGTCGAGCTCATGTTCGCGGCGGAACGGATGCTCGAGCTCGTCGCCGAGCCGGAGATCACGTCGGACCTCGTGCGCGTCGTCCCGACGGAGCCACCCACGGAAGGCGTCGGCACCGTGGAGGCGCCCCGGGGCACGCTGACCCACCATTACTGGACCGACGAGAAGGGGATCCTGACGAAGGTGAACCTGGTCGTGGGCACGACGAACAACTACGCCCCCATCGCGATGTCGGTGGAGCGGGCCGCCCGCAGCCTGATCCACGCCGGCGAGGTGGTCGGCGAGGGCCTCCTGAACCGGATCGAGATGGCCTTCCGGGCCTACGACCCGTGCTTCGGGTGCGCGACCCACTCGCTGCCGGGCCAGATGCCGCTGGAGGTCGTGATCCGCGACGCGGCGGGCGGGGTGGTGGATGTCCGGCGCCAGTACTGCTGAGGAACGTGGGATGGCGCCGGCGGCCGCCGGCGCCATCCTCGTCGTCGGCCTGGGGAACCCCCTCCTCGCCGACGACGGCGTCGGCTGGCGCGTCGCCCAGGCGCTGGTCGCGCGGCTGGCCGTCGATGCGATGCCGGCGACCGATCCCGCCCAGGCGGCGGTGGAGGTGGACCACCTGGCCGTCGGCGGCCTGGCGCTCATGGAACGGCTGGTCGGATACCGCCGCGCCGTGCTCGTCGATGCGATGGTCACGGGGGAGCACCCGCCGGGGTCCGTGCATCGCTTCTCCATCGCCTCGATCCCCGGCCGCGAGGCGACGCACCTCAATTCGGCGCACGACGCGTCGCTGGCAACCGCCCTGGCCGCCGGACGGCTGCTGGGCGCGGACCTGCCGGCGGAGATCGCGATCGTTGCGGTGGAGGCAGTTCGCGTCGACGAGTTCGGGGAGGAGCTCACGCCGGCGGTCGAGGCCGCGATCCCGGTGGCGCTCGATGCGGTCCTGGCCGCGATCCGCGAGACTGGCGCCTGACCGCCGCGTCAACCCGGGCACCCGCGAGCCGGGCCGGTCGCCGTGGCCTGCCGGCAAGGCGCCGGCGCGCACCGGCGAGCCGGCTCGGGCAACGGGCGGCCCATCCCCGGAGCTGGAGGCACGCGTGCACGAAGCCGGCATCGCCGACCGCATCCTCGACATCGTCGTCGCCCGAGCGCGCGAGGCCGGCGCTCCCCGGATCACGGCGATCCACCTCGAAGCCGGAGCCGCGGCCGCCGTATCGGAGGACTCGCTTCGCTTCCACTGGGAGCAGCACGCGCAGGGCACGCCCGCCGAGGGCGCCGTGCTCCACTTCACCGAGGTCGAGGAGCTCACCGAGCTGCGCCTGGTCGCCATCGACGTGGAGGGCGACGAGAGCGACGACGGCGCAGAGGGGGACCAGGGGGACTGACCGCGGGCGGAGCCTCCGGCAGGGATGGGATCGCGACTCAGGGAGCGGTCCGCGACTGCCGGGCAGCCTGATCGGTTCGCGTCCTCGAGGCGTCACATGGCGCCGCCGAGCATCGTCGTACCCGGGCTTCGGCGTTGCCGATGTGTGTTCGAGAGCGACGGCACGCAGGCCGGCCGCGACCTCGAGCTTCCGATGTCCCGGGACTGGCGGTGGCAGGGACCGTGCTGAGAGGTGATGTCGTGGCAGCGCCGGACGAGTCGCTCCGGGCGTGGTCCCACGCCGCCGCCCGGCTCGGCCCGGCCGACGGCACGATCAGCCTTCCGTGCGCCCGGCGGCCGCCTGAGGCGCCCGGATGACGGGCGCCGTCTCGCCGCTGCAGGGTCGACCGCGTCGCCGCCTCGGCCCGGTCTCGGCTGGCGTCCGCGGCGCGGGACGGGCGGCTGGCCGCAGGATCCCCGCGGGGGCTTCCTTCGTGGCGGGGGTGGGCGCGCTGCTGGCGGCCCTCGGGATCGGCGGCATCGTCATCGAGCCGGCGGGTGCGATCCTGCCGTTCGACACGGGCACTCTCGACCCGGCCGACGCCGCGATCTCGGCGTTGATCCTCATGCTCCTGGCGGTCGGGCTCGCCCGGGGCAAGCGGCTTGCCTGGTGGCTCGCCATCGGCGCCTTCGGCTCGGCGCTGATCCTCCAGCTCGTGGTGCTGGGGCACACGATCGCCGGGGCGGTCGCCGCGATCTGCCTCGTCGCGCTGATCGTCCAGCGCGTCCGCTATCGCGCCTCGACCGATCGAGCGCTCCTGCCCCTGGCCGCGTTCGCCCTGGCGATCGGCGCGCTCCTCGTCGTGGTCGAGGCGGTCGTCATCGACCTTGGAACCGGGCAGCTCCGGGCCGGGCTCGCGGCGATCGCGGACTGGCTGTCGCTGAGCGATCCGGTCGGCCTCGGACGGGCGAGCGGGGGCGATCTCGTCGACGTGCTGGCCCTCGTGGCCCGGGTCCTCCTGGCGGTCGCGGTCCTGGCGATCCTTCGTGCCGTGGCCGGCCGGGCACCGGATGGAGCCGAGCGCGACCTTGCCGTCGACGTGGGGCGGCGCCACGGGTCCGGGGCCCTGACGCCGTTCCAGTTCGGTCCCGGGACGGCACCCTTCTTCGGCCCCGACCCCGACAGCCTCCTCGTCTTCGGCCGAGCCGGACGGGTCCTGGTGGTCCTGGGCGACCCCATCGGGCCGCCCGCGTCACGGGGGTCGGCACTCCGTGCCTTCGTCGACCGGTGCCGGCAGGACGACCTGATCCCGACCATCTACCAGGCCTCGCGGGCGGGCCTTCCCGATCTGCTGAGCGCCGGGTTCCAGCCGTTCAAGATCGGGCAGGAGGCGATCCTCGACCTCGACGGCTTCAGCCTCGCCGGATCACGCAGGGCCAACCTCCGGCATACCGTGACGCGCGCGAGACGAGGAGGGGTCGAGGTCCGCTGGTTCCCCGCCGGCCTCGGACCCGCCGACCAGGACCACCTCGGCGTCGGCCTCGTCGAGCTCGACCGGGCCTGGCAGGCGGGCGCGGGCCCGCGGCTGTCGTTCACGATCGGGTCGTTTTCGCTCGACGACCTCGGGCAGGTCGCGGCCTCCGTGGCGCTGGGTCCGGACGGTGCGCCGGTCGCCCTCGCAACCTTCCGCCCGACCGACTCGTCCGGGGGCTGGGTCCTCGACCTGATCCGCCGGCTGCCCGGCTCGACGCCCGGGGCCGTCGAATCGTGCATCGCCGAGGCAGCCCAGGGATTGGCCGCCGCGGGCGCATCGACGCTGTCGCTCGGACTCGCGCCGCTGGCGGGCCTCAGCACCGGTGCCGGCGACCGCACGGAACGTCTCCTGGCGTGGTTCGCCGGGCGGGCGCGGCGCTGGTACGACGTCGAGGGTCTCGCCTTCTTCAAGGGCAAGTTCGACCCGCGCTGGGAGCCACGGTACGGAGCGGTGCGACGCCAGGTGCACCTGGTCGGGTTCTGCGTGACGCTGCTCCGCCTCCACCTGGCGGGTCCGGGAGGCTCGATCCTGGTGGCGGGGCGTGCGGCCGTGGCGGCGGCGCTGGCCGGGACGCGGCGCGAGAGGCAGCGATGACGGGGACGGGCGACGCCGGTCCGGCATCCGGCGACCTCGGCACCGAGCCGGCGACGGCCGAGCTGCCGGCCCCGGCCCCCGGCGACCTCGGCTCCGAGACCGAGACGGCCGAGGTGCCGGCCTCGGCCTCCGGCCGCGGCGCCGCAGGATCGCGGCGCAGGGCGGTCGTGCTCCGGTCGGTGGCCGCGCTTGCCGTCGGGATCTCCGTCGGCCTCCTGCTCCACGCCTCGGGCTGGATGGCGGACGCCCGCGACACGCTCGTGGTGATGGGATTCGATCCCGACCGTGGCCAGCTGCTGGCCTCACTGCTTGCAGGTGGCATCGCGGCAGCCATCGCCGTCGTCCTCTTCGGGACGCGCCGGACGGGCGTGGCGATCGGTGCCGCCGTGTCCGCCGCCTTCTTCGCGCACACCTTCGTGACGGAGACGCGTGGTGCGCTCGCCGTCACCGCGGCCGGCAGTCGCATCGATCCCAGCGGATGGATCCTGACCCTCGTGACGCTGGCCGTCACCGCGGTGGGCGTCGGATGGATCGCCGCCACGCTGGCCCTGGACGCCCGCCGGCTGATCGGCCATGCGCTGGGCGTCGTGGTGGAGAGCGGCCGGTCCCGGAAGGTCAAGTGGCGCGATGCGATGAGCCCGCTCGGCGTCGCGGTGGCCCTTGCCGTCCTGGTGGTGACCGTGCCGATCCTCGGGGACATCCTGAACTACGGTCCGACGACCCACATGACCACGGGAGCCGGCGGGCCCGTCGCGCTGTTCGGGTCGAGTCCGGCACCGGGCGCCCCTGCGGAGTCGCCCGGTCCGATGCCGTCCCCGGGGCTCCAGGTGTCCACCGGGAGCGTCAACGCCACGCGCCCGTGGCTGGCCTGGACGCCGACCGGCAGCGGGCGCGTGGTGTCGACGAGCCTGCCGGCGCCGTGGAGCGGGGGGACCAGGAGCTCCATCGCCATCTCGGTCTACCTTCCCCCGGGGTACGAGACCGGCACGCGCCGCTACCCGGTCCTCTACGAGGCCCCGTTTGCGCTCGGGCTGTGGCAGGGAGGCGTGGGCTTCGCCGGCACCATGGATTCGCTGATCAACGGCGGCCAGCTGCCTCCCCAGATCGCGGTCTTCGTGTCCCACAACGGCGGCCCGTACCCGGTCAGCGAGTGCGCCGACTCGTTCGACGGCCGCGAGCAGCTCGATACGTTCGTCGCCACGACTCTCGTCAGGTGGGTCGACGCCACCTACCGCACGATCGCCGATCCGGCGGCCCGAGCCCTGTTCGGGTTCTCGGAGGGCGGCTTCTGTGCCACGAACCTGCTGTTCCGGCATCCGGACGTCTTCCGCCAGGCGGTGTCGTTCTCGGGCTACTTCGTGGCCGGCATGGCGTCCTCGCAGACGATCAACGCCTGGCGGCCGTGGGGTGGGCAGCCCGGTCTCATCGACGCGAACTCGCCCCTCAAGGTGGCAGCCCGGACCCCGACCTCGATCGCCAGGACGCTGTTCGTCGTCCTCTCGGGCTCCCGGACCGACGCGCCGTACGGACCCCAGCTGGTCGACTTCGCGAAGGCCCTCGCGGACGCGGGAGTCCCCCACGCCATCCTTGCGGGCGCCCTGGGACACTCCTGGCGGGAGGTAGGCGACGACCTTCCGACGGCGCTGGCCCTGGTCGCCGCCCGCCAGGTCCAGCTCGGGGTGTACCGGCCGGGGCCATGACGACGGGGGCGACGGAGGCCCCGGCTCGACCGGTCATTCGCCGGGCTCGACCCGGCGATGCCCAGGAGCGCGACGGCCCAAGGTGGGGCCGCTCGGACCGCCGAACCGTGCCGAAGGTCCGTTCCGGGCAGGCCCGGGCTCCCTAGGCTTCGTAGATCGACCTCTCGCGAGGCCGAACGACGCCTCGGAGTCCGAACATGCTCTATCGCCTCGTCCTCGCCCTGCTCCTGGTACCCCTGTGCATCGCGGCGGTTCCCCAGCCTTCCCAGGCCGCAACCTACCGGGTCCGGTCCGCGATCCCCTTCAACCGCAATGCGAGCTGCGGCACGCTGGGCCGCTGCAACATCGCCATGGATGCCTACATCCCGGCCCACCCGATCCAGGGCTCCGTGGTCATCCTCCTGCACGGCGGCCCGTCCGGGCTGAACGCCCGCCGCAGCATGTCCGCGATGGCCGGCGCCCTGGCGTCCCGGGGCGTGCTCACGTACAGCGCCGACTTTCGCGACCTGGCGAGCCAGGGAGCGTCGTACGCGAACACGATGGCCGATGTCGCCTGCGCGGCGGCCGCCGTCCGGCGCTTCGCGCCGGGCATGGGTGGACGCGCGACCCACGTGATCGTGGTGGGGTTCTCGCTCGGCGGCTGGATCGGCGCTGCCGCCACGATGCTGACGAGGCTGCCCGGTCCCTGCGGCCTGGCCGCCGGCGCACACCCCGACATCGTGTACGGCCTGTCCGGCTGCTACGACATCCGGACGAGCCAGCGAGCCAGCGACATGGCCCGCTTCTTCGGGTCCCTGGCCAGGATCGACGCCCGGCTCGACACCCTCGCCCTGGCCTCGGCGGCGCACCGCCACGTCACCTACCACGTCGTCGCCGAGCGCTGGGACGGCGTCGTGAGCTCGGCGGCGGCTCGCGCATTCCGGGCCAGGCTGCTCAAGGCCGGCGACCGCGTCGTGTACCAGGTCTTCAGCGGCTCGACCCACTCGGCCCCGGCCAATCCCGCCACGGCCCACGGGGCGGCGGTGGTCAGGATGATCGTGGCGAGCGCGCTCGACCCGGACCACGACTGACCCCTTCCGCAGGCGGCCGCGCCGCCGGCGACGAGCGCCGCTCGCTCGCCCGCGCCCACGCGCGCCGACTGAGACGCGATCTCGGCACGGTCGCCACAGGGCACACGGCTTCGGGCCGTTCGGCCGGTCCCGATCGGGCGGCGTCCCGGCACCCTGCAGGGTGACCCAGGATCGCGAGGAGGCTGCCGGGCGTGGACCCCCTGATGCTCTCGAGGTGGCAGTTCGGCATCACGACGGTCTATCACTTCCTGTTCGTCCCCCTGACGATCTCGCTCGCGTTCACGGTCGCCGGCTTCCAGACGGCGTGGGTGCGGACCGGGAACGAGCAGCATCTCCGGCTCACCAAGTTCTTCGGGCAGCTGTTCCTGATCAACTTCGCCCTCGGCATCGTCACGGGCATCGTCCAGGAGTTCCAGTTCGGGATGAACTGGAGCGGCTACAGCCGGTTCGTCGGCGACATCTTCGGGGCCCCGCTGGCGATCGAGGGCCTGGTCGCCTTCTTCCTCGAGTCGACGTTCCTGGGGCTCTGGATCTTCGGGTGGGACCGCCTGCCCAGGAAGGCGCACCTGGCGACGATCTGGATCGCGGCCGTCGGGACCGTGCTCTCGGCCTACTTCATCCTCGCCGCCAACTCCTGGATGCAGCACCCGGTGGGCTACACCTACAACGCGACCGCCGGCAGGGCCGAGCTGACGGACATCATGGCCGTCCTCCTCAACTCGACGGCGGTGATCACCTTCCTCCACACGATCCCGGCCGCGTTCGTGACCGGCGGCGCCTTCGTGGCGGGCGTCGCCATGTGGCGCCTCGTCCGGCACCCGGACACGGATCGGCCGGCATTCCGGAGCGCCGCCAAGGCGGGGGCGTGGATGCTCGTCGTCGCGGGGCTCCTCGTGGCGATCACCGGCGACGCCCAGGGCAAGATCATGACCGACCAGCAGCCCATGAAGATGGCCTCTGCCGAGGCGCTCTACGAGACGTCGCAGCCGGCGTCCTTCTCGATCTTCACGATCGGCTCGCTGGACGGCTCGCAGGAGGTCTTCTCGATCCGGGTCCCGTTCCTCCTGTCGTTCCTCGCGACGGGCGACCCGAACGGCAAGGTCGAGGGCATCAACGACCTCCAGGCGCTGTACGAAGGTCGGTTCGGGCCGGGTGACTACACGCCGAACATCCCGGTCACGTACTGGAGCTTCCGCCTGATGATCGGGACCGGGATCCTGGCGGCGCTGGCCGCGGCCTGGTTCCTGTGGTCGATGCGCAGGGGGCGACTCCCGGGCCGCGGAGCGGTCTCGATCGCGGTGCTCCTCCCGTTCCTGCCGCTGGCCGCCAACTCCATCGGCTGGATCTTCACGGAGACGGGCCGCCAGCCGTGGATCGTGTGGGGGCTCATGCCGACGTCGGCCGGCGTGTCACCCTCGATCGGCACTCTCGAGGTCGGGCTGACCCTCGTGGGGTTCACGGCGATCTACGGGATCCTCGCCGTGGTGGAGGTCGGGCTCCTGCGGCGCCGGATCCGGGCCGGCCTGCCGGACGCCGACCCGACGGCAGGGGTCCACCAGGACGGCGAGCCCGCGCCCGCCCTGGGCTACTAGGGGCACCGCGATGGAGCTCACGACGGTCTGGTTCGTCCTCATCGCGGTCCTGTGGATCGGCTACTTCGTGCTGGAGGGCTTCGACTTCGGGGTCGGGATCCTGCTGCCCGTCATCGGCCGGAACGAACCCGAGCGCCGGGCGATGCTCCGCACGATCGGCCCGTTCTGGGACGGCAACGAAGTGTGGCTGATCGTCGCCGGCGGGGCGACCTTCGCCGCGTTCCCCGAGTGGTACGCGACCCTCTTCTCGGGCTTCTACATGGCCCTCTTCGCAATCCTCCTGGCCCTGATCGTTCGCGGCGTCGCCATCGAGTACCGCAACAAGCGCCCCGGCGTCGCCTGGCGGACCCGCTGGGACCGGGCGATCGCCGTGGCATCCTGCGTCCCTGCCGTCCTGTGGGGCGTCGCCTTCGGCAACATCGTGCAGGGGGTGCCGATCGACGCCAACATGGAGTACACGGGCACGTTCTTCTCGCTGCTCAACCCGTACGCGATCGTCGCCGGCGTCACGACCTTGCTGCTGTTCGTCACTCACGGCGCACACTTCCTCACGCTCAAGACGGAGGGTGACGTGCGCGACCGGGCCAACCGGATCGCGGGCTACGCGGGCGTGCCCGCGGCGCTGGCCGCGGTGGTCTTCCTCGGTTGGACGCTGACGCTCCGGGGCAGCCCGGCGGCGGCGGCGACGGCGGCGGTCGCCGCCCTTGCGCTGGTCGGCGGGATCCTGGCGAACCGCGTCCGCCGGGAGGGCTGGGCCTTCCTCGGCACGGGCGTCAGCATCACGCTGGCCGTGGCGACGCTCTTCCTGGCGCTCTTCCCCGACGTCATGCCGTCGTCGACCGATCCTGCGTACAGCCTCACCGTCCACAACGCCTCGTCGACGCCGTACACCCTCACGATCATGACCGTGGTGGCCGTGATCTTCACGCCCATCGTCCTGCTCTACCAGGGCTGGACCTACTGGGTCTTCCGGAAGCGAATTGCCGCGCCACCGACGGCGGTCGAGCCCTGATCCCATGGCCGCGTCCCCCGGCCGTGCATGACCCCGGCTGATCGTCGGCTCCTCGCCTCCGGGCGGGTGGCCGCGGCCGCCCTCGTGGCCGCGGCCACGCTGGGGCTGCTGAGCGCGGGGCTCGCCGTGGCCCAGGCCGGCCTCCTCTCCCGGACGATCTCGGGCGCGTTCCTCGGCGGGCAGGGCGTCGCCGAGCTCTCGCTGCCGCTGATCTGGCTCGCCGCGGTGCTGGCGGCACGCGCCCTCCTGGGCTGGGCGGCCGAGATCGTCGCGCAGCGGATCAGCGGCGTCGTGAAGACGGATCTCCGCGAGCGCCTCCTGGCGCGCGCCGTCACCCTTGGTCCCCGCTGGGCTTCCGAGGCACAGAGCGGGGAGATCGTGCTGCTCGCGACCCGCGGCCTGGATGCCCTCGACGGCTACTTCGCACGCTATCTGCCGCAGCTGGCGCTCGCGGTGATCGTGCCAGCCGTGGTCGTCGTGTGCCTCGCGGCCGTCGACCTGATCGCGGCGCTGACCGTCCTGCTGACGGTGCCGCTCATCCCCGTGTTCATGGTCCTCGTCGGCCAGGTATCCGCCGTCCGCCGCCGCCGGCGCTGGTCGGCCCTCTCGCTCCTGGCGCACCGCTTCCTCGACGTCGTCGCGGGCCTCCCCACGCTGCGCGCCTACGGGCGCGCCGAGGCCCAGGTCGCGGTCCTCCGGCGCGCCACGGACGTCTACCGGGCCGAGACGATGGCGACGCTTCGGGTCGCCTTCCTCTCGGCTCTCGTCCTGGAGCTCCTGGCCACGATCTCCGTCGCCCTCGTGGCGGTGGGGATCGGCCTCCGGCTGGCGGTGGGCGGCATGGCCTTCGAGGTCGGGCTCTTCGCCCTCGTCCTGGCGCCCGAGGCCTACCTTCCCTTGCGCCGCCTGGGCGCGGAGTTCCACGCCAGCGAAGAGGGACTCGCCGCGGCGACCAGGGCCTTCGCGGTCCTCGACACGCCGCCGCCGCCGTCGGGCGGGCGGACGGATGTGCCGGACCTTCGCGGTGGCCGGCTGATCGTCGAGGGTGTCAGCGTGGTCCAGCCCGGGCGCGACGTGGCCGCCCCGGCCGACGTCTCGCTGGTCCTTCGATCCGGCGAGATCGTGGCGCTCGTCGGGCCCAGCGGTGCCGGCAAGAGCACGCTCCTCGCGGCGATCCTGGGCCTGGTCCCGCCGAGCTCTGGCCGCATCGCGGCGGCCGGCCCGAACGGGGAGCCCATCGACGTGGCCGATCTCGACGGCGTCGCCTGGCGAGCGGGCGTCGCCTGGGTACCGCAGGCGCCTTTCCTGTTCCCGGGCAGCGTTGCCGAGAACGTCCGCCTGGCGGCTCCGGAGGCCTCCGACGCCGACGTCGCTGCCGCGCTCGCGTCGGCCGGGCTCGCGGGCGTCGATCCGCGCTCCGTCCTCGGGGAGCAGGGGGCGGGGCTGTCGAGCGGCCAGCGGCGCCGGATCGGCGTAGCCCGGGCGCTCCTGCGGCGGTCGCCGCTCCTGCTTCTCGACGAGCCGACCGCCGGGCTCGACGACGCCGCCGAACGGGCGGTGCTCGACGCCGTCCGCGCTGCCGCGTCCGCCGGAGCGGCCGTGCTCCTGGTGGCCCACCGCCCGGCGGCTGCCGCCTGTGCGGACCGCGTCGTCCAGGTGTTCTGGGCGCCCGTCGCCGAGGACCAGGCATGAGGCAGCCCCGCGGCCGGGACGTCGTCAGGGCGCTGGCCGGGGAGGGCGCCGGATGAAGCCGCTCCTCCGGGTTGCGCGCCTGGGCCGGCCCGTCCTCCCGCGGCTGGCGCTGGCCGTGCTGGCGGGGACCGGGGCGGCCGGCGCTGCGATCGGGCTGGCGGCGACCTCCGCGTGGCTGGTCTCGCGGGCCGCCGAGCAGCCGCCCGTCCTGACGCTCCTGGTGGCGGTGACGGCCGTCCGGGCGTTCGGCATCGCCCGCGGCGTCCTGCGCTACGCAGAGCGCCTGGCGGCCCACGACGCGGCGTTCCGGGTCCTGGCCGAGCTCCGCGCCGACGTCTACGCCCGGCTGGCTCGCCTGGCGCCTGCGGGCCTCGGCGAGCTCCGCTCGGGCGACCTCCTGGCACGGCTCGTGGGCGACGTCGATGGGCTCGCGGACCTCTGGTTGCGCGTCCTCCTGCCCTATGCGGCGGCCGGGCTCGTGGTCGCCGCAGCGGTGGGGCTGGAGGCATGGCTGGTGGCCGGCGCCGGCGCCGCCCTGGCCGTCTCCACGCTGGCCGGCGCGGTCGGAGCGCCGCTGGCCGCCGGCGCCGTGGCCCGCCGGGCCGAGTCCGCGATTGCGCCGGCGCGTGGCGCCCTCGCGGATGCCGCGGTCGACCTCCTGCGAGGTGCTCCCGAGCTCCTCGCGACGGGCGCGGCACCGCGCGCCGTGGAACGTGTCCTGCTCGTCGACGCCCGCCTGGCGGCGGCGGAGCGGCGGGTCGCCTCAGGCGCCGGCGTCGGCGGCCTCGTCGCCGGCCTGGCTGCCGGCGCGTCCACGTGGCTCGCCCTCGTCCTCGGCGTCACGGCGGTGCGGGACGGCTCCCTGCCGGGCGTGGCCCTCGCCGTCGTCGCGCTCACCCCGATCGCCGTCCACGAGGTGATCGGCCCGCTCGTCCCGGCCGCGCGCCAGCTCCCCCGGCTGGCCGAATCGGCCAGGCGGGTCGTCGAGATCGTGGATCGCCCCGACCCCGTCCCCGATCCGCCCGCCCCGGCCGCGCTACCCGCCGGCCCGCTCGGGCTGCGGGCACGCGGCCTTGCGCTCCGCTACCCGGGCGCCGAACGGGATGCCCTCGCGACGCTCGACCTCGACGTCGCTCCCGGCGCCCGGGTGCTCGTCACGGGGCCCAGCGGCTCGGGCAAGAGCACCTTCGCGGCGGCCTGCCTGCGCTTCATCGAGCCGGTCGCCGGCACGCTGGTGCTCGTCGGGGACGCGGGGTTCGCGGACATGCGGACCCTCGCCGGCGACGACGTTCGCCGTTGCGTCGGCCTCTGCGAGCAGGACCCCCACGTGTTCGACGCCACGATTGCCGACAACCTGCGTCTCGCCCGCCCGGGCGCGCCCGACGAGGAGCTCCGGCGCGCCCTCGGCGACGCCCAGCTCCTGGCGTGGGTGGACTCGCTCCCCGACGGCCTCGTCACGGCGGTCGGGGAGCACGGTGCGCGGCTCTCGGGTGGGCAGCGCCAGCGGCTTGCCCTCGCCCGTGCGCTCCTGGCCGACGTGCGGATCCTGGTCCTGGACGAGCCGACGGAGCATCTCGACGAGGCGACGGCGCGGGCCTTCGTCGCGGACCTGCAGGCGGTCGCCGGGGCCCGAACCGTGATCGTGCTCACGCACCGACCTGAGCTCTTCGACCCGGAGACCTGGCACCGCGCGGCGGATCTCGGGGAGCAGCCCGCCCGGCCGTGACCGCCTGCGCGGCCGTGACCGCCGGCGCGGCCGTGACCGCCTGCGCGGCCGTGACCGCCCGCGCGGCCGTGACCGCCGGCGCCCATCCGCTCGGCCGCCGACGCGATCGGCGGCCAGCCGCGGCGCCGCTCGTCGAGAGCGTGGATCGCCAGGCAGCGTGCCAGGTCTTCCCGGCCCCTCGCGGTTCGGCGCCGGGTGGCGCTCGTCGATCAGGCGATGCCGTTCGCGTCGAGGTATGCGCCGAGGGTCTCGAGCGCGACCGGGAAGTCCTCGCGGCCGAGCCCGACCCGCACGTGGTTGCCCGGGTGCCCGAAGGCGCTGCCCGGCAGGAGCAGCACGCCCGTCGCCTCCACGAGCTCGGCGGCGAACCGGCCGGCGTCGAGCTCGGCCGCAAGCCGCGGGAAGCCGACCGATCCGGCGGCCGGACGGACCCACGAGGCGAATCCCGGCCGCCGGCGCAGAAACGCGTCGAAGCGCTCCAGGTTGGGCGCGACGAGCCCCCGCGAACGAGCCAGCACGGTGTCGCGCGCCCGGAGCGCGATCAGCCCCAGCACCTCCGAGGGTGCCGCCGCGCAGATCGTGGTGTAGTCCTTGAAGGCTGCGCAGCGGGCCAGCAGGTCGCGGTCGCGCGAGGCGAGCCAGCCGATCCGGAGACCCGCCAGGGCGAACGACTTGGAGAGGACGCCGATCGAGACGAAGGCCGGACCCAGGTCGGCCCCGGCGGGCAGGGGAGCGCGCCCATCGTGCTCGAGGAAGCGATACACCTCGTCCGCGACGAGGCGCACGCCGGCGTCCCGGCAGGCCCCGCCGAGCGCCCGCCACTCCGCGGCGGAGGGCAGCATGCCGGTCGGGTTGTGGGGTGCGTTCACGACGGCGACGCGGGTCGTGGGGCGGAAGGACGCCACCAGCCGCTCGACGTCGAGGGCCCACCCGTCGGCCTCGCGCAGCTCGTGCAGGCTGACCTCGGCGCCTGCCGCTCGCGCGACCTCGTGGAGGCTCTGGTAGGCCGGCCAGGTCACGATCGCATGGTCCCCCGGTCCCAGGACCGTGGAGAGGAGGCAGAAGATCGCCTCCTCCGCGCCGGAGAAGACGAGCGTGTCGTCCGCCTCGAGGTCCTCGTACAGGCTCGCGATCTCGGCGCGCAGCAGCGGGTCGCCGGGCGCCTCGGTGTAGCCGAGCCGCAGGCCGTCCCAGCGCTCCCGCGCCTCGCCGTCGGCGAGCTCCAGGAGGTCGGCCATCCGCCAGCCCTCCACGTCCGAGGCGCAGAGGAGGTGCTCCACGGCGAACTCCCAGCGGGCGAAGTAGCGCTCCAGCGCGAAGTCGGCGATCTCCATGCTCCAAGGATCGCATGACGCTCGCTGCCGGTGGGTCGCGAGCCCGGCACGTCGCGTCACCGGGCCGGCCGCCGGCGGGGCGAGTGCGGCGGCGGAGTGGGCCGTGGCGTCTGCGCCGCGACGGATCAGCGGGTCCGGGTCACCTTGGTGAGGCCAGGCGGGGCGTCGGGATCGCGACCGCGCGCCCGCGCCACGGCCTCCGCCAGGAGGAACCCGGGCAGCACGTAGGCCAGCGGGGTCAGGGGCTCCGGCAGATCGGGGGCCACGACGAGCGCCCGCTCGCGCCCCGCGACCTGGCCGCCGCCGATCGTCCAGGGCAGCGTCCCGCTGCGCCGCGCGACGGTCAGCGATTCGTCGACGGCAACCCCCGCCGCGCCGTCCGGCCGGAACGCCAGCATCGGGACCTCGCGCCCGGCCACCGCCACGGGGCCGTGCAGGAGATCCGCCGTGGAGTAGCCGTCGGCAAAGAGGCGGCTGGTCTCCTTCATCTTGAGGGCGACCTCGAGGGCCGTCGCGAAGTTGTGGCCGCGCGAGACCATGAGAGCCTCGTTCGACCGGGCCAGCTCGCGGACGCAGGCGGCCCCGCCGCCCCTGGCCCAGGCGCCGGACTGCTCGAGGGTCGCCGCGAGGGTCTCGGGCAGGACCTCGAGGCCCGCGGCCCACGCGGCCCGCCCCGCCAGGCGCGCGACGAGGCCGGCGACGACGGCCAGCGATGCGACGTACGTCTTGGTCGCCGCCACGGCCCTCTCCTCGCCGGCGCGGAGCGGCAGCACGAGCTCGGCGGCATCGGCCAGCGGCGAGGCCGGGTCGTTGGTGATGGCGAGCGTCGGTGCGCCGGCCTCGCGCGCGGCTGCCACGACGGCGGCGACGTCCGGGCCCGCCCCCGACTGGGAGATCGCGACGAGCAGGACGTCGGCCCAGGCCAGCGGGGCCCCGTAGATCGTGGTCACCGACGCGGCCGCGAGCCCCACCGGGATGCCCAGCGTGGTCTCGATGAGATACCGCGCATAGACCCCGGCGTTGTCCGAGGTCCCCCGCGCGGCGATCAGCACGAACCGCGGGGACCGGCGGGCGATGGCGCGGGCGGCCTCCTCGAGATCCGCGCCGCCGTCGCCGAGGACGCGCTCCACGACCGCGGGGATCTCCGCGATCTCGCGAGCCATCCGGGTCGGCGCGCTGCGGCTACTCGGCATCGACGCGCACGTAGCGCCGCCCGATCAGGGCGAAGGCGGGCAGGCGGCCAAGCGCCTCCTCCAGGGACCGCGGAGGATGGCCGTCGCGGCCCGCGATGGCCAGGAGGACGTCCGCGTCGGCCGCCGGCGGCCGGGCGTCCACGATCGCGAGGTCGATGATCACGCGTCCCGGCTCCGCCGCACCCAGCGTCGCGACCGCCTCGTCGGGCGGGCCCCCGGACTCGTACTCGGCCCGGATCTCGGCATCGGCGCGCCAGCGCGGTCGGCGGAGCATGATCCGCCGCCAGATTCCCGCGACCTGCGGCACGACCTGGCCGCTGCCCGGCGCCGGCGTGAGGGTCACGTCCTCGCCGCGACCCCAGCGGGCCGCCTGGTGGAGCAGGGCGTACTCGTCGAGGTCGGCGTACCCGCGCAGGTCTTCGGCGGGCGAGCCCTCGCCGAAGATCGCCCGGATCGACGGCCCGAAGACCTCGGCGAGGTCGAGGTCGATCCCCCGGACGGTCCGGTGGAAGTAGACCTGCTGGTACATGAAGAGGCGTGCCGTGAGGAACATCTCGAGGGCGGCGAGGCCCGGCTCGTACAGCGTCAGGCCGCGGGCCGAGACGAAGGCGTAGCGGCGCAGCCGCTCGGCGTCCACCGTTCCCGCGGAGACCCCCGTGAAGTAGGCGTCGCGGCGGACGTAGTCCAGGTTGTCGACGGTGAACACGCCGGACAGGAGTGGCTGGAGGAGGCGGACCCAGCCGGGCATGGCCGGATCGTCGAGCGGCGGCTTCGACACGAGGAACGCCACCCAGGCCGGGTCGATCGCCTCGCCCGCGACGAAGGCGTCACGCGCCGGGATCCCGTCGCCGGGCGCCCGGCGCAGGCGGCCGATCAGCGCTCCGAGCTCGCGCTCGATGATCAGCTGCGAGAGGTCCTCGTGCGTGAGCGTCTTGTGCCGGAGCCGCCGGCCGTCGGCGGGGGCCGCGAACGCGGAGAGGACGTGGTCGTCGAAGAAATGGGCGAACGGTCCGTGCCCGACGTCGTGGAGGAGGCCGGCGATGCGCAGCGTCTCCACGACCAGCCCCTCGGACGGCGGCCGCATGCCCGGATCCGCTGCCGCCAGGGTCTCGACGAGCGACGGGTAGAGCCGGCGGGCCCACAGCCCTGCCTCGTGCATCACGCCGAGCCCATGCGTGAAGCGGGAGTGCTCGGCGGTCGGGAAGACCCACCGGGCACTCTGCAGCTGGCTGATCCGGCGCAGGCGCTGGAGCCAGGCCGTGTCGAGGATGTCCTCCTCGGCGGCTTCCTCCTGCGGCAGTCCGGCGGCCCGCGACTCGGCGGGAGTGAGCCGCTTCGTCAGCTCGATGTACCCGTGGATCGGGTCGCTGATCAGGTTGACGGCGCCGAAGCGTGCCGGTGGCATAGGCCCATTGTGGGCCGTTCGTCCGGCGCGTGGCAGGGCCGACGGTCAGGGCACCCAGACGGAGACGGGGGCGCTGGTCCGCCCGATGTTGTTCGCCCGATCACGCGCCCGCACCATCAGCCAGTAGCGATGGCCGGAGGCCCGGGAGGCGAGGCGGATGCTGGTCGACGTCGTGTTGTCGCGGATCAGCCGCCAGGCCCCGCCGTCGACGCGGTACCAGACGTCGAAGTCGCGGAGGCCGGCCCAGTGTGACTGGAGCTTCGCGTCGTACCCGTGCCAGGTGAACGTAACCGTGGTCCCGCTCCGGGTGACCCGATCGATCTTCGCGCCAGGCGGGGTGTGGTCCCGCGACTCCGTGAAGACGGCGCTGGCGTAGACCCGGCCGTCGGGCGAGCGCAGGGCGACCCCGAAGCCGACGTAGTTGAGGGTCCTGCTCATCAGGGCCGACCAGTGGGACGCGCTTCGCCTCCACATGGAGAAGATGTTCGCGGCGGTGGTGCTCCGCAGGCCGCCCGGCATCCAGGCCAGGTCCTCGGCCCAGGCGTACCACTGGACACCGGCCCGCTTCAGGGGGCCCGTGAGGCTGCCCCCCGCGGCGGCGTGCCCGAACGTCGTTGCCGTGGTCAGCCGGACGGCCCGCTCGTGGGCGATCGCGGCCAGGCGAGTGTCGCCGACGAGCGGCCGGAGTCCGTGGGCCGTGCGCGCCGAGTTGGTGAGCCTGAGCAGCGTCGCGGCGACGGACGACGTCGTCGTTGCCGCGGCTGTCGGCGCCGGGGCGGCAGCCGCTCCGGCGAGCAGCAGGGCAACGGCCAGGGCGATGATCGTGGCGCGCCGGGGCGCGCGCGGGGCGGCGTCGGGATGGAAACGCATTCGGGGAGGATACCCCGTCCTCCCGGCGAAGGTCCCACGGACCGGTCGTCGCCGCGGCGTCAGCGGTAGCGGCCAGCCGCCGCCGCCAGGAGGCCCGCGACCTCGTCGCGGAGCGCCGCCGGGGCCGCGACCTCGACGTCCGGACCCCACGACAGGATCCAGGAGCGGATCTCGACGGTGCCCGACACGGTCGCCCTCCAGGTCAGCGAGCCATCCGCGTCGCGCCGAACCACCTGCGTGGGGTGCCAGCTCGTCTCGGCGACCCGCGAGGCGACGGACGGACTGAAGCGCAGCTCGACCTCGGCGGCATCCTGGTCGGCGATGATCCCCCAGGCATTCGCCAGGGCATCCTCGATGACGCCGTCCGGGGGCGCCTCGAAGGTGTCGGGGGTCACGGTCAGCTGCCGGATTCGCTCGAGCTTGAAGGTCCGGATGGCCTTGCGCGTCTCGTCCCAGCCGATCAGGTAGAGCGCGTGCGTCTCCGTCGAGGGCTCGATGAGGTAGGGGCGGACACGCGCCGTCCGCGCGGCGCGCCCGGGATGGTAGGTGCTGGGGTCGTACGTGATCTCGACCACGCGCCGCTCCGCCCACGCCTGCGTGAGGAACCGGAGGCGCCGCGTGCCCTCGGGATCCGGAGGCCGGCGGGCCATGACGTCCAGCGTTCGGTGCACGTGCTGCCCCAGGACGTCCGGGAGCGCCTCGCCCAGCTTCTGGAAGGCAGCGGCGAGCTCGGGGTCGTAGGCGTCGGCGTACTTGGCCATCAGGCGGGCGGCCAGGAAGACGGCCATCGCTTCGCCCTGGCTCAGGCGGAAGGCCGGCAGGAGAGCCTCCTGCGCCAGGCCCCAGCGTCCTCCCTCGGCCCAGACGGGGATCCCCAGCTCGTCGTCGAGCGCCCGGAGATCGCGATAGGCGTTGCGCCGCGACATGCCCAGGAACCGGGCAAGCTCGTCGGGCGTCACGCCGTCCGTGTGCGTCGCGAGGTACGTCGCCACGCGATAGAAGCGGGCGACGCGATCACGCTTGCGTCCGGCCAGCGTGTCGCCGCCCGGCAGGTCCCAGCGGTCCATGCGTCCTCCGGTTCAGTTCGTGGGGGCCGCCACCGACACCGGGACGCCCCGGTGCGTGGCCGTGAGAGCGGTCCTGAGCTCGCCGCGGATGGCATCCGGATCGATCGCGAAGCCGCCGCCGCCCAGCCGGCCCTCGACGCGGCCGACCTGGCCGTCCGTGAACACCCACACGTCGATCTCGCCGCGCCAGTCCGTAAGGTCCGCCGCCCCCACGAGCCAGCGAACCTGGGGGAACGCCTTCCGGAAGGTTGGCCCGTCGACGGCGATGCGGCATCGCCGGGCGCGGGCTCCCTCGACGTAGACCAGCCCGAGGTCCTCGGCCGCGGTCCGCTGGAGCGGGTCGAGCGCCGCCCCGATGATGGCGAGATCGAGGGATTCCGATGCGGCGGCGCCGGCAGGCACCTCCAGCCAGCGCGTGCCTGGCTCGCGGACGAATCCGCGATCGCCCACGAGCGCCGCACCGGCGAAGCCGATCTGCCGGGTCGTCGTGACCTCGCCGAGCCAGCGGAAGTCCCGGGCGGACCTCTCGCCCCGGATGCGCGCACTCCCGAGCGACTTCAGGTCGATGGTGCCGCCCAGGTCGAGGGTGAGCTGCGCGGTCGGGCCCGCGACGAGCGGCGCGTCGCACGGCGGCGGCAGACGAGTCGTGTCGGTCGGACCGTACCGCGATTCGGCGGCCGGCCGATCCCGCAGGGCCAGCTCGTTGGCGATGGTTGCCCCCGCCATGACGGTCGCCGAGACGACGGCGAGACCGATTCCCAGGGCGATCGAGGCGCCGAGCCGACCCCGGCGCCCGCTCTCCGGTCCGAGGACACGACGTGAGATCCCGAGGCCCGCGAAGAGCGACGTCCCGAGGATCGCGAGCACCCAGGCGTAGCCGGCCTCCGGCGACGGCAGCATCGTCTGGAGGCCCTGGTCGACGAGCTGGCGGACGAGGCCGGCGAGCGTCGGCAGGAGGATGATGATCGTCGCGACGCCGAGCGCCACGATCGTCCGGAATGCCACGCCGCCGCGGGCAGCGGGGGGCCAGGCGACCGCTGCGACGGCGACCGAGAGCGGCGCGAGCGCAGCGAGACCGACGAGCAGGTCGGCCGGGCCGCCGGGTCGGTAGCCGACCAGGAGGAGGACCGCCACGATCGCCCAGAGGACGGCGAGACCGACGGCGAGAAGACGGAGCTCCAGGAGGCGCACGCGCACGTCGACCAGTCTAGCGATGCCGCCGCAGCGCGCGATCGCGCGGCCCTGCGCGCGAGCGACCGCGCGGCCCGGCGGCCGGGCCGGGCGACGCTCCGCCGAGGTCCCGCGCGGTACACTCACGCCGGTTCTCAGCCAGAGGAGAGAGGCACCCCATGCGATCCACCCTTCGCTTCGCGGCCGCGCTCGCGCTGACCGGCGCCGTGCTGGCCGCCTGCTCGTCGGGCGCGACCCCGACGCCGGTTCCCACCACGGCGCCGACCGCCACGCCGGCCTCCACGGCGGCTCCCTCCGAGGCGCCTTCCGCATCGGCAGTGCCGACCGCGTCCCCGATCGCGATGTCGAGCGCCTGCGCGGCGGCGAACCTGACGACGCTGGCCGCGGGCAAGCTGACGATCGGGACGGACAACCCGGCGTACTCGCCCTACTTCCTTCCCCGGGACGGGGGAAACAAACCGCCGTGGACGACCAAGTTCTCCGGCGATCCGACCACCGGAACCGGCTTCGAGAGCGCCGTCGCGTACGCGGTCGCCGACAAGCTCGGCTTCACCAAGGACCAGGTCGCCTGGGTCGCGGTCAAGTTCGACAATTCCTACGCCCCCGGCCCCAAGCCCTTCGACTTCTACCTGGCCCAGGTGTCGTACAAGCCCGAGCGGACCAAGACCGCCGACCTGTCCGACGGCTACTTCTCGCTCAACCAGGCACTCGTCGCCGTCAGCGGCACTCCCATCGCCTCGGTCAAGTCGATCGCGGATCTCAAGAGCTACCAGTTCGGCGCCCAGGCGGGCACGACGAGCTACGACACGATCGTCAACGTCATCAAGCCGGACAAGGCGCCTCGCGTCTACGACAGCAACGACGCCGCAATCAAGGCGCTGACCAACAAGCAGATCGACGGCCTCGTCGTCGACCTCCCGACGGCTTTCTACGTCACCTCCGCCCAGATGGACAACGGCACGATCGTGGGACAGTTCCAGCCGACCGGCGCCGAGCAGGAGCACTTCAGCCTCGTCCTGGCCAAGGGCAGCCCGCTCACCGCATGCGTCAACGAGGCGCTGGCCGCGATGAAGGCGGACGGCACCCTCGCCAAGATCACCCAGGAGTGGATGGCCGACAAGGCGAACGCACCGGTGCTCCAGCCCTAGGCCTCGCCGCCCGCCGGCCGCCGGATGTCGGCATCTTCGGGTCAGGTCGGCCCGCTCGACTCGGGAGGTCGCTCCGGCATCCTCGGGTCGCGCGGGCCTCGACGCGTCGGCCAGCAGTCCGCGCTCCGATCGACGCTCGTCGCCCTCGTCAGCACCGTCGTCTTCTTCGGGGTCGTCGGCTGGGTTGTCGTGAACTCGCCCGGCTGGCCCGCGGTGAAGGAATCGTTCTTCAACGCCGAGGTCTTCGCCGAGTCGGCTCCGGCGATCGTCGCGGCGTTCTGGGTCAACATCCAGCTCTTCCTCATCAGCGAGGTGCTGATCCTCGTCCTCGGCCTCGTCATCGCGGTGCTGAGGAGCCTGCCCGGGCCCGTCCTCTTCCCGGTCCGGCTCATGGCGACTGTTTACGTGGACGTCTTCCGGGCCCTGCCCGGCGTCCTGGTGATCTACATCCTGGGGTTCGGGATCCCCGCGCTCGGACTGCCCGGCGTCCCCGTCGATCCCTTCTTCTACGCGGTCGTCGCCCTGACCCTCGTCTACTCGGCGTACGTGTCGGAGGTCTACCGGGCGGGCATCGAGTCGGTCCATCCGAGCCAGGAGGCGGCGGCCCGCTCGCTGGGCCTCAGCCGCTTCCAGGCGCTGCGCCACGTGGTCCTGCCGCAGGCCGTCCGGAGGGTGATCCCACCGCTTCTCAACGACTTCATCGGGCTCCAGAAGGACACGGTCCTGGTCTCGTACATCGGGATCGTCGAGATCTTCCGGCAGTCCTACATCGAGCAGGCCGGGAACTTCAACTTCACGCCCTACATGGTCACCGCGCTCGTCTTCATCGTGTTCACGATCCCCCTCGCGAGGTTCACCGACTGGCTGGTCGCGCGCGACAAGCGGCGACAGACGGCCGGAGGGGTGCGATGAGCGGCGCGGGGGCCGGCATGGAGGCCCTCGTCATCGAGGACCTCCACAAGTCCTTCGGCAAGCTGGAGGTGCTGCGCGGCATCGACCTCCGCGTCGCCGAGCACGAGGTGGTCTGCCTCATCGGCGCCTCGGGGAGCGGCAAGTCCACGCTCCTCCGCTGCATCAACCTCATCGAGCCCATCGATGCCGGGCGGATCGTGGTCGAAGGCGAGGAGATCACGGCGCCGAAGGTGGACGTGAACCGGATCCGACGCCGGATCGGGATCGTCTTCCAGGCGTTCAACCTCTTCCCGCACATGACGGTCCTCGACAACGTCACCCTCGGCCCCCGGAAGGCGCTGCGCATGCAGCCGGCCGAGGCCGAAGAGCGCGGCCGGGCGTTGCTCCGCCGGTTCGGCCTCGAGGAGAAGGCGCTCGAGTTCCCCGACCGGCTCTCGGGCGGCCAGCAGCAGCGGGCGGCGATCGTCCGGGCCCTCGCCATGGAACCGGACGTGCTGCTCCTCGACGAGGTCACGAGCGCCCTCGACCCGGAGCTCGTCGCGGAGGTCCTGAACGTCGTCCGGGAGCTCGCCCAGGGTGGCATGACGATGCTCATCGCGACCCACGAGATGGGCTTCGCCCGCGACATCGCGAGCCGGGTCTGCTTCCTCGACGCCGGCCGGATCCTGGAGGAGGGGCCCCCGGACCAGATCTTCAGCGCCCCGCGCGAGGAGCGCACTCAGCAGTTCCTGCGCCGCATCGTGGAGGCCGGCCGCCTGTAGCTTCGTTCGGGACCGGCGTTCGTCCGTCGCCGCCCGCTACCCCCCGGGCAGGCCCAACAGCTCGTCGAGCGTCACCACGCGCAGGCCGACCGATGCCAGGCCGTCCAGGATGCCGGGTAGCGCCTCGAGCGTTCGGGCACCGCCGAGCTGGAGATGGACGATGGACCCACCGCTGGCCCGCGACACGACGCGCGCCTCGATGTCCGTCGCGATCGGGCCGCCGGCGTCCGGTGCGACGCCGTCCCCCGGGTCGACGTCCCACGCGATCACCCACGTCCAGCCGGCGTGGCCCGCAGCCTGCAGCGCTGCGGCTGACGCGTTGCCGCCGGCCGGGCGCAGCCACGGTGCGGTGGTCGTGCCCAGGGCGGCCCTGAGCGTGGCGTCGGCAGCGCCGAGGGTCGCCCCGAGACGCTCGGTCCGGTCCACCCCGGCGAGGAGTCCCGCTCGCACGGATCGCGAAGCGCGGAGCCGCGCCAGGACGCCGGCACCGGGGGCGTCACCAGGCGCCGCCGCCCCGGCCCCGACGAAGACGGTGGCCGGTACGCTGTTCGCCTCGAGCCACTGCAGGACCGCCTCGGCGCCGCCGGGGCCAGCCCCCGCGCCACCGGCGTAGTCGAAGGTGAGGGCGACCCCGTCGAGTCCGGTGGGCCCCCGGCGGACCAGCGCCGCGCTTCCGTCCGCGGGGAGCCCGGGATACGGGCCGACCGGCCCGGAGGTCGCCGGCCCGGCATTGGGCCCGGCGCTCGCGGGCGGCAGGCTCTCCGGATCGACGACCTCGCCGGGCAGGTAGGCAAGCTGCCACCCCGCCTGGATCAGTCCCGGGCGATAGGCCGGCGAGTCCGGGTCCAGCGACGGGTACCGGGCGCGGTTCCAGTAGGCCAGGCTCTCGGGAGTCGTCCCGAAGCGTTGGGCGAGGGCGATGAGGGTGTCCCCGGCCCGCACCGTGTACGTCGCGAAGGTGGGCGCCGGGGTCGGCGTCGGGCGGAACGGACGGGACGGCGTCCGGGCGGAGGGCGAGGCGCCCGACGGCGCGCCAGCGGCGGGCGGGCCGGAAGGCTGGCCGGCGACCGGGACCGTGCACCCGGCGACGGGCAGGCCTGCGGCCAGGACCGCCAGTGCGAGGACGGCGGCAAGGCGGCCCGGGCGACGGCGGCGCTGCACGCCGCGATGCTAGGCGCTCGGCGCGTCGGGCGCGTCGGGCGCGTCGGGCGTCTCGGCGGTCATGGCAGGACGCGCCCACGGCGCGCGAGGGTCGAGCGGCGTCGGCTGCTGCAGCGTGAGCTCGCCGGCGATGGCGAGGCCCTCCTCGGCGGTGGCGATCTGGTCGCGTCCCCGGCGCTTCGCGACGAAGCAGGCGCGATCCGCCGCCAGGAGCACCTCGTCGGCCGTGGGACCGTACTCCGGGAAGGTGGCCACGCCGATCGACGCGGAGACCTGGCCGACGCCCCGGCGCTGCCCCCAGTCCACGGCGATCTCCCGGAGGGCCGCTCTGACCCGCTCGGCAAGCGCGACCGTGCCGGCGGCGTCCGACGCCGCGCAGATCACGGTGAACTCGTCACCGCCGTAGCGGAAGACGCGGTCGGAATCGCGACACGCTCCCCGGATCGCCCGGGCGACGGAGCGCAGGAAGTCGTCCCCCGCCTGGTGCCCCAGGTGGTCGTTGACGACCTTGAACTCGTCGAGATCCAGCATCAGCAGGCCGAACCGCTCCTGGCCCTCGACGCTGCGGGCCAGCCACTCCACGAACGTGCCCTGGTTGAGGAGCCCGGTGAGGTCGTCGGTCTCGGCCTGGATCTCCTTCTCCCGGTAGGCCTCCGCATTCCGGATCGCGATCGAGACCTGGGATGCGAAGAGCTGGACGAGCTCGAAGTCGTCCTCGTCGAAGCGTTCGTCCGCGCCGAGCCGCTCGAGCGAGACGACGCCGCGCACGCCCTCGCGCCCGTGGAGCGGAACGCAGATCAGGCTGCCCTCGACGTCCCCGGTCGACTCGAACTGGCGGATGCGGGGGTCCTGCAGCTCGTCGAGGACCAGCTGGGGCTTCCCGTGGGCCAGGACCCAGGTGGCCAGGCCCTCCTCGCCGGGCTCCCACGGCTTGATGTACTCATCGGAATGCAGGCCGCGGGCCATCAACGGGGTCAGCGTGCCGGTGCCCGGGTCCACCCATTCGATGGAGATGGTGTCCCACCGGACGATGCCCGCCAGCCGGTCGGCCACCTCGTCGAGGATCCCGGGCAGGTCCAGCGTGCCCAGGATCGCCCCGGTGATCTCCAGCAGCGCTCTCTGGCCGGCGAGCCGGCGCTCGAGGCGGATCGACTGCTCGCGGAGCCGCTCGGTGGCCTCGGCGTTCGCGATCGCCTGCGCGGCAAGGCTGGCGTAGATGACGAGGAGGCGCATGTCGTCGTCGCTGAACTGGCGGAGGCCGAGCTTGGAGAGGACGATGACGCCGAGGACCTTCTCCTCGAAGACGAGGGGTGCCAGGAGCATCGACTCGTCGAGGTCGTCCTCGGTCCCCGGGATGGTCACGGCCCGCGGGTCGTGCGCGGCGTCGGGCAGGTTCTGGGGGATGCAGTTCTCGGCGACCCAGCCGGTGATGCCCTCGCCGATCCTGGTGCGCAGCTGGTCGGGTGTCTCATCGTGGAACTCGCCGACGAGGCCGCGCATCGCCACCGGCACCAGCCACCCGTCGGGCCGGAGCCGGTAGACGCGGACGTTGTGGTACTGGATCAGCTGGTCCAGCTCGTTGGCGATGGCTGCGCCGATCTCGCGCTCCGTGGTGAGACGGGCCAGGCTGGCACCCAGCTGCTGGATCGACTGGAGATGGGCCGCCCACGTCGCCATCCGCTCGAAGTTCTGGGCGTTCTTGATCGCCGTCGCCGCCTGCGCCGCGAAGCCTCCGAGGGTCGCGAGCTCTTCGTCGGTCCACAGGTGGGGCCGGTCGTGATAGACGATGAGCAGCCCCAGGAGGTCCGGGCCGTCGAAGAGCGGCGCCGCGCAGATCGTGTCGAAGCCCTCCTGGACGACGGCCGAGCGGACCTCGATGGCCCGCGGGTCGTCCCGGTAGCGCGTCGCGAACAGGGGGCGCCGGGCGGCCGCCGCTTCGGCCGGCAACGAGGGGACCGGGAAGTCCCGGACGGTCGCCAGGTACCCCTCGGAGAGTCCGCGGGCCACCTCCGCGCTGACATGGCCATCCGGGCGCCGAAGGAAGGCCGCCGCCCGGTCGCCGCCGAAGAGGACGCGCGCATGATCGACCACGCCCGCCAGGATCTGTCCCAGGTCGAGCTTGCTGCCGATGTCGGTCGCGATCCGCCGCAGAGCCTCGGCCCGGTGCAGCTGCGTGGCCGTCTCCTCCCGCTGGCGGCTGGCGTGCACGGCGACGCCCAGCTGGCGGGCGACCGCGCCGAGGAACGTCTCGAGCTCGGCAATCGTGGCGGGCGGCGTCTCGTCTGCCGTCACCAGCACGCCCCACGGTCGACCTGCCGGGCCGGAGATCGCGACGGCGATCCGCGACGGCAGTCGTTGGCCGAGGGGCAGCCAGTCGTGGCCCCCGGCGGTGGACGACTCGGCGACCGGGCCGGGTGCGACAAGCGCGCGACCGGGGAGACCGGTGGTCTCCGCGGTCCAGGTGAGGTGGTCGGCGCCCTCGCCTCGCGCGGCGAGCGGCGTCAGCCTGCCCTCGCGGCGCTCAAGCACCATCGCCAGGTCGTGGCCGGCGCGGCCCTGGAGCAGCTCCACGGTGCTGCCGGCGATCTCGTCCAGGCTCCGGCCCGTCGAGACGAGATCCGCCAGGCGGCCGAGCAGGTCGATCTCGATGAGGCGTCGCTCGACATCCAGCGGGGACGAGAAGGGCGGCCTGGACGGCGCGCCATCGGGCGCTGGACGTGTCGCGTCGCCGGGGCGGCGGGTCTCGAAGACGCGGACCGGGTCGGGCCCGAAGCTCGCGTCGCCGATGGCGGGCCGTTCCGACGGGCGCGTCCGGAGCTCCACGAGATCGGCACCGATGGAGGGTACCGGCCGCATCGGCGTCGCAGGCTGGGCGCGCGCCCGCCGCGTCGCGGGCGCCGGCTGCTCGGCGGCCGCGAGGAAGCGCTGGAGATCCCCGAGGCGGTAGCGCCGGTCGCCCCGCGCGTTGATGCGGTAGAAGCGCAGTCGCCCCTGGTCGCTCCATGCCCGGATGGTGTTCGGGTGGACGCCCAGGAGGCGTGCCGCTTTCGTGACGGTGAGCGTCGCGTCGGACGGTCGAGGTGCGAGCTGCGTGACCGAACCCCCGTCAGGCTCGGGTCCTCCGTCCGCGACGGCACCGCGTGCGGCCAGGCTGGCGACGGATGGAGGATCGGTGAGGTTGACGCGCCAAGTCTCGCCGACTTCACAGTTCTTGCCAATAGGACGAAGGTCCCGGCCCGTTGCGCCGACGCTCCGGGCCCCGGGATCGGCCCAGACGAGGCCCGTGTCTGCGCGGGAGACCGGGATGTCAGCGGCGGTCGGTGAGGCGCACCGCGACCAGCGTGACGACGACGGCGACCAGGCCCACGGCCGCCACGCCGAGGAGCGCGAAGAGCGGATCCCCCACGATCCCCGGCGCTGCCGGGTTGGTGCGCACGTCGCCGCCTGCCCCGGGCGATGCCGAAGGGTCGGCCGCCAGCGCGACCATCGCCGAGGCGACGAGCCCGGCGAGCACGAGCGCCACGGCACAGCCCATCCGGACGGCGCCGCGCCGAAATCCCGTCACCCGAGCCGTCCGGCCGCGAGCGCCCACAGGAGCCCGACGGCGAGCGCCGCCAGGCCAGCGGCCAGCGCCGCGGCCGCCGCCACGGGCCGGGCCCGCCGCCCCTCGGCGAGGACCCGCATCGCCTCGTCGCGCTGGAGCGTGGAGACGACCAGCGGCCGGCCCGTGCCGGCTGTCATCGCCACCCGGCCGTCGGCCAGGACCGTCGGCATGCCGAGGATCGTGGCGTGCTCGACCGACGAGAGCATCTCGATCCGGAGGCGGAGGGTCGCGTCCCCGGACAGGCCGGCGAGCGCCGCCGGCGGAACCGCCCCGGCGGCCTCGGCAGCCGTCCCGACCGACTCCCGGATCAGCGTCACGAGGCCCTCGTCCAGCGCCGCCGCGTCGACGTCGATCACGTCGAGGTCCTCGCGCACCCGGAACGGGACCGCCTCCAGCTGCTCGTCGATCAGGCGCCAGTCGCGTCCGCGACGGGCCTCGATGCGCCGCCGGCGCAGGACGAGCGGCCGCGCGCTCTCGTCGGGAAGCTCCTCGTCCGCGTCGAGGCGGCCGTCCACCCGGACGTAGCCGCGGGTTCCGGCAGCGGCCATCTGGCGCGCCTCGGCGATCGCGACGGCCGGCGTGACGGCGAGCAGGCGCGCGACGCGCATGCGAGGCCCGTAGGTCCGCAGGAGAAGGGTGCCGGCCGCGACCGCGGCAAGGCCCGCGGCGATCACGACGAGGGGGGTCACGGCCCGGGATGGTACAGCGCCGCGCAGCAAACGACCCGGAGGAACCTCCGCATCGCGTGGGCCTTGGCCGGAGCCTCCGCCATTAGCGAGCTCATGACCCCTCCGGGTCGACGTCAACGCTAACCGGCCGGGCGACGCGCGGTCAACGGACGCCGTCCACGAAATCAGGCGTCCGGTGCCGGTTGTCCACAGTCCGTCCACGTGACGCCGGGCAAGGCCGTTGGCCGTCCTTCGCGGACCGGCCCGCCGTGCCGGCTCAGCCCGTGGCGCGCCCGGTGTCGGGGTCCAGCGCGGTCATGAGCCCGCCGTAGCTCGTCAGGACGAGTGTCCCGCCCACCAGCTCCGCCCCCGCGACGACGTCCGAGTGGGCGACGCGCCACCGGACCTCGCCGGTGATCTCGAGGGCAAAGGTCTCGATCTCCGCCTGGACGATGACGTGCGGCAGCCGGGACGATCCGAGGACGGCCACCAGGGGCGACCCGGAGCGGTGCGACCAGCGCAGGGCGCCCGTGCGCGCCTCCAGCCCGTACGTGACGAAGCCGTAGGCCACGACCAGCAGACCGGCCGTGTCCCACGCCAGGCCCGTCGGCGCGTCGAAGATGGGAGACGCCAGCCGGGCGGCCCACGTCCCACCCGGGCTTTCGATTCGCAGCTCGGCCCGGCACAGGCGCTCAAAGGTCGGCGAGACGAGCTCGCCGTACTCGTGGAGCGCGCCGCCGGCCTCGCTCAGGGCGAAGACCGCCGGCCCCTGGCCGCTGCCGGCCCACCGGTAGCGGGCCCGGATCCCCCCCGGGTAGGCGACGACCACCTGTCGCGGCTCGCCGGTCACGCCGGGCCGCCCGGTGGCGGTCGGTCCGCGGCGATCGGGGCGACGACCGCGTCGGTCAGGGCTCGGAGTGTGCGGGGATCGATGGGGAAGACGGCTCGATCCGCGCCGGCGGCTGCCCAGACCTCGCCGTAGCGGCCCAGGTCCGGGTCCATCACGACGCGGACCGCGGTCGGATGCCCGACGGGCGGGATCCCCCCGATCGCGAAGCCCGTGAGCTCGCGCGCCTCCCGCGCGGTGGCCCGGCGGATCCGCGGCTCTCCCGCGACCGCGGCCAGGCGGCCCACGTCGACGCGGTTGGCGCCTCCGACGAGGCACAGGACGGGCTCGTGCCCGCCGTCGGCGCGGGGCGCCACGAAGACGAGCGACTTCACGATCTGGCCGAGCTCAACGCCGAGCGCGCGGGCGGCGTCCTCGGCCGTGTGGGTCGTGGCCTCGAGGACGACGACGGCGATCTTCACGCCCTTGAGCGCCGCGGCGTCCACGACGCGGCGGACGGCGGGATCCAGGCCCGGGGTATCGACCGGATCGGTCACGGCCGGGAGTCTAGCATCGGCCCTGACGGACCCCGGAACGGGCGCGCCGGCGGGTTGGCCCGGGATACGATCCGGACGATGCGCGCGATCGTCTTCGACTGGGACGGCACCCTGGCCGACACGCTCCACCTGATGTACCTCGCGACGGCGGAGGTCGTGGCCGGCCTCGGGCTGGGCCTGGCATGGGAGGAGTACTGCCGCCTCTGGACGCCCGACTGGCGGCTCCTGTACCGCAGGGCCGGCCTCGCGGACGACCTGATCGAGGAGGCCGGGCGACGCTGGTGGGCGACCTATCGCGGCCGCGACGAGGCCGGGCTCCTGCCCGGCGCCGCCGAGGCCCTGCGCCGCCTGCACGCCGCGGGCTATCCGCTGGCTCTCGTGACGGCCGGCCACCGCGACAACGTGGGAGAGCAGCTCCGGCGCCACGGCCTGGAGGAGCTCCTGCCGGTCCGGGTCCACGGGGACGACCTGGCCGAGGCGAAACCGCACCCGGCGCCCCTCCTGCGGGCGATCCGGGAGCTGGGCCTTGGGCCCGGTGCCGCCGGGACCGCCTACGTGGGGGACGCCCTCGACGACATGCGCATGGCCCGTGCGGCAGGCGCCCACGCGGTCGGGATCGACTCTGTCCTCGGCGATGCTTCGGCGCTGCGCGCCGCCGGCGCCGACGAGGTGGCGCCGTCGGTTGCCGCCTGGGTCGACCGGTTCCTCGGCGGGCGGGTGTAAGATCGCCGAGCGCCGGCCGGAGCCCGGCCCAACAGAAGAGTGGGACAGGGGAGCGCCGCCGCGGCGCTGAGAGTGCGGGACCATCCGCAGACCCTCGGAACCTGATCCGGGTCATGCCGGCGAAGGGAGTCCAGACGACGCCTCCGTCCCGTCCAGCGGAGGCATCTCGATTCCCGTGAGCCCGCCGGTCTCCCTGCACGCGATCCTGGTCGGCGACGGTGACGTGCCGTCCCGGGCCCTGCTCGATGCCGGGTGGCCCGGCTGGGACGCGGGAGCCGCCCTCACCGTGGGCGCCGACGGCGGCGCCACCAAGGCATGGGCCGCCGGGCTCCGTCCCGACCTGGTGGTCGGCGACGCCGATTCGCTGGACGCCGCCGGGCGCGCCGGCCTCGAGGCGGCGGGGATCCCGCTGGAGCTTGCCGTCGCGGCCAAGGACGAATCCGACCTCGAGCTCGCCGCGCTGGCGGCGCTGGCGCGCGGGGCGACCAGGATCACGGTCCTCGGGGCGCTCGGCGGGCCGCGCTTCGACCATGCCCTCGCGAACGCCTGGCTGCTGGCCCATCCGGCGCTCGCCGGGCGGGCCATGGTCCTCCTGGACGCCACCACCCGCATCCGGCTCCTCGACGCCGGAGCCGGCCCCGCCTCGGCCGACCTGGAGGGCCGAGCCGGCGACCTCGTCTCGCTCTTCCCGCTCGGTGACGCCGCGGGTGTCGAGACCCAGGGGCTTGCCTATCCGCTCCGCGACGAGCCGCTCAGCGTCGGCCCGGCCCGGGGCCTGTCGAACGTCAGGACCGGCACGCGCGCCCGCGTCGCACTGCGCGCCGGTCGCCTGGTCATCGTCGAGATCCATCCGTCACAGGGGGGAGACCCATGAGCACGTTCGCCTCGTCCATCGGCCCACGGGGCGAGACCCGCTGGCGCACCCGCGACATCCTCGTCACGGCGGTGATCGGCGCCTCCTTCGGCGTCGCGATGGCTGCGCTCAACGCCGTCTACGCCGGCCTCGGCGCCGGCGCGGGCTCGCCCTGGCTCCTCGTCTACATGGGCTGGCTCCTGCCCGCCGTCCTCGCGCCGGTCATCGTGCGGAAGCCCGGCGCCGGCCTCTTCGCGGAGATGGTCGCCGCCAGCATCTCCGTCCTGGTCGTCAGCCAGTGGGGCCCCGACGCGCTCGTGTCCGGGTTCCTCCAGGGGATCGGCGCCGAGGCCGTCTTCGCGGCGTTCCGCTACCGGCGCTTCGACGTGCCGGTCGTCGCCCTGGCCGGGGCCGCATCGGCGGCCCTCGCCTTCGTCCACGACACGGTTCTCTACTACCAGGGCGTGGCCCCCGAGGTCCTGGCCCTCACCCTGCTCTGGATGGTCCTGTCCGCCGCGGTCCTCATGCCGCTCGTGACGTTCGCGATCGTGCGCGGGCTCCGCGAGGCCGGCGTTCTGCGCGGCTTCCCGGCCTGACGGAGGGTCGCGCCATCCAGGCCCCGGCGATCCCGACCCCGGGACGGCCGGTCGCCCGCGACGCTGCGGCCGCCTCCGCCGCGGTCGTCGTCGGGGCTCCCGCCGCGGTCGCCTCGGGCGCGGTTGCCCCCGGCGAGGTCGTGGCCCGCGGCCTCGGCTTCACCCACGCCGGCGCCGCGGAGCCGGCGCTGCGGGACGTCGACCTCGAGGTCGCGCCCGGTGAGTGCCTCCTCGTCCTGGGCCCGTCGGGGTCGGGCAAGAGCACCCTCGTGCTCGGACTGGCCGGGCTCCTCGGCCGCGAGGTCCCCGGGCGTCTCGAGGGAACGCTCGGCGTCGGCGGCCCCGTAGGGGTCGTCTTCCAGGATCCCGGGGCCCAGCTCGTCATGGAGCGCGTCGAGGACGACATCGCCTTCGGCCTCGAGAACCGCGGCTGGCCGCGGGCGGAGATGCGTGCCCGCGTCCCGGAGGTCCTCGCGGAGGCGGGCCTCGACGGCCTCGGCCGGACGCGCACGACGACCCTGTCGGGCGGCCAGCAGCAGCGGCTGGCCCTGGGCGGCGCCCTCGCGCCGCGCTCGCGCCTGCTGCTCCTCGACGAGCCGACGGCGAACCTGGACCCGGACGGCGCCCGCGCCCTCGTCGAGCGCCTCGCCGCCCTCCGGGCCAGCGGGACGACGATCATCCTCGTCGAGCACCGCGTCGAGCTGGCGTGGCGCCTCGCCGACCGGGTGCTCGTCCTCGGGCGGGACGGGCGGCCGCTCGATCTCGGCCCGCCGGCCGACGTCGTCCGGCGCAATGGGCAGGCGCTGCTCGGCGCCGGGATCTGGCTGCCGGCGGAGGTCGACGCCGCGCTCGGCGTGGGGCCGGGGGTGCCTCCCCGGCCGCCCGTCGTCGGCGAGCCGCTGGCCATGGGCCGGGGTGTCGGGTTCGGGTACCGGCGCGACGCACCCGTCGTCCGCGGCGTGGACATCGAGATCGCGGCGGGCGACCGGCTCACGATCGTCGGCCCGAATGGGAGCGGGAAGTCGACCCTCGGGCGCCTCCTTGTCGGGCTCCTGCGCCCGGACGCGGGCGTCGTCCGCCTGCTGGGGGACGCGCCGCACCGGCTCCGGCCGGACGAGCTCGCGCGAAGGGCCGCCTACCTGTTCCAGGACCCCGAGCGGCAGTTCCTGGCGACGACCGTGGCGCAGGAGGCCGGCCTGGGCCTGCGGGGCCGGGAGCTGGACCGGCTGCCCGAGCTGATGGACGCGCTGGCGCTGCCCCTGGATCGCTTCGGGAGCCGCAGCCCGTACGCGCTCTCGGGCGGGGAGCAGCGGCGGCTGTCGCTCGCCGGGATCCTTGCCCGGCGACCTCGCCTGCTGGTCCTCGACGAGCCGACGTTCGGCCAGGACCGGGCGACCTACCAGGGCCTGCTGGCGATCCTCGGCGAGCGGCTCGACGACGGCGTCGGGCTGGTGGCGATCACCCACGACGAACGGCTCGTCGCCGACCTCGGCAGCCGCTCGGCGGTCATGGCCGGGGGGCGGCTGCTGGACCGGGCGCCGGCCGGGCGGGTCGCGTGATCGTCATCCCCGAGCTCGACGCCCGGCAGCTGACCAGCCCGATGGGCCGGGCCAGCCCGCTCACGAAGCTCGCGGTCGGCTTCGCATGGCTGGCGGCGCTCGTGGCCACGACCGATCCGCGACCCACGCTCGTCATTCTCGCCGCGGGGATCGCGGGGGCGATCGGCCTGGGCCGCGTCCCCGTGCGGCGGTTCCTGCGGGCCTGGCTGCCGTTCGTCGTGGCGGCGGCCGCCGTGGTGCTCCTCAACACGCTCCTGGGCGCCGCGAACCGCGACCCCGCGGCGATCGAGCTGCTCCGGCTCGGGCCGCTCCGGGTCACCGAGCCGGCGCTGGCGACCGGGATCGTCCTGGGCCTGCGGATCCTCGCGATCGCCGGCGTCGGCGTCGCCTTCGCCCAGACGACCGAGGCGACGGCGCTGGCCGACGCCCTCGTCCAGCAGGCGCGGCTCCCGGACCGGTTCGCGTACGGCGCGCTGGCTGCCTACCAGGCCGTCCCGCGCCTTTCCCTCGACCTCGTGACGCTCCGCCAGGCTCGCCGCACGCGGGGCCTCCGCCGGAGCTGGAGCCCGGGCCTGCTCCTCGCCCTCCTCGTCCTCGCCCTGCGCCACGCCGACCGGATGGCCCTGGCGATGGACGCCCGCGGCTTCGACGCGGGGACGCCGCGGAGCCGGTACCGGGTCGTGCGGGCGGGCCGGGGCGACTTGCTCGTGGCCGTCCTCGGCGCCGCCGCGCTGAGCGTCGCGATTCTCGTGGCGCGGTAGCATGCCGCTGTGATCATGCCCGAAGCTGGCGACCCGGCCCCCGACTTTGCCTTGCCGGACGAGACCGGGGCGGTTCATCGCCTTGCCGAGCAGGGCGGCTGGACCGTCGTCTACTTCTACCCCGAGGACGACACCCCGGGCTGCACCGCCGAGGCGTGCGCCTTCCGCGACGCCAACGACGACCTCGTGGCCGCGGGCGCGACGGTCTGGGGGATCAGCCCCGACGACGCGGCGAGCCACGGGCGGTTCCGGGCGAAGTTCCACCTGAACTTCACCCTGCTCTCCGACGAGGACCACGCGACGGCCGGCGCCTACGGCGCGTGGGTCGAGCGGATCAAGGACGGCCGGGCGCAGATGCGCACCCAGCGCTCGACGTTCCTCGTCGGGCCCGACGGTCGCATCGCGCGCGCCTGGCATCGCGTCACGCCCGAGGGTCATGCCGAGGACGTCGCGGCGGCCCTGGAGGCAGCCCAGGTCGCCGCCCGCGCGAAGCCGGCCGGGTGAGCGGCGCCGGGGCAGGCCAGGCATGGAAGGAGGCCTCGCGCGTGGGGGGAAACGAGCGAGGCCTCGGGTCGAGATGGTAGCACCCGGAGCAGGCCGCTCGCTGGATCTGCATACGGTGTACAAGAAGCCATGGACGAACTCGATCGCCGGGCGCTGCGTCGCGTCCGCGGCCGCGCACGCCGCGCGATGAGCGCGGAGCCGCCGCGCCCGGGCGAGCGGCCGGCGCCCCACGACTGGCGGCCGGCCCGCTTCATGGTGATCGCCGCGCATCCCGACGACGCCGAGTTCGGCCCGGCAGCCACGGCCGCGGCGTGGATCGACGCGGGCTCGGTCGGCCGGCTCGTGTGCTGCACGTCGGGCGACCAGGGCGGGGAGGATCCGGCGGCCGACCCGCTGATCCTTGCCGCGACGCGCGAGGCCGAGCAGCGCCGGGCCGCCGCGATCGTGGGCTACGACGAGGTCGTCTTCCTCCACCAGCCGGACGGGGCCCTGGCGAACGAGCTGCCCCTGCGGGAGCTTCTCGTGCGCGAGATCCGTCGCTTCCGGCCGGACGCCGTCCTCACCCACGACCCGGAGGTCCTCTTCTACGCGGGCGCCGGCGTGAACCACGCCGACCACCGGGCGGCGGGGATCGCCGCCGTCGACGCGGTCTATCCCGCCGCCCGCAACCCGATGGCCTTTCCTGCCCTGGCGCGCGCCGGCCTTGCGGCCCACGCGGTCCGCCGGCTGTACCTCTTCTGGCCGAATGCGCCGACGACGTGGGTCGACGTCAGCGCCACGGCCGGCCGCAAGCTCGACGCCCTGCTCTGTCACGCCAGCCAGGTCGCGGACCCGGACGGCCTGAGCGAGCGAATTCGGACATGGCTGGCAGAGGAGGGGCTGCCCATCGGCGCCGTGGCCGCCGAGGCCTTCCGGGTGATCGTGATCGACGACGATCCGGACGAGGCACCCCACCAGGTGGACGTCGGCTGACGTCCCGTCCGGGGCGGGCCGCCGGGCGCCCGGCGTCAGCCCGGTCCGAGGAGCAGCGGTCGGACGCGGCCCCAGGCGTTCCAGAGCTCACTGAGCTCTTCCGCCCGCCGACCCAGCAGGTCGATCATCTCGCCGAGCGTCAGCTCGCCGGCGGCCTCGGCCACGAACCGGCCAGCGTCGACTTCCACGCCGGCATACAGCCGGGGGAGCTCGGCCTCGGTCGGCCAGATCCGGACGCGCATGGGATCGAGCCCGGCGTAGCCGATCGCCAGCGACAGGTCGCGTTGGCCGGGGACCCGCCCGTCGGCGAATCCCTCCACCCCGTCGAAGCGGTAGCCGAGGGCGGCGAGGGCGGCCGAGATCTCGCGGCACTGGAGCTGGGAATGAGGCCCCCAGAAAGGATGGCCCTCCGGGAATGCCAGGGAGGCGCTGTCGATGGCCCGCGCCCGGACGGCCTCGACGAACGCCGCGAGGTGCACCTGCCACTGCTGCTCGGTCGCCGGGTCGCCGCCGGACAGCGCGGCCGCCATGCGGCGGAGGACCGCGCGGTCGCCCGCGAGGAGGGGCAGGATCGCCGGCTCGACGGCGGCGGGCACGTCGTCTGCGGGCGTTCCGCCGGGGTCGGGCGGCGCGCCCTGAGGTCCGCCCGTCGTGCCGGACGGCGGTCCCGGCGGCGTCGTCGGCGCCGCGATCGTGGTCCGCGTGACGACCGACGCGGGCGCCAGCGTCGCAGCCGCCGGCGGCGTGACGGCTGCCGGCCCCGTTCCCACGCGCTCGCGCTCCTCGCACGTCGCCAGGGTGATCCGGGCGTTGCGGCATGCTTCGGCCGCGCTCTCTGCGGCGATCCGCGCACCGTCGGCCTCGATGCCCAGGCGGTCCAGCGTCCGCAGGAGCCCGCTCTCGGCGGCACTCTCGCGTTCCAGGAGGCGTGCGGCCTCGCGCGTACGGGCGTTGACGCGATCGATCTCGCGCAGCCATTCGCGGGCTGCCATCTCCTCGGCGGAGCGGTCGGCGGCGCCCAGGCGGGCCCGGCGAAACGCCGCCTGCGCCTCGTCCTTGGACGCTCGGATCGCACGGGGGTCGGCAGCCGAGGCGGCGCGCTCGCGGCGCCCCACGTGCTCCTCGTAGGCGCGACGAGACTCCGTGAGCCGCTCCTGGGATGCGACGGCGAGCGCGCTCATCCTGTCGGCGAGGCTGCAGGCGTCCTGGGCCGCGCCGCGCGCCGCAACGCACGGGTCCTCGTCGGGCTCGGCGGCCGTCGCCGTCCCGGGGGCGTCCGGGCTGCCGGGCGCGGCCGGGCCGCCCAGGCCCACGATGCGGTGCGTCAGGCGCACGGGCTCGCTCCGCGATGGACCCGCCGCGGGCGCTCCCCGGCGCCCTGCCCGGGCCGGGGCGAGCGTAGGCTCGGTGGAGCTCCGGCGTCAAATCACGGGCCACCCGGCCGCACCGGGTGCGGCCTGCCGGGGCGCCCGGGCCGCCCACGCCCCGTCCGGCGGCCGGCGCGATCCGGAGCGTGCATCCATGCGCATCGTCGTGTAGCATCCGCCCGCGTCGATCCCCCGGGGGTCGGCTTCGGCCGAGCGCAACCTGATGACGCTTCCCAGAGGACGAAGGCGACCGCATCGTGGCCATCGACCCGAACCAGGAATTCCTCGTCCAGCCGGTTGATGCATCCTGGCTCCAGTGCAACATCGAGTGCCAGGAAGCGTGCCCGGTCGGGACGAACTGCCGGGGCTACCTGAACCTCGCCGCCGAGGGGCGCTTCGAGGAGGGGTACATCCTCTCCCGCGACCCGAACCCGGTCGCCGCGATGTGCGCCTATGTCTGCTCGGCGCCGTGCGAGCGCGCCTGCCGCCGGGGCGACATCGATCGGCCCCTCGCGATCCGGGCGATGAAGCGATTCCTGGTGGAATGGCACGAGGCCTCGGGCATCCCCGACGTCATCCCCGAGATCACGCCCCGCGACGAGAAGGTCGCGGTCGTCGGGTCCGGACCAGCCGGCCTGGCCGTGAGCCGCGAGCTGGCCCTGAAGGGCTACCAGGTCACGATCTTCGACAGCCTGCCCTACGGCGGCGGCACGATGCTCATCGGCGTCCCGGCCTTCCGCCTGCCGCGCGAGGCGATCGAGATGGACGTCCGGCTCGTCGAGCGCCTGGGCGTCACCATCCACTACAACACCACCGTCGGGAAGGACGTCCTGTTCGAGGATCTCCAGCGCGACTACGACGCGATCGCGATCTGCGCCGGGGCCATGGAGGCGGTCGGCCTCGACATCACCGGGTCCGACCTCGGGGGCCTCCAGTACGGCGTCGACTTCATGAAGAAGGCCAACCTGGGCGAGCCGCTCGAGGTCGGCCGCAACGTCGTCGTCATCGGCGGCGGATACACGGCCATGGACTGCTCGCGGACCAGCCTCCGGCACGGCGCGGAGCACGTGACGATCGCCTACCGGCGCACCCGGTCCGAGCTCGTCGTCGACGAGGAGGAGCTCGGCGAGACCGAGCGCGAGGGTGTCCGGATGGAGTTCCTCGTGAGCCCGATCGAGCTCGTCGGCGAGGACGGGAAGCTCACCGGGGTCAGGTTCATCCGCAACAAGCTCGGCGAGCCCGACGCGTCGGGTCGGCGCTCCCCCGTGCCGATCCCCGGCTCGGAGTTCGTCGTCCCGGCCGACACGGTCATCCCGGCGGTCTCCCAGGCAGCCGACCTGAGCTTCCTGCCCGTGGAGTCGAGCTTCGAGGTGGGCCGCGGTCGGCTCCGCGTCGATCCCGCCACGTACGCCACCAACGTCCGCGGCGTCTTCGCCTGCGGCGACTTCGTGACCGGTCCCACCACCCTGATCGAGTCGGCCGGACACGGCAAGAAGTGCGCCTACGCGATCGATCGCTACCTGGCCGGCCGCACGGACGTCACGGTCGCGGCCAACGTCAAGATCACGAGCTCGTGGCGCCACGACATGCCCGAGTTCTACGACGTCCTGCCCCGGCAGCACGTGCCGATGCTCGCGGTCGAGGTCCGGATGCCGTCCCGCGACCCGGACGTCAACTTCACGACCCCGGTGGAGCTCGGGTACAGCACCACCCAGGCGGTTGCCGAATCGACGCGCTGCCTGATGTGCAACTACAACATCTGGTTCGACCCGTTCCGCTGCGTCCTCTGCGGCGCCTGCGCGGACGTCTGCCCGGAAGGCGTCATCCACATGATCGACGTGAACCAGATGAAGTCGGAGGGATACCTGCCGGAGCTCGAGGAGGCGTACGGCTGGACGCAGGGCGCGGCGATGATCCTCGACGAGGAGCGCTGCATCCGCTGTGCCCTCTGCGTGAAGCGCTGCCCGTTCGACGCCATTACGATGGAGCGGTTCGAGCTCCAGGAGATCTCGACCGATGGTCGGCTCTACAAGGAGTCGTACCGTGACGCGCAGCTCGCCGGGACGCCCGGCGTCGCAGGAGGGGCCAGGTAGGTGAGCTTCCTGGAGCGGGTGGACCAGACGATCCGGCGGAGCCCGGTCTTCCGATCCATCTTCCGCAACCCGTACCCCAACGACGAGCGGTCGCGGGCGTACGCGGTCATGAACAACGTCTTCCTGCACCTGCACCCGGTGCGCGTCCGCCAGCACGCGGTCAAGTTCGCCTACACGTTCTGCCTGGGCGGGCTCTCGTTCTTCCTGTTCCTGGTCCTGACGGTGACGGGCGTCTACCTGATGTTCTTCTACGCACCGACGGCCACGTCGGCCTACTCGGACATCCTGAGGATCCAGTCGGAGGTGCCGTTCGGGCTCCTGACCCGGAACATCCACCGGTGGGCGGCCCACCTGATGGTCTTCTTCGTCTTCCTCCACATGATGCGGGTCTTCTACCACGGCGCCTACAAGCCGCCGCGCGAGTTCAACTGGGTCGTCGGCGTGGTGCTCCTCTTCCTGACGCTGATGCTCAGCTTCACGGGCTACCTGCTGCCGTGGGACCAGATCGCCTACTGGGCCATCACCATCGGCTCCAACATGGCCGGCTACGCGCCGCTCTTCAACACGCCGAGCAAGCTGCTCCTGCTGGCGGGCCTGGAGGTGAGCGGCAACACGCTGCTGCGCTTCTACGTGCTCCACATCATGGTCTTCCCGCTCGTCGCCGCGATCTTCCTGGCGGTCCACTTCTGGCGCATTCGGAAAGATGGCGGAATCTCGGGGCCGCTGTGAACGGCCGATCCGCGCGCTCGCTCCGGCGGCACGTCGCTCAGGCGCCCCGGGCTGCGCTCGCTCCGCTGCTCGTTGCCTTCGCCTGGGCCGCCTCGCGCGGCCCGGAGGCTGAACGATGACGGACACGAAGAGCCCGCCCGAGCGGCGCGTCGTCCTGCCCGTCGATCCGACCCGGCGGACCGAGATCGACAAGCAGCGCGTGCCGATGTCGGCCCGCCCGTACCGGCTCCTCGCGCTCGTCAAGCAGGATGCCGTCGTCCGGGTCCAGAAGGAGCCCGACGACACCGTCATGACCTGGCCGCACCTCCTCACGATCGAGTTCCTGGCGGCCGTCGCGATGAGCGTCTTCGTCCTGTTCATGGGACTCATCGTCAACGCCCCCCTCGAGGCGCTGGCCAACCCGAACGTGACACCGGAGGTCGCCAAGGCGCCCTGGTACTTCCTCGGCCTCCAGGAGCTCCTCGCCTACTTCCACCCGACGGTGGCGGGAGCGCTCGTGCCGATCTTCGTCCTCGTGGGGGCCGCCCTGGTGCCGTTCGTCGACCGGGGCAACATCGCCGCGGTCCGCCCGTCGGAGCGGAAGACCACGGTGGTCCTCTTCACCATCTTCTGCGGCCTGGGCCTCCTGGTGACGTTCATCGGGATCTTCTTCCGGGGCCCGGGCTACTCGTTCATCCTTCCGTGGGTGGACGGCTTCTTCTTCACGCTGTGACCGGCGCAGCGAGCGAACGGGACCAGAGCGCATGAGCAACTACCACGTCGAACCCTCGAGCAAGCCCCAGGCCCTCACCACCGAGGCCCTGAAGTCGATGCGCAACGAGGCTCCCAGGGGCCTCTCCCGGCGCCAGCTCCTGCGGACCTCGCTGGGGGCCGGGATCGGGCTGTGGCTCCTCGAGGTCAGCGCCGGCACGATCAGCTTCCTGTGGCCCAACCTGTCCGGCGGCTTCGGCGGGAAGGTGACCATCGGGACCTACACCAGCGTCAAGAACACCAACGCGGCTCTGCCCATCGCCGAGGGCTTCCCGGCCTACTACCAGGAGGCGCGGGCCTTCGTCATGCTGGTGGACCCATCCCGCCAGGAGTTCATTCCCGGAGCCGACACGACGGGCGACGGCACGGCGCTCAACGTGCGGGCCCTCTACCAGCGCTGCCCGCACCTCGGCTGCAAGCCGAACCCGTGCGTGAAGAACTTCTGGCTCGAATGCCCCTGCCACGGCTCGCGCTACGACCGGCTGGGGACGAAGGTGAAGGAGCTCGGACCGGCGCCCCGGAGCATGGACCGCTTCTCGGTGATCGTGGACTCGGACGGCACCCTCATCCTGGACACGAGCAAGATCACCCTCGGGCCGCTGCCCATCGCGCTCGGCCAGCCCGGCCTGGAGCCGGCGAAGAGCCCGACGGGCTGCATCTGATGCCGGCCGCCGCCCCCGCCCCGCAGCGAGGATCCCGATGACCGACCAGCCGGGCCTGCCCCCCGAGCAACGCCTGCCGGTCCCCCGGGAACCGGCCGAGGTCGAGCCGACGGAGCGCTTCACCGCGCCCGCCCAGGCCCATTCCGTCGGGCTCACCCCCGAGCGTGCCGCGAAGATCGTCCGCCAGAGCGGGAGCTCCCGCTGGGTGGCCTTCCTGGGCGTGACGCTCGTGGCGCTCTTCGTGATCGGCTACTACTTCTACGAGCTGGGCATCCCCGGCATCCCCGACTCGAGCCGCATGACCCAGGAGGCGGCCGCCCAGCAGGTGACCGACGTCCAGCGCGGGTATGCCCTGTTCGAGGCCAACTGCGCGCGCTGTCACGGCAATCAGGGCCAGGGCGGCATCGGGCCGGTCCTGAACGACCAGGCCAAGCTCCTCACGCACCTGACGGTCAAGTACATCACGACCGTCCTGACGGTCGGCGGGCGCTACGTCTGTGGCGACGCCAACTCGCTGATGCCCGCCTGGCTCGAGCCCAACGGGCCCCTGAACTACGTGCAGGTCGACGAGATCGTGTCCTTCCTGCGGGCGCCGAACACCCTCACGTATACGGGCGTCGACGCGACGACCGGCGCGACGGCGCCGGCGACCGGCTGGCGGGACCCGAACTACGTCATGCCTCCGACGGCCACGCCGGTTCCCAACTGCTGGAAGGACGCCTTCACGGTCGGCGGCGGCAAGTCGCCGGCGCCCTCCGGGCCGGCCTCGGCGGCCCCGAGCACGGCACCCGGCCAGACCGTCACGCTCCAGCTGACGGCGCAGGGGATCCGGTATGACAAGGTCAGCCTCGAGGGCCCGGCCAACACCCCCTTCAAGATCCAGTTCACCAACAACGACGCGGGGACCCCCCACAACGTCGAGATCTTCAAGGACGGCATCTCGGTCTGGAAGGGCGAGATCTTCAGCGGCGTGGACTCCCGGACCTACGACGTCCCGGCCCTCGTCGCCGGCAAGTACACGTTCGTCTGCTCGGTCCACCCAACGATGAAGGGCGATCTCGTTCTGCAGTAGGAGGCGTCCCGTCCGGGCCGATCCGGTGGGACGGGCACACGGGAGGCACGATGGCGGCTCAGGCGCTCGGTCCCGGCACGACGATCGTCCGACGGCGGGCCTTCTTCGGGCTGCTCGACGCCGGCGGCTGGGCCTGGGCGACGCTCAAGGCCGGGTTCTGGTTCGTGGTCATCGTCCTGATGATGGCCTGGCTGCCCGACCGGGCGCTGTATGCGACCGTCCAGCCGACGATCGAGCTCGGCGTGCCCCTGTCGACCTTCAACAAGAGCCTGGACGTGACGCCGGTCAACCTGTGCCCGCCTTCCAACGCCAACCTGCCCTGCCCGGCGCCGGTCGGCGCGGTCCTGCCGTGGCAGCCGAACCCGCCCGAGCTGGCCCTGCCGCAGGCGCGGACGGACGCAGCGGTGGTCGCGGCCGGCCTGCAGACGCTGCTGGTGGGCGGCTCGGACGGCAAGGCGGCCCAGGAGAGCGTCTTCGCCACGGTCGTCAGGCAGGACGGCAACATCGACGGCTGGACCGTCGGTCCACCCTTGCCGGCCCCCCGCGCGGGTGCCGCGGCGGCCTTCTTCTCGGGCTCCGCGTACGTCATCGGAGGCCTGGACGCGGCGGGCCTGCCGACCGACACCGTCTTCGTCGGGACGCCGGATGCAGCGACCGGGTTGATCACGGCGTGGACCGAGTCGGCCGACCTCAAGCTCCCGGCGGCCGTGGCGGAGGCCGCGGCGGTCGTCACCGGCGACGGGATCTTCCTCGTCGGCGGGCGCGACGCGAACGGGCCCGTGGACAGCGTCTGGAAGGCCCCGCTGGTCTCGACGACGGGCAAGCTCGCGAAGTGGCAGCCGACGGCCCCGCTGCCGGCCGCGCGTTCGAACGCGACGGCCGTCCTCCAGGGGAGCCACCTGTTCGTCTACGGCGGCGAGGACGCCTCCGGCCCGACGACGGCCGTCGTCCGCGGCGAGATCGGCACCACCGCCGACACGCTCGGCAAGATCACCGGCTGGTCCACCCCGACCGCGGCGTCGGCCGCCCAGACGAACCTCCCGAAGGCGGCGAAGGGGGCGATGGGCTTCGTCTCGAACGGGATCTTCTATTACGTCGGCGGCGAAGGGTCCGGCACGCTCTACTGGACGATCCCGGACGCTTCCGGCAACCTGAGCGGCTGGAAGACGCTGACCCAGAGCGACCTCCCGGCAGACCTCCAGCTGGCCGACGCAGCCCCGGTCGTGAACGGGTCGCACGCCTTCCTCGTCGGCGGGACCGCCGCCGGCACGCCGACCCAGGGCATCGCCCGTGCAAATTTGGCGCCGCCGCAGCCGTTCTTCCGGCTCGGGCTCTTCTACGTCGTGCTCCCGGCGCTCGGCATCCAGGGCGAGGTCGGCCAGCAGCTCTCGTACCTCGCCGCAGCCGGCGTCGCGACGACGAGCTTCGTGATCCTCCTGCTCATCGGCTACGCCTACAACCACCCGAAGCAGACCGGGCTCTTCTTCAACCGGATCCGCAACCGGCGGCGCCGCTCGGCCTGACGGATGCCGGACCGCCCGCGCCGCCGTCCGCCCGGGCCCGGCGTGGGTGACGATTCCGGGGCACCTGCTCGCCCTGTCCGTGAAGTGCCCCGCTTGCGGCGGCCCCGGCGCGTCAGGCGAGGTCGCCCTCGCCGGGCGCGAGCGGACCGCGACGGACCTCGAGCCCGGCCCGCACCCAGGCGACCATGCCGCCGGCGACGTTCGTGACGTCGGTCCAGCCGTTGCGGAGCAGCCACGCCGTGACCGCGGAGGATCGGCTTCCGCTGTTGCAGATCACGAGGAGCGCTCGGTCCCGCGGCAGCTCCTCGAACCGGAGCATGAACGACGAGGTCGGGTAGAGGACGGCGCCGGGCGCGCGGACGCCCACGAACTCGTCACGCTCGCGCACGTCGACGAGGAGCGGCGAGCCCGGCGTGCCGTCGCGTGCTGCAGCCGCCCGCTCGACGTCGACGGCCGGGACAGGCGGCTGACCGGGATGCATCAGGCGCGGGTCCTCCTCGAGATGACGGGCGGATCGAGGGCCAGCGGTGGGCGACGCGCCCGGCGAGACGGGCCCGCAACGTCGTGGGGCGGATCGGGGATGGTCCCCGTCGGGGCGGCGGGCGCGACGGCGATGGCGGCGACACGGGCGAGACGATCGTCGACGGCGGCGAGAAGCGCCGGCAGGTTCAGGCCGCCATCTGCGCCGACGGCGTCCGCGCCGGCGAGCCGCTCGCGGCAGCCGCGCAGGTTCGTCGCGACGCCGGCCGGGTTCCCGCGCGCGGCGTGGACGAAGGCGGCCGCCAGCTTGATCAGGCCCGCCAGGCACTCGCGCTCCCCTGGATCGTCGGACGCCATCCAGGCCGGCTCCAGCTCCTCGTGGGCCAGGTAGAAGTCGCCGCGAGCGTACGCAGACAGGCCGCGAGCCAGGGACGCTTCGCGGTCCGCGGACGTCAGCGGGCGGTAGGCCTTGGCCCGGCCGCGCGGGTCGACCAAGCGTGCCGGGGCTGCCGCGTTCGCGGAGGGATCACGTGGAGCGGAGCCACCTGCGGGCCGTGTCGTCATCGAGCGCGATTCTACGGCGGTGGCGCCGGATGCAGCGAGGCGGGGGTGCCCCCGTCCCTGGGCCACCCCCGCCCCCGAGATCGCCGGTCGCGCTGGCGGCCTCAATCAGGCATGGATCGCCTCGGGCCTCGCGGGCACCCGCGCGTCCGCGGCCGGAAACGGACGTTCGAGGAGGACGGCCACTGATCGACTGCTGTACGAGGGGTGCCCCGCCAGGTCGATTGCACCGACTCGCCACCCGTCCGCGGCGACCTCGTTCAACCGCGTGACGATCTGATCGGCGTCCGGCTGGCTGCCGGCGAGGATGATGTTCTCGATCCGATACTCCATGACGCTCCTTTCTTTCCGGTTCGCGGAACAACCGCGTCAGTCACCGGACGGATGTGTATCCTACAGCAATAGTTGTCATAGCACACCTACCAGCGAAGCCGGAAGGATCGACGAGCCCATGCCAGATCCGAGGTTGGTGGACGCGGTGGAGCTCCTCATGCGGGCGGCAATCGGGGTGACGACCGGCTCGCTCGCCGAGGCTGGCGGCGGGTCCGACCTGACGCTGCAGCAATGGCGCGCGGTCGTCGTCGTCGTCGAGTCGGGCGGGAACGGGATCCGGGTCGGCGCCCTCGGCGCCCGGCTTGGGATGGCTCCGCCGGGGGCAAGCCGGCTGGTCCGGCGCCTGGAGCGGCGTGGCCTGGTGGTGCTCTCGCGCCCCGACGGCGATCGGCGCACCGCCGTCGTCCGCACCTCGCTGGCGGGCCTGGGTCTCTGGGAGGAGGTCGTCCGGCGCCGCCGCGTCCACATCGGGGAGGCGCTCGACGGCCGCCTGGCCGGCGGCGAAGCGGAGGCGGCCCGGGTTGTGGAATTGCTGGCGACAGCGTTTGGCGGCGTGTAGGCGGCCCCGCCGACCCGCACAGCCGGCCAGAGCGTCCGCTATTGGAGCTCGGCGAGCGGGCGACGCCCGGCGATTCCCGTCGAGAGCTCGTGCCACCACGCCACGTCGTCCTCGCCGAGCCGCCAGCAGAGCCACACCTGGCGCCCGTTCACGAGACCCGGGAAGTCGATGAGGCCGGTCTCGATGTCGCGCAGAGTGATGTCCGACGCGTCGAGCCGCTCCACGGCGGCCTGCATCTGGTCGATGATCGCCTGGATGCGCGCGGCCAGCACGCGCGGCGACTCGACCAGGCCGGCGTCCGCGTCCGACAGCGCGTCGTCCACCAGGGAACCCCGTCCGTCCGGCACCTCGGCCACGCTCGCCGCGTGGAGCCGGTCGCGCAGCCCGACGAGCTCGAGCCGGCGCGCCCGGAGGTCCTCCAGGATTCCTCGGACCTCGGGGATGCGCGCGTTCGCCCGGTCGATCGTGTAGAAGGCCGTCACCGGCCCATTCTACCGGCGAAGCGCTCGAACCCCCGTCGGGCTGTCGAACCAACGCGGGCCGCCAGTCGGACCGCCGGCGAGCCGCGAGTCGGTCCCGCAGTCGGCGTGGTCCAGCGGCGGTCTGCCGGCCGGCAGCCCTCGTCCTGCCCGGGCCGCACGCGGCCGCTATCGTTGCGGGCACGTGGGCCCGTAGCTCAGTGGCAGAGCGAGGGACTTTTAATCCCTGCGTCCTGGGTTCGAATCCCAGCGGGCTCACCAAGATTCACGCACGAATGAGCCACCGGACAACCGTCCGGGGGCGCTCGTTTGGCCGCTGTACCACCCGCTGTCCACCCATTGCGCCAACCGCTGGCCTGCTCGCCCAGGATCGTGGTCATGCGGTCGACCGAGCGTTCGGCCATCGCCCGCGTGAAGTGTCCGGAGGTGTTGGCCGTCGTCGCGATGCTGGCGTGCCCGAGCGCCCGGCTGACCTCGGAGACGTCGGCGCCGGCCCCGAGCTGCAGCGTGGCGAAGGCGTGCCGCAGATCGAAGAGTCGCTGACGCGGCAGGCCCGCCGCCGCGACCACGGCATGCAGACCGCGCGCCTACCAGGATCGGGAGTGGTGGACGAACGACCTTGGCGGCCGCCACGTTCAGGCGCACGCTTGGCTCGATCACGGGCTCCGTGTCGTGGCGGTGCGCGTATTGCGGCGGGTCATGACGCGGTACCTATACTCGGCAGTCGAGACCACTGTCCGTGAGCAGCTCATGCTGTCGAGAGTCAGGGGTCGCGGCGAGGGAGGTGTCTGGCGTGGCGAAGGGCAAGAAAGCAGCGCGTGGCGCCGACAACCTTGGGGCCGGAGCCAAGGGCGTCGGGAAGCGGCGTCGCCACTTCGAGCGACAGCTGGCCCGTGTTCGCGAGACCGAGGCGAAGAGGCAGCGCCAGCTTGGGCGGGCTCGCGCGCGGCGAGCCGTCCTCGAAGATCGGGTGAAGGCCCTGCGGTCGACCGAGCAGGCCGACGCGATCGAGCCCGGGCAAGACCTGGCCATCGGCCAACAGGCCTTCTGCATGCGCGAGAAGCGGAAGGTGGCTATCGCGGGCGCCACAGCCATCGTGCTCAAGAATGGCCGGGCGGCGGTCGCCGGAACCTGCCCGAGCTGCGGGGCCCGCGTCGTGACCACGACGCGCGCGGTCGTCGTGCCCGCTGACGCCGAGAGACCATCAAAGCCTTCGTGATCGGGCTCGGCTGGTGCTCGTCGGCCTCCTGACCGCCGACCCCCGGGCCCAGCACCCGGCGCCCCGCTCGAGGATGGGACGCGCACGGGCGTCCGGGCGCCGGCTACTTTGGACGACGTGGAGAACCGGAAGACACCGACTGCTGACGACGATCAGGACCCCGCGCCCGCCTGACCCGGCGCCTCCGTGCCGCGTTCATCGAGGGAGCGGAGCAGGACGCGCTGCGACACCTCGGAATGAGCCTGACGGCCCGAGGAGCTGAAGCGGTGCTGCGGCATTACCCCGGCGATGCAGCGACGCCCCTGGAGGGCGGCAAGAGCAGGGTCGAGGTCACCGCCCGGTCGTGGACGACGGCTGGAGGTGCTGCGTGGCCGTCCGTGACGGCAGCGAGACGCGGCACCGCGTGCGCTTGTCACACGCAGACCTCGCTCGTCTCGCTCCGGGTGGGTCTGATCCCGAGAACCCTTGCGGGGCAAGCGGGAGCATGTGCTGACCCGCACAAGGAGCGCTGACGTGCTCAGGGTTTCGGCCGGCGATTCCTGCTCAGATTTGGACCGGCGTTGACAGACGAGGGCGCGCCGCGCATCCGAGTGCGAGATCCGCGACACTTTCGCCCGGCTGGAGGTCCCGACCAGAGGTCCCGAGGGGCCGCGACCGGGCACAGCGACCATGGACGTCACATACTGGGCCTCCCAATCGTGGCCACGGGACGATACCGGGCCCGATGATGCGTCCCTGGAGTGGAGCTCCGTGAGCGACTCGGTCGGAGACACCGCGGCCGTGCTCATCGAGGCCGAGGCCGGCCATGGGGCGACGAGCCTCGCCGTCTTCCGCGTCCGGCCGTTCCTGTTGCTCTGGCTCTCGCAAGTCGCGACCCAGGTCGGCGGGAACATGGTCATCTACGGCCTGACGGTGCTCGTCTACGGCGCGAGCGGATCGAACTCGGCCGTGAGCGCCCTCCTGATCACGTTCCTCGCCCCGGCGATCCTGTTCTCGTCCCTCGCGGGCGTCTATGTCGACCGGCTCGACCGGCGCCTTGTCCTCGTCGGGGCGAACCTCGTCCGAGCCGGGCTCTTCGCCCTGATGATTTGGGCGAGCGCGAATATCTACGTCGTCTACGCGCTGAACGTCCTGGTTTCAACCGCGGGGACGTTCTTCGGTCCGGCTGAAGCGTCAATGATCCCGATGGTCGTCCCGCGCCGGCTGCTTCTGAGCGCGAACGGAGTGTTCACGCTGACAGCGAACGCGGCGTTCGCTCTCGGGTTCGCTCTCCTCGGTCCGCTCGTTGTCAAGCTCGCCGGACCGACCACCCTCATCGGCATCGTCGCCGTCTGCTACCTCGTGGCCGCAGCCTTCTGCTGGACTCTGCCCGGGGCTCCGCCCGCCCCCGACGCGACCGCCGATGATCACGATCCCGCGGACAGAGGGGCGGCGATCGGCGTGGTCATCTCCGAGCTGCGAGAGGGTGTCGCGTACGTCCGCGACCATCGAACGGTGGCGTGGTCGCTGGCCTACCTGTCGATCGCCGCGTCGATCATCGGCGTCCTCGGTGCGCTGGGGCCCGGCTTCGCGACGACGGTGCTCGGCCTCAGGCCGGACGACTTCGTGATCGTCGTCCTGCCCCTCGGGGCGGGGGTCGTGACCGGGGTCTTCCTCCTCAATCGCCTTGGACGTCTCGTGCCATGGCGCCGGCTGATCGAAGGCGGCCTGGTCGGGCTCGGCGTCTTCCTCGTGCTCCTCACGGTCGTCGGCCCGATCAGCCTCGCCCTCCAGAAGCGGATCGACTTCTCCCATGCACCGGTCGATGCGTCGGTGCTCGTGTCTGTCCTCGCGATCGTCATCGCGATCGCATTCCCGGCCGGGATCGCCTACGCGATGATCGCGATCCCGGCCCAGACAGAGCTCCAGGAAGAGCTGCCCGACGAGGTCCGGGGGCGCATCTTCGGCATCCTCAACATGCTGAGCTCAGTGGCGAGCTTCCTGCCGATCATCGTGATCGGGCCGATCGCCGACCTCATCGGACCGATGCCGGTCGTGTTCGTCTGTGGGCTGCTCGTCCTGGCGGCGGGGTTCGTCTCCATCGCCGCCCGCGGGTCGCTCACGCCGCCCAAGCCCGAGGCATGGGCTCGCCGGGCATCGCCTGAGCCCTGAACCGGCATTTCGCGCCAACGATGGCAGGGACAGACCGTGCGATGACCAGGTGAGGTTGCCTGCGTCGTTGGACGCATGGAGACGGCGATTCGCAAGGCGCGCATACACCCTCCTCGCCGTTTCCGGTCCCGCCGCGGGGGCTGCACTTCGCTGACGTCGTCCGCGTCAGGCGGCGCCAGAGTGCCAGCGGTGGTGCTTATCACCCCGAGGAACTCGATGCCGCCACGAGGGCTCGCCGACCTTCCCGCACAGGAGCATCAGACGCCAGGCCGCGAGCGGTCCGCTACTGCAGACGACGAGGCCGACGTGACCCTCAAATCGTTCGACAAGATGAGGACAGTCAGGGCTCGCCGGGCAGCGACATGGCATCGCCGGCCGCCATCACGAAGGCCCCCACGCGGTCCAGGACGTCCTCCAGCACCGGGCCCAGGACGTGGCCAAGGCGCGGATAGGTGACGACCTCGGCTGCCGGCAGCCGCTCCGCCAGCGCGCGTTCCAGCAGGTCGGGCGTGGAGAATGGATCGGACGTCCCGGTGAGAAGGATCACCGGGCAGGTGATCCTGGGCCAGTGGGCGGTCCGCGCGTCCCAGTCGCCGGCGCGGCCGGGGGCGTGGAGCGGATAGGAGAGCAGCACGAGGGCGAGGGGCCCCCGTCCGGCGTCGCAGGCGTCGGCCGCCGCCAGGCTGGCGACGCGCCCACCGAACGAGTGCCCGCCGAGGCCGATGCCCGGCCTGGCCGCCAGCACTCCAGCGAAGACGGGGATCGCCCGCTCGGCGCGCCCTCTCGGGAGGTCCACCGCGCTGGCATCGATCCCCCGCGCCAGCAGGCCGGCAACATGCGACGCCATGGACGCAGCGCTCCCTGACGCGCCGTGGCCGAGGACGAGGACGGGACGCGTTCGTGGCATGGCGGCACGATACCGGAGGCCGTGGTCCGCCACGTGGGCACCACGCCGTCGCAGCCAGGGTCGCGACCCGGTCTGCGGCCGGGGTCCCGTTCGGCGACCCGGGCGCGGCGCCCTTCCCGCCCCCGTGGAGCGCGAGCGTGCCCGGGATCACCTCGCCCGGGTCACGCGGGCGGCGGATCGTCGGGTCCCACGTCCCGCCCGGGACCGGATCCGACGTGCCTGGGCGGCCGGCGCCCACGATGGAGCCAGCGACTGGTCGTCGCCGGTGCGATCACGAGCGGCGCGACGTAGAGCACGACGAGGACCGGGACCAGGAAGCGTGCCAACCCCCGCTCCACGGCGACGGCGACCCCGAGGGCCACCAGGGTCAGCAGGTATGCGGTCAGCCATCCGGGCCGGATCCCCGCGTCGGCCAGGCGGCGCGTGGGGACGGCGGCGAGGACGACGCAGACGAGGACGAGCCCGATGAGCCACGGAGCGGGAAGACCCATCGTCCGATGATACGGTCCTGCCGGGAGAGCGCTCGCAGCCGTGCCCGGTTGAAGCTCGGGCGGCGCTTCCAGGGTCGCTCGCGCCACCCGGCGGCAGGGTCATCGATAGTCCAAAACATACGTTCCGACGGGAAGTGGTAGGATGAGAGTTCGCCGCCTCTCGTGGCGATGCGTCGCGTGGTCGATCTCCCTTCTCGAACGGACCGTGCGTTCCGCCCTCCCTGTTCGGGAAGAGTGTGGAGGTCCTCGTGACCACCGGTACCATCAAGAAGGTCGTTGCCGACCGCGGCTTCGGCTTCATCGTCGCCGAGGACGAGAAGGAATACTTCTTCCATCGCGGCGGCCTGGACGCCTCGCTCGACTTCGACCGCCTCGCCGGCGGCGAGCGCGTCGAGTTCGACGTCGAGCAGAGCCCCAAGGGCCCGCGCGCGTCGCACGTGCGCTCCGCCTAGGCGGAACCGCGGCCCGTCCGTCCGGACGGGCCGCATCCCGCACGTGGCAGGCGTCGGCCTCGCCCACCGCGCGGAGCCGCGCCGGCCCCGCTCTCGCGAGTCCTCGTCGCCCGCGTCCCGGAAGGAGCGACGCCATGGTCCGCACCATCTTTGCCTCGACCTACCCGCCGCGGCACTGTGGCATTGCCACGTTCACGCAGGCGCTCTCGAGCGCGACCGGCGAGCGCGAGATCATCGCCCTCCACGGCCCCGGCCCGAACCTGCTGTACCCGTCCGAGGTCCACCACCGCATCAGGCGCGACGAGCCAGGCGACTACGCGCGCACCGCGCGCGACCTGTCCCGGTGCGCCGACGTCGTATCCGTCCAGCACGAGTACGGCATCTGGGGCGGCACCGACGGAGCGGCCGTCCTCGACTTCGTGGCCGCCCTCGAAGCGCCGGCCGTGACCACGCTGCATACGGTCCTGCGCCAGCCGACTCCCAACCAGCGCGCCGTCCTGACCGAGCTGATCCGGGCCTCTGCCGCGACGGTGGTCATGTCCCGCTCCGCCGCGCGCGTCCTGTCGGCGACCTACGGCATCGATTCCGGCAGCCTGGAAGTCATCCCCCACGGCGTGCCGAACCTGCCGCTGGTTCCTCCCGAGACGATCAAGCCCGCCCTCGACCTGGCCGGCCGCGAGGTGATCCTCAGCTTCGGCCTGCTCGGCCCCGGGAAGGGCTACGAGCTCGTGATCGATGCGCTCCCCGCGATCGTGGCGGCGCGCCCGACGGCCTGCTACGTGGTCCTCGGCGCGACCCATCCGAACCTGCTCGCGGTCGACGGAGAGACGTACCGACGATCGCTCGAGGAACGCGTGGCCCGCCTCGGCATGGTCGACCACGTCCGTTTCGTCGACCGCTTCGTGGGCCGCGTCGAGCTCACCCGATGGCTCGAGGCCGCCGACGTCTTCGTGACCCCCTACCCGAACCTCGACCAGATCGTATCCGGGACCCTGTCGTACGCGATGGGAGCGGGCCGCGCGATCGTCTCGACCCCGTATGCCTATGCCTCGGAGCTCCTGGACGGCGGGCGGGGCGTCCTCGTGCCGCCCGGCTCGCCCGCGGCGTGGGCTGACGCCCTCATCAGCCTCCTCGAGAACGACGAGCTGCGGGCCGCGGTGGGCCGGCGCGCCCACGAGCACAGCCGGGCGATGGTCTGGTCCAACGTCGGCGCCCAGTACCGCCAGCTGTTCGCACGCGTCGTGGCCAGCAGGCGCATCCAGGCGCTGCCGCTCCGGATGGTCGCCGCACGTGGCTGATCGGGCACCCCTCCATCCCGTCAATCGCGAGCACCTCGACGAGCTGTCCGATGCCATCGGGATCATGCAGCACGCGATCGGCGCCCGGCCCGACCCGCGCCACGGCTACTGCACCGACGACGTCGCTCGGGCCCTCCGCGTGGACCTGCTGCACCAGCGCGAGCTGGGCTGGGCCGCCGTGGCGGCGAGCGCGCGTCGAAACCTCGCGTTCCTGGGCGACGCGTTCCTCCCCTCCGTGGGCCAGTTCCGCGACTTTCGCGCCGCCGACGGGTCGTGGCTCGACCAGGGAGGGTCGGAGGACTGCCAGGGGCGGGCTCTGCTGGCGCTCGGCGAGACGATCCGGCTCGCTCCCGACGCATCCATGGTCGCGACCGCCGGCCGGCTCCTCGAGCAGGCGCTGCCGGTGGCACGCGAGCTGACCGCCCTGCGGGCACGGGCGTCGGTGCTTCTCGGGTGCGTCGCCGCGGTCCGCGGGGGCCTGCGAGGCGAGACCCAGGCGTCGCTGCGCGTGCAGGCCGCGCGCCTCGAGACGACGTTCCTGGCGTGCCGGGACCCGGCCTGGCCCTGGCCGGAGCCGGTCCTCACCTACGAGAACGGCCTCCCGGTCCAGGCCCTCATCGTGGCGGGCGATCACCTCGGGATCCGCAGGTTGCGTGACGCGGGCCTGCGGACCCTCGATTGGCTCGTGGAGTCCCAGACCGCGCCCGCCGGCCGCCTGTCGCCGGTCGGCAACGGCTGGTGGCCGCGCAACGGCGTGCGCTCGCAGTACGACCAGCAGCCGATCGAGGCAGCCGCCCTCGTGATCGCTGCGCACGAGGCTTTCGTGGCGACACGGCGACCTCACTACCTGCGGGTCGTCGAGCAGGCGTACGGCTGGTTCCTGGGCGCCAACGATCGCGGCATCTCGGTCGCGACGCCGCGTCGCGGCGCGTGCTACGACGGCCTCACGCCCGACGGGGTGAACCCCAACGAGGGCGCGGAGTCCACCCTCATGTGGCTGATGGCGCTGGAGCACGTGCGCCTGTCCCGCGTGGCGCCCGTCGTGGCAGGTCGCGCCGCGGTCTCCGCCGCGTGACCCGGCCCGGCGACGTCGAGGTGCTGCGGCGCTCGGACGCGAACCCGATCCTCACCGCAGCCGACGTGCCCTACCCCGCCAATGCCGTCTTCAATCCGGGCGCGGCCCGTGTGGGGGGCGAGACGATCCTCCTGCTGCGGATCGAGGACCTCCGTGGCATCTCCCAGCTCCACGTGGCCCGCAGCGTCGACGGCGTGACCGGCTGGCGCTTCGACCCGGAGCCACTTCTCCGCTCGGACGTCGAGCGTTACCCCGAGGAGATCTGGGGCTGCGAGGACCCGCGGGTGACCTGGCTCCCGGAACGGGAGGAGTGGGCGATTGCCTACACGGCCTACAGCCGGCGGGGCCCTCTCGTCTCGCTGGCGATGACCAGGGACTTCTCCAGCGTCCGCCGGTTGGGGCCGGTCATGCCTCCCGAGGACAAGGACGCCGCCCTCTTCCCGCGCCGCATGGACGGCCGCTGGGCGATGATCCACCGCCCCTCGCCGCTGCGTGGGGGAGCCAACATGTGGATCTCGTACTCGCCGGACCTCCGCCACTGGGGCGACCACACGATGTTCCTCGAGGCAAGGGACGGCGCCTGGTGGGACGCCGGGAAGATCGGCCTCGGCCCGCCGCCGCTCGAGACGCCCGAAGGGTGGCTGCTCCTCTACCACGGCGTCCACGCGACCGCCGCCGGGCCGATCTACCGGGCAGGGCTGGCCCTGCTGGACCTCGAGGATCCGCGGAAGGTCGTCGGCCGGACCGACGAATGGGTCTTCGGACCGTCGGCGCCCTACGAGATCGAAGGGGACGTCGGCCACGTCGTGTTCCCCTGCGGCTGGGTGCTGGATCCGGCGGACGACGTGGTCAGCGTCTACTACGGTGGCGGCGACTCGGTGGTCGGCGCTGCGACGGCCCGTCTCGGGGACCTCCTCGCCTGCGTGCGCCGCGCAGCGGGGTCGCGGCGGCCCGACGCCTCCGCTATCGTGGACGTGCGCTGACCGACCTGTCACGGGCCCTGCGTCGCCGTGGACCAACGCCGTCACGGCACGAGGATCGCGCCGCTGCCTGCACCGGTCTGGACGGGAGCTTGCACATGGCGACATGGGACGCGCGGGACTGGCTGGCGGGCGTCATGGGTTGCGCGCGAGGCGACCTCGCGGTGCGCAGCACGGACCGGTACGGCCCGCACGAGACGCAGGTGCGCTACGAGCGAGCCGGTGAGGCGGTGGCGCGCCTGATCGTGACCGGCCCCGTTCACGACATGGGGGACCTGGAGGGCGCGGGCCACTGGCTCGTCTCCGCCCAGGTCGGCTGGGAGGCGAAGGACGCCCACAGCGTCAACGTCCCGGAATCCGACGAGATCGTCTACTAGCCCTTCGCCGCCGTCGGGCCGCTCGCGGCCGCCGCCGGGCCGCTCGCCGCGGCTCCCGCCGGCCCGGTAGGATGACGTCGATGATCGACGCCAGCGCGGCGGCTCCGTCGCCGGCTCCGCGGAGCGCGAGGGAGGCGACATGACGACACCCTCCTGGCGCGACGTCGATCCGGCCGAGCTGGCACCCGTGGTCCTCGTCGCCGGCGGCTTCCTGACGACGCCCGGCTGGTACCGGCCGATGGCGGACGCGCTCCGGGTGCGGGGCGCCGCGGAGGTCGTGATCGCCCGGGTCTATCCGCCGGACTGGGTTCTCTGCGCCGCGCGCGGGCTGGGTCCCGTCACGACCCGCGTCGGCCGGGCGCTCCTGGCGGCCGGTGAGCGGAGTCGCACGCAATCCGTGAGCTCCGGCGCACCGATCCTCTACGTGGGGCACAGTGCCGGCGGCATCGTCGGGCGGCTGCTGACCTCTCCGGTACCCTTCGAGGGTCGCCGCCTCAACGCCAGCTCCCGCATCGGGGCGCTCGTCACCCTTGGATCGCCGCACCTCGTCGGGGACGATGCGCGGTGGGGGAGTCGCGTGGCCGATGCCGGTGCGCGGTTCGCCAACCGCCACGTGCCCGGTGCGTTCTTCGCCCCGACGACCGGCTACCTCGCGGTGGGCTCGCGCTTCGTGGTCGGCCACGCCAGGGGGGAGGACGGCCGCTCGCGTTTCATGCGGGGCCTCTACGAGGATATCCACCCGGCCCCGGACGAGCCGATCGTCAGCGGCGACGGCCTGGTCCCCGTGGCGGCGGCGCTGCTGCCCGGGGCTCGTCACCTCGTCCTCGACGACGCCGTCCATGGCCCCGGCGTCCGCGACCCGTGGTACGGGCAGGACGACCAGCTCGACGCCTGGTGGCCAGTCGCGCTGGAGACGTGGCGGGAGGCGCTCCGCGCCCGGCAGGTTCGCTCGCGCGCCACCTGACGCGGCGCGCGGCCGGCGCCGGCGCCGGCCGCGCAGACGACCTCCCGTTCGTGCCCGAGCGCGACGCCTTGCGGCCGAGCAGGTGCGTTGACCGCGCGGTCAAGCCTAACCTTCACGCGAACGTGAAGGTTGTGAGATCATTCGCACATGCCTCGTGCCGTGTCCTCCCGTGTCCTCCCGGCGTCCGGCGCCAGGTCGGCGGCCGGGCCGGCCGGGCCGCTGGGGCCGGCCAAGCCGGTCGCGTCCGAGCCGGCGCCTGGGCCGGCCGCGCCGCGCCTGGCGCGGATCCAGGAGGTTGCCGCCGAGACCGGGCTGACGCCCCGCTCCATCCGCTACTACGAGGAGGTCGGTCTCCTCCGGCCGGCGGCGCGCTCGCAGGGCGCCTACCGCCTCTACGACGCGTCCGACCTGGAGCGCCTCGGGTTCATCCGTGCCCTCCGCGACGACGCAGGCTTCAGCCTCGCAGAGATCGCCCTCCTGCTCGAGGACGAGGACGCCCGCATCCGCGATCGGGACCGGTTTCGGGCCGCCGGGGATGCCGCCGAGAAGCGGGCGATCCTCCGCGACCTCATCGCCCGCATGGATCGCCAGGTCTCCACGCTGGCGGCCAAGGCCAGCCGGCTGGACGAGATGATCCTGGCGGCCGAGGCGCGCCGGGCGCACCTCAAGGCGCACCTCGCGGAGCTCGAGGGCGGCTCGCCTGCCCACCTCCCCGGCGAACCCCACGCGGAGACGGGGCCATGACGATCCGGTCGGTGACCGGCGCAAGCGCCCTGCGTGCCATGCGCCACCGCAACTTCCGTCTCTTCTTCGGCGGCCAGACCATCTCGCTCGTCGGCTCGTGGATGCAGTCGGTCGCCCAGGCGTGGCTGATCCTGACCCTCACCAACGACCCGCTGATGCTGGGGGTGGTGGCCGCGGCCCAGTGGACGCCGGTGCTGCTGCTGGGGCTCTTCGGCGGCCTCATCGCGGACGCCCTCCCCAAGCGCCCGACCCTCGTGATCCTCGAATCCGTGATGGCGACGCTGGCGATCGTGCTCGGCATCCTGACCCTTGCGGGGGTCGTGCAGGTCTGGATGATCCTCGTCCTCGCGGTGCTGCTCGGCTGCGTGAACGCCGTCGAGATGCCCGTCCGCCAGTCGTTCGCCGTGGAGATGGTGGGGCGCGAGGACGTCGTGAACGCGGTCGCCCTCAACTCGGCGGTCTTCAACGCCGCGCGGGTGGTGGGGCCGGCGGTTGCGGGCATCACGATCGCCGTGTTCAACATCTCGACCGCCTTCTTCATCAACGGAGTCAGCTTCCTGGCGGTCATCGCCGGCCTGCTCCTGATGCACCCCGAGGAGCTGCGCACGCCCGCGCCGATGGCGCGGCCGCACAGCGTCAGGGAGGTGCTGGCCTCCGTCGGGGAGGGGATCACCTACGTCCGGTGGACGCCCTCGGTCCTTCTGCCCGTGGTGGTGGTGGGCCTGGCGGCGACGATCGGGATGAACTTCCAGGTGACGATTCCGCCGTTCGCCCGCGACGTCCTGGGCGGCGACTCGGCGTCGTTCGGGTTCCTGATGACGGCAAGCGGCCTCGGGTCAGTGGCCGCCGCGCTCTACCTGGCGACGCGCCCCCGTCCGAGTGCGTGGGCGATCGCCACCGGCGCCACCATGCTCGGCGCCGGACTCCTCGCCGTCGCCGCCTTCCCGTCGTACGTCGTGGCGATCCCAGCCCTCGCCTTTGCCGGCTTCGGTGCCATCTGGATGGCCGCCAACGGCAACTCCCTCATCCAGGCGACCGTCCCGGACGCGCTGCGCGGACGGGTGATGAGCGTCTACACGACCGTCTTCGCGGGATCGACGCCGATCGGCGCGCTCTTCGCCGGGGCGCTTGCGTCCCGCTATGGCGCCGTCGCCGCGCTCGCAGTGGGCGGGGCGCTCACGATCGCGGTCGGCGCGACGGCGGTCCTCTGGCTGCGCCGGCACCGCGCGGTGGCGGCCGCGCCCTCGCCCGCGCCGATCGGCGGCCGTCGCCTGGCGCCCTAGGACCAGGCGGCGCAGAGCCAGATCGCCTCGCCGCGGCCCCTCGCCCGGCAGGTCCGCGTCGTTCGTCGGCCGCTGCCCGCGCGGCCGTCTCCGGCAGCCGCGACTGCGTGTCGTCGGAGTCTGCGTATCGGATCACAGCGCGCCTGATCGCTTGACAACGGCCGCGGCAGGCGTGTAGGCTCAACACACATGAGCGGCAGCCTGCACATCTGAGCATGACGACGAGCGCGGCGATCCTGGGCCAGGATGAGCTGGGGTCCGCGGAGACCCGGCTGATGCTTCGCGCGGCTCAGCTCTACTACCGCCTCAACCTGACCCAGGACGAGGTCGGCAAGCGGCTGGGTGTGAGCCGCTTCAAGGTCGGCCGGCTCCTGGACCGCGCGCTGCGCGAATTTGCCGTGCGAATCGAGATCGTCCACCCCGCCGCCCGGCTGGTGGCCCTGGAGGACGCGCTGATCGGGCGTTTCGGCCTCGATTCCGCGGTCGTGGTCGACGCGCCTGCCACGGGATCCCCGGCGGACGACGACCTCCTGTCCCGCGAGCGTGTCGCCGAGGCGGCCGCGAGCCACCTCGCCGCGCTCCGGCCGGAGGGCGCCATCGGGGTGTCGTGGGGTCGGACGATGCTGGAGCTCGCCGCCCACCTGCGTCCCGGCTGGACGTCGGCGACCGAGATCGTCCAGCTCAACGGGGCGATCTCGAGATCGGCGCGCCCGACGCGCGCCCAGGAGGTCGTCGAGCGGTTCGGGACGACGACGGGCGCGGCGATCCGGCTCATGGCGGCCCCGGCGATCGTGGGCTCGCCCGAGCTGCGGCAGGCCCTGGAGGGCGATCCGTCCGTCGGCGAGACTCTCGCCGCGGCCCGCCGCGCACCCACCGCGATCTTCGGGATGGGCCTCCACGGACCGGACAGCGCGCACGTCGCGTCGGGCTACCTCGACGACGCCGAGGTCGCGGCGCTCGCCGGCGCCGGGGCCGTCGGTGACATCCTCGGCCGCTTCCTGGCAGTCGACGGCCGGGTCGCCCTGGCGGCGCTGGACGCCCGCACAGTGGGGTTGCCGCTGGAGGACCTTCGTGCAAAGCCGCTGACGGTCGGCCTCGCGGCGGGCTCTGGGCGCGGTCCGATCGCGCTCGCGGCGCTCCGCGCCGGGATCGTCAGGGTCCTGGTTGCCGACGAGCCGACCGCCAACTGGGTGCTCGGCCATGCCTGAGACGCGAACGCCCTCGGCCGACGCGGTTCGCGAGATGGTTCGGCGGATCGTCGACGCCACCCTCGACGGCGCCGCGCCCGCGTCACCCGCGGCTTCCGCGGCTGCGGCCCCGGCGGCCGCAGCGGCTCCGGCCCCGGGTGCCATCGCGGTGGCGATCGGCGCCGACCACGGCGGATGGCAGCTCAAGGACACCATCGGGCGCGTGCTGGCCGAGGCCGGGTACGCGGTGAGGGACTGCGGCACGAGCGGGCCCGACGCGGTGGACTACCCTGACATCGCCCACGCCGTCGCGCGCCTCGTGGCCGATGGGACGTGCCGCTGGGGGATCATCCTCGACGGCGCCGGAATCGGGTCGTGCATGGTCGCCAACAAGGTCCCGGGGATCCGGGCGGCCCTCTGCCACGACCTCTCCTCGGCCCGGAACAGCCGCGAGCACAACCACGCCAACGTCCTCACGCTCGGCGCCCGCTTCGTGGGCGAGGGACTGGCGATCGAGATCGTCCGGGCCTGGCTCGGGACGGACTGGGCGCCGGGCCGCCATGCCGCCCGGGTCGAGAAGATCACCGACGTCGAGCGCAGCTACCTGAAGCCAGCCGATGGGGGCCGAGCAGGATGACCGAGTCGACAGACCAGCGAAACGACCTCGTGGAGGCGATCACCCGCGAGGTGCTCGCGGCGCTGGGAACGGCGGGCCCGTCGGCGGGCTCGCCGGCCGGCGGCGCCGACCCGTGCGTCGCGTGCGTCCGCGGCTGCGCCGCATCCTGCGCCACCAAGGTGCGGGACATCGTCACCAGCGGCGCCTCGCGCGTGGAGTACCAGGGGCGGGCCGACGAGGTCCCCGGCGACCTCGCCCGGTACATCGACCACACGCTCCTGAAGCCCGACGCCACGTCCGCCGAGATCGACCGGCTCTGCGCCGAGGCCGCCGAGCACCACTTCGCGGCCGTCTGCATCAACCCGACGTGGGTCCGGCGCGCCGCGGACAACCTGCGGGGCACGGACGTCGCCGTCGCCTCCGTGATCGGCTTCCCGTTCGGCGCGAGCACGCCGGAGGTCAAGGCCGTCGAGGCACGCCGTGCCATCCGGGACGGCGCCCGCGAGATCGACATGGTCATCAACATCGGGGCGCTCAAGAGCGGCATGCACGACGCCGTTCGCGAGGACATCGCGCGCGTGTCGGACGCCTGCCGGGAGGCCGGAGCGGCGAACAAGGTGATCATCGAGACCGCGCTCCTCACCGACGAGGAGAAGGTGGTCGCCTGCCGCCTGGCGAGCCAGGCGAAGGCCGACTTCGTGAAGACGTCGACCGGCTATGCGAAGGGCGGGGCCACCGTCTTCGACGTCGCGCTGATGCGCGAGGCAGTCGGGCCGAGGATGGGAGTCAAGGCCGCCGGCGGCATCCGCACGGCGGAGGATGTGCAGGACATGATCGCGGCCGGCGCGACCCGGATCGGGGCCTCGGCCGGTGTCAGGATCGTCACGGGAGAGAAGGGCGCGCATGGCAACTATTGATCTCCGGGCCTATGTCTTCCTCGACAGCCTGCAGGCCCAGTACGCGGCATTCCTCGGGACCGTCGCCCAAGGGTTCCTGCCTCTCGCCGGTGACGCCTCGCTGTCGATCGAGGTGTCGCCGGGCATCGAGATCAACCGGCTGACCGACATCGCCCTCAAGTCGACGACGGTCAAGCCCGGCATGCAGATCATCGAGCGCTACTACGGCATGCTGGAGATCCACTCGCCGTCGCAGGCGGAGGTGCGCGCCGCGGGCGCCGCCATCCTGGCCGAGATCGGGCTGGGCGAGACCGACCGGATCAAGCCACGCATCCTCTCCAGCCAGATCATCCGCCGCATCGACGACCACCAGGCCCAGCTCATCAACCGGACGCGCCACGGGCAGATGCTGATCCCCGGCCAGACGCTCTACGTCCTGGAGCTCGAGCCGGCTGCCTACGCCGCGCTGGCGGCCAACGAGGCGGAGAAGGCGGCCCACATCAACATCCTCGAGGTGCGGGCCTTCGGCTCGATGGGCCGCATCTACCTCGGCGGCGAGGAGCGGGACATCGACGTCGGCTGGCGGGCGGCGCTGGCGGCGATCGAGGGGCTCGAGGGCCGAGAGGCGAAGCCGTAGAAGCACCACCGGGCTCGCAACAACCAACGGACACGTCGCGCAGGTTCAGAAGGAGAACGGATCGATGGCAGAAGCGCTCGGGATGATCGAGGCCCGCGGGTTCGCGGCGGTGGTCGAAGCCGCCGACGCGATGGTGAAGGCCGCGAAGGTCGAGCTCGTCGGCTACGAGAAGACCGGCGGCGGGTACGTCACGGCAGTCGTCCGCGGCGACGTCGCCGCGGTCAAGGCCGCGGTCGAGGCCGGCGTGCGCAATGCCGCCAAGGTCGGCGAGGTCGTCGCCAGCCACGTCATCGCCCGGCCGCACGTCAACGTCGACCTGGTGCTGCCGCTCGGGCGGCTCGACGAGGCAAAGGCCGAGTCCGGCCAGGGCTAGGACGCGGGACCGGACGCGCCGGCATCGCGCCGGCGCGCCGCCCCGCCAGCAGGCGGTGAGGACATGCTGCTCGGACGAGTGACCGGGACCGTTGTCGCCAGTCGCAAGGAGCCGCTCATGGAGGGCTGGAAGCTCCTCGTCGTGCGCCAGCTCGACGCGGAGAACCACGACGTCGGGGCGTACGTCGTCGCCGCTGATGCGGTCGGCGCCGGCGTCGGCGAAGTGGTGCTCTACGCGACGGGCAGCTCGGCCCGCCAGACGGAGACGACGAAGGACCGGCCATGCGATGCGGTGATCATGGCGATCGTGGACACCTGGGAGATCGGCGGGACCGAGGTCTACCGCAAGTAGCGGGCGAACAGCGATGAGCGACCTCGACGAGCGCGAGATCCAGGAGATCATCCAGCGGGTTCGCCGTCGCGTGGCAACGGCGGGGGATGCTCGACCGGGCGTCGGCCTGCGTGCCGAGGCAGAGCTCTCGGCCGCCGGCGCGGCCGAGCTCGGTGACGGCATTCACGCGACGATCGAGCAGGCGGTGGCCGCGGCGGCGCGCGCGTTCCACGCCTTCCAGGGGCAGGGCCTCGCGGGTCGCAAGGTGATCATCGAGGCGGTGCGCCGCACGATGCTCGACCACGCCGAGCAGCTGGCCCGGATGGCCCACCAGGAGACCCACCTCGGGCGTGTCGACGACAAGGTCGTGAAGAACCGGCTCGTCGCCTCCCGGGCGCCCGGCCCCGAGGACCTCGAGGTCCAGGCGATGACCGGCGACAACGGGATGATGGTCACCGAGTTCGCCCCGTTCGGCATCGTCGCCGCGATCACGCCCGTGACGAACCCGACGTCCACCATCATCAACAACACCATCAGCATCGTGTCGGCGGGGAATGCCGTCGTCTTCAACGCCCATCCGAGCGCCAGGCGCTGCTCGGCCGAGACGATCCGCCTGATCAACCGGGCCATCGTCGGAGCCGGCGGGCCACCCGATCTGGTCGCGGCGGTGGCGACCCCAACCATCGACACGGCACGCGCCCTCATGAGCCATCCCGGCGTCCGCGTCCTCCTGGTCACCGGAGGGCCGGCGGTCGTGCGGGAGGCGCTCAAGAGCGACAAACGGGCGATCACGGCCGGACCCGGCAACCCGCCGGCCGTCGTCGACACGACGGCCGACCTCGAGCGTGCCGCCCGCGACATCGTCCGCGGCGCGTCGTTCGACAACAACATCGTGTGCATCGACGAGAAGGTCGTCCTCGTCGTCGACACGGTGGCCGACCGCCTCATCCGGGCCATGTCCCAGAACGGGGCCTACCTCCTCAAGGAGCACGAGCTGCGGCGCCTGGAGCGGGTCATCTTCCGGGAGCTCGGACAGCCGGGGAAGCCGGGCGTCATGAACCCCGCTTGGATCGGCCAGGACGCGGCGAAGATCCTGGCCGAGATCGGGGTCCAGGCGGAGCCCGCGCCGCGCCTCCTGGTGGCGGATGTCCCTCGCGACCACAGCCTGGCCTGGACCGAGCAGATGATGCCGGTCCTCCCGATCGTGCGCGTCGGCTCGGTGGACCAGGCAATCGACCTCGCGGTGCGGATGGAGCACGGCTTCCGCCACACCGCGTCGATCCACTCCACCAACGTCGAGACGATCACGACCATGGCGCGGGCGATGAACTGCAGCATCTTCGTGACGAACGGCCCCAACTACGCCGGCCTCGGCGAGGGCGGCGAGGGCTTCACCTCGTTCTCCATCGCCAGCCCGTCCGGCGACGGGCTGACCCGGCCGCGGACCTTCTCGCGCGAGCGCCGGATCACCGTCGTCGGCGCGCTGAGGATCGTCTGACGATGGACTCCCTCCCCGTGATCGAGCCGGCCCTCGCCCTCCTCGAGCTTGATTCGATCGCCGCCGGCATCGAAGCCGGAGACGCGATGGCGAAGCGGGCCCCGATCGACGTCATCCGGGCCGGCACGGTCCACCCCGGGAAGTACCTCGTGCTGGTCGGCGGCGCGGTGGCGGACGTCGAGGAGGCGCTGGAGGCCGGACGCGACGTCGGGGCCTCCTCCGTCCTCGACGCCGTCTTCCTGCCGAACGTCCACCCGGACGTCGTCGCGGCGATGCGCGGAGGCCGGCGGGATGCCGCCGGGGAGGCCCTGGGGGTCATCGAGACGACCACGGTGGCCGCCATCCTCGAAGCCGCCGACGCCGGCCTCAAGGGTGCCCGGGTGCGCCTCCTGGAGCTCCGCCTCGCGGATGACCTGGGCGGCAAGGGGTACCTCCTGTTCGACGGGACGGTCGCCGACGTGGAGGCCGCGATCGAGATCGGGGCGGGGCGGATCGCGGGCTCGGCGGGCGTCGTGCAGCGGGTGATCCCGCGGCTCCACGCGGAGATGGCCGGCAACCTGGCGGCGGACCCGCAGTTCGGCGAGCGGGTCCGGCGGTAGCCCGATGCAACTCGCCCGCGTGATCGGAACCGTGGTCGCCACGGTCAAGGCCCCCGGCCTGGAGGGCGTGAAGCTCCTCGTGATCCAGCCCCTCGACCGCCAGCTGCGGCCGGCCGGGAGCCAGGTGGTGGCCGCCGACGCCGTGCACATGGCCGGCCCGGGCGAGCTGGTCTACTTCGTCGCCGCCCGCGAGGCCGCCCAGGCGATGCCCGATCCGTTCGTCCCGGTTGACCATGCGATCGTTGGGATCGTGGACGCCGTTCGGTCACTGGCGGGTGACGATCCGGCCAGACAGACGTCCGCCGCCCAGGCGCCGCAGATTGCCGATCCGCCGCCGCCAGCCGATCCGCCGCCACCTGCCGAGGCGCCGCGCGCCGAGCTGCCGCCGGCGAGGCGGGGAGCCCGGAGGCCCCGGCCGTGAAGCTCGGCCGGGTCGTCGGGACGGTGGTCTCGACGATCAACGCCCCCGACTTCGACGGCCGGACGCTGCTGCTCGTCGACCTGCTCGATTCGGGCGGAGGTGCCTCCGGCGGGTACACGATCGCCGTCGACAGCGTCGGCGCGGGCGCCGGCGAGATGGTCCTCCTGCTCGACGAGGGCAACTCGGCCCGCCAGGTGCTGGCCGCCCCCGGGGCGCCGATCCGGACCGTCGTCGTGGGGATCGTCGACGCCGTGACGCGCGACGAGCCGAGGGCGGCTCCGGCCGCGGCCGAGGTCGCCGTCCCCCCGGCTCCCCGCAGGAGGACGGTGCGCCGGCGCCGGACCGGCGGAGGGCCGTCCGATGCCGATCGATCCTGACGAGGCACGATCGATCCTCACGCGCTGGCAGCCGATCCTCCGCCTCGCGGACTGGGACATCGACCTGCGGCTCGTCACCACCACCTGGCGCAAGGGCGGCGACATCAAGATCGACCTCGACGACCGCAAGGCGGTCCTGCTCCTCAATGCGGAGAAGAACGGCGTCAACCTGGAGGAGACGATCGTCCACGAGCTGGTCCACCTGTGCCTGTACGCCATGGACCAGATGCTGGTGCAGCTCCTCGAGGCGGTCTTCGGCAGCGACGCGGCCGAGCCCCGGCGGGCGTTCGCGGAGACGCGCTTCATGACCCTCCTCGAGTCCACGACCGAGGACCTCACCAAGGCGCTCCTGGCCGTGGGCGGGAGCCCTGCCGGCGTGTCCTTCGAGCGCCTTCGCGACGAGGTGGATCGCGAGGTCGGGTCCGGGGCGACGGCGAGCCCGGAGTAGCTCGCAAGGACCCGCCACGCCGGCCGCTCCCGAGGCGTCGATACTGGGACCATGTCGCCGACGCCCACCCCTGACGCCGCCTCGGGAGCACCGACCGCCGACCGTGCGACGGTCCCCCGGTTCCGCTCGGTCGCGATTGTCATCATCGCCTACGCCGTCGCCATGGCCTTCCTCGAGTCCGCGGTCGTCGTCTACCTGCAGCGGGCCCTGGGGATCGACCCGCGGGCGCTCTTCCCGGCCCAGCAGCCAGCCATGGTCGGCGATCTCGCCGCCATCGAGGTCGGCCGGGAGGCGGCGACGCTGGTCATGCTGGCGGCGGTTGGGTGGCTTGCCGGGCGAGGTGCCTTGGAGCGCCTGGCCTGGACGGCCGTCGCCTTCGGGACCTGGGACATCCTCTACTACGCCTGGCTGTGGGTCTTCATCGGCTGGCCGCCGTCGCTCGGCACGTGGGACCTGCTCTTCCTGATCCCGGTCCCCTGGGCCGGACCGGTCTGGGCACCCGTCGCCGTCAGCCTCGCGCTCGTGGGCTTCGGGTTGGCAGCGGCGCGCCGGCTCCGGGCGGGTCGAGCCGTTCGCGCCGGGCGAGCCCAGGTCGTCGCCGGGGTCGCCGGCGGGCTCATCGTCATCGTGAGCTTCGCCTGGAATGCGCCGGTCGTGCTCGATGGCCAGGTGCCCACCGCGTTCCCGTGGCCGGCCTTCGTCGCCGGGCTCGGGATCGCCGGGTGGGGAGCGGTCACGTCGATGCGGCCGCCGACGCACGCGTCCGGCGCGCCGGCCCGCACCGCTCCCGGCCCCGCTACTTCGCCGACGGATCCGCCACCCGGCCCATGAACAGGATCGCGCCGGTCGGGACGTCGGTCAGCACGAACAGGAACGGCCGATCCGCCCGGACGACGATCGGCTTCGACGTGTCCCCGGGCCCGCCGGTCAGGCCGAGGACGGCGGTCGCGGCTGCAGCCTCAGTGCCCTTCTCGTCGACGTCGATGTTCGCCTGGTGGATGACCTTCCCGATGTGGAGCCCGCCCGGGAGCGTGGCGATGCCGCTGAAGTCGGCCTGCTCCGGATCGAAGGCGAGCGGCATTCCCATGGCCGCCAGGGTGGCGCCGAGGTCGAACCGGGTGTCGATCGAGAAACGGGGCATGGCCAGGTCGACCTTGCGGGCGACGAGGAGGCCGCCCGCATCCTTCGTGCTGGTCAGGTCGGCCAGCTTAACCGCCGTGAGCCCCTTCTCGAACGCCGCGAGATGGTCCGGGACGATGATCGTCATCGCGAGCTCATCTGAGCCGTTCTGCGACGCGAGGTATGGCAGCCGCACGGCGCGCCAGCCCGAGCCCGTCGCGAGCGGGAGATCCGGGCCAAGCCCGCTGCTCAGCATATGCATCATCGGCACGGAGACGCGAGATCCGTCCGCCCTGGTAAACCGGCCCGCGGCCGTGTCCCTCGCCTCGAAGGGGTTCAGCCACGGCGCCTTCAGGTAGATCGCGTTGACCAGCGCGAAGCGCGTCAGGTTGGTCACGTCGCCCGCTCGCAGCAGCTCGCGGATCCGTGAATCTGTCTGCGCCTTCACCCAGGTATTGACGAGCTGGCGCGCCGCTTCCGGATCGGTGGCGAAGTCGGCCAGGCGCACGCCGGTACCGAAACGGGACGCAAGGGCATCGAGGAACGCCGGCTCGACCGACATGCCGCGCTGGGCGTAGGCGGCGTTCGCGATCCGCAGGGCGACGGGCAACGGGTTGCCGTCCGGGTCGTTGAAGGTGCCGCTCCGTGTCGCCAGGGCGGCGTCGAGGGCGTTCATCGCGTTCGCGAGCTCGTCGGCGCCCGCGGAATGCAGCACGACGTCCATCTGCGCTGCCGTCTCGCCCCTGGCACCAGCGCGGGCCATCGCCAGGGCGGTGGCGATGCTCGCGGGTGACAGGACCAGGTTGGCGCCGGGCCGGGCTGCGCGCCGGTAGAGCTCGAGGCCGAAGGCGTTGATGGCGGCCGCGGCCTTCACGGCTCCCGCCACGGGGGCGGCGACGCGCGGCACGTCGGACATCGCGATCTCGATGGCGGGGGTCGGCGAGGCCGTGGGGGAGGGCGCCGCCGTGGGCACGATGGGCGGCGTCGGAGCCGCCGTCGGGGCCGCCGCGGGGGTCACCGCGGCCGGGGATGCAGAAGGGGGCGTGGTGGCGCACCCCGCGACCGCCATCGTCACGGCCAGGACCGCAAGTGTCCGGTGCCAGCGGCTGCGCGCCATCGTCGGCTCCTCGGGAGTGGCGGATCGACGGCCGCCCAGCGCGGCCCCCTCGCGCCCGTGTGACGAACAGGCCGCGCTGATCGTGTCGGCTCCGCTTCGGGATGCCGGCGTCCCGGGGGCCGCAACCGCGCGGTGGGTGGCCCACGCCCTCGCGCGATCGGCGATCCGCGGGCGAGATGAGACCGGCCGCGTCCGAGGCCACGATCCGTGGGCTGAAGCGAGGCGAGCGCCGTCGCGACCGGCGCCGTCGATACCCGCGCGGACGCTAGCCGGCGAGGCGCTCCAGGATCACCGGCGCGGCGGCCGGCGGTCCGTCGCCGACCGTCACGGCGGCTCGGAACTCGGCCGCCGCCGCCTCCGCCTGGGCCGCCGTGCGAGCATGGACCAGGCACAGCGGGCGGTCCGGACCGACCTCGGCGCCGATGGGAGCCACGTGCGTGAAGCCGACCGCATGGTCGATCGGCTGGTCGGCGCGCGTCCGCCCGCCGCCCATCCCGACGATCGCGAGCCCGACCGCCCGGGCGTCCTCTGCGACGACGAACCCGGCCCGCGGGGGAAGGACGGGCAACGTCACGGCGGGCAGCGCGAGGTGCTCGTCGGGCCGCTCCAACACGTCCGCCGGCCCGCCGAGGGCGGCGACCATCCGGGCGAACCGTTCGGCGGCCGCACCCGATGCCAGCGCCCGCTCGGAGGCGGCGCGCGCCTCCGCTACCGTTACGAAGAGCCCACCCGTGACCAGCAGCTCGGCCGAGAGCGCCATCGTCACCTCGTGCAAGCGTGGCTCGCGACTCTCGGGCCCGCCCTCGCCGGCCAGGTAGGCGATCGCCTCGCGGACCTCGACGGCGTTCCCGGCGGTCGTGCCGAGGACCTCGTTCATGTCGGTGAGGACCGCCGTCGTGCGGCAGCCGGCCCCGTTCGCGACCGCCACGATGCTGTCGGCGAGTGCCCGGGCGTCCTCCACGGTTGTCATGAACGCGCCGCTGCCGAAGGTCACATCCTGCACGAGGCCGGCCAGGCCGGCGGCCAGCTTCTTCGACAGGATGGACGCCGTGATCAGGGGGATGCTCTCCACCGTCGCCGTCACGTCGCGGATGGCGTAGAGGCGCCGATCCGCCGGGGCGAGGTCGCCCGTCTGGCCGATGATCGCGCAGCCGACCTCGCGCACGACCCGCCGGAAGGTGGCATTGTCGGGCGCCGTCGCATAGCCCGCGAGCGCGTCCATCTTGTCGAGCGTGCCGCCGGAGTGGCCGAGGCCCCGCCCGGAGATCATCGGGACGGCGCCGCCGCACGCGGCCACGATGGGAGCGAGCATCAGCGAGACCTTGTCGCCGACGCCGCCGGTCGAGTGCTTGTCGAGGACGGGTCCCGGCAGGTCGGCGTCCGACCAGTCGAGGACCGTGCCCGAGTCGCGCATCCCCCGGGTGAGCGCCACGAGCTCCCGCCGGATCATCCCCCGGAAGAAGACGGCCATCGCGAACGCCGCGGCCTGGCCCTCCGTGATGGAGCCGTCCGTGATGCCGGCCACGAAGAAGGCGATCTCCTCGTCGGTCAGCGCGCGGCCGTCGCGCTTGTGGCGGACGACCTCCTGCGGCAGCACGGCTCAGGCGTTCCCTGGGCCGGCGGCCTCGCCGGCGAACGAGGCGACGAAGGCGCGCACCAGGCGCGTCAGGTCGGCAGCGGCCATGGCCGCACCGCGCAGCGTCTGGTCGTGGTCGATCGGCTCGGCGCTCAGCCCAACGGCCAGGTTCGTGATCGCGCTGATCGCGACCACCCGGATCCCGGCGTGGCGCGCGACGATCACCTCGGGCACGGTCGACATCCCGACGGCGTCGGCCCCCAGGATCCTGTAGGCGCGGATCTCCGCGGGGGTCTCGAAGAGCGGCCCCAGGAGTCCGCAGTAGACGCCCTCGTGGAGGCGGATCCCGATCTCGCCGGCAATCCGCCCCAGGCGCGCCCGCAGATCCGGGTCATAGGCGTTCTCCAGGCCGACGAAGCGCTCGCCCCACTCGTCGTCGTTGGCCCCGATGAGCGGGTTCGTCCAGGTGAAGTTGAGGTGGTCGGTGATGAGCATGAGGCTGCCTGGGACGGCGTCCGGTCGCAGCGAGCCCGCGGCGTTCGTCAGGAGGAGCGCCTCGACCCCGAGCGCTGCGAAGGTCCGGATGGGGAGCTTGATGACGGCCGGGGGATTGCCCTCGTAGAGGTGGAAGCGCCCCTGCATGCAGGCGACCGGGACGTCCTCGAGGGACCCGAGGACGAAGCGCCCGGCGTGGCCCGCGACGGTGGACGGCGGGAAGCCCGGGATCTCCGCGTAGGGGACGGCGATCGCGTCGTCGAGCACGTCGGCCAGCCCGCCGAGCCCCGAGCCCAGGACGATGCCGAGCCGGGGCCGGAAGCCCGGGGCGCGCTCGCGCAGGACGTCGGCGGCCAGGTGCGCCGGATCCACGAACGGGTGTGTCATCGGACGGGCACCCTGCCGAGGTGCTCGGGTCCGAAGCTGAACGGAAGGAGATCCCCCATGGTCACCGTGCGGATGACGCCCGCCAGGCCCGCCAGGTGGACCGGCGTGTCGAGCGACGCAAACTCGCGCAGCCGCTGGCGGCAGGCACCGCACGGGGAGGGGAGCCCGAGCCCCTCGTCGGCGACCACGAGGACCTCCGCGATCCTGCGGCCACCGGCCGCGATGAGGACGCCGATGGCCGACGCCTCCGCGCACTGGCTCTGGGGGTAGGCCGCGTTCTCGACGTTCGCCGCCGCGTGGACTCGCCCCTGCTCGTCGCGGAGCGCGGCGCCGACCAGGTAGGTGGAGTACGGGGCGTATGCGCGCGCGCGGACGGCGAGTGCGGCGGCGTGGAGGTCGTCGGCGGACATCGGCAGGCAGCTCCCGGTTCGCTCGCGGCACATCGGTCCGAGAGTGCCGCTCACTGTAGCGCGGTGTCCCGTCCGCCCGCGTGGCGGGATCGCCGGCGCTCGCCGGCCCCTGTCGGCGCTGGCCCGCCCTCTCGGCGCCGGCAGCGAAGCGCGACGTCCGATCATCCGATGTCGGCCCCGGCGGTGGCGGCGGCGGCCGCCGCAGGCCCGCGGGAGGGCGATCGTCGGTCGCGGGCCATCGTCCGGGTCAGGCCGGGTCGACGCCGGGTGTACGCCCGGACGCGTGGACGTTCGTTTGACGAGATGGGCCTGGTGCGTTCATACTCTGCCTGCGGGGTGGAGCAGCGGCAGCTCGTCGGGCTCATAACCCGAAGGTCAAGGGTTCGAATCCCTTCCCCGCAACCAATCCGCATACCGACCTCGAGAACCCCGGTCCGCCCGCCGGGGTTCTTGCATGTCGGACGCGGTCAGGGCCGCCCTCGCGTCAGGGCCGCTCCACGCGGACATCGTCGATGGCGGCCTCGACGAGGCTGTCATTGCCGCCGTCCGAGGCCCCGATGACGATCCGGATGGTCTTGCCGGCCCACGCAGCGAGCGAGACACGGGCCGACGCCCACGCGCCATTGTCGTTGACGGCCGCGCCAAGCTCCTGGCGGACCAGGGTTCGCGTCCCGTCGGGGCCCTCCACCCAGACGCGAAGCCAGTCGTCCGCCGACGAGTCGGCGCCGTGTGCCAGGTAGTAGCGGAACGAGAGCGGCCCGGGCTTCGCCGGCAGGCTGATCGGCACGGACCGGATCGTGGTGGTCCCGTCGAGGTCGTTCGCACGGGCGTTCGTGCCGGCGGCTGCGCCCGTGACCATCACGCGCCCGCCGGATGTCGTCGTCGAAAGCTGCTTGGGCCCGGACGACGCGGTCGCCTTCGGCACGCCGCGCTGCCAGGCCCCGGACGTTGCGGTGTCGGTGCCGTCCGGATTCGTCACCCAACCCTTGTTGCCTTCCATGTCGTCGAAGAAGGGTCCGCAGTTGGCCTTCTCACGTCCGATCGCGGCATAGGGGCAGCTCGCCATCTTCAGGGTGTACAGGAGGGCAGAGCGGTTCCGGGCTGTCTCCCGGGCAATGATCTCGTCCGGCGGATAGGCGTTCTTGGACGTGATCCCTGTCTCCGGCGGGTAGAGCTCCCAGGTGAACGAGAAGATGCGGTGGCGGCCGTACATCCAGTCGATCTGGTCTCCGTCGGTGACGTAGAGGTCGCTCGACTGCATCGGCGTGTAGCCGTTCCGGGCGGCCATCGCCTTGCCCATCGTGACGAACGTCCGATAGTCCTCGAGGGTCATGTCGCCGGGAAGGTTCGCCTTCGTGTACGCGTACGGCCAGAGGACCTGCTGGCCGTTCGTGTGCAGGGTGATGTGGGCCCGGATCTGCTGCCGGCCGCCGATCACGCGACTGTTCACGAAGTCGCGCATCACCTGCGTCTCGGGTGCCGAGAAGGGTGCGGGTCCCCGGTAGTTCCAGGCCGCGGGGTTGCCCGACGATCCCCTGCAGCAGCCCCACTTGTAGTCGTAGTTGCGGTTGAGGTCCGTCCCGATCGAGCGCGACCCGGGCGTCGGCTGGCGATTCTTGCGCCATTGCCGGTACGGCTTCCCCGTGAGGTCGTAGACGTGTCCGTCCGGGTTCAAGGAGAAGATGATCCACGTCTCCCGCGTATTGACGAGCGAGCGAACCGTGGCATCCCTGGCGTAGTCCTTGGTCAGAACGCGCAGCAGGTAGAGGGCCTGCTCCAGGCCGAGTCGCTCGCGCGCGTGATGGAGGGCGTCGACCAGGATCTCGGGCTCGTTCTCGTCCACGGCGACGTTGTCGGACACCTTGGCGACCCAGATGTCCCGGCCCTGGTAGCTCTTTCCGATCGACATGACCTTCACGATGCCGGGGTAGGCCGCCTGGGTGGCCTTGATCTCGGCCACCATCTCGGCGTTCGTGTGGTAGCGGCTGTCGTAGCTGGGGTAGTTCGGCTCGGCCGCGGCCGCGGGGATCGCCCCGGCCACGAGCGCGAGGACGAGCGCGACGACCGGGGCGACGACGAGCGCGGGACCGGCCGAACGACGGGGCAGGCAGACGGTCATGCGCGAAGGGTGCTCGTCCGGATCCGGATTCGCAAGCGGCTGATCGGCCGGTCTCGTGCCGGACGATCGGGCCACCGCGTGAGCCGGCGATTGCGCGTCGGCCGGTTCCAGCGTGGCAACCCGGCGCTGACCGGCCGATCCGGAGGCGGGCGTGGGCCGCGGCCGGGGGGTCGTGGGCCCTGGAGAGGCGCAGGGCGTCAGAGGACGGAGCGGCCCTTGATCATGCCCGGCTGCATCTCGGTGGCGGCCACGATGTGGTGCCGGTTGAGCAGGGCGAACTCGTACCGCGAGATGACGCGCCGATCGGCAAGCGAGCGGGTCCGCACGTCGGTCATCGGGATCCACTGCGGCGAGGGTGACTCGATGAACGCCGCGAGGATGGCCTCCGGATTCAGGTGCACCTCACCGCTGAGGGTGTGCCCCGAGGTCACCACGATCAAGGTGTGCGGCTTCTTGTCGAGCAGCCATTCCTTCGGCGTCTCGCGCAGCGTCGGGTCCGTTTGCTGCCCGATCAGGGTCACCTCCTCGGGGCTCGCCCAGATGCTCGGCGCCGTGACCTTCGTGGGATCGCCATTGCGCCGCAGGATGGTGACCCCGTTGAGGCGGATGAGCCCGTCGTGGTTGTTCACGAAATCCGAGAGGCGCCGGTGCATCCCGATCTGGACGGAGCCGGACATCCGAAGGTGCTGGCCGACGAGCTCGATCGGCAGCCCTTCGTCGGCCGACGCCGCCGGCTGCGCCAGCGACCCGTCCAGGACGAGGGCCTCGAGGTACGTCCCCGCGTCGCCGTCGACGATGCCCGTCGTGTCGTCGACGGCCGGCGAGGTCGATTGATCCAGTGGGTCCATCTCGAGGCGAGAGTACACGCTTGGGCGCCGCTGGGTCCCTGGGCCGGACGTCCTGCCCTAGGCTGGCCGGATCCGCCCCCTCTCCTGCCGGGCGAGATTCTGCCCGGGCGAGGTCCCGGCCGCCGGCGTGTATCCTCTCGGTCTTCGGCGGGTGGGGCCGCCGGGGCAGCGTCCCGTCGAGGAGGGTCACCGATGACGCAGGTCGCCGCGTCGAGCGCGCACGCGCCGGCGCATCCGCAGCATGTGCACCACTGGATCGGGGGACGCCGCGTGCCGGGCACCTCGGGCCGCGCAGGGCCCGTCTACAACCCGGCGACGGGAGCCCTGGCGCGCGAGGTCGACCTTGCCTCCGCCGGCGAGGTGGATGCCGCGGTTGCTGCCGCACACGCGGCCTACCCCGGCTGGCGGGCCACGTCGCTCAGCCGGCGAACCGACATCCTCTTCCGCATCCGGAACCTCGTCGAAGCCAACCGGAAGGAGCTCGCGGCGCTGCTGACGTCGGAGCACGGCAAGGTCCCCGCGGATGCCCTGGGCGAGATCGCCCGGGGGCTGGAGAACCTCGAGTTCGCCTGCGGGATCCCGAGCCTCCTCAAGGGAGGCTTCAGCGAGCAGGCCTCGACCGGGATCGACGTCTACCAGATCCGCCAGCCGCTCGGCGTGATGGCCGGGATCACGCCCTTCAACTTCCCTGCCATGGTCCCGATGTGGATGTTCGCGACGGCGATCGCATGCGGCAACGCCTTCATCCTCAAGCCGTCTGAGAAGGACCCGTCGGCGTCGCTCCTCCTGGCCGAGCTCCTGGCCGAGGCGGGAGTTCCGGCGGGCGTCTTCAGCGTGGTCAACGGCGACAGGGTGGCGGTCGACGCGATCCTCGAGCACCCGGGGATCGCCGCGGTGAGCTTCGTCGGGAGCACCCCGATCGCCCGCCACGTCTACGAGACAGCCACCCGGAACGGCAAGCGGGTCCAGGCCCTGGGCGGGGCGAAGAACCACATGGTCGTCCTGCCGGACGCGGACATCGACATGGCCGCCGACGCGGCGGTATCGGCGGGGTACGGGAGCGCGGGCGAACGCTGCATGGCGATCGCGACCGTCGTCGCGGTCGGCAGCGTCGCCGACCCGCTCGTCGAGGCAATCCGTGCCCGCCTGCCGAAGGTAAAGGTGGGTCCGGGCAGCGATCCGACGGCCGAGATGGGCCCGCTCGTGACGCGCCAGCACCGTGACAAGGTCGCGTCGTACCTCGACTCGGCGCCGGCGCAGGGTGCCACGGTGGTGGTTGACGGTCGCGAGCATCCGCTCTACCGCGAGGGCGGCGGCTTCTTCCTCGGGGCCAGCCTGATCGACCACGTGGCCCCGGCGATGGACTGCTACCGCGAGGAGATCTTCGGCCCCGTCCTCACGGTCGTGCGCGTTGCGACCTATGAGGACGCCATCCGCCTGATCGACGAGAGCCCGTACGGGAACGGCACGGCCATCTTCACGCGGGACGGCGGCGCGGCGCGCCAGTTCCAGTTCGAGGTCAACGCGGGCATGGTCGGCATCAACGTCCCGGTCCCGGTGCCGGTGGCCTACTACAGCTTCGGGGGCTGGAAGGCCAGCCTGTTCGGGGACCTCCACATGTACGGGCCCGAAGGGATCCAGTTCTGCACGCGGGCGAAGATGGTGACGTCGCGCTGGCCGGACCCGGGCAGCTCGAGGGTCGATCTCGGGTTCCCACGGACGCGGTAGGCGCCCCGGGTCCCGTGGCCCGGGCGAGACTCCCCGGCAGGAAGCCGTCGCGCCTGCTGGCGCACGACGTTCCCGTCGGCTACCATCCGGCGCTGGGGGCTTGGCCTCAAGGGCCCGACCGCGGCCTGTCGCCTGGAGGACCGGGATCATGATCCGTCGTCACCGCGGGCCGCGCGCGGCACGCTCCCTCGTGGGCCTTTTCGTCGCCGCCGCCCTGCTGAGCACGTTCGTCCCGGCGAGCCTTGCCGCCCCTTCCGGCGCAGTGAGCGGAGTCCTGACCATCGGCCAGGCGCTCACGGCAAAGGCCGTGGCCGTCATCACCATCGTCGACCAGGGCGCGGCCGCCACGGATGCGCTCATCATCGGGCAGCAGCGGCTGGCCGGCGCAGCCAGCGGGTCTGTCCCATTCTCCGTCCTGTACGATCCCGCCCGGATCGACCCGAAGCGACCATACGTGCTCTACGCCTCGATCGTCGACGGCGCATCGATCCTCCAGAGCACGGCGCCGGTCCCCGTGATCACCGGTGGGCCGGAGACCGGGTTGAGCGTCCCCATGGCGCTGCGGACGGCAGCTCCTGCGACGCTCGCGGTCACCGTCACGAAGAACGACCTAACGGCGCTGAGCCCCAACGCGGTCGTCCAGGCGATCGTCGTCAAGGTGGGCAGCGGCCGCATCGCGAGCAGCGCCATCTCGGTGGCGCCCGGCCAGCCGCCGGTCGTCCTCGGCATCCCGTACGATCCTGCGTACGTCGACCCGTCCGCCCAGTACCTCGCGAAGGCGGCGATCGTCGACGGCGGCTCGGTCTGGGAGAGCCTGACGCCGGTCAGCATCGTTCCCGGCTCGACCGGCGCCGTGACGATCTCCGTCACGTCGCTGCCCCAGAAGATCCCCGTGGCGGCTCCGACGCCGACTCCGCCGCCCGCTGGCACGCCGACGCCCCCTCCAGCGGCCACCGCCACGCCGAAGCCGACGCCGAAGCCCACGGCTGCGCCCACCGCGACGCCGAAGCCGACGCCGAAGCCCACCGCGGCGCCGACCCCGACGCCTGCGCCGACCCCGACGCCTGCGCCGACCCCGACGCCTGCGCCGACCCCGACGCCGGCGCCGACCCCGACGCCTGCCCCGACCGCGGCGCCGACGCCGACGCCGACGCCTGCCCCGACGGCCACCCCGACGCCGACGGTGGCGCCCACAGCGCCGCCGAGTGCGGCAGCGTCGCCGACGCCGGCCCCCACGTCCGGGACCGTTACCGGCACCCTCGTCTACCGGGAGCCGGCCAAGCTGTCAGGTGGAGCGCGGGCCGTCGTTGCCCTCATCGACGAGGGCAACGGATCGTCGGTCGCGGTCCTGGCCAGCCAGGAGATCACGACGCCCGGCCAGCAGCCGATCGCATTCTCGCTGACCTACCAGACCGCCGACGTCAATCCCGCCAGGACCTACACGATCCGGGCTGCCCTGATCGACGGTGACCAGGCCTGGATCTCGGCAACGGGGGTCCCCGTGATCACCAAGGGTGCGCCGAGCAGTGGCGTCGTCGTGCCCCTGACCTATCGCCCCGACCTCCTCCTCGGAGAGGTCACCGGGGCGCTGACGGGCATCGACGCCACGCTCGGCGACGGCGCGTCGTCCGTCACCCTCGTCTCCCGCCCCGACACCGGCGCCGTCCTGGGGTTCGACGCTCGACCGCTGCCCGGCGCGTCGGCGCCGATCCCGTTCTCCGTGCCGTTCAACGTCGCCGACGTCCAGTCCAGCGCCACCTACGTGGTCACGAGCACGGTGACCGACGGCGACCGGTCCTGGCAGAGCGCCAATCCTCCCGCCGTCATCACCGGCGGGAATTCGCTGAGCGGTGTCAACGTCGCGATGGTCGCCGCGGCCGTGCCCACGCCCAGCCCGAGCCCGACACCGGTTCCGAGCCCGACGCCGGCCCCCACGCCGGCTCCCGAGCAGGGCGGGGGTGGGTCGATGTTGCTGATCCTCCTGCTGATCGGCGGCGCGATCGCGGCGGTCGCGGTCTTCCTCTATGCGCGCCGCAATGCCAGCCCGGATGCCGGGCCGGATCCGACGCCGGACGCCGGGCCCGACGCCCAGGCGGGCACCGGACCGGACGGTCAACCCGAGCCGGGGCCCGAAGGCGGGCCGGCCGGCCCGGACGATGGGCCCGATGCCGCGACCGACGCCGCTGGGCCCGATGCCGCGCCCGACGCCGCTGGGCCCGATGCCGCGCCCGACGCCGCGCCGGACGTGACCGAGGCCGCCGCGCCCGACGCCGCGCCGGACGTGACCGAGGCCGCTGCGCCCGACGCCGCGCCGGACGTGACCGAGGCCGCTGCGCCCGACGCCGCGCCGGACGTGACCGAGGCCGCTGCGCCCGACGCCGCGCCGGACGTGACCGAGGCCGCTGCGCCCGACGCCGCGCCGGACATCACCCGGGACGCCTGATCGGGGGCCGCCCTCGTCGGAGCCTCCGGGCCTACTCCCAGCGGAAGGTCCGGGCCGTCAGCACGCCGAGTCCGACCGCCCAGACCGCGAGAAGCGCAAGCGGCTCGACGAGATCACCGGTGCTCGCGCCCAGGCCGATTCGGAGCGAGTCGGCCAGCGCCGCCGTCGGCATCAGCGAGGCCAGCGCTCCCAGGAGGCCGGGCAGCTGGTGGCTCGGCACGAGGAGGCCGCCCAGGAGGAGGGCGAGCAGGAAGAGCGCGTTCGTCAGCGCCATCGTGGCCTCGGCGCGGAGCGTGCCGGCGAAGAACAGGCCCATCCCACTGAAGGTGGCGGTGCCGAGGATCACGGCCGCAACGACGGCCGCCGGGTTCCAGCCCGGCCCGGGCGCCCAGCCGAAGAGGACGACGGCCAGGCCGATGAGCAGGACGGCCTGGACGGCCTCCACCACCACGATCGTGCCGACCTTGCCGCCAAGCAGCTGACCCCGCGTCAACGGCGAGGCGCCGAGGCGCTTGAGGACCCCGTACGACCGCTCGAACCCGGTCGAGATCCCGAGGTTGACCAGGCCGGCGGCGACGATCGCCGTCGCGAGGATCGCCGGCAGGACGCCGTCGACGGGCGCTGCGCCGGGAAGCGCGGTCGCCGCGTCCGGCAGGACCTTGACCGACCCGAAGAAGACGAGGAGGACCGCCGGAAGCACCAGCGTCACGAAGAGGTTCTCGGGGCGCCGGGCCGTCAGCCGCAGCTCCATCTCCAGCATCGCGGCGACGCGGGCGAGCACGGACGACGGGCGTCCATCGCCCGGCAGCAGGATGTCGGCCGTCGCTTCCGTCGTCACGCTCGGACCCCTCGCGCTGCGGACGAGGCCGCGGAGACGTCCACGCCGGCTGCAGGCTCGGCCGGCGCCGCGGGCACATCGCCATCGGTCTCGGCGATGAGCTCGAGGAAGCGTTCCTCGAGCGTCCCGCCCGTGGTCCGCAGCTCGGCCAGGAGCAGGCCCCGCTCGGCGCACCAGGACGCCAGCGTGGCCACCGTCCCGGGATCCGGCGCCCTCCCGGCGAGACGGTGCCTGCCGGCGGACCCGTCCGCTTCGACCGTGCCGCCAAGCGCTCCGCCGAGCTCGGCGAGGTCGGCCATGTCGATCGTCGCATGGCCTCCGTCCGGCGTCGCGAGGCGGAACCGGAGCACGAGCCCCGCCCCGGCGACGAGCTCCGCCGGGGTCCCGGCCGCGACGACCCGCCCCCTGTCGATGACGACCACGTGGTCGGCCAGGCGCTCCACGTCTGCCAGCTCGTGGGTGGTCAGCAGGATCGTTCGTCCGGCCGTCCGCAGGTCCGCGATGAGCGCCCGCACCGTGGCCTTGGCAGCTGGGTCCATCCCCGCCGTCGGCTCATCGAGGACGAGGAGCTCGGGACGTCCCACGAGGGCCAGGGCCAGGGCCAGACGCTGCTTCTCACCGCCCGACAGGAGCTTGTATCGCCGGGTGGCCGCGTGACCCAGCCCGAGGAGGTCCAGCAGGTCGTCGGGGTCTGCCGGATGGGCGAAGAGCCGCGCGTGGAGGCGAACCAGCTCGCGCGGGCGACCCTGGGGCGTGATGCCGCCCTGCTGGAGCATCACGCCGACGCGCGGCCGCAGGATCGCACCGTCGTGGTGCGGGTCGAGTCCCAGGACCCGGACCTCGCCGGCATCGGCGCGCCGGTACCCTTCAAGGATCTCCACGGTCGTCGTCTTGCCGGCGCCGTTCGGTCCCAGGAGCGCGACGAGCTGCCCGCTCTGCACGTCGAGGTCGAGGCCGTCGAGGACGGTCAGCGCGCCGTAGCGCTTGCGGAGACCACGCACGGTGATCGCCGGGAACGCGATCGTCGACGCGCTGCCGGCCACGCCCACCGGTCGCGCCTCGACTCGGGCCGACATCACGGGAGGATCGAGCCGAGCAGTCGGTCGAGCTCGGCCGCGTCGCGGACCTGGCCCACCTGGACGTCGCGGATCACGCCGTCGCGGTCGACGAAAAACGTCTGGGGCGGGGCCAGGACCTTCCAGGCGCCGCCGATCGAGCGGTCGGGATCGGCGACCGTCGCCCAGGTCGCTCCCTGCGCGGCGACGAACGCCCGGGCCGGGTCGGCATCGTCCTTGAAGAGCGCCCCGACCACGACGAGGCCCTCTGCCGCATGGCGCTTCTCCGCATCCGCAAGGAGCGGGAACTCGTCACGGCACGGACCGCACCAGCTGGCCCAGAAGTTGACGATCACCGGCGAGCCCCTGAGCGACGCGAGGTCGAACGGCTTGCCGTCGAGGGTCGTTCCCGCCAGCGCAGGGGCGGGCTTCCCGATGAGCGGCGAGCCGATGATGACGAGGCTGGCGCCGGGGCTCGCCGCTGCGCCCGTGCCGCCGCACGCGGCGGCAGCGATGGCGACGGCGACGAGCAGGGCGGCGACACGGAGGGGGGTGGGAGTCATGGAGGGCGCAATTCTAGGCACTGGCTCGCGAACGCGCCGCGGGCGGACCAAGCGGCCCTTTGGCGAGACGCCCCTACTTCACCGTGAGCGTGCCGGTCATGTTCGCGTGGACCGTGCAGACGAAGCCGTAGGTCCCCGCCGGGAGGGCCGGCACGTCGTACGTCCGGCTGTCCACCCCGCTGAAGATCTCGCCCTTCCAGACCTCGGGCCCCGTGGGTGAGCCCTGGTGGATCGAGACGTTGTGGGGTACCCCGGCGTCGTTGTTGGTGAACACGATCTGGAACGGCGTGTTCGCCGGCGCCTCGAGCGCGGCGGTGTCGTAGGCGATCCCCGCCGCGGTGAGCTTGAGGGTGACCGCTGCGCCGCCGGTGCCGCCGGACGGTCCCGCCGACGCCGCGCCGGACGGGGCCGCGGACGGCGCCCCGGATGCCGCCGGGACCTGGGACGCCGCGCCGGACGCGGCAGCGGACGGCGATGCTCCGGCTCCGCCGGTCCCGCCGCCAGCCGTGCTGCGCGGCGGGATCACCCCGCCCGCGACCAGCAGCGACCCGACGAACAGCACCGCGAAGACGATGAGCGTGCCCGTCGGGAACCGCGGCGCGGGGATGTTCTCCAGGTGGCCGGTCACGTCCGCCTTCTCGACCTGGCGGTACTCCTTGCGTGCGTCGTTGAGCCAGCCGAGGAGCCCGATCGCCATCATCAGGACCCCTGCCGCGAAGACGACGGGGGAGATGACGAGCCCGAGGACCATGGCGGCGGACGCGATCGCCGCGAGCAGCGGCCGGAACGATGGCCCGGGAACGTGGACGCCTTCGGGCGGCCCCGCCGATGTCACCGCGGGAAGCGCCACGGGCGGCTCCAGCGCGTCGTACTCGCGATTGGCCTCGCGGCCCCAGTACAGGAGCGAGCCGACCATGGCCAGCAGCCCGATGCCCAGCGCAACGATCCCGAGAGGCTCGACCGTGATCGTCGTGGTTCCCGGAGTCGCGCCCGGTGTGATCTTGATGAACAGGGTCGAGAGGACGAACGCGAAGGCGCCACCGGCGGCCAGGAACGGCGCCAGGCTTGGCCCGGGCATGTGGATGCCTGCCGGGACCGGTGCGACCGGGAGGGGGCGGGACACCTGGGGTCCGGCTGCGGCATAGCGCCGGACAACCCAGATGAGATACGCCCCGACGATCACCAGGAGGGCGATGGGGATCAGCAGGAGCAGCGCGCCCCAGTCGGGCGAGACGAGCGAGCCGATGACCTCGAGGATCTTGTCCCAGAGCGACATGGGAGTCGGGGCCGCCCTCCCGCTAGCGCTCGTCGCCGCTGGGCGAGCCAGCGATCAGCACGTACGACATCAGCCCCATCGCGATGCCCAGCGCGAAGAGCATGGTCGCGCCGACGGGGTCGTGGCTGAGCAGCCCGTAGACGATCCCCAGCACCACGAACGTGAGGCCGGCGAGGAGGGTGTACCTGGGCTTGATCACCGTCGGTTCCCTTCGGCCGCTACAGCAGGTACAGGGTGGAGAAGAGGACGATCCAGACGACGTCCACGAAGTGCCAGTACAGCGACGTCGCCTCGACCATGTCGTGGTGCTTCGCGGAGAACTGCCCGGCCAGGCCGCGGTACAGGACGACGCTGAGCATGATCGCTCCGCCCGCGACGTGCGCCCCGTGGAAGCCGGTGAGCGTGTAGAAGGTGCTCCCGAAGGCCGTATCGGTGATCCCGAACCCGAGCTGGGTGTAGTCCCAGATCTGGCCGCTGAGGAACAGGATGCCCAGCACGAGCGTGACCCCGGTCGCCCGCAGGAAGACGCGCCTGTCGCCCCTCCGGATGGCCCACACGCCCACCTGCATGGTCACCGAGCTGAAGACCAGGATCGCCGTGAGCGTGCCGGCGACGGCCAGGTGCTCGGGTGTGTGAAGGTTGAACGACTCGTATTCCTGCTCGTTGACCAGGGGCGGCCAGTGCACCGAGGCGAGCCGCACGCTGAAGTAGGCGGCGAAGAGCCCGGCGAAGAACATCACCTCGGAGGCGATGAACAGGATCATCCCCAGGATCGGGTTGCTGATCCCCCGCTGGGCGTGGCCGTGGGTGTCGCCGGCTCCGCTGCGGGGCGCGACGGCCGACGTGCTCGCGGCCATCGTCAGTGCCCGGCCGTGATCTGCGGGGCGTCCGCCGCGTGGCGCTGGTCGAAGACCGGGCGCTCCGAGCGGATCGGCGGCAGGTGGTCGAAGTTCCACGCCGGCGGCGGCGACGACGTCGCCCATTCCAGCGTGTTGGCCTCCCAGGGGTCGTCACCGGCGAGCTCCCCCCCGCGCAGGGACGTGAAGATGTTCCACAGGAAGGGCAGCATCGAGACGGCGATGATGAAGCCGCCGATCGTGGCCAGGAGGTTCAGGTCGTTCCAGCCCGCGGTGGCGCTGTAATCGGCGATCCGCCGGGGCATGCCGGACATGCCGAGGAGGTGCATCGGGAAGAAGGTCAGGTTCATCCCGATGAAGATCCCGACGAAGTGGATCCGGCCGAGCGACTCGTTGAGGCGGCGCCCGAACATCTTCGGGAACCAGTAGTAGATGCCCGCGAAGATGCCCATGATCGAGCCGCCGAACAGGACGTAATGGATGTGGGCCACGATCCAGTAGGTCGCGTGGACGTGGTAGTCGACCGGGACCGAGGCAAGGAAGGCGCCGTTGATCCCGCCGATCAGGAACAGCATCAGGAAGCCGATTGCGAACAGCATCGACGTCGTGAACGAAAGCTTGCCCCTGAACATTGTGGCGATCCAGTTGAACATCTTCACGCCGGTCGGGACCGCGATCAGGAACGTCATCAGGCTGAAGAACGGCAGGTAGACCGCACCCGTCGTGAACATGTGGTGGGCCCACACGGAGAACCCCAGCGCGCCGATGCCGGCCGTCGCGAAGACGAATGCCTTGTAGCCGAAGAGCGGCTTACGGCTGAAGGTCGGAATGACCTCGCTCACGATCCCCATGGCCGGCAGGATCATGATGTAGACGGCCGGGTGGCTGTAGAACCAGAAGACGTTCTGCCAGAGGATCGCGTTGCCGCCCTCCAGCGTGGTGTTGAAGAAGCTCCCGCCCAGGTTGCGGTCGATGTACAGCATCATCAGGGCCGACGTCAGGACCGGAGTCCCCATCAGGACCAGGACGCTGGTGACGAGGATGGTCCAGACGAAGATGGGCATCCGGAAGAGCGTCATCCCCGGCGCCCGCATCTTGAAGATGGTGACCAGGAAGTTGATGGCGCCAAGGATCGAGCTGGTCCCCACCAGCAGCAGGGCGATGATCCAGAGATCCGTGCCGATGCCGGGCGAGAACTTGTCCTGGGCCAGCGGGCTGTAGCTGGTCCAGCCTTCTGCGGCCGCCCCGCCGAGGGGGAAGCCGAGGATGGCGATGAGCGCCGAGAGCGGCAGGAGCCAGAACGAGAGCGCGTTGATGCGCGGGAACGCCATGTCCGGGGCCCCGACCATCAGGGGGACGAAGTAGTTCCCGAAGCCCGCCAGGAACGGGATGACGACCCAGAAGATCATCACCGACGCGTGCATCGTGAACATCTGGTTATAGGTCGACTCGTTCATCACCTGGAGGCCGGGCTGGGCCAGCTCGGTACGAACGGCGAGGGCGAGGACGCCGCCGAACAGGAAGAGCAGGAGCGAGTTGAAGAAGTAGAGGATCCCGATCTTCTTGTGGTCGGTGGTCGTCAGCCACTCGTAGAGCCCGGAGCGGTAGGTCGCCGCGGGGCGGAGCGCGGTGGTCGCCATTCGGGCTCTCCTACTTCACCGTGAGCGTGCCGGTCATGTTCGCGTGGACCGTGCAGACGAAGCCGTAGGTCCCCGCCGGGAGGGCCGGCACGTCGTACGTCCGGCTGTCCACCCCGCTGAAGATCTCGCCCTTCCAGACCTCGGGCCCCGTGGGTGAGCCCTGGTGGATCGAGACGTTGTGGGGTACCCCGGCGTCGTTGTTGGTGAACACGATCTGGAACGGCGTGTTCGCCGGCGCCTCGAGCGCGGCGGTGTCGTAGGCGATCCCCGCCGCGGTGAGCTTGAGGGTGACCGACTGACCCGGCGCCGAGCTGGCGGCGGGCGCCGAGCTGGCGGCGGGCGCAGAGCTGGCACCCGGCGCAGGGCTGGCGGAAGGCGCAGAGCTGGCACCCGGCGCAGAGCTGGCCGATGCTGCGGGAGATGGCGTGGCCGGCGGCGTCAGCTGCTGCTGGAGCCAGCTGTTGAAGGCATCCCGGCTCTCGACCACGACCTCGAACTCCATCGACTGGTGCCCGAGCCCGCAGAACTGGGTGCACTGCCCACGATAGGTGCCCTCGCGGTCGGCGAGGAACTGGATCACCTGGTCCTTGCGCGGCGTGATGTCGCGCTGGTACAGGAATGCCGGGACGTAGAACGAATGGATGACGTCGTTCGAGTGCATCTGCAGCTCGACGGTCTCACCGACCGGGACGTGCATCTGCGGAGGCACCCAGTTCGTGCGATCGCCGCCGGGAGGCGGGACCCCGTAGATGGTGACGCACTTCCCCTTGTTCTGGGTTGCCCCGCAGTCCTCCCAGCGGATGTCAGGTGGCGCGTAGACAAACTCCCACTGCCACTGGAATGCGACGACGCCGATCTTGACCGGCGGGTCCGCCTGGCGTGCGTCGATCGTGTTGAGGGTCTGCCAGGACACCACGAACAGGGCGAGGACGATCGCGATCGGGATCGCCGTCCAGATGATCTCGAGCTTGTTGTTGCCGTGGATCTGCGGCGGCAGCTCGTCATCGCCCTTGCGACGGCGATAGCGCAGCACGGCGAACAGGATCAGCCCCTCGACCAGGAGGAAGATCGCGGCCCCGATCACGAAGACGACGTTGTAGAGGTTCTGGGTCGCCTGCCCCTGTGTCGTGGCGGGGTCGGGCGGCATGGCGGTTCGGATGTTGAAGTCCGTGCAGCCCGTCACGACGATGGCGGCGGCGCCCAGCAGCAGCACGAGCCATGCTCGAGGGTGCCGCCGTATCCGGGTGAACGTCATCGAGCCTCCAACGACCTGTGCCTGCCGGCTCGCTCCGCCCGAGGCGGCCGGACAGCCCTCTCCGCGTGCTCCGCGCCGGGACGCCTGCGGACGGGAGCGCGCGCATGATACCCGAACCTCGTGCGGAGATGCGCATATGAGGTCGACGTTGCCGAGCACGCAACGGCCTCGGGCCGGGGAACGCGCGAGAATGACCCGGTGACAGCCCGCCTGCGCCCCGCGCACCGACCCGCGGCGACTCTTGCCGGGGCCCTTTCGGCGCTCCCCGTGATGGCGCTGTTGGCGGTCCCGGCAACCCTCGGGCATAGCGGCGGGGGCGTCCCGCCGCCACCGACCCTGGCGATCATCCTCCTCGACTGGACCTTCTATCCGCAGGTCGCGATCTCGCTCGCGATCGCGGCCCTGGCCTACCTGTGGGCGGTTCGGCGCGTCAACGCGGCGCACCCGGCCAACCCCGTCCCCGTCGATCGTCCGGTCTTCTTCCTGCTCGGGCTGGCCTGCACCGCCATCGCCCTGATGTCGGGGATCGAGCGCTACGACACCGAGCTCTTCGCGGTCCACATGGTCCAGCACCTGCTCCTGGTCTTCGGCGCGGCCCCGGCGATCATCCTTGCCGCCCCGATCACGCTGCTCCTTCGGGCCGCAACCCCGGACGTCCGGAACCGGTGGATCCTGCCCGCCCTCCGCTCACGCGTGGTCAGGGTGGTCGGCCATCCCCTGGTCGCCTGGCTCCTGTTCACCTTCGTGATGTGGGGGAGCCACGTCTCGCCGCTCTTCGACGCGGCGCTGCGGGATCCGCTGATCCACGACATGGAGCATGGCCTCTACCTCGCCACGGCCCTCCTCTTCTGGTGGCCGGTCGTCGGTCGCGATCCCAGCCCCTATCGCCTCCCGTACCCGGCGCGGGTCTTCTACCTGTTCGCGCAGATGCCCCTCAACTCCCTGCTGGGGGTGGCGATCCTGTTCTCGGACCAGGTCCTCTATCCGCACTACGCGACCACGGGGCGTCCGTGGCCGCCATCGCCGCTCGAGGACCAGCAGCTCGCCGGGGCCGTCATGTGGGGCGTGGGCGATGCGTTCTTCCTCCTCGCGATCCTGCTGGTGCTGGCGGACTGGATGCGCCACGAGGAGGAGGCGACGCGGCGGCGAGAGGCGGCCGAGGACGCCGTCGCGGCCCGCCGCGCCGCGCGCGAGGAGAGCGGCGCGGTATGACCGGACGGCCGCGACGGAGCCGGCCCACCAGGCCGCGCGCGGCGCTGCTCATCGCGATGGCCCTGGCGCTCCTGGCAGGCGCCTGCGGTGGGGACACGGGCACGGCCGTGCCGGGCGAACGGACGGCGGTCTCGCTCGGCATCTTCTCCGGCCGGCCCGACCCGTCGTGGATGCTCACGGACGCCCAGTCGGCCGAGCTGTCCCTGCGGCTCGGACGCCTGGCGCCGGCCTTCGGCGTCCCGCAGGAGGGCGGTCTCGGATACCGAGGCTTCTCGATCTCGACCAGCGCGGCCGGGAAGCCCGATCGCATCCTCGTCGCCTATCGCGGGGCCGTCGCGGCTCCGGGCCCGGGATCGCGGTCGTACCTGCAGGACGCCGCGCGCTCGGTGGAGCGATACCTCCTGGACACGGGGAGGTCGCAGCTTGCTCCCGAGGTGATCCGCGCCGTCGAAGCCGACCTGGCGGGCGCGTGAGCTCGGTGCGAGGAGGCACCGAGGGCCCTGGTCCCGAGCCCCGGGATCCCGACGCCCACGACCTGCGTCAGGCGGGCGGGATCGGCGCCTGGAGGTAGGCCAGGTACAGGGCCGGGTCGACGTTGCCGCCGGAGACGACACAGACGACGGGCCCGGGTGCACCCGCGACCCCCGCCTCGGCCGCGTGGAACCGGAGTGCGGCGATCGACAGCGCCCCGGACGGCTCGACCACGAGGCGTGCCTCCTCGGCCGCGATCCGGACGGCGGCCGCGATCTCGTCCTCCCGCACGGTCACCACGCCGTCGAGCAGTGCCCGCAGGTGGGCGAACGTCCGGACACCCAGCGCCTGCGTTCGCGTCCCGTCGGCGATCGTGCGCGAGACGTCGGCGGACGACCATTCGACGATCTCGCCGCGCACGAGCGACTCGTGGGCGTCGGCGGCCAGCTCCGGCTCCACCCCGATCACGCGTGCGCCGGGGCGCAGCGCCTTCACCGCCGCCGCCACTCCCGACGCAAGGCCGCCGCCCCCGATCGGAACCAGGACGGCCGCAAGGTCGGGGAGATCGTCCGCGATCTCCAGGCCGCAGGTGCCCTGGCCGGCGATGATCCGGTCGTCGTCGTAGGGCGGGATCATGGCGAGCCCGCGCTCGGCGGCCAGGCGCTCGGCCACGGCCTGCCGCTCGGCGCTCGCGTTGCCCACCGTGACCACCTCCGCGCCGTCGGCCAGGACGCGCGCGCGCTTGATGGCGGGAGCATTCTCCGGCATCACGATCACCGCGGGCACGCCGAGGAGACGAGCCGCGCGTGCGACACCCTGGGCGTGGTTGCCCGACGAGTAGGTGATGAGGCCCCGCGCGCGCTCGTCCGGCGTCAGCGACGCGGCCGCGTTGTAGGCGCCCCGGATCTTGAACGCGCCGATCGGCTGGAGCGACTCAGCCTTCAGGAGGTGGCCGCGTGCCGGGTCGCCGAGCGCGACGAGGGGCGTTCGCGCGGCGATGCCGTGGAGCGTGACCGCCGCTGTCCGGATCCTGGCGAGGTCGACCAGCGGGGCAGCGGGATCGAGGCTGCTCACGGCCGGGTCTGCGCAGCGGCTAGCGATGCGTGCGACCGCACTCGACGCAGGTGGTGGCCCACGGGACGACTTCGTGACGCTCCGCGGAGATAGGGCCGCCGCAGATCTCGCAGACCGTGTAGGTACCAGCCTCGATCCGGGCGAGCGCGTGGTCGATCGCGTGGAAGCGGCGCTCTGCCTGGTCCCGGAAGGCGAGGTCGCGTTGCTGGGCGAACACCTGCGCGGCGGCGGCGGCCTGCGAGCCGTAGGTCATCTGACCGGGCGCCTCGATCTCCTCTCCCAGCTCGGCGCGCAGGCGAGCCTGCTCCTCGGCGAGGCGCGCGCGAGCGGCGGCCAGATCGGTGACCGTTTCCATGGGCACCATCGTAGCGGTCCCGTCGAGCGGCGGAGTGACGTTCTATGCTCGCGGGACGGACCGGCGGGTGCCGGGGAGCAACGGAGTGACACAGCATGGCCATCGCAATCGACCCGGTCTGCGGGATGGAGGTCGATACGGAGACGGCGACCCTCACCGCGGAGCACGAAGGCAACGTCTACTACTTCTGCGGGAAGGGCTGCAAGCTCGACTTCGAGGACGATCCGGAGACGTACCTGGACCCGTCCTACACGCCCGAGGGGATGTAGGGGCCGGCAGGCACCTCCTCCGGCGCGCGCTGTTCCCCGGGGCCGCGTCGCCTCAGATCCGCCCGCCGGTCCCGGCCCCATCGCTCGCGAGCCGCTGCGCCAGGTAGACCGGGATCAGGGACAGCAGGATCAGGAGGACCGCCACCACGTTCACGATCGAGCGCTGGTTCGGCAGCTTGAGGTTGTTGTAGATCCAGAGCGGCAGGGTCTGCTGCGTGCCGGCCGTGAAGGTCGTCACGATCACCTCGTCGAACGACAGGGCGAACGCGAGCATGCCGCCCGCGACGAGGGCCGTCCCGAGGACCGGCAGGCTGATCCGCCGGAATGTCTGCCAGGTCGTGGCGCCGAGGTCCATCGAGGCTTCCTCGATCGACTTCGATGACCGGCGCATCCGGGCGATCGAGTTGTTGTAGACGATGACGACGCAGAACGTCGCGTGGCCGATGATGATCGTCCAGAGCATGAACGGGACGTGGAACGAGTTGAAGGTCGCGTTGAGGGCCATGCCGGTCACGATCCCGGGCAGCGCGATCGGCAGGACCAGGACGTACGAGATCGTCTCGCGGCCGAAGAACGCGAAGCGGTGCACGACGAGGGCCGCGATCGTTCCCAGGACGAGAGCGATCGCGGTCGCCCCGAGCGCCGCCTCGATCGACAGGATGAACGCCGCGTGAAGCTCCGGGTTCCCGATCGCCGCGGAGTACCACTGGGTCGTCCACTCGGTGATCGGCCAGGTCTGGTCGCGTGCGGCGTTGAAGGAGTACATCACGATGATCACGATCGGGACGTACAGGAAGAGGAGGACCAGCCCCGTCGCGACCCGCAGCGCCCAGCGTCCCATCGCCCGGCCTAGAGGGCGTCGAAGGCGCCGAGGCGGCGCATGACGATCAGGTAGATCCCCATGATCGCAACCGGGATCGTGGCAAAGGCCGCGGCGAAGGGGATGTTGCCGGCCACGCCCTGGCTGTCGTAGACGACGTTGCCGATGAACTGCGTGTTCGAGACGAGCTGCGGCGCGATGTAGTCCCCCAGGGTGAGGGAGAAGGTGAAGATCGAGCCGGCCGCGACCGCCGGCAGGGCCAGCGGCCAGACGACCCGCCGGAACGTCGTCCCACCGTGCGCTCCGAGGTCCGCCGAGGCCTCGAGGAGCGACGCCGGGATCCGCTCGAGGCCCGCGTAGATGGGCAGGATCATGTAGGGGAGCCAGAGGTAGGTGAACACGATGACCATCGCAATCATGCTGTTGTAGAGGCTCACCCCGGACATCCCGAGCTGGGCGAACAGCCAGTCGAGCGGGCCGCCGACCGACAGGATCGTGCGCCAGGCGAAGACCCGGACGAGGTAGCTGGTCCAGAGCGGCAGAAGGACTGCCGCGAAGAGGATCGCGCGCGTCCGGCCGGTGCTGACACGGGCCATGAAGTAGGCCACCGGGAAGGCGAGGATGATGTCGAGGAGGGTCACGACGAGGGCCACCACGACCGTCCTCAGGATGATCGTGCGATAGACGGGGACCGTCACGATCTGCTCGAAGTTCTTGAGCGTGAAGTCGTGCTTGATCGCCGACGTGAGCGGGTCGAGGTACCAGAACGCGGAGATGAACAGGACGACCAGCGACCCGAGGTAGATCACGCCGAACCAGCCCGCGGGCGGCGCGAGGAGCAGCAGCACCTGCGTGGTGCGATGCCGGTAGAGCGCCGCCTGGAGGCGACGCGCCGGCGACGCGGGCGGCGGGGGGGGTGGCGCGACAGTGGTCGTCGTCATCGGTTCGGAGCCGGGCACTGTGACGGTCTCGGCGGCGGCCGGCGGGCCGCCGCCGAGACTGCAGTCATCCGCCGCCCGGCGGGCGCGGCCCTAACCCTTGATCTCCGTCCATTTCTGGGTCCAGACCGAGTAGTCGACACAGGTCTGGCCGCGGCTGTCACCGCAGTCGGGAAGAGGAGTCTTCCAGAACGCGATCTGGTTGTAGAAGCTCGGGTCGGTGACCCGGTAGGCCGTGCAGAAGTCCTTGAGCCCGTACGACCCGTAGACGGCGTCGAGGTACTTGCACGCCTTCGGGTTCGCCGGCGCCTCGCCGAAGTACTCGGCCACCTGGGCCTGCACCTCGGGCGTCAGCATCCAGGCCATCCACTTCAGCATGCAGTTGGGGTGCTGCGCCTTCGACGACACCATCCAGGTGTCGGCCCAGCCGGTCATCCCCTCGCTGGGCACGACCGCGTCGACCTTGACGCCCATGCCCTTGAGGGTGTTGACCTGGTACGGCCAGGTCGTGCCGACGACCGTGGCCCCGCTCTTGAAGTTGTCGATCTCGTCCGAGAAGAGGGCCCAGTACTTGCCGACCCAGGGGCGCTGCTGCTTCAGCAGGGCGACCGCCGCGTCGAACTGGTCCTGCGTGAGCTCGTACGGGTTGGTAATGCCGAGGCCCGGGTTCGTCGCCTTGAGGTACAGCGCGGCATCGGCGATGTAGATCGGGCTGTCGTAGGCGGTGATCTTGCCCTGGTACGGCTTCGACGCCGTCGGGTCGAAGACCACGTTCCAGCTCGTCGGGGCCGGCGTCACGATGTCCGTCCGGAACATCAGGCTGTTGCCGCCCCAGCCGTGGGGCACGCCGTAGTGGACGCCGTTGACGGTGTAGTGCGGAGCGTCCTGGAGGAACGGGGCGACGTCGGCAAAGCCGGGGATCGTGGTCGGGTCGACGGCCGCGACGTCGCCGTTGGCGATCAGGCGGTTCGTCGCGTCGCCGGAGGCCGACACGCCGTCGTACACCGAGCCGCCGCCCTGGCGCAGCAGGCTGACCATCTCGTCGGACGTGTTGCCGACCTTGGACTGGACCTTGCAGCCGGTCTGCGCCTCGAAGGGATGGACCCAGTCGTATTCCTTGACGTTGGAGCCGTCCTCGGCATACCCGGCCCAGATGATGATGTTGAGGGCGCCCTCGCCGGGGCCGCCCACCTTGCTCAGGTCGACGGCGGGCTTGAGGGGCTTGATCGTGCCGTACTCGCTGCCGGTGAGGGACGGAGCGGGTGTCGCCGGCGCACTGGCCGCGGGCGCGGACGAGCCGGGCGCCGCCGCGGAAGGCGGCGCGGAGGCGGACGGGGCGCTCGTGGCGCCACCGCCGCAGGCCGCCGCGACGAGCGCGATCGACGCGATCGCCGCCGCGAGATGGCCGGATTTCATGGGCTGCCTCCTCCTTCGCGATCCCGGTCCCCCTGGAGAGGGAGGGTGTGCTGGCGCTGCCAGACGAGCCGGACCGCCAGTCCCTGCTTGGCCAGCGCCTCGGTCGACGATGTGACCAGGTTCTGCTGCGTGACGACGAGCGTCGCCCCGGCGTCGAGCCGGACGATGTAGCGCGTGTCGGCACCCAGGTAGACGACCTCGGCGATCTCGCCGAGCGCCGAGGTCTCCTCCTCGCTGACAGGTCCGTCCGGCGCCTCGATCCGTATCTTCTCGGGTCGAACCGTGAACGTCCCCTCCCGTCCGACGATGGCAGCCGCTGCCAACCCCGAGAGCAGGTTGCTCGTGCCGACGAAGCCGGCGACGAAGCGGGTGGCGGGCTTCTCGTAGACGTCGGCCGGCGATCCGACCTGCTCGATCCTGCCGTGGCTGAAGACGGCGATCCGGTCGCTCATCGTGAGCGCCTCCTCCTGGTCGTGGGTCACGTAGATGAACGTGATCCCGACCTCCCGCTGGATCGCCTTGAGCTCGATCTGCATCTCCTCCCGGAGCTTCAGGTCGAGGGCGCCGAGGGGCTCGTCGAGGAGCAGCACGCGAGGTCGATTCACCAGCGCGCGCGCCAGGGCCACCCGCTGGCGCTGCCCGCCCGACAGCTGTGCCGGCTTGCGCCGTTCGTAGCCGGCCAGGCGAACCATCGCGAGCGCATCCGCCACGCGGCGCTCGCGCTCCGTCCGCGGCACCTTCCGGACCATCAGGCCGTAGGCGACGTTGTCGCCGACGCTCATGTGCGGGAAGAGGGCGTAGTCCTGGAAGACCGTGTTGACGTTGCGCTCGAAGGGCGCGAGGCCGGTCACGTCCTGGCCGTGGAGCTCCACCCGGCCCCCGGTCGGGATCTCGAACCCGGCGATCATGCGCAGCGTGGTCGTCTTGCCCGACCCGGACGGCCCGAGCATCGAGAAGAACTCGCCCTCGGCGATCGCGAGATCGATGCCGGCAACCGCCGCGACGTCGCCGTACTGCTTGTGCAGGCCGACGAGCCGCACGGCAGGGACGTCGTCGTCGCCTCGCAGCGGCGACTCGGCGCGCGCGGCGCTGTCGATCGCCACACCCCTCCTCAGGTCGACGGCATCGCGGGTACGCTCGAGCGGGCTGCTCGGTTCGTGCGACGCCGCGAGGACGGCGGAAGATTGCCCTTGCCATTCCACGGTGTCAAGGATCCGGGACCCTCGGCCGCAGGCGTCCCGGTGCGCGGCACGCTTCGGCCCGGGCGGCGCCCAACCGAGCGCTCCGTCGGCCCCGGGTCCGTGACGGGTGCCGGCGGCGCTCCACGCTCCCCCCGCCGTCGCCGGGGGGGTCACGCCGTCACCCGGCGCAAGTGGTACCCTCGGTTGCGCGGGCGTGCGCTTCCGCAGCCCGGGAACGGTGGGGCCCGGGGTCCAGACGACCTGGCATGGAGGAGCTCCAAACATGACCTACGTGATCGCCGAGCCGTGCGTCGACGTGATGGACCAGGCGTGCGTGGCGGTCTGCCCTGTCGACTGCATCCACTTCGAGCAGGGCGTCGACCGGACGCTCTACATCGACCCGGACGAGTGCATCGACTGCGGCGCCTGCGAGCCCGAGTGCCCGGTGAACGCGATCTACCCCGAAGAATCGCTGCCGCCCGAGTGGGTCGAGTACACCAAGGTCAACGTCACCTGGTTCTCGGACAGGGACGCCGCGCGCGCGATGATCGCGGCGCTCAAGCCCGCCTGACCCGCGCCGGGGGCGCCTCCCCGGCGGGCCCCGCGCACTGCCTCCCGGCGACCGGCCCCGGCCCCGGACGGCCGGTCGTTCCGCGCAACGGACCGGAGCCGCATTCAACGATGCGCATCGTCTCGCTCCTGCCCGCCGCCACGGAGATCGTCTGCGCCCTCGGGCTCGCCGACGACCTCGTCGGGATCTCGCACGCGTGTGACTACCCGCCGGGCGTGCTCGGGCGACCCTTCCTGACCCGCGCCGCCGATCGGCTGGCCGGCGCTCCGGTGGACCGGGTCGACGACCACGACCCCGGGGCAGCGGCGCCTGCCGGAGAGCCGCCGGCCGCCGTGACCGTCGACGAGGACGCGCTCGCGGCGCTGCGGCCGGATCTCGTCCTTGTCGCGGGCGCGAGCCAGGCGGGTCCCGACGCTCGGACGATCAGGGTCGCCATCGGCTCGGACGCCAGCATCGTCACGCTCGCCCCGACGAGCCTGGAGGGCATCTTCCACGCGATCGCCACGGTGGGAGCGATGGCGGATGCCGAGGACGAGGCCGTGGGACTGGTCGAGATCCTGCGGGAGCGCCTGGCGGACGTCGAGGAAGTCGTCGCGGCGCGGCGGGACGAGCGCCACCACGCCCCGCGTGTCGTGGCACTCGACTGGCCGGACCCGCTCACCTCGGCCGGCTTCTGGGTGCCCGAGCAGATCCGGCGCGCAGGCGGCTGGGACGTCCTCGGCAGCGACGGCGAGCCGAGCCACGAGACGACGTGGGATGCCGTCGCGGAGGTGGATCCCGAGATGCTCCTCCTCATGCCCTGCGGGATGCATCTCGCGGAGGCAGTCCGAGCGTGGCGCACCTCGGCGCGACCTCTGGCCTGGTCCGAGATCGAGGCGGTGCGCCGGGGCCAGGTGTTCGCCCTCGATGCCGCCTCCTACTTCAGCCGGCCGGGACCGCGGGTCATCGACGGCATCGAGATCCTGGCCGAGATCTTCGACCCCGCCGCGTTCGTCGACCTCGCCCCCGCCGGTGGCTGGGTGCCGGTGCAGTGACCGGAGCCGGCACTCCTCGCCCCTTCGCGTGCCTCTGGTGCGGGCAGACGTGGCAGCCCCGGGACGCCGACGACCTGGAGGCACTCGCACGGCTCTGCCCGGACTGCCTGGGGCGGGCAGGCGAGAATCCCTTCCTCCGTTTCCGGCTTCGCAGCGCGCTGGAGCAGCGCGCTGCCGCGGCCGGCACCGGGACGTCGTCCGTTGTCCCGACGCCATCGGGCCCCCGGATCTCACCGGAGGCCCAGCTGGTTCCGTACTACGAGGCGCGAGCCGGCGAGTACGACGACTGGTACCTGCGGCGCGGCCGCTACGCCCACGGGCCGGTCCACGACATGGCCTGGCTTGTGGAGCTGGACGCGGCCACGACCTGGCTCGACGGGCTGCCCCTGCGGGGCGAGATCGTCGAGATCGCCGCCGGGACCGGCTGGTGGTCGGCGCTCCTGGCCACGAAGGGCGAGCTCCATGCGTACGACGCTGCGGCCGCGCCACTGGATCGCGCGCGCGACCGGCTCCTCGCCCACCGGCTGCAGGCCCACCTTCACGTGCGGGACGCCTGGGCGGCGCCGGATCGCGCCGTCGACGCGCTGTTCACCGGGTTCTGGCTCAGCCACGTCCCGCGGACGCGGCTCGGCGCGTTCCTCGACCTCGCCCGTGCATGGTTGAAGCCCGGGGCCACGTTCGCGGCCATCGACTCGCTCCCCGATCCCACGTCCGGCAGCCGGGACCCGCTTCCCGCTCCGGCGCCGGGCCTGTCCCGGCGCCGTCTCGCAGACGGCCGGGAGTTCGTCATCCCGAAGGTCCACTACGGCCGTGACGAGCTCGTGCCGGCACTCCGGGGGGCCGGCTTCGAGGCCGTCGACGTCCGCTCGACCGGGCGCTTCTTCGTGCTCGCGAGCGCCATCGCCGCCTGACCGGCTGTTCCCGGCCAGGGTCGCCCGCGGGGTGGGATACACTCGCCGCCATGTCGCCCCTCGCCGGTCGGACTCTCGCCACCGTCGGGACCGGGGTCATGGCCGAGTCCATGATCGCGGGTCTCATCCGGGGTGAGCTCGTGGCGCCCGGGCAGGTCGTCGCCAGCCACCCACGCGCGGACCGGCGCGAGCAGCTCGCCCGGGAGCACGGGATCCGCGTCACGGCGAGCAACGTGGAGGCCGTGCAGGGCGCCGACGTCGTCCTCCTCGCGGTCAAGCCCCAGATGCTGGCCCGCGTCGGGCGCGAGATCGGGCCGCACCTGGCCCCCGGCCAGCTCGTCCTGAGCGTGATCGCGGGGGCGACCACGAAGGCCCTCGAGGGGATGCTGGGCCACCGCGAGCTCGTCCGAAGCATGCCCAACACGCCGGCCCAGCTCGGTCGCGGCATGACGGTCTGGTATGCGACTCCCGACACGACCGTCGACCAGCGGGCGCAGGCGAAGGCGCTCCTCTCGGCCCTTGGCGCCGAGATCGAGGTCGACGACGAGAAGTTCGTGGCCATGGCGACCGCCGTGTCGGGCACCGGGCCGACCTACGTCTTCCTGTTCATGGAGGCCCTGATCGACGCCGCCGTCCACCTCGGCTTCCCGCGTCACGTGGCCCACGACCTGGTCGTGGAGACGCTCGAGGGGAGCACGCTCTTCGCGAAGCAATCCGGCGACCACCCGGCCGTGCTCCGGAACATGGTCACCTCGCCTGGCGGCACCAGCGCAGCCGCGCTCCACGAGCTTGAGTCCGGCCGCCTGCGGACCGTCCTCTCCGAGGCGGTCTGGGCCGCCTACCGGCGGACGGTCGAGCTGGGCGACCAGCTCGAGGCCGCCGTGGCCGCGCCCGCGGAGCGCCAGGGCAGGTGACGCTCGATCTCGGGACCACCTCGCTCGCCGACGTGCGGGCGCTCGACTACCGCGCCGCCGACCGGGACCCCTGGAGTGACGAGGCCGCCGTCTGGGCGCGCCTGTCGGGCGTCCTGGATCGCATCCCAAGCGCCGACTGGGATCGCCCCGTCGCCCCGTCCGACGGGGGCGGCGCGCCGTGGTCCGTGCGCGACCACGTGGGCCACCTGGCGGCGTGGTCGGACGAGGGCATCGCGGCGATCGAGCGCGTGCTCGCCGGCGGAGCCTGGCCCGACGACGCGGACTTCGCGGGCGGCGACTTCGATGCGTTCAACGAGATCCAGCGCGCCGGCTGGGCCAGCGACGGCGCAGCCGTGGTGCGGGCCCACCTCGACGACGCCCACGGACGTCTCGTGGCGCTGGCGCGGTCCCTGCCCCTCGAGGTGATCCGGAGCGAGGAGGCCTGGAGCTGGATCTTCCTGACGCTCCATGGGCACGCGCTCGACCACCTCGAGATCCTCGAGGCCGCGACACGGGCGGCAGGCGAGTGACCGCCGGTCCGCGGGGCCTGCTCGCGCTGTTCGCCCATCCGGATGACGAGACCTTCGGCGCCGGCGGCGCCATGGCGTTGACCGCCCTGGCCGGAGTCCCGACCTGGATCGTCTGCGCCACCGACGGCGACCTCGGCGGCGTGGAAGGCGCGCGCGAGCTGGACCCCGAGCTGCGGCGTGGCGAGCTGCGCTGCGCGATGGCCGCCCTCGGGGTCGCCGAGCCGATCTTCCTGGGGTACGGCGACTCGGGGATGGAGGGCTGGGCAAAGCCGGCCGGTTGCCTCGCCCTCGCCGACGCGGACGAGGTCGTGGGCCGGCTGGTCGCGATCATCCGGAGGCTGCGCCCGGCCACGGTCGTCACCTTCGATCCCGGCGGGATCTACGGGCACCCGGACCACGTGGCCATCTCGGCCCGCGCCACCGAAGCGTTCCGCCGCGTCGCCACGGAACCCGGCGGGCCAACGACGCTCTACCACCAGGCGATCTCGCGCAGCGACCTGGCCGGCTGGGCCGAGATGGAGGCTCGGTGGACGGCCCTGCGGGGCGAGGAGCCGGCAGAGCCGAAACCGCCATCGGCGGACGACGTGCTCCAGCAGCAGCGCTTCGGCGAGCTGGCCCGGCCGGACGAGGATTTCACGACGCACGTCGACGTGCGGCTCGTGCTCGACAGGAAGCTCGCGGCGTTCGCCTGTCACGCCAGCCAGGTCCGCCAGGACTGGGCGGCCGCGCCGAGGGAGATGCTGGAGGCATGGCTGGGCCGGGAGACGTTCATCCGGGTCGAGCCGCCTCCCCTGCCGGGAGAGCGGGAAACCGGGCTGCGCGGCGTGGTATAACGCCGGCGATGGCTCGCCTCGCTCGCTCCGTCCGCGCTGACGAGGCCGACGAGGTCCTCCTCCCGAACGCCGACACGGCCCTCGAGGCCGCGGCTCGGACGCCGACGCCGACGCCGCCGCGCCGCCGCGGCCGCCCTCCCGGCTCGAAGAATCGCCCGAAGGCGCCCCCCGCGGACGCCACCCCGGCGAAGCGCCAGGCGGTCGGGCTCGCTGACCCTGCCGCGGGGCCGTCGCCGGCACCGGCCGGCCCCGGTCCCGCTCCGGACGCTGTCCCAAGCCCGCGCCGGCGGGGCCGACCCCCGGGACGTGCGCCGCACCCGGCGACCCCGGCCGTCGCCCGGCGCGACCGGCTGACGATCGAGCAGATCGTCGCGGTGGAGTCGCCGCGCGAGCCGCGTCTCTCGCCCGACGGCCGGCGGGTGGCCTATACGACCGAGGCGGCCGGCGCACGCCAGCTCTTCGTCCTCGATCTCCGCTCCGGGCAGACCCGCCAGCTCACCGCCTCCGAGCACGCCGTGAGCGATCCCGCGTGGTCACCCGACGGGTCGTGGCTTGCGTTCGTGCGCCAGAAGGCGATCTGGATCATGGGCCTGGACGGGACGCGCCCGACGCTCGTCGCCGATCACCCCGCTGGCCACCGGTTGCCGCGCTGGGCGCCCGACGGCCGCCGCATCGCGTTCGTCTCGCGGCGCCGCGGCTGGAGCCAGGCGTGGGTCGTCGACGCGCCGCTGCCACGCCGCGGCCGGCCACCCGCGAAGGAGAGCCGACCGGAGCCGCGGGCGCTGACGCCGGTCGGGATCGACGTCGAAGACCTCTCCTGGTCCCGCGACGGGTCGCGGCTTGCCATCGTTGCCCAGCGCGACCCCGACCTGACGACGATGCAGGTGACGGTCGTCGACGTGGCGACCGGCGACGAGCGGATCGTCGCCGGTGCCGGCGCCTGGGAGACGAGCCCACACTGGCTCCCCGACGGCAGCGGCCTCCTGCTCGTCTCGGACCTCGATGGCTGGTTCCAGGTGGTGCGCGTGCCGCTCGACGGCGGCGAACGAAGCGTTCTCACCGCGGGCGCCGTCGAGCATGGCGACTACGGCGGCGGCTTCGGGACGGCGCCCCTCGCGTCGCCGGACGGCACCCGCTTCGTCCATTCCGTCCTCCAGGACGGGCATGTCCACCTGTACGTCGCGCCACTCGCCGGTGCCACGCCCGAAAAGCGGCGCCCGGGTCGCCCGCGGAAGAGCAGTCCGCCGGCGGTCGCCGCGGGCGCCGCGGTCCGCGTCAGCCCCACGGATGGCTTCTGGCTCGCCGTCGACTGGCTCCCCGACGGGACCGGCATCCTGGCCGTCGGCGAGACGGAACGCGAGCCGGAGGACTTCTGGATCCTGCCCGTGCCCGGTCCCGACGGGACGCGACCGGCACGCCCGCGCCGTCTCACGCGGTCGCTGCCCGCCGCGGTGCCGGTGCGGGGGTTCGTCGAACCGGAACGCCTGACGATCCGCGCCCGCGACGGCCTCGCGATCCCGCTCACCCTGTGGCGCCCTGCCACCGCCACGGGGAAGCGCGGCGGCACGCCGGTTCCTACGGTCGTCCACGTGCACGGCGGGCCCAGCTGGCAGGCGTACCGTGACTTCCAGCCCTTCCGCCAGCTCCTGGTCCAGGAGGGCTTCGCCTTCCTCTCGGTCGACTTCCGGGGCTCCACCGGGTATGGCCGCGACTTCCGGCTGGCCAACCGCAATGAATGGGGGCACGCCGACGTCCACGACGTCGTCGACGGCGCGCGCTGGGCCGCCGCCCAGCCATGGTCGAACGGCAAGCTCGCGATGTACGGCGGGTCGTATGGCGGCTACCTGACCCTGTGCGCCCTGGTCGACGAGCCCGGGATGTGGGCCGCCGGCGTCGACCTCTTCGGCGACTCGGAGATCGCGGAGAGCTACCGCCACGGCGACCGCGTGGGCCGCATCGACCTCCAGCGGATGATGGGCTCGCCCGACGATCCCGCGCAGGCCGAGCTCTTCCGGCGCGGCTCGCCACTCTACCGCGCCGAGCGGCTCGAGGCGCCGCTCCTGATCCTCCACGGCCGAAAGGACCGGCGGGTCGTGCCGCTGATGACCGAGAGGATGGTCGAAGCCCTCGAGATCGAGGGCAAGCTCCACGAGGTCCACTGGTACGACGACGAGGGCCACGGCTGGGAGCGCCGCGAGAACCGGCGCGACGCCTTCGGTCGAATCGTGGGCTGGCTGAAGCGGCACGTCCTCGAGGAGCCCGCCCCGCCGGAGCGCTGATGTCGCTCGGGGTGGCGGCCCGCCCGGTCGCGCTTGCGGCCACGGCGTCGACCGGCGTCTCGGCCCTGCCGGAGGGCGGGCTGCGCCAGGCGGCGGTTGCCCGGGTCGGCGTGGCGATCCGGCCCGCCGCGGCCCCGGCACTTCGCTACCATCGCCTGCGGGACCACCGACGCGGGTCCCGGAGGTTCCGCATGCGGCTCTCGGTGGCGCTCCCGTCCCCCCGCCGGCGTGACCGCCGCCCAGGAGGATCGATGAGCACGCACCCGGCCAACGGGTCGATCCCGGAGCGCGCGCTCCGCGCCACGTTCATCTGGCTTTCCCATCGGAAGGCGCTCGGGCGGCTCTCCACCCGGGTGCCCATCACGCGGCCGATGGTGCGGCGCTTCATCGCGGGCGAGTCGCTCCCCGAGGTCCTGCCCGCGCTCGAGCACCTTCGTGACGCCGGGTACCTGACGACCGTCGACGTCCTCGGGGAGTCGGTCGATTCGGCCGATGCGTGCGGTGCAGCCGCCGCGCGGTACGAGGAGACGCTGGGGGCGCTCGCCGAACGGGGTCTCGAGCGAAATGTCAGCCTGAAGCTGACCCAGATGGGCCTCGACATCGACCGGGACCTGTGCCGGGACACCGTCGCGCGGGTCTTCCGGAAGGCGGCCGACCTCGGGGCCTTCGTCCGGATCGACATGGAGGACCACGCCAGGACCGACCGGACGCTCGAGATGTTCCGGGAGCTCCGGCCGCTCAACCCGAACAGCGGGATCGTGATCCAGGCGGCGCTGCGGCGTTCCGGCGACGATGTCGAGACGCTGATCCGCGACGGCGCGCGGGTGAGGCTCTGCAAGGGTGCCTACAACGAGCCTGCGGCGGTCGCCCTCCGGGAGCGCGACGCCGTCAACGCCGCCTACGAGGCCCAGGCACGGCGGCTGATGGTGGACGGCAACTACCCGGCGCTGGCAACGCACGACGGCCGGCTCATCGGACGGCTGATCCGCTGGGCCGAGGCCGAGGGGATCGCGCGCGACCGCTACGAGTTCCAGATGCTCCACGGCGTCCGGCGCGACCTCCAGGCGCAGCTGCTGGAGAAGGGCTTCCGGGTCCGCGTCTACGTGCCCTACGGCACCCAGTGGTACCCGTACTTCATGCGCCGCCTCGCCGAGAAGCCCGCCAACGTCGCCTTCATGCTGCGATCGCTCATGAAGGAGGGGACCGGCGGCTCGCAGCACGAGTGACCGCGCCGGACGCGACCGCTACGGCGCTGCCTGCGACACCCGTGGCCGGTCGCGCCGGGGCGGGGATCCCACCGGCCGCCCGCTATCGGGGCGCGTCAGCGGACGGCAAACGAGCGCTTGGCCAGGCCGTACCAGTAGCCGTCGATCCTGAAGTCGGGCGCCTCGTCGGCGACCGCCGCGGCCCCCAGGGTCACGAAGAGCGGGGCGAGGTGCTCCACGGTGGGGTGGGCGTAGGGCATCCCCGGCGCACGGTTCCGGAAGTCGAACAGCGCGTCGACGTCCCCGTTCGAGAGCGCTTCGGTCGCCCAGCGGTCGAAGTCCATCGACCAGGTCGGCGCCCCCGGCCGTCCCATCATGTAATCGCGGACGAACGGAAGCCCGTGCGTCAGGAAGCCGCTGCCGACGATGAGGACGCCCTCGTTGCGGAGCGGCGCGAGCCGCCGGCCGATCGCAAAGAGATGCTGCGGGTCGAGGTCGGGGAGCGACATCTGGAGGACCGGGACATCGGCCTCGGGATACATGACCGTCAGCGGCACGTAGGCCCCGTGGTCCAGGCCGCGGTCGCGCGCCCGGGCGACCGGCTCCACGTCCCGGATCAGCTTCGCCACGGATGCCGCGAGCTCGGGGGCACCCGGGGCTTCGTAGGTGGTCCTGTAGTAGCGCTCCGGGAAGCCGTAGAAGTCGTACACGAGCGGGACCGGGGTCGTCGCGCCCACCGTCAGCGGCTGCGATTCCCAGTGGGCACTGACCATCAGGATCGACCGCGGTCGCGGCAGCTCACGTCCCCAGGCGGCCAGCTCTGCGGGCCAGATCGGGTCGTCGACGAGGGTGGGAGCGCCATGGCCGATGTAGAGCGCCGGCATGCGGGTCGGGGCGGGTTCGGAGGGCGGCGCCGTCCACGTGGGATCCTGGTGCGCGTGCATCCCACCACGCTACCACGTGATAGTTGCGTGCACAACTACCGGCCGGCATCCCGTCGGGCGAGGCGGCTCAGCCGACCTCGTGCCCCAGGCTGTCGCGCAGCTGCGCCGCGTGACCCTCCAGGTGCGATGCCAGCGTGCGCTCCACCACGCCGGCCACGGTGATCTCGCCCCACGCCGGATGGCGCCCGACGCGGGCGAGCTCGGCCGGGGTCAGGCGGGCGATCCTGGCCACGGCGGCATCCCCGTCGCGCTCGAGCCGGGCGAGGAGCACCGCCGCCGGCAGGCCGTGGTCGCGGGCGATGAGCGCCACGCGGAGCGCGTCGTCGGGGGCGCGCCCGAAGGCCGGCGCGCTGTTCCGGGGGCCGGGGCGTGCAGCCAGGATGCGCTCGATCTCGGCCTGCCAGAACGTCACAGCCTCGGCGACGTGGGCCAGCACCTCGCGCGGGCCCCAGGCGTCCTCGTCGGGAGCGAGGCGTGCCCCTTCCGGGAGCGGCGGCGTGGCCGCGACGGCCGGGCCGAGGGCGGCGATCGCCTGCAGCGCCGCCTCCACGCGCCGGGCGAGTGCCGCCGCAGCGTCCGCTCCCGCCGGGATGCCGGTCATGGCGCGTCTCCGCGGGCCATGCTGGTGCGCAGCCAGGCGGTCATCTCGTCGACGATCCGAGCCCCCTCGAACGGGTCGTGGTGGGGCTCGTGGCGAACGCCCGGGTAGACCCGGCGCTCGGTCGTCGGGAAGCGCTCCAGGAACGCTGTGGACGCGGTCGGGACGAGGGTGTCGTCGCCGCCGTGGACGACCAGCGTCGGCAGCGGGAAGCCATCCCCCGCCTCGAGCCCCGCCTGCAGTCGGTCCATCGCGTCGAAGAGGAGATGGCCCAGCCGCACGGTCGTCCTGTCGACGGAGAGGGGATCCGCGTCGCTGACCACCGGCGGCGCGGGGTCGCGGGCGATCTGGGACGGCTTCCACGGGTTGGAGACCGCGAGGGTCGGCCGCACCCGGGCCAGCGCGCTCGACAGGGCGCGCAGGAGCCCGTTCCCGCCCTGGAGCGCGGGCGCCGAGAGGATGGCCACGTCCGGCCGTGGCCGGCTCGAGAGCAGGTAGTCCGCGACGAGGAGGCCGCCCAGCGAGTGGCCGTAGATGGCGGACGGCAGGCCGTCGACGCCGCCGGCCACGAAGCGGTCGCCGACGTCGTCCAGGTAGTCGTCCCAGCGGTCCACGTAGGCCCGCCGACCGCCGGACGCCCCGAACCCGCGATGATCGAACGAGGTCGCGACGAGGCCCGCCGCCGCGAACCGGCCCCCCGTGGCGTCATGCCGCCCGGAGTGCTCGCCGAGGCCGTGGACGACGAGGATGGAGCCCCACGCGTCGCCCGTCGTGGGCCAGGTCCGGGTCAGGATGGGCGTGCCGTCGCGGGCGGCGAGCGTCTCGATCGTCGACATCGGGCGGATCGTAGCGCGGGTGCCCGTCGTCGCGCGGATGCCTGTCGCGTTCAGGGAATGCCCGACGCTGTGGGCATCGGACCGGCGCCTCCGGCGGCTCGCCCGAGGCGCTGCTCAGGCTTCCTCGACCACGACGTCGGGCGTCGCGCCGGGCGTCGTCTGGGCCAGGATGACGCCCCCGATCACGAACGCTCCGCCGATGAGCTGGACCGGAGCGAGGGATTCGCCGAAGAGCAGCGTCGCCAGCGTGATCGTCCAGACCGGCTCCACCGTCGAGACGAGCGCCGTCTGGGCGGCCCCGATCCGTGCCGTCGCCGCGTAGAACGCCGAGATCGCGACCGCGGTCGAGAAGATCGCGATGCCGATGAGCCCGAACCACGCGCCCGGCGGGACCTCGCCCGGCGTCACGGGCTCGCCTCCCAGGACGGCGAGCACGGCGACGACCGCGAACGTCCCGCTGAGCATCAGCGACGCGGCGACGGCGGGCCGTGTCTCCGCGCCCGCACCGCCCGTGCGCGACGCCGCCGTCTCGCCCTTCCGCTCACCGGCCAGCCGGGCCGCCAGGATGATGTAGACGGAGTAGATGATCGGCGAGGCGACGATGAGGACGATCCCGATCGGCTCGGCCTGGGTCTCGATGCCGCCGATGGTCAGGACCACGCCGAACGTCACCAGGGCAAGGGCGGCCCAGGGACGCCGCCCGTGCAGCCCGTGGCCCCAGCGGATCGAGAGGACGGCCACCAGGGCCGGGTAGATGTACACGATCAGGGCGGCCAGCGAGGCCGACACGTACTCGAGGGCGGCGTAGTAGGTCCCCGCGTTTCCGACGAAGAAGGCTCCCAGGCCCAGGAGCGCGAGCACCCGGCGCCGGGACAGCGCCCGGAACGCGACGCGGTTCTCGGGGACGAGCAGGGCCCAGGCCCACACGAGCAGTCCGCCGATCAGGAAGCGCCAGTAGAGCAGGGCCAGCCAGTCGATCCCTGCCCCGTAGACGCTCTTGGCAAAGAGGGCGCCGGACCCGTAGCCGCAAGCGGACGCGACCGCAAGGGCCACGCCCAGCAAGCGGCGACGGTCCATCCGCGCGAGCCTAGCAAACGGGCGGGTCCCGACGCTGGCCGGCATGGCGGCCGGTCGCTCGGCGCGACGGTCCGCCGGGACGCCTGTCGGCTCCTGCGGTACGCTTGCCGGACCGGCCAGCGCCGCGCCGTTCCCCGCCGGTGCGTCGGCGACAACACCCAGGAGGATCGCGAGGTCTCGTGACGAGCACGAAGGGCCACGAGGTGCCGGTCCAGGAGCTGGACCGCGTCACGATCCGCTTCGCCGGCGATTCCGGCGACGGGATGCAGCTGACGGGCACCCAGTTCACTCGCGCCGCCGCCGTCTTCGGCAACGACATCAGCACGCTGCCCGACTACCCGGCCGAGATCCGGGCTCCGGCGGGGTCGCTGCCCGGCGTCTCGGGCTTCCAGATCAGCTTCAGCTCCAGCGACATCCACACGCCGGGCGACGCCCCCGACGTCCTGGTCGCGATGAACCCGGCCGCCCTCCGCACGAACGTCCAGGACCTGGTCCCGGGCGGGGCCGTCATCGTGAACCGCGACGCCTTCACGCCGAACAACCTGGCGAAGGCGGGCTACGCCTCGAACCCCCTCGCCGACGGATCGTTGAAGGCGTACGCCGTCTTCGAGATCCCGATCTCCACGCTGAATGCGCGGGCCCTCGAGGGGCTCGACATGACCTCCAAGCAGGTCGACCTGACCAAGAACTTCTTCGCCCTCGGGGTGATGTTCTGGCTGTTCGAGCGGAGCATGGACCCGACGCTCCGCTGGATCGAGGAGAAGTTCTCGTCCCGGCCGGCGGTGGCGGATGCCAACCGCCGCGCGCTGCACGCGGGCTACGCCTTCGGCGAGACCACCGAGATCTTCCACACCCGCTACGACGTCCCGGCCGCCCACCTTGCCCCGGGCACGTACCGCAACGTCACCGGCAACGAGGCCACCGCGCTCGGCTGCGTCGCGGCCTCGACGCTGTCCGGCCGGCCTCTCGTCTACTCGACGTATCCGATCACGCCGGCCTCGGACATCCTGCACCAGCTCTCGGGCTACAAGAGCTACGGCATCAAGACGTTCCAGGCCGAGGACGAGATCGCCGCGATCGGGGCCGCCCTCGGGGCCTCGTACGGGGGCGCCCTGGGACTCACCGGCACGTCCGGTCCCGGGATGGCCCTCAAGGCGGAGATGCTGGGCCTGGCCGTCATGGTCGAGCTGCCGCTCGTGGTCGTGAACGTCCAGCGTGGCGGGCCCTCGACCGGGCTGCCGACGAAGACCGAGCAGTCGGACCTCCTGCAGGCGCTCTACGGCCGCAACGGCGAGTCGCCGCTGCCGATCGTGGCCCCCACGTCGCCGGCCGACTGCTTCGACATGGCGATCGAGGCCTGGCGGATCGCCCTCAACTACATGACCCCCGTCGTCTACCTCTCGGACGCATTCCTGGCCAACGGCACGGAGCCCTGGAAGCTGCCGAGCCTGGACAGCCTCCCGGACCTCCACGTCCCGAACCGCGAGGACGCCGCCGGGTTCTATCCGTACCTCCGCGACGCGGAGACGCTGGCGCGGCCCTGGGTCGTGCCCGGCACGCCGGGCATGGAGCATCGGATCGGCGGGCTGGAGAAGCTCGACGTCCTCGGCACGGTGAGCTACGACCCCGACAACCACCACCGGATGTCCCTCCTGCGCGCCGAGAAGATCGCCCGCATCGCCCGCGACATCGCCCCCCTCGACGTCTTCGGACCGCCGGAGGGTGATCTCCTGATCCTGGGCTGGGGATCCACGTACGGGGCCATCCGCAGCGCCGTCGAGCGGCTCCAGGCGCGGGGGAAGAGCGTCGCCCACGCCCAGCTGCGCCACCTGAACCCCTTCCCCGCGAACACCGGCGAGGTCGTCCGGAGCTACGCCAAGGTCCTCGTCCCGGAGATCAACCTGGGCCAGCTGCGGACCGTCATCCGCGCCGAGTTCCTCGTCGACGCGATCGGCTTCAACCTCGTCCGGGGCAAGCCCTTCGCGATCGGGGAGATCGAGGCAAAGGCCGAGCAGCTGCTCGGCGACCTGTGAGGCCGTCCCGATGACCGAACCGACGACCATGGCGGCCGAGCCGATCAAGCTCACCCGCAAGGACTTCGCGAGCGACCAGGAGCCGCGCTGGTGCCCTGGCTGCGGCGACTACTCGATCCTGGCCCAGGCCCAGAAGGTGATGCCCGACTTCGGCTATCCGAAGGACAAGATCGTCTTCATCTCGGGCATCGGCTGCTCCGGCCGCTTCCCGTACTACATGAACACGTACGGGTTCCACTCGATCCACGGCCGGGCGCCCACGCTCGCAACCGGGCTCAAGCTTGCCCGCCCCGACCTCATGGTGTGGGTCGTCACGGGCGACGGGGATGCGCTCTCCATCGGCGGAAACCACATCCTGCACGCGATGCGCAAGAACGTGGACATCCGGGTCGTGATGTTCAACAACCGGATCTACGGGCTGACCAAGGGCCAGGCGTCGCCGACCTCCGAATATGGGCAGAAGACGAAGTCGACGCCGATCGGCTCGATCGACTACCCGATCCACCCGCTGATGATCGCCCTCGCCGCCGAGGCGAGCTTCGTCGCCCGCACGGTGGACACCCAGGTCGACCACATCCAGGGAGTGCTGGAGCGGGCCGGCTTCCATCGCGGCTCGACCTTCGTCGAGATCCTGCAGAACTGCAACATCTTCAACGACGGTGCGCACCGGGCGTTCACCGACCGCGAGGTGCGCGACGACCGGATGATCGTGCTCGAGCACGGCAAGCCGATGCTCTTCGGCAAGAACCGGGACAAGGGCCTGCGGCTCGACGGCCTCCGGCCCGAGGTGGTCCGGGTCGGCGAAGAGGGCGTCTCCGTCGCGGACATCCTGGTCCACGACGAGACGAGCGAGGATCCGACGATCCATAACATGCTGGCCCGGATCTACTGGCCGGAGTTCCCCGTGCCGATCGGGGTCATTCGCAACGTGCCGCGCCCGACCCACGACGAGCTCATCGAGGCGCAGATCCGCGACGCGATCGGGCGCCAGGGCGAAGGCGACATCGCGAAGCTGCTCGGCTCGGGCGAGACCTGGACCGTCGAGTGAGCGGCGCGGGGGCCGCCCCCGCCGGAGATGGCGCGACAGCCCGCGAGGGCGTCGTCGTCCTCGCCGATGACCTGATCTGGGCAACCCGGCTCGTGGGTCAGCTCCGGACGCTCGGCGCCGCGCCCGTCCGGACCGGGACCGCCGAAGCGTTCGACGAGGCCGTGGCCTCCGGGACCGCGGCGCGCGCGATCGTCGACCTCACCGCGCGCGCCTACGACGGGATCGCCGCGACCGGCCGGGCGTCCGCCGCGGGGCTGCGCGTCCTGTGTGTCGGCCAGCACGACGACCGCGCGCTGGCCCGGGCGGCCCGAGCCGCGGGCGCCGAGCGCGTCTACGCCTATCGCAAGCTGTTCGAGGACGGCCACGCCGTGCTGGCGGCCTGGCTGGGGGTGCCCGCACCGGCGCCGGGCTCCCTTGCCGTCCCCACGCCCGCCAGCACGGTGGAGGCTCCCCGCGAATGAGCGCACTCCCGGCGGTCGGCTCGATCCGGCCGACCATCCCCGCCGTCCGCTACGCCGAGCGCATCGCGCGCGCCCAGGCCGGTGCCCGGGCGCGCGGCCTGGACGCCCTCCTGGTCGGGGTCGGGCCGGACCTCCTGTACCTCGCCGGGTACCCGGCGATGCCCCTCGAGCGGCTCACGATGCTGGTCCTGCCTGCCGACGGGGCCGTCACGCTCGTCGTGCCGCGCCTGGAGGCGGCCCCGGCGCGCGCATGTCCGGCAGCCTCTGGTGGCCACGTGGCGATCGCGACGTGGGAGGAGACGGAAGACCCCGTGGCGCGCGTGCGCGACCTTCTTCCCGTCGCGGTCGGGCGCCTCGGCGTCTCGGACCGCCTCTGGGCGATCCAGCTGCTGCGCCTCCAGGCCGTGCTCCCGAGGGTGGTGTTCGAGCCCGCGTCCCTCGTCCTGCGGGAGCTGCGGGTGGTCAAGGACCGCGACGAGATCTCCCTCCTCCGGCTGGCCGCCCAGGCTGCCGACCTGGTCGTCCACGAGGTGGCGCACGGCCGCCTCGTCGGCCGGACGGAAGCCGACGTCGCCCGCGAGGTTCGGGAGCGCCTGGTCGACCAGGGCCACGACAGCGCGGAGTTCGCGATCGTCGGCTCGGGCCCGAACTCGGCCTCGCCGCACCACGAGGCATCCGACCGGGTGATCCGCGCCGGCGAGCCGATCGTCCTCGACATCGGGGGGCCCCTGGGCGGCTACGGCAGCGACGTCACGCGCACGATCTGGGTCACCGGCGGCGACGCCGCGCACGGCCCCGACGACGAGTTCCTCCGGCTCTACTCCGTGCTTCGGGCAGCGCAGGCGGAGGCGACGCATGCCGTCCGGCCCGGGATCGCCTGCGAGCGGATCGACCTCGTCGCCCGGGAGATGATCTCGGCCGCGGGCCATGGCGCCCACTTCATCCATCGAACGGGCCACGGGATCGGGCTGGAGGGGCACGAGGACCCGTACATCGTCGCCGGCAACGGCGAGGTCCTCGAGACCGGGATGGCGTTCAGCGTCGAGCCGGGCATCTACCTCGAGGGTCGCTACGGCGCGCGCATCGAGGATGTCGTGGTCTGTGGCGACGACGGCCCGATCATCCTGAACGAGGCGCCGCGCGACCTGCTCGTCGTCACCGGCTAGGCGCTGGCAGGTCGCCTGCCGGCCCATCGGACGCGTCGGACGCTCGGCGGATGTCGCCCGGGCGACAGCGCCCGGGGATCGCGCACGACGGTCGCGATGGCATGAATGCGATGCGCCCCGGGTCGCCCGGCGGCTACCGCCGCCCTGTCGTCGAGGCGCACGATGCCACTGTCGTCCGGGTGGGAATGCACGAGGGGCCCGGACCCCGAAGGGAGACCCCGATGTGGAACAACTACACGGTCGACATGCAGAACCCGGGCCGGATGGCCGACCGCCAGGCCGAGGCTCGCGCCCAGCGCCTCGCGGATGAGGCAAGCTCCGCCGACCCGAGCTCGTCCTGGCTCATGAATGGCGTGCGGGCCATCCGCCACTCCGGCGCCGTGCTCGTCACGAGCGTCCGCCACGTCCACGTGCGGTCTGGCTCGGCGCTGGGGCACTCGCACGGCCGGCCCTGACGCACGAGCTCCCGACGCTCCTCCTGGGGAGGCCGCCGCCCGCACGGGCGGCGGCCTTGTTGCGTCCCGGGCCGTCGCGGCGCGCGGCCGGCCCCGGCGCCGCACGTCCCGGTGTGGCGACGGGGCCGTCCGGATGCCTGCCCGGGTCTGGCCGGAGCGGCCGGCGGCACCCGCGCCCGACCGGCGGTATGATCCCGGCCACCAGCGGGTTGCGACCCGCCCTGTTCGCCCGATCGCGCGCGGCCCGCGGGCCGCGGAGTTGCCCACCGATGACCGAGCACGTGCTGGAGCCGCCCACCCAGCTGGATCGCGCCGAGGATCCCGCCACGTCCGGCGCGACGAACGGGCGTGGCGACGCCCGAAGCGCCGACGAGGGTGCCGAGCGCGCGCGGGACGGGACCGCGGCGCCCGCGGAGCAGATGGCCGCCGCGGAGCAAATGGCCTCCGCGGTGCAGATGGCCGCCCCCGAGCAGATGGTCGCCCCCGAGGCGAGCTGCACGCAGGCCCAGATCCGGCGATTCATCAAGAGCCGACCCTACGTGCCGCTCCACGAGCTGCGGCGCCGCTTCGGCCTCAACGGCTCCGACGACGACGTCTCGCCGGTCGACGTCGACGGTCACCGGCTCTTCGTCGGGCTGCCGGCCCGCGAGTCGGGCCTGCTGGGTGACCTGCTCCGCCAGGGCGACGTCGGCTACGAGCTTCTCCTGGACCCCACGAGCCCGATCATCATCGGAGTCTTCCCGATGCGGCCCGTCCAGCGATCCTGACGGCGCCAGGGCACGAGATGCCCCGGCGCCCCGGCGCGCCGGTCGCGGCGGCGGCCCGGCCGGCGGACGGGTGTCGCGGAGGCGACACCTTGCGCGTCGTGTTCGCCCCTTTACCCGGCGCCGGCCGAGCGGCATGATCCGCCCCACCGGTGGGAACCGGATCGCTCGATCCCCAAGGAGGATTCGGCATGGCGAGCACCAAGAAGATGGACGTCGACGGGGTCGCCAAGAAGATGGACGTCGACGGCGTCAACAAAAAGGCGGCCATCGACGAGGACGACGTCGAGGGCCACAACCTCAACAAGAAGTCGGCCCCGGACGGGGTCGCCAAGAAGATGGACGTCGACGGCGTCAACAAGAAGGCGGCCATCGACGAGGACGACGTCGAGGGCCACAACCTCAACAAGAAGTCGGCCCCGGACGGGGTCTACAAGAAGATGGACGTCGACGGCGTCAACAAGAAGGCGGCCATCGACGAGGACGACGTCGAGGGCCACAACCTCAACAAGAAGTCGGCCCCGGACGGGGTCTACAAGAAGATGGACGTCGACGGCGTCAACAAGAAGGCGGCCATCGACGAGGACGACGTCGAGGGCCACATGATGGGGACCCTGAGCCCCACCCTGGCCCGCGACCTCGCCCGCTCCAAGGAGCGCGACATCCAGCGTTCCGTGTCCCGCAACAATCTCGTCAGCGAGACGAAGCGCAGCACCCCCCACAAGGGCTGACGCACGGCGCCTTCTGGATCGAGCAGGCATCACCACGCGAGGGCGGGCAGGGGGGCCCGCCCTCGCAGCTCTTTCTCGCGCGGCGCGTCATCGCGTCGTTGCCACGGCGGCCGCGGGCTCGTAGCATTCGGCCGTTGGGAGCGCCGGGGGGCGGTCGCGGGAGGGCCAAGTGGCGGCGGAGATGCGAGCGAACGCCGCGGGTGCGCTACGGCGCTGCGTGCTGTTCTCGCGAGTGGACGACGACACGCTGGCGCGTTGCGTCGATTCGCTGCGCAGCCGGCGGTACCGGCGGAACGAGACGATCTTCCACCAGGGGGACCCCGGGGACTCCCTCTACGTGATCCAGTCCGGCGCCGTGAAGATCGTCCTGCCGGATCCCGACGGGGAGGAGGGGGCGATCATCGCGACGCTCGGTCCCGGCGACTTCTTCGGGGAGCTGGCCCTGCTCGACGGCGAGGAGCACTCGGCGACGGCCGTCGCGCTCGAGAGCACCGAGGCGCTCGTCCTGCGCCGCGATGCCTTCGACCGCCTCGTCGACGAGGACCCGAACCTGCGCCGCGCCCTCTTCGCCGGGCTCGTCGGCGAGCTGCGCCGGCTCACGCATCACGTCGGCGAGCTCCACTTCCTCAACCTGCCGGGCCGGCTTGCCCGGCAGATCGTGCGGATGGCCCGCGATGCCGACCCGACGGCCGCGGGCGAGATCCGCCTCTCCTGGCCGTACTCCCAGTCGGAGCTTGCGGCGATGATCGGTGGAACGCGCCAGACCGTGAACCGACTCCTGGCCGACTTCGCGGCCCAGGGCCTGATCCGCATCGAGAAGGAGACCCTGGTCGTGCCGGACCTCGACCGCCTGGAGCGCGCGGCCGATCGATGACGGCAGACCGATGACGGCCGTGCGATGACCGTCGCCCGATGACGACGCAGCGCGACGCAGCCGTCCGCGAGGCCCTCGCGGCGATCGGCAGGCGGGCCGAGATCGCCCGGCGCCTCGAGCTGGGCGGCACGGAATCCGTCCTGCGCTCGATCGTCGAGGCGGCCGTCCTCCTGTTCGAGGCGGAGGCCGCGTCGCTGGCCCTGTTCGACGCGCCTCGCAACGTCCTCGTCTTCCGCGTGGCGGCAGGCGCGCAGGGCCGGGGGGTCGTGGGCCTCGAGATCCCACCCGACCGCGGCCTGGTCGGCTACGTCTTCTCGACCGGCCAGGCGCTCGCGATCTCCGACGTCGCCCGCGACCCCAGGTTCGGCAGGAGCTTCGCGGAGCAGACGCACTACGTGCCGCGGTCCATCGTGGCCGTGCCGCTGGTGGACGATCGAGGCACCATCGGGGTCCTCGAGGTCCTCGACAAGCGCACGGAGGCCACGTTCTCGCTTCGCGACGTGGAGCTCGCCGGTGCGTTCGCTCGCCAGGCCTCGGTCGCGATCCGGGCCAGCCGGGTGGAGCGCGACGTCGCGGCCCTGCTCGGCGCCGTCCTCGGGGCGCTTGGCGGCGAGGACGCTCCGCCGGACGGCGTGGAGGCGCTGGTGGCCGCTGCGACACGCGAGATCGGCGGGCCGGACGATCCACTCTGGCCACTCGTCGAGCAGATCGCGGCATTGCGGCGCGCGACCCCCGAGCAGCTGGAGCTGGTCACCGCGCTCGTGGGCGTTCTCGTGCGCCATGCCCAGCGCGACAGCGGCGGTGGCCGCAGTCCGGGGCCCGGCCGAGGGCTGCGGCGCCGCGCCTCAGAGCGATGAGCGAAGAGCTCCTGCCGGCGTGGAGCGAGCCGTTCGTCGGAGCACGCCTGACGGACCTGCGCCGGGATTCGCCATTCGGCCAGCGGACCCGGGACTGGGCCATCGGCGGGACGGACGGGACCGGCGTGACCGTCGCGATCATCGACTCGGGCGTCGAGCGCGACCACCCGGCCGTCGGCGGCAGGCTCGTGCGCAGCGTCAGGGTGGAGCTCGCCGCCGACCCGGACGACGACCCGCTCGTCGTCGACGATCTCGAGGGGCTGGACGTCGTCGGTCACGGGACGGCCTGCGCCGGGATCATCCACCAGGTCGCGCCCGGCGCCGACCTGGTGTCGGTCCGCGTGCTGGGGCCGGACAACCGGGGCAAGGGGATCGTCTTCGCCGCCGGTCTCGACTGGGCCATCGAGAACGGCGCCAGCATCGTCAACCTGAGCCTGTCGTCGAAGAGCGACGCCCTCTTCGGACTCTTCCACGACCTCGCCGACCGGGCCTACTTCGCCAACGTCCTCCTGGTCTGCGCGGCGAACAACGTGCCCGGCAACAGCTACCCGTCGCTCTTCGCGTCGGTCGTGTCGGTCGCCGCGCACGACCTCGCGGACTCGACCGCCTGGTTCTACAACCCCGATCCGCCGGTGGAGTTCGGGGCCCACGGCGTCGACGTCGACGTCGCCTGGCGCGACGGCGGCCGCATGGTCGCGACCGGGAACTCATTCGCTGCGCCTCACCTGGCCGGATTTGCGGCGCTCATCCGGGCGAAGCACCCGGCGGCCTCGCCTTTCGAGGTGAAGGCCATCCTTGCCGCGACGGCCTCCGAGCCACCCGGGCGACCGGGTCAGTAGCCCGCCCCGGGTGCACCTCGGCGGAGGTCCATCAGGCGCGGTCCGACCAGCGGGCCGGTGTTCACGAGCTCCCGGAAGTCGACAGCGTCGAGCGCCAGGAGCAGGCCGTCGGTGGTCGCCGTCACGGTGGCCGTCCGCGGGATCCCGCGCAGGAGGCCGATCTCCCCGAAGACCTCGCCCGGCCCCATCGTGCGGAGGTGCTCCGCCGGCAGGGCCGCGTCGACGCTCGCCCCCGTCCTGGCCCGGGCGGCCGCCCCCGCGTCCAGCGTCTCCCGCGCCGAGCCGCGCGCGGCGGGCGCCGACGTCGGGCGTGGGCGGCGGGTCACGTCGAACGAGCCCGCGTCGATCAGGTAGAAGCGGTCGGCTTCGTCACCCTGGCGGATCACCACGTCGCCGGCCGCGACGCCGACCGGCAGCAGGCGCACCGCAACGGCCTCCAGCGTCGCCGCGGGCACGCCCGCGAAGAGCGGCAGGCCGGCCAGCCGCGTCACGCGGAGGTCGGCCGCGGATCCGGACCTGCGACGTGCCGCCGGGGCAGCCAGCAGCGCCCCGACGACCCCGGCGACGGCGACCGCGATGCCGCACGCGGCGAGGACCGGGCCGGTCCCGTACGACCCCGCGGCGACCGGGATCGCGAAGGACCCCGCCGCAAAGGCGACGGTCGAGACGGTGCCGAGGAGGCCGAGCGCCCGCCCCCGGATCCCGTCCGGCACGACCCGCTGGAAGATTGTGGTGCTGGTCACTTCGACGAGCAGGCCGCCGGCCGCCGCCACGGCGATCGCCGTGATCGCGGCGCCCAGCGTCGGGGCGTAGCCGAGCGCCGCGAGCCCGGCCGCCAGCACGACGGAGCCGCCCACGAGGACGGGCACGAGGCTCGGACGCAGCACGAGCGCGCCGGCGATCAGCGCCCCGACGAAGCCGCCGAGGCCGATCCCGGCATTCAGGAAGCCGGTCGCCGCCTCGCCGCCGCCGAGGTTCGACGACGCGATCACGACGGTCAGGACGGAGAGCCCGCCGCCGGCGACCGCGCCGACGACGTCGATGATCGCGAGGCCCACGACCGGGACCAGCATCCGCCGGTCCCCGGCCGGCGCGGGCACCGCCACCCCCTCGGCGCCGGCCGTCGCGCGCCCCGCCGGGACGTTGCGGGGGAGGCCCCAGAGGACGACGGCGATGACACCGAAGCTCGCGGCGTTCAAGAGGAAAGCCGTCAGGAGGCCGCCAGCCGCGATCAGGATGCCGGCGACGGCGGGGCCGATGATGAACGCCAGGTTGTCGAGGGTCGACCAGGCGCTGTTGGCAGGGCCCAGCTGGTCCTCGTCCGCCACGAGGCTGGGAAGGTAGGCCCCGATCGCGGGCCCGAAGAAGGTGGCGAAGCAGGTGCCGCCGATGGCGAGCGCGATGATCAGCCAGACGGGTCCGTCCACGACGACGATGCCGGCGATCACCAGCATGAGGATCCCGCGCGCGACGTCCGTGGAGAGCAGGACCAGGCGCCGGTCGAAGCGATCGGCGACGATGCCGGCGGGGACCGAGAGGACGACGTACGGGAGCACCCGGGCGGCGCCGACGAGACCCAGGACGAACGGATCCTCGGTCACCTGGTAGACGAGGATCAGGATCGCGACGAGATAGAGCCAGTCGCCGATCGACGAGACGAACTCGCCGATGAGCAGGCGGCTCAGCGGGCGATTGTGGAGGAGCTGGCCGTAGGCCCGCAGGACCGTCATGCCGGACCGCTCACCGGCGGCGGGCGGCGGACCGCGGCGGGGGCGTCACGCCCTCGAGCTCGAGGAGGCGCTCCTTGAGAAGCAGCAGCTCCTCCCGGCTCCCGAACCAGCTGCCGCCGTAGCCGCCGAGCGTGCCGTCGCCGGCGATCACGCGGTGGCAGGGGATGAGCAGCCCGATCGGGTTGCGGCCGACGGCGCCGCCCACGGCCCGCGCCGCGCCGGGCGATCCGATCCGCCGGGCGACCTCGCCGTAGGAGGCCGTCGCTCCCCACGGGATCGTCCGGACGCCCTCCAGCACGCGTCGATCCCACTGTCCGACCCCCTCGAGGACCAGCGGAACATCCGGGACCACGGGCGTGCCGGCCATCTGCGCGGCGACCTGGGATTCGAGGGCGGCCAGGTGGGCCCGGGCCTCCGGCGACGGCGCGGCCTCCGCGACGGCGACGACGGAGCGCCCGGTGCGCGCGCCGACGGAGGCGGCGAACGCCTCGTCGGTCGTTCGCAGCTCCAGGCCGACGATCCCCTCGCTCGTCGCCGCGGCGTGGAGCGGCCCGAGCGGCGTAGCGAGGACGGCGACGAGGACCGGCGCGCGCCCGCGCGGGCCAGGCGACCCGGCGACCCTGCTTCCCGTGGGACGAGGCATCGGCGGAGTGTAGCGCGTGGGATCTGGCCGTCGACAGGCGGAGCCCGATGTCCAGACTCGGCTGGCCGTCCGGGACGCGCGGCTCGGGCTGCCGCGGGACCGAGATCGGTCAGCGCGGCTCGCGCAGCGGGTTGAGACGGCCCCCCGACCAGGTCGCGTAGGCGGCGGCGATGTCCTCGTCGTCGCGCCACAGCGTGGACCAGATCGGGGCATCCACGGTCGTCCAGTCGACCCGGGCGTCCCCGCCCGTCTCCACCGAGCAGGCGAGCATGCCGCGCGTCTCGCCGCCGAACCCGAAGATCCCCTGGTCGCCCCAGCTCCCGACGGCCTCCTCGCCGGAGGCGCAGCGGCCGCCCTGCGTCGTCACGGCACGGGCGACGAACCGGTCCCAGCGGTACTTGAGCGCGGCGGTGTCGTGCCACAGCGAATAGCGCACGGCCTTCGTGTCCTGGGCAGGGCAGGTGAGCGCCGCAAGCTCGGTCCCGTAGATCAGCCTGGCCGATTTGCAGTCGTTGCGCAGCGGTTGCGGGATCCAGGCGCGCAGACGGGCGACCTGCTCCGGCGCCCCCATCCGCGGTGTCGGCGCGGGCGTCGGGCGGGGCGTGGGCGTCGGCGTCGGGCGGGGCGTGGGCGTCGGCGTCGGGCGGGGCGTGGGCGTCGGCGTCGGCCGCGCGGTCGCCGCGGCGACAGCGGCTCGGGAGGGGGCCGCGGAAGGGCCGGGCCCCGCTCCCACCGACCTCGCGACGAGCAGGCCCGCGCCGATCCCCGATCCTGCCGCGATCCCCACCAGGACGAGGAGGGCGAGCGCCCGCGCCGCGCTCGCCCCGCGCGTGCGACGGGGCCGTGGGGCGGAGCGCCCCCCGGCAGGTGGCGCGGCCGTTCCCGCGGCCGCGGATGCTGCGCTCGCGGCCGCGGGCATCGTGGCGGCGGTGGAGGTGGTGGGGGCGGCCGAGGCCGCGCTGGCCGGGATGAGCGCCGCGCGGGCGGCGGCGATGAGCGCGCCCGGGGAGGCGAACCGGGCGGCGGGATCCTTCGCGAGGGCCCGGGCGACCACCCCGTCGATGGCGGGTGGCAAGCCGGGCCGTCGCGCGGCGAGGCTCGGCGGGTCGGCGTGGACGTGGGCCCACAGCGCCGCCTCGTACGTGTCGCGCGGATAGGGTGCCGATCCGCTGAGCAGCGTGACCAGGACGCAGCCGAGCGCATAGACGTCGGCGCGCGGAGCAAGCGCCGGGTCGGGCGCAGGGGCGTTGGCCTCGGACGAGAACTGCTCCGGGGCCATGTAGGCCGGCGTCCCCATCGGCCCCATCGTGAGCGCCGTCGCCCCGGCCGTCGCGGCACGCTTCGTCAGCCCGAAGTCGGTCAGGTACGGGATCCCGCGCGCGTCGAGGCGGATGTTCGACGGGGTGACGTCGCGATGGACGATGCCGCGCCCGTGCGCCACGTCCAGGGCGTCCGCGATCGGGGCGAGCAGCGCCAGCACCTCGGAAGGGGGGAGCGGCCCGCGGGCCCGGACCACCTGGGCCAGATCCGGGCCGTCGAGGTAGCGCATCGCGAGGTAGAGCTGGTCCTCCCACTCGCCTGCCGCGTGGATCGGCACGACGTTCGGGTGCTCGAGGGCCGCCAGGGCATCGACCTCGCGCAGGAAGCGCTCGCGGTATGCGGGATCGGCGGCGAGGGCCGGCGCGATGAGCTTGAGGGCAATGCGCCGGTGGGGCCGCTGCTCCGTGGCGAGGTAGACGACGCCCATACCGCCCCGGGCGAGGACGGCATCGACCTGGTAGCCGGCAAACGAGCTGCCGGCCGGAAGCGGCGTGATCACGAGACCTCCTGCGACCCGCCGTCCGGATCGCCCCGCGAGTATCGCATGCCGGTCGACGGGGCCGGCCGAACCGGCCCTGCGCGGGAAGGGCGCTCCCCGGTCGTGGCGTCGGGTCGGGCCGACCGAAGGTCCTAGGCCACCAGTGGGACGATGACGAGGAGGATCGGGATCGCCACGGCCGACGCGGCGATCGCCGCGTAGCGGCCCGCCCGCCGGCCGAACCCCAGCGGGGTGAACAGCTCCGCCGCCAGCAGCCCAGCCAGGGCCGCGGGCGCCGCGAAGAGCCCCGCCACGATCCCCAGCGGCACCGTGACGCCGGACCCATGCAGGAGGATCCGCTGGCCCGTCAGGGCCGTCACCAACGCCAGCAGGTCGGCGGCGACGACCCAGGCCGTGATCGCGCCGAGGATCGCGTCGCCCCGGGTGGCCGACAACGCCACGGGATAGGCAACCGCGAGCACGCCGATGGAGAGCACCGGCAGCGCGAGCACCACGCCCGCCCCCAACCCTGCCGGCAGGATCACGGGTCCCGGGCCCTGGTGCTGCCAGGCGAGCGTCACGACGGTGACCAGCGACAGGAGGGCGGCGAAGATGCCGCCCTCGAGGCCGCGGCGAAGCCATGCGGGAAGGCGAAGGCTGCCCATCTGGCGATGGTACGCCGCGGGCTGGCCCGGCCGGAGCTGAGCCTGGCTGGCCCGGCGGCCTCGTCGCGGCGCGACCGGCCGCTTGACCCGGCCGCCGGTGTCCGACGGCGTCCGCTCGGCCACGTCACCCCGGGACCCGGTGCGCCGCCGTCCGGGACCCAGGGCCGACGCTACCCCGTGTAGCGGCGGAGGATCGCCACCGCGTTCTGGCCTCCGAAGCCGAACCCGTTGACCATCACCGTGTCGATCCGCGCCTTGCGGGCCGTGAGCGGGACGTAGTCGAGGTCGCATTCCGGCAGGTCCGGGTTCTCGTGGTTCGCGGTCGGCGAGATGACCTGGTCGCGGATGCCGCCGAGCGCCGCCAGCGTCGAGGCGATCCCCGCCGCCCCCACGAGGTGGCCGATCATCGACTTCGGCGAGGAGATGGCCACCTTCGTCGCCGCCGGACCGAACGAGGCCTTGATCGCGCGGGTCTCGGTCACGTCGTTGAGTGGTGTCGCGGTCCCGTGGGCCACGATCCAGTCGATCTCGTCCGCGGTGACGCCGGCATGTTCGCGGGCCATCGACATCGCGCGCGTCGCGCCGCGCCCGGTCGGCTCGGGGGCGGAGATGTGGAAGGCGTCGGCGGTGAGCGCCCCGCCGAGGACCTCGGCGATCGGGGTGGCTCCCCGCGCCAGCGCATGGGCCAGTGACTCCACGACGACGACGCCGCCGCCCTCGCCCAGGACGAACCCGTCGCGATCGCGGTCGAACGGGCGGCTCGCCCGTTCCGGCTCGTCGTTGCGCTTGGAGAGCGCCCCCATGTTGCCGAGGGCCGCGATGCCGACCGGCAGGACGGGCGCCTCGCTGCCGCCCGTCAGCACCACGTCCACCTCGCCCGCCTGGATGAGGCGAAGCGCATCGTGGAAGGCGATGATCGACGTCGCGCAGGCCGCCGTCTGGGTCATGACCGGCCCCGTCAGCCCCCACTCCATGGAGAGCATGCAGGCGGCCATCGACCCCGAGAGGGCCGGGATCGCGAACGGGCTGACGAAGCGTGGGCCGCGGGTGTCGGCGGTGTGCGTCCCCTCGATGATCTCCTCGATGCCGCCCCCCCCGGTGTTCACGACGACCCCGACGCGGTCCTTCTGCTCCGGCGTGAACGCGGCGAAGTCGAGGCCGGCATGCCGGACCGCCTCCTTGCCGGCGGCCATCGCGAAATGGATGAAGCGGCTCATCCGGCGGGCCATCTTGGGGTCCATGCCGATGCCGGGGTCGAAGCCCTTGACCTCGGCCGCGATCCGCACCTCGTAGCCGGTGGCGTCGAAGCTGGAGATCCGGGCAACCCCGGAGACGCCGGCCTGGAGGCTCCGCCAGTACGTCTCGAAGTCGTTCCCGTTCGGCATGACGGCGCCGAGGCCGGTCACGACGGCGCGGCGGGCGGGATCAGCGCTGGGCGGCACGGGCAGAGACCCTCCGGGGCGGGACGCGTGAGGCGGCGGAAAGTGTCGCTCGATTGTACGGCCCACCGAGCCACCTCTCGGCATCGGCGCGAGGCCGCGGGCGGGGGCCGTTCACGCGTCCCTGCGAGCGAAGCGATCGGTGGCGGCCACGATCGCCGCGTCGAGGCCGGGGCCCGAGCCATGGCCGGCGTCATCGAGCATCACGAGCTCGCTGCCCGGCCACGCGGCGGCCAGCGCCCACGGCGTCCCGAGCAGGTTTCCGAGATCGAGCGTCCCCTGCACCAGGATCCCAGGGATCCCGGCAAGCCGGCCGGCGTCGCGGAGCACGATCCCCTCCTCGAGCCAGGAGCCGTGGCTCCAGTAGTGGGTGACCAGGCGCGCGAAAGCCAGCCGGAACTCGGGAACCTCGTAGCGGAGGCTCGGCGCGGAATCGGGCGTGATCGCGTCCTCCCAGGCGCACCAGTCGCGGGCGGCCCGCTCGCGCACCGCCGGCCTCCGGACTGGCCAGGAGCCGCGCGTAGGCCGCGGCCAGGTCGCCGTCGCGGTCCGCCTCGGGAACGCCGGCCCGATAGCGCGCCCACGCCTCCGGGAAGATGCGCCCCAGCCCGCGGGTGAGCAGGTCGGTTTCCGCGCGCCGGCCGGTCGCGATGGCCGTCAGCACGATCTCCGAGACGTGCTCCTGGTGCAGCTCGGCGTAGCGCAGCCCGAGGACGGCACCCCACGAGCCGCCGAGCACCAGCCAGCGCTCGATGCCGAGGTGGGCCCGCAGGCGCTCCATGTCGGCGAGCAGGTGCCCGGTGGTGTTGGCCACCAGGGCGTCGTCGGAGCTGCCGGCGTGGGGCGTGCTCCGCCCACAGCCGCGCTGGTCGAAGAGCACGATCCGGTAGGCGGCCGGGTCGAACCAGCGGCGGGTGCGGGGCAGGCAGCCCGAGCCGGGGCCCCCGTGGATCACCACGGCCGGCTTGCCGGCGGGGTTGCCGCAGGCCTCCCAGTAGACGCGGTGGCCGTCCCCGACCTCGAGCAGCCCGTGCTCGTACGGCTCGATCGCCGGGTAGCGGTCCCGATCGTGCTCGCCCACCGCGCCTCAGTCGCCCTCGTAGCGCTTGAAGACGACGGCCCCGTTGTGGCCGCCGAGGCCCACGTTGTCGGAGATCGCGTAACGGATCTCGCGCTGGACGGTGGCGCTGGGGACGTTGAGGTTGATCTCCGGGTCTGGGTCCCGGAAGGTGGGCACGCCGGGCACCGTCTGGTTGTGGACGGCCAGGATCGTGAAGATGGCCTCCACCGCGCCGGCGGCGCCCATGAGATGACCGGTGAGCGACTTCGTGGCGCTGATGCTGATCTCCGGCGTCCGGTCGCCGAAGACCGACCAGAACGCCTGCGCCTCGCGGAGATCGCCCAGTGGCGTCGATGTCCCGTGCGGGTTGATCATGTCGATCCACTCGGGCCGGACGTCGTAGCGCTCCAGGGCAGCCACGAGCGCCCGGCGGACGCCGTCGCCCTTCTCGACCGGCTGGATGAGGTCCCAGGCGTCGGCCGCGGACCCGAAGCCCACGATCTCCGCGTAGACCGTGGCGCCGCGCGCCTTGGCGTGCTCGAGGTCCTCCACGATCACGGCCCCCGCGCCCTCGCCCAGGACGAAGCCGTTGCGCGAGATGTCGAAGGGGCGCGAGATCGACTGCTCGGCGTCCCCTTCGCGCGGCGTGCCCATGCCCCGCATGTTGGAGAAGCCGATGTGGACGATCTCGTGGAGGGGCGTCTCCGTGGAGCCGGCGATCGCCGCCACGACGTCGCCGCGCCGGATCAGCTCGGCCGCCTCGCCGATGTTGTGGGTGCCCGTCGAGCAGGCGGTCACGATGCACATGTTGGGGCCGCGGATGCCGGTCTCGATGGCGATCTGGCCGGACGCCGTATCGGGGAGCATGTTGGCGATGAAGAACGGGCTGACCGCCCGGGCGCCCTTGGTCTCCCAGACCCCGAGGTTGTCGATCATGAGCTTGGAGCCGCCGCCACCGGATCCGAAGTAGACCCCGATGTCGTCGCGGTTGGCGTCCGTGACGTCCAGCCCGGAATGCGCGAGCGCCTTCCTGGACGCGGCCACGCCGAGGACCACGTTGCGGTCCGTCCGGCGGACCTCCTTGAAGTTCATCCAGGCGTTGGGGTCGAAGTCCGGGATCTCGCCGGCGACCTTGCAGTCGTAGGGCTCCGGATCCCAGTAGGTGATCCGCTTGAGGCCGGAGACCCCGTTGACGAGATTGCTCCAGACGGTGTCGACCTCGTCCCCGATCGGGCTGACGAGTCCCACGCCGGTGACGGCGACGCGGCGGGTGTAGTCGGGCTTGCGCACGGGTCTCGGTTCTCCTGTGGGTGGACGGCCGCGGGTCAGGCAGCCGGAGTGGCGTCCGGGTCGGCCAGGCCGCCCGGGGCGTTGGGGTCGTCGAGGGGGACGGTCTCGGCGTCGGGAGCGATGCGCCGGATCAGGCCGGAGAGGACGCGGCCCGGCCCCACCTCCACGAAGCGCGTCACGCCTGCCGCGGACATCGCCCGGACGGCGGCGATCCAGTCCACGCCCGTCGTCAGGTGGTGCACGAGCTCCGCGCGGCAGGCGTCCGCGGTCGTCAGCGGGGCGGCGTCGGCATTCGCGACGAGGGGCAGCCGGGGGTCGTGGAAGGCGACGTCCGCGAGGATCGCGCGCATCCCGGCGGCGGCCTCGGCCATGAGGGGCGAGTGGGCGGCCACCGAGACCGGAAGGACGACCGCCCGCTTCGCGCCGAGGCCCCTGGCGGCGGCCGCCGCGGCCTCCACGGCCGGGCGCACGCCGGAGACCACCACCTGGCCGGGCGAGTTGCGGTTCGCGATGCCGAAGGTGCCGTGGGCGCTCCCCGCTGCCACGAGGTCGGCGAGTCGTTCGTCGGGCAGGCCGATGATCGCCGCCATCGCGCCCGGATGGCCCTCGCCGCACGCCTGCATCAGGCGCCCGCGCTCGCGGACCAGGCGGACTCCGTCGGCGAGGGAGACGACGCCGGCCGCCACGAGCGCCGAGTACTGGCCCATCGAATGCCCGGCCGCGAAGGCGGGCGCCAGGGGTGCCAGCCCGGCCGCCGCGCGCCGCTCCTCGAGGGCGCGCAGGAAGGCGATCGAGGCGGCAAGGAGGGCCGGCTGGGCGTTGACGGTGAGGTCGAGCGCCTCGGCGGGGCCCTCCCACGCCAGCCGCGCCAGCGGCTCGCCGATCGCCTCGTCCGCCTGCGCGAAGACGTCGGCCGCCGCCGGCGAGGCCGCGGCGAGGGCACGGCCCATGCCGACGGCCTGCGAGCCCTGGCCGGGGAAGACGTACGCGAGCGTGGACATGCGGCTCCTCGTGGCTGGCCGGGATGGTCGTCCGCACCGCGGTGGACGTGACGGCCCGCGGGCCGGCGCCTGCGGAAACGCACCGGGCCCGGACGGGACGCGCGTGCCCGGACCCGGTGCAGGGGAAGCGTACCCCCGAGCGTGGGCCGCTTTCGCGAATCGCGTGCAACCCTGCACCATTCCTCTCGCCGGACTAGGCTTCCGCCATGGCCGAACCGCGCCCTCGCCGCCCGTCCCGCCCTCCACGGTCCGCCGGCGCTCGGCCCTACGGGACGCGCGTGACCACGGCGTCGCTGGAGGCGATGGCCGACGATGTCCTCCTTGCGCCGGTGGCGGCGGCCCGGTCCCGGATCCAGAACCCCCGCGAGCTGTCGGAGCGCGTCGCGTTCGGCAAGGCGCTCTGGCGCGAGCTCGTGATCGGGTTCGCCGCCCAGCTCGGCGAGCTGCGGCTGGGGTTCACCCAGCTGGCGGCTCTCTACGTCGTCGCGGATGGGGGGACGACGACGATCGCGGACCTTGCCGACACAGTCAACAGGTCGCCCTCGGCGACGTCGCGCCTCGTGGATGGCCTGGTCCGGAGGCGCCTCCTGGAGCGTCGCGAGGAGCCGGACGACCGGCGCATGAAGTCGGTCTGGCTGACCGAGCGCGGACGCGCGCTCATCGCCCTGATCGACCGGGGACGCGCGGACCAGTTCCTGGCGGTGGTCCGGCCGCTCCCGCCCGCAGAGCGGGCCATCGTCGCGATGGGCGTGGCGGCCCTCGCGACCCGAGCCGTCTCCCGCCGCGGGCGCCTGATCAAGCAGCGCCCCCTGTAGGTCACGAGCCCGCGGCATGCCTCAGGCGCAGAAGCGGCGGACGACGTCGTAGAGGACGGGCAGGCCAAACCGGAGCGCCTCGACGGGGACCCGCTCGTCGTCGCCGTGGAAGAGTGCCAGGAACTGGTCGTCCGGCCCGAGCCGGAGCGGCGAGAAGCCGTATGTCGGGATGCCGAGCCTGGCGACGTGCTTCGCGTCGGTCGCCCACGTGGACATGGCGGGAAGGGGAACGCCCTCCGGGTCAGCGGCACGGAGGGCCGAGGTCATGACCTGCCACAGCTCCCCCTGGGCTGGGGCCTCCGCCGGCGGTCCCCACAGGCGCAGGCGCGACGAGACATACGGCGCGAGGTCGTCGCCGACGCGAGCGCGGAGCTCGCGAGCGACGTCGTCGGGCGTGGTCCCGGGGAGGACCCGGACGTCGACCGTCAGCGCCGCGACGCCCGGGATGACGTTGTGGCGGGTTCCCACCTGCAGGACATCGGGCGAGAAGGTGTCGCGGAGGAGGCCGCGAAGGGCGCGGCGGTAGGACTCGGTGCAGACGGCCTCCAGCGCCGCCTCGGCGGCCGGCCCGTCGCCGGCGAGGCGGCGGATCCACGCCGCGATCTCGGGCGGCATGGCGCCCGCCGCTCCCTCGAGGAACCGCTCCATGACCGGCGTCAGGCGCGGGGTGCCGGGGACCGCCAGCCGCCGGGCCACCTCCCCCGCCCGCAGGAGGGCGTTCGCGTCCCCTTCCACCGTGCCGCCGGCTCCGGGGCCGCCGTCGCCCGGCATCGAGCCGTGGCTCCACCGGCCGCGGATCTCGAGATCGTAGATGGCGAAGCCCTTCTCCGCGACCTGGATCGGCCAGAGTCGGGTGCCGGCGACCGTGATCGCCACGCCGCCGCACTCGTTGAGCGCGCCGGCGGCTGCGAGCCACTCCGGGTGCGTCTCGACCATCCAGCCGGCGCCGTGGACGCCGCCCGCCTCCTCGTCGGCCGTCGAGGCGAAGATGACGTCGCGGGTCAGGCCCGGGACGGGGTCCGTGGCCGGGTCGCGGCCCGCTGCCCGAGCCTCGGCGGCAAGGAGGCGCAGGACGGCCACCTCCATCGCCACCATCCCCTTCATGTCCACGGCGCCGCGGCCCCAGACGTAGCCGTCCGCCAGGTCGCCGCCGAACGGATCGTGGGTCCAGCCGTCCTCGGCCGCCGGCACGACGTCGAGGTGCGAGAGGAGGAGCAGGGGAGCACCGCCGCTGCCGTCGCCCCGGAGCCGGGCGACGATCGAGCCGCGCCCCGGGAAGGGCTCGGCGACCGTCGAAGGGATCCCGGAGGCGGCAAGAACGGCCTCCAGGTGACGTGCCGCGAGGATCTCGTCGCCGGGCGGATTGACGGTCCGGATGCGCAGCAGGTCGCGGAGGCCTGCGATCAGCTCGTCGTGAGCGAGGTCCAGGGTCGATGTCCCGAGGGCGTCCGACGGCCGGGGCGCTAGCCCCGGGCTCCAGGCAGCCGAGGTCACCCCGCGCTCCGCATCGTCAGCAGCTCGCTCGCGAACCCGATGATCGTGAGCACGGTCGGGATGATGACGAGGAGGGCGACGAAGATGACCAGCAGCCGGACCATCCGCTGCTCGTCGCGGCGCCGCTCCTCGGGCGCGTCATCCTCGCCTCCCGGCGCGAAGTACGCGTTCAGCCCGCGCGGCCGGTCGGCCGCGGCATAGATCGGGACGGGGACGCCGTCGGGGCCGACAGGAGCGAACCCGACCACGTCGGGTCCCTGGGCGTCGGCCCCCGGGTCTCCGGGCGGGCCGGGGGTCCCGGTCTCGTCGATCATCTCGTCCATCGGGCCATCTCGTCCATCATGCCCCGCCGTGCACGAGAGCGCTGGCCGCTCGGTCCGGGCGGCTGCCGGCGAGGGGTCCGATGGCCGTGGCGCGCGTACGGTCGTGCCGGCCGGCGTCGCTACCCGAGCGCTCCTGCCGCCGGCTCGGCAACCTCGCGGGCGGCTGCCACGAGGGCCTCGGGCCCGAGGCGAGCCGGGACCGCCACGCTGACGTGCGTCGCACCCGCTGCCGAGTAGGCGAGAGCGCGCTCGCGGGCGGACGTCCTGGACGCCGCGTCACCGCCCGCCCCCACCTGGGCCACGAACTGGAAGCCGGCAGGATCCCGCCCCGCCGCCTCCATCGCCCGCAGGATCGTGCCGCGTCGCTCGGCAAAGACGTCCGGGCCCGTGTCCGGGATCGACGGGATGAACCAGCCGTCGCCCTCCTCGGCCGCGAGCTGGAGGCCGCGCGGCCCCTGGCCGCCGAGGAAGATCGGCGGGCCGCCGCGGGTGAGCGGCGGCGGTTCGTTCGTCGCGCCGCGGAGAGGGGCGAGCGCGTCGTCCAGCGTCACGCCCGGCGCGGTCGCGGCTGCCGCAGACCCGAGCGCCCGCAGGACGCGAACCGTCGACACGAGGCGCTCGAACCGCTCGCGAGGTGGCGGGAGCGGCACCCCGAACGCCGCGTGCTCCCAGGCGTGCCAGCCCATGCCCAGCCCGACGATGAAGCGTCCGCCGGTGACGTGGTCCATCGTCGTGGCCGCCTTCGCCAGCAGGGCGGGGTGGCGGAACGTGTTTGCCAGCACGGAATGTCCCAGCCAGCGGCCGGGCACCCGGTGGGCGAGTGCCGCCATCAGGGTCAGCGACTCGAGGCTCGGGCCGCCGGCCGCGACGGCCGGGTCGGAGAGATGGTCGTTCATCCAGCCGGCGACGAAGATCGGCAGCTCTGCCGCTGCCGCCCAGGTCTCGTCGAGGGTCGCGAAGGAGACCTGCTGGGGCGACGTCTTGAAGCCGAACGTGACCTGTCCGGCGACGGCCTTCACGCGTTGGGAAGGCGGGCCCGCATCCGGGCGCCGGTGGTGATCGCACCGTCGGACGCGGACGACACCAGGGCCGCGTACTTGGCGAAGACGCCGCCGGAGTAGCGCGGAGCCGGCGGCGTCCACGCCGCCCGACGCGCCGCCAGCAGCTCGTCCGGGACATGCAGGTCGAGCGCCTTGTGGTCGGCGTCGATCTCGATCTCGTCGCCGTCGGCGACAAAGGCGATCGGCCCGCCGAGTGCCGCCTCCGGTGCCACGTGCCCGATCATGAGCCCATGCGTTCCGCCGCTGAAACGGCCGTCGGTGAGCAGCGCGACGTGCTCGCCGAGCCCCTCGCCCACGAGGGCCGCCGTGACCGACAGCATCTCCTGCATGCCGGGGCCCCCGACCGGGCCCTCGTAGCGGATGACGATGACGTCGCCGCGCCTGATCGCTCCGCTGGTGACCGCGTCGAAGCAGGCGTTCTCCGAGTCGAAGACCCGGGCGGGCCCGCGGTGGTGGCGCCGCTCGTGGCCGGCGAGCTTGATCACGCATCCCTCGGGCGCCAGCGTCCCGCGGAGGATCGTCAGGCCCCCGCTCGCCTTGAGGGGAGTCTCGATCGGAACCACCACCTGCTGGCCGGGCGTCTCGACGACCGCCGCCGCGATCTCGGCGATCGTCCGTCCGTCCACCGTCGGCATCTCGCCGTGAAGGAGGTCGCGCCCGAGGAGCTCGCGCATGACGAGGGCGACTCCGCCCGCGTCGTAGATCTCGGATGCCGAGAACCGGCCGCCCGGCTTCAGGTCGGCGACGATCGGGGTGGCGTCGGCGATCCGGCTGAAGTCGTCGAGCTCCAGGGCGATTCCCGCCTCGCGGGCCAGCGCCAGGAGGTGGAGCACGCCGTTGGTGGAGCCGCCGGTCGCCGCCACCGCCGAGATGCCGTTCTCCAGGGCCCGCCGGCTCACGATCGCCGACGGGCGGACGTCGCGCGTCACAAGGTCCATCACCAGCTCGCCGCAGCGCAGCGCCGCCGCGTCCTTGGCCGGGTCCTCGGCGGGGATCCCGTTGAGGCCGCCCGGCGAGAGCCCGATGAACTCCATGACCATGCTCATGGTGTTGGCCGTGTACTGGCCACCGCAGGCCCCGGCGCCGGGACACGCGACGCTCTCGATCTCGTAGAGATCGTCGAGGCTGATCTTGCCGGCCCGGTAGGCGCCCACAGCCTCGAAGACGCTGACGATGTCGGCGTTCTTCCCCTTGTAGACGCCCGGGTAGATGGTGCCGTTGTACAGGACGAGTCCCGGGAGGTCCATCCGCAGGAGCGCCATCGCCGAGCCGGGAATGGTCTTGTCGCAGCCGACCAGGCAGACGAGGCCGTCGAACAGGTGGCCGCGCGCCACGGTCTCGATCGAATCGGCGACGACCTCGCGGGACACGAGCGAGGCCTTCATCCCCTCCGTGCCCATCGAGACGCCGTCGCTCACGGCGATCGTGTTGAACTCCATCGGCGTCCCGCCCGCCGCACGGATGCCCTCCTTGACCGCCTCCGCCAGCCGTCGCTGGTTGTAGTTGCAGGGCATCGTCTCGATCCAGTTCGTGGCGACGCCGATGATCGGTCGAGCGAGGTCCTCGTCGGTGAAGCCGATCGCCTTGAGCATCGATCGCGCGGGCGCCCGGTCGGGCCCGTCCGTCAGGCGCGCCGAATGGCGCTTCGCCGGATGGCTCGGCAGGTCGTACGGGAGGGCGCGGTCGGGCATCGGGCGGGTCCTCGGTCTGCGTGTGGCGCGACGTGGCCTGCCGAAGTGTACGAGGGACCGAGACGGCGCGGCCGATGCCGGTCCCGGGAGAGCGACCGGCTGAGGCGACGAGCGGCCGCCGCCGGCGGTGATGGCTCGGTTACCGGATGCAGCGCCCGGTGTCCACCGCGTCCGTCGACCCGATCCCGGGCCGGACCGCCACCGCGACGTCGGCGGGATCGAGCGCGTAACCGACCGCCTGGTCGGTCCGGGACTCCGCGAACACGACGCCTCCCACCGTCCCGTTGGTGAGCACGAGAGGCCCCCCGCTGTCGCCCGGCTCGATCGCCGCCCGCAGCTCCAGGATGTCCCGCACCACCGGCGCCTCGCCGTACAGGTCGCGGCCGCGAGCCCGGACCTGGGCGGTCACCGCGGCGGGCAGGACCGCGAGGCCGCCTCCGTTCGGGTAGCCCAGCGTCGCTCCCACCGCGCCGCGGGTGGGGGCCGTGGGCGCAAGGACCAGCGACGGCACGTGGAGGTCGGGCGCCCGGATCACGGCGACGTCGAGATCGGGGTCGAACAGGACGACCGTCCCCCGGCCGCTGGCCGCCGCGCCGCGCAGCATGATGCGATCGGCACCCGCCACCACGTGGGCGTTGGTGACGAAGAAGCCGTCCGCAACGGAGAAGCCGGCGCCCGTGAACGACGCGCCGCAGCCCTGCGCTTCGACACGCACGGTGCTGCCGATCGCCCGGGCGGCGATCGCCGCGGCCTGGGCGTCGGCCGGCAGGTCGATCGGCGCCGCCGGAAGCGGCGCGAGGCCGCTGAAGACCTGCGGCAGGCCCGTGTCGTCGACGATCGTGCCCACCTCGCCGATGACATCGCCGGGTGGAGGCAGGACGTCGAGGAGCCATCGCACGGCGCCCGACGACTGGGCCACGGCCGACACCACCGGCAGCGCGCTCGTTGCCAGGAGCCCGCCGACGAGCCACGTGACGACAAGGGCCTGGACCACCCCCAGGCCCGCACCCATGGCGCTGTCGATCCCGCCCGCGATGCCGCCCCCGACCCGGTTTCGCATCGTCGCCCCGAGCCCCGAGCCGATCGCCTGGGCCATGGCCACGATCAGGAACGCTCCACCGATCGCCACGAGCGCGCGCGCCGGCTGCTCGATGCCGGCCAGGGCGACGGTGATCTTCGGGGCGAACGCGACGATGAGGGCGATCGCGACGCCGGCGGCGGCAAGGCCCAGCACCTGGGGGATCGCACCGGACCGGTAGCCGATCACGGCGGCGACGATCACCAGGAGCAGGACGACGAGGTCGATCGTGTTGATGGGCAGGAGATCCATCTCGTCGATTGTGCGCGACGGGCCCGATTCCGGCACCATGGCCGTCGACGCCCGGCCTTCGTCCCTGTCCCAGCGCCCGGCGAAGGCCGACCGCACCGACCACCCGAGGAGTCCCTCGCCGATGCCCGCCCCCGATCGTCTCGTGGTCCTGCGCGCCATCCTCGACGATGGCGCCGTCCCGACGTTCACGGCCGCAGACGTGGCCGCCGCGTTCGAGATGGTGGCCGGCTGCGCCGCCGGCGGCTCGCGCGTCGTCGAGTTCACCAACCGTGGCGACGACGCCCACGCCACGTTCGTCGAGCTGGCACGCCGGGTGCGCTCGGACCTGCCCGGCGTGATCCTCGGCGCGGGAACGGTCATCGACGCCCCGACGGCTGCCCTCTTCGTCGCCGCCGGCGCGAGCTTCATCGTGGGCCAGTCATTCAGCGAGGACGTCGCCCGCCTCTGCAACCGCCGGCGGATCGCGTACATCCCGGGTTGCGGGACCGCCACGGAGATCGCGACCGCCGAGGAGCTGGGCTGCGAGATCGTCAAGCTCTTCCCGGCGGCGGCATACGACGGCCTGGCCTTCGTCCGCAACCTCCTGGCCCCGAGCCCATCGTCGAAGGTGATGCCGACGAACGTCCTGGCGACCGAGGACGCCACGCGCGCCTGGATCGCGGCCGGCGCAGCGGCGCTCGGCGTCGGCGGCCACCTCTACCCGCCGGATCTCGTGGCCGGTCGTGACCGCGCCGAGGTTGCCGAGCGGACCCGTCGCTTCCTGGGCTGGGTTCGCGACGCCCGGGCGGCGCGAGGGTAGTCCGGGAGCCATCGATTCGGCGAGCCGCCGGCCGGCAGACGTCCACGCACAACCGAGAGGGATCGAGAGGGTCATGGTCGACTTCGACTTCGAGCGCTTCCTGGAGCTGCCGCGCCTGTCGGGCTTGCGCCTGTCGCCCGACGGCCTCCGCCTGGTCGTCGCGGTGAGCGGACCGGACCCCGAGGGCACGAAGATGCGCTCGGCGCTCTGGCAGGTGGATCCGGCCGGGACCGCGCCGCCCCGCCGCCTGACCCGCTCGGCTGCGGGTGAAGCCGGGGGCGCGGCATTCCTTCCCGACGGCTCGCTCCTCTTCACGTCGAGCCGGCCCGATCCCGACACGAAGCCGGACCCCGACCGGAAGGTCCAGGCCCTGTGGGCCCTGCCGCCCCACGGGGGCGAGGCGCGCCTGCTGGTTGCGCCGGAGGGCGGCGTGGACGGGCTCGCGGTCGCCCGGAACGCCGCCGTGGTCGCCTTCGGGGCGGCCATGTTCCCGGGCGCAGCCGACTTCGCTGCCGACGCAGGCCGGGGCGCCGCGCGCAAGGACGCGGGCGTCGGGGCTCTCCTGTTCGAGGACGACTACCCGATCCGCCACTGGGATCACTGGCTCGCACCGCGGCGCCGGCGCCTCTTCGCCGCGGCGCTCGCCGAGGACCCGGAGGCCCCGCTCCCCGCGCCGCGCGACCTCCAGCCCGAGGTGGACACGCTCACCTTCGAGGAGACGGGGATCGCGCTGGCGCCGGACGGGTCGTTCATCGTCGCGGCGCGTTACGACACGGCTGCGCTCCCGGAGATCCGCGAGGACCTCGTGGTCTACGACGTCGCCACGGGTGCCGCCCGCGTCCTCACGCCCGGCGACGCCTGGTACGAGGCGCCCGCCGTCTCGCCCGACGGGCGGACCGTGGCGGCGATCCGGATCACCTTCGGCAGCCCTGACGAAGCCAGCCGCGTCACGCTGGTCCTGATCCACGTGGCGACGGGCGAGCAGCAGACGCTGGCGGCAGACCTCGACCGCGGGCCCGCGAGCCCGGTGTGGGCACCAGACGGCAAGGCTGTCTTCTTCACCGCCGACGACCGTGGTCACCAGGCCGCCTTCCGGGTCGACCTCGGCGACGGCCGAGTGAGGCGACTCACGGCCGCCGGCGCCCTGGCAGACCTCTGCCCGACGCCCGACGGGGAGACCCTGTTCGCGCTCTGCTCGACCATCGGTTCGCCGCCACGCATCGTGCGCCTGGACGCACAGAGCGCCGACCAGGTTCCCGAACCGCTGCCCAACGGCGTCGACGAGCGCGGGATCACGGTGCCCGGAGTCGTCGAGCGCCTGACCGCGAAGGCGGCCGACGGCACCGAGATCGGGAGCTGGCTCGTGCGGCCCGCAGGCGCGTCCGCTGCGGCCAGGGCTCCGCTCGTCGTGTGGGTCCACGGCGGCCCGCTGGGCTCGTGGAGCGGCTGGCACTGGCGCTGGAATCCGCACCTCCTTGCCGCGCGCGGATACGCCGTGCTCCTCCCGGACCCCGCGCTCTCCACCGGTTACGGCCAGGCGATGATCGCGCGTGGCTGGAGCGACTGGGGCGGCGCCCCGTACGAGGACGTGACCGCGGCCGTGGACGCGGCCCTCGCGGAGCGGAGCGACCTCGATCCCGCGCGGACGGCCCTGATGGGCGGCTCGTACGGCGGCTACATGGCGAACTGGGTCGCCGGCCACACGCAGCGGTACCGGGCCATCGTCACCCACGCCAGCCTGTGGGAGCTGCGTGGCTTCCACGGCACCACGGACACGGGCGCGTTCTGGGAGACCGAGATGGGCGACCCGTACACCCAGCCGGAAGGGTACGTGCGCCAGTCGCCGTTCGAGCACCTTGCGAGGATCCGGACGCCGATGCTCGTCATCCACGGCGAGCAGGACTTCCGCGTTCCCGTCAGCGAGGCCCTCCGGCTCTGGACGGACCTGCGGCGCCACGGCGTCCCCGCGAAGTTCCTGTACTTCCCGGACGAGAACCACTGGATCATGAAGCCACAGAACGCCCGCATCTGGTACGCGACGGTCCTGGCCTACCTCGACGAGCATCTGCTCGGGAAGCCGTTCGAGCGGCCGGGTCTGCTGTAGGGCAGCAGGGCCGCTCGCGGCCGCCGGGTCGGCGGCGGGATGCGGGCGCGCGGCGGCCGCGGCGCGCCTAGTCCATCTCCATGAAGGGCCGGGCGTAGTGGACGACGCCGGCGTCGTGCGGCATCCAGGCAGGGAGCCGACGAGCCATCCAGGCTTCGTCCGGCCACGGCCCGGGCGGCTGGAGGCCCTGCGCGCGAGCGCGCCCGAAGCCGAAGCGCGGGTAGTACGTCGGGTGGCCCAGGAGGACGATGGCCCCTGCGCCCTCGCGCTCGCCGAGGTCGAGCGCAGCGTGCATCAGCCTCGTGCCGATCCGCCGGCTCTGCCACGCGGGAACGACGGCAATCGGACCGAGCGCGATGACGTGCCCGACGACGCGTGAACCATCCGGGCGCTCGACCGTCGTCGCCGTCAGGAGGCAATGGCCGACGACCTCGCCACCCACCTCGGCCACGAGCGAGCGCGTCGCGTCGTAGTCGCCGGAGGCCCGCAGGGCGTCGAGAAGCCGTGCCTCGGCGTCGCTCGGGAACGCCGCCAGCTGCACAGCCCGGACTGCGGCGACGTCGGTCGGGTCGTCGCAGCGCTCGGCGCGGATGCGGACGACTGGAGGGCGAGGTTGCTCGGGATCGATCACGCTCACAGCGTGCCCCGGCCCCGTCGGGGGCACACGGGTCGGTCGGCACGACTTCCCGGGCGCGCCGGCCCGGCGATGGCTCCCCGCGGTCCGGTCAGCCAGCCTCGAGCGGCGTTCCCAGGCGAGTGTCGATGCGCGCCGGGTGGACGGCCTCCCAGGCCTCGATCTGGGCGATCTTGTCGACGACATAGCCGATCTCGTCGGTCCCGGCGAGGAGCATCCGCTTCGCGAACGGGTCGATGTCGAAGTCGAGCGTGCTGCCGTCGGGGAGCAGGACTCCCTGCTCCGCGAGGTCCACCGTGAGCCTCGCGTCGACGTTCGCCTCGACGAGAGCGAAGAGCCGGGCATGGGTCGCCGGGTCCACGACGATCGGCAGGACGCCGTTCTTGAGCGCGTTGTTGCGGAAGATGTCGGCGAAGCTCGTCGAGAAGACGGCCCGGATCCCCCACGCGGTGAGCGCCCACGGGGCGTGCTCGCGCGAGGAACCCGTGCCGAAGTTGTCTCCCACCAGCAGGATCTCCCGCCCGGCCATCGCGGGCTGGTCGAGCACGAATGGCGGGTCCTTGAGCGATCCATCGTCGTTGAAGCGCCAGTCGCGGAACAGCGCGTTCGCGAGGTCGGCCTTGTCGGTCATCTTCAGGTAGCGCGCCGGCACGACCTGGTCGGTGTCCACGTTCTCCGCGGGAAGCGGCACCACCTTGCTGGTGAACGGGCGGAACGGCTCGGCCACGGCTCAGTACCCTCCACCGACGCTCGCCGGCTGCTCGATCCCGGGGAGGCTCCGGGGGTCGGTGACGACGCCCGCGATGGCGCTCGCCGCGGCGGTGAGCGGCGAGGCCAGCAGGGTGCGCCCGCCCCGTCCCTGGCGACCCTCGAAGTTGCGGTTGCTGGTGCTCACGGCGTACTGGCCGGGCGACAGCTGATCGCCGTTCATGGCGATGCACATCGAACAGCCGGATTCGCGCCACTCGGCGCCGGCCGCCCGGAAGACCTCGTGGAGCCCCTCGCGCTCGGCCTGGGCCTTCACCTGCTGGCTGCCGGGAACGACCAGGAGGCGCACCCCGGCGGCGACGCGGCGGTCCTTCAGGGCCGCGGCCGCCAGGCGCAGGTCGCTGATCCGCGAGTTCGTGCAGCTCCCGATGAAGACAACCTCGACGGGCTGGCCGGCGATCGGCTGCCCCGCCTGCAGGCCCATGTATTCGAGCGCGTGCTCGAGAGCGCGGCGCGCGGACGGGTCGGCGGCATCCTCGGGCCGGGGGACTCGCCCGCTGATCGGGATTCCCATGCCCGGGTTCGTGCCCCACGTGATCATCGGCTCGAGCGTGTTCGCGTCGAGCGTGATCGAGGTGTCGAAGACCGCGCCGTCGTCGGTCGGCAGCGCCCGCCAGCCGGCGACCGCGGCGTCCCACGCGGCGCCACGGGGGGCGTGGCGGCGGCCATGGACGTACTCGAACGTCGCGTCGTCCGGGGCGATCAGGCCCGCCCGGGCCCCGCCCTCGATGCTCATGTTGCAGATCGTCATCCGCTGCTCCATCGAGAGCGCGCGGATCGCATCTCCCCGGAACTCGAAGACGTGGCCGGTGCCGCCCCCGATGCCGATCCGGGCGATGAGCGCGAGGATGACGTCCTTGGCGCCGACGCCCGGCCGCAGGCGCCCGTCGACGCGGACCTCGTAGGTCTTCGGGCGCCGCTGCAGGAGCGTCTGGGTCGCGAGGACCATCTCGACCTCGCTCGTCCCGATGCCGAAGGCGAGGGCTCCGAACGCTCCGTGCGTCGCGGTGTGGCTGTCGCCGCACACGATGGTCATGCCGGGCTGCGTCAGCCCGAGCTCGGGCCCGATCACGTGGACGATCCCCTGGGTGTCGGTGCCGTACGCGTGGATCGGGATCCCGAAGTCCGCGCAGTTGGCTTCCAGCTGCAGGACCTGCGCCGCGGCCATCGGGTCGAGGATCGGGAGCCCGCGCGCGGTCGTGGGCGTGGAGTGGTCGGCCGTCGCGACGGTCCGGTCCGGGCGCCGGACGGGCAGGCCCCGGGCGCGCAGGCTCGTGAACGCCTGGGGCGAGGTGACCTCGTGAACCAGGTGGAGGTCGATGGCGAGAACGGCCGGCGATCCCTCGTCCTGCGCGATCACGTGCTCGTCCCAGATCTTCTCGACGAGCGTGCGAGGGCGGGTCGGCGGGGCGAAGGGCGCTCCATCGGGCGCGGCGAGCGCTCCGTCGGGCGCCGTGGGGCGGGGGTCGGACACGGGTCTGCGGCTCCGGGGTGCGTGCGGTCGATCGGACCCGAAGGGTAGCAGAGGAGGAAGTCGGGCCCCGGCCGGACCACCTCGGGCCGGACCTTGGCGGCTCTCCCCGGCCGCTCGGCCCGGCCTTCGTGACCGGCGGCACTGGCGGGCCCCGTGCGTCCACGCGCACGCTCGGCTCCCATGTTCGACCGGATCGGCCGGTTGGTCGTTCGTGCGCCGCTCGTCGTCATCGCGGCATGGATCGCGGTGGCTGCCGTCTGCCTCCTGCTCGCGCCACCTCTCGCGCGGGTCGGCTCGGCCGACGAGACGAGCTTCCTGCCGGCCGACGTCGAGTCGGTCCAGGCGCGCCGCGTCGGCGCGGAGGCATTCCCGAAGGACGCGGCGGCTGCGACGGCCACCCTGGTCTTCTACCGCGCGAGCGGCCTGACCGCGCAGGACGGGGCCTACCGCGACGCGTTTGCCGCCTGGCTGACGGACCCGGCCACGCCGGCCGCGATCCGGGGTCACGTGCTGGGGGTCACGACCGTCGCGACGGATCCGGTGCGGGGGCCCGAGATGCGCAGCGCGGACGGCACGACCGAGCTGGCCTCGGTGCGGCTCGACGTCGTCTCGTTCCAGCCGGGCGCCAACGAGGCCGTCGGCGGGATCCGCGAGCACGCGGCGGCCACGGCGCCGGACGGCCTGGAGGTGCGCGTCAGCGGGTCGGCCGGGATCGGCGCCGACTACGTCGCCTCGATCGTGGAAGGAACGGACCGGACGACGCTCGTCACGATCGTGCTCGTCGTCCTCATCCTCCTCGCGATCTACCGGGCGCCGCTGGCCGCTCTCGTCCCGCTCCTCACGATCGGGGCCGCCTACCTGGTCTCCCGCGGGCTCCTCGGCTGGGTCGCGGAGGCCGGCGTGAAGGTCAGCACGCTGATCGAGTCGTTCGTCGTCGTGCTCGTCTTCGGCGTCGGGACCGACTACACGATCTTCCTGATCAGTCGCTACCGGGAGGAGCTGGCCCGGACGCCCGACGGCGGCCGGAGCGCCGCCTCGCGCGCGGTCGCCGCCGAGCACACCGTGGCCCGCATCGGCGCGGTGATCGCCGCCTCCGGGGCGACCGTCATCGTGGGTCTCGTGTCGCTGGCCGTCGCTCGCTTCGGCCTTGTCCAGACCATCGGGCCGGCCATGGCGCTCGCGATCGCGGTGACCCTGGCGGCCGGCCTCACGCTGGCGCCGGCATTTCTCGTCGTCTTCGGGCCCGCGCTCTTCTGGCCGCGGCATCCGAAGCCCGTCGGGGAGGAGGCCCGGACGTCGGCGTGGGATCGTCTCGCAGGGTTCATCGTCCGCCGGCCCATCCTCGTGGCCGGCGTAGTGGTGGCGGCCCTCGCGATCCCCGTGCTGGCGATCCCCGCACCCACCACGAGCTTCGACATGCTGGCCGAGCTTCCCGTGACCTCCGACGCCCGGCTCGGCTTCCAGCGCGTCGCGGACCACATGGACCGCGGCCGCCTGATGCCGATCGTCACGTACGTGGATTCGGCGCACGCCGACGTGACGGCTCCCACCGGGCTGGCGGCGATCGCGCGCGCGACGGCCGCCGTGGCGGCAGCCGAAGGGATCGCCACGGTCCGGAGCCTGGTGGCGCCCACCGGCCAGGGCGTCTCGCAGGACCTCCACCCGTCGACCCAGCTGCAGGCCATCGCCGACGGGGTCGGGCGCCTGGCAGTCCCTGGCGCGATCGACATCGCCCTGGCCGACCCGGCGACCGTGTCCAGCCTGGCCAGCGGCGGAGCCTGGCTCGACGCACTGGGGGCCGGCCACCCGTGGGTCGCCGCGGACCCGTCGTGGCCGGCGGCCACGGACGCGCGAACGCGCCTCACCGGGGCTCTGACGGGGCTGACGATCCCGGGAACCGCTGCCGCGACGGTCGCCGGGCTCAAAGGCGGTGCCGCGGCGGCTGCCGCCGACCTCGCCAATGCCCTGGGCGCCGTCGCCGCGCGCCTGCGGGCCGCGCCCGACGAGGACTGGTTCCTTGCCCGAGGTCTGGCGGGCCAGGCCGGCGCAAAGGTCGAGCTGCTGGTCGCCGCCTTCGTCGGCTCGGATGGCCACGTTGCCCGCGTCTCGGCGATCGCCGCGGACGACCCCTACTCCAGCGCGGCCTCCGCGACAGTCGGGCGCGTCCGTGCCGCCATCGCGGGCCTGGCGCCGAACCCGGGCGTGACGTACCTCGTCGGCGGGCCCACCGCAGAGTTCGCCGACATCCACACGACGATGCAGGCGGACTTCCAGGTCGTCGCCGCGCTCACCGTGGCCGGGATCCTGCTGGTCCTCATGCTGCTCCTGCGGAGCCTCGTCGCGCCGCTCTACCTCGTGGCGACGGTGCTGCTCTCCTACGTCACCACCATTCGCCTCTCCGGATTCGTCTTCGAGACCGTGCTCGGCCAGCCGGGCATGAACACCTACCTGCCCCTCATCGTGTTCGTCCTCCTCGTGGCCCTCGGCTCCGACTACAACATCTTCGTGACGAGCCGGATCCGCGAGGAGAGCGCCACCGGCGACCTGCGGGCGGGGATCCGGCGCGCGTCTGCGCGGACCGGGACCGTGATCACGTCAGCGGGCGTGATCCTCGCGGGGACGTTCGGGTCGCTGATGACCGCGCCGCTCCTGATCCTGTTCCAGGTCGGCTTCGCGGTCGCCCTCGGCGTGCTCATCGACACGTTCATCGTGCGGAGCGTGCTCGTGCCGGCGCTCGCCGCAGCCTTCGGGGAGTGGAGCTGGTGGCCATCCCGCCGGCGCGGGTCCGCGGCGCCGCCGGCCGCGGGCCGTTCGGCTCCCGGCCCTGGCGCCCCGGCACAGGAGGCGCACCCGGCGGGATAGGAGGCGCGTCCGCGCCCCGCGTCCGAAGCCCGTCCGTTGACGGAGTCTCGAACCCTGCTACACTCCGCCCACTCGCCGCATCCCGTGGCGAGGCATGCGGGAGTTGCCGGTCAGCATGAGCTTCGCGAACGGGCAGGATCGCCGCCCCGTCGCCGTCGTCGTGACGAGCGATGGGCGCCGCGTCAACGTGCCCCTCGACGAGCTCGAGCCCGACGACGCTCCCGTATCCGTCCGGTCCATTCTCCTCTCCCTGCTTGGCCTTCTGGGCCTTATTGGCGGCTCCCGGCAGGAGCCTGGGGACCGGCGGACGAAGCGCTAGGCGCAACGATCCAGCGGAACACCAGGGCCCTCGCCGGGAAACCGGCGGGGGCTTTCTCATGAGTGGCGTGCACGACGACGACCAGGCGGGCGGCGCCGAGCACGACGAGGAGGTCACCCGACCGATGGCGATGACGAAGGGCGACGGGGCAGCGGATCCTCCGGGCCCGGCGGTCGGCGCCGGCGCCCGGCCGGCCGGCGCGGCCGCTCCGCGAGACGACACGGCTGTCCAGAAGGCGGGACCGCCCGGCGCGGTTCGCCGGAGCCACGTGCCCGGCGCGGGGACGGCCGCGGCCGTCGCCGTGGAGAAGGCCCGCCGCGAGATGCTGCACGAGGGGACCCGCGTGCGCCGGGAGGCCGCCGAGCGCCGTGGGAAGCGCGCCCGGATCGGCGCCGACGTCCTCGTCGAGGGGATCCTCCGTCAGGGCGTGGACGTCCTGTTCGGCTACCCCGGCGGCGTCATCCTGCCGCTCTACGACGTGCTGGGCGATCACCCGGACCTGCGCCACGTCCTGGTCCGCCACGAGCAGGGCGCGGCGCACGCCGCCGACGGCTACGCCCGGGCGACCGGCAAGGTCGGAGTCTGCCTGGGCACGTCCGGCCCGGCCGCCACCAACCTCGTGACCGGGATCGCCACGGCCCAGCTCGACTCGGTCCCGATGGTCGCGATCACGGGCAACGTCCCGGCCGCCCTCCTGGGCAAGGACGCCTTCCAGGAGATCGACATCACCGGCATCACCCTGCCGATGACGAAGCACAACTACCTCGTCCGGGACGCGAACGACCTCCCGCGCGTCCTCGCCGAGGCCTTCTACATCGCCCGGACCGGGCGGCCGGGCCCGGTCCACGTGGACATCACCAAGGACGCCCTGCAGCAGGAGACCGATGCCCCGCACCCCACCGACGAGGAGATCGCGGCCGGCCTGCCGGGCTTCCGCCCGACCCTCGGCGGGCACCCCCGCCAGATCAAGCTGATCGCCGAGGAGATCGCCAGGGCGAAGCGGCCGATGATCCTCGCCGGCCACGGCATCCTGATCGCCGGCGCGACCGAGGAGCTGCGCCTCCTCGCGGAGAAGACGCGGACCCCGGTGGCCTGGACGCTCCTGGGGATCGGCGCCATCGACGAGACCCACCCGCTGGCCTACGGCTACATGGGCATGCACGGCTGGAAGCACGTCAACCGGGCGATCCAGTCGGCGGACCTCCTGATCGCGGTGGGCATGCGCTTCGACGACCGGGTGACCGGCAACGTGCGCACCTACGCTCCGTATGCGCGCATCGTCCACGTCGACATCGACCCGGCCGAGATCGGCAAGAACGTGGCCGTGGAGGTGCCCGTCGTCGGCGACGCCCGGCGCGTGCTGGGCGGCCTGCTCCCGCTGGTGCACGAGGCGTCCGAGGGAGAGCGCGCGAGCTATCTCGCGCAGCTCTCCGAGTGGCGTCGCGAGTCCGAGGGGGCCAGCTGGCATGGCTCGGGCGCCTGGCGCGACGGGCTCCTGTCGGCGGACTTCGTCATCGCCCAGATCGGCGAGGCCACCGGGCACGATGCCACGCTGGTCGCCGACGTCGGCCAGAACCAGATGTGGATGGCGCGCTATGCCGGCTACCGCCGGCCGAACAGCCATCTCAGCTCCGGCGGCCTCGGGACGATGGGCTTCGCGGTGCCTGCCGCGATGGGCGCCGCCCTGGGCCGTCCCGACAAGGACACCTGGGCGGTCTGCGGCGACGGGGGCTTCCAGATGACGATCCAGGAGCTGGCGACCCTCGTCCAGGACCACATCCCGGTCAGGATCGCCCTCCTGGACAACAAGCGGCTCGGGATGATCCGGCAGTGGCAGGAGATCGTCTATTCGGGCAACTACCATTCCTCGGACATGTTCGGCCCGGACTACCTGAAGCTCGCGGACGCCTACGGCTTCCCGGCATGGAAGGTGCGGACGCCGGAGGAGGTCCGGCCGGCGATCGAGGCCGCGAACGCCGTCGACGGCCCGTCGCTCGTCTGGTTCGAGATCGCCGAGGAGCAGAACGTCTTCCCGATGATGCCGGCCGGCAAGGGCCTGTCCGACCTCATCGAGACCTGGGGAGGAGCCGACGAATGAGCCCGGACGCGTCGAAGTCCCCGGCCCACTCCGCGCCTCCGCCGCGGACCCTGCCGGGTACCGGAGAGCAGCGCCGCCACGTCCTCGTGGCCATCGTCAACAACCGGCCCGGCGTGCTGAACCGCGTCGCGAGCCTCATGCGCGCCCGCAACTTCAACATCGAGTCCCTCGCCGTCAGCCACCTCGACGACCCGGACATCAGCCGGATGACGGTCACCCTGCGCGCCGACGACGTCCTGGTGGAACAGGCGGCGAAGCAGCTCTACAAGGTCATCGACGTGCTCAAGGTCCAGGACGTGACCGACGAGCCGACCGTCCAGCACGAGCTCGTCCTGGTGAAGGTGCGGGCGACCGACCGCACGCGCGGCGAGCTGATCTCCATCGTGGAGATGTACAAGGCCCGCATCGTCGACATGGCGCCGGAGTCGGTGATCGTCGAGGCGACGGGGACGGAGTCCGAGGTGGACGCGCTCATCGCGCTCCTCCGCGGCTACGGGATCAAGGAGCTGGTGCGGACCGGGACCGTCGTCATGTCGCGCGGCTCGCAGTCCATCGAGGAGGCCACGAAGCGATGACCGCGAAGATGTACTACGACGCGGACGCGGACCCCGCGGCGCTGGCGGGCCAGACCGTCGCGATCATCGGGTTCGGCAGCCAGGGCCACGCCCATGCGCTGAACCTGCACGAGTCCGGCGTCCGGGTGATCGTGGGGCTGCCGCCCGCGTCCAGGAGCCGCCCGATCGCCGCGGAGGCCGGCCTCCCGGTGTTCGACACCGGCGAGGCAGTCGCCCGTGCCGACGTCGTGATGATCGCGATCCCCGATACGGCCCAGAAGGCTGCCTGGGACGCCGACATCGCCCCAAACCTGAAGCCCGGGTCGCTGGTCCTCTTCGCGCACGGCTTCAACATCCGCTTCGCGCGGATCGCGCCCCCCGAGGGAATCGATGTCGGGATGGTCGCGCCGAAGGGGCCGGGCCACCTGGTGCGGTCGGTCTACGAGAGCGGCGGCGGCGTGCCGGCCCTGTTCGCCGTCCACCAGGACGCCACCGGGACGGCCCGTGCCCGGGTCCTCGCCTACGCCCACGGCCTGGGCAGCACGCGCGCCGGCGTCCTCGAGACGACGTTCGCCGAGGAGACGGAGACAGATCTCTTCGGCGAGCAGAGCGTCCTGTGCGGGGGCACCGCGGCCCTTGTCAAGATGGCCTTCGAGACGCTCGTGGAGGCCGGCTACCAGCCCGAGCTGGCCTACTTCGAGACGATGCACGAGCTGAAGCTGATCGTGGACCTGATGTACCGCGGCGGCCTCAACTTCATGCGCTTCAGCGTCAGCGACACCGCCGAGTACGGCGACTACGTGTCCGGGCCGCGGATCATCGACGAGCACGTCCGCAGCACCATGCGGGCGGTCCTGGGCGACATCCAGGACGGCACGTTCGCCGCCCGCTGGATCGCCGAGAACGATGCCGGGCGCCCGGAGTTCGAGCGCCTGCGGGCCCAGGACCGCGACCACCAGATCGAGCAGGTCGGCGCCGAGCTGCGCGCCGCCATGCCGTTCCTCCATCCCGTCACCGTGCGCGCCGGCCAGGCCCAGGCCGCCGCGTCGAGCAGCACAGGAAAGGTCAGCTGATGTCGCCGGTCCCCGTACCCGCCGGCCCGTTCGTCCCCGCGGGATCCGTCCGCATCTTCGACACGACACTCCGCGACGGAGAGCAGGCGCCCGGCGCCGGGCTGACCGCTGCCGAGAAGCTGGAGGTCGCCCGCCAGCTCGTCCGCCTCAAGGTGGACGTCATCGAGGCCGGCTTCCCGGCCGCCTCGCCGGGCGACTGGGAAGCGGTCCGCCGGATCGCCGAGGAGTCGAAAGGCGTGGCCGTCGCCGCGCTGGCCCGGTGTCGCGACGGCGATCCCCAGCGCGCCATCGAGGCGATCAAGGTCGCCGAGCGGCCCCATCTCCACGTCTTCATCGCCACCTCGGACATCCACCTCAAGCACAAGCTGAAGCTGTCCCGCGAGGAGGCCCTGGCCGAGGCAGTCCGCTGGGTCAGCTACGGACGCGAGCACCTGGGGCGCGACGCCGAGATCGAGTTCTCCGCCGAGGACGCCTCCCGCACCGACCCGGAGTTCCTGCTCCGGGTCTACGAGGCCGTCGTCGACGCGGGCGCCTCCACGGTCAACATCCCCGACACCGTCGGCTACGCGATCCCGGCCGAGTTCGGGTCGCTGGTGGAGCGCGTGTACGGCCTCGTCGGGAGCCATGCCACCGTCTCCGTCCACTGCCACAACGACCTGGGCCTCGCCACCGCCAACACGCTCGCTGCCGTGCAGGCCGGCGCGCGCCAGGTCGAGGTGACGATCAACGGCCTCGGCGAGCGGGCCGGCAACGCGTCGCTGGAGGAGGTGGTCATGGCCCTCCGGACGCGGCCCACGCAGTTCCCGGAGCTGGCCAGCCGCGTCCAGACGGAGCAGATCTCCGCCGCCAGCCGCCTCGTCAGCCACCTGACGGGCTTCGCGATCCAGCCCAACAAGGCGGTCGTCGGCGCCAACGCGTTCGCCCACGAGAGCGGGATCCACCAGGACGGCGTCATCAAGAACCCGCTGACGTACGAGATCATGACCCCGCAGTCCGTGGGGCTCGCCGGCAGCCAGCTCACGATCGGGAAGCTCTCGGGACGCAAGGGGCTGCAGAAGAAGCTCCGCGACCTGGGCCATGACGTGTCCGGCGACGCCCTCGACGTCGTCTACCGCGAGGCGATCGCGCTGGCCGACGTCAAGAAGGAGGTCACCGACGCCGACCTCCTCGCGCTCGTCCAGCAGCGCTCCGACGACGTCCCTGCCTCCATCGTCCTGGAGGGCTGGAGCGTGACGTCGTCGCACGGCGGCCGGTCCACGGGGAGCGTCCGCGTGACCCTCGACGGCGAGGAGCGATCCGGCGAGGAGACCGGCAACGGGCCGGTGAACGCCCTCTACCGGGCCGTCGACGACGCGATCCGTCCCGTGCTCGGCTGGGAGCCGACCCTCGAGGAGTACGAGATCAAGGCGATCACAGAGGGCGAGGATGCCCAGGGCCGGGTCTTCCTGCGCTGCCGGCGCTCGATCGACGAGGGGCCGGACGCCCACGTCGTCACCGGTCACGGCCTCTCGACGAACATCATCGAGGCGTCCCTGGAGGCCTACGTGCTGGCGGCCAACAAGCTCCGCGCGGCGGAGCTCGACGGCACGGTGATCCCCATGCGACGGTCGGTGGAGCAGCTGCCGTGACCTCGGGAGCCGATCTTCGCGGCGCGCCGGCGGCCGGCCCCGAGTCGGCGACGGCCGGCCCCGAGCCGCCGACGGCGTCCGCGCTGGCCGCGGGCGGGGCGGGCCGGCCTGCCTACCGGCTCGTCGCGATCCCGGGCGACGGGGTCGGGCCGGACGTCGTTGCCGGGGCGAAGAGCGTCCTCGCCGCGACCGCTGCGCGCTTCGGCTTCGACGTCGCCTGGACCGACCTGATCGTCGGCGGCGCCGCGATCGACGCGTACGGGGTGGCGATTCGCGACGAGGACCTCGCCGCGTGCGCCGCGAGCGACGCGATCCTGCTGGGGGCCGTCGGGGGCCCGAAGTGGGATGACCCCACGGCGACCGTCCGGCCGGAGCAGGCTCTCTTCGCCATGCGCGGGGGCCTGGGCCTCTTCGCGAACCTGCGCCCCGTGAGCGTCCACCCGGCGCTCGTGCCCGCCTCGCCGCTCCGCCCGGAGCTGCTCGCGGGCGTGGACATGCTCATCGTCCGCGAGCTGACCGGCGGTCTCTACTTCGGCGACCGGAGCGAGGCGTCCGGACCGGCCGGGGCGCGCGCCGCCAGCGACACCCTGCCGTACACGGAGCCCGAGGTAGCCCGCGTCGCCCGCCTCGCCTTCGAGCTGGCACGCGGACGCCGGAAGCGGCTCACCAGCGTGGACAAGGCGAACGTCCTTGCCACATCGCGGCTGTGGCGGACGGTCGTCCACGAGATCGGCGCGGAGTACCCCGACGTCGCCCTCGACGACCGGCTCGTGGACGCCTGCGCCATGCAGATCGTCCGGGCCCCGGCATCCTTCGACGTCCTGGTCATGGAGAACCTCTTCGGCGACATCCTGTCCGACGAGGCGTCGGTGCTGGCGGGGAGCCTGGGGATGCTGCCCTCGGCGTCGATCGGGACGAGGCGGTCGGCGCACGGCCTGCACGGCCTCTACGAGCCGATCCACGGCTCGGCGCCCGACATCGCCGGGCAGGACCTGGCGAACCCGGTGGGGGCGATCCTCTCCGCCGCGATGCTGCTGCGCTGGTCGCTCGGCAGGGCCGACGCGGCCGACGTCGTGGAGGCGGCCGTCTCCGACGCGCTGCACGATGGGTTCCGGACCGCCGACCTCTGGCCCGGCGATCCGGCAGTCGCCCGGACGTGCACGCGCGTCGGGACCGTCGGGATGGCCGACGCGATCGTCGCCCGGATCGGGGTCGCGGACGAGGCGGCGGACGACGATCTCGACGTCGCCTCGATCGTCGCGACGAGCCAGCTCCTGGGGCTGCTCTGATGGCCGCCGCGATCGTCGCGCGGATCGGGATTACGGGGGCGGCCGCCTGACGGCGGTCGCCCGAAGCCCCGTTCGCCCGACCTGCCAGCATTGCGAAGGAACCGACCCGTGACCGCACCCGAGACCACCGACCGCGACGCCAGCGGCGCTCCGGCGCCGGACGCGAAACCACCCGCCCCGGCCGCGCCCGTCGCCCGGCCGCCGGTCGTCCTCTACGACACCACCCTCCGGGACGGCACCCAGGGCGAGAACATCATCCTCAGCCTGGCCGACAAGCTGCGCGTGGCCCGGATGCTCGACGAGTACGGCATGCCCTACATCGAGGGCGGCTGGCCCGGCTCCAACCCGAAGGACGTGGAGTTCTTCGCGGCGGCGAAGTCGATCCGCTGGGAGCGGGCGAGGCTGGCGGCGTTCGGCTCGACCCGCCATCGGGCCAACCGGCCCGAGGCCGACCCGAACCTCCGCGAGCTCGTGGCGGCCGAGACGCCGGTCGTGACGATCTTCGGCAAGAGCTGGCTGCTCCACGTCACCGAGGTGCTGGGGGCGACGCCCGCCGAGAACCTGGACATGGTCGCCGAATTGATCGCCTTCCTCGTCGACCGGGGCCGCGAGGCCGTCTACGACGCCGAGCACTACTTCGACGGCTACAAGGCCGACCGCGACTATGCCCTCGCGACGCTGCGGGCGGCGCGGCAGGCCGGGGCGCGGAGCCTGGTCCTGTGCGACACGAACGGCGGGACGCTCACCGACGAGCTGCTGCGCATCGTGGAGGACACCCGCCGGGCCCTGGAGGCCGACCCAGGCGCTCCCGCCGTCACCTGGGGGATCCACACCCACAACGACGCCGAGCTCGCGGTGGCCAACTCGGTCGCCGCGGTGCAGGCCGGGATCCGCCACGTCCAGGCAACGATCAACGGCTACGGCGAGCGCTGCGGCAACGCCAACATGGTGAGCGTGCTGGCGAACCTTGCCCTCAAGACCGACCTGCCCCTCCTCCCGGTCGGCGGCGGCGAGATCTCCGAGCTCACGATCCTCTCGCGGGCGGTCGCCGAGATCGCGAACGTGGCGCCCAACGACTACCAGCCCTTCGTCGGCCGGAGCGCCTTCGCCCACAAGGGCGGCGTGCACGGGGCCGCGGTGGCCAAGGTGGAGCGCAGCTACCAGCACGTCGACCCCGGGCTGGTGGGCAATCGGGGCCGTCTCGTCGTCTCGGAGCTGGGCGGCCGGGCCAACACCGCGATCCGCGCCGAGCAGCTGGGCCACCAGCTCGAGGGCGTCGACCCGCGTGAGCTCAGCCGGGTCATCAAGCAGATGGAGGCCGACGGGCTGGCCTTCGAGGGCGCCGAGGCGTCCTTCGAGCTGCTGATCCGGCGCCGGACGGCGGGCTACACGGCGCCCTTCCGGATCGTCGACTTCACCGTCCTCGTCGAGCAGCGCGAGGGTCGCGAGCTGCTGGCGGAGGCGACCGTGAAGGTCGAGGTGGAGGGCGAGGTTCTGCATACGGCGGCGGACGGCAACGGCCCGGTCAACGCCCTGGACGCCGCCCTGCGCAAGGCGCTGCGGGCGTTCTACCCGCAGCTCGACGGCGTCCACCTGGTCGACTACAAGGTCCGCATCCTCGACGGGAACGCGGCCACGGCGGCGCGCACCAGGGTGGTCATCGACTCGGCCGACGGGGACATGACCTGGAGCACGATGGGCTCCGACACGAACATCATCGCCGCCTCGGCAGCGGCGCTGGCCGACTCGCTCGAGTACGTGATCTGGAAGTCCGGCGCGGAGCTGCGCCGGCGCGACGAGCGCCACTTCACGGAGCCGGCATCGGCCGGGGATGGGAAGCGATGAGCGGAGGCGGTGAGCAGGGCGTGCCCGGCGCGCCCGGCGGAGCCGAGGACCTGCGGCTCCTCCGCTGGACGATGACGACAGGGTCCTCCGGGGCGGCCCGGGCGGCGGTCGTCCTCGCCGCCGGCGACCACCAGTGGGAGGCGACCGCGGAGAGCGCCGGCGCGATCGCGTCGCTCTTCGACGCCACCGACGGGGCCCTGGAGGGGGTCCTCGGCGGCCGCGTTCGCCTCGTCGCGTTCGACGTCCACGCGGTGGGGGAGACCGCGGGTGCGGACGCCCTCGTGAAGCTCGCCGTGGAGCCGCCGGCATCGGCAACGGGCGGTCGCGCGGCCGGGCGCTACGCCGGCAGCGCGCGCCACGTGAACCTGGTCGCGGCGTGCGCCGAGGCCTACCTCGCGGCGATCCGTGCGCTTCTTGCCGACGGCGCCTGGGCCGGGGCCACGGAAGCCGCGGGCAACGCCCGGCTGGCCGAGCTGCGCGCCCGCGCCGAGCGAGCCGGCAGCCGGGCCGAGCTCGACGAGTCGCAGGCCGAGGACCTCGGCGGGAGCCTCTTCGACCGGTAGCCGGAGGCGTATTCTCGGGGCCATGACCGACTTCGAGCGATCCCGGCGCGGACCGCGGCGGGCGTGGTCGCCTACTCGGGGGAGCCGGGTGCGTTCGCCGAGGACGCCGTCCGGGCGTATTTCGGCGAGGCGACGTCGGACGCTCGCGATCCCCGGCTTCCGCGCGGTCTTCGAGGCGGTGGCGGCGGGTGTGGCGGTTGCCGGCGTCGTGCCGATCGAGAACCTGGTCAACGGCACCGTGCGCGAGAACTACGACCTTCTCCTGGAGTTCCCCCTCGAGATCCGCGGCGAGGCGGTCGTGCCCGTGCGGCTCTGCCTTGCCGCCCTGCCCGGCGAGACGCTCGACGGGATCGAGCGTGTCTATTCGCACATCCAGGCGCTGGGACAGGCCGACGCCTTCCTGAGGACCCGGCCGTGGACGCTCCTCACCACCTACAACACGGCCGGGGCGGGGAAGGCGATCGCCGAGCGCGGAGGAGCGCGGCGCGGCCGCCGTCCTCTCGCCGCGGGCGGCGGGGCTCTTCGGCCTGGAGATCCTGGTCGACGGGATCCAGGGCGACCCGTCCAACAGGACGCGTTTCCTGGTCGTGGCCGCTCCCGGCGCCGACCTGCCGCCCGCCCGCCGCTCCGCGCTGGATTCGTCCGGGGCCGTCCGGACAACCCTGGTGATCGGGATTCGCAACGAGCCGGGCGCGCTGTTGCGAGCCCTTGCCGTCTTCGCCGACCACGGCCTCAACCTCTCGGCGCTCGAGAGCCGCCCCGCCCGCGACCGGCCGTGGGAGTACGTCTTCTGGGTCGACCTGGACGCGGACGCGACGGAGCCCGACGCGCAAGCCGCGCTCGCGGAGCTCGCCGGGGTCACCACCCTGGTCCGGGTGCTCGGCAGCTACTTCCAGGCCGCCGGGGGGTAGGCGGGGGCGACAGGGCGCCGTCGGTCGGCCCGTCGACCCTCGCCCGCCAGCCCCTCGGACGATCCGGGCGATGTGGTCCGCGGGGTTGGGGCGATAGGATGGTGGTGGCCGAACGCTCCTGGTCGACCTCCCGCAATGGAGTGCCCTGCACGACGTGACACCTGACCTCCGACGGCGGACTCCTCGTCCGCCCCGCCAGACCACCTTCCGCCGGGGTGCGATCCTGCTCTCCTCGGCGGCGCTCCTCGTGGCGGGCTGCGGCAACATCGCGCTCCCCAGCGGATCGCTTCCGGCGTTGCCCTCGATCCCGAACGTGTACGGGTGTCGATCCCGCCGCGTCCGACACCACCGCCCACGCCGGCCGCCACGCCCGCGCCGACGGCGAGACCCACGCCGGCTCCGACGGCGGCGCCCACGCCGACGCCCCGGCCGACGGCCGCTCCCACGCAGGCGCCCTCGGCGTCGCTCCAGCCCCAGGCATCGCCGACGCCGGCCCCGACGCCTGCCCCGACCCCGACCCCGACGCCGAAGCCCACGGCCCCCCCGACCGCGACGCCCCAGCCGACGCCGAAGCCGACGGCAGCCCCGACGGCGAGCCCGCCGCCCACGCCCACGCCCACGCGGGCACCCACGCCCAAGCCCAGCCCGACTCCCGTGCCGTCGCATTCGCCGTCGGCCAGCGCGATCGGAAGCCCGATCCCGTCGCCCTCGCCCGGCGAGAGCTCCGGCGGTGGCCCGATCGGCTGGCTGGTGCTCCTGGTGCTCCTGGTCGTCGCGCTCGCACTGATCGTCCCGGCCGCCCTCGCGCTATGGAAGCGCCGCCAGCCGCCGGGCCCCACGAACCCGACGGCCGGTCCGTCGGGCGGCGAGCCGCCGCCGACCGCCGGCACCGCGGCGCCGAGCCGCCGGTCCGTCCGGCGGCGAACCACCGCCGACCGCCGGCACCGAAGCGGCTCCGTTCCCCGGTTCGCCTGGGGCCGGGCCATCGCCGGGCCCCGGCCGGAGGCCGGACCGGCCCCCGGCGCCTCGGACCCGACGATCGTCCTGGAAGTCACCGACCGCGCGTCCGCCGCGAGGTGACCGCCCGCCGACCCAGGAGGCCTGAGCCGAAGCCCCTCCGTCCCGCTCGCGACATGTGTCCGCGATGGCCTGGGCGCAGGCGTGCCTGCGGAGGTCCGGCCGATCGCGCCGATCGCGGTGGGCCATGATACGGACCACCACAGGAGGACGGTCGGATGGCGCAGACGTTTCGCGAGGCGATCGAAGGCGGGTACGCGCTGGGCGAGCCGGCGCTCTATCTCGGCGCCCCGATGGAGGGAACCGAGGCTCTCGCCGGCGTCAAGGTGCAGGTCGCCCTGTCGATGCTGAACCGGCACGGGCTCGTTGCCGGCGCGACGGGGACCGGCAAGACGAAGACGCTGCAGGGTCTCGCCGGTCAGCTGTCGCGTGCGGGCGTCCCGACCTTCATCGCCGACGTCAAGGGCGACCTGACGGGCATGGCGCTCCCCGGGAGACGCCAGCAACCCCAAGGTGATCGAGCGGGCGGCCGAGCTGGGGGTCGAGTACGAGCCGTTCGGCCATCCCGTCGAGCTCCTCTCGCTTTCCGGGAAGCTGGGGGCGCAGGTCCGCGCCGACCGTCTCGTCGTTCGGGCCCGTCCTCCTCGGCAAGATCCTGGACCTCAACGAGACCCAGACCAGCGTCCTCTCGATCGTCTTCAAGTACTGCGACGACCACGATCTGCCTCTCCTCGACCTCGCCGACCTGCGCACGACCCTGAAGTTCCTCGGCTCCGACGACGGCAAGGCGGCGCTGGAGGACTACGGCGGGGTTGCGCCGGCGACGCTCGGGGTGATGCTCCGCGCGATGGTGACCCTCGAGCAGCAGGGCGCCGACGCCTTCTTCGGGGAGCCCGCCTTCGAGGTCGAGGACCTCCTCGGTACGGGTCCCGACGGCCAGGGCGTCGTCCACCTCCTTGAGCTGTCGGACGTCATGGACCGCCCCAGGCTCTTCTCGACGTTCATGCTCTGGATGCTGGCCCAGCTGTACCAGGCGCTCCCGGAGGCCGGCGACCTCCCCAGGCCGAAGCTCGTCTTCTTCTTCGACGAGGCCCATCTCCTGTTCGAGGATGCCTCGAAGGCATTGCTGGACCAGGTCGAGCAGACCGTCCGCCTGATCCGGTCGAAGGGCGTGGGCGTCTTCTTCGTGACCCAGGTCCCGACCGACGTGCCGTCGTCGGTGCTGGCCCAGCTCGGCAACCGGATCCAGCATGCCCTGCGCGTCTTCACGCCCGAGGACGGCGACAATCTCAAGAAGACCGTCCGGACCTTCCCGATGACGAGCTACTTCGACACGGGCGAGACGATCACGCAGCTCGGCATCGGCGAGGCGCTGGTCAGCGTGCTCTCGCCGCGCGGCGTCCCGACCCCCCTGGCCCCGACCCGGCTCGTGCCACCCGACTCCATGATGGGCGCCTTGCTGCCCGACCAGCTGCAGGCCCGCATCAGCTCTGGTGCGCTCTACGCGGAGTACGCGACACCGATCGACCGCGAGAGCGCCCACGAGATCCTCACCGCCCGGATCGCCGCGGCGAAGGCGGCCGTCGCGGGGGCGACGACGGCGCCGGGTGTGCCGCTGCCGACGCCGGCCCAGGAGCGCCGCGAGATCGAGGCCCGCGCGCGGGAGCTCGAACGGGTCCGCCGGGAGGCCGAGCGCGAGGCGAAGGCCGCCGCACGCGAGCAGGCGACGCAGGAGGCCGCGGCGCGCCGCGAGGCGGAGCGCCAGGCGCGGCAGCGCGACCGGATGGTCGAGACGATCGGAACCGGCCTGGTCCGCGGTGTCTTCGGAACGCTCTTCGGCAGCTCCGGGCGCCGCCGCCGCTGACACGGACGGTCGCCGCCGCCGCTGACACGGACGGTCGCCGCCGCCCGCGGCGCCGCCCCAACAGGTCGCGGGCGTTGCCGCCCGCGGCGCCGCCCCATCGCAGCCCGAAGGAGGCTCCTCATGGTCGACGACCAGGCCACACGCCTCGAGCGCATGCGCGAGTTCATCCAGCCGTTCCGGGTGGAGCCGGGCCGCAGGGTCCGCCTGCCGAAGGACTTCGATCCCGGTGACACCGCCGACTTCGTGAAGAAGGGCGACGCCAGGGACATGCTCCAGCGTGGCGTCCAGCTCCTGGCGGAGTACCAGGCGCGCCTCGCCGCCCAGGACACCTACGGGCTGCTCGTCGTCTTCCAGGCGATGGACGCCGCGGGGAAGGATGGCACGATCCGGCACGTCATGAGCGGCGTGAACCCGCAGGGCGTCGAGGTGAGCTCGTTCAAGGTGCCATCGACGGAGGAGCTCGACCACGACTACCTGTGGCGGTATGCCCGCCGCCTGCCGGGCCGGGGCACGATCGGCATCTTCAACCGGAGCTACTACGAGGAGGTCCTCGTCGTCCGGGTGCATCCGCAGATCCTCGCCGGCCAGAGGCTGCCTCCGACGTCGAAGGGCAGGGACGTCTGGACGCGGCGCTACCGCGAGATTAACGACTGGGAGCGCTACCTGGTCGACAACGGGATCCGCATCGTCAAGCTCTTCCTCAACGTCTCGAAGGAGGCGCAGAAGGAGCGGTTCCTGCGCCGGATCGAGGAGCCCGAGCGCAACTGGAAGTTCTCCCCGGCGGACATCCGCGAGCGCCAGTACTGGGACGCGTATCAGAAGGCGTTTGCCGAGATGCTCAGCGCGACCAGCACCGAGCACGCGCCCTGGCACGTGATCCCGGCCGACCGCAAGTGGTTCATGCGCGTTGCCGCCGGGGCGGTGATCCTGGACGCGATCCGGCAGATCGACCCTCGGTTCCCCATCGTGAGCGACGCGGCCCGGGCCGACATGCTCACTGCGCGCGACGAGCTCGTCGCGGAGACCTAGCGCGGACGACAGGCTGATAGCGGGGGCCCGTCGCAGCGCCGCGTAGAATGCCAGTGCTGTTCGCCTGCCGTGCGTCGCCGACCGCAGAGCCCGCGGCCGCAGAGCCGCACCCGAGGAGCCCCCGATGGCCACCGCCACCAACCTCGTACCGCACAAGATCTTCCTGGCCGGGCGCTGGGTGGATTCGCCCGACATCCTGACGATCGAGAACCCGGCCCGCCCGGGCGAGCCTGCCGGTCTCACGTACCAGGCGACGCCGGAGCAGTACGAGGAGGCGGTCGAGGCAGCGGTCGCCGCCTTCGAGGTGACCCGGAGGCTGCCTGCCTACGAGCGGGCTGCGACCCTTCGCAACATCAGCGCCGGGATCCGCGCTCGCCGCGAGGAGCTGGGCCGGCTCATCGCCCTCGAGGCCGGCAAGCCGATCCGCGACGCCCTCGTCGAGGTGGACCGCGCGGTGCTCACCTTCCGGCTCGGCGCCGAGGAGGCGGAACGGATCGGCGGCGAGCTGATGCCGCTCGACCTGATGGCCAGCAGCAAGGGCCGGATCGGGATCACCCGCCGCTTCCCGGCCGGCCCGGTGGCCGCGATCAGCCCCTTCAACTTCCCGCTCAACCTCGCCGCGCACAAGCTGGCACCGGCCATCGCCGCCGGCTGCTCCATCGTCCTGAAGCCGCCCTCCAAGGATCCCCTGACGATGCTCACCGTGGCCGAGATCGTCGCGGAGGCCGGCGTGCCGGCAGGCGCGGTGAGCATCCTGCCGATGAGTCGCGAGCTCGGCGACCGGCTCGTCGCCGACGACCGCTTCAAGGTCCTGACGTTCACCGGCAGCCCCGCAGTCGGCTGGGACATGAAGGCCCGGGCGGGCCGCAAGAAGATCGTCCTCGAGCTCGGTGGGAACGCCGGGGCGATCGTCGACCGGACGGCGAACCTCGAGTGGGCCGTCAGGCGGATCACCGTCGGCGCCTTCGCCTACTCCGGCCAGGTCTGCATCAGCGTCCAGCGCATCTTCGTCCACGACGACGTCTTCGACGCCTTCGTCGACAAGCTCACCCTGGCCGCGTCCGCGCTGCGCCTGGGCGATCCACTCGACCCGGAGACGGACCTCGGCCCGATGGTCGACGAGAAGGCGGCGCTGCGGACCCAGGCGTGGGTGGACGAGGCGGTCGCCATGGGCGGTCGCGCGCTCCTCGGCGGGACCGCGAACGGGACCTTCTTCGCCCCGACGATCCTCGTGGACACGCCGGTCGAGGCAAAGGTCTGCAGCCAGGAGGCGTTCGCACCCCTGGTCGTCCTCTTCCGCTTCTCGGACTTCACGGACGCGGTCCGCCAGGTGAACGCGTCGCTCTTCGGCCTGCAGGCCGGCGTCTTCACGAACGACCTCGCGAATGCCTTCACGGCGTTCAACGAGCTCGAGGTCGGTGGGGTCATCCTCAACGACATCCCGACATATCGCATCGACAACATGCCCTACGGCGGCGTGAAGGACTCGGGCCTGGGCCGCGAGGGCCTGCGCTACGCCATCGACGACATGACCGAGATCCGGATCCTCGTGGTGGCCCAGCCGGGGTAGGGAGGCGCGGCGGCCGGACGCGCGGCCGAACGGCAGGCGGGCCGTCCCGCATCACCACCCCTCAGATCTCCGCGATCGAGCGGGCTGCCATGCGGGGGCCACGGCGCGGCGGGTGGATCCCCGCCGCCTCGATCAGGCGGATGACCCGGGCGCGATGGCCCGCGAACGGGGCCAGCAGCTCGAGCATCCGCTCGTCGGTGCCGCGCGGTTCCGCCGCCAGCGCCCAGCAGACGGCGCGTGCCAGGTGGAAGTCGCCGACGCTCACGGCATCGGCATCGCCCATCGCCCGGAGGCCAACCTCGGCGGCCGTCCACGGGCCTACGAGAGGCAGGGCGCGCAGGCGCGCGTGAGCCTCCGCCAGCGGCAGCGCGGCGCATTCCTCGATGCGCCCGGCCCTCGACGCAGCGAAGCGGATCGCATCGGCCCGTCGGCGTTCCAGCCCCAGCGGGTGGTAGGCGTACCCCGGGAGGCCGGCCAGCGTGAGGGGGGCCGGCGGCACTCGCATCGGGGCGGGCCTGCCCGTTGCACGCCAGGGCCCCGGCGCTGCCTCTCCGTGCCGCCTGACCAGCGCCGCGAACGCCGTCCCTGCCTCGTGACCCGTCACCTTCTGCTCGATGATGGCCGGCACAAGCGCCTCCAGGACGCGGCGTGTCCGTCCGGTCCGGATCCCCGGGAACCGGGCGAGGAGGTCGCGTACGAGCCGGCCGTCGTGCAGGAGCCCGGTACGGCCGAGGAGCCCCGCGAGCGCGGCAGCGTCGTCGTCCGCGCCCACGAGCTCAGGCGCCTGCTCGACTGCCCATTCGGCGCCCGGGCCCCACGCCTGGGCCCGGATGGCGTCGCCCTCGGGAACGAGCCGGATCGTGGCCGGGCCGTCCGGCGTGCGGGTCGCACGCCAGGTGGAGCCGTCGCGCGAGAAGCGATGGGTCAGGTCGCCTGCTCCGTGGCGCTGGATCCCCAGCGTCAGGCGCAGGTCGATGGGTGCGGGCGGGACGAACCGGCGCTCGAGCGGCTCCATCACACCAGCCTACCGCCGCGGCGGCGCTCCGCTCGCCCGTCGGGGTCGCGCAGCTCGTCGACCGACCCGGCTCAGCCGCCGACGCTGACCACCCAGCGTCCCCGGGCGCGTCCCGCCAGGATCCCGTCGAGCGCCTCGGGGAGCGTGTCCAGCGTCACTTCGGTGATCGCGTCGCCCAGGCCGTTGGGACGGAGGTCCGTCGCCATGCGCTCCCAGACCGCGCACCGCTCCCCGATGGGAACGGTCGCGGAATCGATCCCCACGATGGCGATCGAGCGGAGGATGAACGGGAAGACGGTGGTCGCGAAGCTCGGGCCGCCCGCGTTGCCACAAGCCGCCACGCTCGCGCCGCGACGCAGGGTGCGAAGGATGTAGGGCAGGGTGGCCCCGCCGACGCAGTCGACCGCGCCGGCCCAGCGCTCCGACCCGAGCGGCCTCGGGCTCTCCGCGGTCACCTCCTCGCGCGAGAGCACCTCTGAGGCCCCCAGGGCCCGCAGACGATCGGCCTCGTCCGCCTTGCCGCTGGCCGCCCACACCTCGTAGCCGCGCGCTGCGAGGATCCCGACCGCCGTCGAGCCCACGCCGCCGGATGCGCCCGTCACCAGGACGGGACCCCGGCCGGGGTCGGAGGCCGCGCTCCTCCAGCGCCAGGAGCGACAGCGCGGCGGTGAAGCCGGCCGTCCCGAGCGCCATCGCCAGGCGCGCCGAAAGGCCCGCGGGCAGGGGGACGACCCAGGCGGCCGGCACGCGCTCGTACTCCGCGTAGCCGCCGTGGCGGCTGACGCCCAGGTCGTAGCCGTGGGCCAGGACAGAGCTCCCCGCCGGGATCGCCGGGTCGCGGCTCGCCACGACGGTGCCGGCGAGGTCGATCCCCGGGATCAGCGGGCTGATCCGCGCCACCTTCCCATCGGCGATCGTGGCCAGGCCGTCCTTGTAGTTGACGCTCGACCAGCGGACGCGGATCTCCACCTCGCCCGCCGGCAGTTCGGTCTCGGCGAACAATCGGACGCCGCGCGTGACGACGTCGCCCTCGCGGGCGGCGACGAAGGCACGAAAAGTGGCGGGGATTTCGGTCATCTGCGGCTCCGGGTCTCGGGGCGGGTGTGAGGGCGGACGGCGAAGGAGGGCGCCGCCATCATGGCCGATACGTGGATCTCGTCGCAGGCGGCGGGATCCCGCCGCGGAGCTGCGCTGCCGCGCTGACGGCTGCCCCAACTACGACACCAACTGCGAGAGCCGCGCTGGCCGGTCGATCAACAGCAGCACGGGTCTCGTGGGCGAGACGACGACATGCCGGTACGCCACGTGGCGCTCGACCGCTTTGGCGGCGCGGACGCTCAACGGGACTGCGACGCTCGCCGTGTGGGCCTGCAAGACGGCTACCCTCGGCACCAACCCCACGCTCCGGGCGTTCCTCCGGGTGTTCGATCCCGCGACCGCGTCCTACACGGAGCTCGGCACCGCCAACGTGACCGTCTCCACCGAGCCGACATCGGCCTGGGCCGCGCACTCGCCGGCCTGGTCGCTGTCCGGCGTGACGGTCCCCGCCGGCCGGATCATCGAGGTCAAGCTCGTCGCGACCGGTGGCACCCGCAATGTCGAGCTCGCCTACGACGAGGCCGCGTACCCGAGCTCGCTGACCCTGCCCTGACGGCCCGACAGGGGCAACCGGCAGTCCGGGCGGCCATCACGGCCGAGAACCCGGGGCTTCTCCCTCTGGCCGATCGCGGTCGGCACGCCCCGTGAGCGATCCCTCCGCCTGCCCGATACCGGGCAGCAGCCGCCCGGCAACGCGCCCCGCGGCCAACCCGATGACCAGCCCGGTGAGGTTGTCGACGACGTCGGCGCTCTCGCAGGCGCGGTCGAGGGTGGGCAGGAGGAGCTGGTAGGTCTCGATCGCGAACGGCAGCGCGATGACCGCGAGGAGGAGGAGCGTCCTGCGCCGCGAGTGGGGGAGAAGAGCGACTGCGACACCGAGCGGGACGAACATGAGGATGTTCAGCAGGACATCCCCGCGGAGGAGCTCCTCGAGCGACGGCAGGCCCAAGGCGCGAGAGGTCGCACCGGCGGAAGCCCCGGAGCCCGACTCGAAGGCTCCCCTCAGCGGGGTCATCGTCGCGGACAGGATGATGCCGAGAGTGAGCAGCATGACCCAAGCCACGACTCGCCGGGCGCCCAGGGCGCGTCCCACGGCGCCGCTCGCCGCACGCTGACGACGAGCGCGACGACGATGCCGGGCAGGAGCCACGGGAGCGGCCCCCTGCCGCGCGATCATCCTCGTCTCCTCCTGGACCGCCCGGGGCGCGCCGCCGCGAGCGGGCCGTACCGGGAGCATACGACGCCCGGCCTGCCACGCCACCGGCCGCGGGGCGAGCGCAGGCAGCGGCGCCTGTGCCGTCGCTCGTCGGCTGACGTCGAGAGGGTCGGCGCCGCAACCCTGCTCGGCAGACTCCGCCGCCGCGTCAGTTTCAGCGCGCCGAGCGGCTGGCTGCGCCCGACGGCGATGACGCCCAGCGAGACGCCGCGATCGAGGTCGGGCTGGCCGGGGTCCGCGACAGGCCCCGCGTGCTCGGCTGCGTAGGCCATCAGGGCCGCGCGCAGCGCGTCGTCGTGCTCCCCAGTGGCGAGGGCGAGCATCTCGCGCACGGCGTCGCGGACGTCCCACGGTGGCGGCGGCGCGATGGCCCGGAGCACCTTCGCGCTCGACGTCGGCTCGACCTGCTCGGCGTCGTAGAACAGCTCCTCGTGGAGCTTCTCGCCCGGGCGCAGGCCGACGATCTCGAATCGGCTGGCTGTCGGGGTCGCGGCCCGCGAGCCGGACGAGGTCGCGGGCGAGGTCCATGACGCGGACCGGCTCGCCCATGTCCAGCACGAACAGGTCGCCGTCGCGTGCCCGAGCGCGGCCGCGTCGAGGATCAGCCAGGCGGCCTCCGGGATGGTCATGAAGAAGCGGGTCATGTCGGGGTGGGTGATGGTCAGCGGCTCGCCCGTTCTCCAGCTGCTCCTGGAAGATCGGGACGACGCTGCCGTTCGAGCCGAGCACGTTGCCGAAGCGGACCGACACGTAGGGCCGGCCGGTCCGGCGGGCCGTGTCGGCCACGAGCATCTCGGCGATGCGCTTGCTGGCGCCCATGACGCTCGACGGCCGGACGGCCTTGTCGGTCGAGACGAACACGAAGCGCTCCACGCCCGCCGCCGCGGCCGCGTCGAGCAGCGCCATCGTGCCGCCGATGTTGACGTGCGCGGCGTCGGACGGGTGCTCCTCCATCATCGGCACGTGCTTGTACGCGGCCGCGTGGAAGATGACGCTCGGGCGCCTCGTCGGCGATGAGCCGCTGCATCGGCGCGCGGCTCGCCACGTTCGCCAGGTGGATGCACGATCTCGCCGCTGCCGTGCCCGCGGCGGCGTCGTGCCTCGAGCTCGCGCTGGATCATGTAGCAGCGGGCTCTCGGCGCGGTCCACCAGGATCAGCCGGCGCGGCCCGATCGCGAACACCTGGCGCGCCAGCTCGGACCCGATGGAGCCGCCGCCGCCGGTGATCACCACGCGTCCGGTCGCGGATGATCTCCTCGACCGCCGGCGGCGTGCTCGGTGACCATCGGGCCGGCGCAGGAGGTCCTCGACGCGGACCTGACGGACGCGGTAGGCATCGACGCTGCCGTCGAGCAGGTCCGTCATCGACGGGACCGTGCGGACGTCGAGCTGGCGGGCCAGCGCCGCCTCCACGACCCGCCGGACGGCGGCCCCGGGCGCGCTCGGCATCGTGATCAGCAGCGTCCTGCGCGCCGGTCTCGGCAACGGCCCGCTCCAGCGCCGCCAGGCCACCGAAGACCCGCAGCCCGGCCACGAAGTCGCCGGCCAGGCTCGGGTCGTCGTCGAGGAAGCCCGACCGGCCTGACGCCGGCGTCCGGGATGTCGCGGGCGGAGCGGGCCAGCAGGAGCCCCGGTCCGGCCGGCGCCGTAGAGCAGCGTCCGCGCGGCCGTCGCTGCCGGGGTGCGCGCCGCGCGGACGGGTGCCGCGTCGGAGGCGGCCCGGATCCCGAACCGCACGCCGCCGAGGATGGCGACGCTCAGGAGCAGCTCGATCGGCCAGAACGAGCGCGGGAACCCGGTCGGCCAACGTGCTGCCCGCCGAGCAGCGGACGCACCGTAGAAGATGACCATGCTGATCGGCGATCCGAGCACCACCGCAGCGACGATCCGCTCGAGGTCGGGGACGCTCGCGTAGCGCCAGCGGCGGCTGTAGAGGCCGAACCCGGTGTTCGCGATCGTGCGGACCGCGAGGAGGAGGCCCACGACCAGCGGGAATGCCGGGACGAACACGGGCCCGCTGATCCGGTCGAAGCGGAGCGCCAGCGCGAGGTACGACGCGACCACGATCCCGACCAGGTCGACGACGAGCAGATACCGCCCGCGCAGACGGGTCGCCAGGCCGACGATCCCGCTGATCGGAGCGCAGGAACGCGCCGCCGGAGCCCTCCGTCGGCGCCCCAGCACGGCGGCAGAGCAGGCCCGGGCGGGAGCAGGGACTCGGATCGAGGCGGTCGGCCAATGGATCCTCGCGTGCAGACCGGGAGGCTGAACGCGGCGCGACGCGGACCCGCCGATCCCCCCGGCGCGGGTCCAGACGCTAGCCCAACCGGCGCCCGCTGCCTAGTACCAATGGACCCCTCCGCACGGTCCGCCCGTTCGACATCGGTGCGCCCGGGCACCACCGCGGCTGGGCGCTGGTCGTCACGGAGGCGGACAATCGGCGGGGACGGCGGTCGACCGAGCACGCGCCACGGTCCTGGAGGTGTCGTTGACGGGTCCGACCCTCGTGGTCGATGATCGGTGCGTCCCGTCGCCGACCCCATCCGTCGAGCGCCCCGGGGCTTCCGGGGCAGAGAGTGAGGAGACCTTGTGGACCTCCGGCGCCAGATCGCCATCGTCCGGACGTGGTCGCCCTTGTCGTTGCGAGCGTCGTGCTCGCCGGTGCTGCGCCTTCCTGGTCACGAGCCAGCTGCAGAAGGTCTACCAGGCGCAGGCGACGCTTATCGTCGGCCAGTCGCTCTCCCGGCCGAATCCCGACTACAGCCAGCTCCTCGTCTCACAGCGCCTGTCCACGACGTACGCGATCATCGCGACGACGCGGCCGCTCCTCGTCAACGTCGCGACCAAGCTCGACCTCGCCGAGACGGCCGACCCTCGCCAGCCGGGTTCGGGCGGAGCAGCGCACACAGCACGCTCCTGACGATCACCGCCGAGGACTCCGACCCCGCAGGCCGCCGCCCTCGCGAACGCCATGGCTGCCCAGCTGATCGCGGCGTCACCGGCGGTCCAGGGGCGAACGTACGACTTCCAGGCCGGTCGCGCAGATGAGCCGATCCGAGTGCACCCAGGCCCAGTCAACGCGCACAGGCCGACGCCGAGCGCACTCGGCGCCTGCCACGCGAAGACCGGCCAGGACGCGACCCTCGACACGCTGCAGGCGCCGCCTCATCAGCCTGAGCTCGACGTACTCGACCCTGCTCTCGTTCTCGTCGAGCAGCGAATCCAACCTACTCATCGTCGTCGAGCCGGCCGTCGCCTCGGTCCCCCGTCTCGCCGAGGCCGCTCCTCAACACCCTGCTGGCGGCCGTCCTGCGCCGCTCCTCGCGGTGGCCGGGATCGTCGCTATGAAGTACCTCGACGACACCGTGTCGGACCCCGACGCCGTGGAGGGATCACTCCCTGCGACCCTCGGCGCGATCGGCGCGGATGAAGGGCGACCAGCGGAAGAGCGAGATCTACCGGCTGGTGACGCTCCTGTACCCGCGCTCCTCGGCCGCTGAGGCATACCGGACGCTGCGGACCAACATCGAGTTCGCCTCCGTCGACGGGCCGCTCCGACGCTGCTCGTGACGAGCTCGTCCCGGCGAGGGCAAGACCATCACCGCGGCCAACCTCGCGGTCGTCTTCGCCCAGGCCGGCCGTCGCGTCCTGCTCGTCGATGCCGACCTGCGCAAGCCGGGCGTCCACGTCGTCTTCGACCTGCCGAACACTCACGGCCTGACGACGCTGCTCCGCGGTGACGTGCCGAGCGTCGACGCCGTCGCCCACCCGACGGACCAGGCGAACCTGCGGATCCTGACCACGGCCCGCTGCCGCCCAACCCCGCCGAGCTGCTGGGGTCGCAGCGGATGCGTACGGTCCTGGAGAGCTGCAGGCGGCGTCGATCTCGTGATCTTCGACAGTCCGCCGCTCCAGGCCGTCACGGACGCGGCCGTCCTGAGCTCGTTCCTGGACGGGACAGTGCTCGTCGTCGACCCGGGAAGGTAGCCGCCGCGGGGCGGTCCACCTGGGCCGCGCAGCGTCGCGCAGACCGGCGCCAACGTCCTGGGGGTCCTCGTCAACCTGTTTACGACCGGGACGTCGCGGCGCTCGGTTGAGGCGACGGGCCCGAACCGGACGCGTCCCGCGGTCGGCGCCGACGACCGCGCTGCCGCGACGGCGGTTTCGTCGTGCTTCCGCCCCGCTCGAGGCGCCCGGCGATGCATCCGCCACCCGGAACGGCGTCAAACGAGCGGGGGGACATTCCGGTCGACCCTACTGCCGCGCGACGCCGTGAAGGGGCCGGCCGCGGATCCCGGCGGCCGCGCTTGCCGGTCGGCAGGGTCGCGAAGGACTCGCCGCTGTCGGACTCCGGGAGGCGGCCCTCGGCCAGGGCAGCCTCGTGCTGGCGGCGCCGGTCCTGGCCCGCCTGTACGACCCGACCGACTTCGGGCTCCTCGCGGTCTACGCCGCCCTGCTCTCGGTCCTCCTCGCCGTCGCCTCGCTCCGTTATGACGCGGCCATCCCGATCGCCGGCGATGCGGAGGAGGCTGTCCAGCTCCTCTTCCTGAGCGTCGTCCTGGCCGTCGCCGCGAGCCTCATCCTCGGGCTCGTCCTGCTCGCCTGGGGCGCCGAGATCGCGGCCGCCCTGGGCGCCCCGGCCCTCCGACCGCTCCTCTGGTCCTCCCGCTCGCGCTCCTGGTCGCGAGCATCGCCCAGGCGCTCGGGCGGGCTGGCGATCCAGCAGCGAACCTTCGGCCCGCTTGGCCGGATGCGCGCGATCCAGGGCCTCGCCCAGGCGATCGGCCAGGCCGTCTTCGGCCTGCTCCACGCGGGCCCGCTCGGGCTCATCCTCGGCGACGTGGCCGGTCGGACGTTCGGCATGGAGCAGCTCGTGCGCCCGGTCTGGAGGACCCTCCGCTCTGCGCACCCGAGCCGGAGGTGCGATTGCCCAGACCGCCCGCCGGCACTGGGGCTTCGCCCGGGTGATGACAGCGGCGTCAGTCCTGAACATGCTGTCGTCCAGGCCCCGTTCCTTCTCTACTCCCGGCGCTGTTCGACCTCCGCTCGGCCGGCCAGTTCTTCCTCGCGTACCGGGTGCTGGTGTTGCCGGCGTCGCTCGTCGCCGCGGCCGTCAGCCAGGTCTTCTTCGGGGAGGCGGCCTCGGCGCGGGATCCGGCGACTCCACGATCTGGCCTGCGACGTGGCGGTTTCGCTCTTGGCGTTCTCGATCCCGACGTACCTCGTCATCGTCGTCGCCGGCCGGCCCTGATCGGTCCGTCTTCGGCAGCCAGTGGGCGCAAGCCGGCCTGTACGCCCAGCTCCTCGCGCCGTCGCTGGTCTTGTCGCCGTGGCGAGACCGATCAGCACGCTTCTGCTCGTCGGTCGGCGCGAGCGCGAGAGCCTGGCCTTTACGGCGCGGAGTTGGGGCTCCGGGTCGTCGCGCTCGGGATCGGCGCGGTGGTCGGATCACTCAGTGGGGGTCGTGGTCCTGTCGGCGGTTCGGTCGTGCTCAACGGCGGCCCTCTGGCGGTTCCTCCGAGTCGCGTCGTCCGCCTCCGGAGCTCGTCCGCCCGGCCGCTCGCATCCTTGTGCTCATCGCCCGTCGATGGTCATCGGGGTCGTCGCGGCGTCTCCCCGCCCGCGTCGCTGTCGCCGCGTCGTCGGGTGGCCGCTCGCGTTCGGCCTCGGGCGCGCTTCTCCCCCGAGGCGCGGGCGCTGCTCTCGGGGTCGCATGATTGGGCTCCTGGTCTTCGGTCAGCCGTACTGGGGAGCGCACATCGCCCGGCCTGACGCGCACGCCTCTGACATCCGGGCCAGGTTCGTCCCCCAGGGCGCGCTACCCCCGGCTCCTTGCGAGGGCCGCCGCGTCGGAACGGCTGGTCCTCCTGCGAGTCGGCTACCGCATCGGCGCCACGACCCCCCGCGGCCGACTGTTCGACGCGTTCTGGGGGCTCTTGCGCCGCGGCCGCCCGCCGCGGCCCCGTTCACTACTGGCTTGGGACGGACGTGCTTAGCACGCTGGAGGAGGCCGCGAAGGTGGACGCTTCGCCGGGTCGGCCGTCACCGGACCGGGGATGACCTTCACCTCGCCGGGGCGCCATGGCTGGCGATCGAGCTCGAGTCGGTGGGCTTGGGGCTACGCGGCGCCCGTTCAGGGGCGGAGCCCGCCCCCGGTTACCCCGTCCGCCGCTGCCCTCGGAGCTCACGGTGCTGACCTACCTGCCGGGCCCGGTTCGAGTTCTACGGCGGCGAGGCGATTGAGGAGGCCGCCGTCGCCTCCCGGAGATCGGCTTCGACGTGGTCGGCCGTGACGCGGCGCGCCCGCCGGCGGCCCGCCGAACGTCCGGTGGCACGGCTGGGTGACCGACATGGCGGAACGCTACGCCGAGACGACCGTCGTCGTCCGCAGCCGCGTCACGACGGACTCGGTGGGACGGTGGTCGAGGGCCTGTTCAATGCCCGCCACGTCGTCTCCTCGTACGTCGTCCCGTTCGTGCGCCGGGTCTCGCTCCGACCCCGGCGGCCCTGACGTCCGTCCTGGGCGAGCCGCGCGACGCGCACCGGCGCGGGAAGGCTCGGGCTCAACCTCGAGGGCCGCGCGTACGCCCTCGCCGAGGTTCGACGAGACGCGGGTCGCGAACCACCTCGCCGGCCTGCTGAGGGCACGGGCATGACCTTCCGGACGGCGAGCGCGGCGATGACCCGATCGACCCCCACAACGGTCTGGGTCGTCGCGTTGTCGGCGCCGCTGTGCTCGCCGATCGGGCCGTCCTCGGCGTCGCGTCCGGTGGCCGCGGCGCGCTGCCGCTGCTCGGGCTCGTCGCACCGGTCGTCGCGGCGATCCGCGATCCGCTTCGGGACGGGAGCGCAGTTTCGGGTTCCTCGCCCATCCGGCCTTCCTGTTCGGCGTCCTGCCGTACCTGGTCCTGTCGGGTCTCCTGCCGACCCTCGGGGTGATGATCAATCGCTACCCGGAGCGGACCCTCCTCGCCGTGACCGAGGTCACAACGGCGATCTCGTTCCTGATCATCGGGTCCGCCCTGTCGTCGGACGAGCGCCGTCCGTGGTCGCCGCTGCTCGCCGTCGCGATCGCGGTCCAGCTCGGCTATGCGACCGGCCAGGCGCTCTACCTCGCCCGCGGGCCAGGCGCGGACTTGTTCGCCCCGTTCGCCGAATGGGATCGCACCGTGGGGGGGCGCTCCAGGGCCAGTTCATCACGGCCCGCAGCACCGGCCTCTACGTCAACCCGAACGAGCTCGGCCTGTGGGCGGCGATCGCGATCATGGCCTGGCTGCTCCTCTCGCCGCGGCTCCGCGGGATCGGCCTGGCGATGGCCGTCCTCACCCTCGGCGCTCAGCCAGTCGCGGGCGACGGTCGCGCTCCTCGCCGCGTTCGGCGTTGCGGTCGTGATCGCCGTGGCGCGCGGTCGATTGTCCTGGTCGTCGGGCGCGCTCCGGACCGTTGCGACGATCGGCCTCGCCGGGCTGCTCACCGTCGGGGCTGGCGCTCCTCGTCGCGCCGCCGGCCACGCTGACCGAGCGGTTCGGGGCCATCGTCAAGGTGCTGGCGGAAGGGCCGACCGCGGACCCGAATTTGGCTGGACGGCTCGACTTCTGGTCGGCCGTGACCCGGCTGAACGCCGTTTATCCATGGGGCACGCTCGGATCGCCCGAGCTCATCCTCGGCACGTCCATCGACAGCACCTGGTTCCGGGCGTTCGGCCAGGGCTCCGTCCTTTATGTGGGCGCGCTCGCCCTCATGCTCCTCTCGGCGACGCTCGTCGGAGGGTCCGTCCCAGCGAGCCGCTCGCTCGTGGCCGTCGTGGTCGCGGTGGCAGGAGTGACGATGAACCCGTTCGGCTACCCCGTCATCGTCCTCTTCTGGGCGCTCCTTGGAGCCACCCTGCGCTCGGCGGTCGCGGTCAGCGTCGCGGCCCCTCGTCCGGCCGGATCGACCCGGCCCGGCCCGCCGGAGCTCGCGCAGTGGCCGCCGGCGCCGGACGCCGGGCAACCGTGAGCCGGGGCGAGCGCCGGACTCGACTACCTGTGCCTCCAGCCGATGCAGGAGGGCCAGGCGAGCTACGCCCACGTCAACGGGATCGTCGACGGCCTCCGCCGGCGCGGTTGGCGGGTCCGGCTTGTCGACACCGTCCCGCCGCGCGCCGGCCGGTTCGACGCGCTCCGCCGGCTCGCCGGTGCGGCCGGCACGCAGGTCCGCTACTGGCTCGAGCGCGGCGATTTCCTGACCGGGTCCCTCCTGTACGTCCGGCTCCACTTCCTGACCCTCCCGACCGCGCTCCTCGCCCGCTGGTCGGGCGCCACGGTAATCCAGGAGGTCAACGGCGTCGCCGAGGATGCCTACGACCTGTGGCCGGCGCTCCGCCGTCTCGACCCGCTGAATCCGCTGGTCGATCGCGGCCCAGCTGCGCTGGGCGGACGGGATCATCGCGGTGACCGCGCCCCTGGCCGAGCACGTCGACGCGGTCGTCGGCCGGGCGGGCAGCGCCCGGGTCGTCGGCAATGGCGCCAACATCGACTGTTTCGTGCCTGCGGGAGCGGGACCGCCTCGACGACCGCCCTACGTCGTCTTCGTCGGGGCGCTCGCGTCGTGGCAGGGGATCGACACGATGCTCCCGCTGCGCCGCACGGGGTGGCCTTGGGGTCGACCTGGTTGTCGTCGGCGACGGCCTCGAACGCGAGCGTGTTCATAGCCGCGCGCGGTGGCCGCGGTCCGCTGGCTGGGGACCATCCCCTACGGGGACGCGGCGCACCTCGTCGCCGAGAGTTTCGCCGCACTCGTGCCGCTGATCGAGTCGCGGGTCGCGGCCTGGCCTGTCGCCGATCAAGCTGTTCGAGGCGATGGCCTGCGGCGTCCCGGTCGTCGCATCCGATCTCCCGGGCCTGGGTGACCTCGTGCGGCAGCACGACTGCGGTGTGACCTTCAGGGCGGGGGACGCGGACGAGCTGGCGGGTGCCGTGGGGCGACTGGCACGAGATCGTGGGGAGGCGCGGGAGATGGGCCTGCGCGGCCGCGCCGCGGCCTCCAGCCCGGTACTCCTGGGATGCGCGAGCGGGTCAGACGGAGCAGGTGCTGCTGCAGGCTCTCAGACGCCGCGCCGGCCGTCGCCCGGGCAGGCGGCCGCTGCCGGGCCGACGTCCGTGAAAGCCCTGGTCACCGGCAGCGCCGGGTTCATCGGCCACCACCTCGTCCGGCGCCTCGTGCGTGAAGGTGCTCACGTTGTCGTGCTGGACGACCTGTCCGGCGAGAGCGGGCGCGCGTGGACCTCTTCGGCGACCGGGTGGCGTTCCTGCGGAACTCATCCTCAACGAGACCGCGCTGGACGCCGCCGTTGCAGGCTGCCCTGCAAGTCAGCGCGACCGCCCTGCCTCGGCCAGCATCCCGCGATAGAGCTCCTCGTGCATGCGGACCAGGACACCGACGTCGTAGCGCTGCACCATCCTCCGGCGACCGCGTCGCCCCATGGCGCGCGCCTCCTCCGGACGATGGACGATCCGGTCCATCGCCTGGCCGAAGCCGCCGACGTCGCCGGTGGCAAAGACGACACCGCTGTCGCTGCCCACGAGCTCGCGATTCCCGCGCGCGGTCGAGGCGAGCACGGGGACCTGGGGAGGACGCCCTCGTCGCGGTCTGCGCCAGTCCCTCGCGCTCGCTCGGCAGCACGACCGCATTGGCGGCGCTGACGATGGGCCGCACGTCCTGCTGGTAGCCCAGGAAGTGCACGCGATCCACGAGCCCGAGCCTGGCGACCGTCGCCTCGAGCGGGGCTCGCTCGGGGCCGTCGCCCAGGAGGACGAGGCACGCGTTCCGGGTGGCGCATCGCGGCGAGCGCGGCGATCGCGTCCCGCTGGCGCTTGCGGCGGTTCAGCTCGGCGACCACGGCGAAGAGCGGCGCGTCGAACGGGATCTGGAGGCGCCCGCGGACGTCGGCGACCAGTTCCGGCGGGACGGCGTCGGGCGCGTAGACGGCGGTGTCGATCCCGATGCCGGGCATCCGCACGAGATGCCGGCGAGGCACGATCCGGTGGCGCCGGGCCGCCGCCTCGTCCTCGTCGTTGATGACCACGAGCCGATCCGTCCACCGACCTGCCACGCATTCGGCAGTCAGGAATGCCGCGTTGGTCACCCTGCTGCCGGCCTCGTGGAAGTGGAAGCCGTGGGCCGTGTAGGCGACCGCCGGCCGCTGCTGCGCGGGCAGGCGTCGCACGGCGTACCGCGTGAGGAATGCCGCGATCGGGGTGTGGACGTGGACGATGTCGTGCCCGGCCGCGATGAGATCCGCCAGCGCCCGCTCACTCCGTGCGAGGCTCGCCACGTCCCGAACGGACCGCGAGAGTGGCAGCTCGTGGACGGCATCGAACGCATCCCGCAGGACGGCGTCGCTGCCTGCGCCATTGGCGGCCGCCTCCACCCGCCAGCCACTCGCGCGGAAGTGCTCGGCATACGGAAGAAGGAAGTGGCGGATCGTTCCGGAGATCGTGGCGACGATGAGCAGAGAATGGCCGGTCGCAAGGGACGCCCCGCCCGGCAGCGCCGAGTCTCTCATCGTGACCGCCTCCACAGAGACCGGCGGACCCCGCGATCGGACCGGGCCAGGTGCGGCACCGCCTTCGCCGCGGCCGGCGCGCGGGCAGCCCGGGCCGGCGCCGGCGCCAGGATGATCCCGGCCGTCACGGCCCCTCCGATGGCGACACCGCGTCCGAGGGTGTCAGCCTGCACTCGCCTTCGTTCCATGGACGATCCCTCGCGGAGGTTGTCGAGCTGTGGAGCGCATCGGGCGCCCCGGGCAATGAACATGCGACTCGGCCTCTCGACGCCGGGGCGTGCCCGGCGCCTCGTCGAGGGATCAGCCACCTTCGAGGATAGCCGCGCCGCGGACCGGGTCAAGCCTCCCGGTTCACGCCTGCACGGGGATCCCCACGTGTGCGGGTGCGCACGCCACCCCAAGCGCGCGCGCCGCGCGCGACGCGGGCCTGCCCTGACGAGCAGGCACGTCCAGAGGACAGCGAGTGCCGTGCCACCCGGACAGGATCGTCTACGCTTCAGGACGGTGGAGACGGATGCGTCCGGCTGGAAACCAACGTGGACCCGAGTGTGGGAGGGACGGGGAGCAGCGGTGAGCACCCTCTGGGCAGGGTTCGCTCCGCGTGGGCGCCGCCCGGCATGACCAAGCAGCAGACGTGGGCACTCGCCGCGAAGCGCGGCATCGACATCGTGGGCGCCGCGGCCGCTGCGGTTGTGCTGTCCCCGGTCCTCGCGTGGACCGCGCTCGCCGTGGCGGCGACGCAGGGCCGGCCGATCTTCTTTCGCCAGGTGCGCCCGGGTGTCGACGGGAAGCCCTTCCTGATCGCCAAGTTCAGGACCATGCGCTCTCCCCGGCGGGGTGAGGTCTGGTACATGACGGATGAGCAGCGGATGACTCACCTTGGGCGGTTCCTACGATCGACCAGCATCGACGAGCTGCCGGAGCTGTGGAACGTCATTCGCGGCGACATGAGCGTGGTCGGGCCACGCCCCCTGCTGATGGAGTACCTGGAGACGTACTCTGCCGAAGAGCGGCGCCGACACGACATGCGTCCGGGCATCACCGGCTGGGCCGCGGTGAACGGACGCCACGCGCTCAAGTTCGAGGATCGGCTCCGCCTCGACGTCTGGTACGTCGACAACTGGAGCCTCTGGCTGGATGTGAAGATCGTCGCCATGACCGCGAACCAGGTGCTCCGCCGGACCGACGTCGCCGCCACGCAGAACCTCGATGAGGTGGGCTTCCGCCTGCCGGGCGTGGGCGGGATCCCGCTCGACGAGCCTGGCAGTGCCACCGGCCGGGGGCCGAGCAACCCATTCGACGACGCCGCCGACCCTCCAGCGGGCCGGTAGAGCATCCCGCGTGCACCCTGATCGGTGGGAGGTCGGCTCCGACTTCCACCGGCCCGGGTTGCGGGCGCCCGGTGTGGCTGCCGCGGTGCCGTGGTCGTCGGGCCGGCTCGTCTCGAGCGGGCGCGATGCGCTCCGGATGGTCCTCGAGCTCGGTGCGCGCGAGCGTCGAGGATCGCTATCGCCCGGCTGCCGGGGTCGATTCCGCGGCGTCCGGGCTCGCCGCGGTCGCGACGAGCAGGTAGACGCCGCGGTCGCCCGTCACGCTGGGCGGCTGCCACTGCCGGAGCGTCACGCGGCCGCCTGCCGCGTGGACCATGCTGTCGAGATTGTGGATCCAGGTCTCGTCGAGGCCCCGAATCGTCGAGCGAGCGAGCGACGCGTTGTCCTGGACCGGGTGCGCCCGGTCGATCAGGCCAACGGCCCGGTCGGCGTGGCCAAGCAGGCTGGCAACCGCCCTGGAGGCGCGAGCCTGGTCGAGGTACATGAGCGACCCGCAGCTGAGCGCCACGTCGAAGCGACGGCCCTGGAGCACCTCGTCCAAGTGCTCCATGCCCGCCACCATGAGCTCCACGTTGGAGCCGAGGCGCCGAAGGTGCAGATTTCCCGCCGACACCGCGTGGACATCGATGTCGATGCCCGTGAGGGTCGTGGCGGACGAGAAGACCGACGTCTCGGCGTGGCGCAGGAGGTAGCCGAGCGAACACCCGGCGTCCAGGATCGAGTGGACATCCTGGCTGGGATCGAGGCCCTGGCGGCGAAGCTCGGCGCAGATCAGCCCGAAGAGCACCACGCGGTCAGGTTCGAGCGCTCCCGGCGCAAAGCGTCCGAGCTCGTAGGTGGCTGCATAGGCGAGGTGGTTCGCCCAGAGGTAGTGGTGGAAGCCGACCGGGTCGACGCGCGCCATATCCCGCAGCAGCTCGATCCCGATCGTCACCCTTCCCGGCACCTTGCGGCGGGCCAGCTCGGAGACCAGGCGCCGGCGCACGACGAGCGGCAGGAGGGGTCGCGCCCAGCGCGCTGAGAACGCCGCGGCCCGGAGACCCGCGTCCCGTACGGTCACCCGACCACCATCACATCCGGCCGACCGCCTCGACGAGGGCGTTCGTCACGTACTCGACCTCCTCGTCCGCAAGGCGGGACGAGAAGGGAAGCGCGAGCGTCGAGGCGGCGACTCGCTCGGTGGCCGGGAAATCCCCCGGCCGGAACCCGAACGAGGCGCGGTAGAACGGCTGGAGATGGAGCGGCGTGAAGTACGGCCGCGACGGAACCCCAACCTCGGCGAGCCGGCCGATGAGGCCGTCGCGATCGATCTCTTCGTGCAGTCGCACGACGTAGACGAACCAGTCGACGGTCTCCTCCGCCCCGGCTCGCGGAAGGCGCACCCAGTCGAAATCGGCCAGCGCCCGCTCGTATGCGGCGGCCACCCTGGCCCGACCGGCGCGCAGCGTCGTCAGGCGCTCGAGCTGGGCGACGCCGACCGCAGCCGACATCTCGTCGAGCCGGTAGTTGTAGCCGAGGCGGACGTGCCGGAGCCATGTCCCGTCGGTGTCGCGTCCCTGGTTGCGCAGGCTGCGCATCGTGTCCGCGAGCGCTCCGTCGTCCGTCACGACCATGCCACCCTCGCCCGTCGTGATCTGCTTGTTCGGGTAGAAGGCGAACACCGCGACGTCGCCGAAGCTGCCGAGCGGTCGGCCCCGGATCGTCGAGCCCAGCCCTTCGCAGGCGTCCTCGATGACGGCCCACCCGCGCTGCCGTGCCAGCCAGACGAGGTCGTCGATCCGGCAGGGCCGGCCAAACGCGTGGACGGGCAGGATGGCGCGCGTCCTGTTCGTCGCGGCCTGCTCGACGAGCGCCGGGTCGATCCCGAGGCTGTCCTCCTCGATGTCCACGAACCGCGGCACGGCACGCTCGTAGAGGAGGCAGTTCGCCGAGGCGACGAAGCTGAAGGGCGTGGTGATCACCTCGTCGCCCTCGCCGATCTCCAGCGCGCGGACGCCGAGGTGCAGCCCGGCCGTTCCGCTCGAGCAGGCGACCCCCTGTCGTCGGCCGGCCAGCGCGGCGATGCCCGCCTCGAACTGCGGCGCGAACGGGCCGAGGGCGAGCACGTCGCTGCCCAGGACCTGGGTCACCAGCTCGAGCTCCCGGGGCCCGACGTCGGGCCGTGCGAGCGGGATGCTTCGCCGAACGGTGTCCGAGGTGGAATCCATTGCGTCTCCGTGGCTCGAGGCAGCGCGGGCGACAGCGCGCACGACCCGTGGTCGCAGCGGCGCCCACCGTATCACGCGGGTCCCCGCGACAATCGACGCTGCCGGCCGGCCAGGCGCCACGGCCTCCGGGGTCAGATCTTCGGAAGCCGGTCGCTGGAGATCGGCAGCAACCGGGCCGACGGTCCGACGAGGACGTCCCGCTCCTTCGTGCTCCTCATCACCACCGCGCCTGCCCCGATCACGCACTCGCGGGCGATGGTGATCTCGTCCCGGAGCGTCGCATTGACTCCCAGGAAGCAGTTCGGCTCGATGGTCACGAGGCCGGAGATGACGACGTGGGCCGCCACGAAACAGTGGTCCTTGATCACGCTCTCGTGACCGACGCAGCTTCCGGTCCACATGGTGACGTCATTGCCGATCTTCACGAACGGCTGGATGACGTTGCTCTCCATGATGAAGCAGTTGTCGCCGATCTCGACCCCGGATGCCACGATTGCCTTCGAGCTGACATAGGAGACCAGCTCGTAGCCCATGCCCTTCGCCTCGATGTACTTCTCCTCGCGAAACCTGTTGACGCGGCCGTATCCGACCGTCACGAACATGTCGAACCTGTGCGGCGGGAACCGGGCGACCACCTCGTCGGTCGGAACGACGGGGAGGCCGAAGAGCGTGTCGTCCGTCATGTGGTGGCGATCGACCGTGAACGCGGCCACCTGCCGCTCGGAGTCATGGGTCAGGTAGAAGTGAGCCAGCCTGGCAACCCGGCCATTTCCCAGCAGGACGACGGGGTTCATCCGGGCTCGTCCCCATCGCGCCCGAGGTCCTGCCGGGGCGGGTCGCCGAGGTAGGCGTGAACGTGCGTGCTCGGCGGAACGCCCTCCCCGGCGACGACCTTGCGCACGGTCCGCGCGAGGATCTGGATGTCCAGCCGCAGCGACCAGTTGTCCACGTACCAGACGTCGAGCTTGAACCGGTCATCGAAGTCGAGCAGCTGACGCCCGCTGACCTGCGCCAGACCCGTGAGACCCGGCTTCACGTCGTGGCGCCGGGCCTGCTCCGCGGTGTAGTGCGGCAGGTACTCCATGAGGAGGGGCCGGGGCCCCACGAGGCTCATCTCCCCCTTCAGGATGTTCCAGAGCTCCGGCAGCTCGTCCAGGCTCGTCCGGCGCAGGAGCTGTCCGAGCGGCGTGATCCGCCTCTCGACCGGGAGAGCTCGCCCAGCCGCGTCGAGCTCACCCCGCATCGTCCGGAACTTCACCATCTCGAAGGGCTGTGCCCGGTACCCCGGACGTCTCTGGCGGTACAGGACGGGAGGTCCCATCGCGCGACGAATCGCGAGCCCGACCCCGAGCATGACCGGCGCGAGCACGGCCAGGCCGGTCGCGGCCACAAGGACGTCCATGACTCGCTTGACGGCGCGCCTCATCGATTCCCTCCGCGAGGGAGACTATCGCACACCGGCGGGGCCGGGCCCGGGCGATGGCACCCCGCGACCGCGCCTGCCCGGGCGCACGTCGACGCAAGGCGATGCCCTCAAGGATCGGGGGCCGCCGACTCCGCGAGAGAATCGACCGGCAGGCGGCCCGCCCGCCGTTCGGTGTCGATGATCTCGATGTTCAGCCCATTCCCGGCATACACGAAGGCGATCTTCTCGTTCTCGAACGCCTCGCCGGGCTGCGGGGGCGCGATGACGCGAAGCCCCAGCGCCTGGAGGCGCGCGATCTCGACGTCCACCGACGGGCTGCGGAAGCAGAGGTGGTGGAGGCCGCCACCCCGCTGGGCGAAGGCGTGCACCGGCGATGTTGGATCCGTCGGCTCGATCAGCTTGACCGGCAGCGATCCCTCCCTCTCCAGGAAGACGACCCGCACCTTCTGACGCGTGTTCGTGACGACCTCGGTCGCCTGGCGATACCCGAAGATCGCCCGCCAACGCTCCATCGACCGCTCGAGGGACGGAACGGCGATCCCGACATGGTCGAGGATCATCTGCCGGGCCTCTGCGTCCGCGTCAGCCGGCCGCCGCGGCCTGCTTGCGAGCGACGAAGGCGGCGATCCGCGAGATCGTCTCGAGGTTCTCGGGGACCGTGTCGCGGTCCGTGATCCGGATGCCGTACTCGCCCTCGAGGAACAGGATGATCTCCATCATCCCGGTCGAATCGACGTAACCGCTGTCGATCAGGGAGATCTCGTCGGTGAGCTCCTCGGGGTCGCTCGCGTAATACGACTCCAGGATGAAGCCCCGCACCCGGTCCTCGACCGTCATCTCGATTGCATCTCCCCGGTGCCTCGTGAGAGGACGCCGTCTGCTTCCACGTCGTGAAACCGATCGACGACCGTCTGGAACTCGATTGGCGGTGACCCGGCCGGCGCGCGGCGAACGAGCTGCTCGACGAGCAGCCCCGTGGACAGGACGCCAACCAGCGCCATGTTATCGGCGTTGGAGTACTGCCCGCCGCTCCGATCAGTGCGGCACTTGCGCCACAGGCGTCCGACCGCGGCGGCATCGAAGACCCCGGCCGCCGTTACCGAGCGCTCGCTCACCACGTCGGCGATCCAGTCCGGGGCGCCGTCGCCGACGAACGAGAGCGCATCGGGAGCACGATAGGGCTGCTTCGGACGGCTGAGGATCTCGTCGGGAACGAGCCCCGTCGCGGCGCGCTTGAGGACGTGCTTCTCGTCGAGCCCACGGAGCTTGAAGGACGGCGGCAGGGAGTTCGCCAGGTCCACCAGGTTCGCGTCGAGGAACGGGAAACGGCCCTCGACGGAGTGCGCCATGAGCATCCGGTCGCCCTGCGACGAGAGGAGGTACCCGGAGAGCAGGGTGCGAACCTCGAGATACTGGTCCTGGGCGAGGAAGGACCAGCGGCGGAAGTCGTCGGGCAGCGTGGCGAGCAGTCGCTCGGTCACGTCGAGCGCGGCTCGCCTCGCGGCGCATGTCGACGGCGAACAGCCGCTGGAGCGCCGCCGCCGGCTGCCAGCGCGTCCGGTGCGCGAACCCCGGCTCGGCCCATCGCTCGCGATCCCGGCCGAAGAACTCGGCCGCCATCGCCCGCTGGGCGACCGGCGACCGGGCCAGGTACGGGTAGAGCCGCTCGAGCAGGCGCGGCCGGATCGTCGAGTCCGGCTGGCGGCCCCAGAAGCGTCGGATCTTGCCCTCGCGGAAGAGGTCGTAGCCGGCGAACATCTCGTCCGCGCCCTCGCCGGTCAGCACGACCTTGATGCCGGACTCGTGCACCAGGCGCGACAGCAGGAAGAGCGGCGCCGGCGCCGTCCGCAGGAGCGGGCGCTCGGCGTGGTGGACGACATCGGGGAAGGCCGCCGCGATGTCCTCGCGACGCACGATGATCTCCCGGTGATCGCTCTCGAGGTAGGCGGCCATGCGTCCGCTGGAACGGCGTCTCGTCGTACTCGGCATCCTCGAACCGGATGGAGTACGTGCAGAACGCGCTCGCCCTTCACCCGGCGGCCGAGCGCGGCGACGAGGGAGCTGTCGAGCCCGCCGGAGAGGTAGCTCCCGACCGGCACGTCCGCGCGGAGCATCCGCAGGCGGACCGACTCCTCGAGGGCCGCGCGCACCTGCTCCGCGGCCTCGTCGAGCGATCCCGGGAAGGCGGCCCCCGGGTCGACCGGGTAGCGGGGCTCCCAGAACGCCCGGTCCTGCGAGCGCCCGCGCGAGATGGTCCGCACGTGGCCGGGCTCGAGCTCGGTGACGCCCACGAACACGGTCTGGGGCGCGATCGTCGTCCAGAACGTGAAGGTCTCGGCGAGGCCCAGCGGATCGAGCGCGCGGGGGATCGATGGGTCGCCGGCGAAGATGGCCTTGACCTCGCTCGCGAACCAGAGGCGCCCGGCGTGCTCGCAGAGGTAGATCGGTCGCACGCCCAGCCGGTCGCGCGCCAGGACCAGCGTCTCGGCCTCGGAATCCCAGAGCGCCACCGCGAACTGGCCGTTGAAGCGCACGAACGCATCCTCGCCCCACTGCTCGTAGGCGTGGACGATCACCTCGGTGTCGCTCTGCGTCCGGAACCGGTGGCCGAGCGTCCGCCAGCTCGGCCCGGAGCTCGACGTAGTTGTAGATCTCGCCGTTGAACACGACCCAGGTCGAGCCGCTCTCGTTGGCACAGCGGCTGCTGGCCGGTCGCGAGGTCGATGATCGAGAGCCGCGCGTGCCCCAGCCCGGCGCGCCGATCGCGGTAGAGGCCGAATTCGTCCGGGCCGCGATGGCGCAGGGCCCCCACCATGGCGCCGATCTCCGCGAGCGTCGGGGGCGGCGTCTCGTCGCTGAGCGCGACGGAGCCGGCGATCCCGCACACGGCTACGGCGTGCCCATCGGCGTCGCCACGTGGTGCAGGTAGCGGCCCACCCGGCGCTTCGCCTCGATGTCCCGGTAGACCCGCTCGACCTGCTCCTCGGAGAGCCCGATGGCCGGGCCGACCTCTCGGGCCGGGACACCGTGCTCCACGGCCCACAGGCAGCAGGTCCATCTCGGGGTACGGCAGGGCGAAGTAGAACTCCTCCTGCGTCTGCGACAGCGAGAACGTGTCGGTGGTGGGCGGCCGGGACCGGATCTCCTGCGGCAGGTCGAGGTACGCGGCCAGCGCGAACACCTGGGTCTTGTACAGGTGGGCGATGGGCTTGAAGTCGGCCGCGCCGTCACCCTGCTTCACGAAGAACCCCTGGTCGTACTCGACGAGGTTGGGCGTCCCGGCCACCGCGAACTGCAGGCGATCCGCGTGGTAGTACTCCATCATCATCCGCGTTCGCTGCTTGAAGTTGGTGGCCGCCACCACCTGGAGATAGGCAGCCGGCGGCATCCGGGAGCGACGCTCGTGACCGTCCGGGTCCGTGACCACGAGCTGGGCCACGTTGAGGCGGTCGCCCTCGAGGAGCGAAGGCATGACGATCTTGCAGCGCCACCCGTCTCCGAAGTCCGGAAAGACCGCGCGGATGGCCTCGCCCTGTCTGGCGTAGCAGCCGAGCGCCGCCAGGGTCCCGGAGATGTCCTCGACCACGTACGGGATGCCCAGCCGCTCGGCGAGCAACCGCCCGAGGCGAAGGCCGTCGGCGGACGAGTCCCGCTCCGGCATCAGGAGCCCGAGGACTCGCTCGCGCCCGAGCGCCCGAACGCAGAGGGCGGCCACCACCGAGCTGTCGATCCCGCCCGACATCCCGACGACGGCCCCGCGCCGGCGCAGGTCGCCGAGGACCACGCTCCGCGTCGCGGCACCGATCTCCTCGACCACGTGCCGAGGGTCGATCCGAAGCACCTCTCGTGAGATCATGTCGGCCGGCTCCAGGGGAGAACGTCTGCGGGGTTTCGCCGCCGGTCGCGCGGGGACCCGGCAGCCGACCGTGAGTCTACGGCACTCTTCCGGACACGAGGGAGGTCCTTTGAGCATCGACCGCCGGTCGCCCGATCCTCGGGATGCTGTCGGCGATCACCTTCCCGGAACCCCGTTCCTGCCCGACTGGCTCTTCTTCCATGCCGAGCGGACGCCGGATGCCCCCGCTGTCGCAAGCCCGACGGCGCGAGTCTCCTACGGAGAGCTCGCCGACCGGGTTCGCCGCCTCGCGGGCCACCTCGCGGCGCGGGGGGTCGGGTCGGGCAGCCGCGTCCTCCTCGCACTCCCCAACCTGCCGGCCACGGTCGTTGCCGGCCTTGCCATCAACGCGCTGGGCGCCACGTCGGTGGAGGTGAGCCGCGAGTGGAGCGCCGAGGTCCTCGGCGACATCGTGGAGAGGAGCCATGTGCGCCACGCTTTCCTCTGGACCCGCGATGGGCCGACGTGGGGCGCGGCGCTCGCGGGACGCCCCCTCGAGCACGTGTGGGCCGTCCATCGCGAAGCGTCGCTCGCGGCGTTCCGCAGCGCGACAGGCGGGATCCCGGCGACGCTGCTCGCCGAGGATGGGAGCGTCGACGCGAGCCCCGCCGCGGCCCCCTCCGCCCGGGTTCACGAGCTGTCCCCGGACGGGCCCGCCCTGATCCTCTACACGTCCGGGAGCACCGGGAGACCGCACGGGGTCATCCAGACCTTTCGCAACATCGATGCGAACACGCGCTCGATCGTGGAGTACCTCGGCCTCGCCGCCGTGGATCGCGCCCTGATCGCCCTGCCGCTCTACTACTGCTACGGCCGGAGCGTCCTGCAGACCCACCTGCTCACCGGGGGATCGGTCTTCCTCGACAGCCGCATGGCGTTCCCGCGGACCGTCCTCGAGACCCTGGCGGCGGAAGCCTGCACCGGCTTCGCCGGCGTCCCGCTCACGTTCGAGATGATTCGCCGGCAGGTCGACGTGTCGACGATCAGCTTTCCCCGGCTGCGATACCTCACGCAGGCGGGTGGCGCCATGGCGCCCGACACGATCGCGTGGGTGCGGAGGGCGTTCCGCCCGGCGCGCCTGTTCGTGATGTACGGGCAGACCGAGGCCACGGCGCGCTCTGTCCTACCTCCCGCCGCAGCGGGCCGAGGACAAGGCGGGCTCAATCGGCATCGCGATCCCCGGCGTGGAGCTGCGGGTGGTGGACCAGCAGGGCCGCGAGCTGCCGGCCGGCGAGGTCGGAGAGATCATCGCGCGGGGCCCGAACATCACGCCCGGGTATCTCGACGAACCCGCGGAGACGGCGGCCATCCTGCGCGACGGCTGGCTCTGGACCGGCGACCTGGCGCATCGCGATGCCGAGGGCTTCTTGTATCACCGCGGGAGAGCCAGGGAGATCCTCAAGATCGGCGGCCACCGCGTCAGTCCGGTCGAGATCGAGCAGGGGATCGCCCGCCACCCCCAGGTCGCCGAGGCGGCCGTCATCGGCGTGACGGACGATCTCATGGGCGAGGTGCTCCGAGCCGTGGTGGTGCCTCGGCCCGGAGCAACGCCCAGCGAGGCTGACCTGCTGCGCTTCTGCCGCGAGCACCTCCCCGCATACCAGGTCCCGGTGAGCTTCGCCTTCGCGGAGACCCTGCCGCGCAACGAATCGGGCAAGCTGCTTCGAGCCGCCCTGACCGCACGGTATGCTCCCGGTCGAGGCGGTGGCGGAGCAGACCCGGCATGAGCGCGAAGGGATCCGAGCATCTGGACTTCCAAGTGGTCGGCCCGCGTGATGCCCGGGCGCTGGCCGAGATCTTCACGGACATCGACGAGTCGTTCTTCCGGCCCCATCCATTCACGCCGGGCGAGGCCGTCCGCATCGCGAACCAGGTCGGCAGGGACGTGTACGCGCTCCTGGTGGACGGTGACCGGCCCGTCGCCTACGGGATGCTCCGTGGATGGGAGGAAGGCTACGAGACCCCGTCGCTCGGGATCGCCGTCCGCACGAGCTCGCAGCGCCAGGGTCTCGGGCGGCTCATGATGTCCCACCTGCATGCCGAGGCGAAGAGGCGCGGAGCCGTCGTTGTCCGGCTGCGGGTGCACCCGGACAACCTGCGGGCACGACGGCTCTACGAGTCGATCGGATACGGGTATGCCGGCGAGGATCGCGGCGAGCTCGTCATGCTCATCGACCTCGACCGTGGGCCGGACCCGGACCCGCGGCCGAGAGCGACCCCGGGCGGGATGACGGCACGCCTGCTGGACGTCGACGCGCCGCGGTGGACCTCGCTCCTGCGCGAGGCTCCCTACGACTTCTATCACCTGCCCGCGTACGTCGCCCAGTGCGCCGCCAACGATCGGGGCCAGGCGCGGGCGCTCTACGTCGAGGACGGCGCACGGAGCATGCTGCTCCCGCTCATCGTCCGCGACATCCCGGGGAGCGACAGTCGTGACGCGACGTCGCCGTACGGCTACCCGGGCCCGATCGGGCCCGGAACCGATGACCCGAGCTTCCTGTCGGAGGCCCTGAGCGCCGGCGTGTCCGCCCTGCGGGCCGCGGGAATCGTGTCCCTCTTCGTGCGCCTGCACCCCTTGCTCAACGTCGCGCCACCGGAAGGTGTCGGGGAGGTGGTGCTTCACGGCCACACGGTCGGCATCGATCTGACTCTCCCGGGGGCGGCACTCTGGGCCCAGATGCGCCACAACCACCAGCGGGACATCAAGAAGGCGGCCAGGGCCGGCCTCGTCGCGCGCATCGACGGGAGCTTCGAGCAGTTCGGCGCGTTCAAGCGCGTCTACCGGGCCACCATGGATCGTCGCTCAGCCGACGAGTACTACTACTTCGGGGACGACTACTTCGACGGGCTGCGGCGTGCTCTCGGCGAGCGGCTCCACCTGTGCGTCGTCGAGAAAGACGAAGCGGTTGCGGCGGCAGGCCTCTTTGTCGAGACCGGCGGGATCGTGCAGTACCACCTTGGGGGAACGGACGCGGCCTTCACGAGGGCCGAGCCGTCGAAGATGATGATCCACTTCGCCACCTGCTGGGCGAAGGAGCGCGGGAACCGCCACTTTCACCTCGGGGGAGGGGTGGGCGGCGCGGACGACTCGCTGTTCTACTTCAAGCTCGGCTTCTCACCCCGGCGCCACCCGTTCCACACCCTCCGCGCCGTGATCGATGAGCCGGAGTACCACCGACTCGTCAAGGCCCGCGACCGGTCGCTGGATCCGGACATGCTCGGAGGCTTCTTCCCGGCCTATCGGGCCGAGTGAGCCTGACGTGGGCCACCAGTGGGAGAAGCGGGCCCGCATGCGCGCAGTCACGTGGGCCAGGCTGCCACAATCCGCTACGCTCGGTGCCTGACCCCGTGGGCCGTGACGGCGCCCGGGGGTCGGAACGCATCATCTCAGTCCACGAGGCATGTCCCGAGATGGCCATCGAGCCCGGCGACGTCCCGGTCCGGACAGCGGCACGGCGGGCCACGATCCGCGGGATCGACGCCAGCACGCCCGTCCTCGTGCTCAGCGCCTCCCCTCGGGCCCGCCGATCGCCCCACGGCGGGCTCGGCATCCTGCGCACTCTCGGGCGTCTCGGCGTCCCGGTGTTCACGGTCGATTCGGATCCCCGTGGCCCGGCCTCGCACTCGAGGTACCTCCGCGGGCGCTTCGTCTTCGATCTCGCCTCGGCTGCACCGGAGGCAGCGGTCGAGAAGCTGCTCGACATCGGCACGCGGATCGGGTCGCCACCGATCCTCATCCCGACCTGGGACGAGGCCTCGCTGCTGGTCTCCGATTTCGCCGACGTGCTCGGCGATGGATTCCTGTTCCCGCGGCAGCCTCCGAACCTCGCGCGCTCGTTGGCCAACAAGAGGGACATGTACTTCCTTGCCCGCCGGCACGCCGTGCCGACGCCGGCGGCAACGTTCCCGACCGGAATCGAGGATGTTCGCGCGTTTGCGGGCAGGGCCACCTTCCCCGTGATGCTCAAGGGCATCTCGGGCAATCGCCTGCACCAGCGCACGGGCCGGAAGATGGTCATCGTCGAGAGTCTCGCCCAGCTGCTGCGGCTCTACGAGGAGATGGAGGATCCGGACGACCCCAACCTGATGCTGCAGGAGTACATCCCGGGCGGCGACGATGACGTGTGGATGTTCAACGGCTACTTCGACGGCTCGTCGGACTGCCTCCTTGGCATCACGGGGCGCAAGCTGCGCCAGACGCCCGTCTACACCGGTGCCACCAGCCTCGGCGTCTGCCTGCGCAACGACGTGGTGGATGAGACGACCCGACGCTGGATGAAGGAGCTCGGCTACCGCGGCATCCTCGACATCGGGTATCGCTTCGACGCCCGCGACGGGCAGTACAAGGTCCTCGACGTCAACCCGAGGATCGGCGGAACCTTCCGCCTGTTCGTGGCGCGCAACGGCATGGACGTGGCGCGCGCCCTGTATCTCGACCTCACGGGGCAACCCGTGCCCGTCGCGGAGCCCGTCGAGGGCCGCAAGTGGCTGGACGAGCGCGACGTCATCTCGTGCCTCCAGTACCGGCGCGATCATCGGCTCACCCTGCGCCAGTGGGCCAGGTCGCTGAAGGGCGTCCGGGAGACCGTCTACTTCGCGCGCGACGATCCCGCTCCGTTCTGGAGAGCCTGGTCGTACGCGCTCGGCGGAGCCCTGGGCAAGCGGCGCACGGGGGCGCCTGCCAGCGCAGCCGGTGGGATGCCCGCCCGGAGCGAGGAGCGTGCGGCGCGGCTGGGCCTGAGGCACCAGGCGCAGGTCGACCGGCACTTCGAATTCGACGGCGCAGGACTGGAAGACGATCTACGAGGAGAGGACCGTCTACGGCCTCGTCCACCAGGAGCGCCGGGCGAGAGCCCTCGACTGGATCGCCGGATTGGCCCTGCCGGACGGTGCGTCCGTGCTCGAGGTCGGGTGTGGCGCCGGCCTGACCTCCGCGGCGCTGGCCGAGCGGGGAATGCAGGTCACCGCGATCGACAGCGCACCGACCATGATCGAGCTCACCGACCGGCTCGCCCAGGACCGCGATCTCGCCGACCGGATCCACGCGTCGGTGGCATATGCCCACGACCTTCCATTCCCGGACGGCTCGTACTCCGTCGTCCTCGCGCTCGGGGTCCTGCCGTGGCTGCACGCGCCGGACCGGGCGATGGCGGAGATGGCCCGCGTCGTGCGGCCCGGTGGGTACGTCCTGACGAGCATGGACAATGTGCTCCGTCTGCACTACCTGCTCGACCCGCGCCTGAATCCGGCGCTCGGCCCGCTCCGCCGCGCGGTGGGCAGCGGGCTCCGCAGCATCGGGGTCCTCCACTCCCCGTCGCCGACCCCCGTGCGCCTCGACTCGAGCCGGCGCGTCGATGCCGTCATGGATCGCCTGGGCCTGGAAAAGGTGCGGAGCACCACCATCGGCTTCGGGCCGTTCACGTTCTTGACGCGCCCAGTCCTGTCGGAACCGGCGGGGAGGAGGCTGCATCGCAGGCTCCAGCGCGCCTCCGACCGTCGCGTCCCGCTCGTCCGCAGCATGGGTGGGCAGTACCTGGTCCTCGCCCGCAGGCAGGACCAGACCGTCGCAACGCAGGCCGCGCCAGCGGGGAAGGAGTCCCAAGGATGAATCGAATGCCATTTCGGGCGCGCGATTTCGAGGTCCCGACGGGGAACCTGCATACCGGGGACTACCTCGCGAAGATCGGGGTACCGCGCATCCCGCCCGCCACCTGCCCGTTCGACCCCGGATACGATCCGCTCACCTTCGAAGGCCACCTGGCGCAGAGCAGCCACCTGATGGAGACCATGAAGATCTCCATGGCCTGCTGGCAGGTGTGCAACGAGGAGGTCACCCGGTGGAAGGTGGCCGCGTGCAGGCACTACGGCGTTCCCACCGTGACCGGGGGCGGACCCTTCGAGGTCGCCGTGCAACAGGGCCACCTGCCGCTCTACCTCGACCTGGTCGCGGACATCGGCGTCGCCCGGATCGAAGCCGGAGAGGGCTTCACCGACATGCCGCTCCCGCCCCGGCGGGTGATCGCGATGGCCCGCGAACGCGGGCTGCAGGTGCAGTTCGAGCTCGGCAAGAAGCACGAGGGCGAGTTCACCTCCGACGTCGTCGGTGGCCTGATCGACCAGGGTCGGGCCTGGCTGGACGCGGGCGCCATCCAGGTGGTGATCGAGGCCCGCGAGAGCGCCCAGGGCATCGGCTGCTTCGACGAGACCGGCAGGTTCAACGCCGCGACCGCAGACCGCTTCGAGAAGGCATTCGGGTTCGGCGTCTGCATCTTCGAGGCGCCCACCAAGTCCAGCCAGTTCGCGTTCCTCAATCATTTCGGACGTCAAGTCCACCTCTGCAACATCCGCCTGGAGGAGATCCTGCGCGTGGAGATCTACCGCCGTGGGCTCCACTCGGACGCGTTCGAGCACGAGAACCTGCGGCCGCGAGTTGTCGCTCCGCAGGAGGCCGCCCCCAGCGATGGATGAGACGGTCGTCATCGATTGCTTCCCATCCAGCGTCACCCGCTACGTCACCGACCATGCCATCGTCGCGATCGACGTGATCCGGGCCACGACCCTCGCCGTGACGGCCGTGGCCGGGGGCCGGCGCTGCCTCGTGGCCGCCGACCTCGCTGACGCGTTCGCACTCCGGGAGCGCCTCGGCGATGCCCTGCTCGCCGGCGAGCTCGCGGGCGACATGCCGGAGGGCTTCGACATGAACAACAGCCCGGCCGACGTCATCGTGGCTCGCGACGGCGATCGCCCACTGGTCATGCTCTCGACGTCCGGCACGGAGTTGATGCTCGCGTCGGGAAGGGCCCCCCACGGTGCCGACGTGGCGTGCTTCCGCAACTTCCGCGCGGCTGCCGGCCGCCTGGCGCGACACTCTGGACCCGTCGCGATCATCGGCGCAGGCAGCCGCAACGAGTTCCGCGAGGAGGATCAGATGTGCTGTGCCTGGGTCGCGGAGCTGCTCGTGAAGGCCGGGCGGCGGCCGGCCGACGACCGGACGAGCGAGATCATCGAGCGCTGGCGCGGGGCGTCCCCCACGGCCATCGACGGGGGCAACAGCGTCGGCTACCTGCGCCGCTCGGGCCAGCTCCGCGATCGCGATTTCGTCGTCTCGCATGTCGACGATCTCGACCTTGCGTGCTCCATCGAGGGGAACGAGATCGTCGTGGCGTCGCGTGTCCTGCCCTCCGGGGGCCGCCGGCTGACGGACGATGAGGTCCGGCGCCAACGACGGTCCCTGGCGAGGCGGGCGCGCGGGAATCGGGCGGGCGGTCACTGCGACCCCGTCCTAGGACTCGAGGACGTGCGCCGATGAGGGCGGTCCGGCCTTCACCAGCTCGATGCCTGGCCCCCGGCTCCCGGCCCCGCCGACCGCCCGGGGCTCAGGGGGTGTAGGTGACCCCGGTGCTGTCGGAGATGCTGGCGAGGGAGCCCGAGGAGAGCGGCTGGACGTTGCCGCTGACGGTCAGGCCGTCGACGTGGGCGAAGCGCAGGACGGGTCCGGACGCGGCCACGCTCGAGCGGTTGTTCGTGAAGACGACGTTCTGGCGCCGGGCGAGGCCGATGACCGTGAGGAGCGAGCGCCCGGTCACCGTGTTGCCGCTGACGGTCACCCCGCTGACGACGGAGCCCGCGGCCCCCTCGGCCGAGAGGAACGAGTTGCTCCACGTTCCTGCCGTGTTGTCGAGGAAGCGGATGCTGCGGGCCGCCTCGCTGGCCTGGTTGGGCTCGATGTCGAAGGTGCAATAGCCGGCGGCGTCGAAGGCGACCCGCTGGACCGTGACGTTGCTGCCCGAGGTGATCGTCACCCCGTTGCGGCCGTTCGAGCGGCAGGTCGCGTCGTGGAACGTGACGCCGTCGGCCGAGCCGCCGACGTAGAGGCAGTCGCCCCAGACGCCGCTGACCGTGACCCGGGAGAGGTCGATCCCGCTGCCGCCGTCGACGAGGATGGCGTGGGCCCCCTCCTTGCCGCCCTGGTAGACGCCGGGGGTCGTGCTGTTGCCGACCAGGCTGAAGTCGCGGATGACGATCCCGCTGTTGGCGCCCCCGTAGCTGCCGAGCCAGAAGAGCGAGCTCGCCTCGGTCGTGCCGCCGTGGCCGCGCAGGGTCGCCCCGTTGCCGGCCAAGGTCAGGTTGCGCCGGTGGGCGAACTTGATCGCCGCGTCGAGGCGGTACGTCGCGCCGGCCCGAAAGACGATCGTCGAGCCGTCGGGGACGCTCCCGATGAAGGCGATCAGGGCGGCGCTCGCGTCGCTCCCCCCGGTGGCGTCGACCGACGCCGGGACGGGGATGCCCGGAGGCCGGCGGCGTGGGCGTGGGCGTGGGCACCGGCGTGGGCGTCGGCGTGGGGACCGGCGTCGGCGCTGGGCGTCGGGACCGGCGTCGGCGTGGGCGTCGGCACCGGCGTCGGCGTGGGAGTCGGCGTGGGCGTGGGCACCGGAGTCGGCGTGGGAGTCGCCGTTGGCGTCGGTGGACCGGCGCCGGAGCGGGATCAGGAGCGATCGTCGAGTCGGAGTGGGCGCCGGCGTCGGCGTCGGATCGGGCGGGATCGGCGGAGCCGGCGCCTGGCCGGGATCCGGGGTCGAGCTCGGAGTCGGCGACGGCGTGGGAGTCGGCAGCGGCGCGACGCGAATCGGCTTGCGACGAACCTTGACGGTGACGGACAGGATCGCCCGCTGCGCGAGCACCTTCGTCGACCGGACGCTGGCAGCAGAGAGGCCCGAGTAGGTCACCCGGCCGATGCGCACGCGGTGCGTGCCGACCTTCGCGGCACGCGGGATCTGGACGCTCACCCGGAAGCCGCCCCTGCTGTTCACGTGGATGAGCCGCAGCCGCGTCGTCGAGCTGTCCCAGCGCGCCTGGACGTATCCTCCGGCGCGGAAGCCCGTCCCGACGATCGTGATCAGACCGCCCGGGTAGGCGGTGCCGCGGACCACGACACGCGGATGGTAGGTCGCTGCTTCGGCCGGCGCCACCGGCATCACGAGGCCGGGAACGAGGAGGATGGCGAGCGGCACGACCGCGAACCACCGCCGGAGGCGGGGCCGTCGGACTGGTCGTGCGAGTGTCACCGGATGCCCTGCGTCGGGCATCCAACGTTCGCCATCCCAGAACATGAGACGGTGACTCCTTTCGGCAGCCCGGCTGGCTTCGAGAGCCCCGTGGCTTTGCGGCCCCGCCTCGCGACGGGTGTGCTATTTCGAGGAGGCCGGCCGAATGGTGGTCAGCCAGGATTGCAGTGAGACGCCCGCCGATCGTAGGGTCCACGGGCGAGTCGGCCAATTGGGCCATGCGTCCGCGGTGTCGGAACCATCGGACTAGCCACAACCCCAGGGAACCGCCCAGCACATCGCCAGACCTCCCTCGCAACCATGCCGGCCCGGGCGGCGAGGAGCGACGGGATGGTGCGGTTGCGCACCGGCGCCCGGGATCACAGGCGCCGGTGCCACGGCCTCGTACCGTCACCGCCATTCGGCGCGGTTCGCGGGACTCCCGCCTTCGCTCGATCGCGCCGCTCCCGGTCCCGCCGACCGCCCGGGCCTCAGGGGGTGTAGGTGACCCCGGTGCTGTCGGAGATGCTGGCGAGGGAGCCCGAGGAGAGCGGCTGGACGTTGCCGCTGATGGTCAGGCCGTCGACGTGGGCGAAGCGCAGGACGGGTCCGGCCGCGGCCACGCTCGAGCGGTTGTTGGTGAAGACGACGTTCTGCCGGCGGGCGATCGGAAAGGCCGTGAGGAGCGAGCGCCCGGTCACCGTGTTGCCGCTGACGGTGACCCCGCTGACGACGGAGCCCGCGGCCCCCTCGGCCGAGAGGAACGAGTTGCTCCACGTGCCGGCCGTGTTGTCGAGGAAGCGGATGCTGCGGGCCGCCTCGCTGGCCTGGTTGGGCTCGATGTCGAAGGTGCAGTAGCCGGCGGCGTCGAAGGCGACCCGCTGGACCGTGACGTTGCTGCCCGAGGTGATCGTCACCCCGTTGCGGCCGTTCGAGCGGCAGGTCGCGTCGTGGAACGTGACGCCGTCGGCCGAGCCGCCGACGTAGAGGCAGTCGCCCCAGACGCCGCTGACCGTGACCCGGGAGAGGTCGATCCCGCTGCCGCCGTCGACGAGGATGGCGTGGGCCCCCTCCTTGCCGCCCTGGTAGACGCCGGGGGTCGTGCTGTTGCCGACCAGGCTGAAGTCGCGGATGACGATCCCGCTGTTGACGCCCCCGTAGCTGCCGAGCCAGAAGAGCGAGCTCGCCTCGGTGGTGCCCCCGTGGCCGCGCAGGGTCGCCCCGTTGCCGGCCAAGGTCAGGTTGCGCCGGTGGGCGAACTTGATCGCCGCGTCGAGGCGGTACGTCGCGCCGGCCCGAAAGACGATCGTCGAGCCGTCGGGGACGCTCCCGATGAAGGCGATCAGGGCGGCGCTCGCGTCGCTCCCCCCGGTGGCGTCGACCGACGCCGGGACGGGGATGCCCGAGACGGGCGGCGTGGGCGTCGGCGTGGGGACGGTCACGGCGGGGGAGGCGGCCTGCCGTACGGCCGACGTCGTCGTGCCCAGCGAGCCGATGATGGAGCGTTCAAAGCGGGAACTCACGTGGACAGGATCCGTGCGGCCGGTCGCACCCCGCCTCCGGCTCGACGAGAACGTGGTCACGTGACCGTGGCGAGACGGCGCCCCGCGCCACACGGAATCAAGGGATGTGTTCGTCGCGAAGATGGCGTGCACGTAGTAGGCGGGCGTCAGGCTTGCCTCGGCGATCACGGCGGACGCACCGGCCGCCAGGAAGCCGGCACCGTAGTTGTCCACTCGGCGGCGAGCCACCGAGAGCGTGGGCTGCCTTCGTCCGGGCTCGCTGCTTCCGGAGGCATAGGCCATGTGGCTGAGCACGACGACGGCCCGCGGAGCGAGCCGCACAGCGCGGACGTACCGCTCCCCGTAGTACCTGGTTGCCGAGTTGCTGCCGCCGGCCACGGGATTGAGGCCGAGCCCGTCCTGAGTGTCCGTTCGCAGGGTGGCGCTGTACGGCGACGGGAAGCCGCGTCCACGTCCGATGAAGACAACGACCGAGGCTCCGGAGATCGCCGCCTTCACGCGCGCCCAGGTCGCGCCGGGGCTGAAGACATGCACGACATTCGGCGTGTGCCGGAGCGCCTCGCGGATGACCGCATTGCCCAGGCTGCGGTAGGTGGCTGTTTGCGCGCCGGCCGGTCCGACGATGACGGCAACCTTGGGCGCGGAACCCGCGAGGGCCGGTGACGGACCGACGACCACACCGACGCCGACGACGAGGAAGGCTGCGACGGTGATGAGCCCGGCCAGCCGCCGGGCGTTGATTCGACGAGGCGCCCGCTGGACGCCGCCCTGAACCGCCAACAATGGTCGCTCCTCTCTACCAGAACGCCGCGCGCAGAGCGCGGCGACGGAATGGGCCCACAACCGGCAGAGACGGGCCGGCAGGCTGGCGGCGATGGCGACTGCCGGGGACGGGCGCGCGCCATCGCCGTTTTCGGCTCGCGGGAGAGTTGGCTACGTCCCCGGCGCACACCGCGACCGCGGCAGGCAGGGCGCATCCAGCCCGCTGGCAGCCAGCCGCGGGTGGGTCTCAGGTTGATCCTGTCTCTCGTTGGAGGGCGGCGGGCGCGTCACCCGCCGGACGATGTCCCGGGCACCCGGCGCTGGGGACGGCCGGTCGCACGATGCGTTGCTCGGAGGCACCGCAAGTATCGCCCGGATGGGTCCGTCTTGTCGACCGCCACCCGGGACCGGAACCGAAGGCCAGGTGCCCGACGAGGCAGGTCCCCGGCTCCCGGCCCCGCCGACCGCCCGGGCCTCAGGGGGTGTAGGTGACCCCGGTGCTGTCGGAGATGCTGGCGAGGGAGCCCGAGGAGAGCGGCTGGACGTTGCCGCTGATGGTCAGGCCGTCGACGTGGGCGAAGCGCAGGACGGGTCCGGCCGCGGCCACGCTCGAGCGGTTGTTGGTGAAGACGACGTTCTGGCGGCGGGCGAGGCCGATGACCGTGAGGAGCGAGCGCCCGGTCACCGTGTTGCCGCTGACGGTGACCCCGCTGACGACGGAGCCCGCGGCCCCCTCGGCCGAGAGGAACGAGTTGCTCCACGTGCCGGCCGTGTTGTCGAGGAAGCGGATGCTGCGGGCCGCCTCGCTGGCCTGGTTGGGCTCGATGTCGAAGGTGCAGTAGCCGGCGGCGTCGAAGGCGACCCGCTGGACCGTGACGTTGCTGCCCGAGGTGATCGTCACCCCGTTGCGGCCGTTCGAGCGGCAGGTCGCGTCGTGGAACGTGACGCCGTCGGCCGAGCCGCCGACGTAGAGGCAGTCGCCCCAGACGCCGCTGACCGTGACCCGGGAGAGGTCGATCCCGCTGCCGCCGTCGACGAGGATGGCGTGGGCCCCCTCCTTGCCGCCCTGGTAGACGCCGGGGGTCGTGCTGTTGCCGACCAGGCTGAAGTCGCGGATGACGATCCCGCTGTTGACGCCCCCGTAGCTGCCGAGCCAGAAGAGCGAGCTCGCCTCGGTGGTGCCCCCGTGGCCGCGCAGGGTCGCCCCGTTGCCGGCCAAGGTCAGGTTGCGCCGGTGGGCGAACTTGATCGCCGCGTCGAGGCGGTACGTCGCGCCGGCCCGAAAGACGATCGTCGAGCCGTCGGGGACGCTCCCGATGAAGGCGATCAGGGCGGCGCTCGCGTCGCTCCCCCCGGTGGCGTCGACCGACGCCGGGACGGGGATGCCCGAGACGGTCCGGCCGAAGGTCCACGACGGGGTCGGGAGGGTGGTGGGATCCGGCGGGGACGGAACGGGCGACGCGAATCCACACCCCGCGAGGAGGACCAGGACAAGGGCCATGCCGGCGGCGGTCCTGCCCGCGCGTCTGCCGGTCACGGCTCCAGCTACCCGAAGCACCGTCGACCATCTCCATGCCACGCGCCGATCGCCCAACACGACCCAACGATCCTGGGCACTCGAGCGCGAGTCACGGGTAGCGTAGCGCTCCCGCCCGATCGATCGCGCCTGGCCGACGCGTCGGGCCTCGTCGCATCCGGTGCTTGCGCCCGCAAGAACCGAGCGACGGGCGTGCCGGCCACAGCGCACGGCGTGCGACCCGTGGGGGGCGCGAGCGCGGCCCGCGCTCGCCCAGGGCTCCGAGATGCACCTCGGCAGGCCCGCCGGTTCGGAGCGCCTGCTATCGTGCGATGGCGCCCCACCATCTCCGTCGCCCACGAGGACAGCCGGCACGTGATCGATCCTTCCGCGCGAGTGCACCCGTCCGCGGATCTCGAGGCGGACGTCGTCGTCGGGCCGCGCACGAGCATCTGGCACCGGGCCCAGGTGCGCTCCGGGGCCCGGATCGGCGCGGAGTGCGTCATCGGCCGGGACGCGTTCATCGACGAGGGGGTCGAGATCGGCGACCGGGTCAAGATCCAGAATGCCGCGCTCGTCTACCACGGCGTCACGGTGGAGGACGGCGTCTTCATCGGGCCGAACGCGATCCTCACGAACGACCGCTTCCCGCGCGCGATCACGGCCAGCGGCGAGCTGGCGCGGGCCGGCGACTGGATCGTGAGCCCCATCCGCCTGAGAACCGGCTCCTCGATCGGGGCCGGGGCGGTCGTGGTCGCCGGACGTGACGTGGGGCGGTTCGCCACGGTCGGCGCCGGCGCGGTGGTCACCCGCGACGTGCCCGACCATGCGCTCGTCGTCGGCAACCCCGCACGGACCATCGGCTGGGTCTGCGCCTGCGGCCGACGGCTCGTCGACGGCGCCGGACGGCCCGTCGGCGGCGATGCTTCCGGCACGCTGGCCTGCCCGGCCTGCGGCGCCCGCTACGACATCTCCTCGGGCCAGTGCGCCCGGCTCGCCCCGGAGGCTTCGACGTGATCCCGATCTCGAAGCCGGATCTCGGGCCGGCGGAGGAGGAGGCCGTCCTGGACGTCCTCCGGTCCGGCATGCTGGCAGTGGGCCGCAAGTCCGCGGAGCTCGAGGAGCGCTGGGCGGCATACTGCGGGGTGCAGCACGCGGTCTTCATGGCGAACGGCACGCTGGCCCTTGAGGCGATCCTCCGGGCGCTCGGGATCGGCCCGGGCGGCGAGGTGATCACCGTCAGCTTCAGCTTCAATGCGACGGTCAGCGCCATCCTCCAGGTGGGTGCCCGCCCGGTGTTCGTCGACATCCGGGCGGAGGACTTCTGCATGGATCCGGACCTCGTCGAGGCGGCGATCACGCCCCGGACGAAGGCGATCCTTCCGGTCCACCTCTACGGCCTCATGGCCGACATGGATCCGCTCGTCGCGATCGCCGAGCGGCACGGGATCCCCATCGTGGAGGACGCGGCGCAGGCCCATGGCGCGAGGTACCGCGGCCGGCGAGCGGGGCAGTTCGGGCCGTCCATGTTCAGCCTCTACGCCACGAAGAACCTCACGACGGGCGAGGGCGGCTTCGCCACGACCGACGACGACGCGCTGGCCGACCGTCTCCGGCTCTACCGGAACCACGGGATGCGCGTCCGCTACCATCACGAGGCGCTCGGGACGAATGCCAAGCCGACCGACCTGGCGGCCGCGATCGGGATCGCCCAGCTCGCCCGGCTGGACGAGCGCACCGAGCAGCGCCGGCGCAACGCGGCCCGCCTGGAAGCCGGCCTCCGGGGCTACCTGGTCCCACGCGTCCCCGACGGCCGCGAGCACGTCTGGCACCAGTACACGATGCGCTTTCCGGGGGAGCGCCAGCGCGTGATCGACGGCCTGACGGAGCGCGGCATCGGCACGCTCATCTACTACCCCGTCCCGATCCACCGGCAGGAGTACCTCCAGGCCTTCGTGCCCGGCGCCGAGGACCTCGACCTGCCCGTGACGAACCGGCTCGCGGACGAGGTCCTGTCGGTCCCGGTCCGGCCGAACCTGGCCGCGGACGAGCTCGAGGCGGTGATCGCGGCGATCCGCGATGTCGCGACCCCCGTCGAACCGGCCGCGATCGCCGGGGGCAGCTCCTGATGGCCGCGCCGCTCCGCGTCGGGCTCGCGGGCCTCGGCTCGATGGGCCGCAACCACCTCCGCCATCTCGCCTCACGCGAGGATTGCGTTCTTACCGCCGTCGCCGACCCGACTCCCGACGTGCTCGCCGACGCCGTGGCGAGGACGGGCGCCGCGGGCTTCGCCGACCCGCTCGCGATGGTCGCGGATGCCGCCCTCGACGCGCGTCGTCGTCGCCGCCCCAACCACGGCCCACGCTCCCCTGGCGCTGGCGGCGCTCGAGCGGGGCCTGCCGGTCCTCGTGGAGAAGCCGCTGGCGGCGACCGTGGAGGAGGGGATCGAGCTGGTCGGCGCGGCCCGGGCCCGGGGAATCCCGCTGCAGGTCGGCCACGTCGAGCGCTTCAACCCGGCCGTCCTGGAGCTCGGCCGGCGCATCGAGAAGGGCTGGGTCGGGCCCCTCTACTCGATCACCAGCCGGCGCGCGGGGCCGTTCCCGGCTCGGATCCGCGACGTCGGCGTGACGATCGACCTCGCCACGCACGACGCGGACATCCTCTCGTGGGTGGCCGGCGAGCGGCCGACGCGGGTCTACGCCGAGACGGCCCAGCGGGTGCACGCCGGCCACGAGGACCTCCTGTTCGGGCTCCTGCACTTCCCGTCCGGCGCGACCGGCATGCTCGACGTCAACTGGCTGACCCCGGCGAAGCGACGCCAGCTCTCCGTCGTCGGCGAATCGGGAATGTTCGAGCTCGACTACCTGACCCAGCGGCTCACGTTCACGAGCGCCGACGTCGGCAGCCCCACGATCATCGACGGCTACGCGACCACCTTCGAGGGCAACGTGGTCGTCATCGACGTGGTCAGCCGTGAGCCGCTCGCGGCCGAGCTCGACGCGTTCCTGGCCGTGGCACGAGGCGGCGGCCGCCCCGTCGTGGACGGCGAGGACGGCCTGTGGGCGCTCGCGATCGCGTCCGGCCTGCTCGAGGCCGCGTCCGAGTCCCGCCCGGTGGACCTCGCCGGCTTCGCGGAACGGATCCCGCCCCGGTGACGATCACCGGTCGCCCGACGTCCTCCGCGAGCGTCCTCGGCGGCACGATCACGCTGCCGGAGAACCCGTGCCTGCACGGCAACGTCGAGTCCGTCGCGCCCTGGACCGGCGAGCCGGGGACGGCCGGCACGGTTTCCGTCGTGGGAGCCGGCAAGATGGGCCTGCCGCTCGCCGCCCAGTTCGCCTCGCACGGCTGGAGCGTGATCGCCGTCGACGTCAACGAGGCGGTCGTGGCCGCCGTCAACGAGGGCCGTGCCCACGTGGCGGAGGAGCCGGGGCTCGCCGAGCGCGTCACCGCGGCCCACGCCGCCGGCCGGCTCCGCGCGACGACCGACGGAACGGCGGCGGCACGGGAGTCGGACGTCATCGTCCTGATCGTGCCGGTCATGCTCGACGAGGAGCAGCGCCCCGACTACCGCCTCATGGATGCCGCGGTCGGCGTCGTCGCCCCCGGCGTTCGCGCCGGCGCGACCGTGATCTTCGAGACGACGCTCCCGGTCGGCGACACGAGGAACCGGTACGCCCCGCGCCTGGAGACGGCAACGGGACAGGTCGCCGATCGCGACTTCTTCGTGGCGTTCTCGCCGGAGCGCCTCTTCACCGGCGCGGTCTTCCGCAACCTCGCGACCTACCCCAAGCTCGTCGGCGGCATCGGGCCGGCGTCCACGGACCGGGCTGCGCGGTTCTACGCGTCGGTCCTCGACGCGGAGATCGTGGCGATGAGCACGGCCGAGGCTGCCGAGCTGAGCAAGCTCGCCGACACGACGTATCGCGACCTGAACATCGCCTTCGCCAACGAGCTGGCCCGATACGCAGACCGGATCGGACTCGACATCCTCGAGGTGATCCGGGCCGCGAACAGCCAGCCCTACAGCCACATCCACCAGCCCGGCCTGGGTGTCGGCGGCCACTGCATCCCGGTCTACCCGCACTTCCTCCTGTCGCGGGCCCCGGAGATGGAGCTCGTCGCGGTCTCCCGGCGGGTGAACGACGGCCAGGTCGGCGCCGCGATCGAGCGGCTCCGCGGGGAGCTGGGCTCGCTGGAGGACGTGCCCGTGCTCGTCCTCGGCCTCACCTACCGGGAGGGCGTGAAGGAGCTTGCCTATTCGCGGGCGATCCCTCTGATCGGGGGCCTCGCGAACCTGGGTGCCCGCGTGTCGGCCTGGGACCCCTTGCTGTCCGCTGAAGAGGTCGACCGCTGTGGCGCGTCGCCCTGGGCCTGGGGGACTCGCGGAGACGCCCGCGCGATCGTCGTCCAGACCGCCGACCCGGCGTTCCGTCGACTCGACCCGGCCTGGCTCCCCGCCCTCGAAGTGATCCTCGACGGCAGGAACAGCCTGCGGGACGTCGCGTTCCCGGAGCACATCCGCGTCCTGGGGATCGGGGTTCCACCGCGGGGGCGGCCCGGGCCACTGCTCGCGACGCCCGCCCACAATGCCGCTCGAGCGGCGCGCGGCGAGCCCGGCTGATCCTCTGCGCGAGTCAGACGATCGTCGCGGTGTCGCCCATGCGGGCCAGGAGCTCCCGGGCGACCGCGCGGTAGTCGTTCGCCGCCTGGCTCCAGGGCGCGTACTGCGTGATCGGCATGCGGAGCGCCGGAGCCTCGGCCAGCCGGATCGTCTCGCGAACGCTGTGCTCGAGAACGGTGGCGCCGAAGGTGGCGCGAAGCTGGGCCAGGACCTCGCGCGTGTGCAGCGTCGCGTTCACCCTGCACGCCACGATGCCGAGCACGTCGATGCGCGTGTTGACCTGCTCCTTGGCCCGCTGGATCGACGCGAGGACGCTGGCAACCCCCGGCAACGCGAGCGCGTGGGCCTCCACGGGGATCACCACGTGGTCGCTGGCGACAAGGGGGGCGAGGGACAGGTAGCCCACCGCCGGAGGGGTATCCACGAGGATGATGTCCCAGTAGTCGGGCAGCCGGGCCAGGCCGCGCACGATCGCCAGGCCCGTGTCGTTGAGACTCCGCTCGCCCGAGGGGACCAGGCTGGGGCTGGTCGGGATCAGGTCGACCCCGGGCGCCGACGACGTTCGCATGATCTGCGCAACCCGGACGCCGCCCTCCGACAGCGCCACGAGCCCCACGGGCGACTCGCGCCCGCCAAGCCAGAACGTCGCCGATCCCTGGGGGTCGAGGTCGACGACGAGGACATGCAGGCCGCTCTCGGCGAAGGCGGAGGCGAGGCACACGGTCGTCGTCGTCTTGGCGCTGCCGCCCTTGTTGTTGGACAGGGTGATCGTGCGCATCTCAGGGGCGGCGTTCCACCCGCCGGACCAGGCCGCCGAAGAAGTCGTCGGCCGCGGCCGTGACGCTCTCGTGGACCTCCAGGAGGTCGGCGGGAGCCGTGGCGCCGGGGGCTCGCCAGCTCGGCCCCCCGGGCTCGGCCGCTGGCGGCGCGTCGGCTTCCGTCATGTCCGTCTCCGGCGGGTCGACATCGAGCAGGCCGGCCACCCGCACCGCGGCGTCGGCCTCACGGGCGTTGGTGCCGGCCTCCGGCGCATCGGTGTTTGCATCCCGCGCATCGACCGCGGTCGTGGCGGCCACGGGCGTCCCGGCCGCAGGCGCGACGACCACGACCCGCACGATCTCCGGCGCGTCGGCCACGACGGAGGGCGGCGGGGCGGGAGCGGCCGCCGGCCGCGGTCCACTCCCGCGAAGCACCAGGGGGAGGGCGACGGTCTCGTGGGTCGCGTCGCCGGTGGCGGAGCCGGCGGCGTCGCCCACGGCAACGGCGGGGCCCCCCGGCTCCGCCGGCGGTCGCCGCTGGGCAGTTGCGGGCACGATCGACTCCGCGGCCAGGAACGCCTGTCGCACCGCCTCCTGGGACGCGGCCGCCTCGACGGCGGCCTTGCGCCTCGACCCGCCGAACGGGCGCCGGAGGGCCGACGAGAGGCGCGCCAACCGGCCAGGCGGTCCAGGATCTACGGTCGCTCCAGCGTCCGGGATCTCCACGTCCGCCACCGATCCGCCGGGAGGCGGCAGCTCGAGCGAAGGATCGCCCGCTCCGCGGTCTCCGGGAGCGTCGAGCGGGCTCATGCCGAGGTGCCGGGGATGGGGCCCGCGGGTGCCGTTGTCACGGCGCCAACTGTACAGATCGCGGCTGCCCCAGGGATGGCAGGTGTCGTGCGAGATCCGACGGCCGTTGCCCTAGGCAGATCTCCGGATTGACGGGCCGCCCCGCCAACGTGGACCCTTGGCGGAGCCTCCGCCGTCGGGTTCCACGCAGCACGAGGACGAACCGGCCGACATGCTTCTCGACCTTCTCCTCGCACCCGCAATGCTCCTGCTTGTCGCGCTCGGCGCGTTCGTCCTCAGCGTCGCGATCGGATTGCTCTTGGGCAGGCTGGGACTGGATGAGCTGGACGACGGTCGGGTGAGTCAGCCCTCGTCGGCTTCGGTCGTGCAGGACCCGCGGTCGCCCACCTGACCGACTCATCCCCGTCGACCGGGCGTCAGGGGTCGGTCCCGGCCGTCCAACCGCCCGCCCCGGCGTTTCCTCTCCGGGCGGGAGGGGCCGGCGCCTCAGCGCAGCCAGGCGGCCGTGAGGCGGAGCGACAGCCCTGGCCGAGCGACCGCCGTCAGGGCCCGCAGCCTGTAACGGCCCGGACGAAGCGACGACAGGGCCACGACCGCCGAACCGGCACCGCGACCCTGGGCCACCACCTTCCCCGAGGCGTCGATCACGCTGAGCACGAGCGGCAGGCCGCTGGGTCCGGTGCAGCGCGCGACGAGCGCGGTCCGGGTCGCCAGCGTCACGCTACGGACGATGGAGCGGGCGTTCCGCGTCATCGCCAGCGCCGCCCTGATCGACACCGCGCGGCGCCGGTTCGCGACCAGGACGCGAACACTCGACGACCCGACCCTCAGGCCGGCATCCGTGCCGTAGGCCGTCCAGGTGTGGATCCCATCGGGCTGGGCCGCGGAGGCCCAGCCGATCGGCACGCTGCTCGCGCGGCGGACGAAGAGCGGGTGCCCGTCCCGGTAGATCCGGGTCGCGACGATGGGTGACGTGTCGGTCACGGTCGCCCGGGTGGCGAGGGTGCCACGGACCAGCGTCCCGTCGGCCATGCCGGACCATCGGACGGCGGGGTTGACGCCATCGGAAGCGGGGGCGCCGACCGAGGCAACGGCCGCCCCGACCTGCAGCAGGCCGGCTCCCGTCTGTGGGTCCGGCCCCGGCGTCCCGAGGTCGGCGGCCGTCCCGATGAGGGCCGCCTCCACCTGGCCGACCGTGAGCGAAGGGTTGCGGGACAGGACGAGGGCGGCCGCGGCCGACACCATCGGCGTCGCCATGGAGGTCCCGCTCAAAGAGGCGTACGCCGAACCTGAGGCCGTGCGGTAGGTCGACACGATGCAGCTTCCAGGCGCCGCCAGGTCGACCTCGGGGCCCGCGTTGCTGTACAGGGCGTGCCGGTACTGGCCGGCGCCGAAGCGCGCGACCGAGCAGCCGTCGGGGATGCCGTCCCCGTTGCCGTCGAGGCTTGCCGGACGATCTTCGACCGCCGCGACGGCGAGCGTCGGGGGGTATGCCGCCGGCTGGCTGACCGCCGCACCGTTGTTGCCGGCTGCCGCGACGACCACCACGCCGTGGGCCCTGGCGTGGTCGATCGCGGCGTCGATGGTCGGGCTCGCCTGGTCCCCGCCCAGGCTCATGTTGATCACGCGTGCGCCGCGAGCCACGGCCCAGGCGATGCCCTCGGCGACCGCCGTGTCCCAGATGGAGCCGTCGACGTCCATGACCTTCACGGGCATGACGAGGACGGTGGGGGCGATCCCGGCGACGCCGCGGGCATTCCCGGCAACGGCCGCGATGATCCCGGCAACGTGCGTCCCGTGACCGTTCTCGTCGGTCGGGTCACTGTCGCCGGCTCCGATGTCGGTCCCGACGACAAGGCGCCCGGCCAGGTCCGGGTGCTTCAGGTCCACGCCCGTGTCCAGGACCGCGACGAGGATCTCGGGCCGTCCCCGCGTCAGCGCCCAGGCGCTGCGTGCCCCGATCGCGTCCGGAGCCCACTGCGACGACCAGTACGTGTCGTTGGGCGCCGCGACCGGCGAAGGGACCGGGAGGGGCGATGGCGTCGGCAAGGGCGTCGGCGTCGGATCCGGCGACGTCGCCGGAAGCGGGTCGACGAGGAGCTCGAGCCGGACGGGCGGTGCGGCGGCGATCACGCCCGGTGTGCGCCGCAGCTCCTCCGCGAGCACGCTGAGACGGACGCGCTCGCGCACGTCGACCCGGCGGGCGCGGGCCGTCGCCGCGGCGACGGTCAGCTCCCCGGGACTGCCGGCCGACGGCGCTGCGGCGACGTATTGCGCCGTTCGCAGGGCCGGGTTCCACGCGACGCGGACCAGCCCTCGAGCCGCTGCCGCCGCGTCCGCCTCCGCCGGGTCGTCCCCGGCGCGGAGGGTCACGAGCAGGCTGTTCGGGAGGTTGAGAAGGTGCCCTGTCTCGGCGGCTGGGGCGCTGCGGCAGGACCGGACGCGCCGACCGGCTCCGAGCGCCCCGGAACCGAGTGCCCCGGCTCCGAACGCCCCGGACGCCGGCCCGGTGACGATCAGGAGGACGGCGACCGCGAGCGCGGCGGGGCCCCGGACGTGGCGCAAGAAGGGACTCACATCCGGCAGGATGACACGGACGGGGTCGAGGGGACCATGGCCCGATCGGCGGATGCCGCGGCGCCGGCTCCGCGTCAGGCGTCGATCGTCGCCCCCGGCAGCCAGTCGTGGACGGCCACGCCGCGGAGACCGCGCTCGTCGAGCTCATGGCGCAGCGCCGCGGGAGTGCCGGCCAGCAGCGGGAACGTGCCCCAGTGGATGGGCGCGATCGCGTCCACGCCCAGCAGCTCGGCCGCCAGCGCCGCCTCGCGCGGACCCATCGTGTAGTGGCCGCCGATGGGCAGGAGGGCGAGATCCGGCCGGTAGAGCTCCCCGATGAGGCGCATGTCCGAGAAGACGTTCGTGTCGCCGGCGTGGTACACGGTCCGGCCGTCCTCCAGGCGCAGGACGAACCCGGCCGGCTCGCCCAGGTACAGGGTCGTCTCGCCGCCGGCGTTCCAGTCGCCGGCCGAGTGATCGGCGCCGACCATCGTGACCGCGATCTCGCCGAACGCGAACGTGCCGCCCTTGTTCATGCCGATCGCGGCGTCGGCGCCACCCGGAAGCTGGCGGGCGAGCCAGAGGCTCATCTCGTGCATGCAGGGCCAGACGGGCCTGAGCCGACTGGCCAGCGCGACGGCATCGCCCATGTGGTCGCCATGGCCGTGCGTCACGAGGAGCAGGTCGCAGGCGCTCACGTCGGCCGCGGCCTTCGGGCTCTTCGGGTTGCCGAACCACGGGTCGATGAGGATCGTCTTCCCGCCCGGTGTCCTGATCTCGACACAGGCATGGCCGTACCAGCTGATCGTCGCGCTGCGAGCTGCCATCGTCGCCACCTCCGGTCCCCATCGTACGCGCGCCCGCTGTTCGCCACCTACACTCCCGGCGATGCCCGCAGAGCAGATCGCGCGCAACCTGGCGTTCGTCAACTGGACCCTCCTCGCGGCGCTCGCCGTCGGGTCGCTGGGAGCGGTCGCCTTCCTGCGCCTGCGCAGCGAGGCGACAGCCGGCTTTCTCGGCTTCACCGCCCTGTGCGCCGCCGCCTTCGCCGCGCTCGCCTTGCTCTCCGACGGCGCCCTCCCGGCCGCCACGGCCTCCGGCTCCCCGGTCACCGTGGATCCCGCGTGGGACGCCCCGCGGCGGGTGGCGCTGGGCCTGTTCGCGGCCGCCGCGCTCGTCGACGGGCTGCTGATGCTCGGCGGCCGGCGAGCAGCTCCTTTGGTGCTGGCCGCGGCCGCCGCGGGGGTTGCGACCATGCTCTTCGGAGCCCTCGCATGGGGCGGCGATGCGGTCGGCGTCGCTGCCCTCGCGGTTCAGCTGCTGGCCCTGGCCGCGGCGACCGGCGGCGTCTTTGCGGCGATGATCCTGGGCCACTGGTACCTGGTGACGCCCAAGCTCTCGACCGGCCCCGCCCTCGTGCTCAGCCGCGCGCTGCTCGGCGTCGTCGCCGTCCAGCTGGTCCTGTTCGGGGCGTGGGTGGGGCTCGGGATCGGGACCTCGAACCCCCCGCTGGCCCCCCTGACCGGGCCGTGGGCGCTCTTCGTGTGGCTCCGCCTGATCGTCTCGTTGATCTTCCCGCTCATCGTCTGCTGGGCCGCGGTCCAGACGGTGAGGACGCGGTCGATGGAATCGGCGACCGGCCTGCTGTACATCAACGTCGCGCTCATCGCCGCGGGCACGATCGACGCGGCCGGCCTCTATTTCGGCGCCGGCCTGCTCGTCTAGGGAGAACGCCCATGCGCATCCGGATCCGCCTCTTCGCCCGCCAGCGCGAGATGGCCGGCACCCGTGAGGTCGCCGTCGAGGTGCCCGGAGGAGCCACGATCGCGGACGCCTGGGTCGCCCTCGTGGTGCTCCACCCCGCCCTTGCCGACGGGCGGCCCTACGTGCGGTTCGCCCGCAACGGGGAGTACGCGGCGCCCGAGGCGCCGCTGGAGGACGGCGACGAGGTGGCCTGCATTCCGCCGGTCAGCGGGGGAGCCGGCGGCGAAGCCGGCCAGCCCGGCCCCGACCGGATCCTCGAGCTGGCCCCGGCTCCGCTCCCGGCTGACCTGGGGCAGAGGCTTGCCGAACGGCTGGCGACGCCTGCCGACGGCGCGGTCGTGGTCTTCGAGGGCCGCACCCGCGCGACGCCTGGCACGCCCGCCCCGGGCGAGGAAGCCGAGGCACGGCGCCACGCGGGGCGGCGGGTCCAGGCCCTGGAATACGAGGCCTTCGAGCCGCTCGCCCTGCGCGTGCTCGGGGAGATCGCCGATGAAGCCGCCGCGCGCTTCGGCGTGGAGCGGATCGCCGCCGTCCACGCGGTCGGCGACGTTCCGCTGGGAGCGATCTCCGTGGTGATCGTGGCCTGCGCGCCGCACCGCGACGCCGCGTTCGAGGCCGCCCGCTTCGTGATGGACGAGACAAAGGCGCGGGCGCCGATCTGGAAGGCAGAGCGTTTCGTGGACGGCCACGTCTGGATCGGGCGCGTTGCCCGGACGGAGCCCGTCGAATGACGGCGTCCCACGTGTGGGCCGTCGACGCCGGGGGCGTCGTCCAGCGTGGCCCTGCCAGCCCGGGCATACTCCGGGGCGATGGGCGAGCCTGACCCCGAGATCGTCACGCTCCTGGAGTCGATCCTCCGGCGCGCCGGTGACCTTGCCGGCGCCTGGGGGGCCCGGGCTCGGGCCTCGACCACACCGGCCCGAGAGCGCGCGATCCTGCGCCTCTACGGGGTCACCGGCCTGGACCGCACGGACGTGCCCCTGGCGTCGGCCGTCGTCGAGCGGCATGTCAACGGTGCGCCCGAGCGCCTCGCCGCTGGCATCTCGCTGCCCTTCATCGTGGCGCTCCTCGAGTACGACGTGTCGCCCCAGCAGCTGGCGCTGGACGTGGCGAGCGGCGCAATCGATCTCGCCTTCGAGGCAGAGCTCCTGGTGGACCCGGACCGCCGCGCCTCGGCCGAGGCCGAGGCCCGGCGCATCGCCGGGCTCGCCCTGGAACGCGTCGACGCGAACCGGACCGCACGACTCGAGCTCCTCGACGTGCTCGGTGACGCGCCCCGTCCATGGTTGGGCCTGACGCTGCCGACTCCCATGCTCGAGGCGGCGCCCGACAGCGCCGCATCGCTCGTGGCGTCCGGCGCCGACCTCGTTCGCATCCGGGTTCCGGCCGTCCGGGAGCTCGTCCTGCAGCTTCACGATCGGGGCCTGGAGCCCGTCCACTGGCACCCGCGGGACGGTCGTCCCAAGGCCGGCGGAGAGGATCCAGCGTCCGTTCCGGCGGGCTCCCAGCGGGCGCTGGCGATCCTCCGCGAGCGGGTCGACGAGGCCGCCGCAGAGGTGGGCCGGTACGTTCGCCTGGGCACGGTTGCCCCCGCCCTGGCCGCCCCGGAGCAGGCTCTCGTCGCCGCCCTCGAGCGGATCGACGTCGTCGAGGCTGACCCGATCGGCGAGATCGTGGCCGACGGCGTCGACCCGGACCGGGCGATCGCCGACCATGCCTTCGGACACCGGCTCCTTCGCCGCTCGGGGGCCACCGTGCTGATCGGCCCGGGACCCCTCATCGTCGCGCCCGACCTCGCGCGCGGGATGCCCGCGTCGCCGTCAACGCGCGCGGGAAGGGCCTTCGCGATGCAGGCCCTGGCCGTGGCGCTTGCCCGCGGCGACGGCCTGGGCGGTGGACAGCTGGCCGCGGGAGCGCTCGTCCCGTGGCTGGCCGACGAAGGATCGCCGGCGGCCCAGGCGATGGCCGCCGTCGCCATTCGGCGCCTTGCCTGGCCCGATGTCGCGATCGCCTTCGACGAGCCGGACCTCCGGGGCCGGTCGGGAGCCCTCTGGCCGTACCTCGTGGGGCTCGCCCTCGCGGTCTCCGGGCCGGGCGCGCTCGTCCTCCGCCGCGCGGCCGACCGGGATGCCGCGGTCCGTGCCGACGCCACGACCCGGGCGGCCGCCGCGCTCGCCGCCGAGATCACGGAGTCCCCCGGTCAGGCGCTCGGACGCTCGGCTGTCGCGGCCCAGGCGCACGCCCTCCTTGCCGCGGCCGAGTCCACGCTCGTCGCGCTCGCCGACGAGGGGTGGTCGACGGTCCTGGGAGCGTCGCTCGGCGGGCCTGCCGTCGCCCGCCTGGGCGCCGACGCCGTCGTCGAACGGACGGAGACGTTCGACCCGCTCGACGTCACGCCTGCCGGCTGAGGCGAACGCTTCGGCCGGACAGCCCCCCTTCCCGTCGCCTGCGACCAGCTTCGGGCCGCGTCGCACGGAGCCGGGGTCATCCGCCCGACGGGCCGGCCTTCCGGGCTTCCTCGACGGTCCGAAGGGCGTCGCGGAGGCTGCCGATCCAGCTGGCCTCGTTCTCCCCGACCAGCTTCACGCACCAGGCCAGCGCCTCGCTCCGGCTGCGGGCCACGCCGGCCTCCACGAGCGTGTCGAGGACCCGGCGCTCGGGCTGCCGGAGGCGCGTCATGACCGGGATGCTTGCCGTCGTGAAGAGGCGCGCCTCGCCGGCGATCCGAACGCCCCACGAGACGACCTTGCGGAACCGGTGCTGGGCTTCCTCTGCGATCGCCATGCGCTCGCCGCGCGTCTCCTCGCGGAAGCGATCGACACGGCTGGCCCGCGCGGCGGCGCGCGCGCCCTCTGTGGCGTCAGTGCCGAGCTCGACATCGGCAATCTCGCCGACCACGAGGATCTCCTCGCGATCGACCGAGACGTCCGGGGTGCCTGCGAACCAGGCGTCGGGGAGACGGCCGGCGAACCAGCCGGCCAGCTCGTCGGGGGTCGTGTGGTGAGCCATCGGGAAGGACTCCTCGTCGTGCGCGTGGGTTGTGGGTGAGTGAATGAGATTACAAGATTACACGTAATGTCGCATGCGCGTGGGCGCGACGCGGCGCCCGGCCGCAATGGCCGCTGCGAGCCGGGGGTTGCGCCTCCGGGCGCCGGACCGGCGAGAATGCGCGTCATCGTTGCCGTGGAGGTCGTCCCGAATGTCGCAGCCGGAAGAGCCCACCCGTCCAGATCGTGTCAGCGTGGGTCGCGGTGCGGTCGCCGAGGTTCCGGCGGAGCTCGCACCGCTGGCCGACTTCATCGGCACGTGGCGCGGCGAGGGCCGGGGGACCTACCCGACGATCGCCGACTTCGCCTACGGGGAGGAGATCCTCCTTCGCGCCGCTGGCCGGCCGTTCCTCCTGTACGAGCAGCGGACGTGGTCGCTCGACGACGGGCAGCCCCTTCACGCCGAGGCGGGCTACTGGCGGCCGAAGCCGGCCGGGCGGATCGAGATCCTCGTGGCCCAGGCAACCGGCATGGTCGAGGTCGACGAGGGCACGCTCGACGACGGCCGGATCCGGGTCGCGTCGCGCGCTGTCGCGTCCGCCGGCTCGGGCCCCGACGTGACCGCGGTCGAGCGCGATCTGCGGGTGACCGGCGACGAGCTCCGCTACGAGCTCAAGATGGAGGCGATGGGCCGGCCGCTCCTGGTCCACCTCGTCGCCACGCTTCGCCGGGTCCCGTCGGATTCGTGATCGAGAGGCGGTGCCAGCGCGAGTTCGCGCGGCCGACCCGCGCTGTCAGCCGACCCGCGCCGGGCGGTCACCCACGGGCAGGCCGGGAAGCCCGGCGTGAGCGACGACGGGCTGCTCGAGGAGGTGCTCTACAGCGGCCGGATCGCGCCGGCCCGGGCCCGAGATCGCGCGGCGGCAGGGCGCAGGCTGCGCCGCCCGGTCAACCCGGATCCCGGGTCGGTGCCAGATCCGCCTCGGCTTCGGCCTCCATCCGCTCGAGTCGCGTGTAGTAGTCCGGGATCTCGTGGAGGTGGGCCAGCGCGATCTTGCCCGTCGTGAGCGGGTCGTCTCCCGTGACGTTGGTCGAGGGATCGCGGCGCCCGTGCTCCAGCTCCACCGCCATCCCGCGGCGGAACTCGTCGAGGGAGAACGGCTCGGCGGCGAAGTCGATGCCGAGGCCGGTCGCCACTTCGAGCGCCTCGTCCGTGTCGAACGATCTTCGAGAGGTCAAGCGTGGGCTCCTTCCTGGATTGCCCGCCGAGCATCGACGACCGTCCGCCGGGGACGCCAGTGCCGGGCGTCCCGATCTGGCGAGCCGTCGCCGGGTTCACGCGGTCGCGCGGCGCCGCCCGCCTGCGTTCAGTCGGACCGGTGGACCGGCTCATGCGCCACCTCGGCGAGCCGCACCGGGTCGAGGATCGCGACCTCGTCGCGGGAGATGGCGATCAGTCCCTCGTCGCGCAGCTGGTGGAGGTTGCGGGTCACGACCTCGCGCACCGACCCGATCGCGTCGGCGAGCTCCTGCTGTCCGCTGTGCACGACGAGATTCGGGCCCGGGCCCGCCGTCGCAAGGAGGAGGAGCTGGCGGGCGAGGCGCTGGCGGAGGGAGAGGAAGGCCTGCTCGAAGATGTCGTCGAGGAGCCTGCGGAGCTGGCGCGTCAGCTCCTCGGCGCAGGCGCTCGCGACGCGCGGATCGGTCGCCAGGAGAGCGCGCAGCGAGTCGACGCGGAGGACGACGACGAGCGAGCTCGTCATCGCCTGGATGCTCAACGGCGCCGGCCCGCCGATGACGAGCGCGAGGCCGGCCACGTCCCCGCTCCGGGCGTACCTGACCGTCACCTGGCGCCCGTCCACCGAGGTCAGGAACACCCGCAGGAGACCCTTGATCACGACGAGGAGGCTCGGGCGATCGCCCTCGCGGTAGACGACCGAGCCCGCCGGCACGTTGATCCGGATCGCCTCGGCGAGCAGGCGCTCCGCCGCGTCGCGCGGGAGCGCGAAGAGGAAGCCGCCCTCGAGTCCCTCGGCAGCCAGATCATCGAATGCGTGCGCCGCTCGGATCATCGTTCGGCCGCGCGGGCGGCCTCCAGCGAATTCCGTGCCCACCATACGGCGGAGGGGCCTCGGGCCCAAGTGCCGGATGGGGGGCCGTGGCCAGGCGTGACGCCGATCACCCGGGCGGACCATCGTGATCACTGAATGCCGATCGAGGAGGGCGCATGCTCGCTGCGTGGCCGGCGCCCGCGGACGGGCCGCGCTCCGGCCGCGGAACAGGCAAGGGACGGACATGGCCACCGCCGAACAGGTCATCTCGGCCCAGCGGGTCGAGTATCGCATCGAGCGCATGTCGATCCGAGAGCACCCGGAGGCCCACCTCGCGGAGGTTCTCGATCGACTGAATGAGCTGGGCAAGCAGGGCTGGCGCGTCGTCAGCATCGACCTGACCCACCACCCGTCGTACTCGGTGGCGGCGCAGCCGAGCGTACCGCTGCCCGTCCTGCTGGAGAAGCCGACGAGGGCAGTCCGGCGGGTCGAGTATCGCATCGAGCGTATGCCGTTCAAGGAGCACCCGGAGGCGCACCTCGCGGAGCTGGTCGAGCGGCTGACCGAGCTGGGCAAGCAGGGCTGGAGCGTGGCCAGCGCCGACCTGACCCATCACCCGTCGTACTCGGTGGCGGCGCAGCCGAGCGTACCCGCTGCCCGTCCTGCTGGAGCGCGAGCTCTGACCGCCCTCGCGCACTGTCCGGCAGCGGCGCCAGGGGGCCGGCCGTGGTCGGACCCCTGGCGTTCGAGTGGCTGACGCCTGGGTTCCGGCGCCGACGCCACGCTCCCCCGACGCGGCTCCGCGACTCCGGCGGCGGCCGCGACGGCGATCGCGACGGCGACGGCGATGTTCGTGTTCATCGCGGCGCCGTCGCCCCTGCTCCACTGCCGCCCGCGGGACCCCGCAGTGCCGGCCGGGCCCTGCTCCGCGGCCGCCCGCGGGACCGCCGGGCGTGGCAGGATCCTCACCTACGAGGAGGAGGAGCCGTGCGAACGCTGTTGCTCTGGATGGCCCGGAACACCTGGTTGAAGGAGCGGCTGCCGCGCCTCGGCTTCGTGCGTAAGGCCGTTCGCCGCTTCATGCCGGGCGAAGACGCCGACGCCGCGTTCGCTGCCGCCGCCACGCTCGCCGCGGGCGGCCAGGGGATCCTGTTCACGCGCCTGGGCGAGAACCTGGCGACGATCGCCGACGCGGAGGAGGTGGCTGCCCACTACCACGCCATCCTCGACCGCGGCGCCGCGGTCGGCCGGCCGATCGAGCTCTCGGTCAAGCCCACCCAGCTGGGTCTCGACCTCGACGAGGAGGCGTGCCTGCGCCATCTCGACGGCCTCGCCGGGCGCGCCGACGTCATCGGGACCTGGCTCTGGATCGACATGGAGTCGTCCGCGTACGTCGAGCGCACGCTGGTCCTCTACGAGCGCCTCAAGGCCGCCCACCGGAACGTCGGGATCTGCCTGCAGGCCTACCTGCGGCGGACGCCCGTCGATCTCCGTCGCCTGCTCCCGCTGGAGCCGGCCGTGCGCCTCGTGAAAGGCGCCTACGACGAGCCCGCGGACGTGGCCTGGCGCAAGCGGCCCGAGGTGGACGGCGCCTTCCAGGCGGCCGCCCTGGTCCTCGCCGAGGCGGCACGTGACGGGAAGGCACGCCTGGCGCTCGGGACCCACGATGGGAACCTGGTGGAGCGGATCGCGGCATTCGCCGAGGCGGCCGGCGTCCCACGCGATCGCCTCGAAGTGCAGATGCTCTACGGGATCCGCACGGCGGAGCTGCGCCGCCTGCAGAAGGCCGGGTTCCCGGCGTCGACGCTCATCGCGTACGGCCGGCACTGGTACCCGTGGTACATGCGCCGGCTCGCGGAGCGCCCGGCCAACGTGGGGTTCGCGCTGCGCCAGCTCCTTCCCTGACGGTCGGGGCGCTGGTCTACGGGATCAGCTCGGGTGTGGGGGTCGGGGCCGCGGTCGGCGGGGCAGTCGGCCTCGGGGTCGGGGGCGCGACCACGACGGGCTTGCCGGGTCGTGGCGTGGCACGGTGAGTCGGACGTGGCGCGGGTCGCGGCGTCGCCCGCGGCGTCGCCTGCGGGACGGTCCATCCGGGGTTGGCGGGGCGCACCCTCGGCGTGGGTCGCGGGGTCGGGCGCCACGGGCGCGTCTCGCGCGGCGTCGCCGTCGGGCGGACGGGGGCCGGAGTCGCGGCCGGGCTCGGCACGGCGGACGGCGTCGCCGCGGGAGGAGCGAGGACGACTGCCTGCGGCGACGCGCCCAGCACGACGACGGCCAGGCCGGCGACGACGACCCAGGCCGCGCTCGCGGCCAGGCCGATGCGACCGGCGTGGCGGCGCTTCCGGCCGGTGGCGACAGGCGACGACTCGGCGAGCACGGCACGCCAGGCGTCGGGAGCGGCGAGCGCTGCCGTCTCGCCCGCCGGCGCCGTGTCCTTCGGGCGCTGGCGCGCGGTGCTCCGCGTCGCGTCCCAGGCGCCCAGGGCCGGTTCCTCGGCCCGCAGGTCGGCGTAGGGATCCGCTGGGCCGGCCGGCGCCGCGGCCGCCGCGGGGGTCACGACGATGCGGGGTGGCGCCGTGTCCAGGAGGCGGAATGGGGCGCAGGCCAGGCAGGCGCCGTCGACGAGATTCCAGCAGTCGGCGCAGCAGGCGGCGTTGCAGGACGGGCAGTCGCGATAGGTGTTCCGGGCGGAGGCGAACGAATCCCGGTCCCGCCCGCATCGTTCGCAGAACTGGGTCCCGAGGTCCACCGTGCACTCCGCCGCGACGCATTCCGGCCGTGGATGCGCTACGACCCGACGATAGCGCCGCACGCTCGCAGCGGGTCCATGCCGGTGGTACCTGCCCGACGCGGCGTTGGTCTCGCTTGGTGCGCCGCGTCACCGGACGCGTGGACAACGCGGGCGCCGGTGGCCGGCATTCGCCGGTGCCCGGCATTCGCCGGCGCGCGGCAGCCGTCGACGCCGTGCATCGCACCGGCCCCTGGGCACCAGCACGGCACGGGCCCGGGCCGCCTGCGCGCCGGGGAGTACGCTGGCCCCATGGCCTCCTCCGACCCCTCCTCCTTTGCCGCCCTCGGGCTGGCGCCGGCCCTGCTCGAGACGCTTGCCGGCCTTGGCTACGAGGAGCCGACGCCCGTCCAGGAGGCGGCCATCCCGCCGTTGCTCGCCGGCCACGACCTCCTGGCCGAGGCGCCCACCGGCACCGGCAAGACGGCCGCCTTCGCCCTGCCCATCCTGCAGCGTCTGGCCGTCGCGGGCCTTGGCCGTGGCGAGGCGGGCACCACGCTCGCGCTCGTCCTTGTCCCGACGCGCGAGCTCGCGATGCAGGTCGCCGAGGCGGTCCACCGATACGGTCGAGGGCTCGACGCCCGGGTGCTTCCCGTCTACGGTGGGCAGCCGATCGGGCAGCAGCTCCGGGGGCTCCGTCGCGGCCTTGACGTGGTTGTTGCGACTCCGGGCCGGGCGGTCGACCACCTTACCCGGGGCAGCCTTCGCCTCGACGCCGTCGAGGCCGTGGTCCTCGACGAGGCCGACGAGATGCTCGACATGGGCTTCGCGGACGAGCTCGACGCGATCCTCTCGGCGACGCCCGCCGGCCGTCAGACGGCCCTCTTCTCGGCCACGATCTCCCCGACGATCGCCCGCGTGGCGGCCCGCCACCTTCGAGATCCAATCCGCGTCTCCGTGCGGCCCGAACGGCCGTCGGATGAGGCGCCGGCGAAGGTGCGCCAGCTCGTCTATGTGGTGCGGCGCGCGGACAAGCTCGCCGCGCTGGGCCGGATCCTCGACGTCGAGGACCCGGCGGCCGCCCTGGTGTTCGCCCGGACGCGCGGGGAGGTGGACGATCTTGCCGAGGCGCTCAGCGGCCGCGGCCATGACGCCGCCGCGCTCCACGGGGGCCTCTCCCAGGAGCAGCGCGACCGCGTGATGGGCCGGTTCCGCGAAGGCGCGCTCGACGTGCTCGTGGCCACCGACGTGGCTGCGCGCGGACTCGACATCGAGCACGTCTCGCACGTCGTCAACTTCGACGTCCCGTCATCCCCGGACCTCTACGTCCACCGGACCGGGCGAACCGGGCGAGCGGGCCGGGAGGGGTCGGCGATCACCCTCGTCGAGCCGCGCGAGCACCGGCTCCTCCAGAACATCGAGGCGGCGACGAAGACGCGACTCGAACGAGCCACCGTCCCCACGATCGCGGACCTGCGCGAACGCCGTCTCGAGCTCCTGCGCTCCAGCCTGCGCGAGCGCCTCGCGGCGACCGGCGACGGCGAGGGCGGGGCCGCTCTCGACAGCGGTGAGGGCGCTGTCGGCGACGGCGAAGCCGCCGTGGGCGCCGGCGAGGGTGCCCGCCAGGGCGCCCAGGCGGCCGGCCTGGAGCGCTATCGCGCCGTCGTCGAGGCGCTCGCCGACGAGTACGACGCGGTGGAGATCGCCCTTGCGGCCATCGCCCTCCTCGATGACGAGGAGGCGCGCCACGACGCCGAGGTTGAGATCGCGCCGGCCATCCTGCCGCAGGACCGGCCGTTCCGCCCGTTCCCGGCTCCGGGACGCTCCGGTGCGCCCGGCCGTCCCGGGCCACCGGGAGGCGGTGGTGCCTGGCCTCCATCCCCTCGGTTGGTGCCGCCCGGGGCGGGGACGCCGCGCCGGCGCGACCCGCGGCCGGGCCTTCCTCCCGGCGCAGGCTGGGCCAGGCTCTTCATCAGTGGCGGGCGCCGCGCCGGCATCCGGCCCGCAGACCTCGTCGGGGCCATCACCGCGGAGGCCGGCGTTCCCGGGTCGGTGATCGGTGCGATCCAGATCACGGACGGCTTCTCGCTCGTGGACGTGGCTGCCGACGTGGTCGACCAGGTGGTCCGAGCCCTCCGCGGCGCGACCATCCGCGGCCGGACGTTCGCCGTGCACCTCGACCGGGAGATCCGCTAGCATCTCGCGGTCGGCCTCCCGCGGCGCGCACGTGACCTGCGGGCGGCCAGCGGACCAGGCGCCGGCCGGCTCGTACGACCGGCGCGGCGGCCCTCGACGGGCATGGTTCACGTGTCCTGCTCGACGCGATCGGCAGGCGAGCGAAAGGGGGGGACGTGGCTGACACGACACGCGGCATCGGCACGCGCGAGGATCCGTGGGTCCTTCAGACCGCGAGCGGGGGAGCCGCCTACCAGATGTGGCGCGACGAAGCCGCGGACCCGGCGGCGCTCGCCTGCCAGGTTGGATCGACCCAGCTTCGCTACCACCTCCGCTGCATCGACGACCTCCACGCCTGGCTCACGGAGCGGGGCGACTGGGTGCCGCTCGGCGCGGCGGACGAGCAGAAGCCCGCCCCCGACGGCAGCGTGGAGGCGTGGGGCCGCTCGACCGACAACCCGGTTGGCGGCTGGTACGGCCTGCGCAAGGGCTACCGCGGCCGCTTCGGGATGTACGTGCCGCCCCTCCTCGAGGCCCTCGGACTCGCCGAGCTGGAGCACCTGCCGAAGAACAACCGCGTCCGGGCCCGCTAGATCGGGGCGGCACGCCGGGACCTGCCTGGCCACCGGTGGCGAGCTTGGCGTGGAGCGGGCCGACGGCCGGGGATCCGCCGTCGCGGTGTCGCGGGTAGGGGAATTCCAGGGTCGAGGCGCTAGGCTGCCTCCTGCGATGGCTGCACGGCATCCCCGGGGCAGACCGCCCCATCCGGACGTCCTGACGCCCGCCGAGTGGCGGGTGCTCGGCTGGATCCGCCACGGCCTGTCACGACGGGCCGTCGCCGATCGTCTTGGTACCAGCGAGAACGCCGTCAAGTACCACGTCGCGAACGTCTCGACGAAGCTCGGCGTCTCCGGGATGGGCGAGCTGCGTCACTGGCCGGGCTATCCGGCCGACAGCCCGCTCGGCGCTCGGAGGACCACGATGACTCGATCCACTGCCCTTGGCTCCCTCGGCCAGGTATCGCTTCTGACGCGCGACATCCCGCAGGCCGAACGCTTCTACCGGGACACGCTCGGCCTGCCCCACCTGTTCACCTTCGGCGATCTCGCGTTCTTCGACTGCGCTGGCACGCGCCTCTACGTGCGAGCCGTCCCGGACCCCGAGTGGCGGGCGAGCTCCATCCTCTACTTCCGCGTCGACGACATCGTCGCCCACTTCGAAGCCCTGGTCTCCGCCGGCGTGAGGGCTGTCGGCCAGCCCCACGTGATCCACCGGGACGAAGCCGCCGACGCGGAGGAGTGGATGGCGTTCTTCGAGGATCCCGACGGCAACACCCTGGCCCTCATGTCGCGCGTCCCGATGACGCCGGGCTGAGCCCGGTCGGCGCCGGGAGGCGCCCCTCTGATGTACGGTCCGCGCGTTGCGCGCATGGCGGCCCTGCTCTCTTTCCTCCTCCCCGGCCTGGGGCAGGCGACGCTGGGGCGGCGGCGGCGGGGCCTCCTCCTGGCGCTCCCGGCGATCGCCGTCTTTGCCGTCGTCGCGGGCCTCGCGGTCGGGATCGCCGGTGATCCGACAGCCGCCCTGGACCTGGTGCCCGGGCCAGAGGCCATCGCGGCCCTCCTCGTGCTGGAGGGCCTGTTCCTGGCGTATCACCTGGCCGCCATCCTTGACGCAGAGCGGCTGGCCCGGGCGGCACGCCCGATCCGCGGCTGGGCGCGGATTCCGGCGGCGGCCCTCCTCGCGGTCCTCCTGGTCGCCAGCGTGGCGCTCCACGGCGCCATCGGATACGCGGAGGTCCAGACCGGCGAGACGCTCGCGATCGTCTTTGGGCCCGGCGCCAGCGGCGCCAGCGGCGACGCCTGGACGATCCCGGAGCCCAGCTTCGGGCCGGAACCGACCAACGGGCTCGCGACACCATCCCCGCTGCCCGCGACTCCGCCGGCCACGCCGAAACCGAGTGCGTCGTTCGCCCTGGCGACGGCGCCGCCCGGATCCGCGGGCGTGACTCCGACGCCCGCCCGGACCTCCCTCCCGACGCCCTCGGCCCGGCCGACCGCGACACCGGCGCCGGTCCCGGCCTGGGCCAGTGACGGGCGGCTCAACCTGCTGCTCATCGGGAGCGACGCGGGCCCCGACCGCTGGAGCCTGCGGACCGACACGATCATCGTGCTCAGCGTGGACGTGAAGACCGGGCGCGCGGCCCTGTTCGGGATCCCGCGCAACATGGTCGGCGTCCCGCTGCCCCCGGAGAGCGCGGCGGCGGTGCCCGGCGGCCGCTTCCCCGGCCTCCTCAACGCCCTGTACGTGTACGCGATGGGCCACCCGAATGCCTTCCCCGGCGGCGAGGCTCGCGGGATGCGCGCAGTGAGCGGCGCGATCCAGGAGCTGCTGGGGGTGCGCCTCGACGGGATGGTCGTCGTCAACCTCGGCGGCTTCGTGACGCTCGTCGACGAGCTCGGGGGGCTCTGGATCGACATCCCCGAGCGGCTGGTCGACGAGCGCTATCCGCTCGAGGACGGCTCGAAGCTGATCCGCATCGAGCTCGCCGCGGGTTGCCAGCATCTCGCCGGACGGATGGCCCTCGCCTATGCCCGGTCGCGCCACCAGGACTCGGACTACGGGCGCATGGCGCGCCAGCAGACGGTGCTGCTGGCGCTTCGGCGCCAGCTCGATCCCGTCGCGCTGGTCCCGAAGGTGCCGGCGCTCCTCGGGATCGCCCGCGACAACCTGTGGACGACGATCAGGCGCGACGATCTCCGGGGTCTGGCCCGCCTGGCGAGCCGGGTCGACGTGCGCCGCGTCGCCCGGATCCTTTTCGTGCCGTCGCGATATCCCGCGCACCTCGACGCGGCGGAGATCGAGCGGATCCGCTCGGCCACCCGCTCCGTCTTCGACCGGCCCCCTCCCGCCCCGGACGCGTCCCTGGCGTCCGGCCACTGCCCCTAGCCGGGTCTCGCGCCGGCGACGACACCGGCCGTCGCGAACGCTCGCCGGTGGGTCAGCCCGGGGTCGCCGCCTGCACGGGCTCCGGCCCATCCTCTGCCCGTCCGCCGGCCAGCCATCCCGCCACGAGCACGGCCGTTCCGCAGGCGAAGATCAGGAGGGCGGCGCCCAGCATCCCCGCGCCCAGGCCAGCCACCCCCGCGACGAGGCCCATCAGCGGCGGGTACGTGATGGACCCGGCGACGCCCGCGGCTGTGATGATGCCGGCCACGGCCGCGGCCCGATGCGGGAAGAGAGACCCGGCAACGGCGAGGATCATGGGGTACACGGGTCCGAAGGCAAACCCGGCCGCCAGGAACAGCGCGACCCGGGCGGGGCCCGACGCGACCGAGACCGCGACGAGGATGGCGAACCCGCCGACGATCGCGCACGACACGGTGAAGCGGACCGGCTCGAATCGATCGGAGACGCGGCTGGCGACCAGCCGCCCGAGGGCCAGGCCGGCCCAGAAGAGGCCAAGGGCCAGCGTCGCGATGGCCATCGGCTCGGCATCGAGGAAGCCGACGAGCCAGCTCGAGACGCCGGACTCCGCGGCAACGTAGCAGGCAATCGCGAGGCCGAGGGCGGCGAGCGCCAGCCGCAGGCCCGACGGGATGGCCGCCGGGCGCTCCGCGGCGGTGGCGCTCACCTGCGCACGCGCCCTGGGTGGCACGGTGCCGGCCCGGGCCAGCGGAACGGCGAGCGCGAGCCCCGCAAGCCCCGTGGCAACGGCGAGGACTCGCCAGTCGAGACCCAGGCCCACCGCCAGGCCGATGACCAGCGGTGCGGCGAGGGCGCCCACGCTGTAGAAGAGATGCAGCAGGTTCAGGCCGCTGCCGCTCCCGGTGGGGGAGAGATCCATGATGACGCTGCTAACGACCGAGTCGATCGCCCCGCAGCCGGTTCCGGCGACCGCGGCGCCCAGGAGGAACACGATCCAGGTGGGAGCGAAGCCCTGGAGCGTCAGCCCGCCCGCGATGAGCAGGGCCGCGGCCGGCAGGACCACGCGCCGGCCCACCCGGTCCGCGATGAGCCCCGACGACAGCGCCCCGGCGGCGAACAGGAGCGCACCGACCAGGTAGACGACCCCGAACTCGGCGTCCGACCGCGCGAAATCGTCCTGGAGCACGCGGAGGAGCGATGGCACGAAGAGGCCGGACCACCCGATCAGGGTGAAGCTGGCATACGAGGTGAGGACGATGCCGCGGGAGCGTTCGGGAATCGCCGTCACCTCGTTCGCTCTGTCCGTCGCTGGTTCGTCGGGGTCAGGCTGCTCGGGAGGGTTGCCGCCCGGCCGGGGCAGGTCGTGGGCCGGACCGAGGCGATTCTACGGCCATGACCGCGTCGCGGGGGGACCGCCGGACCGCTTCCGACGAGTCAGGGCAGGGGTGGCGCCGGGAGGCCGAGCACCTCGCGCACCTCGCGCGTGATCTCGAGGTCTTCCCGCGCCCGGACGACGAGCGTCCGTACGGGCGCGCCGGACGCGCCGATCTCCGCGTCGTCGCGCACGGCGGCATTCGCGACGGGATCCACGGCGACCCCGAGGTAGGCGAGGTCGGCGGCCGCGCGCTCCCGGATGGCGGGCGCATTCTCGCCGACGCCACCCGTGAAGAGGAGGACGTCGAGCCCGCCGAGGGCGGCCACCATGGTGGCGATCGATGCCCGGAGGCGATGCAGGTAGACGCCGATCGCCAGGACGGCCGCCGCGTCGCCGGCCGCCTCCGCCGCCAGGATCGCGCGCATGTCGGCGGTCCCGGCGAGGCCCAGCAGGCCGGAGCGGTGCTCGAGCGTGGAGGCGAGCTCGGCCGGCGGCATCCGGACGTGCTCCTCGAGCCACAGGACCAGGCCCGGGTCGATGCTGCCGGAGCGTGTCGCCATCACCAGCCCGTCGAGTGGCGTGAAACCCATCGTCGTGTCGACCGAGCGGCCACCCAGGATCGCGGCCAGCGACGCGCCCGCGCCCAGGTGGCAGCTCACGATCCGGAGCTCCGAGACGGGACGTCCGACGAGCTCCGCCGTCCGCCGTGCCGCGTAGGCGTGCGACAGGCCATGGAAGCCGTACTTCCGCAGCGCCCAGCGCTTCCGCCACTCCGGCGGGATGGCATACGTCGTCGCAGCAGCCGGCATTCCCGCGTGGAACGCCGTGTCGAAGCAGGCCACGGCTGGCACGTCCGGCAGGACGGCGCTCACCGCGGCCAGCGCCGCGAGCGATTTGGGCTGGTGCAGCGGTGCCAGGTCCGTGAGCGCCCGGAGGTTCGCCTCGACGTCGTCGTCGAGCCGGACGGGGCTGCTGTAGCGCGTCCCGCCGTGGACGATCCGGTGGCCCACCGCCCCGATGGCGCCGAAGCCGGCAACCGCCCCGGCGATGAGCCCGGCGTCGATGGCGCCGCGCGGTGCCGGCAGGTCGGCGTCGGCGACGACCTCGTCGCCCTCGTCGAGGACTCGCAGCTTGAGGCTGCTGGAGCCGGCGTTGACGACGAGGATCCGGCCGCCGGTCGCCACGGAGTCGGGGGCGCCGTCGCCCGCCGGTGCGTTGCCGCCGGCCGGTGGGCCGTCGCCTGCTCGCGGCCCGCCGCCTACTGCGGCCATTGCCAGCCCGCGATCTCGGGGGCGTCCTCGCCCTCGAGCCGGGTGTACGCGCGTGCCTCGATCCGCTTGTCCGTCATCAGCTGGCGCACGTGGCCGGCGCGCGGGCCGAGGCCCGGGACGCGGTCGATGACGTCGATCACGAGGTGGAAGCGGTCGAGGTCGTTGAGCATGACCATGTCGAACGGCGTCGAGGTGGTCCCTTCCTCCTTGTAGCCGCGGACGTGCAGGTTCGGGTGGTTCGTCCGGCGGTAGGTCAGGCGGTGGATCAGCCACGGGTAGCCGTGATAGGCGAAGATGACCGGCCGGTCGGTCGTGAACAGCGAGTTGAACTCCGCGTCGGAAAGGCCGTGCGGGTGCTCCGACGCCGGCTGAAGGCGCATCAGGTCCACGACGTTGACGAAGCGGACCTTCAGCTCCGGCAGGTGCTGCCGGATCAGGTCGACCGCGGCCAGCGCCTCGAGCGTCGGGATGTCGCCGGCGCTGGCGACCACGACGTCGGGCTCGCCGCCCTGGTCGTTGCTGGCCCAGTCCCAGATCCCGATCCCGCGCGTGCAGTGGAGGATCGCCTGGTCCATGGAGAGCCAGTTGGGCGACGGCTGCTTCCCGGCGACGATCACGTTGACGTAGTGGCGGCTTCGCAGGCAGTGGTCGCCCACCGAGAGGAGCGTGTTCGCGTCGGGCGGCAGGTAGACCCGGATCACGTCCGACTTCTTGTTCACCACGTGGTCGATGAAGCCCGGGTCCTGGTGCGAGAAGCCGTTGTGGTCCTGGCGCCAGACGAGCGAGCTCAGCAGGTAGTTCAGCGAGGCGATCGGACGCCGCCAGGGCAGCTCGCGGGTGACCTTCAGCCACTTCGCGTGCTGGTTGAACATCGAGTCGACGATGTGGATGAAGGCTTCGTAGCAGTTGAACATGCCGTGCCGGCCGGTGAGCAGGTAGCCCTCCAGCCAGCCCTGGCACTGGTGTTCCGAGAGGACCTCCATCACCCGCCCGTCGGGGGCCAGGTGGTCGTCGCCGGGGACGATCTCGGCCATCCAGGTCCGGTCGGTCACGTCGAGCACCGCGCCCAGCCGGTTCGAGGCCGTCTCGTCGGGGCCGAACATCCGGAAGTTGTGGCGGTTGCGGTCCATGACGTCGCGCATGTAGTCGCCGAGGACCCGGGCCGCCTCGGACGTCGTCGCCCCGGGCGTCGGCACGTCGACGGCGTAGTCGCGGAAGTCGGGAAGCAGGAGGTCGCGGAGGAGCTCGCCGCCGTTCGCCACGGGGTTGGCGCTCATCCGCCGGTAGCTCCGCGGCGGCAGGTCGGCGAGCTCCTGGATCAGCGTCCCGTTCGCGTCGAACAGCTCCTCGGGGCGGTAGCTCCGGAGCCAGGCCTCCAGCAGGGCGCGATGGGCGGCGTTCGTGCGCACCTCGCCCATGGGGACCTGGTGGCTGCGCCAGGTCCCCTCGCTGGGCTTCCCGTCGACCTCCCTGGGGCCCGTCCACCCCTTCGGCGTTCGCAGCACGATCATCGGCCACCGCGGTCGCCCGGCGACCCCACCCTCGCGAGCTGCCTTCTGGATGGCGTGGATCTCCTCGACCACGGCGTCCATCGTCGCCGCCAGCGCCTGGTGCACGGTCGCGGGATCGTCGCCCTCGACGAAGTACGGCGTGTGGCCGTAGCCCTCCATCAGGGCTCGCAGCTCGTCGTGCGGGATCCGGGCCAGGACGGTCGGGTTGGCGATCTTGTAGCCGTTGAGGTGGAGGATCGGGAGGACCGCGCCGTCATGCACGGGGTTGAGGAACTTGTTGGAGTGCCAGCTCGTGGCCAGCGGCCCCGTCTCCGCCTCGCCGTCGCCGACGACGGCGCACACCAGGAGGTCCGGGTTGTCGAACGCCGCGCCGTAGGCGTGCGAGAGCGCGTAGCCCAGCTCCCCGCCCTCGTGGATGGATCCGGGCGTCTCGGGCGCCACGTGGCTCGGGATCCCGCCCGGGAAGGAGAACTGGCGAAACAGCTTCCTGATCCCGTCCGCGTCGCGGGTGATGCTGGGGTAGACCTCGCTGTACGTGCCCTCGAGATAGGCGTTCGCGACGATGGCCGGCCCACCGTGCCCGGGGCCGATGACGTAGATCGCGTCGAGGTCCCAGTTCCGGATCACCCGGTTCATGTGGGCGTAGATCAGGTTCAGCCCGGGGGTCGTTCCCCAGTGGCCCAGCAGCCGCGGCTTGACGTGCTCCGGGCGGAGCGGCTCCGTAAGCAGTGGATTATCGAGCAGATAGATCTGGCCAACGGACAGGTAGTTCGCCGCTCGCCAGTAGGCGTCGATGCGGGCCAGCTCCGTATGCGACAGCGGGCCCATCACGCCTTTGCCGGGGTTGGTCATCGGGGTCTCACCCTCCCTGCCTGGGTGTCGGCGCCGTCCCGGCGCCTCGAGCTATGCGCCCGCGCTCCCGGCCGGGGCCGTGGCCCCGGCAAGCCCGCCAGGTGGCGAGTCGGGCACGGGGTCGCCGATTGCTGCGTCTCCCTCCCCGCGAGCCGGGGGCTCGGTCCCGAACACCCGCAGGACCGTCCGCCACGTCGTCGCCATGACCCCGATCACGGGGACCGCGAGGAACATCCCCAGCATGCCGCCGAGGGCCGCCCCGGCCGGGATCGAAAGAAGCACCACGGCCGGGTGGATGCTGACCATCCGCCCGTACACCAGCGGCGCGACGACGTTGCCCTGGACGATGTTGAAGACCAGGGTGAAGATCGCCATGATCGCGATGTCCTGGGGGGATCCGACCGCGACCGTAACGAGGAACGCGAGGCCCGTCGTCAGCAGGCTGCCGATGTACGGGATGAACCCGCCGAAGAACGACAGGACGGCGAGCGGCCAGGCGAGCGGGATCCCCAGCAGGAACATGACGAGGAACTGGCTGCCGGCTCCGACCGCAGAGATCGCGCCGGTCCCGATCATGTAGCCGCCCAGGACGCCCGTCGCGCGCGTGGCGGCTCCCTTCAGCTCGTCGTGCCGCCATCGGGCCAGAGGCTGGGTCATGGCCTCGAAGCCGCTCGGTCCGTCGCGCAGCAGATAGAAGGTGAGAATTGACCCGAGGACGATGCTGATGGTCAGGCCGGCGATGCCGGCGAGGACGAGGGTGATGGCCTGCACGACCTGGGGGCCCACCGCGGCCGCGATCGAGGCGATGCTCTCGCCGGAGTTGAGGAGGTCGTCGATCTTGGAGGCGCCCCCAGAGGCGTCAGCCGCGATCTGCTGAGCCTGGCTCGTGAGGGCCGCGAGGGACACGCCGAGGATCGCGAGGATGATCCCGAAGCCTCCGACTGTCAGCGCCAGGGATGCCGTCGTGGGGGCCAGCCCGCGTCGCCGCAAGGCCACCAGACCGGGTGCCAGCGTGGCCGCCGCGACGGACGCGAAGATGAACGGGACGAGCAGGAGCGGGACTGCGGTGACGAAGGCCAGTCCAAGACCCGCCACCGCAAACAGGACGAGGAGGCGCCAGCTCCACTGGGCGATCCGGTCCAACCAGCGGGGCACGACGCCGATTCCACTCGCCGCTCCCGGGTCGCCGTTGAGCGAGGCGACCAGGTCGGGTGCGATCTCTCGCAGGATGATCACCACGGGTACGGCGAGGACGAGACCCAGGAAGCCCGCCACGGCGCTGCCGACTGTCAACGCCACGAGGACCACGGCCGGGTGGACTCCGTGGCCCTTGAACTGCCCTGTGTGAGGAAGGCGCGGCAGCGCAACGGGGGTCGCCGCCAGCACCGCCACGATGAGGATCGACGCGAGCGGACCGCTGCTCCCGAGCGCCACCAAGCCGACGAAGGCGACGGTGGCGATCGGGCCGAGGAGCGGGACAAACCCACCCAGGAAGACCAAGACGCCGAGGGCCAGCGGATCCGGCAGGCCCAGCACGAGCGACGCGACGAGCGCCACGCTCCCCATGATCGCGGCCCGCTGGGACGTCTCGCGCAGCGACCGACCGACCCGCCTGCGGGCGGTGGCCGCGCCATCGACGATCATGGATCGCTGCCAGGGAGCCGCTGCCTGGAGCGCCCAGTCGATCGCCCGGTCGGCGTCGTTGACGAGGAAGAAGAGCAGGAAGATGGCGAGGAGCCCGATCGTCGCGCCCGTGGCAATCGCCGACACCGCGGCGGTGGCGGCCGACGTGACCCAGCTGGTCACGCCGTCCACGACCTGCGTGACGAGAGTCGACACAGGCGGCGCCAGTGACCCGCTCTGAAGCGCCGTCTGGAGCTTGTCGAGGCCCGCCTGGAGCGACCGAAGGAGGTCGACCGTCGCCGGCACAAAGGCGATCGCGACCACCACGATGGCAAGGACGGCCAAGCCAGCGGCGGTCAGCGTCACGAGGCCGGCCGTCGCGGCCTTCGACCGCCCGCCAGCCCGGAGCCGGGCCGAGAGAGGATCGAAGGAGGCGGTCACGATCGCGGCCAGCACGACCGAGGCGATGACCGTCCCGAGGATCGCCGCCAGCTCGAGGGCCACGCCGGCGAACGCGATGACGACCAGGAGCCGCCAGCCGAGCCCGGCGGCCTGCGACAGCCAATCGGGAACGCTCAACCCCGTGTCTGGGTCGACCGCGGGCGTTGTCAGGGGAGTCGCCTCCACGCTTGTACCGGTGCTCGGCCGGGTGCGTGAAGGATGCGACATGGAGGACGCCCGCGTCGAGGGCCTGCGCAACGCGAAGCCCACCGAGACCCGGGCTCAGCAGCCGAGCCTCGCCATGCCCGGGCTGAGCGGCCCTGCCCCGCCAGTGCCCGTTTCCACGGTGCGGCGGGGCAGGCTCCCTCCTCGTTCACATCGCCGGGAAGGTCTCGATCACCTCGATCGACGACCCACCGGCCAGGACGGGGCACGTGCGGGCGAATGCGACGGCCGCGTCGAGGTTTTCGGCGTTGATCACCGTGTAGCCGCTGAGCGAGGCCGGGCCCTCTGGGCCGACCGAACCGCTGGCGTCCACGGTGCGAGACTTGGCGGAGGGATCGCCAGGATCCACGACGCCGCCGCCGATGCTGTGGAACCAGGACTCCCATGCCGCCACGACCTGGGCCTGGGCGGCCTCGCCCTCGGGCATGCTGCCGCCGCGATACGCGAACAGGTACTTCGCCATCGTCATGCTCCTTCGTTCTCGCGTCCCGGAGCGGTCCTTGCCGCCCTCACCAGTACGACGGACGGCGGGACCGGGAATCGACAAGCCCGGCTCGACAGTGGTCATATCGCCCCGCGCGGGTCACCCGCCGGTCGCCCCGCCACAGTCGTAGAGCGTGCCACTCGAGGATCCGGTGTCCACGACCGAGCAGGCCGAGGCCACCCAGGCGTCACGTCCGCTCGTGGTCGAGGAGGACGGACCGCCGCCCCCGCCGCTCCCGAGCAGCACGTACCGGAGCTCTCCGGAGGCCACGTCGGCCTTCAGCTGGTCGAGGGTCGGCACGGCGTCGGAGCCGTTGAAGCCGCCCATCGCCATGACCGGAAGGCCGGTTGCCAGCTGGATCCCGGCGGCCGTGCCGGAGCCCGACACCGCCACGATCCAGCGCGCGGACCCCGCGTGCTCCACGAGATAGGCCCGCAGCGTTGAATCGCCGGCGGCGTCGCCGGACCCCCCGGCGCCGGGAGGGACGGACCCGGCGCCGCCCGGGAGGAGCCCGGCGCCAGGCGGGACGCCGCCAGCCTGCCCGGCGGGCACCCCGGCCGTCCCGTCGCTCGCGGGCGCCCGGCCCGGCGCTCCCGCGCCGCCGAAGCCGGAACCGGAGGACGGTCCCGCGGCCGGATCGCCGCCGGACTGGGCGGTCGCCATCGTCTGGGCCGCGTAGGCCGCCGGACCCGCGAGGAGTGCGGTGAGAGCCACCGCGACGGCACCGGCGGCGAGGCGATTGCGCCCTCGGGCCGGGGTTGCGACGACGACCGCCGCCGCGACCGTGAGGCCGAGGACGGCGACCCCGAGACCCGCCGCGAATGCAGGGGTCCGTTCGAGGAGCATCCAGGCCCAGGCCCCGCTCGCCACGAAGGCACCCGCGAGGACCAGGCCACCGATCGGCGAGCGTGACCGGAGGCGCCACAGCTCGACGGTTCCCGCGCCGACGAGCGCCCCGATGGCGGGGGCCAGGACCACGCTGTAGTACGGGTGGATCACGCCGGACATGAAGCTGAAGACGAGCGCCTGGACCCCCAGCCAGCCACCCCAGAGGAGGTAGCCGACGAGCTCCCGGTCCGCGCGGCCGGCACGCCGGCGGAGCCACAGGCCGCTGCCGAGCGCCACGATGGCGTACGGGATCAGCCACGAGACCTGGCCGCCGAACTGCTCGTTGAAGAGGCGCAGGATCCCCGCGGTCCCCCCGAACATGCCTCCGCCGCCGGCGCCCCCTCCGCCGTTCCCGACCCCGCCGAAGATCCGGCCCAGGCCGTCGTAGCCGAGGATGAGGTCGAGGACGGAGTTGTCGGCGCTCCCGCCGACGTACGGGCGTGACGCGGCCGGGATCAGCTCAACGGCGACCGGCCAGGCGAGGCTCGCCAGCGCGACCGCTGCCGCGGCGACCACGAGCCCCGCGAGCCGCCGCCGCCAACCCCCAGGGGCGGCCACGGCCCACACGACGGCGAACACGGGCAGCACCAGCCACGCCTGCAGGAACTTCGTCATGAACCCGAGGCCGACCAGCGTGCCCGCCAGCGCCAGCCAGCGCACCCGTCCACCGTCGAGCGCCCGGAGGACGGCCCACGCAGCGGAGACCAGCAGGAGGGTCAGGAGAGCGTCAGGGTTGTCGTAGCGGAAGATGAGGACCGCGGCGGGCGTGAGGGCCATCACCACGCCCGCGATCGTCGCGGCGGCCGTCCCGAACGTCCGCCGTACCGCCAGGAAGAGCACGACGACGGCCGCGACGCCCATCAGCGCCTCCGGCAGCAGGATGCTCCACGACGACAGTCCGAACAGGCGGACCGAGAGCCCCATGACCATCGTCGAGAGGGGCGGCTTGTCGAGCGAAATGAAGTTGGAGGCGTCGAGCGAGCCGAAGAGCCAGGCGGCCCAGCTCTGGGATGCCGCCTGGGCGGCCATCGCGTAGTAGGTGTTCGCGTAGCCGCTGACCGTGAGGTTGAGGAGGAAGGCGGTCGCGGCGAGCAGGCCCACGCCCACCAGGGCGGGCCGCGCCCACGGGTCGGCGCGGCCACGTGCCGAGGCGAGCCCGGTCAGGCGCTCGAAGACGGACGGAACGCCGGTCGGGGCGGGGGAGGGGTGGGCGATGCTGCTCATGCGACGGCTCCGAACGAGACGGCCTGGCGCGACGTGGCCCTGTCCGGCGTGAACGCCGGGGCGATGCGAGGGCGGGCGTGGGCCGCCATCACGAGCCCCCCGTCGTGGCGTGGCCCCCGCCGCTCGCGGGTAGCGGGGCCACCCCGCTCCCGAGCGTCGCGGTCGTGGGCGTGGCGCCGGGGCTCGACGTGGAGGACGCGGCCGTGCTCGTCGTCGTGACCATCGCGGCGCTGCCGCCGTTGGTGGCCGCCGCGAGGGCACCGAAGCCGACGACGCCGATGGCGCCGGCGAGGGCCGCGCCCTTGGTCAGCTGGTTGAGGCGCCGGGTGGCCCGGTCCCGGGCCGCGAGATCGAGGGGTGCGGGTCGCTTGGTATCCATGCCGGCAGTCTCGGCCGGCGACCCTTTCGAACCGGTTACGCGTGCCGGGATGTGCCCCCACTCGGGTCGCCGAGCGCCCGCGGCCAGCTGACGGCCATGCATGCGCCGCCCAGCGAGCTCGTCGCCACGCGCCAGCGGCCGTGTGTCGCGCGCACGATGCCGTCGGCGATCGCCAGTCCGAGGCCGGCACCGGCCCCCGTCTCGGCGGCCCGATGGAACCGGTCGAAGATCCGGTCACGCTCCTCCGGCGCGATGCCGGGCCCCGCATCCTCCACGGCGAGGGAGACGCGCCCGGCCTCGCCCGCGACGGCGATCCGGACCGTGCTGCCGTCCGGTGCGAACTTGCAGGCGTTGTCGACGAGGACGCCGAGAAGGCGGTCGAGCCAGTCCGGCGGGATCGCCACGATGTGGTCCCCGGGGGCGGAAGCCACGGCGATCGTCAGGCCACGGGTCTCGGCGACGACCCCGAAGCGGTCGGCGGTCGCCGCGGCCATCACGGAGACGTCGACCGGCTCCGCGTCGGGCGCGCCGCGCAGGGCGTCGAAGCGGGCGAGCCAGAGGAGGTCCTCCAGGATCCGCCGGATCCGCCGGGTCTCGCGGTCGATTCGCTCGAACGCGCGCCGGTCGGCGCCAGGCTCGCGCGTGCCCGCGAGCGACAGGCTGGTCTGGGCCTCGATCACCGAGACCGGAGTCCGCAGCTCGTGGGAGGCGTCGGCGCTGAAGGCGAGCTGTCGCTGCCGGGCCCGCTCGATCGGCGCGGCGACCCGGCGGCCGATGGCCACCGCCCCGACGAAGACGAGGATCAGCAGGAGCCCTCCGATGATCAGCTCGGCGAGGAGGAGCGTCTGCTGCGTCGCCGTGAGCTCGGCGGTGCGCTGGCCCACGATGACGTAGTTCGCGCCGGCCGCCGCGCCCGTGACGCGCACGTCGACGCCCCCGACGCTGACCGTCTCGGGCGTGGTCACGCGGGCAGCGTCCGCGGGAAGCGTGGCCCCGCTCGTGTTCGCGACGATCGTCCCGTCGGGCAGCACCGTCCAGACCAGCTGGGTGGGCCCGAACGGCCGATCGGGTGGGGGAGCCTCGAATCCGCCGCCTGGCCGCGAGCCCGGCGGGCCCTGCACGATCCGGGCGAGGTCGGAGGTCAGGCGGGCGTCGAGCTGGGCCGTCAGGGCATTCGTGACCACCACGAACGCGCCCGCGGCGACGGCGAGGTACATCGCCGCGACGACGGCCGTCGCACCGAGCGCGACGCGGATGGACGACGTGCGGACATCGCGGCCGGGGCCGCTCATGTCTCCTCCAGCCGGTAGCCGGCGCCGCGAACGGTGACGATCCGGATGCCCGCTCCCGGCAGCTTCGCCCGCAGGCGGCTCATCTGCACGTCGATCGCGTTCGAGCCCAGCGGGTCCGTCTCGTCGCGCCAGGCATGCTCGGCGATCGCCTTGCGGTCGACCACCGCCGGCGAGCGTCGCATGAGGAGCTCGAGGATCAGGTACTCGGTCACGGTCAGGGAGACTTGCCGGCCGTCGACGCCGACCTCCCGCCGCACGGGGTCCAGGACCAGCTTGCCGCGGTCGATCGTCTCACCGTCCACGCCTCGCGGGCGCCTCTGGAGCGCCCGCACCCGGGCGAGGAGCTCGCCGAAGTCGAAGGGCTTCACGAGGTAGTCGTCGGCGCCGGTGTCGAGGCCGGCGATCCGGTCGCCCGGCGTGTCGCGCGCGGTCAGCAGCAGGATCGCGGTCGGCCGCTTCTGGCGGCGAGCCCACCGCACGACGTCGATCCCCTCGGCACCCGGCATCCGCCAGTCCAGGACGGCGACGTCATAGTCGTACCACCGCAGCTGGTCGATGGCGTCGTCGCCACGCTCGACGGCGTCCACGTGGTAGCCGGCCTGCTCGAGTCCCATCACCAGGAGCTCGCGCAGGCCGGCGTCGTCCTCGGCGACGAGGATGCGCATCGGTCAGGGTCCGGGAGTCGGGCGGCTGGCCCGACGGGTGGGAGGGCGGGTCGCCGCCCCCGGGGGTCGCTGCATGCCGGCCATTATCGGCGCAGGTGCAGGCCCACTCCCACCCGTCGTCACGCGCACCAGCACGGCGGACCCGACGACAGCGAGGCAGGCCAGGTTCAGCGCCACCATCCACGGCGCGGCGACGTCGGTGCCCGTGCCGATCCCGTGGAGGAGCGCCAGGGGCCAGGCCGCGTAGCGCGAGCCAGTGGACGGCACGCCAGGCCCGGCGCCCGATCCGGTTCTTCACGAGGCTGGTGACGAGGACGGCTGCCCCGAGGTCGAGGGCCAGCACCCCCAGGCCGAGCCACAGCGTGCGGTAGGAGGAGGAGAAGGGGATCAGGGCCGCCAGCGGGCCGAGGCTGGTGAACGGGTCGACGACCGCGGTCACGATGTGGATGCCGAGGAAGGCGACGGACATCAGGGCGAGGTTACGGTGGAACCCCGTCGTCGCGAAGCGGGGCCAGGCCCGGGTCTGCCAGCGGAGGGCGCCCAGGATCCCGAGGTAGACGACGCCCGTGAGGAGCAGGAGCGAGACGATTCCCGCTCCACGTGTGGCGAACCAGAGCACCTGGGAGCTCATTGGAGCTCCTGGGCGGCTGGGTCCGAGGCTCGACGCGGGGCTCGGCGCGCCGGCGACGATGCCGGCCGCCGCTCGGCTGACGGTGCGGCGGGACTGGCGGCAGGCCGGGGCTCCGCGGCCGTGGCGGGGAGCGGCTCGGGCCAGCCGGCGACGCGGAGGACGCTGCCGTCCTCCGCCGTCAGCCGCGCCGGCAGGCCGTGGCGGGCGAGCCACGTCGGTGCGCGATCGCCCATCACGATGGCCGCCGTGGCGGCGGCATTGGCGTCGGCACAGGTGGCGGCCACGACCGTCGCGGTGCGCCAGGGCCCCGTGGCCGGCAGGCCGGTCGCGGGGTCCAGGAGGTGATGACGCGTGACGCCGCCGCGGGTCCAGCGGCGGAGAGTCGTGCTGGACGTGGCGACGGCACCGCCCATGATCCGGACCACCTCGCCGGGGCCGTCCGGGGCCGCGGCGTGATCGTCGGCGACAAGAACGCGCCAGCCGCCCGCCGGCGGCACCCCGTCGGTCGCGATGTCGCCGCCAAGGCTGACGAGCACGCCCGCGCCGTCCATCGCATCCAGGGCCGCCTCCGCGGCCAGGTCCGCCGCGAGGCCCTTGCCGGTCGCCCCGAGGTCCAGCTCGACGCCGGCAGGGATGCGGACGTGGCGGGTCGCCGCGTCGAACCGGACCGCCTCCCAGCCCGGGACGGAGGCAAAGGCAAGCGGCGCGGCACCATCGCGCGGGAGGCGGGTGAAGTCGTCGTCGTAGCCCAGCAGGCGGAGCGCCCGCCCGATCGTCGGGTCCACGGCGCCGCCGGTCGCCCGCGCTGCGCGCAGCGCGGTGCCCAGGGCGTGGGCGAGCAGGGGGCTGACGAGGCGGTCGCGGCCGGCGTCGGCCAGGAGCACCCGCATCTCGCTGTCGGCGCGGAACCGGCTGTACGTCGCGTCGACGTCCGTGAGCACCGGCACGACGGCCCGGCGAGCCGTCTCGAGGAGCCGCGGGTCGGTCACCAGGAGGTGGACCGTGGAGCCGAGCGCGCGCCAGGTGACGCCCGCCGGATTGGTGGTCGGGGCCAGGTCGAAGGTGGTCATGGCGCGAGTCTCGCGCCGGCATCCTTTCGGACGGATTACGGCTCGCGGGGTGAAATACATGGCCGGCGATCAGGACCACGAAGCCCCGGCCGATGGGCCGGGGCTTCGAGGATCGATGCGCGGTGGGCGCTACGGGCGGGGGGGCCCGGAGATGGCGGGGCGGCGGGGCCGGGGGTGGGCCCGGAGGAACGCCACCGTGTCGCCGGCTGCTGCCAGCCGGACCGTGCTGGTGGCCATCGCGGTGTCCCGCGCGAACCCTGTCATATCTCGTCGATGTCGCGGCTCGGCCGGGTGTTGGAGACCGGCCGTCAGATCCGGACGGAATTTGGTCGCGTGACGTCGCCGCGACCAGTGCCGGACGTCGCGCAGGCTCCCATCTGGCGGTTCTTCCCCGGGGAACGGCCGGACGTCGCCCGGCGACGGGATCAGCCGACGAGCGTCGGATCGACCTCGCCCGGGCCCGCCTCGTCGGTACCGGCCGGCGTGTAGTAGCGCCGGTACTCCCCGGGCGACATCGAGCAGGAGCGGTAGAAGACCCGGTAGAACTGGTGCAGGTTCGTGTAGCTGACCGCGCGCGCGATCTCGGCTACCGAGCGGTCGGTGCCCAGCAGGAGGCGCTTCGCCTCGGCCACCCGGACGTGCGTGACGTACTCCTTGAAGCCCACCCCGGTGACGTCCTTGAAGACGTGGCGCACCCGCGAGGGGCTGACGTGGACCACCTCCGCCACGTCCTCCAGAGTGATGCTCTCGCGGCAGTGGCGTTCCACGTAGGCCAGCACCGGCCGGATCTGCTCGCGTCGGTCGGCGGCCGCGCGTGCGGCGGCATCCGCGTGCCTCGCCCCGCGCTCCCTGATCACCAGGCCCAGCGCGCGACGCAGGGTTGCGTCGAGGAGATGGCGGTCGGCGGGGTCGTGCCGCTCCCAGGTCTCGCCGAGCTCGGCCAGCACCGGGGCCAGCTCGCAGGCGAGCGCCGTTCCGCCCCGGATTCGAGCCGACGCCGTCCGCCCGTCCACCCGGAACGGGGCCAGGTACCCCAGGTCGAGCTCGCGGGAGCCCGGGCCGGCGATCAGCTCGGGCCGGAAGAGGACCAGTAGCAGGCGCAGCGACCCGCCGGCGTCGGCGAGCGCTACGTGGGGCTGCGAGTTGTCGATGAAGAAGACGTCGCCCGCCTCTGCCGGCAGGGCCCGCCGGCCGAAGAGGAAGGCTCCGCGGCCGCGGAGGACGAGGGCGATCTCCAGGTGGTCGTGCCAGTGCATGCGGTCCTGGTCGCCCCGTGTCGCGTACTCGATCACGGCGAGAGGGAAGTCCGGGTCGAGCTCCTGCTGCCAGACGTAGACGGCCATCGGGACGGGCGCTCAGCCGGCGGGGGCGCGGCGGGGGGACTGCACCATGCCGCGCATGGTCGGGCCCGGTCAGCCGGATCCAACAGGGCCATGTGGCGCGATTCGTCCGCGTCGTCTGGCACCCGCAGCCGCTTCTGCCACTTCGTCGGACCGCTCTGGCATTGCCGCCCGGGGCCCGCCCGGACCAGCATCAGGCGTCGAGATCTGCCTCGCCACGTCGGACGTGCCTCGCCACGTCGGACCCGCATCGTCACCCAGGAGACCCGGCCATGGCCTTCCCGCACCTGTTCAGCCCGATCCAGCTGGGGAACCTCCAGCTCCCCAACCGCATCGTCCACGCGCCGACGGACATCAGCTCGTCGCACGCCGACGGCGAGGTCAGCGAGCGCGACATTCACCACCACACCGACGTGGCGCGAGGAGGAACCGGCTTCGTCATCGTCGGCGCGACGACCCCCGACATGAAGACCGGCCGGCCCACGGTCACCTGCCTGGTGGCCGACGGCGACAACTACATCCCGGGCCTGGCCCGCCTGGCGGAGGGCATGCACCGCTACGGCGCGAAGTGCGCGGTCCAGCTGCAGCACCCGGGGCGGCAGTGCGCGATCCCGCGCTACAACACGCTGGGCGCCACGGACCGGATCCTGAAGCTTCCCTGGTCGGCCGGCCACGAGATCATCTACGAGAACGCCGAGGAGAAGGGCAAGGAGATCCGGGCCGCCTCGATCGCGGAGATCCTCGAGCTCGTGGACCTCTTCAGCGAGGCCGCCTGGCGCGTGAAGCAGGCCGGCTTCGACGCCGTCGAGCTCCACGCCGCCCACGGCTACCTCCTGTCGGAGTTCATGAGCCCCTACCTCAACATGCGCACCGACCGCTTCGGCGGCAGCTTCGAGAACCGGATGCGCTTCCCGCTGGCGGTCATCGATTCGATCCAGAAGAAGTGCGGCAGGCGCTTCCCGGTGCTGGTCCGATACTCGTTCGAGGAGTGGTGCGAGGGCGGCCGCGGGCTCGAGGAGGGCATCGAGACGGCGCGCGTGCTGGAGCGGGCCGGCTGCGCCGCGATCGATCTCTCGCAGGGGATGCAGGAGAGCCCCGGCGCGGGCTTCGATCCGATGCAGTACCCGCAGGGCTGGGCCACCTACGCCGCCGAGGCGGTCAAGAAGGTGGTCCGGATCCCGGTCATCACCAGCCACTCGCTGCGCGACCCGGACTACTGCGAGCAGATCATCGCCGAGGGCAAGACCGACCTCGTCGGCCTGGCCCGCCAGATCCTTGCCGACCCGTACTGGCCGGTGAAGGCGCAGTACGGCAAAGTCAGCTCGATCCGGCGCTGCATCTCCTGCCTGGGCGGCTGCTGGCAGGAGTCGCTGATGGCGAAGAAGGAGATCGCCTGCTCCATCAACGCGGCCTGCGGCAACCCCGCCTATGCCGACATGCGGCCCACGGCGAAGCCGGTCAGGGTCGCCGTCGTGGGCGGCGGGCCCGCCGGCATGGAGGCAGCGCGGATCGCGACCGAGCGCGGCCACCACGTGACGCTCTTCGAGAAGGCCTCCGAGCTGGGCGGCGCCATGCTCTACGTATGCCTGGTTCCCGGCAAGGAGAAGATGCGCTGGTACCTCGACTGGATCCGCGACCAGCTCCTGGATCTCCGCGTCGACATCCGCCTCGACCACGCCCCGAGCGTCGAGGAGCTGCGCGGCTTCGACCTCGTCCTGAACGCCACCGGCGCCGCCTCCTTCGTGCCCCAGGTTGCCGGCGACGCCTCCCGCGTCGTCCCGTTCGAGGAGGCGATGGCCTGCCCGAAGGTCGCCTGCGAGTGCCACCCGGGCGGGCGCAGGATGCGCAAGCTCGGCGCGCGCGTGCTGCTGTGGGGCGACAGCTACGCCGCAACGGACACGGCCGCATTCCTGGCCGACATCGGGAAGCAGGTCACGATCGTGACCGAGAACCGCGAGTTCGCCGCGGACTGCGAGGTCATCCACATGTACGTCCTGCGCAAGCGGTTCGCCCAGGGCGACGCCGAGGTGCTCGAATCACGGCCCTACAGGCACCCGGTCCAGCGTGATCACCAGCACGACGGTCGCCGAGATCCGCGACGGCGAGGTGGTCCTGCAGGACAAGGACTTCGGGCGGACGACCCTGCAGGTCGACGACGTGGTGACCTGCCATACCCGGCCCAACGCGGGGCTCTTCGGAGAGCTCCGGGCGGCGGGCGTGCCGGCGATCAACGTCGGCGACTCGGTCCGGCCGCGGAACCTGCACTGGGCCGTGAAGGAGGGCTCGGCGTTCGGCCTGGCGGTCGACGAGCACCTCCTCTTCAACACGAATGGCGCGATCCTCAACGAGCTGCCGATGGACGTCCTGGGCCAGCTCACGCGCGACCCGGGCCCGTCCTACACAGCCGAGCGCATGCGAGTGCTCGTCAGCTGCCGCGGCCGGCGGCAACGGGTCCGCCAGGGGCTGACCGGACCCCGATCCCCGCGGCGGGCAGGGCGGGAGGCGCCTGCGCGGCGCGGCCGGCGCCTGCTGCGGCGCGGCCGGCGCCTGCTGCGGCGCGGCAGGCCGGATCCGGACTCCGCCGGCGCCTGAGCGATCGGAGGACCGTCGGGCGGCGCGGCCGGGGCATGTATCGACCAAGATCTATATTGACAAGTGTCGATATATAGGCTACCGTCGGAGACCTCCAGCGCGTCCCGGCAGTGAGGTTCTCGATCGTGACGGTTCTCGAGTTCGTCGGGCTGGTGGGGGGCCAGGTCGCATCCACCTTCATCCACAACTGGCCCTTCCTGGCGACCGGGATCGTGACCGCGGCCGCGCTGAAGGTCTACGTCGGCGTCGAGCGTGTGGCGGCCCTCTTCCGGCGCCGGACCGGCGTCGCGGTCGTCGGGTCGGTGGCCGCGGGCGTGGCAACGCCCTTCTGCTCGTGCGGAACGACCGCCGTCATCCTCTCGATGCTGGCCACTGCCGTTCCGTGGGCTCCCGTCGTGGCCTTCATGGTCGCCTCGCCGCTGACGTCGCCCGACGAGCTCTTCGTCTCTGCGGGCCTGTTCGGCTGGCCCTTCGCGCTGACGTTCCTGAGCGCCTCGATCGTGCTCGGTCTCGCGGGCGGGGTCGTCGCCTTTGCCGCGGAGCGCGCCGGCCTGCTGGCGAACCAGGCCCGGTTCGTGGACCGAACATGCCCGCAGGGCTCCTGCGGCACGGCCGCCACGTCGCTCGCCCCGGCCGGGTTCGGGCCCGGGGCCGCCGCGGTCGCCGAGTTCCGCGATCGGTCGCGCGCCTGGCGCCTGCCCGAGCTGGCCCACGAGATCGTCGCGACCGGCAGCCGGATGCTGCTGCTGTTCTTCGGCTTCGCCGCCCTCGGGTATGCCGCCATCGCGCTCGTCCCCACGGCGTGGCTCACGACCTACCTCGGGGGCACCGGCCCCGCGTCGGTGGTCCTCGCCGCGACGCTCGGCGTGCCCATGTACTTCAGCACGGAGGCCAGCCTGCCGCTCCTCGCCTCGCTCGTGCAGGGCGGGATGAGCGAGGGAGCCGCGATGGCCTTCCTGATGACGGGCGCCGGCACCAGCATCGGCGCGATCACCGGCGGCCTGCTCATCGCCCGCTGGCGAGTGCTGGCGATCGTGGTCGGCGTGCTCTGGGTGGGAGCGGTGGCCTTCGGACTCCTTGCCAGTGCGATCCTGTAGACCTGCGCCCGGCGGACTCGGCCGGACCGCCAACCCGGCCACCCCCGCGCGGCTCGGCTAGGTGTACCGGTCGGGTTCCGGAAGCGGCCGCACTCGCGACCACAGCTCGAGGAAGGTGGACACCGCCAGGTCGGCGAAGGCAGGCTCGTTGATGTTGGCCTCGACCTCGCCGCAGGCGATGTCCGCGCGGAGGCCCGCGCGAATCGCCCCGAAGAGCACCGCGTCCCCCTCCGGGTCGACGAACGGGCCTCCCGGGAGCTCGTACTTGGAGCAGCCTCCGAGTGGCAGGACGACCGCGGCCGGCCCGGTCGCCGCGTTGACCCTGGCGGCGAGAATGCGTCCCATCTCGGCGGCCTCCTCCGGGTCTGCCCGCACGGACGTGATCGAGGGGCTGTGGATCACCATCCGCCGCCCGGGAACGTCGTAGCGGGCCGGCAGCGTGGACCGCGGACCGAAGTTGATGACCTCGAGGGCGCCCGGCGCGACGACCTGCGGGATGCCGGCCCGGCCCGCCGCCGTGAGACGACCCGGCCCGGCGGACAGGATGCCGCCGTACCGCTCGGAGGTCAGCTCGTTCGTCGTGAGGTCGACGACGCCGTCGATCACGCCGGCGTCGATCAGCTCCTCCATCGCCTGGCCGCCGGAGCCGGTCGCGTGGAAGACGATCGTCTCGAAGCCCGCCGCCTCGAGGCGCGCCTGGACGCCTTGCACTGCGGGGGTCGTCACGCCCTGCATCGTGATCGCGACCAGCGCACGTTCCGTCGTCGAGGCGAGGGGGATCCGCGCCACCATGCCCGCCATCGCGCTGGCGGCGTTCGCCAGCACCAGCCGCGAGACGCGGTTGAGGCCCTGCACGTCTGTCACGGGGTAGACGAGCGTGAGGTCGCTCGTCCCGACGTACGAGCGGACGTCGCCGGAGGCCATCGTCGAGACGAGCAGCTTCGGAACGCCGAGCGGAAGCGACCGGAGCACCGCCGAGATGATCGTCGATCCGCCGCTGCCCCCGAGCCCCATGGCGCCGGAGCAGCGCCCCGCCGCCCTGAGGTCGGCGACGATCGAGGTCGCCCCGCGGGCCATCGCGTCGAGCACGGTGGCGCGCTGGTCGCCGCTCCGGCTCGTGAACCGGAGGCCGGCGAGGTCCGCACCGGCTGCGCGTGCCACCTGGGCCGCGGTCACGTCGGGTGCGAACCCAGGGTCGTCCAGGATGCCGACGTCGATCGACGACGACGGCGACGCCGGCGTCGCGCAGGCAGTCCCGGACGAAGGCGTGCTCCGGTCCCTTCGTGTCCAGGGTGCCCACCAGGACGACGGTCGGTGGCCCGCTCGGCATCCTCGCCTCCGTCGCTGAGGGACGCACCGGCGCGCACAGTCCCGGCGGTTCCCTCGACGATCGACCATAGATCATCCGGCGCCCCGCTTGCCGGTTGTTCCGGCCGGCGGCTCGCGCAGCGGCGGGCGCCGACGTCCCGGCCTGCGGCTCGGGCAGTGGCCACCGCGGAGGCCCGCTCCCGGATGTCATGGCCGGCTCAGGGGAAGGAGTTGACCTCCACCCGGCCGGTGTCCACCACGATGGAGATCCGCAGGCCGCGTGGCGCCGCGCCCGTCGTGTCGGAGTACTCGATGACCCAGTGGTCGACCCCGAAGTCGGTCGCCTTCGTCACTGTCCGCCGGATGCCGGTGAAGCTCGGGTACTGGAGGCGGACGATCGTCGAAGCCGACGTCTCGGCTGCCTGCTGGGAGACCGGTGGCGCCGGGTGGAGCGCCGCGTCGAGCTCCTCGGCCACGTTGGCCACGGGCGTCCCCAGGAGAAAGACGGTCGCGAACCCTGCCGCGAGAAGGCCTGTCCAGACGAAGGCGACGATGGGGAAGTGCTTCATGGCCGGCCCAGGTAGACCATGTAGTGGAGCGTCTTGAGGTTGATCTTCGCGGAGTCGACGTCGCCCTGTTGCACGAGGGTATCGATCGCCTTCCCGATCCCCATCTTCGCCTGCTGGAACGCGTCGATCGGGGCCAGGCCCTCGTTGATCCCGCGCCAGAAGAGGAGCTCGAAGCCGGTGCGCCCGCGGGGCGTCTCGGTGGGGCCCAGCAGCGTGCTGTACGAGAGGTGCGTGTCGGCGATGAAGGCACGCGCCCCGGACTTCAGGTAGTGCAGGGCGAGGTTGTTGTCGGCCGTCTTGTGGACCGGCTGCTGGATCGTGTCGAGGGTCCATGCGCCGTAGCACGCGCCCACCTGCACGACACCCCGGCTGACCGGGTTCGTCTCGGCCGTGACCGCGTCGAGCTGCGTCGACTCGTGGACGATCCATTCCGCGCCGAGCGGGCTCTTGGCATCGGAAGGCTCCCAGGCGACCGTGTTGGCGGACCAGGCGTTGGTCAGGACGCCGATCCCGTGGAGCAGGATGTAGAGGTATCGCGCCGAGCTGGCGTCCGCGTTCGCGCCGAAGCTCGCGGCGTCCGCCGGCGGCGCGTACTGCAGGCGGACCTGGATCCTGGGGTCGATCGCGCCGATCACGACGCCCGCCTGGCTCTTGCGCTCCTGGTTGACCAGGGCGAAGGCGCTGCCGTCTGGCGGGACCAGGTCGCCGAGCTGGGTCAGGAGAAGGTCGGCGTCGTCGCTGCTCGGGATCCGGGCGACGGGAAGATCGGGCACGCCCCAGGGGTCGCCGTCCAGGTCCGTATAGAAGTTGTCGGACGGCACCCAGTCGGCCGGGAGCTCCCAGTCGCTGAGCGCCCCCTTCTCCGAGTCCTGCAGCGGGTTGGTGACGCGGAAGTAGGGGACTGCGTCGTCGTTGCCCAGGATCAGCAGGTACTTGTACGGGCGCTGCTTCAGGAGGCGCTGGACCTCCGCCGCCGCCGCAGCCGGACCGGCCCGGGTGACGCCGTCAGCCTCCAGGTCGTGGAGTTCGCCCACGCGGGAGGCCGCCGCGAACACCGCGTCGGCCCGGGCACCCAGCTTGTCGCGAAGGAAGCCGGCGCGGGTCACGACGAGCACGTCGGCCGGGCTCTTGTACGGGATCGGGCCGCTGCCCGATCCCGAGCCCAGGACCTGGTCCGAACCCGTGCCGCCGCCGATCACGAAGGGGACGACCTCGTCCGGCACACCGTTGTAGTCGACCTCCACCCCGTAGGCGCCGGCCGGAAAGCCGTCCTGGGCCGCGAACGGGAACACGTAGCCGGCACCCTGGCCGGCGCGCGGCCCCGACTCGCTGACCACGACATGCGCGGCCTCGTAGATGAAACGGTTGCCCTGGAACAGGCGCACCTTCAACTCGGTCCCCGGCGCCACGGAGCTCCAGCCGAGAAGGCCGAAGATCACCTTCGTCCCCTCGGGGAATGCCGTGCCCTGGCCGATCGGGTTGCCGTTTCCGTCGATGTCGGCCGCCAGCTGGAGGTGGAACAGGACCGCATTCCCGACCGACGGCGGGAGGTCCGGCGCCGCAACCGCAGGCGGGCGCGAGCCGAGCGGATCGGCCACGAAGAGCAGCGCTGCCAGCGCCACCGCGACACGCCGGCGGATCATCAGGTTCCCTCCACCAACCCGTCACCGAGGCGCCGAATCTCGGCCCGCAGCTCGTCCACGCTCTCGGCCGGCGGTGGACGACGGTTGCGGACCGTCATCCGCCACTTGTGGAACGCGAGCTCGCCCTGCAGGGCGTAGAGCCGGCGAAGCCTGACCACCGGGCGCACGCCGCCCGACCGCAGGAGTCGGGCCTCGCGCCGCAGGCGCCCCCCGAAGGAGGTGATGGTGCCGTAGTCCTCCTGGCTGATGAGCCCGGACGCCACCTCGTCGCGCAGCTCGTCGCGCAGGATCCGGGCCTCGCGCCGCCAGGCCAGGACGACGATCCCGGCGAGCGTCAGGATGCCGAGCCAGTTGACGAGGTTGGCGAGCAGGCGGCTCAGGAGGCCGAGCGCCGCGTCCGGCTGGCCCAGGACTCGGGAGAGGATCATCGGCAGGGTGTCGTGGAAGGCGTGCAGGAACGCGGCCGTGGCCAGGCCGAGCATGATGACGACCACCCGCTGGCCGCGAGGCAGTCCCTGGGCGGCCCCGAGGATCGCCCCGAAGACGGCCATGTAGAACGCGTGGTTCAGGCCGGCGACGACGAGGGCGGCGACGGTCTCGCGGGAAAGCTGCTCGGTCCCGCCGATCACGTAGAGGAAGCTCTCGGTCGCCCCGAACCCCGCGCCCACCGCGGCGCCGTAGATCACCCCGTCCAGGATGTCGTCGAACTCGTCCCGGACCGAGTGGACGAGGCCGATGAGCAGGAGGCCGAGCACCACCTCCTCCACGACCGCCGTGACGGGGTCGGGATGGAGGCCGGGCGCGAAAGCGGGGGGCAGGGTGGGCGATTGGCCGATCAGGGTCAGGATGGCGACCGTGATGAGCGGGGCCACGATCGCCCCGACGCCAAGGCAGGCGAGGAGGATCGTCCACGGCTCCTTCTCGTACCGGTCGATCGCGTTGAGGATCACCAGGTACAGGAGAGACGGGACGACGGCGATCAGAACGGCCGCGACGATCGTCGATGGCTCAGGCATCCGGGCGGGGGCCTCCGGGGGACGGTGCGCGGTTCGTTCGCGGGATGGGAGGGCTCACAGGGCCGCGCCATCGGCCGGCGCCGCATTGTCCGGCGTCAGGGTCGCTACGCGCAAGGCGCCGGCCGGGCTCGTGGTGCGCGAGGGACCCGGATCCTGCCGCGGCGGTCGTCCATCGACTGCCCCGGCCATTGTCCCTGACTGGCCGCTCAGGCGGTGGTGGCCGGTTCCGTGCGAGCTGCTTTCTCGAGGACGTCCTCGCTGACAGGCTCGATGCGCGTCGCCAGGTCGCGGTTGACGATCACGGTGCCGACCCGCCGGCGCCAGGCGGCGCCGCCCGCGCGGTACGCGATCCAGGCCTCGGTGAGCGGGATCATGGGCTCGCTCCCGCGGGCGCGGTCACGCGGGGCCACCCCCGGCGCGGCGTGCAGGTGGCCGCCGATGAGGTACGGCCACGATTCGACGAGCGCCGGATGAGCGACGGTGTCCGTCCGCCGTGCCGCAGCGCCCCGGGGACCGCTCGCCCGCACGGCGATGAGCTCGGTCCGGCGCACCACCACCTCGTCGACCATCGTGGTGTCGCCGTCGTCGAGCCCCTCGATCAGGACGTTGCTGAGGTGCAGCTCGGCGTGACTGTTGAGCATGTCCGTCAGGCGGTCGGCATCCAGGCGCACCCAGCCGAAGACGCGGTGGCCGGACGCGAATGCGTCGAAGCTGAGGAGCGGATGGGTTGCGATGAGTCCTGGCTCGAAGACCTCCTCGGGGGCGCGCTCGAGAACGAGACTGAGGCGGCTGGGTTCGGCCATCGTGTGGCGAGCGTACGGCTCCCGTCGGCGCTGGCAAGTGGCCCGTTCGTACCCGGCCGGTCACGATCCGCCGGATAGGGCATGTCCCTCGCCCCAGGGACCGGTCGACACGGATGAGAGGTCTCGTCTCAGCGCCTCGCGCTGCCGTCCGTGCGGGGCATGGCTGCAATCGCCGGATGGCTCAGCGCAGCTCGTTGATGCGGACCAGGTTGCCCGCGGGATCGCGGAAGGCGCAGTCGCGAATCCCGTAGGGCTGCTCGGTCGGCTCCTGGACGACGTCGGCGCCGCTGGCCTGCAGTCGTTCGAAGACGCCGTCCAGGTCGGTGGTCGCCAGGACGACGATGGCGTAGCTGCCCTTGGCCATCATCTCGGCGATCGTGCGGCGCTCGTCGTCGGTGATGCCAGGGGCGGCGAATGGCGGATACAGGACGATGGACGTGCTGGGCTGGCCGGCGGGTCCGACCGTGATCCAGCGCATCCCGCCGTATCCGACGTCGTTGCGGATCTCGAAGCCGAGGGTGTCGCGATAGAAGGCCAGGGATGCGTCCGGGTCGTCGTGCGGGAGGAAGCTCGAGTGAATCGTGATGTCCATGCCGGTCATGCTAGGAGACCCCTGGGGCCCGCGCTTCTCGATTCCTGACCGGCCTGGTCACCTGTCTTGCCACGCACGACGGCATCCCCGCCGTCGCGCCCGCCGCGTCGCGCCGGTAGGTGCTCGGCGGGACGCCGACGAGCTCGGTGAAGCGGCTGCTGAAGGTGCCCAGCGACGAGCAGCCGACCGCGAAGCAGACCTCGGTGACGCTCAGGTCGCCACGACGCAGCAGCGCCATCGCGCGCTCGATCCGCCGCGTCATCAGGTAGCCGTACGGCGACTCGCCGTAGGCAAGCCGGAACTGGCGGCTGAGGTGCCCGGCCGACATGTGGGCGCCGCGGGCGAGCGCCTCGACGTCCAGCGGCTGCGCATACTCCCGGTCGATCCGGTCGCGGACGCGGCGGAGCCAGGCGAGGTCGCCCAGGTGCTGCGCCGCGGCGGGCCTGCTGGTCACCTGCGAATCCTGCCACGTCGCGCCGAATCTGCCCGGCGCCGCTGGCGTCCCACCCGACGCTGTCCGCGGAGCCTCGGTCAGGCGCCGACGTAGGCCGCGAGGTGCTCGCCGGTGAGGGTGGAGCGCGCGGCGACGAGGTCGGCAGGTGTGCCCTCGAAGACGATCCGGCCGCCGTCGTGGCCGGCGCCGGGGCCGAGGTCGATGATCCAGTCGGCGTGGGCCATCACGGCCAGGTTGTGCTCGATGACGATCACCGACTTGCCCGCCTCGACCAGCCGGTCGAGGAGAGCGAGCATGTGCTCGACGTCGGCGAGGTGGAGGCCGGTGGTGGGTTCGTCGAGCACGTAGATGCCGCCCTCGGAGGCCATCTGGATCGCCAGCTTGAGCCGCTGCCGCTCGCCGCCGGACAGCGTGGTGAGCGGCTGCCCCAGCATGAGGTAGCCGAGACCGACGTCGGCCAGCCGGGCGAGGATCGCCGTGGCGACCGGCGTTCTCGCGGCGCCGCGCCCGAGGAATGCCAGCGCCTCGGAGACCGACATCGCGAGCACCTGGCTGATGTCGCGGCCGTCGAGCTTGTACTCCAGGACGCTGGCCTGGAATTGCTTGCCCCCGCACTCCTCGCAGACCGACTCGACGGTCTCCATGAAGCCGAGCTCCGTGTAGATGACGCCATTGCCGTTACAGACCGGGCAGGCCCCTTCCGAGTTGGCCGAGAAGAGCGCGGGCTTGACGCCGTTCGCCCTGGCGAACGCAGTCCGGATCGGATCCAGCAGCCCGGTGTAGGTCGCGGGGTTGCTCCGTCGCGAGCCCTTGATGGGCGCCTGGTCGATCGAGACGACGCTCGCGTCTCGCGGCATCGACCCATGGATCAGCGAGCTCTTGCCGGAGCCGGCCACGCCGGTGACGGCGACGAGCACGCCGAGCGGGACGCCCACGCTGACGTCCTGCAGGTTGTGCTGGTTCGCATGGCGGATCTCGAGCCTGCCGGACGCCGCGCGGGTCGCCGGCTTGAGCCCGGCCCGGTAGCCCAGGTGGCGCCCGGTGAGCGTCTCGCTGGCCCGCAGGCCCACGACGGTGCCCTCGTAGACCACCTCGCCACCGGCGGTGCCAGCGCCGGGGCCCAGGTCGACCACGTGGTCGGCGGTCACGATCACGTCCGGCTCGTGCTCGACCACCAGCACGGTGTTGCCCTTGTCCCGCAACTGGCGCAGCAGACCGTTCATGCGCTGGATGTCGTGCGGGTGGAGGCCCGTCGTGGGCTCGTCGAAGACGTAGGTGACGTCGGTGAGCGACGACCCGATGTGGCGGATCATCTTCACGCGCTGCGCCTCGCCGCCCGAGAGCGTGCCCGACGCCCGCTCGAGCGCGAGGTAGCCGAGCCCGATCTCGACGAACGAGTCGAGCAGGTGCCGGAGGGCGCCGAGCAGTGGCGCCACCGACGGCTCGTCGAGGTCGCGGATCCATGCCGCGAGGTCGCTGATCTGCATCGCGCACGCATCGGCGATGCTGATGCCCCCGATCCGCGACGAACGGGCGCCTTCGGCGAGGCGGGTGCCGCCGCAGGCGGGACAGGTCGTGAAGGTGACCGCCCGGTCCACGAACGCCCGGATGTGCGGCTGCAGAGAGTCCTGGTCCTTGGACAGGAACGACGCCTGGATCCGCGGCACCAGCCCCTCGTAGGTCATGTTGATGCCCTCGACCTTCATCCGGACCGGCTCCCGGTAGAGGAAGTCGTGGCGCTCTTTCTCCGTGTAGTCGCGGATCGGCTTGTTCGGATCGACGAGGCCCGAGGCTGCGTAGAGGCGATAGTTCCAGCCGCCGGCGGTGTAGCCCGGGACGGTGATCGCCCCCTCGGCGAGCGACTTGGCATCGTCGAAGAGCTGGCTCAGGTCGATATCAGAGGCCGTGCCCAGCCCCTCGCAGCGCGGACACATGCCGCCCGTGACCGAGTACGTCCTCCTCTCGGTCTTCGCGCCGGCCTTCTCGACGGTGATCGACCCGACGCCGTGCACCGACGGGGTGTTGAACGAGAACGCCTGGGGCGAGCCGATGTGCGGCAGCCCGAGACGGCTGAAGAGGATGCGCAGCATCGCGTTGGCGTCGGTGGCGGTGCCGACGGTGGAGCGAGGGTTGCCGCCCATCCGCTCCTGGTCCACGACGATCGCCGTGGTCAGCCCTTCGAGCACGTCGACCTCGGGGCGGTCGAGCGTGGGCATGAAGCCCTGGACGAATGCGCTGTAGGTCTCGTTGATCAGCCGCCGTGATTCGGCGGCGATGGTGGCGAAGACCAGCGAGCTCTTGCCCGAGCCCGAGACCCCGGTGAACACGGTCAGCCGGCGCTTCGGGATCTCCAGGCTGATGTTCTTCAGGTTGTTCTCGCGTGCGCCATGCACGCGGATCAGATCGTGGCTGTCGGCAGCGCGCAGCGGAGGCGACTGCGTGTCCGTCCTCGTGGCCATGCTCATCGTGTCTCCATCTGCGGCCCGCCGTGCCGAGCGGCGGCGCCACAAGTCTGCACCCGACGGGCGCGACGGCCCGCCAGATGCAGTGCGCGGAGCTCGGGCTGAGGCCGGCGCGGCCCGGCGCTAGGGCGACGCGACGAAGCGGTCGAGCGCCTCCCGGCCCGCCGCCGAGAGCGTGCCGCTCCGGGACTTCAGCTCTAGCGAGATCGGGCCGGCCTTGCCGGCCAGCTCGTCGCGCATCCTGCGGAACATGCTGCCGGTCAGGATCCTGTAGGTCACGAACAGCCCGACCCGCGGTCCCGCGAGCGGCGGGATCTCGCGGACGAAGTCGATCCACGGCTGGTCCGGGTGCTGCAGGACCACCATCAGGCCGTTCGTCCAGCATCCGAGCAGGACGAGATCGACCGTTGCCAGCTCGCGCGGGTCGGCGTCGCCGACGGAGGCGACGACCACCTGGATTCCGCGCGAGCGGAGATGGGCGCCGATCTCCTCGGCGAGCTGCCGGGTCGTCCCGGTCCGGCTGCGGTAGACGACCGCCGCCGTTCTCATCGGCGCGCGCCGGCCTCGGTCGGGACGTCCTTCGGATAGCCGCCGGTGACCTTCTTGAAGAAGCCGTGCATGCCGTGGAAGATCGGGGTGCCGGGCAGGAACATGTACGGGCAGTGGCCGGCGACGAGCTCGATGCCGTGCTCCTGGCACAGCCCGACAGCGGCCTGGCTCACGGACCCGCCGGGGCCCATGCCCTTGTACAGCCAGACATGGTGGACGCCGGCCTCGACGCAGTCCCGGACCACCTGCTCGGCGGCGGCTGCCGGCGTCATGACGAGGACGCCCTGGACGGGCGGCTCGATCTCCTGCACCCGCGCGTAGCAGCGCTGCCCGTCGAGCTCGGTCGCATTCGAGTTGACCGGGATCGCCTCGTAGCGGCGTTGGCGGAGCTCCTGCCAGAGCACGTACGAGAAGTGCTTCGGATCACGCGAGACGCCGACGACGGCGAGGCGCTTGAGCGCCAGGAAGTCGTCGACCTGCTGCTTGGTCGTCACGGCGGCTGTCACGGAATCTCCCTCTGAGCGATAGGCCGTTTCATGGAACCGCGCCAGGTGAGGGCTGCGCCAGAGCCCTTGGTCACCCGGCGAGGCGCCATGCGGCCGGTGGGCGGAGCGGTCCGCCGGCGTCCTGGTGGCATCGGTCAGCCTGCGGGTCCCGGCTGAACGCCGGCAGGTCCCGGCTGCGCGCCGGCGGGACCACCGGCTCCGCGCATGAGGCTTGCCACGATCCCGATGCTGCAGATGAGCGCCGCCACGACGAACGCGTCCTCGGCCGCGCCCAGGAACGCCGCCTGCTGCGCCTGGGCCGGGGGCAATCCGTCGAGCGCGGCGAGATGGGCGGGGAGACGCAGCGCCACGACTGCCGCGCTCACGACGATCCCCAGCGCCTGGCCGACGACCCGCATCTGGGCCGTCATCCCCGACGCCGTGCCCAGCCGTGGTCGGGGCACGGAGCCCAGGATCGCGCTGCTGTTGGGCGGGAGGAACAGGCCCTGGCCGGCCCCGATCAGGGCCAGCCGCCAGGCGAGATCGCCGACGGCGAAGCCCTCGGGGAGCGTCGTGAGGCTGAGCAGGCCCGCAGCCAGCAGGGTGATTCCCAGGCTCGCGGGCAGGCGCGGGCCGATCCGGTCGGAGAGGGCGCCGCCGAACGGCGCGACGATCGCTGAGGCGATCGGGATCGGGGTGATGAGCAGGCCGGCCTGCAGGGGCGTGTAGCGGGATCCCTCCTGCAACAGGAAGGGCATGAGGAAGGTCGCCGTGAAGAGGCCGGCGAACGCGACGACGACGGCGACGAGGCCGGCGGAGAACGCCCGGATCCGAAACAGCCCCAGGTCCATCATCGGGGAGGCCGTCCGGCGCTCGACACCCACGAAGGCCGCCCCCAGGATCGCGGCGAGGATCAGCAGCCCGATGGTGAGCGGGCTCGTCCAGCCCCAGGTTTCGGCCTGGCTCAGGGCCAGCAGAAGGGCGAAGAGGCCGGACGCCGACAGGGCGGCGCCCGGGAGGTCGAAGGGCTGCCGCCGGCCGGGGGGTTCGACGGGCAGCACGCGGGCGGCCCAGGCGATCGCGAAGATGCCGAACGGGACGTTGACGAAGAAGATCGCCCGCCACGTGCCGAACTCGGTCAGGAGCCCGCCCAGCGCCGGGCCGAGGCTCAGGCCGATCGCCACGCTGACCGCGTTGAGGCCCAGCGCCCTCCCGCGCTCGCCGGGCCCGAAGGTCCGGGCGATGATCGCGGGGCCCATGGCCATGATCATGGCCGCGCCGACGCCCTGGAGCGCGCGCGCGGCGACCAGGGCGACCGGACCGGGCGACGCGCCGCAGAGGACGCTGGCCACGGTGAAGACGGCGAAACCGGCGAGGTAGACGCGCCGGAATGACAGGACTTCGCCGAGGCGCCCGAACGGCAGGAGCAGGCTGCCCACGACGAGCAGGTAGGCGACCACGACCCACTCGACGGTCGCGAGATCGATCCCGAACGCCTGCCCGATGCTGGGCAGCGCGATGTTGACGATGCTCCCGTCGAGGGTCGCCATGAACGTCCCCACCGAGACGGCCGAGAGCACCAGCCACCGATGGCGATCCACGCGCGAACCCTATCCCACCGGCGGCCCCGGCCGGGCTCCAGGACCACCGATCGATCGGCTCCAGCGCACCCGGGCCGGCGGCCGCACCTCGCGGACGCGGGCCTGCGCCGGCCCCGGGCGGGTCAGGGGCCTGGTGCCGCCGACGGCCCAGGCGCACGCCGGGTGATGGCGGCGACCAGGAGGACCACCGCCATCCCGGCCAGCCAGCCGCCCACGACGTCGCTCGGGTAGTGGACCCCGAGGGCGATCCGGGAGAGCCCGACCAGGAACGGGATCGCGACGAGCACGCCGCAGGCGATCCGCCGCACGGCGAGATCCAGCTCCGTGCGCCAGAGGTACAGGGCGATGAGGCCGTAGGTCGCGGTGCTGTTGAGCGTGTGCCCCGAGGGAAAGCTGTAGCCGGATGCCGGCGCGAAGTGGGGCCCCGGAGGTCGCGGCCGCGCGATGAGGTCCTTCACGACGTCGGTGAAGAGGGTCGCACCGATCAGGGCGATGGCCACGACGACTGCATCCGCACGGCGGCGCCGCCACAGCAGCCAGGCGACCAGGCCGGCGCCGAGCGGGAGCAGGATCAGTCCTCCCAACTCCGTCAGGGCTCGCCAGGCCTCGGGCGAGAGGCCGAGGCCCATGACGAACGCGGCGACCGGCTCGTCGAAGGCGACCGATCCCTGGCGGCCGACGACGGCGGCGAGGACGACGAACCCGAGGGCGCAGGCAAGCGCAAGGAGCGCCAGCAAGGTTGAGAGGCGGCTCCTCGGGTCGTGCACGAGCGCGATGGTAGCGGGCAAGCCGAGGCTCGGCGACAGCTCTCTGGCTCGCGCTGCGACCGACCGGCGGCGCGTCACCGTCCCGCAAGATTCCGCACCCGGATCGCAAGGAACAGGGTTGACGGCGGGTGGCGGTCGCCCGTATCCTCAATCATCGATTATCGACTATACGTCTGGCGCCCGCGTCCCACCTGTTCCGGGCCGACCCGGAACGATCCGGCGCCTGTCTCCGAACCCAGGGGCCGACGTGCTCGCGATGTCTGAGGTTCACGTGAGAGCTGGTCTGGATCGCGCTCGATGCCGGGCGACAGGGTCGCCGGACGTCGACGCCGGCCGTATCGGGACGCAACCGGAATGGTGACCGACTCCCTCGTCCTGGGGCTGTTCGGCGCGGCTCCCCTGGTTCTGGCGGCGGTCGGCTTCACCCTGATCTACTACCTGAACGGCTTCATCAACGTCGCCTACGCGGAGAACATCACCCTCGGGGCGTACATCGCCGTCATCTTCAACGTCAAGCTGGGCTTCGACTTCTACCTCACGATCGTCCCGTCGGCGATCCTGGCCGGTCTGCTCAGCGTCGCCACCTTCGTCTTCGTCTTTCGCCCGGCGATGCGCCGGGGCGTCGGGCCGACCGAGCTGATCATCCTCTCGGTGGGGCTCTCGTTCTTCATCCGCTTCGCCTGTCGCCTGCTCTTCGGCATCGAGCTCTACCTCTTCGACACGGGGAAGCCGATCTACCTCCAGCTCCTGGGGATCGGGGTCACCGACTACCAGGTGACCGCCCTCGCGCTGGCGGCCGTCATGGTGGTCGGCCTGTACCTCTTCATCTTCAGGACGGGCTACGGCGAGCAGATGCGCGCGCTGGCGGGGAACCGCGACCTCGCGAAGGCCAGCGGGATCAATCCCAATCGCGTGTCGCTCCTGATCTGGTTCATCGCCGGAGTCGCCGGCGGGCTGGCGGGGATCTTCTACGGCGTCTTCTCGTTCGTGAACTCCGACATCGGCTGGAACCTGATCCTGATCGTGATCATGATCAGCATCATGGGCCGGGTGGGGAACGTCCGGGGCGCCCTCGCGGTGGGCGTCGGGGCGAGCATCGTCGTGGCCTTCGTCACCCAGGTGGCCCAGCCGCTGTACGCCCAGGTCGTGCTCCTGGCGCTCTTCATCGTGGTCCTGAAGATGACCCGGACTGCCCCGGCCATGCGAGGCTGACCAGATGTCCTACCTCATCTTCGTTCTCTCGACGATGGTCATCGTCATCGCCCTGGCAACGCTCCTGCACCTCCAGTTCGGGTTGACCGGCATCGTCAACTTCGGGCTCGTCGGCTTCTACGGCGTCGGGCTGTATGCGTTCGGCATCCTGATGGTGAACCTGAACCTGCCGTTCATCGTCGCCCTGGTGCTGGCGACCCTGATCGTCGGCGGGCTGGGTCTTGTCGTCGGCTGGATCGTGCTGGACCTCGACGACCAGGCGGTCCTCGTCGCCACGCTCGCCTTCGCGACCATCCTGTTCTACCTCGTGACGAGCGAGAAGTGGCTGACCAAGGGAGTCGTCGGCTTCGGGACGATTCCGTTCCCGTTCGACTTCGGATCCTGGACCGAGCACGCCTACCTGGTGCTCCTGGTCGCGCTGACGACCCCCCTGCTGATCTACGCCCGGCAGATCCGGGCCCAGCCGTTCGGCCGCCTGCTGGTGGGCATCCGGGACAACGAGGGCCTGGCCCGCAGCCTCGGCAAGCCGACCTTCCGCCAGAAGCTCGTCCTCTTCGCGGTCACGTCGGCCCTGATGGGGCTCTTCGGAGCGCTGTCCGCGTCGCTCAACCACTTCCTGGTTCCGAACATGCTGGGACCCACCCTGACCTTCGCGACGTGGATCGCCCTCATCCTCGGTGGCAAGCGCCACTGGGCCGGTGGCCTCGCCGGGGCCGTCCTCGTCGTCGGGATCTTCGACGTCATCGTCGAGACCTATGTCCTCCCGGCCTTCCCGCCGGAGGACATCCAGATGATCCCGAACATCAAGTACATGCTCTACGGCCTGCTGCTGGTCCTGGTCATCATGTTCCGGCCCCAGGGGCTCCTGGGTGTCTACAACCCGCGACGACGCCAGGAGAAGTCCGATGGCTAGCGCGGGCCCCGCGAGCGCGACCGCCGGCGCCACCGCCGCGACGCCGGGCGCCGCGTCCGCTCCGGCGACCCGGCTGCGCCTCCAGGACGTCTCCAAGAGCTTCGGCGGCCGCAAGGTGGTCGACGTCCCGGATCTCGCCCTGGGCCGGCACGGCATCGAGGGACTGATCGGGCCCAACGGGGCCGGCAAGACGACCCTCATGAACCTGGTCACCCAGAAGCTCAGGCTCGACCGCGGGACGGTCCACTTCTCGGCGAACGGGACCGGCGTCGTGGACATCACCGGCATGCCGATCGACCGGGTGGCGCGCCTCGGCGTCGTCAAGACCAACCAGATCATCCGGGACTTCGACGGCCTGACGATCCGCGATTCGCTGCTGCTCTCGCTCGCCGCCCCCCGTTTCGAGCGGTTCTACCGCGTCGCCAGCGAGGGCCGGCTGCGCCGGGAGGCCGCGGCCGAGATCGACCACTACCTGGGCTACTTCCATTTCGAGGACCCGGACGGGTATGCCATGTCGGCGGGCGAGAAGAAGCTCCTCGACATCATCCGCTGCCTGCTGGTCAAGCCGCGGCTCCTGCTGATGGACGAGCCGACGGCCGGCCTGCCCGAGGACCAGACCCGGCGGGTCATGGACCTGATGCGGAAGAAGGCCGGCGACGAGGACGTCTCCATCGTCATCGTCGAGCACGACCTGGGCCTCATCTGGGAGGTCTGCGAGTACGTCCACTTCATGGCCGACGGCGAGGTTCTCGTCCAGGGAACGCCGGAGGAGATCCGGGCCAGCCGCACCGTGGCAGAGAAGTACCTGGGGTCGAGCGATGCCTGAGAAGCCCGCGATGCTGGAGGCCCACGAGCTCACGAGCGGCTACGGCGGCGTGACCGTCCTGAAAGGCCTGGACTTCGCCATCCATCACGAGGTCTTCGCCATCCTCGGCGCCAACGGTGCCGGCAAGTCGACGCTGATGAAGACGATCGCGAAGATCCTTCCGCTCAAGGCGGGCTCCATGACCTTCCAGGGCCGGGACGTGTCGGCAGCGGCGCCCTATCACGTGGCCCAGCAGGGGCTCGCCTACGTGCCCCAGGAGCAGAACATCTTCCCCGACCTGACCGTCGAGGAGAACCTCGCCGTCGGCGGCCGCCTGGGAACGCGCCCGCGGCGAGACCGACTGGACGAGATCTTCGAGCTCTTCCCGGACGTGGCCGCCCGGCTCAAGCAGAAGGCCGGGACGCTCAGCGGCGGCGAGGCGCAGATGGTCGCCGTCGGCCGCGCCCTCATGCAGGAGCCGGCGATGCTCCTTCTCGACGAACCGACGGCCGGCCTGGCTCCCAAGTACGTGGACGGGCTCTTCGGGAAGATCCGCGAGATCCACGAGAAGCACGACGTCAGCATCGTGCTGGCCGAGCAGAACGCCGCGAAGACGCTCGCCGTCGCCGACCGGGTGATGCTGCTGAGCCTTGGCTCGATCTTCCGCATCGACGACACCGCCAACATCGACAGCGACGCGCTGAAGGAGGGCTACCGGATCTGACGACGCCCGTGGTTGAGCAGCGTTCGGCCCAAGGAGGAGCTCGATGACGACATCTCACGCACCGATCCGACGAGCGATCGCGGCGGCGGCGATCCTGGCCCTGGTGGCCGGGGCCTGCACGACGGCAAGCTCGCCCACCCAGGCGCCTGCCAGCCAGGCGCCCGCCGCGTCGACCGCGCCGGGCGGATCCGCCGCACCTTCCGTATCGGCTGCGCCGGGCAAGACCGGCGACATCAAGGTCGGTCACCTCAACTACTACACGGGCGACTTCGCCGACGTCGGGCCGTGGTTCAAGGGCATCACCGACTTTCCGGTCGGCCTGATCAACCAGGACCCGCCCCTCGGGCGCAAGCTCGTCGTGATCGACTCGGACATCGGCACGCTGGGCGAGGCAGCCGTCTCGCGGAAGCTCGTCGAGAACGAGAAGGTCGAGGTCCTGCTCAACGTCGCCCACAACTTCCTGTCCTACCGGGACTGGATGACGGCCCAGGTCAAGACCAACAAGCTCCCGGTGATGCCGTCGGTGCACGGCGGCTCCATCCCGCCCCAGTACGGCGGAACGCCCGAAGAGCCGATCATGCGCGGCGCGCCGCAGGACTCCGGCCAGGCATCGGCGGCGGCGCTCTACGCCAGCACGCTGGGCGCGAAGAAGATCGTCCTCGTCGCGACCGAGATCGCGGGCAGCCAGCTCCAGAAGACGGCGGCCATCAGCGCCGCCAAGCAGCTCGGCCTCGAGGTCGCGCTCGCCGTCGACATCGCGAGCACCCAGCCGTCCTACCGCGACGTGATCAACAAGATCGCGGCGCAGAAGCCCGACGCCGTGCTCATCTTCAGCCAGGCGCAGGACGGCGGCACCTTCGTGAAGCAGGCAGCCGAGGCCGGCCAGTCCTGGACCATCATCGGCACGACCGAGTGGCTCGGCACGGCCTTCCCGGAGTCGGCCACGATGGCCGCGATCAACCAGCACAAGGCGGTCCTCATCTCCGGGTTCGCGCCCGCCCCGGGGCCCGCCTGGGACTACTACAAGCCCCTGTACGAGGCGTACGCGGCCGGCGTCCCGGCCCTCAAGAACGTGCCCCCGGACAACTCCTACAACATCCAGTACTACGACCTCCTGACGATCACCGCCCTCGCGATCGAGAAGGGCGGGTCGACCGACTCCGACAAGTGGATCCCGGCCATGCGCGACGTGGCCATGGCGCCCGGGACCAAGTGCTCCAACTACGCCGACTGTCTGAAGCTCATCCGCGCCGGCACCGAGGTCGACTACAGCGGCGTCACCGGCGAGATGGACTACACGGCCACCGGCGTCGTGTCCGGCACCTACGGCATCTTCAAGTGGTCGAGCCTCGAGAAGCTCGACCAGGTCACCACCGTCGATGGCACGAAGGTGCTCGAGCTGGAGAAGGCGGCCCAGTAGCCCAGTCCGGCGCGACGCCGGCCGACGAGGCCGGCGTCGCCCGAGTTCACTCCTCCGCATGGGCCGGCGGCGACCGGCCGGGGACCATCGTCTCCCGGCTCGATCACGCCGGCCTTCCCATCGGCCCGGATGAACGCCGCGGGCGGACGCCCCGGCAAAGGAGATGACGCAGTGGAGTCCAGGACCAGGGAGACGATCCCACTTTGGCTCGCCGTGTCGCTGACGGTGCTAGTCTCCCTCCCGTTCGGGATGGCCCTCGGGTCATTCGGCCTGCCCCTGTTCGCCGCCTTCATCGTATGGGCCGAGTACTTCGCTCTCGGCTCCCGGCCCAGCGCGCTGCGGATCATCATCCCGTCCTTCTCCCTGGGTGCGGCCGGGACGGCCGTCGCGATGTCCGCCGCCGCGCTGCTCGAGCCGAGCCTGTCGCCCAATGGGGCATTCGCGATCTGTCTCGCCGTCGGCGTGGGCGTCATGACCTGGTCGATGCGCTTCAGCACGACGCTCCAGGCGGGATCCCTCGCCTTCTTCAACGGGATCTCGATGCTCCTGGCCGTCTACCTGACCGAGAGCTTCCCCGCCGCGTCCTTCACCACGGAGCCGGTCCTCCTGCCCCTCGTCGCGGGCGTGTGGACGATCCTTGCGGGTCTCCTCGGGGCCGGGCTGGGGTGGTTCAACGTCACGATCACGTTTCCGCGTCAGGCACCATAGGCGACGCCCAGTGCTCCCGCGACGGCCCCGGCGGGTGTTCGCGCGCCCGGTTCACTGACCCCGCCTCCCGATCACGGAGAGGCCCCCCGGTAGCCCTTCCGGGTGGGTCCGATGTGGTCCTGTTGGGCCGTGGGCAGATGGCTCGCGGACCGCCACGCTGGTCCCCCTTCGATGGAGGACGTCGTGCCACCTGTCCCGATCCGCGCCGCCGGGAGCACGCGGCCGGCCGCGCGGATCCCGATGCCCGGCGCGATCCTCGCCGCCGTGCTTACGGCCCTCCTGGCGACGGTCGCAGTTGTGCCCGCGGCCGTCGTGGCCGCCTCGACGGCCATGGTCCCCGCGTGCGAGGGCGTGAACCTGCGCACCGGCACGTCGACGAGCGCGACCGTCAAGGCGCGCCTCTCGGCCGGGACGGTCACGGTCACCGGAACCGTCCCGGGCACCGCCTGGAGCACGGTCTGCGGCGGACTCGAAGGCCGGCTCCGGCTGGTACCGGATCAGCCATGTCAACGGGAAGGCGGTCGGCGCCCTGTACGGCGCCGCCGTCCTCTACGCCGCCACCGGCGTCCTGAAGGCCGCGCCCTCGCCGAAGCCGGGGCCGACGCCGGCCGCCGCGAGCGACCCGCTGGGCCAGGAGCTGATGCGACTCGTCAACCTCGACCGCGCAGCGCTGGGCAAGCCTGCCCTGGCCATCGACGCGGGTCTGGTGGCCATCGCCCACGACGCGCGGTTCGCCTGTCCGACGAAGCCGTCGCTGGTCCTGCACGGACGGGCGACCGATCTCGCGGAACGGTCGTACTTCGGCCACTACGTGGCCGGCTGTTACGTGGCCGGGACCACAACGGCCTACTCCTCGCTCGACATGGTCCGCAAGGTGTTCGGCTACACCCAGGCCCGCAGCGAGATCCTCCACTGGAACATGGTCGGGACGTCGGCCACGACCTATCTGCTCGGCTGCGACATCGACGGCCGAAGCTGCAAGGGCACGAAGACGTCCACGCCGCAGACGGTCGCCGTGGCGCAGCGGAACTTCATGAGCTCGGCTCCCCATCGCGCCTCGGAGCTCGCGGCCTATCGGCGGTTCGGCTGCGGAACCGCGACGGATCGCGTGACGCGGAAGACCTACTTCGCGTGCCTTTTTGCCGACGCCGCGTCGACGACATTCCCGCCGACTCCGGCGCCCACGCCGAAGCCGACGCCGAAGCCGACCCCCGCGCCCACGCCCAAGCCGACCCCGAAGCCGACCCCGGCGCCCACGCCGAAGCCGACCCCGGCGCCCACGCCGAAGCCGACCCCGAAGCCGACCCCGCGCCCACGCCGACGGTCCGGGCCATGGTCCCCGCGTGCGAGGGCGTGAACCTGCGCACCGGCACGTCGACGAGCGCGACCGTCAAGGCGCGCCTCTCGGCCGGGACGGTCACGGTCACCGGAACCGTCCCGGGCACAGCCTGGAGCACGGTCTGCGGCGGACCGAAGGCCGGCTCCGGCTGGTACCGGATCAGCCATGTCAACGGGAAGGCGGTCGGCGCCCTGTACGGCGCCGCCGTCCTCTACGCCGCCACCGGCGTCCTGAGGGCCGCGCCCTCCCCGGCGCCGGCACCGAAGCCGGCGCCCTCGACCGCCGGCATGACAATCCCGGGGCCGACGGTGACGATCTTCGGGCGCGGCTGGGGCCATGGCGTCGGGCTCTCCCAGTACGGTGCCCGTGGCCGTGCCTTCGCCGGCCAGGATGAAAAAGGGATTCATTCATGAGGAATACGGTAAAAAAAGTGTTTGTCTGTTTTCTCTGCTCTTTCGCTTCTTCTATTGACGAGCAGGACTTCAATGACGGTCGCAGAGGCGAAGGAAAGAAATATCCCCATTGGAGAAATGGTTTCCAAGGGAGAGGTAAGGTTCGAGGCGAGGGAGAATTCATGGAAGAACGTAGAACCCTTCCATTTCCCAGTCTTTCGTGGAGTCAAGATCAAGACCGAGAAAGGTCTTTCTGTGATTGCATTGGAAAACATGAGCCAGATCGAAATGGGACAGCAGAGCATGATTTCGTTCAATCAGGATGATCAGTTGTCCCTCTTTCACGGGTGGCATCGATTTCCGGGTCCCTCCTTCGGCTCAGATGAGTTTCAAAATAGGGAGCCTGTTTATTATAAAATCCCGTACACTTCAGGCAGCGAAAAATACAACCGTGATTCCAGCCAAGAATGAAGAGATGATCGGGTCACTGTCTATTCATGCGAACGGGTCATTGACTGTGAAAAGCATCCAAGGGGAATTGTCCATTCTGGACCAGGACCATATCGTTTTGGCCTCCCTTCCTTCAAGAGAGACGTTGACCATCCCGTCTGCCATCGTTTCGGGGAAACAGAGGGTGATGGTTGCCCAGGTTGGCGATATTGAGGAAGAGAGAACGTAGAAAATCGGAGGAAGGATGGAGTTGGGAAGGTCTTAGCGTTTTAGTCGGGGGTTGGGGCGCCCTTTTATTGAATGCCGGGATGATGGGACTCATTGTTGCTGCGGCCATCGATGATGATGATGACAATAGGCCCATCTGCAAATAGGTAAGATCCGTTTTTCCAACGGGTCCGACAGGTTCGGACAGGGTAGAGAAAACAGGGTTAACAGGGTTAACAGGGTTAACGATGACGTTTAAAAAGAAAAGGTGTCTGTTTTTCATCTCCAGTTTCTTAGGACTTATCCTGTTCTCGTGTGCTTCCACCCCCCCTCCGAAGGAGGTCCCTCCCGGTTCTGCTGTTTCCGCCAAAGAGATTGAATCTTCAAAGCAGGTTCGGGCGATGAACGAGAAGCTGATGATGAGTGTGCTCTCTGCGAAACGAACCTCCTCGCAGGACTACAGGATCGGACCTGACGATTTGATCGAAGTGAATGTTTTTGAAGATGAGAAACTGAATAAGACGGTGAGGGTCAGCTCCCAGGGCAATGTCAGTCTGCCCCTCATCGGTATCCTGAGGGTCAAAGGTCTGACAGGCAGTGAAATGGAGAAGGAGATCAGAGACCTCCTCGCAGAAAAATATCTTCAGGATCCCCACGTGATCATCTTTATCAAGGAGTATCACAACCAGCGGATCTCAGTGATGGGAGCGGTGACGAAACCCGGGGTCTATGATGTCACGGGCGAGAAGACGGTCTTGGATTTACTGTCCCTGGCAGGAGGGCTTCGAGACGATGCCGGGAAGATGCTCTTTCTGATCCGGCCGCCGAGTTTGGACGGGGAAGGGAGCAAGAAGAGCAAGGAACCGGAAGCACAGGCAGCAAAGACCTTTACAGCGGAACTCGAGGAGTTATTGATCAAAGGTGATTTAAACCTGAACTTTCCTCTTCAGCATGGCGATGTGATTAACATTCCTCCGGCGGGGAAGGTGTTTGTCGGCGGGTTGGTCCAGAGGCCCGGAGGATTCACCCTGGATAAGAGATGACGTTGAGCAAGGCGATCGCCGTGGCCGGAGGACTGAGCACGAAGGCGGACGGTTCGGAGACCCGGATCTTCCGGTATTCGGGAAGAGGAGATCAGAAGGAGGTATTGACCTTCAATACCTATGCGATTCAGAAAGGGGAGGTTAGCGATCCATACCTCCAGGAGAACGATGTTATCTTTGTTCCGAGGAGTGGGACAAAAACCGTCCTGCTTGAGATGTGGGACTTCTTCAAAGGTCCCTTAGGAGCTTTTTCCATTTGGTATTAACCGGGCTGTAGGAGAGTCACGTGAATCAACTTCCATCAGATGAATATCCGCGTTATCTTCCGCCTCCGGGATACGCGTTGAATCCTTTGGCTGAAGAGAAGGAGATTCATCTCCGGGACTACTGGAGGGTCATCCGAAAAAGACAATGGATGATCGTGGTCCTCGTCCTGATTGCCGTGGTCATCACCGCCGTAAAATTCTTCACGACGAAGCCTGTCTATCGAGGAACGGCGACGATTCAGATCAACATCGAGACCGCCCAGATTATCGATTTTAAGGAAATCTTCACGGTCAATACATGGGCAATGGATTTCTATCAAACACAATACAAGATTCTCGAAAGCCGAAATCTTGCCCGGCGAGTGATTCGAAGTTTGAAACTTTCGGAGCACCCGGACTTCCTCCCCCAGCCGCTGACCCCCTTTCAGCAGTGGAGATCAAATGCGATGAAGGCCGCGGTTGACCTTTTCAAGTCCCTCAATATTTTCGGTTCCTCCCCCAAGAGTCCGTCAACCCACAAGGATCCGTCTGACTACGACAAGGATACGCCCTATGTCAATAGGTTTCTGAGCAGATTGGCCATCGAGCCTGTCAAGGATTCCCGTATCGTCAAAATACATTTCACCACTCATGATCCCAACTCTGGCCAGTCAGGTGCCGAATGCCCTGGCGGCATCATTCGTGCAACTCAACCTCGAGTCCCGGTTGAACACCAGCGAGCAGGCAAAGGAATGGTTGTCCAAGCAACTGGACGAGATGAAGGGCAAGGTTGAGAAGTCTGATGAGACCCTCCAGGAATTCGGTTCCAAGTACGGCATCATCTCCTCCCTTGACGATAAAGAAAACGTGACGATGAAACGGCTCAACGAATTGAATGAAGCCCTGACCAAGGCCGAATCGGAGAGGATGGCCAGGGAGGCTGTCTACAAGCAGATCACGCAGGGCAAAGGGCAGGTTTTCGACACCCTCCCCTCGATTATGGAGAACAAACTGATCCAGGATTTGAAGCAGAACTATATCCAGCTTGAAGCGCAGTATATGAAGCTGTCCGAGACCTTCAAGCCGAATTATCCGGAAATGACCCGTCTGAAGAGCCAGATGGAGAGCGTCGAGAGACGCCTCAACGTGGAAGTCAACAAGATGGTTGCTGGCCTGAAAAACGAATACGAATCAGCTCTTCGGAGGGAGTTTCTGCTCCGGACCGCCTTTGATCAGCAGAAGGGGAAAGCCCTGGAGATGCAGCAGAAGGCGATTCAGTACAACATCTTGAAGCGAGAGGCGGATACGAACAAAGAACTCTACAAGAGCCTTCTCCAGCGTATGAAAGAGGTGGGTGTTTCCGCCGGCATCAATCCCAGCAACATCCAGGTCCTTGACCATGCAGAGGTTCCCTCATCGCCTTACAATCCCAATGCGGAGCGGAACCTCCTGGTCGCCGCGCTCATGGGTCTCTTCCTCGGGGTGGCATTGGCCTTCTTTTTTGAGTATCTCGATAACACGATCAAGACCCCCGAGGATGTGGAGCAGCTGGTTCGACTGCCTTCTTTTGGAATGGTTCCGGAGATTGCCAACGAAAAGTTGAGACGTTCCGAGAACGGGAACTCCTATCCTGTCGAGTTGGTCTCCTACGGACATCCAAAGTCGATCCTCTCAGAGGCTTACCGAAACATTCGAACATCTATTCTTCTCTCTTTCTCCAAACAACCTCCGAAGAAGATTGTTGTCACCAGCCCCAGTCCCCTCGAGGGAAAAACCACGACCATGATCAATACCGCCATTTCCCTCTCCCAGACAGGTGCCCGGGTCCTCATCGTCGACGCGGATATGAGGAAACCGAGGATTCACAAAATCTTCACTAACGGAATGAGCGACAAGAAAAAGAACGGCGTGGGGCTTTCGAATTTCCTGTCGGGTCATACGAACCTGTGGTCGGTCATCCATAAATCGAGTCTTCAGAATCTCTATTACATCCCTTCGGGTCCCATCCCCCCGAACCCTTCAGAGCTTTTGGGCTCGAACCTTTTTAAGGAAATGATGCAGGCCCTTTCAGAGCGGTTTGACCATATTGTGATCGATTCTCCGCCGGTGATCGGCTTTGCCGATGCGGTCATCCTGGCCTCCGTTTCAGATGGCGTGATGCTGGTGGTTCTGGGCGGGAAGACAACGAAGGAAGCCCTCCAGCGGGCCAAGGACGCCATTCTCCAGGTGGAAGCCAAAATTCTTGGAGTGGTGATCAACCGGGTTGACTTACAGCGAAGTGAATATGGATATCACTACTACCGATATTATTACTACTATGGGGAGGAAGGAAAGAAGAAGAAGAAGGATTCCCCATCTCTCAACCAAAAGGGACATTTCTGCATGAGGATGCCGTCCGGTGGTATTTGATGAAGTGATGAAGAGGTATTTCCGTTGGTTTCTCGTTATTTTCCTTTCCCTGACCATTGGCTATCACATTGTGACCATGTGGAGGGGACTGGTTCTTTCCCAAAAAGGGGTCTCGAAAGAGACACTCTTAAGGGCCATTGGCGTCGATTCGGATAACCCCGCACCTTTCCATAAGTTGGGTCTCCTCTATCAATGGAGCCTTCTTCAGGGTGACCTTAAGGAATCCGACCGCTATTTCCAGAAGGCGATTGAAAAGAATCCCTTCGAACAAGGGTACTGGCTTGATCTGGCCAGGGTATTTAAGACGAGGGGAGAAGGACGAGATTTTGAACGGGCGCTGGACAATGCCATCCTGATTTTCCCCACCGGGTATCGAGGCAGGTGGATTGCCGGGAACCTTCTCCTCCAGCAAGGAGCCCTTGAAAAAGCACTTCCCCATTTTTCTTACATTCTTGTCCACTATCCGAACCAGAGCAGCCTTGTCTATGACGTCTGTGGAAAAGTGCTGGACGATCCGGACGTCATCTTGGAGAATCTGGTTCCTAAAGATCCTTCTGCCCTGAAACAGTACCTGAGCTATCTCTATGAGGCCGGAGATAAAGAAGCGGCCCAAAAAGCCTGGGAAAAGAAGGCCACGTTTGGTTTTAAACCCGACTCGGGCGAAACGCTTCGGCATATCGACTTTCTGATCTCTAAAGGGGAACTCAACGAAGCGTTTCGACTGTGGAAGGTGAGGCTGCACGAGGAAGGGGCAGGCGCCTCGTCTGACGGTCGTTTGATAACAAACGGGAGTTTTGAAACGGAGAAGAATACAGGGGGTGGTTTTGACTGGAAAATCGGGAATACGAACGGGGCGGAGATCTCCTTCGACGACTCGGTCTCTTTCGAGGGGAAACGTTCGTTGAAGATCACCTTCAATGGTAAGGAGAACGTTGATTTTCAGCAGATTGGCCAGATTGTTGCATTAAAACCCAATACAGCCTATTGTCTCAAAGCCAATATGAAGACAAAAGGGGTTACGACGAAGAGCGGCGTCAAGATTGAGATCTCTGGAATCGGGGAGGCTTTTTACGGAGCATCCGAGTCATTGACCGGAGATAACGAATGGAAGGAGTTAACCGTAACGTTTAGGACCACGGCCCGGTCACAGGGAGGGCAGGTTAGGGTGAGGAGAGAGAAGACCGATAAGTTCGACCGCCTCATTTCCGGGGAGGTCTGGGTCGATAATGTTCAATTGAGTGAAGGGCCGTCACGGCATTAGATAAGGAGCCCCATATTTTTTTTGCCCCTGGGAATGGTGGGAAATAAACCCATCCTAATTGTAATATCGGCGGGATGGCCCGATGACTTTAGCGAAATCATGGTGGAAAAAGGTAAGACAATGGCAAAGGAATCAGGAAGTGTATGGGTTAAGCCCGTTGGCTTCATCGGATGGTGGCTGATAGGATTTTCGCAACCGGAGACGTGTGGTCGCAAAGGATTTTGCGATGAGGGACAGAAGAACGGACAAGGAGGTAGAATCTATGAGGTCTAAGAAGGTCGTCGTCATTTCTGTTCTAATCGGTAGTCTCTTATTTCCTCTTTCGCTCGGAGCAGACGTGGCAGGGCTCCCCTGGGGCTCCCGATGCGATTCCGGAGCAGGAGGTCCGACAATTCATTGATACGTACATCGATCGTTACAAGGCCATGGATATTGATCTTTTTATGGAACTCTTTTCAAGAAAAGGGGTTGAAAATCGGATGCTCCCTTACGCGGATATCCGCAGCGACCTATCAAAAGATGTTTGCTGCGAGCAACCAGTTTCTGTACTATCTCACGATTTATTCCGTTCAGACCCAAGCACGAAGTGCCTTTGTCACGGGTCGCTACACATTGGTCCAAACCCTTAAAAGAGGAAACAGGATGAGAATCTTTCACGGCAATATTCAATGGGGGCTCGTCAAAGAGGAGGGCTCTTTAAAGATCAGAGAGATCAACTTTGGGAGAAGTCGGGGAGATGATTGATCTTCACAGCCATATCTTGCACGGCTTGGATGACGGGGCCCGGTCCCTCGAGGAATCCCTTCGCATGTGTGAGATCGGCTACAGGGACGGGATACGGACCATTGTGGCGACTCCTCACACGTTGAACGGAGTCTATCAGAACAATCGATCAACGATCCTTGCGAAGGTCAAAGAACTCAATACGGCTTTGGAAGAATCGCGTTTTCCAATGGATAAACGGCAGAACGAAAGGGCGCTGCGTTCAAAATACGCAATCCGCAGTTCGAAAACCGAGAAGGCCTTGACGATTCTGCCGGGTGCCGATGTCCATTTGTGTCAAGAGACGCTTTCCCAGTTGGATCAAGGAAAGGTGACAACCCTCGGTGACGGCGGGAAAAGTTTGTTGATTGAATTTCCCTCCCAGAGGATTCCGTATGGAGCAGAGGAAGTCCTTCGTCAATTGATCGAAAGGGGAGTCATTCCCGTCATCACCCATCCTGAGAGGAACATGGACGTCCTTCAGAGACCCCAGCGGTATCATGAGATGATCCGGATGGGATGTCTTGGACAGGTGACGGCGACGAGTCTGACAGGTGGATTCGGTCCCGAGGCAAGGCAGTTCGCCGAACAATTGCTCAAACATAGACTTCTCCACGTGATTGCCTCGGACGCCCATTCCACGAACGGGAGATCCCCGGTGCTCACCTCTGCCGTTGAGGCGGCAGAGAAGATCGTGGGTAAAGAGGAGGCCTGGAGGATGGTGACCGAATACCCGCAGGCCATTCTGGAAGGACAAAGACCCGATGTGCTGTAGCGGGGTCCGTTGGCAAACAACATTCCCCGCGGCCAGTCCTCTGGCGGGATGGAAGAGAAGCGTGAAAAGAGAGATCCGAGGACGGGCCGACGTTTCGAATAGGGTGTTGAACGAGCCATGATGCTTAATCATGTCATGAAACTTATTCTGGCGCTTCTGATCATCTTTACTCCTCTGCCGTGGGGTTCCGTAGATTTCTGGGCGTTTTCCTCGATGGAACTCGCGATCCTTGCGATCCTTCTCCTCTGGGCCGTAGGTCAATTGAAGGAGCAGCGGTCACTTCCTCGTCTTTTACCACGAGCGGCCATTTTCCTCTTGTTCCTGTTTCTCGGCCTCGTTCTGCTTCAAACGATTCCTCTTCCAGGGGGGATGGTCGATCTCGTTTCCCAAAGGACCTATGAACTGCGGCATCAATTGCAGGTGGGGAACGGGCCACTGGAGACCGTCTCTCTCAGTTTTTTCCCTTACGCGACAAAGATCGAGTTTATTAAATGGATGGTTCTGACGGGGTTCTTCCTGTTCTTCCTCCATTGGAGACTTCCCGAGAATGGATTCCGGGTTATCAAGCAACTGATCGTTGTCATCCTCGTCATGGGAACCTTCGAGTCTTTCTACGGGCTGTTCAGATTCTTCGGTGTCCAAAACCGCGTGCTCAATCTGGAGGGGGCCGAAGAGATTTATTCGGTGATGGGGACCTTCATCAACCGGAACCACTTTGCAGGCTACCTGTTGATGGTCATTCCGTTGAGTGTCGGGTTTCTCTATTCACGTGAGGCCCATAGACGTTCAAGGGGGGGGCGGTCGCCTCCATCGATTTTCCTCGGTTGACGGGAAGACGCTTCTCATCGGGTTTAGCATCATCGTAATGATTCTGGGTCTTCTTTTTTCAGCGTCACGGATGGGGATTGTGAGTCTCCTCCTTTCTTTTAGCGTGATCTCGATTCTCTTCGGGAGGGTCCATGGAGAGAAGAAATTTTCGAAGAGGTCGGCCTGGATGTTAGGCCTGGCCTTGCTCTGGGGAGCCTCGATCGGACTGGACGCAGTCATCAGTCGTTTCTTTGGGACCTCCGGAGATTTTGAGACGAGATGGAAGATCTGGGGCGGTACCCTGCAGATGGTTAGAGACTTTCCTCTCTTTGGCTCCGGCCTTGGGACATTTGCACAGGTCTTCCCGATGTATCGATCCTTTCACATACGGGGATTGGCCACCCATGCAGAGAACGATTTTCTTCAACTCGCTTCAGAGGCGGGACTCCTGGGGTTCACACTCCTTCTGATCCTGTTCGTCGTTCTCTTCGTCAAGGCAGCCTCGGGGATCCGTTCCCTGTCTGCCGGTGATCCCAAGAGATATGTTGGACTGGGAGGCATGGTGGGCATTCTGGCGCTGATGTTTCACAGCCAGGTTGAAAGGAACCTACAGATTCCTGCGAATGCCTTTCTTTATACCCTTTTCTGGGGGATCGTCCTGAGACTGTCCGTCCGAAACGTCGAAAAGGAACCGATAGGGAAAAACCCATGACCCGAAAAGAAGAATCTGAACAGACAGATCCGTCAGATCAAACTCCCCAGAAGGACTCGCGATTATGGTTTGTGGTCCACACCAAACCCGGAAATGAAGAGCGTGTTAAGAGCAACCTCACAAACCAGGAGATCGAAACCTTTCTTCCCCTGATGAAAGGCTACCAGTACAGCGGCGGGAAAATGGTGGCGCGAATTAAACCTCTCTTCCCCAATTACCTTTTTGCCAAACTCGATGTGGAAACCCACTACTACAAGGTTAAATGGACGAGAGGCGTCAATAAGATCCTGGGGGGCAGGAATGGACCCATCGCCGATTGCTGAAAGGGTGGTGGAGACGATCAGGAAACGGGCAGGGGAGGATAACCTCATCGAGTTGGAAGATCAATTGAAAGATGGCGATGCCATCCAGGTGACGTCGGGGCCGCTGAAAGACCTGATGGGAGTTTTCAAGAAAGAGATGTCAAGCAGGGGCAGGGTGAAGGTACTCCTGAGCCTCATCGGTGTGGAGGTCCCTGTCCAGATCTCACGGCACCAGATCAAAAAGGTTGCCTAGGCAGTTACCCAGTCATTGAGTAAATAGGTCATTGGGTAATTAGGTCACTCAGTCATTTAAGTGTGTTCGTTATTTTGGCCCAGAGAACTGGCACAACCAAGGAAAAAGATATTCGGCCGAAAGGATCAAGAAATTCGGGAGGCGGAAGCCTGTCCAAAAAAGAGTGAGACCTCAATGACCTCGACTTTTATCTAATGTACATGCGGTGATTCTGGCGGGTGGCTCTGGAACACGGTTCTGGCCCCTGAGCCGGGAGACCTGTCCCAAGCAGATGCTCCAGATCTTCGGTGAGGACACGCTTTTACGGCAGACCATCAAGCGAGTGGAGGGTTTTGTTCCTCCGGAAAACATTTGGATTGTACCGACGGAAGATAAGGCCCAGGCTATTCGGTTCCATCTCGAACCCCTCGGAGCGTTGGCCAGAAAGATACGGTTCGTTAATGAACCCGTGGGAAGGAACACGGCTCCGGCGATTGGTTTAGCTGCCACGTGCCTTTCCCTTGCTTCTCCTGAATCCGTGATGATCGTGATGCCATCTGACCACGCGATTCCCGATGCGAAAGAATTTCGAAACGACTTGGAGCAAGCGATCCGTGGGGCGGAGTCGGACTATCTCGTTACCTTTGGGATCAAGCCGAACCATCCGGAAACAGGATACGGGTATATCCAGATCGACAGGGCCTCTGGAACGGAAGAGAAGGGACTCTTTAAGGTAACGCGCTTCGTTGAGAAACCTGATCTCGAGACCGCAAAAACGTACCTTGCCAATGGGAACTACTACTGGAACTCGGGCATCTTTGTTTGGAAGACGTCCAAAATCCTTTTGGAGATCGAAAGACACCTCCCGGTTCTTTACAAGGCCCTCCGGGAAATGAAAAGTTATCTCGTTAGCCCGAACGTCCAGCATCAGCAGGAGGGACTGAATCGCCTTTACGCTCGTCTGGAGAGTATATCCATCGATTACGGTGTGATGGAGCGAAGCGATGCCGTCCTCATGGTTCCCGCCAGATTCCAATGGTCAGATTTAGGGAGCTGGACAGTACTGGATGAGATCCTCGAGAAAGATCCCGCCGGGAATATCTTCAAGGGAAACACGATCGATGTGGGGAGTCACGATTCGATTGTCTTTGCCGGAGAAAGGCTGGTGACAACCATTGGTCTCAAAGACATGGTCGTTGTGGACACGCCGGATGCGACCCTGGTGACTCCAAAGAAGAATGTTCAAGAGGTTAGAAAGATTGTCGAAGAATTGAAGCGGAATGACCGCGAGGAATATCTCCTCCACAAGACCGTTGAGAGACCCTGGGGAAGCTATACGGTTCTCGAAAAGGGAAAGGGATACAAGATCAAAAGGATCACCCTTAAACCCGGGGCCAGGCTAAGTCTTCAACGGCACAGCCGCAGGAGTGAGCACTGGGTGGTGGTGGAGGGGATAGCGAAGGTGACGCGAGAGGAAGACACCCTTACCATTCAGGCTAATGAAAGCACCTATATCCCCATCGGGGCAAAACATCGCCTCGAAAATCCGGGAACAGGCATTCTCCAGATCATTGAAGTGCAGAACGGTGAGTACGTCGAGGAGGATGACATCGAGCGCTTCGACGATGACTACGGCCGCAATCATTAAGTAAGAGTTACTGGGTCATGAGTCAATGAGTCATTCAGTCATTAGATCTGATCGACTCAACATTTTGCCTATTGTTTTTTTCATCTCACAAATTGATGGCCGATGCAATAATCAATACTGAATGACCAATTACTTAATGACCCAATGACATAGCAACTCATAACTCAATGACTTATCTACATCGGAGAATTCCATGGACTGGACGGGATTGAATGTATTGGTTACGGGTGGCACAGGTTCGTTTGGCCAAAAGTTCACCGAGATCATGCTTCGGGAATTCAGGCCCCGCAAGCTCGTCATTTTCAGCCGGGATGAATTGAAGCAGCACGAGATGCGCACAGGGGGCTTCGACCATCCCAGTTTGCGCTATTTCATCGGGGATGTGAGGGATGTGGACAGATTGCGCCGTGCCATGACAGGGATAGACATCGTGGTGCATGCCGCTGCGCTGAAACAGGTTCCCGCCTGTGAATACAACCCGATCGAAGCGGTCCTGACAAATGTGATGGGTGCCAGGAATATCATTGAAGCCGCCCTTGATATGGGCGTCAAAAAAGTAATGGCTATCAGTTCGGATAAAGCGGTGAATCCGGTCAATCTATACGGGGCAACCAAGTTGGTGGCGGAAAAACTTTTTGTCCAGGGAAACGCCTACAGCGGCACCAGTGAGACGAGGTTCAGTTGTGTCCGGTACGGCAATGTGGTTGGCAGCCGGGGAAGTGTCATACCCCTCTTCCTTGGACAGAGAAACAATGGGAAGGTGACCATTACCGATGAACGGATGACCCGATTCTGGCTCACGCTGGAACAGGGGGTCCGTTTTGTGATCCGCTGCATTGAACAGATGCATGGCGGAGAGGTCTTCGTCCCAAAAATTCCAAGCATGAACATTATCGACCTGGTCAAGGCGGTAGCCCCAGGATGCGAGGTGGAAAATATCGGCGTCCGCCCCGGTGAGAAGCTTCATGAGATCCTGGTCTCCGAAGACGAAGTCCGTCAGACCCTGGAGTTGGACGATATGTTTATTATTAAACCTGCTCACCCTTGGTGGCAGATTGGAAACTGGGTGGATGGCCGGTCCTTGCCTGATGGGTTTCGATATGCAAGCAATTCGAATCCGCAGTGGCTCACGGTCAATGAATTGAAGCAAATGGTCGAACATCTTTTGTAGCAGTAAAGGGGACAGGCTACTTTTTGAAAAAGGGGACAGGCTGGTTTTTAGTAACGGAGTGAAGGAATGCCAAGGATTGCTCGAGGATTTATAGATGGGTTTGTCTACCATGTGATTAACCGCGGAAACGGGGGACAAACGGTTTTTCATGAAAATCGGGATTACCAAACGTTCATTGACATCATGAAGAAAGCAAAGCGAGTTTTTGGGGTCAAACTCTTTGCCTATTGTCTCATGCCAAATCATTTCCATATGGTCGTGTTGCCTGCGAGGGCGGAGCAATTAAGCAAGTGGATGCAATGGGTGATGACAAGCTATGTGAGACGCTATCATCACGATTATGGAACGAAGGGGCATCTGTGGCAGGGGCGATTTAAGAGCTTTATCGTGCAGCAGGACGAACATCTGCTAAGGTTGATGGGATATGTTGAAGCCAATCCCGTGAGGGCAGGCTTAGTGAACTCTGCCAAAGAATGGTACTGGTCTTCGCACAGAGAAACGCTTGGCAAAAGGCTTCGGACGGTGCTTGATGAAATTCCAATCGAATTACCGAAGGGGTGGGAGTCCTATGTCCATACTTCGCTCGCTGAGAAAGAGCTGAAGAGAGTTCGCGAGAGTGTCAATCGTCAATCTCCATATGGGACACCCGTTTGGGTGTCCAACTTGTGCAAAGAACTCGGGATAGAATCGACGATCAGGCCAAGAGGACGGCCAAAGAAAGCGGTTAGATCGAAGAAGACATCCTATCCCTTTTTTACAATCAGCCATTAGGTAATTAGGTCATGGTGTCATTAAGAAGATCCGACAAACAAGCTGTCTCGGTTAGTGAACTTGGTGAGCAATAACTTAGTGACCCAATGACTAGTGACCCAATAATGATGACTCAATAACTCAATGACTGAGTGACCCAGTGACTCAAACAATGATTCCTTACGGTCGACAATGGGTGGATGAAGAAGATATCCAGCAGGTGGTTCAGGTCTTACGCTCTGATTGGCTGACCACCGGGCCGAGCGTGGAGCGCTTCGAAAAGGCGGTGGCTGAGTTTGTCGGCGGGAAATACGGGGTGGCTGTCTCCAGCGGAACGGCTGCCTTGCATGCGGCCATGGATGCAGCCAACATTGGTCCAGGAGATGAAGTGATCGTTCCGACCATGACATTTGCAGCCACGGCGAACGCGGTGGTTTTTCAGGGAGGTCGTCCGGTTTTTGCTGATGTGCATCCGAATACACTTCTGATTGATCCCACCCAAGCTGAAGCCAAGATTACTTCTCGGACAAAGGCCATCGTCGCCGTGGATTATGCCGGGCAGCCCTGTGATTACGATGCGCTGCGATCGATCACGAAACGACATAACCTCATTCTCATGGCAGATGCCTGTCATGCCCTGGGAGCAGAATACAAGGGGAGAAAGGTCGGCACGCTGGCTGACCTCACCGTCTTCAGCTTCCATCCCGTCAAGTGCATCACCACCGGCGAAGGGGGGATGGTCTTAACGGATGAACCGTGAGTGGGCTGAGAAGATGCGCAGGTTCCGCAATCACGGCATCAATCACGACCATCTCGACACGGTTGAAGCAGGGTACCTGGTATTACGAAATGACGGATCTTGGTTACAACTACCGTCTTACAGACTTCCAGTGTGCACTGGGGTTGAGCCAGTTACGGAAATTGCCTGGCTGGATTGCACGACGCCGGGAGATTGCCCGAGAGTACGATCTCGCTTTTGCGAAGTTGCCTGCCATCACGCCGTTGGATACGTCTTCGGACATCACGCATGCCTATCACCTTTACGTCATTCGATTAGAGCGGTGCCCAGGTAAAAGGAGGCCGGTCCGCGATCTTTGAGGCTTTGAGAAAAGAGGGGATTGGTGTCAACGTGCATTACATTCCAGTCCATTTACATCCTTTCTACCGCAAGCGTTTTGGTACCTATCCGGGGATGTGTCCTGTAGCAGAGGCGGCCTACGAACAAATCCTTTCGTTGCCGATTTTTCCGGCAATGGAGGACCGGGATGTGAAGGAAGTGATCAGAGGCTGTTCGGAGGGTCGTGGGAGGATGACAAAAATGAGGGTGGTGGCGATCATTCAGGCCCGCATGGGAAGCACCCGGCTGCCAGGAAAAGTCATGAAAGACATTGGTGGAGAGACGATGCTGGCCCGCGTTGTATGGCGGGCTCGACGGGCAAAACTCCTTGACGAGGTTGTGGTGGCCACAACGAATAAGTCGGCAGATGCGCCTATTGTCTCTGAGTGCAGTAAGCTGGGCATT
>CAVZLW010000006.1:0-309471 GCA_963776285.1 uncultured Chloroflexia bacterium
TTGACCGGCAGCAGGTAGATCGCGTTGAAGCCGTACTGCTGCGCGGTAGGCCTGCCCCTGGACCAGGAGCATCCGCTTGGCCAGGCCGTAGGGGGCGTTCGTCTCCTCCGGGTAGCCGTTCCAGAGGTCGTCCTCCCTGAACGGCACCGGCGTGAACTTCGGGTAGGCGCAGACCGTCCCGATCGTGACGAACTTCTCCACGCCGGCCAGGCGCGCCTGCTCCATGAGCTGGATGCCCATGATCGCGTTCTCGTAGAAGAAGCGGCCCGGGTTCTCCCGGTTCGCCCCGATCCCGCCGACGACGGCGGCGGCGTGGATGACCAGCTGCGGCCGCCCGTCGGCGAGGGCGCGGTCGATCCCGTCCTTCGTCCGCAGGTCGTAGTCCTTCGAGCGCGGCACGAAGATCGAGTCGGCGCCGCCGGCCTGGAGCCGGCGCACGATCGCCTGCCCGAGGAAGCCGCCGCCGCCGGTCACCATCACCCGGCGGCCGGGCCAGAAGTCAGCCACCGGTCACGACCCCCGCGTCGACCCCGGCCTCGGCCAGGTCGTGCTCCAGCATCAGGCGCACGAGGTCCCGGAACGTGGTCCGGGCCTCCCAGCCGAGGCGCTCGCGGGCCTTCGAGGCATCCCCGCGGAGCTCGTCGACCTCGGTCGGGCGGAGGTACTTCTCGTCGACCCGGACGTAGCGCTCCCAGTCGAGGCCGACCAGGCCGAAGGCGACCTCGCACAGCTCGCGGACGGAGTGCATCTCGCCGGTGGCGATCACGTAGTCGTCGGGCTCCGGCTGCTGGAGCATCAGCCACATCGCCTCGACGTACTCCTTCGCGTAGCCCCAGTCGCGCTGCGCGTCGAGGTTGCCCAGGAAGAGGTGCTCCTGCGTGCCGGCCAGGATCGCCGCCACGCCGCGCGTCACCTTGCGGGTCACGAAGGTGCCGCCCCGCCGGGGCGACTCGTGGTTGAAGAGGATCCCGTTGCTGGCGTGGAGCCCGTAGGCCTCGCGGTAGTCGACGGTCATGAAGTGGGCGAAGACCTTGGCGATGGCGTACGGGCGAGCGCGGGTTGAAGGGCGTCGTCTCCGTCTGCGGGCTCTCCAGCACCTTGCCGTACATCTCGCAGCTGCCGGCCTGGTAGAAGCGGATGGGCCAGTCGGCGGTGCGGACGGCCTCCAGCATCCGCAGCGTGCCCATCGCGGCGGTCTCGGCGGTGAACTCGGGCATCTCGAAGCTCACCTTGACGTGGCTCTGGGCGCCCAGGTTGTAGACCTCGTCCGGCTTGATCCGGTGGAGGTGGCCGATGAGGCTGGAGGCTGTCGGTGAGGTCGCCGTAGTGGAGGAAGAGCCGCGTCTCCGCCTCGTGCGGGTCGCGATAGAGGTGGTCGATGCGGCCGGTGTTGAACGAGCTGGAGCGGCGGATCAGGCCGTGGACCTCGTAGCCCTTCTCCAGGAGGAGCTCGGCGAGGTACGAGCCGTCCTGGCCGGTGATCCCGGTGATCAGGGCGCGTTCGGCGGCTCGGTCATGCCGCGGCTCCCAGGCCGCGGGCGCGGACGGGGCGCCGCGCCCGGCGATCGCGTCGACGAGCGCGGCCGCGCGCGCCAGGCAGGCGGCCGCGCCCAGGTGCGCCTCCGCGTACGGCGGGCCGGCGGCCGCCAGGCGCGCCGCGAGCGCGGGGTCCGCCCGCAGGCGGGCGAGGGCGTCGAGGATCGGCGCCGGGGTCCCCCGCCGGGACGGCGAGGCCGGCGCCGGCGCGCTCGCACCTCCCGCGCGGAGGGCCCGTCCGCGGGCACGGCCGCGACGATCGGCCGGCCGGCGGCGAAGTAGCTGGTGAGCTTGGACGGGAGCGACATGTCCAGCTGCGTCGCCCGCTCGGAGAGGAGGAGGACGTCGGCCGCCGCGAGGAGGCTGGCGTGGATGCCGTCCGGCTGGACCGGCAGGAAGTCGAGCGTCGGGAGGCCCGCGCCCATCGCCCGCAGCGCCTCGGCCTGGCTCCCGCCCCCGGCCAGGACGAACCGGACGGGCTCGTCCCGCTCGGCGGCCAGGCGGGCGGCCTCCACCACCTGCTCCAGGCCCTGCTTGAGGCCCATGTTGCCGGCGTGGAGGACCACCTGGCGGTCGTCCGGCCAGCCGAAGCGGCGGCGCGTCTCGGCCGCGGCCCAGGCTGGGCCGGGCCAGGCGCGCCCAGTTGGGCACGTGGTGGATCCGCTCGGCCGGGACGCCGAGGGAGGCGAGGTACGGGGTGAACGTCTCCGCGACGACGCCGATCGCCCGGGCGCCGGCCGCGGCCCACGCCTCCGCCGCGCCCGTCGCGCGCGCCACCGCGCCCCCGCCGGCGATCCCGGACTGGCGCGCCGCCGGGCCCATGAGGTCCTGGAAGAGGAGCCCGTACGGGGCGCGGAGCCGCTGCCCGGTGAGCCGGGCGAGGATGCCGCCGGACAGGCTGGGGACGACGCCCAGGATCGCGTCCGGGCGCGGCGAGGCGGAGGCTGGCGAGGAGCCCGGTGAGCCCGAAGGTCCCCTCGTAGAGGGCGCGCCTCACGGCCGACTGCGTCGCCGGGATGTAGTGGGCGGCCCGGATCACGGTCACGCCGTCCAGCCGCTCGGTCGCCAGGAGGCGGCGGGGCGTGCCCCGCATGAGCCGCCAGCCGGGGTAGCTGGGCAGGCCGGTGATGACCGTGACCTCGTCGCCGCGCGCCGCCAGGTGCTCCGCGAGCCCCGCCGTGTAGGGGCCGATCGCGGTCCGCTCCGGACGGTAGTTGATCCCGACGATGAGGACGCGCATCCGGTCTCGTCTTCCGGCGGCCGTCAGCCGCGCCGGTCCTGCCAGCCCGCCCGGAGCGCCCGGTGCCGGCTGGCCCGCGGCCGGTTGGCCCGCGGCCGTCGAGCCCTTCGCGGCGCCGCCTCCTTCCCCTTCGCCCCGTAGTAGTCGTAGTAGACGTACTCGCTCCCGGCCCGCGCGCGAGATCCGGTTGAGGGCGACGCCCAGGACGCGGGCGTCGGCCTTGGCCAGGGCCTCGCGGCCGTGCCCGGCCGCGGCCCGGCGCGTGCGCCCGGCGTCGATCACCAGGAGCGTCCCGTCCGTGATCGACGCCAGGATGGCGGCGTCGGTCACCGCCTGGAGCGGCGGGCTGTCCACGATGACGAGGTCCGCGGCGGCCGCCAGGCGCTCCAGGATCGTGCGCATCCGCTGGGACGCCAGGAGCTCGGCCGGGTTGGGCGGCAGCGGCCCGGTGGTGACGATCCGCAGGTTGCGCCTGCTCCGTGACCTGGGCGACGTCGTCGATGCCCGGCCTCGTCGCTCGCGCAGGAGCGTCGTCAGGCCCCGTGGCGTTCGGCAGGTCGAAGAGCTTGTGGACGCCCGGGCTTGCGCAGGTCCGCGTCGAGGAGGATCACCGTTCCGGCCGGCCTGGGCGAAGGCGACGGCGAGGTTGCCGGCCGTGGTCGTCTTGCCCTCGCCCGGGATGGAGCTGGTCACGAGGAGGGTCCGCACGGGCTCGTCCACGGAGGCGAACTCGAGGTTCGTGCGCAGCGTCCGGTAGGCCTCGGCAGCCGGCACCGCGCGGGTAGAGCAGCGTGGCGAGGTGGTAGATCTCGCTGCGGCCCTTCTCGCTCTTCATCTTGATGATCGTGCCGAGGGTGGGCAGGCCGGTCGACCGCCTCCACGTCCGTCGGACGACTTCACGGTGTCGTCCAGGTACTCCAGGGTGAACGCGATGCCCAGCGCGATGAGCAGCCCGACGATGGCCGCGAGGAGCGTGTTCAGGAGCACCCGCGGCGAGGAGGGCGCCTCGGGCGGGGTGGCGGGGTCCACCACCGTGATCGCGTTCGGCGGCCGACCCGGAGAGTCCCAGGAGCGCGGCGTAGGACTGGCGGAGGGTGGCCACCCGGCCCTGGAGCGCCTCCAGCTGCTGGTCCTCGCGCGGCGGTGCGGGACGGGCAGGCCGGTCAGCCGGTCGATCTCCGCCTGGGTGTCCGCGATCTGGACCTGGGCGGCGCTGATCTGGCCGGCGACGAAGTCCTGGACCTGGCCGCTCTTGCCGTAGACGGTGTCCGACGCGGCGATCAGCTGGGCCGCGATGGCGTTGGCGAGGTCCGCCGCGCGCTGCGGGGTCGCCGTCCTGCGACGGTGACGGTCGACGAGGGTGGAGTCGCGCGCCGCGTCGGCGGTCACGACGCGCTTGCGGAACTCGTCGGGCGTGACGCCCAGGCCCTGCGTCCGCGATGACCTGCGCCGAGGATGGGCGTCGTGGTGGCCAGGTCGGCGTAGGTCTGGGAGATCCGCTGGCTCGCCAGGAGGTCGTTGTAGTTGGGGCTGGCGGCGCTGCTGGACTGGCCGACCAGGAGGGTGGCCTTCGCCTCGTAGACCTTGGGCAGCGCGGTCGAGACCAGGTACGCGGTGCCGCCGGCGAGGAGGAGGCCGGCGACGAGGAGCCAGAGCCACGAGCGAACGACCTGGCCCTGGCGGCGGAGGTCCATCAGTGCGAGGTTCTCCCTGTACGGGTGGCCCGGGATGGGGTGGGGCGCGATGCGTCTGGCGGGCCGGGGCGCGGGCAGACGGATCGGCCTCCGAGTATACAGGCGGGTGCTCTCCACCGGCCGGCGCGGCGGCCTGTCACGGCGCTGGCCGCGGCTAACGGCGCGGCGGCCCGTCACGGCGCGGCCGCCGGGGCGTACTGCAGGTCCACCGTGATGTCCCGGTCGAAGGTCGCGCCGAGGGTCGCCGTGTCGCCGGTGACCGTCAGCCGTGGATCGGCGCTGGTGATCCGGAACCCCTCGGGCACCCGGATCGTGAGCGCCAGCGGCCCGGGCAGGAGGCCGGGCTGCTTCTGGATCGTGAGCCGGTAGGTGCCGCCCGTCTCGTCGGCGTTCGCCGCGTACGGGCTGGTCCACTCGTAGGTGAGGCTGGTGCGGCCCGGCGGGACCTGCAGGTACGTGCCGATCGCCGTCCGGCCGGCCTCGTCCTCCACGACCGCCGGATCGCTGAGGGGCACCGGGCCACCCCCGGAGACCCCCTCCACCCGGCTCCGCTCGGGGACCAGGAGCCGGAAGTACATCCCCAGGATGCGGGCCGCGCCGACGATGGGCAGCTCCCGGTACGGGGCGGCCTGGGCGCCTTCGATCTGGTTCTGCCAGTCGACGGTGAGGCGGCCCAGGGCGTTGCCGTACTCGTCGAGCTGCACGTTCAGGTCCAGCGCCGCGGGTGGTCACGGCGTTGAGCTTGGAGGTGGGGGCGACGTTGGAATCGACCGGGTAGACGTAGTCGCCGGGATCCTGCCGGACGGCCCCGTCGAACCCGGCCCCGGCGACGAAGGCCTGGTCGGCCGGGTCGCGGAACCACGCCTCCAGGAGGCGCTCCCGCTGGAACGTGGCGGCCTCCCCCACGACGTCCCCCCAGCGGGCCGGCGGCAGGGCCAGGAGCGCGGTGAAGAGCCGGTCGGCGAACGGGCCCAGGATCGCCTTGCGGTTCGCCGAGCCGCCGGCCGCGGCGGTCCAGATCGCCTGGAGCAGCTTCAGGGTGGTCTCGCCGGACGCGATCGTCACGGCGTAGCCGGGGACGGTGACGGGCCCGGTGACCTTGAGCAGCTCGTCGATGGTGAAGGTGGTGATCCCCAGGACGCCGTCGATCCGCGTGTCGCCCGACTCGTTGGCGTAGAGCCGGATGGCGTCCTGCGCGCTCGTCGGGAAGTCCGGCGACCAGTTCGAGTCGGCCAGCTGCCAGGGCTGCTTCTGGCCCAGGAGGTAGTCGTGGAGCTCCTGGGGGCCCTTGATGAACGGGTAGTCCCACGGCAGGTCCAGCAGGAAGACGTCCTGGAACGTCCGCTCGGTCATGCGCCCCTTGTCGAACGCGATGATCCCGTAGCTGCCGATGTAGCCGCCGGTGGGCCGCAGCTCGGCCGGGTTCTGGGTGAGGACCAGGTAGCGCCGCGGCGCGTCCCAGCCCAGGATCGACGGGAGGCGCGCGCTGGCCGTCACGTACGCGTCCAGCACCGGCCCGTACTCGTCGAGGCGGGCGATCATCGCGTCCCGGGCCTCCTCCAGCTGGCCGGCCAGGCCGTCCGGGACGGTGGCCAGGGTCTGCCGGGCGCGCGCGGCGGCGGCCGCCGCGGCGACCGCGCGGTCGCGCGAGGTGGCCATCAGCTCGACGAGCTGGGAGAACGCCGAGGCGGTCGCGGGGCTTGCGGCCTGGGCTTCCTTGATCTCGACGAAGCGGCGCCCGATGGCGAGGCCGTCGGTCCCGGCGTCCAGCAGGTCGCGCGCGGCCGCGACGACGGCGTCCGCTCCCTGGACGTTCGCGGCCGTCGCGGGAAGGGCCCGCGCGAGGGCCACCAGCGGATCGTTCGCCAGCAGGTCCGCCAGGCCGTCGAACCGCTTGCGGGTGGCCGCCAGGTCGGCGTCCAGGGAATCCACGGTGGCCCGGTCGATCCCGAGTCCGGCGTCCCTGACCTTCGCGACCATCTGCTCCAGGTCGCCCCGCAGCGAGCGCGCCGCCTCGTACGCGGGCAGGTAGCGGAAGGCGGCAAGCCCCGCCGCGACGGCGAGGACGACGAGGACGGCCAGGCCCAGCCCCAGGAGCACGGGGCGGCGCCGGCTGCGGCGCTTGCGGCGACGCCGGCGGGGCGCTGGTTCGGACGCGGGCGGTGGTTCGGACGCGGGCGGTGGTTCGGGCCGGCGGGCGGGGGCCGCGGCATCCGGCCGGCGGCGGCGGGTCCGCGGCATCCCCGGCCAGCGGTTCCGGCTGCAGCGCGCCCGACGTCCCGGAATCCTCGCTCACGACTTCGGGACGGCGATGACGATGAAGCGCGGCGCCGTCGGGTAGTAGGAGGTGGAGGTCTGGAGCGTCAGCTGCTCGGTGGGCGTGGGATCCAGGTACTGCACGGAGTCCCACGGGACCTTCGGGAGCACCTGCGTCACGACGTACGTGCGCGTCGTGCCGTCCACCAGGTCAAGCACGACGGTGTCCCCCTTGCGCGCCTCCCACAGCGAGATGAACATCCCCGTGCGGGCGTGGCCGTAGATGTAGATGTTCGTGCCGCCGCCAGGCCAGCCGGACGACGGGAAGTGCGCGGCCTTGCCGATCGGCGCGTCGATCCCGTCGCCCTCGATGACCGCCAGGTTGATGCCCAGCCGCGCGATGTGGATTCGCTTCGCCTGGATCCCCACCCCGTCGCCGCTGCTGGGCGCCGGCGAGACGCCGGGCGTGTCCGTTCGGCGCGGCGCTCGCGCCGGGCGGGGGGGTGCCGGCCGTCTCGGAGGCGCGCGGACTCTGGCCCGGGCCAGGCGATGCCGCGCCGGCGGGTGTCGACGCGGGCGGCAGCGTCGACCCGCGGAAGCCGCCCCCCAGCACGATGGCCAGCCCCGTGGCCGCCAGGACGATGACCAGGATGCCGGCCGCGAGCGACAGCTGGCGACCCCGCCCCGACGCCCACGACGGGCGCCCGGAGGAGGAGCGGCGGTCAGGGTCGGTCACGCAGACAGACTAGCCGAACCGCGCCACGGGGATGGCCGAGCGGAAGCCCGACCGGTGGCGAAGGTCAGCGACGCGAGACGACCATCCCGCGCAGGGCGAGCCCGCCGCCCGCCGCGAGGGCCAGCAACGCGAGCAGCATGCCGAGTGCCGGCAGATCCGACGGCGCGGGCGCTCCGCCCGGCAGCGTCGACGTGTTGGGCAGGCCCGCGGCCGTCACGTTGAGAACGGCCGTCCCGAAGACGTTGTCGGCCTGGGCGCGGATCCGTCGGCTGCCGGGCACGCAGGCGAGCACGACGATCGTCTTCGCGACACCATGGGAGTTCGTCGTGGTGTGGACGTACCTGATCCGGTCCTTGTTCGTCGGGCCGCTGATGAACTTCCAGGTCACCGGCTGGCCGGAGATCAGCTTCCCCTTGGCGTCGCGGACTGTCGCGGTCAAGGGGATGTTGACGCCGCACTTGAGCGTCCCGTGCGGCCGGGCAATCGTCACGCTGCCGGCCACCTCGCCGGCATAGCCCAGGACGGTGCCCGCGGTGAACAGCGCGAGGACCACCGCCGCGAACCCGGCCAGCCATCGGCGACGTGTGTTCATGGAGCGACTCCCTCGCTGCCTTTCCATCGATGGCCGGGGCGGCCTGCGATCGATCGTTCGGAGGAACGGGGAACTGTCTCGGCCCGGGCAGAATCGAACGACACCGTTCCGGGTCGATCATACGCGCCGTGCGCAAGGTTGGGTAGCCCGGCTGGGTGGCTCGGCTGTCGTTGGGCGCTCGGCTGTCTTCGGGCCCGGCGGGGCCGGGCGCGACCCCGGGACCCTGGAACCTCGAGCTGCCCCTACGGCGGGGGTGGGATCACCAGGCGTTGCCCCACCAGGATCAGGCTCGGGTTCGGGATCCGGTTCGCCTTCTGGATCGCCTGGACGGTGACACCGAAGCGGGCGGCGATCCCGGTCAGCGTCTCGCCGACGACGACGACGTGCAGCCGGGGCGTCGGTGCTGGCCTGGGCGTGCGCTGTGCGGCGGGCGACTGCGTGGGCGATGTGGTCGGCGACGACGCAGGCGAGGGCCAGGGCGTCGCGTCCGGGCTCGGGGTGGGCTGCGGGGTCGACGAGGGGGCCGGCGACACGGCCGGCGACGGGGCGAGGGCGGACGGCCGGGGGCTGCCCTCGGGGAGCATGCCGGCGCCGCCCCCGAGCATGCCCGCGAGGGCGACGCCGGCAGCGACCCCCCCGATCGCGACCACGGCGACCGCGAGGATCGGCACGGGCGGACGCCGCCGGCGCGGCGTGGTGCCGGTCGACGTGGCCGCGACAACCGGGAGCATCGGCACGCCCGGTTGCGGCGCCGCTTCGGGGCGGTAGCGCGGACACGCCGGATACGTGGCCGTCAGGCAGAAGGCGCCCTGGTGGCCAAGATCCACCGTCCCTGGTCGTCCGCTCGCATAGCAGCGGTGCGCGGTGCCGGCGAACGTGAAGCGTGTGCGGGGGTCGTCGTCCAGCCCGAGAAACGGACAGGCCGGCCTCATCCGGTCGGCGCTCGCCGGCGTGGCTCACATCATCACGAGGCCGCCGTCGACGGCCAGCACCTGCCCCGTGATGTAGCCCGCCTCGTCCGAGGCCAGGAAGGCGACCGCGTTGGCGATGTCGTCCACGGTCCCGAAGTGGCCCAGCGGCGTCTGCTTCCGGATCGCGTCCTGGAGCTCCTCGGGGAGGTCCTTCGTGAGCTCCGTGATGATGAACCCCGGGGCGATCGCGTTGGCCGTGATCCCCCGGCTGGCCACCTCGCGGGCGACCGCCTTCGTCAGGCCGATGAGCCCGGCCTTCGACGACGAGTAGTTGGCCTGCCCCGCCTGGCCGGCCTGGCCCGAGACGCTGGACATGTTGATGATCCGGCCGGCGCGGGCCCGGAGCATCGGCCGCAGGACCGCCTTCGTGCAGTAGAAGGCGCCGAAGAGGTTGACCTCCAGGACGGACTTCCACTCGTCGATGCCCATCCGCATGACCAGGTCGTCGCGGGTGATCCCGGCGTTGTTGACCAGGATGTCGACCTTCCCGTAGGCGTCCAGGGCGGCCTGGACGAACGCGGCGCAGGCCTCCGGGTCGGTGACGTCGCCGGCGAAGAAGACGGCCCGCCGCCCCAGCGCCTCCACGTCGGCCCGGGTCTGGGCCGCGACCTCCGGGCTGCCCCGGTCCATGAACGCGATGTCGGCGCCCTGCCCCGCCAGCCGGAGCACGATGGCCCGGCCGATGCCCCGGGAACCGCCGGTGACGATGGCAACCTTGCCGCTGAGATCGATCATGCGGGCCTTCCTTTCGTCTGGCCGTCGGCCGCCAGGCAGCGTCGCACGGCGTCCACCAGGACCGGGAGGTCGTCGTCCAGCGTGGAGGCGATAATTCCTACCACGACGGCCTACTTCGCGTGGCCAAAGAGGACCACGCCCTCGCGGGCGATGCGCTCGGCCAGCGCCGGTGCGACCTCGCCGGCGGCCACCAGGTCCACGTCGCGACCGAAGAGGAGCTCGGCGTCGGCCATGAGCGCGGCACGCTGGCGCAGGCCGAAGCGGAGGCCGGGAGCCGGCTCCACGAGCAGGTCCAGGTCGGAGTCCGGCCGGAAGTCGGCCCTCGTGGCAGAGCCGAAGGCAACCACGCGGCGCAGGCCGTGACGCCGGGCGAGGGCGCCCAGCCGCCGAGCGCTGGGGACGGCGACCCCGTCGTGGAGGCGCCCCAGGGAGGCGGCCCGCTCGTCGCCGTGCGCGTCCGGTCCGGAAACGAGCGATCGACGGATCCCGCGAGGACGCGCATCCGCAGGGCGCGCTCGCGGGGCGCCCGGTCGTCGAGGAGGCGCTCGCGCAGGGCGGACTTGTGGAGCACCTCGACGTGGAGCCCATCGCGAACGGATCCCAGGTCGGCCAGGGCGTCGAGGAGGAGTGCCTCGTCCGCCGGCTCGGCGAAGCGCCGCACGACGACGGCGAACCCTTTTCGTCGAGGCCGGCGAACTCCACGGCCCGGTTGGCCCCGGCGAGGGCGGCGATCGCCTCCGCCGGGTCGACCATCGCGAGGGCGAAGCGCGCCGCCGCGCGCCGCGTGCGTCCGCGATGGCGGCGAAACGGCGGTCCCGGTGCTCCACCAGCCCGTCGTCCTCCAGCACTCCCAGGGCGCGCTCGGCGCTGGAGAACGGCACGCCCAGGATCGCCGCGACCTCGGCGGGACGGAGCCCCTCCGGTCGCTGGGACAGCGCGACGAGGGCGCGCAGGCCGTGTTCGGACGCGACGAGACGGCTCACGAACGGATAGTGACGCTGCAGGCAGCGTGATATGTCAACGCTCGGCGGCCGAGGGCCCGGTCGAGCCGCCGAGGCCCGGGCTACGTGACGGATGCTCGCTCCGGCTCGCCCGGCACGACGTCGTCCAGCGGGACGTCCACCGTCCCCGGGCTGGCGAGGACCGCGGCGAGCTGGGGCGGGATGGGGTCGACGGAGTCCCAGTCGACCGGCAGCCGGACCCGGATGGACCCGGGATCCACGGCCGCCGCGCGGGCCCCGTTGGCGGGGTCGACGGACCATTCCATCGCCACCGCGCCCGACGTGAAGCCGGCCCCGAAGGCGACGAAGACGATCCGGTCGCCGAGCTTGACCCGGCCGCTGTCGACGGCCTCGGCCAGGGCCAGCGGCACCGACGCCGCGGAGGTGTTCCCGTAGCGGTCGAGGTTGACGAAGATGCGCTCCAGCGGGAAGGCGAGGCCCTTCGCCACGGCCTCGATGATCCGCATGTTGGCCTGGTGCGGGATCACCAGGTCGACCTGGTCGGGGTGGAGGCCGGCCCGCTCGATGGCCGCCAGGGCCGACGAGGCGAGCGTCCGGGTGGCGAAGCGGTAGGTCTCCTTGCCCTCCATCCGGATGAAGTGCTCGCCGCGCGAAACGGTCTCCGCCGAGGACGGGCTCTTGGAGCCGCCGGCCGGGAGCCAGATCATGTAGGCGCCCTGCGGGTCGGTCGTCATCTCGATCCCGTGCGGGCCGGTCGGCTGGTCGGAGGCCGACACGACCACCGCCCCGGCGCCGTCGCCGAACAGGATGCAGGTGCTGCGGTCGGTGTAGTCCAGGAAGCGGGTCAGCAGCTCGGCGCCGATGACCAGCACGTGGCGGGCCATCCCGGACGTGACGTAGGCGTAGGCCGTGGCGTAGGCGTAGACGAAGCCGGAGCAGGCCGCGGCGACGTCCATGGCCGCCGCCCGCGTGTTGCCGATGGCCTCCTTGACCAGCGCCGCCGTCGACGGCATCCAGTAGTCGGGCGTGAGCGTCGCCACCAGGATCAGGTCGATGTCGTCCGGCCCGAGGCCGGCGACCGCGACGGCGCGGGCCCCGGCGACCGCCGCCATCGACGCCGTCGTCTCGTGCGCCGCCGCGACCCGGCGCTCGCGGATCCCGGTGCGGGACACGATCCACTCGTCGGACGTGTCGACCATCCGCTCCAGGTCGGCGTTGGTCAGGACGCCGCTGGGCACGTAGCTGCCCCACCCGCTGATCCGGGCCCAGCGTCCCGGGGCGGCCTGCGTCGGAAGCGTCACAGCGGCTCCACCTCGATGAGCGGGTGCTTCGCCTTGACCAGCGCGCCGTTCTCCGCCACGACGCGGACGACCCGGCCCGACTTGTCGGACTTGATCTCGTTGAAGAGCTTCATCGCCTCGATCAGGCCGATGACCTGGCCGGCGACGACCTCGCGGCCGACCGCCACGAAGGGCGCCGAGCCGGGGCTGGGCGACGCGTAGAAGATCCCCGTGAGCGGGGCCAGCACGGCGGCGCGGGCCGGGGCCGGGCGGGCCGCCTCCCCGCCGGCGGCGGAGGAGACGGGGTCGGCCGGGCTCGCGGTCGAGGCCTCCGCCGATGTGAGCGCCGCCGGTGCCGGGGCCAGGGCGGCGGCCTTCCGGAGCACGATGCCGGTCGCGCCGGCCTCCACCTCCAGCTCCAGCAGGTCGCTCCGCTCCAGCAGCGCCGCGAGGCGGTCGACGAGCGCGAGCAGCGAGGCGTCCGCGGCGGGCAGCGGCGGGCTCGCCGCCGGGAGCGGGACGTCGGCCACGGGGAGCGCCGTGTCCACGGCGAGGAGCGCCGGGTCCGCCACCGGGAGCGGCGTGTCCGGCGCGGCGAGCAGCTCGGCGGCCGCCTCGGCGGCGCGGCCGGCACCCGCGTCGGCGGCTGCGTCGGCGGCGCGGGAGTGGGCCCGGGCCAGGTCGTCGGTCATTCGTCCCACCGGCTGAAGACGAGGGCGCTGTTCTGGCCGCCGAAGCCGAACGAGCTGCTCACGGCGACGCGGATCGGCCGCGCGCGGGCGACGTTCGGGGTCAGGTCCAGCCCGGCCGCGGCCTCGTCGGGGTCGTCGAGGTTGATCGTCGGCGGGATGATCCCGGTCCGCAGGCTCATGACCGTCACCGCCGCCTCGATGGAGCCGGCCGCGCCCAGCGTGTGCCCGATCATGCTCTTGTTGGCCGTCACGCTGACCTCGCCGGCCCGGTCGCCGAAGAGGCCGCGGAGCATGTCCAGCTCGGTCCGGTCGCCCTCCGGCGTGGAGGTGGCGTGGGCGTTGACGTGCTCCACGTCGTCGAGCGAGAGCCCGGCCTTCTCGAGCGCCCGCCGGATGGCCCGCATGGCCCCCACGCCGCCCGGCGCCGGCAGCGTGATGTGGCTGGCATCCGCCGATGCGCCGTAGCCGACGAGCTCCGCCAGCGGCTGGGCGCCGCGCTGCGCGGGCGTGCTCGAGCGCCTCCAGGATGACGACCCCGGCCCCCTCCCCGATCACGAACCCGTCGCGGCCGCGGTCGAAGGGGCGCGAGGCGCCGGCCGGGTCGTCGTTGCGGGTGGAGAGGGCGCGCATCGCGGCGAAGCCGCCCACGAGCGAGACGTGGATCCCGGCCTCGGACGAGCCCGCGATCATCAGGTCGGCGTCGCCGCGGCGGATGGTCTCCCAGGCCTCGCCCAGGGCGTGGCCGCCGGTGGCGCACGCCGACGAGACGGCGAAGTTGGGCCCCAGCGCCCCGAAGACGATGGACGCCTGGCCGGCGGCGAGGTTCGGGATCGCCATGGGGATGAAGAAGGGGCTCATCCGGTCGGGGCCCTTCTCCATGCCGACCAGCACCTGCTCGGCGAAGGTGATCCCGCCGCCGATGCCGGTGCCCAGGATGACCCCGGTCCGCTCGGCGAGCTCGCCCTCGAGGCGCGCCGGGAGGCCCGCCTGCCCCATCGCCTCGTGCGTGGCCACCAGGGCCAGCTGCGTGTAGCGGTCGTTGCGGCGCTGCTCCTTGCGGTCCAGGACGGCGCGATGGGTCGAAGTCGGGGACGTCGCCGGCGATCCGGGAGGCGACCCGGCTCGGGTCGAAGGCGGTGATGGGCCGGATCCCCGAGCGTCCGGCGACGAGCCCGTCCCAGGTGGACGCGACGTCGCCGCCGAGCGCGGTCAGGAGGCCCATCCCGGTCACGACCACCCGCCGGTCGCGGCCGTCCCCGCCGGTCACCGGACCAGCTTCCCCGTGCGGATGGTGGCGGCGCGGTAGACGTCGCCGGGCAGGCCGCGGGCGGCCACCGCGTCGGCCGCCGCGAGGGCGTCGAAGGGCGTCCGCTTGATCTCCGCGGTGACCACGCCGTCCACGATGTCGACCAGGGCCCACGACGCCGTCGGGTCGCCGTCGAAGACGTACCCGGCGCTGCCGTCGTTGACGACCACCTTCCAGCCGAAGTCGCGCACCTCGGGGACGTGGGTGTGGCCGCAGCAGATGATCCGGGCGTCCGTGCGGCCCAGGCGGTCCAGGAAGACGCTCTCGTCCAGCCCGCCGTCGAATCCCGCCGTCTGCGAGCCCGGCGAGGCGTGGGTGACCAGGACGAGCGTGTCGTCGTCCGCCCGGAACCGCCGCTCGGCCGGCAGCCGGCGCAGCCAGTCCACCCGCTCCGGGCCCAGCTGCGTCGTGGGCCCACTCCGCGGCCGCCTTGTGCGACTCCGGGACGCCGTCGCCGAGCCACGGGAAGGCCGCCCCGTAGTCGAAGTCGGCCACCGCGATGTCGGTGTTGCCCTGGACCACCAGGGCGCCGGCCGCCTCCAGCTCGCGGATCCCGTCGACCGCGGCCGCCGGGTCGCCGCCGTTGAAGACCAGGTCGCCGGCCACGGCCACCACGTCCGGCGCGGCGGACGCGACGGCCTCGCGGACGGCCTCCAGCGCCTGGACGACGCCGTGGACGTCGGAGAAGAGCGCGATCCGGGTCATCAGCGCAGCACGGATGCGTCGGGGATGATGAACGACAGGGTCGCCTCGCAGCAGACCTCGCCGTCGACGCTGGCGACGCCGATGCCGCGCCCGAAGCGGCGGCCCAGCTTGTCCATGGTGACCTCGAGCCGGATGACGTCGCCCGGCTTGACGACCCGCTTGAAGCGGCACTCGTCCACGCCGGCGAAGAGCCCGATCCGGTCCCCGAAGCCCTCCTGCTTGGCCACGAAGACGGCCATCGTCTGGGCCAGCGCCTCCACCTGGAGGACGCCGGGCATGACCGGCAGCCCCGGGAAGTGGCCCTGGAAGTACCACTCGGTGGCGGTCACGGCCTTGATCCCGACGATCCGCCGCGCCTCGGCGTCGTACTCGTCGATCCGGTCGACGAGGAGGAAGGGCCAGCGGTGCGGGATCAGCTCCAGGATCTCGCGGGTGGTGTGGATCGGCTCGGTCACGGCAGGCTCCGGTTCAGGTGGTCAGTGTCGCCCGGCGCGCGGGCGCCGAGCGGGTGGATGTGTGCAGGGCTGCACGGGTCGGCTCAGCTGCGCCCGGTGAGGAACGCCGCCCCACCGACGCGGTCGATGAGGTTCGTCGTCACGCGTCCCTCGACGAAGGCGGGGTTGTCGAGCATGGCGCGGTGGAAGGTCCGGTTCGTGATGATCCCGTCCACCACCAGCTCGTCGAGGGCGGCGCGTCCCCGCGCGATCGCCGTCATCCGGTCGGGCCCCCAGACGACCAGCTTCCCGAGCAGCGAGTCGTAGTAGGGCGGCACCTCGTACCCCGCGTACAGGTGGGAGTCCATGCGCACGCCCGGGCCGCCCGGCGCGTAGAAGCGCTCCACCAGGCCCGCCTGCGAGCGGAAGTCGTGGGCCGCGTCCTCGGCGTTGATGCGGAACTCGATGGCGTGGCCCCGGAAGGAGACGTCGGCCTGGCTGAAGCCCAGCGGCTCGCCCGCCGCGATGCGCAGCTGGGTGGCCACCATGTCGATCCCGGTCAGCATCTCGGTCACCGGGTGCTCCACCTGGATCCGGCAGTTGATCTCGATGAAGTAGAAGCTCTGGTCCCGGTCGACCAGGAACTCCAGGGTCCCCAGGTTCTCGTAGCCGGCCTCCACGACGGCCCGGATGGCGCGCCCGGCGAGCTCGGCGCGGGAGGCCTCCGGGAGGGCCGGCGTGGGCGCCTCTTCCAGGAGCTTCTGGTGGCGCCGCTGGACGGAGCAGTCGCGCTCGCCCAGGTGGACGCCCAGGCCGTAGCGGTCCACGACCACCTGGACCTCGACGTGGCGGTTGTCCTCCAGCCACTTCTCCAGGTACAGCGAGTCGTCGCCGAACGCCGCCCGGGCCTCCGAGCGGCAGACCTGGATCGCGGCCTGCAGCTCGCGGGGGGTGCGGACCATCCGCATCCCCGTGCCGCCGCCGCCCGCCGAGGGCTTGAGGAGCACCGGGTACCCGACCCGCTCGGCCTCGGCCAGGGCGTGGTCGTCGTCCCGCAGCAGGCCGTCCGATCCGGGGATCGTGGGGAGGCCGTGGGCGGCCAGGAGGCGCCGTGTGCCTTCCTTGGAGGCGAACCGCTCCAGAACCTCCGCCGGGGGCCCGACGAAGGTCAGCCCGTGGGCGGCGACGGCCTCGGCGAAGCCGGAATCCTCGGACAGGAAGCCGTAGCCCGGGTGGATCGCGTCGCAGCCGGTCACGATCGCGGCGGAGATCAGGGCCGCGGCGGAGAGGTAGCTCCGCCGGGCGTCGGCCGGGCCGATGCAGATCGCCTCGTCGGCGAGCTGGGCGGCCAGCGAATCGCGGTCCGCCTCGCTGTAGGCCAGCACGGCGCCGATCCCCAGGGTCCGGCAGGCGCGCAGGACGCGCAGGGCGATCTCGCCCCGGTTCGCGATCAGGACGCGCTCGAACATCAGCCCGCCTCCCCGTGCGGGGCGGCGGGGGCGGCCAGGAGCTCGATCTCGACGACGTCCTGGCCGTACTCCACGGGGTCGCCGGGCTCCACGAAGGTCGCCCCGACCAGGCCGTCGGCCGGCGCGGCCACCTCCTGCGGAACGCCGAGGACGTCGATCATGCCGACGCGGTCCCCGGCGCGGACGCGGGCGCCCGCGGCAAGGTCGGGCCGGGGCCGGAAGAAGCCGACCGCGGGCGACGTGGCGATCGCGCGCGTCGGCGACTCGGCGGGGAGCTCGCCGGCCGCTCCGGTGCCGGCCGGGGCACCCGTCCCGGCGCCCGGGGCGCCCGTCCCGGCGGGGAGCGCGCCGCCCGTCGGCGGGGAGCGCGCCGCCCGTTCCGGCGCCGCTCCCGGCGGCCGGCGCGGCCTCGGCGTGGCCCGGCTGCGCGTGCGAGCCCTGCCCGCGGGCGCCCGCGGCCTGGGCCGGCGGGCCGGATCCGGCGTGGCCCAGCCCGGGAGCGTGCAGATCGGCCCGGCCCGGGCCGCGCCCGCCGCCGGACGTGCGCCGGGCTCCCCGGGCGTCGGCGGGCATCCGCAGGCGGACACGCCACGACCCCTCGCGGACGTCCAGCTCGCCCAGGCCGCTCGCCCCGAGCTTCGCGACGAGCGCCGGCAGCAGCTCGTCGGCCAGGCGGTCGATCGCGGCGTGGTCGGCGCGTCGCTCGTCCGGCGTGCGCTCGGCGCGCGCTCCGGGATGCGGTCCGGCGTGCCCTCGGGCGCGTCGCCGTCGTGGTGGGTCACCGTCAGACCTCCTCTCGCGCCGGGGGCTCGTCGCGCCCCTCGCGCGCCCCCCGGCCGGCCAGGGTCTTGCCCATCGGCTCGAGAGCGCGCCGCAGGCGATCGGCCAGGCCCTGGCGCTCCGCGGCCTCGGGGATCTCCGGCTCGCCGAGGTCGTCGAAGGCGCCGAACCCACGGTAGCGCAGGCGCCGCGCCTCGACCAGGTCCGCGACCGGGAGCGCGGCGAGGCGGTCCAGCTGGCCGACGACCTCCGCCTTGAGGCGGCGCGCCGTCTCCGCCGGCTCGGCGTGGGCACCCTCTCCGGGCTCGGCGACGAGCCGGTCGATGACGCCCAGCGCCACCTGGTCCGCGGCCGACATGCGCATCGCCAGCGCCGCGTCGGGGGCCTTCTCGGAGGTCCGCCACAGGATGGACGCGCAGCCTTCGGGGCTGATGACGGAGTAGACGGCGTTCTCGAGGGCGACGACGACGTCGCCGGCCGCGATCGCCAGCGCCCCGCCGGAGCCGCCCTCGCCGGTGATGACGGTGACGATCGGGACGCGAATCCGGCACATCACCATGATCGCGTTGGCGATGGCGTCGGCCACGCCGCGCTCCTCGGCCTCGGCGCCGGGATAGGCGCCGGGAGTGTCCACGAAGGTGACGACGGGGATCCCGAAGCGGTCGGCCATCTCGAACAGGCGGATCGCCTTGCGGAAGCCCTCGGGCTTCGCCATGCCGAAGTTGCGCCGGATGTTCTCGTCCGTGTCGGCGCCCTTCTGGTGGCCGACGAGGACGACCCTCCGGCCGTCGATCACCGCGAGGCCGCCGACGATCGCCCCGTCGTCGCCGAAGAGTCGGTCGCCGTGGAGCTCCGTGAAGCGGTCGGCGATCGCTGCCACGAGCTCCAGCGTGTGGGGCCGGCGGGCATTGCGGGCCAGGAGGACGCGGGCCCAGACTGCGTCGCGCGGGTCCGGCTGCGGCTCCAGCGGCTCGGGCGGCGGCGCGACCTCGCGCTCCTTCGTGCGTCCCAGCAGACGGTCAACCACGACGCACGCTCCGCGACACCGCGTCCGCCGGCGCCGGCGGGCCCAGCACCTCGAGGATCGCCGCCAGCTCGTCGCGCAGAGCGGCCCGGGTCGCGATCCGGTCGACGAAGCCGTGGTCGAAGAGGAACTCGGCCCGCTGGAACCCCGGCGGCAGCTCCTCGGCGATGGTCCCGGCGGAGACCCGCGCCCCGGCGAACCCGATGAGCGCGTTGGGCTCGGCCACGTTGACGTCGCCCAGGGCGGCGAACGAGGCGAAGACGCCGCCCGTCGTGGGGTCCGCCAGGACCGAGACGTAGGGCAGGCCGGCCGCGCGCAGGGCGCCAAGGGCGGCGATCGTCTTCACGAGCTGCATGAGGGCCAGCGTCCCCTCCTGCATCCGGGCGCCGCCCGAGGCGCTGACGATGACGAGGGGGACGCCTTCCGCCAGCGCGCCCTCGGCCGCCCGGGTCACCTTCTCCCCGACGACCGAGCCCATGGAGCCGCCCATGAACGTGAAGTCGAGGGCGCAGATCGCGATCCGCCGGCCCGCCAGCGCGCCGAAGCCCCAGATCGCGGCGTCCCTGCGGCCGGTGGCGGTCTGGGCCGCGGCGAGGCGGTCCGGATAGGCCTTGCTGTCGACGAACCCGAGCGGATCCCGGGAGACGAGCCCGGAGTCCCGCTCGCGGAACGTCCCGGGGTCCAGGAGCTGGGCCAGGCGGGTCGGGGCCGAGATCCGGAAGTGGTGGCCGCAGGTGGGGCAGACCCGCAGCGCCTTGTCGAGGTGCTTGTTGAAGAGCATCTCGTTGCAGCCGGGGCACTGCGTCCACATGTCCGGCGGGTAGCTCTCGCGGCGCGGCCGGAAGGGCAGCGTGATCGGCATCAGGAGAGCCCCCGCGGGAAGGCGTCGCGTCCCGCCCGCGCGGCGCGGGCCAGGCGGACGGCCCGCGCCATCGGGTCGGTCGGGGCGCCGCGCGTGAGGCGCCAGGCCACGAACGCCGCGCCGGCCAGGCTGAGCGCGGCGGAGGTGACGGCGCCGCCCACGAGGAGCGGCCGGTGGGCCGGCTGCCGGACGGCTGCGTCGCTGGAGCCCAGGATGGCGCCATCGGCCGCGCCGTCCGGGGCCCCCAGGAGGGCCGCCAGGTCGGGGTTCGCCAGCTCCCGGGCAAGGTCGCCCTCGCCCATGAGCTGCGCCGGGAACGGAATGACGGTCGCGTCGCCGCCGGAGGCGACCGCGAGCCGCATCCCCGCGGCGGCCTCGGCGAGGCGCCGCGCCAGGCGCTCCTCGAAGCGGAAGGACGGGTGGACCCGCACGAGCTCGTCGCGCAGGCGATGGGCGGCGCTGCGGATCCCCGGGTCCAGGGCGGGATCGGCCGGGGCGTCGGGCGCGCCACGCTCGGCGGCTGCCAGCAGGGCCTCCAGGTAGCGGTCGGTGACGAGCGCCTCGATCTCGACGGCGTCCAGGGCCGGGGCGCTCACCGGCCGCCCCCGCCGGCGTCCAGGGCCGGGGCGCTCACCGGCCGCCCTCGCCGGCGTCCAGGTCCCGGGCGACGGTCCGCAGCGCGCGGTGGAGCAGGACCCGCACGGCCCCCTCCGAGCGGCCGAGCACGCCGGCGATCTCGGCCGTGGTCATCTCCTCCACGAAGCGCAGGACCACGGCGCGCCGGCGATCCCCGGGGAGCCGGGCGACGGCGGCCCACGCGGCCGAGGCGTCTGCGCGGGCCAGGACGCCGCGCTCCACGTCGTCGGGCGCCGCGGCGGAGCCGGCCTCGTCGAGGGGGGTCGTGGGGCGGCGGCGCAGCGTGCGCCGGTGGTTCGCGACGACGTTGCGGGCGATCCGGAAGAGCCAGACACGGAACGTGGAGGCCTCCGGGCCCGCGTCCGCGGGAGCCTCCTCGCGGAAGCGCGGCAGCGCGCCGAGGACGAGCAGGAACGTGCGTTCCGTCACGTCCTCCGCCTCGTGGTGATCGCCGAGCTCGTGGTAGGCAAAGCTGTAGACCTGCGCGAGGTACTTCCGGTAGAGGGCGTCGAAGCGGTCCGGGTCGGCCTGGGCCGCCCGGACGAGGCTCCGATCGGGGTCGAGCGGGACCACCCGCCCGGCCGCACCGGCCGCCTCCCCTCCCGTCCTCCGTCCAAACACCGCTCGCCCCCTGCCGTTACACGCCCGACGCCGGGGCCGCGTCCGGGTCCGGGGTCGTGCCCGCGTCCGGGTCCCGTGTCGTGCCTGCGGCCGGGGTCGTGCCGGCGGCCGGCGTGCCCGTGGCCGGCAGGCGCACGTGCACCACGTCGCCGGCGTGGATCGTCCGCTCCCCGCCCGGCGCGGCCGGGTCCGCGACGACGAGGGCGCCGGTCGCCGCGTCCAGGCCCAGGACGTGCACGTCTTCGGGATCCCCGCCGTGGTGCTCCAGGCGGACCGTCCGCCCCGTGGTGACCTGGCGGGCAGTCCAGTCGTCGATCGGGAAGCGGCCGGCGCGCAGCGCCTCGACGCGCGCCTCCAGGCGCCCCAGGAACCCGTCGAGCAGGCTCGCCCGCTCGATCGGCCGGCCACCGGACGCCTCGACAAGGCTGGTCATCCCGGCTGCGATCTCCGGCGGGAAGGCGGCCCGTTCCCAGCCGGCGTTGATGCCGATCCCGACGACGACGCGCGGATCGCCGGTGCCCAGTCCGTCGGTCTCGCCCAGGACGCCGCCCAGCTTGCGGATCGGGCCGCCGCCGAGGCCGGTGCCGGGCTGCCCGGCGGCGTCCTCCTCCACGACGAGGTCGTTCGGCCACTTCAGGCGGATCGTGCGGTCGCGCAGGCCGGCGACGTACTCGGCAGCGTCGGCCATGGCCAGGCTGACGACGGCAGCGAGCCGCCATGCGTGGCCGGGCTGCAGCCAGGAGGGCCGGAAGCCCAGCGACAGGAGCAGCGCGGCGCCCGGCGGGGCGGTCCAGGTGCGGCCGGCTCGCCCGCGACCCGCGGTCTGCTCCTCGGCGACCGCGAGGCAGACCTCCGGCGTGCCGGCCTCGAGCCAGGCCCGGACCGCGTCGTTCGTCGACGCGATCCGCTCGAACCGCTCCTGGCGGGACAGGAACGATGTCACAGGCTGGCGGTCGCTCCGTCGACCGGGTCCGGGAGCGCCAGCTCGAACGCCTCGTGGAGGGCCCGGACGGCGGACTGCAGGTCGTGCTCCGCGATGGTGCAGGTGATCCGGACCTCGGAGGTCGAGATCATCTCGATGTTGACGCCCGCGTCGGAGAGCGCCCCGAACATGCGGGCCGCGTAGCCGGGCGCGTTGTGGAGGCCGGCGCCCACGATGGACACCTTGGCGATCGACGCGTCGGTGGTCATCTCGCGGAAGCCGAGGTCGCGGACCAGCGGCTCCAGCACCCGCTTCGCCTTGGCCAGCTCGACACGCGGGACCGTGAAGCTCATGTCCGTGGTGCCGCCGTGGCCGACGTTCTGGACGATCATGTCGACGCTGATGCCGCCGTCGGCGAGCGGCGCGAAGACGGCGTGGGCCACGCCGGGGCGATCGGGGACCTCCACGAGCGTGATCTTCGCGACGTTCCGGTCGTGGGCGATGCCCCGCACCTTGTTGCGCTGCTCCACGAGCGGATCCTCCTTGATGAGGGTGCCGGGGGCGTCCTCGAACGAGCTGAGGACCTCGATGACGACGGCATTGACCCAGCCGAGCTCGACGGCCCGGACCTGCATCACCTGGGCGCCCTGGTGGGCCAGCTCCAGCATCTCCTCGTAGCCGATGACGGAGAGCTGCCGGGCGTCGGGGACCAGCCGCGGGTCGGCCGTGTAGATCCCCTTCACGTCGGTGTAGATCTGGCAGCGGTTGGCCCGCAGGGCGGCCGCCAGCGCGACGGCCGTCGTGTCGCTGCCGCCGCGGCCGAGGGTGGTGGTCTCCATCAGCTCCAGGGCCTTCGCGCTCTGGCCCTGGAAGCCGGCCACGATGACGACCTTGCCGTCGGCCATCTCCGAGCGGATCCGGACCGGGTCGATCCCGGCGATCCGGGCCATGCCGTAGGCGCCGTCGGTGACGATGCCGGCCTGGGCGCCGGTGAGCGAGATGGCCGGCACGCCCAGGGCGTGGAGCGCCATCGACATGAGGGTCGCGCTCTGGTGCTCGCCGGTCGCCAGCAGCATGTCCAGCTCGCGCGGCTCGGGCTCCTCGGTGATCGCCGCCGCCAGCGAGAGGAGCTCGTCCGTGGTGTCGCCCATGGCCGAGACGACGACGCACAGGTCGGCGCCGTCGGCGCGGGCGGCGGCCACCCGGCGCGCGACGCGGCGGATCCGGTCGGCATTCGCGACCGAGCTGCCGCCGAACTTCATGACGACGAGGGGGTGCGACATCGGCGCGGATTGTACCGTGCGCGCGCTCGGGCGCCGAGATCAGGCGAACGGGTCGATCAGCTCTCGCCGAGCGCCCGCCTCATCGCCTCATCGTCTTCAAGATCCACCGATGCGTCCATCGGCCGTGACGTCCAGTCGAGTGAGGATGAGCGTTCGTCCTGCAGGACGAGCTCACCTGCCGGGACGTGCCCCTCCGCCCACTGGTCCTTGTCGAGCTCGGACTCGGCGATGAAGAAGCCCCCGCCAGGATCGCCGTCGTCGTCAAGAAGGCGTGGACGGTCGCGGAAGCCGGGCTTCCCGTGGAGGCGGCGGACGGCGTCGACGGCCGCAGCCCGCGACGAGTAGGCACCGACGAGCTCTGGATCTTCGTCCTCCTCGCCGTGCGTGTGCCACAGGAGGAACACCCGCGCGTTCTGCCCCATCTCGCCATGGTAGCGGGCTCCGTCGTTGGCCCGGCGCCGCTCGACTGCTCACCGCACGACGGTATCCGACTCCACGCGGTACGATCCGCCCGGTCGTCCGCCCCGCCGTCGTCGCCGCCCCGCCACCCAGGAGCCCCTGCCCATGTGCTTCGACCTCGACAGCCGTCCGCCGATCGCGCCGATCGCGGGGGGCGCCATCGACACGGAGGAGCTCGTCCTCCGGGCCGGTGACGGCGGCCGGTTCGCCGGCCTCCTGGCCCGGGCCGAGAAGCCGGGCGGCGCGGCCATCATCGTCCTCCCCGACGTCCGCGGGCTCCACCCCTACTACGAGGAGCTTGCCCTGCGGTTCGCGGAGGCCGGGGTGGACGCCCTCGCGATCGACTACTTCGGCCGGACGGCCGGGATCGGGATCCGCGAACGGGCCGCCGACTTCGACTTCATGTCGCACGTCGGCGAGACGCGCTACTCCAACCTGTCGTGGGACGTCCAGGCGGCGGCCGAGAAGCTGCGCGACCTGGGTCCGGGCCGCGGCCGGGCGATCTTCACGATCGGCTTCTGCTTCGGCGGCCGGCTCGCCTTCCTGGCCAACACGCTGGGGCTCGACCTTGCCGGGGCGATCGGCTTCTACGGCTGGCCGGTGGGGGCCAACCGCGACATCCCGGCGCCGGCCGACTCGACCGGCCTGATGCGGGCCCCCGTCCTGGCGATCTTCGGCGGCGCGGATCGCGGGATCCCGCCCGAGGCCGTCGAGACGTTCGAGGATGCCCTGGCGGCGACGGCGATCCCGCACGAGGTGGTGTCGTACCCGGGGGCGCCGCACTCCTTCTTCGACCGCAAGGCGGAAGACTTCGCCGAGACGTCCACCGACGCCTGGGAGCGGGTCCTCTCCTTCGTCCGCACGAACACGCCGAACGCCTGAGGGTCCCAAGCCGGCTCCCGTCGCGCCCGCGCCGGCTGCCGTCCCGCGGAGCTGCCGTGGGCCGCTGGCGGGCGGCTACGCGCCGAGCGGGAGCTCCACCCGCGCGCCGGTGTTGCGGGGCGCGACAAGCTCCACGCGTCCCGGCAGGTCCAGGTCCGCGGCCGCGGCGCGCATGGCGCCCTCGATGCGCGTGAGCGTCGAGAGCGAGTCGGCGAAGGCGATGATCGTGCTGCCGGCGCCCGACAGGCAGGCCCCCAGCGCTCCCGCCGCCCGGGCCGCTTCCACGAGCTGGGGCAGCTGCGGGTAGACGGCCGCGCGATAGGGCTCGTGGAGCCGGTCCACGGTGAGGTGGGCCAGCCCGGCCGAGCTCCCGGCGGCAAGGGCCGCGACGCCAAGCGCCACCCGCTGCAGGTTCGCCACCGCGTCGGCCAGCGGGACCTGCTCCGGGAGCGCGGCGCGCATGTCGCGCGTGGCGAGCCGCAGGTCGGGGATGAAGAGGATCGTGCGCAGGTCGCGCGGTATGTCCAGGCGGATCGCCGTGGGCGACTCGCCGTGACCCGCGATCGTGAAGCCGCCCAGCAGGGCGGCCGCGGCGTTGTCGGGATGCCCCTCCAGCTCGGTGGCCAGCTTGAGGGCGCGGTCCGGGGCGAGGCTCCCGCCCGCCAGCGCGGCGCCCGCCAGGAGGCCCCCCACCGTGGCCGCCGCCGACGACCCCAGGCCGCGCGCCAGCGGGATCCGGTTGTGCATCTGGATCCGCCACCCCAGCTCGCTGCCCCCGACGCCGCGGACGTCGGCGAGGCCGCGCTCCAGGGCGACGACGAAGGCGTTCGACCGGTCCCCCGGCATCTCGCCGGCGCCCTCGCCCTCCACCGCGATCTCGACGCCCGCACCCGGCCGGGCGAGGCATTCCACCTCCACCCGGTCGACGATCTCGAGCGCGACCGCCAGGCAGTCGTAGCCCGCGCCGAGGTTGGCGCTGGTGGCCGGGACCTCCACGGCGACCCATCGGCCGTCGAGGTCGGCGAAATGACTCATCGCCATCCGAGCGCCTCCGTGATCGCCGCGAGCGTCGCGTCCGCTTCCAGCAACCCGTGCTCGGCGGCCAGGCGGGCGCCGCTGTCGGGGTCCTTGAGCCCGTGGCCGGTGAGGACGCAGACGACGCGGGCGTCGGGGTCGAGCCGGCCCTCCGTCCGCAGCCTGCGCACGCCGGCCAGGCTGGCGGCCGACGCCGGCTCGCAGAAGATGCCGGCCAGGCGCACCACGTCGCGGTACGCCGCGAGGATCTCGTCGTCGGTGACCGCCTCGATCAGGCCGCCCGACTCGTCGCGGGCGGCCGTCGCCTTCTCCCACGAGGCCGGGTTGCCGATGCGGATGGCGGTGGCGAACGTCTCCGGGTTCTCCACCGGGTGGCCCAGCACGATCGGCGCCGCGCCGGCTGCCTGGAAGCCCCACATCCGCGGCAGCCGGTCGACGACGCCGGCCTCGCGATACGCCCGGAAGCCCATCCAGTAGGCGCTGATGTTGCCGGCGTTGCCGACCGGGATCGCGAGGATGTCGGGCGGCCCGCCGAGGTCGTCGCAGACCTCGAACGCGGCCGTCTTCTGGCCCTCGAGGCGGAACGGGTTGACCGAGTTCACCAGGGTGATCGGGTGCGCGTCCTGCGCGGCGAGCTCCCGGACGGCGGCGAGCGCGGCGTCGAAGTTCCCGCGGACGGCGAGGACCCTGGCCCCTGCCACCTGCGCCTGGAGGAGCTTGCCGGCGGCGATCTTGCCGGCCGGCAGGACCACCACGACCTCGAGCCCGGCCGCCGCGCCGTAGGCCGCCGCGGAGGCCGACGTGTTCCCGGTGGAGGCGCAGACGATGGCGCTTGCCCCCTCCTCCACCGCCTTGGCGACGGCCAGCGCCATCCCGCGGTCCTTGAAGGAGCCGGTCGGGTTCGCGCCCTCGAGCTTCAGGTGGAGATCGGGGATCCCCCAGGCCTCGCCGAGGCGCGCCGCGTGGACCAGCGGGGTGGCGCCCTCCCCGAGAGACAGGCGCGGGGTGGCCGCGGTCAGCGGGAGGTAGGCGGCGTAGCGGTCGAGCAGGCGCGGGCGCGCCGGCCGACCGGCGTGGAGCAGGCCGCCCCGCTCGGGCGCGGCCATCAGTCGGTGACCGGATAGAGCGTCACGTCCACGCCGTCCGGGAGGAGCGGCGCGATCGCTGCCCGGACCCGCGCGAGCCTCAGCGGCCCCGTCCGGACGACCGTCCCGCCGTCGATCTCCTCGACGGCCGCCGTCTCGCCCAGCTGCACGCCCTCGTGCGCGACGCCGGGCAGGAACGCGAACCAGGGAAGGTCGACGGCGAACGGATCGACCGTGTTGGCCTGCACCGGCGTCGCGTCCGCCGGGGCGAGCCCGGCCCACGTGCTGTCGCCGTGGCGGGCGATCGCGAACAGGTCGCCGAGGATCGCGCTGCTCGTCGGATCGCCGCCCGCCCCCGGCCCGGAGAAGGCGACGTCGCCCACCGGGACGGCCCGGACCTCGACCCGATTCAGGACGCCGTCGGTGCCGCCGAGGGCCCCGCTCGCCGGGACCGCGGTCGGGAGGACCGTGGCGGCCAGCGTGCCGGCCGGGCCGGACTCCGCGACGGCCAGGAGCTTGAGGGAGAGGCCCAGGAACCCGGCGCCCTCCATCTCATGGGACGTGACGCCGGTGATGCCCGGCCTGCCCCAGCCCCGGACCGAGGGCGGCGTGCGGAGGACGCTCGCCGGCTCGAGCCAGAGCCCGAACGCCAGGCGCGCGAGGAGCACCACCTTGTTGACGGCGTCGTCCCCCTCGACGTCGCCGCGCGGGTCGGCCTCCGCGAAGCCGTTCGCCTGGGCCTCGGCCAGGACCTCGTCGTAGGGCTGGCCGTGCTCGCCCATCGCGGTGAGGATGAAGTTCGTGGTCCCGTTCACGATGCCGCGGACGCGGGTGACGGCGTTGGCGGCCAGGTCGGCGGCAAGCGGCGAGAGGACCGGGATCCCGCCGCCGACGGCGGCCTCGAACCGGAGGGCGCCGCCGGCGCGCCGGGCGATCGCCTCCAGCTCCGGGCCGTGGTGGGCGACCATGTGCTTGTTCGCCGTGACGACCGCCTTGCCCGCGCCGAGCGCGGCGACGACGAGCGTGTGGGCCGGCTCGTCGCCGCCCATCAGCTCCACCACGACGTCGACCGCGGGATCGGCGACCAGGTGGGCCGGGGCGTCGGTGAGGAGGTCGGCCGGGATCCCGAGCGCCGCGGCCCTGGCGAAGTCCCTCTCGGCGACGGCTGCCAGGACCAGGCGGGCCCCGTCGAACGGCGCGAGCGCCTCGGGACGCTCCAGGAAGGCGCGCACGACGGAGCCGCCGACGGTGCCGGCGCCAAGCACCGCGACGCGGAGGGGGGGTCGTGTGGACATCGTGGAGATCGTAGCGGACGCGCGGGGCTCTCGGGGCGTGCGGTCCCGGGGTGCGGCCACGTCGGGGAACACGGGCCTGGGGGCCGCGGGCCTCGGGCCCGAGGCGCGTCCGACGCGCACGGGCGTGGGGGCACCCACCTCGGGCCCGAGGCCCGTCCGACGCGCGGTCCTCTCGGGCCGCCCGGTACACTCCTCGGCGATGACCACCCCGCCCGACTCGAAGATTCGCTGCTTCAGCGGCATCCAGCCGTCCGGCGCGCCGCACGTCGGGAACGACCTCGGCGCGATCCGCAACTACGTCGCGCTCCAGGAGCGCTACGAGTCGATCTACTGCATCGTCGACTTCCACGCCCTCACGACCGTCCACGACCCCGATCGCCTGCGGCGCCAGACGCGCGAGATGGCGGCGGCGCTCCTGGCCCTCGGCCTGGACCCGGCGAAGTGCACCCTCTTCGTGCAGAGCCACCGGCCCGAGGTCACCGAGCTCATGTGGCTCTTCTCGACGGTCACGCCGGTGAGCTGGCTCCTGCGCACGCCGACCTACAAGGAGAAGCGCGCGAACCAGCCCGACGACGTCAACCACGGCCTGCTCACCTATCCGGTCCTCCAGGCAGCCGACATCGTCCTGTACAAGGCCTCGGTCGTGCCGGTCGGCAAGGACCAGGCCGCGCACCTGGAGCTCTCGCGCGAGATCGCCCGGGCCTTCAACGCCCGCTACGGCGAGACGTTCCCCGAGCCGCAGGCCGTCCACACGGAAGCCCCGATCGTGCTGGGCACCGACGGCGCCAGGAAGATGTCGAAGTCGATCGGGAACACGATCGAGATCTTCGCCCCCGAGGACGAGATCCGGCGCCAGGTGATGGGGATGGTCACCGACACGCTCCGCATCAAGCGGACGGATCCGGGGCACCCGGAGCGCTGCAACGTGTGCCAGATGCACCGCTTCTTCGGCGACGACTACGCCGAGATCTGGGAGGGCGAGCGAACGGCGCGCACGGGCTGCGTCGACACGAAGAAGCTCCTCGTGGAGCGTCTCCTGCACCACTACGCCGCGGCGCGGGAGCGGTTCGCCGAGCTCGTCGCGCACCCCGAACGCGTGGACCGCGTGCTGGAGGACGGCGCGGCGCGCCTCAAGCCGATCGTCGACGCGACGCTGGACGAGGTCCACGTCAAGATGGGCCTGCGCTAGGGGCCGTCGCGCGGGACGGCCTTCGCGGGGCGGGGCTCGGCGGCCCGGCTCCGCGGGGGCGGGGCTTCGCGGCATGGCTTCACGGGGAGAGGCTCCACGGGAGGGGCTCCACGGGCCGGCTCCGCGGGGGCGCGCCGCCCTGCTACGATCGTCGAAGGCGGGGCCCGCGGGGCCCGCCCGCACCGGCCCACCCGGCCGGACGACCGAGGGTCACGCCACCGACGTGGACCAGCCCGCCGCGCAGCCACCCGACTCGCCGGGCGCGCCGGCCGCGCCAACCGGTGTCCAGCCGGACGCGCAGGCCGCCGCCGGGCACGCCGCCGCCGGGGACGCCGCACCGCCGCCTCCCGCGGGATCGGCGGCCCTCGCGACGTCGACGGTCCTCGTGACGCCGCGCGAACGCCGGCTGCTCACGATCCTGCTGACGCTGGGGTCCATCGCCCTCTTCTTCATCGTCCTCGACCAGCTCGCCGCCGTCTGGGGCGTCTTCTCCGACCTGATCCTGACCTTCTTCTTCGCGTGGCTCCTCGGCTTCATCCTGGAGCCGATCGCGGCCTGGCTCGCCCGCTTCATGCCCCGCGTGCTCGCCGTGACGATTGCCTACGGGTCGGTCGCGCTGGCCGCCTTCGGGCTGGTGGTCGTGGCTTCCTCGGCCCTCTTCACCTCGATCTCCGACTTCATCAACAACCTGCCGCAGTTCCAGCGGGACCTGCTCGCCCTGATCAAGCCGACCTCCGAGTGGCTCACCTCCCTCGGGTTCAACCGGGTCGACCTGTCGAGCCAGGTCGAGACCATGCTGGGCACGCTCGCGACCCAGGGCCAGAACCTCCTCGGTCCGCTCCAGGACGTCGCCGTGGCGAGCGTCGGCTTCGTGGGGAGCGTCCTGATCGTCTTCTTCCTGGCGATCTTCATCTCGATCGACCGAGCCGCGATCGGCTCGTTCCTGCTGCGCCTCGTTCCGCCCTCGTTCAGCGCCGAGGCGCACCTCCTGACGGAGAGCGTCGGGCGCTCCTTCGGAGGCTTCATCCGCGGGATGGTCGTGATCGGCGGCACGTATGCCCTCGTCGCGCTCTTCTGCAACCTCTTCCTGGGCCTCAACTACGCGGCGATCACGACCACGGCGTCCGGGATCCTGATGGCGATCCCCTTCTTCGGGCCGTTCGTCGCCTGGGCGCCGCCCGTGATCGTCGCGGCGGTGACGAAGCCCGACGCGCTCCTGCCGGCGATCGCGATCATGGGCGTCGGCTGGTTCCTCAACCAGAACATCCTCCAGCCGCGCGTCCTGGCCAACGCCGTCGGCCTCCATCCGGTCGTGGTCCTGGCCTCCGTCCTCGTGGGGACCAAGCTGTTCGGCATCCCCGGCGCGCTCTTCGGGCTGCCGGTTGCCGCGGTGATCTCGTCGTTCTTCTTCTACTTCCTCCGCCGCAACGCGAACCCCGACGAGCGATCCGTGGCGGCGCGGGCAGCCCAGCGCGTCGCCCAGCGCGAGGGCCGTCCGACGCGGGTGCCGCGCGAGCCGCGGCCGGGCGAGGTCGAGGAGATCCTCGCGGAGCGGGTGGGCGAGCAGATGGACTCGTGGCGCGGCGGGACGCCCGATGCCGGACCGTCGGGTGACGCCACGGTGCCACCCGGCGCCGGTCCGTCGGGTGACGCGACGATCCCGCGTGTCGCCGACCCGCCGGCCGACACCGGCGCGCCGGGTGACGCTGGACCCACGCCCGACGCCGTCCCGCCGGGTGGCGGACCGACGCCCGACGCCGGGCCACAGGACGACGCAACGGCGCCACGCGTCGAGGCGACGCCCGTCGCGGGTCCTCGCGACGGGATCACGACGGGATGACGGCCCGCCCGCGGATCCTGGTCACGAACGACGACGGGATCGAGTCGCGCGGGCTGCTGGCCCTGAAGCAGGCCCTGGAGCCGCTGGGGGACGTGGTGGTCATCGCGCCCGAGACGAACCAGAGCGCGGTCGGCCACTCGCGGACGCTGTGGCGGCCGCTCCGCGTCCGGGAACGCACCCTGACGGACGGGTCGGCTGCCTGGTCGATCGACGGCTCGCCGTCGGACGCGGTCGGCCTCGTCTTCCTGGGGCTCCTGCCGGGCCCGATCGACCTGGTGGCAAGCGGGATCAACCACGGGGCGAACCTTGGCGACGACATCACCTACTCGGGGACGGTGAGCGCGGCGATGGAGGCCGTGCTCAACGACTGCCCGGCGTTCGCGATCAGCCTCGACGACTACGCGCCGGCCGATTTCGAGCTCGCGATGGCGGCGGCACGGGTGGTGGCGGAGGCGATCCTGGCGCGCGGCCTCGAGCCCGGCCAGCTGCTCAACGTCAACGTGCCCGGGATCCCGAAGGCGGCCTGTGCCGGCTTCGAAGTGGCCCGGCTGGGCAAGCGCACGTACCAGGACGAGCTGATCCGCCGCGAGGATCCCCGGGGTGTCCCGTACTACTGGGTCGGCGGCTCACCTCCGAAGGGGCACGCGATCCCGGGCACCGACGTGGACGCCGTGCTGAACAACAAGGTGTCCGTGACGCCGATCCAGCTGGACCTCACCGCCGACCGCTTCCTGGAACGCCTGCGTGGCTGGGAGCTGACGCTCGGCGTGTAGGACGACAGTCGGCCATTGCCGATCGGTGGCCCCGGGGGCGAGGCAGACGGCCCGCGGCATGGCGGCGCCCGAGACGGCAGCCCGCGGCGCCCGACGCCCCCGCGGCGTGGCGGCTGGCACCCGCGGCGCCCCGCGACGCTCTTGCGGCGTGGCGGCGGCAGCCCGCGGCGCCCCGCGCGCCGCGACGCTCTTGCGTTCAACGCAACACTGGGCCGCCGTGAGCGCGCCATCGGTAGGATCCTTGCGTTGGAGCAGACGTCTCCTGCCCCGTCCGCCTGGACCTTGCAGGATCCTTGCGTTGCACCGACGCAGACCTGCACGACAGCCTGGCGAGGGCGCGGGGTGTTGCGTTCAACGCAAGGTCGGCCGGGACCGGGCTGGCCGGCCGAGATCGGGGTGGCCGGCCGAGGGAATCCCGGGGCGGGTCCGCGTCGCCGGACGGGTCGCGGTGGCCCGCGTCGCCGGACGGGTCGCGGTGGCCCGCGTCGCCGGACGGGTCGCGGTGGTCCGCGTCGGGGGACGGGTCGCGGTGGTCCGCGTCGCCAGGCGGACCTAGCGGCGCTTCTTCCAGTCCGAGATGATCTCCCGGGCGGCGTTGTGCGCGGGGGCGCCGGTGACGCCACCGCCGGGGTGGGCCCCCGGACCGACGAGGTAGAGCCCCTCCACGGGCATCCGGTAGCGGGCCCAGCCGACGAGCGGCCGCCAGGCGAACCAGGCGTCGAGGCCGGGCTCCTGGTGGTAGGGGTGGCCGCCGGTCAGCCCGTACTCGGTCTCGAGATCGGCCGGGGTGAGGACCTCGCGCGCGGTGACGAGGGCGCCGATCCCCGGCGCCACCTCCTCGAGGGCGGCCACGACCTTCTCCCCGAGGGCGGTCCGCGCGGCAGCGTCCCATGCGCCGTCGCGCAGGCGGTAGGGGACGTACTGGGCGATGACGCTCATCACGTGGCCGCCTTCCCGGGCCGCCAGCGACGGGTCGACGAGCGTCGGGATCGTCGCCTCCAGCACAAGCCGGTCGGAGACGCGCCCGTACTTCGACGCGTCGAAGGCACGCTCCAGGTCGTCGATCCCGGTCGCCCCGACGAGGATCCGGCCGCGGATCCGCTTCGCGGCCTCCTCGTCGTCGCCCCCGGCCGCGGGGAAGCGCGGGAGGCGCCGAGAGGGCGAGGTTGACCTTGGCCACCGTGCCCGGCTGGCGGACGTTGCCGGCCCGCCAGCGCAGGTTCGTGCCCAGGTCCAGGGGCCCCAGGAGCCCGAGCAGCGTTCGCTTCGGGTCCAGGCCCGAGGCGACGATCGGCGCCGCGATCTCGTCTCCCGAGGCGAGCGCGACCCCGGTCACCCGGCCGTCGGCCGAGGTGACGGCGGCGACCTCGGCGCCCGTCCGCAGCTCCGCCCCGAACGCCCGCGCGGCGGCCGCCAGCGCGTCCGCGACGGCGCCGGGACCGCCCCGGGCGTAGACCGCCTGGCCCGCCCCGCCGCCGTCGTTGCCGGCAGCGTCGGCCAGCAGCGTCGCCGTCGTGCCCATCGACCACGCGCCGAGCGCGGTGAACTGGATCGCCCGTGCCGCCACGGTGGCCCGGATCGCGTCGGTCTCGAACCACTCGCCGGCGAAGTCCGCGATGGCCATCGGGAGGACGCGGAGCAGGTTCCGGGCGTCGTCCTTGCTGAGCCTCTTGAAGGCGCGACCCAGGAGGAGCCCCGTGATCGTGTCGGCCAGGCTGGCACCCGACGTGGCCGGCGGCGTCTGCTCGCCGAGGGCGGCGAGGAAGCCGGCGAGGGCCCGGACCTGCCGGTCGAAGGCGGCCCAGGCCAGCGCGTCGGCACCCGACCAGGTCGCCAGCTCCGCCGCCGTCCGCTCGTTGCTGCCCCAGAAGGTGACGGCACGGCCGTCGGGCTGCGGGGCGAAGGCCCTGACCTCCGGTCCCACCAGCGAGAGCCCGCGCGAGCCCAGGTCGAGCTCGCGGTACACCGCGGGCCGCAATCGCCCGACCGTGTGGAAGAGGCCCGGCGCCCGGGAGCCGTCGTCGAGCGTGCGCGTCTCGACGGACCCGCCGAGCGTCGCCCGCTTCTCCAGCAGGAGCGTCCGGATGCCCGCCTTCGCGAGGTAGGCCGCCGCGACCAGGCCGTTGTGGCCGCCGCCGACGACGATCGCGTCGTAGCCGGCGGACGGCTGCGTGTTCGCGGCCATCTACGCCACCTTCCCCTTCTTCGCCTTCAGGAGCTCCAGCGCCGCGAGACGGCCGTTGGCCGCCATGATCCCGCCGCCGGGGTGGGTCGACGAGCCGGCCATCCAGTAGTCCCGGATCGGCGTCCGGTAGCGCGACCAGCCGGGCACCGGCCGGCTGAAGAAGAGCTGCTCGAGCGACAGCTCGCCGTGGAAGATGTTGCCCTCGGTCAGGCCCCAGTCCTTCTCCATGTCCCAGGGCGTGACGACGTACGTGTCCACGATGACGTCGCGCAGGTTGGGCGCGAACTCGCTGATCGTGTCGATGACCGTGTTGCCGAAGGCGTCGCGCTGGTTCTCCCAGTCGGCCGGACCCTCGGCCAGGTTGTAGGGCGCGTACTGGACGAAGCAGCTCATGACGTGCTTGCCGGGCGGGGCCACGGACGGGTCGACGAGCGACGGGATCACGATGTCGATGTAGGGCCGCCGGCTGAAGCGCCCGTACTTCGCGTCGTCGTAGGCGCGCTCCATGTAGTCGACCGACGGCGAGATGCTCATCGCGCCGCGCAGGTACTCCGCGCCGCCCGGGTTCTTCGTGAAGGTGGGCAGGGCGTCGAGGGCCAGGTTCACCTTGCCGGAGCTCCCCCGGAACTTGAAGCGCCGCACGGCAGCCTCGAAGTCGTCGGGCAGGACGCCGGGCTCCAGCAGCTGGAGGAAGGTGCGCCGGACGTCGGCCGACGAGACGACCACCGCCGCGTCGATCTCCTCGCCGCTGTCCAGGACGACGCCCGTGGCCCGGTCGCCGGCGGACGAGAGGCGCACCTGCGCCACGCCGGCGTCGGTGCGGATCTCGGCGCCCAGGGCGCGCGCCGCGTTCGCGATCGCATAGGCGATCGCGCCGGTGCCGCCCTTGTGCAGGCCCCAGGCCCGGAAGGCGCCGTCGATCTCGCCCATGTAGTGGTGGAGCAGGACGTAGGCCGTGCCCGGCGAGCGCACCCCGAGGAACGTGCCGATGATCCCCGACGCGGACATCGTCGCCTTGAGCGGCTCGGTCTCGAACCACTGGTCGAGGAAGTCGGCCGCGCTCATCGTCATCAGCCCGATGAAGGCCGCCTGCTGGCGCTCGGAGAGCCTGGCGAACTCGCGGGCGAGGCCCAGGACGCCCAGCCACTCGCGCGGGTCGATCGAGGTGGGATCCGGCGGCACCATGCCCAGGATGGGCTTGATGAAGCGGGCCATGTCGGCCATGAGCTGGCCGTACTCCTCGTAGGCGTCGGCATCGCTCGCCGACCAGCGGCGGATCTCCCGCAGCGTGGCGGCGTGGTCGTCGCGGCGCCACAGGAAGTCGCCGGGCACCGGCGTGAACGTCCCGTCGAGCGGCAGGATCTCCAGGCCGTGCCGGGGCAGCTCCAGCTCGCGGATGATCTCCGGGCGCAGCAGGCTCACGACGTACGAGAGGACGCTGAACGTGTAGCCCGGCACGATCTCGTCGCTCGTCGTGGCGCCGCCGAGGATGGGCCGCTTCTCGAGGACCAGCGTCTTCCAGCCGGCCTTCGCGAGGTAGGCGGCGGTGGTCAGGCCGTTGTGGCCCCCGCCGATGATCACCGCGTCGTAGCGCTCGGCCACCCGCGTCTCCTCCTGTCGTCCTGGTTTGGGATTCGGTTCGGGCGGCCCGCTACGCCCGCTTGCGCGGCGGGTCGAAGAACGGGGTGTCGACGACGGTCGCCGCGACGAGCCTGCGCCGAGCCTCGACGGTCCACTCGACCTGGACGCGGGAGCCGGTCCGGGCGTGGGCGACGCCGACCGAGGCGAGGGCGATCATCTTCTTGAGGATCGGGCTCCAGCCGGTGCTGGTCACACGACCTACCTGGCGCCCGTTCGCGAACAGGGGGACGTGGGCGCGACTCACGGTGGGCGGCGCATAGGGCGCCAGCCCCTCCGCGGCGTAGAGCGCCTCGATCTCGGGCCAGCCGATGTCCAGCCCGACCAGGCGGCGCGACGGGCCGCCCGCGGCGACCTCGGCGACCAGGGCGCGCTTCCCGACGAAGTCGGCCTTCGCCAGGTCCACCAGCCGTGCCAGCCCGATCTCGTACGGGCTGAAGTTCTGGGCCGGGATGTGCGAGTGGACGGCGCTCGTGTAGTCGGCCTCGATCAGGACCAGTCCGGCCTCCAGGCGCGCGACATCGAGCGCGAGCATCCCGGCAGGTCGGATCCGGTACGGCTCGCCGGCGGCCACCAGCGCATCCCAGGCCTCGACGGCGCGGTCGGCGGGGATCCAGAGCTCGTAGCCCAGGTCGCCGGTGTAGCCGGTCCGCGACACGTCGATCGGGATGCCGGCCAGGCTCGAGCTGCGGCGCCGGAAGTAGCCCAGGCCGGCGAAGTCCTCGCCCGAAGCGGCCTCCAGCACCCTGCGGGCGAGCGGGCCCTGCAGGGCGATCGCCGCGTCACGCTCGCTGACGTCCGCGACGTCGACGTCGAGGCCCTGCGCGTTGAGGTGCAGCCAGCGGTACTGCGGGTCGGCCGCGGTCCAGCGCAGCACCTGGCCGCCGGCGGCATCCTCGAGGCGGTGGATCGTCCCGTCGTCGATGACCTTGCCGTGCTCGTCGCACCAGGGCGCGTAGAAGACGCGTCCGGGCGTCAGCTTCGTCGCGTCGCGGGTGATGAGCCGGTCCACCAGGCGGAGGGCGTCGGGGCCGCGCAGCTCGTACTTGAAGAGCGGGCTCACGTCGATGAGGGCGGCCGCCTCGCGGATCGCGTTGTACTCGATGACGTGGCTGTCGTGGTACTCGCTGGCGGCGAAGAAGCCCGACCACTCGCGCCACTGCATCCTTGCGTTGAGGGGCGCGGTTCGTGGGTGGAAAGCCGTCCCGACCGTCACGTCACATGCTCCTCCGCTGGGCGCCGGCGCGCGGCCGGTTCTCCTGGGTCCGGTTCACCTGGGGTGTGGCCGCCCATTGTGCATGAAAGACCCCGGGGACCCGATCCGGGCGGCCGGGCTTCCGGGCTGCCGGGTCCACGGCGGCCGGGCGGCCGGCTCCACGGCGGCCGGGCGGCCGGGCTTCCGGGCTGCAGGCTCCGCGCGGCCGGGCGGCCGGGCGGCCGGGCAGGCTCGGCCCGCCGGCGCCCAGCCCGACGTTCCTGCGGGCCCGCCCCGCCGCACGGCTTCAGGGTCGCCCGTCGCCAGGGTCAGTAGCCGACGCGGACGAAGGCCGCCGTGTAGGCCGCCAGGGTGGGACCGTCCATGCCGGTTCCCCGCGCCTCCCAGTTGAGGTCGCCGTCCTCGGCCACCACGAGCCAGGCGCCGTTCCCCGCGTCGACCAGGCGCGCCGGGCGGCCGCCGTAGGAGGCCGGGCCCGCATCCGGCCCGGCGGGGATGCAGCCCGTCTGCCCGGCGCAGTAGTACCCCTGCCGGAGGGCGAGGCGCTGGCCCGCGGGCCCCTTGTAGGAGATCTCCATCCTCCCGCCGGCCGAGAGGCGGAAGGAGCCCGTCTCGACGAACCACCCGGCCGGAAGGACCGCGCAGTAGACGTCCCAGGCCACCGCGTCGGCGACGCCCTCGTAGAAGGCCCGGTTGTCGGCGCTGCCGGTGCACGCAGCGGCGGCGCCTGCGGAAGCGGTGGGACCGGGCGACCCGGAGGGCGGGCCCGACGGACCCTCGCTGGGCTGATCGCTCGGAGCTTCGGTCGGCTCGTCGGTCGGCGTGGGCCTGGCACTCGGCGGGGAGGTCTCCTCGCCCGTCGCCGCCGGCCCGGATGCCCCGGGCGAGGACCGTCCCGTGGGCTGGGGCGACGGCGTGGCCGTGCCGCCGCACGCCGCGACGAGGAGGGCGGTGACGGCGAAGGCGGCGAGCGCCCGCCGGGCACCGCGGAGGTCCTGGGTCGAGGTCACGAATGCAGCCTAGCGGGCGACGGTGGGCGCGGTCAACGCGACGCCCCGGGCGGGGCGCTCGGCGGGCCGCCGGCGAGCACCAGGTCCACCCCGAAGACGCCTTGCACCCGCTCGCGCGTCAGCACCGAGTCCGGCGGACCGTCGGCCACGACCCGGCCGCCGTCGATCACGACCAGGCGCGGGAAGAAGTGGCGCGCCAGGGCCAGGTCGTGGAGCACGGCCAGGATGGTGGTCCCGTCGCGCGCGTTGAGGTCGGCGAGGAGCTCCATGACCGCGACCTGGTGCCGGAGGTCGAGGTGCACCGTCGGCTCGTCGAGGACCAGGAGCGGGGCAGCCTGGGCCACCGCGAGCGCGACGAGGACGAGCTGGCGCTCCCCGAGCGAGAGCTCGCGGGCGTCGCGTCCTCGCAGGCGCTCGATGCCGACCCGCGCGATCGCCGCGTCGACGGCGGCCGCGTCGGCGGCTCGCGGACCGCGGATCGGGTCCTCGTGGGGCAGCCGGCCGAGGGCGACGACCTCCTCCACGCGCGCCGAGAACGGGAAGGTCGCCTGGCCGGGCACGGCCGCCAGGCGGCGGGCGATGGCCGGCCGGTCGAGAGTGGCGACCGGGTCGCCACCGAGGAGGGCCCGGCCGTTCCGGGGGACGACCAGCCCGGCGAGGACGCGCAGCAAGGTCGACTTCCCGGCGCCGTTGGGCCCGACGAGCGCGACACGCTCGCCGGCGGCGATGGCGAAGTCGACGCCGCGGAGGACCGTCCGGTCGCGATACGCCACGACCACGCCCTCCAGGGCCGCAACGGGCGGAGCCGCAGACGCGCCGGCCGCCGCCTGCAAGCCGCCGGCGACGTGCCCCCGATCGCCCACGACGTCGACGCCCGCGCCCGGTGCGGCGGTCACAGCTCGTAGCCCCCGCGAGTCGAGCGCAGCAGGGCCAGGAAGAACGGCGCGCCGATGACGGCCGTCACGACGCCCACCGGGATCTCGCCGAGCAGGCGCGCCACGAGGTCGGCCGCGACGAGGAGGACCGCGCCGAGGATCGCCGCGAGGGGCAGGACGTGGCGCGCGTTGGGGCCCACGACGAGGCGCACCAGGTGCGGCGCGACGAGCCCGATGAAGCCGATGAGGCCCGACACGGCAACCGCCGCGGCCGTGACGAGCGTCGCCAGGCCCAGCAGGATCCCTCGCTCGCGCCGGACGTCGATCCCCAGGTGGGCGGCCGCCTCCTCGCCCAGCAGCAGCCCGTTGAGCGACCGCGCGCGGAGCAGGATCGCGATGCTGCCGCCGATCACCAGCGGGGCGCAGATCGCGAGGCGCATCCACGAGGCGCCCTCCAGGCCGCCGAGCAGGAAGGCGAAGATCTGGCGCAGGTTCGACCCCGACAGGTACATGGTCATCGCCAGCCCGGCCGCGAGCAGCGACCCGACCGCGTAGCCGGTCAGCAGGAGCCCGGTGAGCGGGGCCATCGGGCCGCCGCGCCCCAGCCGGTACACGACTGCCACCGCTGCCAGCCCGCCGGCGAAGGCGAAGACGTTGAGGAGCCCCACGCCCACGAGGGCCATGCGGACGGGGATGAGGACCGCGATCGCGGCGCCCAGCGCCGCACCGGACGCCGTGCCGAGGACGTAGGGATCGGCCAGCGGGTTGCGGAGGAGCCCCTGGAACGTCGTCCCGGCCACCGCCAGGCCTGCCCCGACCACGACCGCCATCAGGACCCGGGGGAGTCGCAGCTCGACGACGATGGTCTGGGCGGCCGAGGTCCAGGTCCGCTCCACCGGCAGTCCCAGCGAATGCAGGAGGATCCCGATCGTGTCCGCGGGCGCGACGGCAACTGTCCCCGCGGCGACCCCGAGCACGACGACCGCGGCGAGCGCGGCCAGCCCGGCCAGCACGAGGGCGGCCTGGCGCGGCGCGCCGGCCGGGCGCCGAACGCGGACTCGGCCGAGGGCGACGTTCCGACCGCCGATCGTCATCGCGTGCGCTACCCGCCCGGGCTCGGAGACGGCGCCGGAGGCAGGGAGACGGCCGGGTCGATGGCCAGGGCCAGGGCGCGGAGGCCATCGACGAGGCGCGGCCCGGGCCGAGTCACGACGACGTCGTTCACGGGCCGGATCTGGTTCGTCTTGACCGCGGTCATGCCCTCCCATCCCGGCCGCGTGGCGACCTGGTCGGCCTTTACGCCGTAGGCGGCGTCGCCGAGGACGATGACCTGGGGGTCGGCCTTGATGAGGCTCTCGAGCGGGATGTCCCACTTCGAGGCACTTCCGGATGTCACCGGCACCCCACCGGCGATCCTGATTGCGTCGGCGTAGACACTTGGGTCCGCGATGCCGTAGATCGTGCCATCCGAGTATCCGGTTTCGTAGAAGACGCGGCTTCTCGTGCCTCCTGCCGAGGCGATCGCGGCCTTGATTGCCTCGACGTCGGCGCCCATCGAGCCAACGAGTGCCCTCCCGGCCGCCGGCTCGCCGGCCGCCGCGGCCACGTTCTGGATATCGCTGAGCACGCCGGCCACGTCGGTCGCGTACACGACGAGCACGGGGATGCCAAGCGCGCGAATCGTCGTGATCGTGTCGGCGCTGCTGAATCCGCCGCCGCCCGCGACCACGAGGTCGGCCTTGAGGCCGACGATCTTCTCGACGTCGACCTTGCCCATGCTCACGACCCGGGCGACCTTCTTCGCGGCCTCCGGATAGTCGTCGGCGTCGGTGACCCCGACGACGCGGTTGCCGGCGCCGACGGCGAAGAGGATCTCCGTCGTCGCTGGGGTCAGGGAGACGATCCGCTGCGGCCGGGCCGGCAGGCTGACGGCCGTCCCTTCGTCGTCGGTGAGGGTGAGCGGGAAGGCCGCAGCGGCGGGCGATGCCGTCGGGACGGCCGGCGTGGCGGTCACCGCGGGCGCGATGGCGCCGGTGGGCGTCGGCCCGGTGGACGGCGACGCGGCCGACCCGGCGCCGCACGCGGCGAGGAGGAGTGCCGCGAACGCGACGAGCGTCGCGATCCGGGACGGTAGGCCGGCGCGCATGCGCCGGGGCGGGGAGAGATGCACGGGAACCTCGCAGTCGGATGGAAGGGACGCGCGCGGAGGCGCGGACGGACGCGAGGTCCTACGTGACGAAGATCATGCCTGCCTGCCCCTTTCTCTCGAGGGTGTGAGCGGCTGCACCGTGGGGCCGGCGACCGGACTTCCGTCCCGGAGGGGACGGTCACCGTAGCGGGACTGTGCCGGATTTGCACCGGCTTCGCGACCACGCGGTGGGTCTGGATGACCGGCGGAGCGTAGCACGAGACGGGGCTCCGCGAGGGAGCCGAACGGCCCGGATTCGGGCCCGGATCCCGGGGCGCGCCGCGGGGGCGCGCCGCGGGGGCGCGTCGGGCACCGGGGGCGCGTCGGGCACCGCGGCCCACCCGCCGCCCGCGCGTAAGTGACCGGTAAGCGGCGCGCGCCACACTCGGCTCCAGCGGCGTCGCCGGGACGCCGCGAGACCCGCCTCCTCCCGCCCTGGCCAGACCCGCCGGAGGAGGTCACAACCGGATGTCGCCCGGACGATGGATCCGCCGTCTCGCCGCCGTGCTCCTCGCCGCCTCGCTCAGCGCCACCCCCGCCGGCTCGGCCCACGCCGGATACCCGGGGACGATCGCCTCCAACAGGAGCGCCTTCGAGCCGCCGTGCCTCGGGTTCGTCGACGCGTACCCCACGAAGATGCTCAAGGCGGCCACCGCCGCATTCGGCGCGCTCGGTTACGAGACGCATGCGGACACCGGCGCCGCCTTCACCCGCGCCTCGTACCTCGCGCGGACCGGGAGCGATTGGGGCACGTACGTCCACTCGCATGGGGACTTCTACTGGCACGCCGCCGACGGACGGCGCTACTCGGGCTTCCGCGAGGACTCCGGGGACTGCAGCCAGGCGGTCGTCTACTCCAAGGACATCGCCCTCAAGCGAGCCGGGAAGCAGGCGAACCTCGTCGTGATGTCGATGTGCCACGTCGGCGAGGATGCGTCGACCATGCCGGGCGCCTTCGGGATCGCCAAGAAGCGATACCCCGCGGGCACCTGGGGCGGCCCCGAGTTCTTCGTCGGCTACCTCGGCTCGGCCTGGGACAACGACGAGTGGACGTTCGAGGTCGCCTTCTGGAACGCGATCGGCCCGGGCTACGGCGCGGGCGAGGCGTACGACGTCGCGTCGGCCCAGGTCTTCACCCACGCGTTCGACGCGAACTGGTGGGGCTCCTACGCGTACACGGGCCGGGCGGGGCCGCTCCCCTCCGGCTGCGACCGGTGCCTGTGAGGTGAGCGCCATGCACGCCTTCCGTCCGCGAGCCCGGCGCGCCGGGCTCCTCGTCCCCGTTGCCCTGGCCGTGGCCGGCGGGGCGCTCTTCCTCGGCGGGCCCGGAGGACCCGCGCCAGGCGACGCGGTCGATCGCTACCGGGCCGGCGAGCCGGCCAGCGTCCGGTCCGTCGTCCCGGCCGACGTGGCGACCCGCGTGCGCGCGCTCGGCCTGGCGCGCGCCCGCGCGCTCGGCGTGCCGGTCGGCACCGGCGCCCACGTCACCCGCGTGAACGACCGCTTCTCCGGCGCCGTCTTCGACGAGGTCGTGACCACCGACGCCAGAGGCCAACGGCTCGGCATCGTCCGGATGGACCGCGATGGCCGCGTCGCGATGGCGGTCCGGGTCGGATGGCGAGCGACGACCGCTGCTCGCGTCGACGCCGCGACGGCCCGGGCGCGGGCCGTCGCGCTGGCCGGCACGTCCGGGATCGGCGGCGCCGGCACGCCGACCGTCTCTGCGGCCACCGACGGCGGCTGGCGCGTGACCTGGGAACGCGCGGTCGGCGGCGTGCCGGTCCCCGGGGACGGAAGCACCGTCACGCTGTTCGCCGATGGCACGTTCCACGCCGCCGCCCGCCGCGAGCGGCGCCTCGCCGAGGCGCCTGCGCAGAGGCTGGCGGAGGCGGCGGCGGAACGAATCGGCCGGGAGCGCCTCGCCTCGCTCCTCGGTCCGGCAAGCGGCGAAGCGCGGATCGTGCAGTCCCGCCTCGCATGGGTCGCTCCCAACGGCACGTTCGACGAGAGCGCGCCGGACGCGCCCGACCCGGTCCTGCGGCTCGCCTGGGTCGTGGAGGTGCGCACGGTCGCGCCCCTGTCCGAACGCCTCCGTGCGCTGGAGCTGTACCTGGACGCGGGCGACGGGACGCTGCTCGGCGGGGATCTCCTCCGGTGACCGAGCTCCCGCCGGCCCCGCCGGACATCCCGGCCCTGCCGGCAGATCCGGCGCCGGGCATGCCGGCTCCGGCTGCCGGCGCGGCGGGCCGGCGGGATGGCAATGGTGGCGGCCGCCGCGACGCCGGTCGTCGCGGCGGCCCTCGCCGCAGTCCTCGTCGTCGCGAGCGGCTGCCGGGCGCGACCGCCAGGGCCGGAGACGACGCCGCCGGGCCTCTCCTCGCACGGTCTCGTCCATGCCGCCGGCCGCATCTGCCCCGCCGAGCACGTCCGGGGCGGCCTCGGCGACCCCTGCCGGCGCCACCGCGATCCCGGGCTGGAGCGGCCCACGGCTGCTCCTCGTGGTCGGCGCCCCGTCACGGCCGCGCGGCGCGATCCACGACCTCGCACACCCGGACCATCCGGGCGTGCCCCTGGAGCTGCCACGCGCGCTGGCGGACGGCGGGCTGGCAGCGCTGGCCGCGGCGCCGGGCGGCCGGCTTGCCGCGATCGGGCAGGACGGGGCGGCATGGGTGGCGCCGGCACCCGCCGCGGGCGAGGCCGGCCCGCCCCGTTGGACGCCGGTCGCGGCGGCGGCATCCCGCCGGGGGCTCCCGGGGCCGATCCTCGGCGGGACGTGGAGCGTCGACGGGTCGGCGCTCGTGCTCATCGCGGGCGCACCCGGCTCCGGCGCGCGGAGGACCACGCTGCTGAGCGTCCCCGTCGACGGGTCGCGAGCGGCTGCCATCGAGGTCCCCCTCGAGGCCGACGGGCCGGCCGTCGCGGCCCTGCCCCGGCGGGTGGTCGCGTTCGTCGGCCGCGACCTCCACGATCGCACCGTGCTGGCACGCGTCGCCGCCTCCGGCTCCCTCGCGACGCTGCCCGTCGCCACTCGGGCGGTCGCTGCGGGAGGCGACCTCGTGGCGGTGGTCGACGACGTCGCCGTCCGCGTCGGCACGCTGGAGGACCTGGAACGAGGCGTCCTCCCGACCGACCCGCTGCCCCTGGACGGGCCGGGCGGCATCGGCGGGGTCGTGATCGCCCCGGACGGCGGCGCGGTGGCCGTGGTCCGTCTCGACGACCAGGGGGCCGCGGTGCGCGTCGAGGTCCTCCGTCGCGTCGAGGATGGATGGGCTCACGGCCCGAGCATCCCGCTGCAGGCCGCGGACGCCACGGCTCTCCCGGCGTGGCTCCCCTGACCCGGACACGTTGGACCCCGGCGCACGGCCGGGGTCCAGGGCGAGCGCAGGCCGGCGACGAGGGCCGGCCGACGGGCCGGCGGAGCCGGCCGGCGGATCAGTTCGCCGCGGCGACCTCCTCGACCGCCGTGAAGATGGAGACCTGCGACGCCTCGGGCAGCATCTCGCCGAGGATCTTCTGCAGGGTCAGCTGGTGAACGCAGCTCTTCCAGCTCTCGAAGTAGTGGCACGTGCAGTGCCAGGCACCGGCGTCGAGACTCACGTGATGCGTGTCGTTGTCGCCCCGAAACGTGACGCCGAGGCGATCGAACGTCAGGCGGTCGCGCTCGCGGGCGTAGCGATTCGCCTTCTCGACCTTGCCGATGAGAGAGCTGTGCATCGCCGGGGTCCCTCCGTGGCCCGATGGGCCCTTCCAGGGGCCGCCGCCCGGCCGTGCGCTCGTCGGTCGGGAGGGGCGGTCGTCCCCACAACTCTACTCCCCGGCGCCAAGAAGAGGGCCGGGTTGCGGCAGCTGTTCCTCAGCCGCGGACGAGCGATTCTCCGGCGACGAGGCAGGTGCTGGCTCAGCCGCGGACGAGCGATTCGCCGGCGACGAGGCAGGCGTCGGCCACCGCAGCCGAGGTGGCCTCCGTGTAGACCCGGACCAGCGGCTCGGTCCCGCTGAAGCGGACGAGGAGCCACGAGCCGTCGCCGATGAAGAACTTGAAGCCGTCGTTCGTCGAGAGCTCGACGGTCCGGATGACGGGCTGCCCGGCGAGATCGGTCGGCGCCTTCTCGACCAGCTCGACGGCGAGGCGCTCCTTCATCGCCGGGTAGCTCGCCCGGTCCACGTGGACGTCCACGCGCTGGTAGAACGACGGCCCGGCGATCTCGTGGAGGTGGGCGATCGCCGAGGAGACGGGCCACCGGCCCGCGGCCCGCTCGCGCAGGAAGAGGTCCAGCAGGAGAAGGTCGGAGTAGATCCCGTCGCGCTCCGGGAGGTGCATCCCGAAGCCGTACCCGCCCGACTCCTCGCCGCCGTACATCGCCCCGGTCTCGATCATCTTCGGGCCGACGTACTTGAAGCCGACCGGGGTCTCGTGGACCGTGATCCCGTAGTGGGCCCCGAGCCGCTCGGCCATCGACGTCTCGTTCACGCTCTTGACCACCGGCTGGCGCATCCCGCGATGCTCGGCCAGGTAGTACATCAGCAGACCGTAGACCTGCAGCTGGTGGACGAAGGCGCCCCGCTCGTCGATCGCGCCGGCCCGGTCGGCATCGCCGTCGAGGAGCAGCCCGAGGTCGAACCCGCCGCCCGCGACGACACGCAGGGCCTCGTCCACGTGCGGTCGGATCGGCTCGGGGTTCACGCCGCCGAAGTACGGGTTGCGCTCGGTGTGGAGCTCGACGACCTCGATCCGACCCCCGGACAGGAGGCGGCTGATCCAGCCGGCCCCGGATCCCCACAGCGGCTCGACGAGGATCCGCACGTCCGCGGCCTTCAATGCCTCGAGGTCCAGGGTGCGGCGCACGAAGCGCTCGTACCCCTCGAACGGATCGAAGCGCTCGACCAGCCCGGCCGCCTCCGCCTCGGCCATCGGGCGGCGCGGGATCGGGCGCCGGCCGTTCTCCGCGATCACCGCCTCGAGCGTCGCCAGGATGTCGGGCCCCGCCGCCGCGCCGCTCGCGGCCTTCACCTTGAAGCCGTTGTCGGTCCACGGGTTGTGGCTCGCCGTGATGACCACCCCGGCCGCCGCGCCACGCTCGACGACCTCGTAGCTCGCCATCTGGGTCGGGACGGCGTGGGCCGCGAAGGCGACGGGAATGTCGTAGGCCAGGAGCACCTCCGCGGCGGCGGCAGCGAAGTCCTCGGAGGCGAAGCGCCGGTCGTAGGCCACCACGACGCCTCGCGCCTGCTCGTGGCGGTCGGCGACGTAGCGGGCGACGCCCTCGGCGCAGCGGCGGACGCTCTCGAACGTGAAGTCCTCGGCGATCCTCGCCCGCCACCCGTCGGTGCCGAAGACGATCGTGGCGGGAGCGGGGACGCTCTCGGCGACGGGCGTGGTCACGAGTCTTCCTCCCTGTCTCGGGCGAGCTCTTCGGCGATCCCGCGAACCTCCTGCGAGCGGTCGGCGGCGCAGACGAGCAGCGCGTCCGGCGTATCGACGACGACCGTGTCGCGCAGGCCGATCGTCACGACCAGCCGGTCGCCGGCCAGCACGAGCGTGCCCTCGGAGCCGACGTCGCGGCGCGGCCCCGACCCGACCGCGCCGGCCGGCTCGCCGTCCGCCAGGGCCCGCGCCACCAGCGCGTCGCGCAGGGCCAGCCAGCTGCCGAGATCGCTCCAGCCCACGTCGGCCCGGAGCATCGCCACGCGGCCGGCGACCGAGGCCGGCTCCATGACCGCGTAGTCGATCGACGTCGCCCGCACCGTCGCATACGCCGCCTCGAGGGCGGCCGGCCCGGCCGCCGCCCCCGCGCGGACCGCGGCGAGGATGTCGGGCGCCGACGCCGCGAGCGCCGCCAGGATCGTGTCGCGCCGCCAGACGAAGATCCCGGCATTCCAGGCGACCGGGTCGGCCCCCGCGAGGAGTGCCGCGGCGGCGTCCGCCGCCGGCTTCTCGACGAAGCGGCGAACGGCGCAGGCGCCCGCCTCGGGCCGAACGTCGCCGGCGACGATGTAGCCGTAGCCGGTCTGCGGACCGGCAGGCGCGATCCCGAGCGTGACGAGCGGGTGGTCCGCCGCGCCGGCCACCTCGGCCGCCCGCGCCAGGAGGGCGCGAAAGGCGGCTTCGTCGAGGACCAGGTGGTCGGCCGGCAGGACGGCCATCGCCTCGTCGTCGGCCCGCTCGACGGCCACCGCCGCCAGGGCGATGGCCGCCGCCGTGTTCCGGCCCGTGGGCTCCGCGAGCACGTTGCCCGGCGGGACCTCCGGGAGCTCCTCGCGGGCCAGCTCCGCGTGGCGCCGGTCGACGACCACGATCACGTCCTCCGGCCCGCCGAGGAGCGGACGCACGCGGTCGAAGGTGGCGCGCAGCAGGGTCCGCTCACCGAGAAGCGGCAGGAACGGCTTGGGCCGGTCGGGACGCGACAACGGCCACAGCCGCGTGCCTCCGCCGCCGGCGAGGATCACGACGTACATGCCTGCAATTCTACGGGCCGTCACGGGATCGGTGCCCGGCATCGGGGCCGGGAGCTCGGAGAGCCGCCCGGCGACGCGCCGTGCGCCGGCCTGTCAGGGCCGCGGCCAGGCCCGCGAGAACGTCGTCGCCCGTTCGGGGCGCACCAGCACGTAGTCGAGATGCCACGGCTCGCGCTTCTGGGCCTCGTAGTACCGGTTGTACTGGCCGAGGAACGCATCGATGGCCATGTAGCGCACCGGCCACGGGTCGCGCGGCGACCCGAGCGGGCCCACCGCGTAGAAGCCGAGGATCTGGCGGGTCGCCGGCTTGCCGGGCACCTGGCTGATGCGATAGCCGACGACGGACCACGCGTGGCCGCCGTGCCAGACGGTGATCCCCACCGGGTAGCCGGTCTGGTCGATCGCGTCGACGATGGCGCCCAGGGCAGCCGACCGGGTGGCATACGAGCGGTCCCGATACACCACCGGCAGCGTGTCGGGCAGGCGCCAGTTGAGCGCGCCGGCCCAGCCCCGGATGTCGTTTCCGGGGCCCTGGTAGCGGTAGCGGTTGAACCGGTACGTCACCGATGCGAGCAGCTTCTGGGTCGCGTAGCTCGTGTCGCGCGTGCCGAGGATCAGGTTCGCCATCGTCTGGACGGACGCCGGGACGCACCAGGTGCTGGTGTACTGCAGGACGGCGGTCCCCGTCCGATACAGGTTGCGGCTGATCACGGCGGGCGTCGGCGACGGGTGTCGGGACGGCGCGGGACCGGCGTCGGGACGGGCGTCGCCGTGGGGTCGGCAGCTGGCGTGGGCGTCGCGTCCGGCGCGGGCGCCGCGCTCGGGGCCGGGTCAGTCCAGGGTGACGGGGTCGGACCCGGCGTCGCCGCGGGCGTCGGGGTGGCGAGCGGCTGTGGCGCGGACGGGGCGGCGCGCGGCTGTGGCGCGGACGGGGCGGCGCCGCCGCTGGCGAGCACGCCGGCGGGGACGAGCAGGATCGCCACGAGCGCCGCGACGACGGCCCGTCGCGCGCGGCGGCTGAACCCACGCGAAAGCCGCGCCTGCCGGCTCGCAGGCGGGAGCGGCGCGGCCATGGCCGACCGTCCTCCGGTGGGCGGCGACGCGGGTCCGGCGACGGCCCTGGGCGGCACTCGCACTCGTACCCTCTCCACGCGGGCACGCCCCGGCGCCCGTGTCGAGGAGGATGGACCCATCGACCACCGATGGGAAGGGGTCGATCGTCCCGGTCGCGCGAGGCTCCCGGGCGTACCCCCGGGTGGGCGTCAGGCCTCGACAGCCTCCGGCAGCGCCAGGCCGCACGCGTCGGCGAGGAGGGCGGCCTTGTCGGTGCGCTCCCACGGCAGGTCGAGATCGGGGCGTCCGAAGTGCCCGTAGCTCGCGGTCTGGCGATAGATGGGGCGGAGCAGGTCGAGCGCCTCGATGATGCTCGCGGGGCGCAGGTCGAAATGGCCGTCGATCGCGGCGCGGATCCGGTCGTCCGGCACCCTCCCCGTCCCGAACGTCTCGATGGAGACGGAGAGAGGGTAGGCGATGCCGATCCCGTAGGCGACCTCGATCTCGAAGCGGTCGGCGAGACCGGCGGCCACGACGTTCTTGGCGACCCATCGCGCCGCATAGGCGGCGGAGCGATCCACCTTCGTCGGGTCCTTGCCCGAGAACGCGCCTCCCCCGTGGCGGGCCATCCCGCCGTACGTGTCGACGATGATCTTGCGCCCGGTGAGCCCGGCGTCGCCCATCGGCCCGCCGATGACGAAGCGTCCCGTCGGGTTGACGTGCATGACCGGATCGCTGGGACGCAGGGCGTGGGGGATCACCGGAAGGATCACCGCCTCGACGAGGTCGTCGTGCAGGTGATCCGGCGCGTCGGCGTCGTGCTGGGCCGCGAGCACGACCGTCGTGACGCGGGCGGGACGGCCGTGCTCGTACTCCACCGTGACCTGCGTCTTGCCATCGGGGCGCAGGTAGGGCAGCTGGCCCGACTTCCGCGCCTCGGCCAGCCGGCGCGCCATGCGGTGGGCCAGCGCGATCGGCAGCGGCATCAGCTCCGGAGTCTCCCGGCAGGCGAAGCCGAACATCATCCCCTGGTCGCCGGCGCCCAGCTCGCGGGCGTCCACGCCGCGGGCGATGTCGGGCGACTGCTCCTTGATGCTCACGAGGGCGCCGCAGGTCTGGTAGTCGAAGCCGTAGTCCGCGCGGGTGTAGCCGATCTCCTTGACGGTGTCCCGGACGACCGACTGGAAGTCCACGTAGACCGTCGTCGTGATCTCGCCGAGGACGGCGACGAGGCCGGTCGTCGTGGCGGTCTCGCAGGCGACCCGCGCGTCCGGGTCCTCGCGGATGATCGCGTCGAGGATGGCGTCCGAGATCTGGTCGCACATCTTGTCGGGGTGGCCCTCGGTCACCGACTCGGACGTGAACAGGTAGCTCGGGGCGTCGACGATGCTTGTCATGGCGCCGGCGAGCGTAGCATGCGGGACGGAGTCGGTGCGCCCGGCGCCGGCCGGACGCGGGCACCCACGGTGGGCCCGACCGCGGCGTCGCGGCCGCGTCGCTGCCGCACGTCAGCGGCCGCAGACGCGCGGGCGGGCGCGCGGGCGCGCTTCCGCTGGGGAGGCCGCCACGGGCGGCCCGACCTGTGTCGCCTGGAGCATCACCTTCGCCCCGGTCCGGTACTGGTCCTCGGACGTCTGCAGGACGAGGGAGTTGGCGGGCAGAGCGTAGGCCCAGGCGAGCGACTTCTGGTGGCGCCGAACGCGCGTGATGCGGTAGGTGAAGAGCTGGTTCCGGGCGGTCCAGATCTTCACCGTCCTGCCGACGAGGGCCAGCCCCCGGTTCACCCGGGACGCCTCGAGGATCGGCAGGAACATCCCCTCCTGGGCGTGGGCGTACATGTAGGTCACGCCCCCGGCGCCGGGATGCTGGAAGGCCGGTGCCCCGAAGTACTCGGCCACGTCGCACAGCGGCCACGTCGAGTTCCTGGGCGGCGTGACGACGGGGAGGTCGATCCGCAGGACCGGGATCGCCACGCGGGTCGGGCGGGCACCCGGGTCGACGGCCGCGGGCGACGGCGAGGGGGACGGGCTGGGGATGGGGCTCGACGAGTCGACCGGCGTGGCGCCCGGGACCGGCGTCATGGACGGAGGCGGCGTCGCCACGGCCGGCGACGGGGACGGCGTGGCCGGCGGACTGATGGCACAGCCCGCGGCGACGAGGGCTGCGAGCGACGCGGCGGCGAGGCCCCGGGCCCGCGTCACCCAGGCCCGCCGCGCCAGGGCAGCTCCGGCAGCACGTCGTCCGGCACGAAGCCGAAGACGGCCCCGTAGAAAGCGAGCTCGGCCTGCTCGGAGCGGACGATGCTCGCGGCCTGGCGAAACCCGTGGTCCTCCCCCTCGAATGCCAGGTAGACGTGGGGGATCCCCCTGGCCGCCAGGGCCGCGACGATCCGCTCGGCCTCAGCCGGAGGCACGATGCGGTCGTCGAGCCCCTGCAGGACGAGCACGGGACAGGCGAACCCCTCCGCGTGGAAGATCGGCGATCGCGCCCGGTAGCGCTCCGCCTCCGCGGGATACGGCCCGATGAGCCGGTCGAGATAGCGCGATTCGAACTTGTGCGTCTCGGCCACGAACGTCTCGAGATTGCCGATGCCGAAGTAGCTGACGCCGGCCCGGAAGACGTCGCGGAACGCGAGGGCCGCCAGCGTGGTATAGCCGGATGCGCTGCCTCCCTCGATCGCCAGCCGGTCCCCGTCCGCCTCCCCCCGGCGCGCCATCTCCAGGGCCCCTGCGACGCAGTCGTCGACGTCGGTGATGCCCCAGGTCCCCTCGAGGCGCTTCCGGTAGGCCTTGCCATAGCCGGTGCTGCCGCCGTAGTCGACGTCGAGGACGGCGATCCCGCGGCTCGCCAGCAGCTGGTACGAGAGCGTCAGGCCGGTGTACGCCGCCGAGGTGGGGCCGCCGTGGCTCGTGACCACGAGGGGCGGCAGCTCCCCGTCGGGGGCCCGGAAGCCTGGGTTCGTGGGGCGGTACAGGATCCCGTGGGCCGTCCGGCTGCCCGTCGTCGGGAACTCGACGGGCTCGCCGACGGAGACGGCGCCGGGCTCCAGGTCCATGTCGGACGTGGTGCGAACCACCACCCACGTGCCGGTCGCAAGGTCGATCCGGACGAGGGCCCGGAACATCGTCGGCGCCGCCACGATCGCGGCAACCTCGGACCCGCGGACGGCCACGTCGGTGATGGACGTGAACGGCAGGTCGAGGGCGGCGGGCTCCCGCTCCCCGGCCGGGTCGATTCGCCAGAGCCGGTCCCGCCCGGCGGCGCGCCCGACCGCGACGATCGTCCCGTCGCCGGCGAGGCCGTGCGTCGAGAGGCCGAAGACCCAGTCGGGCCCTGCGAGCTCCGCGTCGATACCCGCGGTCAGCGGCGCGAGCCCCGTGCCGTCCCAGCGGTGGAGGCCGATCCACTCTCCGGGCTCCGACGCGAGGACGAGCGACCCGTCGGGCGCCCAGCGCGGCTGCGTGGTCCACGTTGCGGCGTCCCCGGCGATCACCCGCGGCCGGCCGGGCAGCCCGTCCGCGCCGAGCTCGGCGACGACGCACTCGGTGCCGTCCCAGGGAAGGTTCGGGTGATCCCAGCGCAGCCACGCGAGCCGCGTCCCGTCGGGCGAGAGCCGCGGCGACGAGACGAAGTCGCTCCCGTCCGCCAGCACCGTCACCGCCCCGGCGTCGCCCGCCGCGGAGCCGTCGAGCGGGATCGCGACGAGCGTGTTGGCGGCCTCCCCGGTGCCCGTGTGGTCCTCGCGGACCGCCAGGAGGCGGCCCCGCCGTCGGTCCAGCTCCAGGTCGGCGAAGCGGAACGGCCCCTCGGGCGTGATCGGCGTCGCCGCCCGGTCCTGCGCCACGCGCAGAAGGCGCCCCGTCGCGAAGTCCGCGACGACGAGCACGTCGCCGGCCGCGAGGTACGCGCCCCCGCCATACTCGTGGACGCGCGTCCTCACGTTGACGCCGGGCGGGCTCACGTCCTGCGGGGCGCCGCCGGGCCGGAGCCGGACGAGCGTCGCGCGGCCGCCTTCGTCCGGCCTGCCCTCGAGCCAGAACAGGTCGTCGCCGTCCCAGCGCACCTCGGCGAGCCGGACGAACCCGGCGACCAGCGCCTCCGGCGTGATCGTCGACCGCCAGCTCCCGTACGGCGCGACCGTGCGGCCCATCAGATCGTTCATCATGGATTCCGTTCGCGTCCGCTTACGTACTGTCCCGCGCCTACGTCCCCGTGTGCCAGCTGGCCATGTAGGCCTTCTGCTCGTCGGTCATGTCGTCGATCTGGACGCCGAGCGCCTCGAGCTTCAGCCGGGCGACCTCCGCGTCGATCTCCTGCGGGACGACGTAGACCGTCGGCTCGAGCTCGCGTCCGTGCTTCACCACGTACTCTGCGCAGAGCGCCTGGTTGGCGAAGCTCATGTCCATGACCGCGGCCGGGTGCCCCTCGGCCGCGCCCAGGTTGACGAGCCGCCCCTCCGCGATCAGGTGGAGCTTCTTGGGGCCGAGGTCGAACTCCTGGACGTTCTCGCGGACCTCGCGCACGTGGCCCTCGGCGAGGGCCCGCAGCGCGACGAGGTCGAGCTCGGCGTCGAAGTGGCCGCTGTTGGCCATGATCGCCCCGTCCGGCATCGCCACGAAGTGCTCGCGCCGAAAGACGTTCACGTTGCCGGTGGCGGTGACGAAGACCTCGCCCCACGGCGCGGCCTGGTCGACCGTCTTCACCTCGAAGCCGTCCATCAGCGCCTCCAGCGCTCGGACCGGGTTGACCTCGACGATCGCCACGTTCGCCCCGTGGCCCTTCATGCGGGCCGCGATCCCCTTCCCCACCCAGCCGTAGCCGGCGACGACCACGCGCCGGCCGGCGATGAGGATGTTCGTCGCCCGAAGGATCCCGTCGAGCGTGCTCTGGCCGGTCCCGTAGCGGTTGTCGAAGAGGTGCTTCGTCTCGGCCTCGTTGACCGCCACGACCGGGAACCGAAGGGCGGAGTCCTTCGCCATGGCCCGGAGCCGGATGACGCCGGTCGTCGTCTCCTCCGTGCCGGCCAGGACGCCCGGCAGGAGCTCCGTGCGCGAATCGTGCAGCAGGCTCACGAGGTCGCAGCCGTCGTCCATCGTGATCTGCGGCTTCGTGTCGGCGATCGCGTTGAGGTGCGCGTAGTACGTTTCCCGGTCCTCGCCGCGACGGGCGAAGACGCCGATCCCGTAGCGAGCCGTGAGCGCCGCCGCGACGTCGTCCTTGGTCGAGAGCGGGTTGCTGGCCGCGAGGGCCACCTCCGCGCCGCCCGCCGCGAGCGTGCGCACCAGGTTCGCCGTCTCCGTCGTGACGTGCAGGCAGGCCGCGATCCGGATGCCGGCCAGCGGCCGCTCCCGCCCGAAGCGCTCGCGGATCAGGCGCAGGACGGGCATCTCGCGCTCGGCCCACTCGATGCGGCGGACGCCCTCCTCGGCCAGGCCGAGGTCGGTGACGTCGTGGGGCGGCAGGGCGGTCGGAGTCGTCATGGGGGTGGAGTCTCCGGGGAGGGTCGAGGGGGCGGTTCGATCACGCGGCGGGTCGATTATGCCCGAGGGCCGATCCGGCCACCTGTGGCTCCCGCGAGCCGCCGGCGCGCCGCGATGCGGGCACGTGTCAGAGGGCACTTCCCACGGGGATCGGGCGGAGTAGCGTGGGCATGCAAAGCCGGGCAGGAGCGGGGGCGAGGGCAGCGGGACGACACGGGGAGCATGCACCGTGGACTTCGACCTGTTCCTCCGAGGGGCTGCCGTGAGCCGGCGCAGCGTCCTGGGCGCGGTAGGGCTGGCGGGAGCCGCGATGGCCGTGGGCGCATGTGGCAGCGCCGGGCCGCCGGCCCGGTCGCCCGGCGAGGGCGGCACCCCGGCGGCCTTCGGCGACACCGAGGGCTCCCTCTCGATGCTGAACTGGCCCGACGACGTGAACCCGGACAACGTCGACCAGTTCAAGCGTCGCTTCGGCATCTCCGCCTTCCGCGACGACATCATTGCGAGCAGCGACGCGCTGCTCGAGGCGCTCGGGGGCGGACCTCCCGGCCGCGACATCGCCGCGCCGGCCGGGGTGCTCGTCCCGCGCCTGGTGGAGATGGGGCTGATCCAGAAGCTCGACCGGTCGCGGATCCCGAATGCGACGAACGTCGACGCGTCCTTCCGCCGTCCCGCCTGGGACCCCGCCGACGAGTACCAGGTACCGAAGGACTACGGCACGACCGGGATCCTGTACCGGAGCAGTCTCGTCCCGGAGCCGCTGGAGTCGTGGAGAGAGTTCCGGGCCCTGGTCACGAACGGCCGCTACAGCGGGAGGACCGTCTTCGTCGACTCCAGCGACGACGTCCTGGCCTTCCCGCTGAAGCTGCTCGGGTCGTCGGTCAGCACGGTCGCGAAGCGCGAGCTCGAAGCGGCCCGCACGATCCTGCTCGAGGTGGCTCCCCACCTCCAGGCCCTGGACTCGACGGGATACGGAGAGCGCCTGCGGTCCGGACAGGCCGTGCTCGCGCTCGGCTGGGCCGCCCCGCTGGCGGGCCTTCGCACGGACCCCGAGGCCGTCGACACGCGGTACGTCGTGCCGAGCGAGGGGACGCTCCTGTGGCTCGACACCTGGGTCCTGCTCGCCGGCGCCGCCCACCCGAAGGCGGGCCACGCGTGGCTCAACTTCATCCACGAGCCCGAGGTCCAGGCCAACGAGACGAACTACACGCGCCACGCGACCCCGGACCGGGCCGCCCGGGCGCTCGTCGATCCCGCGCTCCTCGCCGACCCGGCCGTCTTCCCGCCGGACAGGCTGATGGCCAGGCTGGAGGTCGCGGGGGACACCTCGGGCAGCCGGCAGCGGGCCGACATCTGGGCGGAGTTCCGGTCGAAGGTCGGCCGAGGCTGACCCACGGATCGCGCCCGCCGGCCCCCTAGCCCAGGGGCCCGTGGCCGCCGTCGACGCGGCCAAGCAGCCGGCGGACCGGTGCGGCGAGGGCCTGGAGAAGACCCCCGCCGCCATCCGCGTCGCGGTGGACCAGCCGCTCCTCGAAGCGGACGTGCTCGCGATAGCCGAGCTTGCGGTACGCCTGGAGCGCGGGCGGATTGTCGGCCCGCACGTTGAGCACCACCTGGTCGCAGAAGCGGAGGAGCTCCGCCGTGACCGCGCCGGTGACGGCGGTGGCGTAGCCCCGGCCCCGGTAGTCGGCGTGGGTCATGACGTTGCCGACGACGCCCAGGCGCGCCTCGGGCGAGACGACGTGCGTCCCGGCTGCGGACACCAGGCGGCCGCCGACGCGGATCCCGTAGTAGACCCCTTCGGTGATCGCGGACGGCGGGAGCCACGCGGTGAAACCCAGCTGGTAGAGCCGGTTGAGGTCGCTCACCTCGACGGGGAGGAGGCGGGCCACGTCCGCGGGACAGGGGCGGAACGACGCGCGGTCCACCCACATCCGGACCATCTGGGGGCCCGGCTCGACGCGGTAGTGGGCCTCCAGCGCGGCCAGGCTTGCAGGCAGCACCGCCGCGTATGCCGCCCGGGGCCGAATCACGTCGCGCAGGATCGCGGAGATCCCTGCGTTGTCGCCCATCACGAAGATGGGCTGGGGAGCGTAGCCGGCGTATTCCAGGACGACGGCCGTGGGCTCGTCGGCGGCAAGCGCGACGCCCCACCGCGTGCGCGCGAACTCGCGGACGTCGAGGTCGCAGATGGCGTATGCCGCGAAGAGCCGGTCGCGCTCGAGGAAGCCGCGCAGGAGGCCGCGATCAGTCGTCGTCCGCACCGTCACGCCGCGGGTGACGAGGGAGGAGGAGGCGGCGGAGGTGGCCACGTCAGGCCTCGCCGGGTGCGCCGGGGCGGTCCGGGTCGGCGCCGGAGCCACCGTCCGGCTCGGCGGTGACCGGCCCGGCCGCGCCCGGCCCGTCCGGGCCGGGCGAGCGGTCCGGCCGGCGCGCCTCGCGCGCCGCGATCGCGTCGGCGATGGCCGGACGGTAGGGATCCCGGAGCACGCCTGCCTCGGTGACGATCGCGGTGACCAGATCCGCCGGGGTGACGTCGAAGGACGGGTTGATCGCCGCGGCACCGGCCGGCGCGACGCGGCGCCCGGCGAACGAGGTGACCTCGCCTGCCGAGCGCATCTCCAGGCTGACCTGCGAGCCGTCCGCCGCCTCGGCATCGAGGGTCGCCGTCGGCGCCACGACGTAGAACGGCACGCCGTGGCGCGCGGCCAGGACCGCCAGCGGGTAGGTGCCGACCTTGTTCGCCGTGTCGCCGTTGGCCGCGATCCGGTCTGCTCCCACCAGGATCGCGTCGACGTCGCCGGTGGCGAGCAGCCAGCCGGCCGCGGAATTGGCCAGCAGCGTGTACGGGATCCCGGCCTGGCCGAGCTCCCAGGCCGTGAGGCGGGCGCCCTGCAGCCAGGGCCGGGTCTCGTCCACGTAGACGTGGACCTCGCGGCCGTCGGCCGCGAGCGCCTGGACCACGCCCAGGGCCGTCCCGACCTGGCCGCAGGCGAGCGGCCCGGTGTTGCAGTGGGTGAGCAGGCGGATCGGCCTGCCCTCGGGGACGGGCAGCAGCCCCACGCCCAGGCGGGCCATCGTCGCGTGGTCGAGGGTCGCCTCGTCGATGATCGCCTCGGCCTCGGCGCGCAGGGCGGCGGCGATCGCCGGCCCGTCGTCGTGCAGCTCGCCCAGCTCGGCGTACCGCGCGAGCATCCGGTTCGTCGCCCAGCGGACGGCGACGGCGGTCGGCCGCGCGTTGACCAGCGCGTTGGCCGAGCCGCGAAGGATCGCCCGGCGGGCGTACGGCTTCGTCAGCGTCGCGCGGCCGGCGGCGAGGGCCAGGCCGGCGGCGGCGACCTGGCCGAGGGCCGGGGCGCCGCGCACCACCATCTCGCGGATCGCCTGGGCCACGTCGCCCGCGGACTCGCAGGAGACCTCGACGAGCTCCTCGGGCAGGCGCCGCTGGTCCACCAGGATCAGCCGATCGCCCTCCAGGCGGAACGGGCTCCGGAAGACTCCCGGCGCAGGCGCCGCGGACGGGGCGGACCGCGTCGCGCCGGGGATCGCGGCGTCGCGGCCGGCGGTGACCGGGCCCGATGCTCGCGTCGGCGAAGACCGAGGTCGCCATCTCCTGGGTCGTGTCGCGAAGGGCTCCCGCCGCGCCAACCAGGGTGGCAGCGGTCCGCACGGCATCGCTGGCCATCGCCCGGAAGAAGCGTCGCCGGGCAAGGCGGAGGGCCTCGTCCGGATCCGGCGGTGCCGCCTCGGGCGACCCCGCCGTCGCGCTCGCGGCGGGCTCTGCGGGACGCTCCTGGTCGCTCATCGGACGGCGGACGGATCTCGGCGCAGGCGTGGCGTGGGCTCGATCAGTACTGGATCACCGACGTGACCGTCTGCTCCACGAGCCGCTCGCGACCCTTCAGGAAGGCGAGCTCGACGAGGAAGGCCAGGCCCACGATCTCCCCCTGCAGGCGCTGCACCAGCTCGACGGTGCCGCGGACCGTGCCACCCGTCGCCAGGAGGTCGTCGACGATGAGGACCTTCTGACCCGGCTGGATCGCATCGCGGTGGATCTCGAGCGTGTTGGATCCGTACTCCAGGGCGTACTCGACGCTGATGGTCTCGGCCGGAAGCTTGCCCAGCTTGCGGACGGGCGCGAGGCCCGCGCCGAGCTCGTAGGCCATCGGCGCCGAGAAGATGAAGCCGCGCGACTCCATCCCGACGACGATGTCGATCTTCCGGCCCGTGTAGGGCGCCAGCATGGCGTCGATCGCGGCGCGGTAGGCGACGGCGTCCTTGAGGAGCGTCGTGATGTCGTAGAAGAGGATCCCCGGCTTCGGGAAGTCCGGGATCTCGCGGATCTTCGCGCGGAGCTCGTCGGGGGTCATGGTCGCGGGAACCTCCAGGGCGCCGGCGCCGCGCCGGCAGATAGCGGATCGCCGGCGGCCGGATGCCGCCCGTCGAGAGTCTACCGCAGCGGGGCTCCGACCTGACCCTCGGGGCGCCGGCGCAGCCGTCCCGAGAGGGCAAGCCCCGCGACGCCGGCGACGGCGCCCGCGGCGAAGGCCGCCGCAACCCCGGCAGCCATGCGTCCGGGCTCCACGTCGCCGCCGGCGGACGCGCCCGCGATCACCGCCACGAGCGCGCCCCCGACCCCCGTCCCGGTCGCCGTCCCGACCACGTCCGAGAGCTGCAGGCCAGCCGTCGCGAATCCCTCCTCGCCGCTCCTCGCCTCCCGCAGCACGGTCAGCGACAGGGGTGCGTAGGCGAGGCCCATCCCGAGGCCGGCGATCCCCCAGCCGGCGATGCCGACGACGAGCGGGACGGCGGGAGCCAGCACGGCGGCCGTGGTGCCGAGGCCCCCCAGCACCACGAGGAAGCCCACCCCGACGAACGTCCGGGCCCCGATCCGCCCGACGAAGCGGGCCTGGATCCAGGCCCCGCCGGTCCAGGCCAGCGTGGCGGCCGTGAAGGCGAGCCCGGCGACGGCCGCCGTGGTTCCCCGGACCACCACGAGGGCCAGCGGCACGTACGCGTCGGCCGCGAAGAACGCGAACGTGAGCAGGCCGCGCAGCAGGACCGCGGCCGGGAGCACCGGACGGGCGACCAGGGTTCCCGGCGGTGTGAGGCGCCGGAACGCCGGCACCCCCACGGCGAGGCCGATCGCGAGGAGCGCGGCCGCGGCCGCCGGCGACTCGGCGAGCGCACCCAGCCCGGCGAGCGCGAGGCCGGCCCCCGCCGCCGTGGCGAGCGCCAGGGGAGCCCGGATGCGCAGGTCATCGGGGCGGCGCTCACCCTCGACGTCCCCGCGCGGCGGCTTCCGGGACGGCCCGGGAGACGGACCTGGCAGGTCAGCCAGGGGCGCGGCGGCGGCCGCCCGGCGATCCACGGCCGCGAGGGCGGGGATGGTGATGGCGGCTGCGACGGCGATGAGGGGCAGGATGCCGAGGAAGATCCAGCGCCAGCCCAGGGCGTCCGCGACCAGGCCGGCAATCGCCGGGCCGACGAGCCCGGGGATGACCCAGGCCGTGGAGAGGACGGCGAACATGCGCGGCCGGAGAGCGTCGGGCAGCACGCGCCCGATCGCCACGTAGGCGACGGGCGGCTCGAAGCCGGCGCCGAGGCCCTGCAGGACCCGCGCCAGGACCAGGAGCGGCATCGACGGCGCCAGGCCCCCGAGAGCCAGCCCGGCCGCGAAGCAGGCGAGGCCGAAGGCCAGCGGGGGCGCCAGCCCGACCCCGCGATCGAGCAGCCCGCCCGAGATGACGATGCCGACGAGCGTGGCCAGGAAGAAGGCCGAGAAGACCCACCCGTAGAGCTCCAGGCCGCCGAGCTCGCGGGCCACGAGCGGCATCACCGTCCCGACGGCGAGCGCCTCGGAGGCGACCAGGGTGACGGTCAGGACCAGTCCGCCGGAGAGCGCACGTCGCTCGGGCGACCACAGCCCGCCGGTCACTTCGCCCCGAACTTCCTCTCCTCGCCACGCCGCAGGCGCCCGATGTTGTCGAGATGGAAGAGCCAGATCAGGACCGGCGCTCCGATCGAGAACCCCAGCAGGGCGAGCGGCTCACCCGCAGCCAGGATCTGCACGGTGAACACGACGCCGCCGACGGCGGCGCTGACGAGCGAGGCCACGGACGTGTAGCGCGTGACACCGAGCACGATCAGGAAGACCACCAGCGTGACGATCGCCTGGGCGGGCGCCAGGACGAGCGCCGCCCCGAACGCCGCCGACACACCCCGGCCACCGGAGAAGCCGAGGAAGGGGGACCGGCTGTGGCCGACGATCGCGGCCAGTCCGGCGAGCACCTCGACCTCGACGCCGGCCCCCAGGGCGCGGGCGAGCAGGACGGCCAGCGTGCCCTTGAGCATGTCCAGGATGCCCGAGACGAGGGCCAGCCGCGGACCGAGGGCTCGCATGACGTTTGCCCCGCCCGTCCGCCCGCTCCCGATCGTGCGCGGGTCGGGGCCGCCGGTGAGCCGGGCCACGATGACGCCCCAGGGGATCCCGCCGATGAGGAACGCGACCGCGACGATGGCGACGGCGCGAACGGCGGCGGCGAGGTCCATGGCCGGGGAGTATAGGGGGCCGTCAGGCCCCGGAGCCGCCCTCCCCGGCCGCCCCGGCGATCCGCCCGAGGAGCGCGGACGCCAACGTCCGGACGGCCGTCGCGTCCCGCGCGACGAGCGCGGCGCCTGCCAGCTTGCGGAGCTCCGCGCTCGTGACGGCGGCCAGCGCCAGGCGCACTTCGTCGAGCGAGCCGGCGTCCGCAGACAGCTCGTCGACGCCCAGGCCGACGAGCACCAGGGCACCTGCAGGGTCGCCGGCGAGCTCCCCGCACACGGCCACGGGGATGCCGGCGGCGTCGGCGCCGGCCACCACGCCCGCGATCGCCCGCAGCACGGCGGGATGGAGGGCGTCCTGGAAGCGACCCAACGTGGCGTTCCCGCGGTCCGCGGCCATCACGTACTGGGTCAGGTCGTTCGTGCCGATGCTGAAGAAGGCCACCCGCCGGGCCAGCTCCGGGGCAAGCAGCGCGGCGGCCGGGATCTCGACCATGATGCCGGTGACCATCGCCTCGGCGCAGACCTGGCCGGCCGCGAGGACCCCCGCACGGGCCTCGTCGCGCAGGGACTCCAGGAGGTCGACGTCGTCGAGAGTCGCGACCATGGGAGCCATGACGTGCGGTCGCACGCCGGCCAGCCCGCCGGCTCGCCAGATCGCCCGGAGCTGGGTCCGCAGGAGCTCGGGGTCGCCGTACGCCAGGCGGATCGCCCGCACGCCCAGGAAGGGGTTCGCCTCCGCCGGCAGGCCCAGGTAGGGGATCTCCTTGTCGCCCCCGATGTCGGCCAGCCGGACGACGACGGGGCGGTCCGGGCCGAATGCCTCGAACGCGCGCCGGTACGCGGCGACCTGCTCGTCCTCGGTGGGCGGCACCTGGCGCCGCATGAAGAGGAACTCGGTCCGGAAGAGCCCGACGCCCTCGGCGCCGGCCTCGAGCGCCCGCGGCGCGTCGTCCGGATTGCCGATGTTCGCCACGAGGAGGACGCGGGCGCCGTCGGAGGTTGCCCCGGGCGCGGCCGCGCGCCGCGGCGGCCCTGGCGCGCCGCGCGGCGAGCGCCGCCGCGCGCTCGGCCAGGGCGGCCTTTCGCCCCGGCGTCCGGGTCGATGAGGACCTCGCCGGATTCGCCGTCGAGGGCGATCTCGACCGCGACTCCCGACGCGGCGGCGTCGTCGACCGCCTCCAAAAGCCCGGCGCACCCGACGACGCACGGGATGCCGAGCCCGCGGGCAAGGATCACCGCGTGCGCCGTCCGCGACCCGCCGGCGAGGGCGATGCCGCGCAGGAACGCGGCCGGGATCTCGGCCGTCACCGAGGGCGGCAGGTCGTCGGCGATCGCGACGACGGGGGCATCGGGGAGCGCCAGCGTCTCGCCGCGCAGGATCCGGGCGATCCGCGCGCCGACGTCCCGCACGTCCGCGGCGCGCGCCGCCAGCAGCTCGTCGCCGAGGCTGGCGATGGCGAGCGCCGCCTCCGATGCCGCGGCCGTGACGGCCGCGGCCGGGTCGGCTCCGGCCGTCACGCGCTCGAGAGCGTCGTCGACGATGGTCGGGTCGGTGGCCAGGACCGCCTGGGCCTCGAAGATCCCCGCGTCGTCGGGCCGTCCTGCTGCCCGGATGCGGGCTGCCAGCGCGTCGAGCTGGGCCTCGGCCTCCGCAGCTGCCGCGCGGATCGCGGTCGCGGGATCACCGGTTGCCGCGGCCGGCGCGGCGGACGGCTGCTCGCGATAGCGCCACGCCGGTGCCGTCGCGATGCCGGCGACGGCACCGTCCCCGCGAAGGCGGCGGGCGCCCGGATCCACCGCCGGGCCGGTCCCGGCCACGGCAGGCGACGGCGGCAGGGGCGGCCCGGGCTGGGCGGCAGAGGCCCCGGGGGCCGCAGGAACGGCAGCGGCCGACGGCGCCGCGGAGGCCGGCGACGCAGCAGGCGCTGCGGCGGCCTCGGGAGCCGCGGGACGCGGGGGGATCTCCTCGCCCAGGCCGGCCTCGATCGCCGCCCTGATGGAGGCGATCGCCTCCACCTCGTCCTCGCCCTGGGCCGTGATCCGGACCACGTGGCCCATGCGCACGCCCAGCGGCTGGACCCTCAGCATCTGCTTCGCGTTGGCGGGACCCGCTCCCGTGGACAGGTTCTGGATCGTCACGTCCGAGCGGACCTTGCCGCAGGTCCGGACGAACTGGCCCAGCGGTCGCAGGTGGAGTCCGTTCGGGTTGCGGATCTCGATCTCGAGCGTCTGCACGGGTCTCCTCCCGGTGGTCAGGGCACGGGACGGCGAGGCTGGTCGGCCTCGGGGGCCGCCGGCGAGGCCGGACGACCGGCCTGGCCGGTAGCGAGGAGTGCGACGATGCGGGACGGCTCAGCCGCCAGGTCGGCGGCCAGGACCGGGTCGACGGTCGCCGCGTCGACGAGCGCGGCCAGGGCGGCATTGACCGGCGTCGCGACGCCGCACGCGATCCCGGCCCGGGCCACGGCCCCGTTGAGCCACGCGACCTCCGAGGGTCCCTCAGCTCCGCCCCGCAGGTGGAGCCGGAGGGACGGCGACTTTCCGCCGCGAGCCCCGCCGACCACCCGGCGCAGGGCGAACCGCGACAGCCGGCGCGGCAGGCGGATGCCGATGGCGAGGAGGGGCACGTTCGCTCCCGGGAGCCCAACCGGCCGGATCTCCAGGGCGCGCATCACGGCGAGCGCCTCGAGCAGCTGGCGGCGCTCGACGTCGAAGAGCGCGGGGTCGGCGTAGAGGACCGCCGGGTCGCGGTCTGCGAGGGCGGAGAGCGCGTTGCCGACGAGATTGGCCAGCAGCTTCGACCACTTCATGGCCCGCGCATCGGAGATTCGCCGCGCCGGCAGGCCCGCCCCGCCGAAGTCGTCGACGAGCGCGGCCACCAGCCCGTCGACGTCCCCCGCGACACGGGCGAGGCCGATCCCGCCCCGGCCGCGCCACTCCACCTCCTGCGGGCGCGAGCGCTCGACCGGCGCGGTCAGCGAGCCGGCGACGTGGGCGATCCCCGGGCGGGCCGCCGCGACGAGGTCCTCCGCGCCGACGCCGTTCTGGATCGTCAGCACGGGAGCCGAGGGCCAGGCTCGCAGGTCGTCGAGGGCCCCGGCCAGGTCGAACGTCTTCACCGCGAGGACGACCAGGTCCGGGGACGCGGCGAGCTCGGCCGGGGTGCTCGCGCGGCGCACGCGTGCCACCACGCGACGGCCGTCCGGCTCGTGGACGACGATCTCGTCGCCCGCGTCGGGCACGCGCGGGTCCAGCAGGACGACCTCGGCGCCGGACGCGGCCAGGAGGCCTCCCAGCAGCGTCCCGACCGCGCCCGCCCCCAGCACGGCGACGCGCCGCGGCGCGCCGGGCAGGCCGGCCGCGGCGGTCGCGCTCACTCCGGGATCTTGGGCAGGGTCGCGGCCTCCTCCGCCGCGGCGAGGACGGCGGCCAGGTCGTCGCCGCAGCTCGCCTGGACGGCGGCAACGACGGCGCCCTCCACCAGCGGCCCGCCCGACAGGCGGACCCGTGCCGCCGCCTGCTCCCCGAGGAGCTCCAGCGCCGTCTGGGTGGCCAGCACCGCGCTGCCCAGGTCGACGAGGACGAGGACGCCCGCCCCGGCGTCCGCGGCTGTGATCGCGGCCATGATGGCGGCGGCATCCGTTCCGAGCTGGCCGTCGGCGGTCCCGCCGGCGGCCTCGATGCGCAGGTCGTCGCCGGCCATCTGGCGGGCCAGCTCCACCGTCCCTGCCGCGATCTGCGCGGAGTGGCTGACGATGACGATCCCGACAAGCTCATCCATGGCGGGTTCCTATGGCGCCGCGTTGATGATCGCCGCGAAGAGGACGACCCCGTAGACGACGGTGATGATGCCGACGACCGACAGGACGTTCGTGATCCGCCGCTCCGTCCGCTCCGAGAAGCCGAAGTCGAACAGGATGGCCCGCACGCCCACCAGGGCGTGGTACGTCACGAAGACCAGGAAGCAGACCTCGAGGACGATCACCACCGGGTTCCGCAGCCAGTCGATGACCTCCTGGTAGAAGCGCAGCCCGCTTGGCGCGACGAAGTGCTGGGCGATCATGTGCAGCCCCAGCAGGACGATCAGCGCGACGCCGCTGACGACCTGGCCCACGAAGACCGGCACGCCGCGCGAGCCGGCGGGGCGATCGGCCGGCCGTGGTTCGGTGGCCATCTCGCTCACCTCCTACTCGCCCGCGAAGATCCGAAGCGCCCCGACGAGCGCCACGAAGGCCGCGATGACCATGAACGCGATGAAGAGCGCCTTCTGCCGGCTCGCCACGAGCCCCAGCCCGACGAGACCGACGCGGATCCCGTTCAGGCCGTGGATCAGCATCCCCGTCAGGAGGAAGACATCGAGAAGGAGGAACGGGGGGCTGAGCGCGATGTTGACGAAGCTGTCCCAGGCGTTCGGCCCCTGGACCAGCATCGACAGGATCATCAGGTGGAGATAGAGGTAGACGACGAGGCCGAGCCCGGTGAGGCGGTTGAGGATGAAGGCCAGGCCACCGAGGCGACGGCCGCGCGGGTCGAACCAGCCGACGATGCCCCGGCGACGCGCGGGGCCGGCTACGGGCCGCGGCCGCTCGACGGTCGTGCTCGCCATCAGCGGTTTCCTCCGAACGAGAAGAGGCGTCGCGCCCGGGCCGCGGCGGCCGACCGGCGGAGCCGCATGATCGCGGCTGCCGGGTCCACGCCGGACGGGCAGGCCTCGGAGCACTCCCAGGTCAGGTGACAGCGCCAGGCGGCCTGGTCGTCGTCCATCAGCCGGATGACGGGGCCCGGGTCGAGCCCGCGGGGCTCCTCGACCACGCGCCACGCCGCGGCGAGCGCGGCGGGGCCCACGTAGCGCGGGTCGCTGCCGGCCACCGGACAGGCGGAGAGACAGATCCCGCACTCGATGCAGTCCTCGTAGCGATCCAGCTCGTCGATCCCTTCCGCCTTCTCGGCGCCGGGGATCTTCTCCGAGGACCTGACCAGCGGCCGGCCGGCCTCGTCGAACTCGTCGAAGAAGACGTTCATGTCGACGACGAGGTCGGAGAGGACCGGGATGTTGTCGAGCGGCTCGACGACGACCTCGGCGCCGGCCGGAACGGGCGTCACGCAGGCCAGGCCTTCCCGGCCATTCACCTGCATCCCGCACGTCCCGCACGAGGCGTGGAAGCAGGAATGCCGGAAGGTCAGGCTCGGGTCGAGCTCGCGGCGGATGGCCACGAGCGAGTCGAGGATGGTCGTGCGGGGCCCGACGGCCACGTCGAAGGTGTCGTAGCGCAGCGCCGCGGGATCGTCGCCCTCCTTCCGGCGGGAGACGACGAAGCGGGTCGTGCGGAGGTCGGTCGCGCTGTCGGTCATCGCTCCGCTCCTACGCCGCGTAGTACGCGGTGTGCGGAAGGGTCACGACCTCCCGCGTCTGGCACGGCGCCTCGACGCCGACCTTGCGACAGATGACGTCGGCCGTCGTCTCGGCCATCGCGCGGAGGGTCGTCCCCTTGCCGCCGGAGATGGTCACGAAGCCCTCGACGCCGTCCGTCTCGCGGTGGTCGAAGCACTTGAAGGTCCGGCTGAGCTCGCGGCCGCTCTCGGCGTCCTTGGAGCCGATCAGCGGGCGGGCGGCCGACCAGGCGGCCCGTCGCTCCGCGTGGCGGATCGCGGGGATCATGGTCGACCCCTCGACGTACATCCGCTCGACGTGGTCCTCGGGCACTCCCAGGTCGTCCGGATCGTCCACGACCCAGGAGCTGGTGCCGACAACGGAGAGGCCCCGCTGGGGCACCACGATGTCGCCGTCACCGGAGGGGTGCAGGCGGTTCACGACCATGTTGCACCAGCGGCCGCGGACGGCCAGCAGGACGCCGGGCGAGGGCCGGATGGGCACGTCGCAGCCGGCCATCACGGCGAGCTGCTCCGCCCATGGCCCGGTGGCATTCACGACGAGGTCGGCGCGGATCTCCTCCTCGACGCCGTTCACGAGGTCGCGGACCCGGATCCCGGAGACGAGGTGGTCGGCCACCAGCATCTCGGTCACGGTGGTCCAGGGACGGACGACCGCGCCTCCCGCCTTCGCGCTGGCGAAGAAGCGGAGGGGCATCCGCATCGCGTCCATCGTCGCGTCGGGGACCTGGACGGCCATCCTGACCTGGGGGTTCAGGTTCGGCTCCAGGCGCAGGGCCTCCTCGCGCGAGACCCGGCGCGCCGGGATGCCGCTGGCGAGGCAGGACTCGAAGAACAGGGGCTCGTAGGCCACGTCCTCGTCGGTGATGGCGACGAAGAGCCCGTCGTTCGCCTCGAAGGCGCCCGGGCAGACGCGGCCCAGGATCTGGCGCTCCTCGATGCACTCGACGGCGGACTCGCGATCCTTGACCGCGTAGCGAGCTCCGGAGTGGAGCAGGCCGTGGTGGCGGCCGGTCGTCCCGGAGGTGATCTCGCCACGCTCCACGAGCGTCACGCGGAAGCCCCGGAGGACGAGGTCGTGGGCGAGCGCGCCGCCGGTGCCGCCGCCCCCCACGATCGCGACGTGGAAGGGCTGTCGGGGTAGTCGGGTGATGGTCATGTGCTGCGCTCCGCGCCCTGACAGGGAGATGCCCGGGCCCCGCGTGCGGGGCCCGGGCACCGGGAGGGTCTAGTCGACCCAGCCGAACGTGCGGGTGACGGCCTTCTTCCACTGCGCGTACTCGGCGTCGACCTTCGCGGGATCCATGGTCGGATGCCACTCGTGGTCCTTCGCCCAGTTCGCGCGGAGGTCCTCGACCTCGGCCCAGTAGCCGACCGCCAGGCCGGCCGCGTAGGCCGCCCCGAGGGCCGTCGTCTCGGCGACCTTCGGCCGGATGACCGGGACCTTCAGGACGTCGGACTGGAACTGCATCAGCAGGTTGTTGTAGACCATGCCGCCGTCGACCTTGAGGGCCGTCAGCGGAACGCCGGAGTCGGCGTTCATCGCGTCCAGGACCTCGCGGGTCTGCCAGGCGGTCGCCTCGAGCACGGCTCGGGCGATGTGGCCCTTGTTGACGTACCGGGTCAGGCCGGCGATGACGCCGCGGGCGTCGTTCTTCCAGTACGGCGCGAAGAGGCCGCTGAACGCCGGCACGAAGTAGACGCCGCCGTTGTCCTCGACCGTGGCCGCCAGGGCCTCGATGTCGGGCGACGCCGCGATCAGGCCGATGTTGTCGCGGACCCACTGCACGAGGGCGCCGGTGATGGCGATCGACCCCTCGAGGGCGTACACGGCCGGCTGGTTGCCGATCTTGTAGCCGAGCGTCGTGAGGAGGCCGCTCTTGCTCGGGACGGCCTTCGTGCCCGTGTTGAGGAGCATGAAGCAGCCCGTGCCGTAGGTGTTCTTCGCCTCGCCGGGCGAGAAGCACGTCTGGCCGAAGAGGGCAGCCTGCTGGTCGCCCAGGTCGCCGGCGACGGGGACGCCGAGGAGGTCGCCGACGGCCCGGCCGTAGACCTCGGACGAGGCCTTGACGGCGGGCAGCATCGCGTGCGGGACGCCGAGCAGCGCGGTGATCTCGGGATCCCAGGCCAGCGTGGTGTAGTTGAACATCAGGGTCCGGCTGGCGTTGGAGACGTCCGTCACGTGGACGCCGCCGGTGGTGCCGCCCGTCAGGTTCCAGATGCACCAGGTGTCGATGTTGCCGAAGAGGAGGTCGCCGGCCTCGGCCGCGGCGCGCGCGCCGTCGACGTTGTCGAGGATCCACTTGACCTTCGGGCCCGAGAAGTAGGTCGCCAGCGGCAGGCCGGTCTTGGGGCGGAGGCGATCCGGGCCGCCGTCCTTCTCGAGGTAGTCGCAGATGTCCTTGGTGCGCGTGTCCTGCCAGACGATGGCGTTGTAGACGGGCTTGCCGGTCTTCTTGTTCCAGACGACCGTCGTCTCGCGCTGGTTGGTGACGCCGACGGCGGCGAGGTCCTCGGCCTTGAGGTGAGCCTTGGCGAGGGCGCCCTTGATGACGTCCTGGCTGCGCGCCCAGATCTCCATCGGGTCGTGCTCGACCCAGCCGGGCTTCGGATAGATCTGCTCGTGCTCCATCTGATCGATCCCCACGACCTCACCGGCGTGGTTGAAGATCATGAAGCGGGTGCTCGTGGTCCCCTGGTCGAGGGCCCCCACGAAGTTCTTCGCCATGTGTGTCTCCCGATATCGGTTGACCCTGACTTGCCGGACTAGTGCCCGGCCCAGACCTCTGCGGCGGACCGCAGGAGGAGATGCGAGGACGTCGCGCCGGGATCCTGGTGCCCGGCCGACCGCTCGCCGAGGTAGCTCGCCCGGCCCTTGCGGGCGACGAGCGGCACCGTGGCGAGCATGCCCTGCTGTGCCCCGTCGGCCATCCGGGCCAGGGCGTCGCCGACGGTGGCGCCGTCGGCGATCGCGGCCCGGAGAGCGTCGCGGGCGGGGATGAGGGCATCGACCATCGTCTTGTCCCCGGGCTCGGCCTTCCCGATCCGGAGGACCCCGCCGAGACCGGCTTCGTAAGCCGTGGCGAATTCCTCCAGCGTGAGGGCTTCCTTCCCGGCGATGGCGCCTCCCATCTGCATGAAGAACATCCCGTAGAGCGGGCCGCTGGCGCCCCCGACCGTCGAGACGAGCGTGGTGCCGACGGTCTTGAGGGTGGCCCCGATGTCGGGGCCCGTCAGGCCGTCCAGCTTGCCGGCCACGGCGGTGAAGCCGCGGTCCATGTTGATCCCGTGATCGGCATCGCCGATCGCCGAGTCCAGGTCCGTGAGATACGCCTTGTTCTCCGTCACGACGGCGGCGAACCGGCGGATCCAGGCGAGGATGTCGTCGTGCGAGATCATCGGCGGCTCCGTTCCCGCGTTACGGGCAGTAACGATGTGACGAACGGCTCACAGGCCCCAGCGGAGGCCCGGCGTGAGGACCGGTGCGTCCCAGTACTTCGTGAGCTCGTCATCGAGGCGGAGGAGGGTGATCGAGCAGCCCGCCATCTCCAGCGAGGTGATGTAGTCCCCGACCAGGTTCCGGGCGATCGTGATGCCGCGGCCGTCGAGGATCTTCTTGAGCTCGTTGAAGACGACGTACAGCTCGATGAGCGGCGTGCCGCCCATCCCGTTGACGAAGGCGAGGACCTTGTCGCCCCTCTGGAACGGAAGGTCGTCAAGGATCGGCGTGGCGAGCATCGCCGTGATCTCGGCGGCGGAGGCGATCTTCATCCGCGTCCGTCCCGGCTCGCCGTGGATCCCGACGCCGATCTCCATCTCGTCGTCGCCGAGCTCGAACGTCGGCTTGCCGGCCTGCGGGACGGTGCAGCTCGTGAGGGCCATGCCCATGGAGCGCACGTTGTCCTGGACCTTCTGGCAGAGCGCCGTGACGGTCGCCAGATCGGCGCCCGCCTCGGCGGCCGCGCCGACGATCTTCTCGGCGAGGACGGTCCCCCCGACGCCGCGGCGGCCCGCGGTGTAGAGCGAGTCCTTGACCGCGACGTCGTCCGCGATGACGACGCTGGTGACCTCGATCCCCTCGGCCCGGGCCATCTCGGCCGCGAGCTCGAAGTTCATGATGTCGCCGGTGTAGTTCTTGACGATGTGCAGGACGCCGGCGCCGGCGTCGACCGCCTTGGTCGCGGCGAGCATCTGGTCCGGCACGGGCGAGGTGAAGACTGCGCCGGGGCAGGCTGCATCGAGCATGCCCATCCCGACGAAGCCGCCGTGCATCGGCTCGTGGCCGGAGCCACCGCCCGAGATCACGCCGACCTTGCCGGCCCTGGGGGCGCCGGCGCGCACGACCACGTTGGGCTCGATGACCCGCACGAGGTCGCCGTGCGCCGCCACGACGCCCGCGAGAGCGTCGTCGACGACGGTTTCGGGAGCATTGATGAGCTTCTTCATCCGTTCCTCCTGTGGCGCATTGGGCCCGGGTGCTCGGGAACGTGCTGTGGACGGGTGCGCGCCGGCGGCGAGGCCGTCGTGCCGCCGGCGCGCGAGGGGTGCGTGCTAGAACGCCCCCGTCACTTGGCCGCGTTCACGACCAAGCTGACGAAGACACTCTGGTAGATGATCGCCGCGAGGACGCCGCCGACGAGCGGGCCCACGACCGGGATCCACGAGTAGCCCCAGTCGGAGTTGCCCTTGCCGGGGATCGGCAGGATCGCGTGCATGATGCGCGGCCCAAGGTCGCGGGCCGGGTTGATGGCGTATCCGGTCGTCCCGCCGAGGGACAGGCCGATCACGAGGACGAGGAAGGCAACGGGCAGGGCGCCGAGGGACGCGAGACCGCCCGAGGTGGGCCCGACGTTGTTCCCGAAGGCGAAGATCACGAAGACCAGCACGAATGTGCCGATCACTTCGGAGATGAAGTTGAAGACGGTGTTGCGGATCGCCGGCCCGGTCGAGAAGACCGCCAGCTTGAGGCCCGGGTCCTCAGTCTCGACCCAGTGCGGGTAGTAGTGGATGAAGACCAGGAAGGCACCCAGCATCGCGCCGATCATCTCGCCGATGATGTACGTGCCGAAGGTCGGAAGGTCCATCGGGTTGGGCCCGCCCAGGATCAGGTCCCGGGTGTAGATGCCGATGGTGACCGCCGGGTTCAGGTGGGCGCCGCTGAACGGGCCCGCCACCACGACGCCGCAAAAGACCGCAAAGGCCCACGCCATGGTGATGACAATCCAGCCGCTGGCATTCGCCTTCGACTTGGCGAGCAGGACGCCAGCGACCACGCCGTCGCCGAGAAGGATCAGGATCATCGTCCCGAAGATCTCGGCAAACAGGATTTCGCTATTCATGCTCTCTCCCTCTGGGTTGAAGGAAACGCGCCATTCGCGCGGAGGGCGACGCCACGTCGCCGATCGAACCGAGGATCCGGCGAGCGAGCACCCGGTACGGGCTCACCGGCAGGGCACAGCACGATCTGCTCGGGTCCGTCCCTCCCGTGGTGTCGCGGCCTCGGCCTCTGGCCGCGCGACCGTCTGGGCGCGGTCGGCGCACGGTGCCCGCCGGCACCGTTGCGGCAAGGTTACGACCGGGCACGACCGGGAATCGTCAAGACATTGTCCAGATTCGTGAGGTCCCGCTGGGACGCGGCTCCGTCGGCCGGCCGCGGGCCGCCTGTCAGCCCCCGGCGGCGGCGTCGGCGAGGGCCCGCAGCAGGAGGGCGCTCGACGCGGCCCCGGGATCCATGTGGCCGATCGAGCGCTCCCCGAGGTAGCTGGCCCGGCCCTTGGTGGCGAGGAGCGGGATCGTCGCCCGGGCGCCGGCCTCGGCCGCCCCGGCCGCACGCGCCGCCGCGTCGGCGAGCGGCGCTCCCGCGCCGACCGCCACCTCGAAGGCCGCGCGTGCCGGCAGCAGGGCGTCGAGCATCGTCTTCTCCCCCCGGGCGGCCCGGCCCAGGGCCGCGATGGCGTCGACCGCGGCGGCGAAGGCGACGACCGCCTGGGCCTCCCGGCCCGGGGCCGGCCGCCGGCCGTCGCTCGCGGCGGGCAGGTCGAGCGAGGTCCCGGCGCGCTGGAAGCCCCGTCCGTAGAGCGCCCCGCTCGCGCCGCCGACCGTGCCGATGAGGGTCCGACCGGCGGCCTCCAGGACGAGGGGCGGTGGATCGCCGGGACACTCACCAGTGTCGAGCCGACGGATCAGCTCCCGGAACCCGCGATCGAGGTTGATCCCGTGGTCGCCGTCGCCGATCGCCGCGTCGAGGTCCGTGAGGTGCTCGCGCTGGTCGGCGACGCGGGCCGCGGCGAGGCGCAGCCATCGAACCAGGAGATCCTCCATCAGGACCCCGTGCCGGCCAGCCAGTCGGGCGGCAGCTTCGGCGCCCGGCCCTCGGCGTCCGCGGCCACCCGGACCTGCTCGCGGGTCGAGCCCCCGGCCGCCTCGACGGCCGCCCGGATGGCCCCCTCGACGAGGGGGCCCTGGCTCACGGCGACGAGCCCTCGCTCGAGCGCCGGGAGCTCCTCGAGCGCCATCTCCAGGGCCATCGCGGCACTCCCCAGGTCGAACAGCACGACGACGCCGTCATCCGGTGACGCGGCCAGCCCCGCGTGCAGCGCGTCGAGGATCCCCGGGCTGCTCGTGCCCAGGTTCCCGACGAGGGTCCCCCCGGCGATCGCGACGGGGACGGCGGGGGCCGCCTGGGCCACCATCGCCCTGAGCGCGCGCAGCAGGTCCGGGCTGTGGCCGACGAGCACCAGCGAGACCATCGGATCGACTCCGCGCCCTGCATTTCGGGGGCGCCGGCGCCACGCGACCCCGCCCGCCGCCGTAGACTCAGGCGGCTGATGAAGAGGATAGGGACCCTGGCGCCTCCCGCGCGCGTCGACGCCGTGCGTGTCCCGCACGCCGGGCTGTCCGCGTCCGACGTCCTCGGGTTCGTCGAGCGCGCGGCGACGACGCTCACCCGGCACGAGGCACTCCTCGATCGCCTGGACGCGGCGCTGGGTGACGGCGACCACGGGACGAACATGCGGATCGGCTTCGTCGCGGCGATCCCCGTGGCGCGTGCCGGGCTCGCGGAACGACCCGACGACGTCGGCGAGCTGCTCCGCATCCTCGGCCACAGCCTCGTCGGCAGCGTGGGCGGCGCGAGCGGTCCCCTCTACGGCACGGCCTTCATCGAGGCTGGCTTCGCGCTCGCGGGGCGGCCCTCCGCCGACGCCAGCGACCTGGCCGCCGCGCTGGAGGCCGGGCAGGCGGGGCTCGTCCGTCGCGGCCGCTGCGCCATCGGCGACAAGACGATCCTGGACGCGCTCGACCCCGCGGTGCGCGCCCTCCGGGCGGGTGCGGCGGCCGGCCACCCGATCGACGCGTGCGCCGCCGGCGCCGCGGTCGCCGCCGCGGCCGGCATGCGGTCGACGATCCCCCTGGTGGCACGTCGAGGGCTGGCCCTGCGGCTCGGCGAGCGGTCGCGGGGTCATCGCGACCCCGGCGCAACCTCCTGCTTCCTCCTCCTCGAGGCGATGGCCCGGGCCGTTCGCCGGGAGCCGGCGGCATGACCAGGGCGACGCGGGACCAGGCGCGAAAGGCGCCTGCCGCGACGTCGACCGGCCGCCCGGCGGAGCTGGAGGTCAGGATCCGCGAGCTCGAGGCAGAACGACGGCGCGTCTTCGAGGATGCCCAGCGCGAGGCCGACGCGATGTTCGCGCAGTATCAGCTGAGCCAGCTGCTGGCGGCGGGCGGGAGCGTGGACGAGATCGCGGCCGCCGTCCTTGCCGAGGTGGCGCGAGCGTGCGGGGCGGCGGGGGCGGCGCTGTGGCTCGCCGGCCCGGGGAGCCGGGCCCTCGGGCTGGTGGCGATGTTCCCCGGCGACGCGGACGATCCGGTCGGTCCCGGCTGGGTGGTGGTGCCCCGGGGCTTCACCGACGCCTGGGCCGCCGCGTCGTGGGCCGCGCTGGGCGGATGGAGCGGCGTCACGCTCCCCGAGGGCCGCTCGATGGGCGGCGGCGCGCCGCCGAGCGGCGGGACAGGCGCGGTCGGGTACCTCGCCGTCCGGGCGGACGGCCGCGTGCCCCTGGAGCCCGACAGCGAGCGCTACCTGGCGAGCGTCCGCCGGGAGCTGGCCATCACGCTGCGGGCCGCCCAGCTGCGCGCCTCGCTGGCCCGCGAGCAGGCGACCCTGGCGGCGATCCTGGAAGGTGCCACCGATGCGATCGTCGCCGTCGACTGGAGCCGGCGCGTCGTCCGCCTCAATGCCGCCGCGGCGGCGCTGGTCGGCACGTCGGCCCGGACCGGGACCGGGATGCGCTGCGCGGAGTTCCTGGGCTGCGTCCGTCCGATCGCCGAGGGCAGGCTGCTCGGCGACGGGATCGTCGCCGAGCAGCCCCCGGACCTCCTGTGCGGTCAGCGCTGCCCCTTCGCGGAGGTCCTCGAAGGCGGCCTGCCGATCGTCGGCCGGGAGCTCGCGGTGCGCCGGCGCGATGGCGGCGAGATCCCGGTCGCGGCGAGCGTGTCGCGGATGCCGGTGCCCGACGGCGGCGCCGTGGCCATCCTCCGCGACCTGCGCGCCGGGCGCGTGCTGGACGACGCGAAGACCAGCTTCGTGGCGGCGGTGTCACACGAGCTGCGCACGCCGCTGGCCCTGATCGACGGCTATTCGCAGAGCCTCCTGCACCTGGACCTGGACCGCCCGACCGCGCGGCGCCACGTCGAGCGCATCGCCGACGCCGCGCGCCGCCTCGCGACCCTCGTCGACGACATCATCGACGTGAGCCAGCTCGAGAGCGACATGCTCGTCCTGCGCCGCACGCCGGTCGCCATCGACGGCCTCCTGCGCACGTACGTGGCCGAGCGAGCCGACGGGCTCGACGCACGCCTGATCGCCCTCGCGCTGCCGCGCCTGCTGCCGCCCGTGGACGTCGACGCCACGCGGATCCGGCAGGTCATCGCCAACCTCGTCCAGAACGCCGAGAAGCACGCCGGGCCCCGCGCGCCGATCGAGATCCGGGCGCGCCACACCGACGACGCCACCGTCGTGGTCACCGTGGTCGACGGCGGTCGCGGCATCGCTCCCGAGGATCGCGACCATGTCTTCGAGCGCTTCTACCGGGGAAGGCGCGTGCGGGAGTCGCAGGTGCCGGGAAGCGGCCTCGGGCTGTACCTGTGCCGCCGCATCGTCGAGGCCCACGGCGGCTGGATTCGCCTCGATGCGACCACCCGGGGGACCTCCATCTCGGTCGGACTCCCGGTGGCGCCCCTGTCCGGCGGCGGAAGCGGGCCGCGCCGCGAGGCCCCCGCATGAGGCCGCGTGCCCCGGGACCCATCGCGGGCCGCGGAGAGCGGATCCTGGTCGTCGAGGATGAGCCCGCCTTCGCCGAGCTGATCTCGCTCTGGCTGGAGCGCCACGGATGGCGGCCCGAGATCGCGCCCGACGGAGCCCACGCGCTCCGCTCGTTCCAGGAGGCGCCGCCGGATCTCATCGTCCTCGACCTGAGCCTGCCCCGGGTCGACGGCTGGCACGTGATCGAGCGAGTCCGCCAGCGCAGCGCCGTCCCGATCATCGTCGTGACCGCGCGCGGCTCCGAGGCGGACAAGGTGCGGGGTCTGGCGGCCGGCGCCGACGACTACGTGACCAAGCCGCTCAGCTTCCCGGAGCTCGTCGCCCGCGTGGCGGCCGCCCTGCGCCGGGCGCGCGGCACGCCGACCGCGGCGGGTGCCCTGGCCGCGATCGAGCTCCCCGGCGTGCGGATCGACGGCCCCAGCCATCGGGTCGAGATCGCCGGCTCGCTGGTCCACCTCACGCCGACCGAGTATCGCCTCCTGCGCCACCTCGCCGAGCGGCCGGGCGTCCTGGTGCCGCACGCGGAGCTCCTGGTCGCGGTCTGGGGCAGCGGCTATCGCGAGGATCACCACCTGCTGCGGGTGGCGATCCGCAACCTGCGGGCGAAGCTCGCGACAGCATCGCCGGGGCGCCGCTTCATCGAGACGGAGTACGGCCTGGGATACCGGTTCGCCGCTCCCGCGGTCGACGCGCCGGCGATCACCTGACGGGGCGAGGCAGCCCACGGTCAGGCGGGCGGCGCGCCCCCCTCGCGTGCGGCAGCGACCCGGGCCACGAGCGCCAGGGTCAGCGCCCACGCCCGCCCGGGGTCCCGCGGCACGCGGATCCGGACCTGGCTCGCGGCGAAGGTGACGTCGCCCGGCCGCACGCCGGGCAGCGGCGCCCCGGCCACCAGCCGCATCGCATCCCCCCGGGAGAGTCCGCTCCCGAAGCGGACCACCAGCTGGCCCTCCTCGCGGGCCAGCGAGGCGATGCCGGCCGCTTCGGCCGCGAGCCGCAGCTCGGCGACCTCGACGAGGCGCAGGACCGGCGGGGGCATCGGCCCGAAGCGGTCCGTGACCTCCTGCCGGAAGACGGCGAGGTCGCCCGCGGTCCTGGCCCGGCCGAGGCGTCGGTAGATCTCCAGCTTCTGGGCCTCGTCGGGCACGTACTCCACCGGGAGGTGCGCGTCGACCGGCAGGTCGACCGTCGCCCCGGCGGTCGCGCGGACCGGCTGGCGGCCCTCGTGGCTGGCCTTTCGGTCCTCCACCGCCTCGGCGAGGAGGCGCGTGTACAGGTCGAAGCCCACGTCGGCCATGTGGCCGGACTGCTCGCCGCCCAGGATGTTGCCCGCCCCGCGGATCTCCAGGTCGGCCAGCGCGATCTGGAAGCCGGCGCCCAGCTCAGACGCGTTGAAGATCGCCTGGAGGCGCTTCCGGGCCTCGTCCGAGAGGCGGTCGCGGCGCCGGTACAGCAAGTAGGCATACGCCCGCCGGTTGCTGCGGCCGACGCGGCCGCGGAGCTGGTAGAGCTGGGCCAGGCCAAGCGCGTCGGCGCGGTCGATGACGATCGTGTTGGCGTTGGGGATGTCGAGGCCCGACTCGATGATCGTCGTGCAGACGAGGACGTCGGCGTCGCCCCCGGCGAACGTCCGCATGACCCGCTCCAGCGCCCCCTCCGTCATCTGGCCGTGCCCCACGACGACGCGCGCGGCGGGCAGGAGGCGGCGCAGCTGGTCGGCCTGCGCCTCGATGGTCTCGACCCGGTTGTGGACGAAGAAGACCTGGCCGCCGCGGTCCAGCTCGCGCAGGATCGCGTCCTTGACGAGCCCTGCCGAGGCCTCCGCCACGCGGGTCTGGATCGGGAGACGGTCCTCGGGCGGGGTCTCGATGACCGACAGGTCGCGGACCCCGACGAGGGCCAGGTTCAGCGTGCGCGGGATCGGCGTCGCGGAGAGGGTCAGGACGTCGACCTCGGTGCGAAGCTGCTTGAGGCGCTCCTTGGCCGCGACGCCGAAGCGCTGCTCCTCGTCGACGATCAGGAGCCCGAGGTCGCGGAAGCGGACATCCTTCGAAAGAAGCCGGTGCGTGCCGACGACGACGTCGACGGACCCGGCGGCGAGCCCGGCCAGCGTCGTCTCCTGCTCCTTCCCCTGAACCGCGCGAGACAGCAGGCGCACGGTCGCCGGGAAGGCTGCGAAGCGCTGGTCGAAGGTCCGGACGTGCTGGTCGGCGAGGACGGTCGTCGGGACCAGGACGGCGACCTGGCGGCCGTCCTGGATCGCCTTGAAGGCGGCCCGCAGCGCGACCTCCGTCTTGCCGTACCCGACATCGCCGACGACGATGCGGTCCATCGGGCGGGCCGTCTCCATGTCCGCCTTCACCTCGTCGATGGCGCGCAGCTGGTCGACGGTCTCCTCGTACGGGAACGACGCCTCGAGCTCCTGCTGCCACGGCGTGTCCGGTGAGAACGCATAGCCCTCCGCCGCGGCACGCGCGGCATAGAGTCGGAGGAGGTCGTCGGCCAGCTCGGCGACGGCCTTGCGGACACGCGCGGTGGTGCGGGCCCACTCGCCGCCGCCGAGACGCGAGAGGGACGGCCGCTCCGCGCCCGCGTACCGGCTGACCCGGGTCACCTGCTCGACCGGGACGTAGATCCGGTCGCCGCCGGCGAAGGAGAGCTCCAGGTAGTCCCGCTCCTCCCCCGTCCCGCCGCGGCGGAGCATCTGCTCGTAGCGGGCGATGCCGTGGTCGACGTGGACCACGAGATCGCCGGGGTTCAGGCGTTCCAGGATGTCGCGGGGAACCACGCGACGCAGCGCCTTCGGGCGGCGAACCCGGACCGTGCCGAAGAGCTCGCGATCGGTGATCACGACCAGGCCGTCGGGCCCACCCCCGAAGCCCGCGTTGAGGCTGCGGCCGACGAGCGCGACGGCGCCGGGCGGAGGAGCTCCGGGCCGCATGGTGACCCCCACGGGGATGCCGGCGTCGCCGAGGAGCTCCGCCAGGCGCGCGGCCTGGTCGGACGCGAGCACGATCCGGGGGACCGGGGTGAGGGCGGTCCCCGGAGCTCGAGATGAGGGGATGGCACCCGGCGGGAGGCTGCGACGTGGCTCGTCGGCCTCCTCCTCGGCCAGCGGCACGGACGCCGGGCGCCCGGCGCGCCAGCGCTCGATCGCCCGCGCGAGACCGGCGCTCCGCCCGGGCGGCAGGACCGGCTCGCGCCAGCCGAAGACGTCGTCGAGGGCCCGGGTCCCCCCGATCGCCGCCGTCGGCCCCGGCTCCCATGTGAGCTCGAGCGTTCGGGCCTGGAGCAGCCGCGCCTTCCAGTCGCGCGGCGCGAGGTAGGCGTCCGGCCAGGCCGCGGGCAGCTCTCCCGCCGCCACCAGGTCGCGCCGGCGCTCCGTGGCCTGCTGCCACAGGAACTCGGCCGCGGCGGCGACCTCGCCTGGCTCGTCGACGACCAGCAGGGCGTCGGTGGCGAGGTGATCGAGTCCGCTGGCCGGGCACAGGACGGCCGCCCAGATCTCGGCGGCATCGCCGACGTCGAGGGCTCGCGCGCCGGCGGACGCCTCGGCGCGACGGGGGGCCGGCTCGGCAGAGTCCCCCTCCAGGCGGACGAGGTCGACCGCAAGACGCTCCGGGAGACGGCCGGCGAGCGTCCCGAGCCGGGCCCTGATCTCCCCGGCACCGGCGGCCGGCACCAGGAACTCGGTGGCCGGAAGGAGCTCGATCGCGTCGGCCGCCCGGAGCGTTCGCTGGTCCGTGGGGTCGAAGATCCGGATCTCGTCGATCTCGTCGCCGAACAGCTCGATGCGCACCGGCAGCTCTGCTCCCGCCGGGAAGACGTCGACGATGCCGCCGCGCCGCGCCATCTCGCCGCGGCCGGCGACCTCCAGGACCGGCTCGTAGCCCAGGCGGAGCAGCTCTGCGAGGAGATCGGCCTGGCGCACCCGGTCGCCCCGGCGGAGCGCGCGCGGTGCGGCCGGCAGGTCGCCCGGCAGGATCGTCGGCTGCAGAAGCGCCTGCACGGACGCCACGAGGACCCGGGCTCGCCCGCTGCGCCATCGCGCGAGCGTCGCCACGCGGGCGGCCGACTCGTCGCGGATCAGCTCGCTGCGCTCGTAGGCGAGCGCGGTTCGCGGCTCCAGGATGGCCACCGCCTCCGGGTCGCCCAGCCACGCGATCAGCTCGTCCGCCACGCGGTCGCCGATCTCCGAATCGCGGGCGATCCAGCAGACCCGCTCCTCTTCACCCAGCGCCAGCGCCGCGACGAGGAATGACTTCGCGCCGTGGGGCACGGCCGTGACGGCGGCGTGGTGACCGCGTGCCCCGGGCGGGCCGGCCAGCGCGGCGGCCAGCGAGCGGAAAGGCCCCGTCGCACGCAGAAGCGGGGGCATCGCGGAGAGGTCGGGGATCCGGCGGGCCACGGCGTCGGCCCGCGACGGGGCGGGCCCGGCGTCCTCGGCCGGCCCGGGCGCCGCCGCCTCGCGCCGCCTGCCGGTCATCGGTCCTCGGAGACCGGACGGATGCGGCGCCAGCCCGTCCGGGTCCGGCGCACGCCGTCGGGGCCGGGCGGCCCGTCGACCTCGCCGGGCGGGGCGGTCCGGCTCTCGTCGGCCGGGCGGAGCTGGAACGCGTTGAAGCGGTTGGCTGCCTTCGAGACGCCCTCGCGCGCCCAGGCCTCGACCGCGTCCGCCGCCGCGTCGAGCAGCTCGTCGAGCCGCTGTCGCTCGCCCGGCCGGAAGACGGAGAGGACGTGGTCCACCGCGTCCTGGTCGGGCTCGCCGATCCCGATCCGGAGGCGAGGGAACGCCTCCGTGTGGAGCTCCTCGACGATGGAGCGGAGCCCGTTGTGGCCACCGTGGCTGCCGCCCTCACGGAAGCGCATCTTCCCGAAAGGCAGGCTGAAGTCGTCGGTCACGACCAGGACTTCGTGGAGCGGGGCCCTTTCACGGGCGATCAGCTTCCGCACGGCGATGCCGGAGTCGTTCATGTAGGTGAGCGGCTTGGCGAGGACCAGGTCGAGGCCGCGGAAGCGGCCCTGCACCACCGAGCTGGCGTCGCGCGAGCGGCCCCGCCCCGCCCAGCCGGCTCGGTCGGCGAGCCGGTCCAGGGTCATCCAGCCGACGTTATGGCGCGTCTTCGCGTACTGCTCGCCCGGGTTCCCGAGCCCGACGACGACCTTCACGTTCCCTCCGCCGGCACGCCCTCCGCGACACGCCGAACGGCCCGAATCCGACGCGGATCGGGCCCCAGGGTTGATGGTACCCGGGCTTCCGGCCGCGCGTCACGACGGCGGGACGGCGCGATGCCCTCACGTCGCCTGCGCGAGGATCCCCTGCTCGATCGACCGCATCGCGGCCTCCTCCGCCTGCTCGGCATGGTCCCAGCCGCACAGGTGGAGCCCGCCGTGGACGACGAGGAGCCGCAGCTCGTCGGCCGGCGACCACTGCACGTCGCCGGTCTGGCCGCCGCGGCCGGCGGCCGCCTGCTCGATCGCGCGCTCGACGGAGACGACGACGTCACCGACGTGGAGGCGGGTGCCGGGGGGCAGGAGGAATGCTCGCTCGCGGCTCTCCGGGTGCGACCGACCCGGGGCCGGGGCGCGGCGTGGCGGCCCCCCGGCGTGCGGCGGGTAGGCCTCCGGCGGCAGCAGCGGGAAGGAGAGGACGTCCGTGGGGCCGTCCCTGCCCATGTGCGCCGCGTTGAGGGCAGCCAGCTCGGCGTCGTCGGCGAGGATCAGGCCGACCGACGCCGGCTCGGGCGCGCCGCCGGCCCGCAGGGCGGCGCAGAGGGTGCGCGCGAGCGCCGCCGCCGGCAGCACGGGGACGACGCCGCGCCGCACCTCGAGGTCGACGCGGAACGGAGGCCGGTAGATCGAGCGGACGCCGGCGGCCGGCCCGGCTGGCACGATCGGGTCAGGCGCCGGGGCCCGAGGCGTTGCGGCGGACCTCCAGCTCCACGACGTTGCTGTCGGGATATGCGATCCGCTGGTGGTACATGCCGAGAAGCTGGGCCACGAACGCCTCCCGGATCCCCTCCAGGTCCCGCAGGGTCAGGTCGCACTCGTCGAACTGGCCGTCGTAGAGGCGCTCGTCGATGATCCGGCCGACCATGGCCCGGATCGCGGCCTCGTCCTGGCTCGACAGCGAGCGGACCGACGCCTCGACGCCGTCCGAGAGCATGAGGATCGCCGCCTCCTTCGACTGGGGGCGCGGCCCGTTGTGCCGGAAGCGCCGCTCGTCGAGCGCGTCCGCGGCCGCCAGTCCCGCCGCGCTGGCGAGGCCGCCGAAGGGCGCCGCAGCCTGCTCCCGCGCCTTGGACCAGAAGAAGGCGATCCGGGCGGTCCCGTGGTGCTGCGGGATGAAGGCGATGAGGGGCTTGGGCAGCTTGGCCCTGTAGGCGATGTCGATCCCGTCGGGCACGTGCTGACGGACGATCTGGGCGCTGACCTCCGGCGCCAGCTCGTCGTGGACGTTCACGGCGCCGGCCTGGTTCTCGATGAACGCCCCCGGGTTGGCCAGCTTGCCGATGTCGTGATAGTAGGAGGCTACACGGGCCAGCAGCGGGTCCGCCCCGATCGCCTCGGCCGCGCGCTCGGCGAGGTTCCCGACCATCAGGGAGTGGTGATAGGTCCCCGGCGTCTCGAGGAGGAGCCGTCGCAGAAGCGCCTGCGACGGGTTCGCCAGCTCCATCAGCTGGAAGACCGTGAGGATGCCGAAGAGGTTGCCCACGACCTGGAACGTGCCCACGGCGGCGATCGCGGCGCCGATGCCGGCCGCCAGCGAGGCACCCCACAGCTGCAGGGTGCCGGTGAGGTCGCGCGTCCCCAGCAGCGAGAAGATGGAGACGACCACGACGTTGGCGACGACGATGGCCAGGCCGGCCTGGAGGAAGACACCCACCCGGTCGCCGCGGCGGACCGCGATGATCCCGGTGACGCCCCCGACGAAGATGTACGCCGCGAGCTCGAGGGAGAGGCCGTTGGCGGCCCCCGCCAGGATGGCCAGGAGCGCGGTGATCATCGTCGCGGGACCCGCGCCCAGCAGGATCGCGACCAGCATCGAGGCGCCGGCGCCCGGCATGAAGAAGGGCAGGATGGAGCGGCCGGCGGTCAGCTTGTAGGCGAGCGCGGTGACGAGCAGGACGAGGCCCAGCAGCGCGAGGGCACGCGCCCGGTGCCACAGGTCCTGGCGGTAGCGCCAGACCCAGGCCAGCAGCAGCACCACGATGAGCGTCGCGAGCAGGAACCAGCCGGCGATGCGGGCGACGTCGAGGCGAGCCTCGGTCAGGCCGAAGGCCTCGAGCTTGGCGATCTCGAGAGGGGTCACCTGCTTGCCCGCCTCCACGATCAGCGCGCCCTGGCGAATCGTGTAGCTCACCGGCGTCACGGCGGCAGCAGCCGCATCGCGTGCCTCGGCCGTGAGGGAGTCGCTGTAGGTCGCGTTGGGCACCAGGAGCGGTGCCACGATCTCCGTCGCCAGCCCGCGCTCGTCGTCGGTGAGGGCGGCCGAGAAGCTCTCACCGAGGTTCCGGCGAACCGACTCGATCTCGGCGTCGCGGAGCGGGGCGCGTTGGACCAGGCCGAGCACGCGCGTCGCCTCGGCGCCGGTCAGGGCCCAGCGCTCGGGCGCCAGGGCGTAGAGGGTCTTCCGGGCGGCGGGCGACAGGCCGGGGAGCGCCTCGGACAGCGCGCTCTGCCTCTTCTCCGGCGTGACGCCGGCGGCGAACGCCGCGTCGACGGGTGCGAGCTCCGCGGCCAGGGCGTCGAGCTGGATGCGCGTCAGGGCCGCGGCGGTCTCCGCCTTGTAGTCGTACTGGGGTGGCACACCGTCGTGCGCCGCCTGGCGGGCGGCATCGGTCTCGACGGCGCTGTTGAAGACGAGCGTGCGGGGTGCCAGCACGTCGGCGCCCGCCAGGTCGCCCACCTGGAGGTTGACCGCGTTGGGGAGGTCGTCGATGGACAGGACCGCCGCCAGGCCGGTGATCAGGAACACGGCAGCGACCGCGAGGCGCACGGCGTCGCGGCGGGTGAAGGCCGCGACGCGGTCGAGCCGTCGGGAGAGCATCGGACGGCGGGCGGCGGGGCGTCAGCCCCGGCCGCCACCTCCACTGGCCCGCGCGTCGGTGGATCGGGCCGCCTGGCCCCCGGATTCGCCCGCGTGGCCTGCGGCGTCGTGGGCGGCCAGGTCCGACCCGGCGAGCGCGGCGACGACGAGCCCCGACACGACCTTGCCGTCGGCCCGGCCGCGCGTGCGCGGGCCCAGCCAGCCCATGACCCTGCCGAGGTCGCGGGCGGAGGATGCGCCCGTCGCCGCGATCGCCTCGTCGACGAGCGACGAGAGCTCGGCATCCGTCAGGGCCCGGGGCAGGAAGCCGGAGATGATCGCGATCTCCGCCTCCTCCCTGGTCGCGAGGTCTTCGCGCCCGCCCTGGCGAAAGGCCTGCACCGATTCGCGGCGCATCTTGACCTCGCGGGCCAGGACGGTGAGAGTCTGGTCGTCGGTCAGGGTCGCGTGGTCCCGTTTCTCGATACCGTAGACGGCGCTCCAGACCATGCGCAGGGTGTCGCGGCGCAGCACGTCACCCGACCGCGTGGCGGCGGTCATCTCCTCGTGGAGTTGGTCACGGAGGGACACCGGCGTGGCTCCTTCGCCGGGCGCGGCGTCCGCTGACGACGCGCCGGTGCGCTGGGGGCGTCCGGGGCCCGGGAACGGGCCGGGGAAGCAGGTGGACCGGCGAACGAAGAGGGGTGGTGCGCCCCTGGACGCCGGTCCCGGCGGCTAACCCTGCTGGCGGGTGGCCTTCTTGCGCTTGGCTTCCTTGCGCTTGCGCTTCACGCTGGGCTTCTCGTAGTGCTCGCGACGGCGAGCCTCTGCCAGGATGCCGGACTGCTGGATCTTCTTGTTGAAGCGACGCAGTGCGCTCTCGAAGGTCTCGTTCTCACCAACGCGGATCTCTGCCAATGCCGGGATCACCTCCTCCGCCCTGGGTTCAAATCCCGCTGCCGCCGCCGGGCGAGGTCGGCAGGCGCGAACGCCCACCGACGCACGGTTCCGTCGCGCGTCGGCGAGCCCGGCGGAGCATAGATCGGCGCCCCCGGGCGGTCAAACGTGCCAAAGGTCCCGGAAGCGGACTCCGCCGCGGCGGACCGGCCACCGGCCAGGCCGTCTCAGGCGCCGGAGGGAAGCAGGTAGAGCGCCAATCGCAGCGGTGTCCGGGCCCGGATCGAATGGGGCATCCGCGCCGGCATCCGGAACCACGTCCCGGGAGCCAGCACGTGAGGTTCGCCGCCGACCACGGAGTCGCCGTCACCGTCGAGCACGTGGACGACCGCGGCGCGGGCAGCGGCATGCTCCGACAGCTCCTCGCCCGCGGCGAGGGCGAACAGGACGAGCCGCAGGTCGGGGCCGTCGTAGAGCGTCTGGCTGTGGATCCCCCGGAGCAGCGGCGGCGCCTCCGCGGCAAGGTCGGCGAAGAACAGCGCTGGCTCGGACATGTGGACACCTCCGGCGCGAACGGTACGCCGAAGGACGTGCCCGGACCCCGGCGTGGCACGGGCGCCCCGCGGGATGACAGTTGCGCGGCCACCGATCGCCCGCCACGATGCCGCAATGGACGAGCCACGACGCACCCTGGTCGACCTCCTCGTCGGGGCGGCGGCACGCTTCGGCGACCGGACCGCCCTGCGCCTGCGGCGCGACGACGGCTCGACCCAGGCATGGAGCTACCGGGAGCTGGACCGTCGCAGCCGGCTGGCTGCGTGGCGGCTCCGGTCCCGCGGGCTGCAGCCGGGAGACCGGCTGCTGACCTGGTCGCCCTCGTGCCCCGAGCTGGCGGCCGTCTACTTCGGCGCGATGCGAGCCGGCCTGATCCTCGTGCCCCTCGATCTGCGGATGGCGCCCGACGCGATCCGGCGCATCGCCGACCGCTCGGAGGCGCGCCTGCTGGTGATCGGGACCGGGCGCGAGGCGCCGGACCCGGCCGAGGCCGATCTCGACCACCTTCCGATCGCCACGACCGACGACCTGTGCGCCGATCCGGGCGCCGGCTTCCCCGCCGACTGGGAGGCGCGCGTCGCGGCCTGGACGCTGCCCGCGCGGGACGATGTCTACCTGCTCGTGTACACGTCGGGCACCACCGGCGTCCCGAAGGGCGTGATGCTCTCGCACGGCAACACGATCGCCGGCGTGGACGGCTTCCACCAGATCGTCCCGGACATCGAGTACCGGATCGTCTCGCTGCTGCCGATGTCGCACCTGTTCGAGCAGGCGATCGGGCTCTACCTCACGCTCGACCTCGGCGCGGACATCCTGTACGTGCGGACGCTCAACCCGCGGGTCCTCCTCGAAGCGATGCGCGAGCATCGGATGACCGGCATGATCGTCGTCCCGCAGATCCTCGACCTGATGTGGAGCAACGTCGAGCGGGAGGTCGAGCGACAGGGCCGGACCGCGACATTCCTGCGTGCCCGGGCCATCGCCCGGCGGCTGCCGATGGCGGCCCGGCGCCGCATCTTCAAGGGCAGCGTCCATGCGAGGTTCGGCGGCCACCTGCGTCTCTTCGTGTCGGCCGGCGCCTTCCTCCCGCCGGCCCTGCAGCAGGCCTGGGAGGACATCGGCGTCGTCGTGATGCAGGGCTACGGCGCGACGGAGACGGGCTCGGGGGCGGCCACCACCTGGCGGGAGCACCCGCTCGGCACGGTGGGCCGGCCGATCCCGGGCGTCGAGATGCGGATCGCCGACGACGGCGAGGTTCAGTTCCGCGGCCCCACGGTCACCCGCGGATACTGGGAGGACCCCGGCGCGACGGCTGCCGCGTTCACCGAGGACGGCTTCTATCGCTCCGGCGACCTCGGCCACCTCGACGCCAAGGGACGCCTCGTCCTCCACGGCCGGAAGAGGGACATGATCGTCCTGCCGAACGGCCTCAACGTCTTCCCGGAGGACATCGAGAACGCCCTGCGCGTCGCCGGCATCCGCGACTCGGTCGTCGTGGAGACGCAGCCGGGCCGGATCGAGGCGGTCGTCCTGGCGCCGGTGACCCAGGCGCGCATGCCGGCGGGCGGCACGGCCGTGGCGGAGACGGGCGCCTTCAATGGCGGAACGGACCTCGCGCTCGTCCGGGCGCAGGTCGATGCCGCGGTGAAGGCTGCGAATGCGACCCTGAGGGTGGAGTCCCGGGTCGGTGCCTGGCGCTTCTGGCCCGACGTCGACTTCCCACGGACGCACACCATGAAGGTGAAGCGCGACCAGGTGCGCGCCTGGGCGACGGTCGCCGCGCCGCTCCCGGTGACCGAGGGCCCCTGACACGCGGCGGTCCCCGGCGCATCCGGGAGCCCCTGCCGCGGCGCCGATCAGCCGTCCGCACGGTCAACCCCGGGGGATCGGCACCTCGGTGCCGACGCTGGCGACGGCCGCGGCGACATCCGCGGTGCGCGCGTCGGGCGACGACCCGGGCGACCACGGGAAGAAGACGATCGTGGACCCCACCTGGCGCAGGACGAAACGCACGTCGGGCGGGTACTGCACGCGGCCCGGGCCGCTCGTCACGAAGGCGGCCAGCTCCGTCGCCGCCGCGGCGGCGGCGGCCGTGTCGGGGAGCTCGTACACCACGACCAGCCCGCCGCCGGGGTCGTCCGGCAGGATGGCCCGGAACGCCGTCCGCGGCACGGCCGCCAGCGACCCCGGCTCGCCGGGACGGACGGCGATCCCGGTCGGCTGCAGCACGAGCCCGCGGGCGCGGAGGGCGCCATCGAGCTGCACCTGCGCCGAGGCGACGGCCGGCGAGATCGTCGGGCCGGGCGTGGGGCCGGACTCGGGGGGCGGGGTCGCGACAGCCCGGCACCCGACCAGGACGAGCGCGACGAGGACCAGCGCGACGTCGACGCCGAGACGGCGTCCGGCGACCGCCGCGACACGCCTCACCCCGGGGGCCAGTCGAAGGCCCGTCCGCCCATCAGGTGGAGGTGCAGGTGGGGCACCGACTGGCCGCCCCACGCGCCCACGTTGGTGGTCAGGCGATAGCCGCGCTCGGCGATCCCCTCGGCCCGGGCCAGGGCTGCGGCCACCGCGAAGAGCCGGCCCAGCAGCGGCCCGTGCTCCTCGGTGAGGTCTGCGGCGGAGCCGAGGTGCTCCCGCGGCAGCACCAGGATGTGGGTCGGAGCGCGGGGAGCGATGTCGCGGATGGCGATCACGAGCTCGTCGGCATGGACGGTCGTGGCCGCGATCTCGCCGGCGGCGATCCGGCAGAAGAGGCAGTCGGCGCTCATGCCGGCAAGCGTACGACGGGCAGCGCACGGGCGCGGGTGACTGGCCCGGAGACGAGCTCCTCGACGCGCCCGGCGACCCGCTCCGGGTCGGCCGGGTCGGGCCCGGCGATCGCCACGATGCCGATCTCGCCCTCCATGGACCGGACGTCGACGGCCGGGGTCCGGACGACCACGTAGTCCTCGGCGTGGCCGATCCAGCCGCCGGCCGGGTCGGACGCGTCGGCCGGCTCCTCGAAGAGGACGCGCCGACGTCCGCCGGTCGCCCTCGCGGCAAAGCGGACCCGGGCGGCGGCCGCCTCCGCCAGCAGGACGGTGGCGCGGTGCTTCCGAGCCGCCTCCGCGACGTGGCCGTCCATGCGGGTCGCCGGCGTTCCCGGGCGCGGCGAGTACCGAAAGACGTGCAGGCCCGCCGGGTCGAGCTCACGGATGAAGGCGAGCGACCGGTCGAACGCCGCGTCGTCCTCGGTGGGGAAGCCGGCGATGACGTCGGCGTGAATCGCGGCCCCCGGGATCGCCGCGCGCACCCGCTCGACGACGCGGCCGTACGCCGCCGTGTCGTAGCGCCGACCCATCCGCCGCAGCACGCCGTCGTCACCCGACTGGAGCGGCAGGTGGAAGTGGGGCAGGCAGCGCCCCGCGCCGGCCCCGGTCCACGTCGCCAGCAGCTCGTCGTCGACGTGCTGCGGCTCGATCGACGAGAGCCGGATCCGCTCCACCGGCGTCTCGGCGAGGATCCGGCGGACGAGGCCCGCCAGCGAGAGCGCGGGCCGGGCGTGGGCGCCCCGGAAGCCGCGCTCGGACCAGCCGCCGTCGTACGTCCCGATGTTGATCCCCGTGAGCACGATCTCGCGATGGCCGGCGGCCAGCGCACGGCGGACGTCGGTCAGCACCGCTCCAGGGGTCAGCGAGCGCTCCGGGCCGCGGGCCCGCGGGATGATGCAGTAGGTGCAGAAGAAGCTGCAGCCGTCCTGCACCTTGACGTAGGCCCTCGTGCGATCGATCCGGGCCCGCTCGTCGGCGATCCCGGCGACCTCGACGCCGGCGAGCGTCGGGAGCGCGGCGCCAAGCGATCCACGTGGCGCTCCCGAGCCGTCGTCCGCCGGCCCGACGAGGGCCTCGAGCTGGGCCAGGAGCCGGTCCTTCCCTTCGTTCCCGATCAGGCGCGCGGCCGGGTCCACCGCGGCGAACGGGGCGGGGTCGACCTGGACCGAGCATCCCGTGACCACGAGCGTGGCCCCCGGGCTGGCGCGCCGCGCCCGGCGCACGGCCTTGCGCGACTTGTCGTCCGCGACGGTCGTCACGGTGCAGGTGTTGACGACGTGGAGGTCGGCGGTGGCCCCGCCACCGACGAGCTGGACGCCGCGGGCCCGCAGGAGTCGCTCCACGGCGTCCATCTCGGACTGGTTCACCTTGCACCCCAGGTTGGTGATGGAGGCGCGGAGGACGGGTCCTGCCGGGCGTGGCGTCATGGCCTCACCAGGGCGCCTGATTCGCGGACATCAGCAACCCAGGGAGGCCGACGGCGCTCGTGATCGCGTCGCCCGACGTGGTGCCGGCGGCAGGCCCGGGCTCCGACGCCCTGCGCGCGCGCTCCATGGAGCGGCCGCCCAGGCTGAACGGCAGGCGCCGGCTGGGCACGAAGGGCGGGATCGCCAGCGTCACGTGGGGCGCGAGGTTCGGCATCGGTCCGGCGAGATGCTAGCGCAGGGGCGGGAGCTCCGCGGCGCGATCTTCGTCACGCCCGCGTGGCTTCCAGGGCCACCCACTCGCCCTCGACGTCGCCGCGCAGGACGCGCAGGCCGGCCTGCGCGAGGGCGGCCCGCACGCCGGCCTCGCGGTCGACGAAGATGCCCGAGGCGAGAAGCCGCCCGCCCGGAGCCAGCTCGCGCGCCAGGTCGCCGGCCAGGGCCACGAGGAGGGATGCGATCAGGTTCGCCACGACGAGGTCGAACGGGCGCGCTCCCGAGGGGAGCGACCCGAGGCGCGCCCCGAGCCGGCGCGCCACCCGGTTGCGGCGGGCGTTGGCGCGCGTCGCCTCCACCGCGAGCGGGTCGGTGTCCACGCCGACGAGCTCGCCGGCACCGAGCAGGCCCGCCGCGATCGCCAGGATCCCCGACCCGCACCCGACGTCCAGCAGGCGAGCGCTCCCGTCGCGGGACCGGCCGTGCGCAAGCAGCCCTGCGTCGGCCCAGCGCTCGATGCCCGCGAGGCAGAGTCGCGTCGTCGGGTGGAGGCCGGTGCCGAAGGCCATCCCGGGGTCCATCGCGATCACCACGTCGCCGGGGCGCCGCCGGTGGCGCCGCCACGTGGGTCGGATGACGGTCCGCCGGCCGATGCGCATCACGCCGACGTGGCGCCTCCAGGCCGACGCCCAGTCCGATTCGTGCACGACCCGGGTCGCGAGCTCGCCGATCCCCCGGAGCTCGAACGCCTGGAGGTGCCCGAGGGCCCGGTCCACCTCGTCGGTGGCACGCCGGACCGCGCCGGCGTCGCGGGCCGGCAGGTACGCCCGCACGGTGGCCGGGGCCTCCGGGTCGACAGCCGCGCCCAATCCCTCGTCGACGAGGGTGAACCCCGGCTCCACGCTGACCCCGCCGGGAGCGACCCGCGAGAGGATCTCGCTGACGGCCTCGACGGCCTCCAGGTCGCACGAGACGGACAGCTCGAGCCAGGCATCCTCGCCCACCAGCCCGTCGGCCGCCGGGTCCGGCCCGGCGCTCATCCCAGGGCGTCCTTGATCCGGTCCAGGACGCCGCCCTTGCCCGTCCCGACATTGGTCTCACCGGACGCCGCCGCGTAGGCCTCGAGCGCCTCGCGCTGCTCCCTGGAGAGCTTGGTCGGGATCGTCACGTCGACGAGGACGTGGAGGTCGCCGCGCGCCCCGGCGCGGCGAAGGTGGGGCGCCCCCCGGCCCCGGAGCCGGATCTCGGTGCCCGGCTGCGTGCCGGGCTTGACCTCGAGGTCCTCCTCGCCGTCGGCCGTCGGCACGCGGACGACCGTCCCGAGCGCCGCCTGCGCGATCGAGAGGTCCAGCTCGTGGTAGAGCTCGGTCCCCTCGCGACGCAGGCGAGGGTGCGCGGCGACGTGGATCGCGACGTAGAGGCTGCCCGGCGGTCCGCCGCGGGGTCCCACCTCCCCCTCCGACGAGAGCCGGATCTGGTGGCCGTCGTCGATCCCTGCGGGAACCGAGACGCGGAGCCGCTTCGAGCGCTGCTTGCGGCCGTCGCCGCCGCAGTCCTCGCAGGGCGACTCGACGACCTTCCCCTCCCCGCGGCACCGCGGGCAGGTCACGACGTTGACCATCTGGCCGAGCATCGTCTGCCGCGCGTGGCGGATCTCTCCACGCCCGCTGCACTGGGGACAGGTCTGGGCCCCGGTGCCGGCCCGGGCGCCCGACCCCGAGCAGGTCGGGCAGCGGTCCAGGACGGGGAACTCGATCTCCTTCTCCGTGCCCCGGATCGACTCCTCGAACGTGATCCGGAGGTCGTAGCGGAGATCGGAGCCGACCGCCGGGCGGCCGCGCCGGACGCCTCCGCCGGCGGCAGTCCCGCCGAAGAAGGCGTCGAACAGGTCGGAGAAGCCGCCGAACCCGGCGCCCGCGGACGGATCGAAGCCACCGGCGCCGCCGATGCCCGCCTGTCCGAACATGTCGTAGGCCTGGCGGCGCTGCGGGTCCGACAGGACCTGGTAGGCCTCGTTGATCTCCTTGAACCGCTCGTCGGCGTCGGCGTCCCGGTTCACGTCCGGGTGCCACTGCTGGGCCAGCTTGCGGAAAGCCTTCTTGATGTCGGCGTCACTCGCCCCGCGTTCGACGCCGAGGATGTCGTAGTAGTCGCGTTGCGTGGTCATGTGCGACGCGAAGTCTACGGTGAGCGGCCCGGACGGTCAGAGCGGGTCGCACGGCACTCGACGGAACCGGCCCGGCGGGGTTGGATGGACGGGTGAATCGTGGCGCCGCCGACCTGCCCGCGCTCCGCCGCCTCGCCCTGATCCGGCTCGAGGGGCGGCGGGCCGACGACCGCGAGGTGCGGGCGCTGGAGGGGGCCCTGGACGTCGACCCGTGGGTCACCCCGCTCCTGGCGGGTGCCGTCCGCGTGGACGCGGCCGGCGACCGGGTCCCGGTCCACCCGTACCAGAAGTGGCGCGGCGCCCACTGGCGCCTGGTGGCGCTCGCCGAGCTGGAGATCGGCTGCGACGTCGCGGCGGCGGCCCCACCCATCCGGGCCGCCTTCGGAGCCGTGGTGGAGTGGCTGGAGGCGCCCGGGCGGCTGGCGCGGGCACACCCCGTCGCAGGGCGCGCCCGCATGTGCGGCAGCCAGGACGGGAACGCCCTGTGGGCGGCCTGCCGGCTCGGGCTCGCCGCGGACCCGGCGACCGCGCGGATGGCGGCGCGGCTCGTCGCCTGGCAGTGGCCCGACGGCGGATGGAACTGCGACCCGCGTCCCGACGCCACCCACGCCTCCCTCCACGAGACCTGGACCCCGCTCCGCGGGCTCGCCGCGTACGCCGAGGTGGGATCCGAGCCGGCGCTGCGCGACGCCTGCAGGGCCGCGGCCGCCGCCGCCGCCGACTTCCTCCTGCGGCACCGTCTCGTCGAGCACCACCGCGACGGCGACGTCATCGATCCCTCGTTCCTGCGCCTCCGATGGCCGCCCTACTGGCACTACGACCTGCTGGCAGGGCTCGGGGCCCTCCGGGAGGCGGGGGCCGCGTACCTCCTCGACCCACGAGCCGGGCCGGCGCTGGCACGGCTCGACCGGATGCGCGGCGGCGACGGGCGCTGGCATCCCGCCGGGCGGTGGTGGCATCCACCCGCATCGCAGGGTTCGAACGTCGAGCTCGTTGACTGGGGCGCCGAGGGCGAGGCCGCGATGCTCACGCTCGGGGCGCTCGCGATCTGCTCGGCCACCGACCGGGCGTCGGGCGACGTCGAGCCGCACCGGGCGGCCCGGCGCGGGGTCGACGCGGTGGAGCCTTCGCGAGGCTAGACGGCGGCGCGCTGGCGGCCGCGAGCGCGGGAACGCACCCGCACGGGGAGGCGCGACGGTGTCGCGCCGACGATCGCCGCCATCGCCCCGGCCAGCGCCAGCAGGTCCTGGCTGACCCGCGCCTCCGGGTGGGTCACCACGAACGGGACGCCCTCCTGGTTCGACGCGGAGACCAGCTGCCAGTCGGATGCGATCAGGTGGTCGGGCTCGCGGCCCAGCGCGCGCCGCAGCTGGTCGGGCCGCAGGCCGCCCATGGCGTCGGCACGGTTGATGACGGTCCGGACCTTCGCCGGCGGGTAGCCGATGGCGGCGAACGCCACCGCCGCAGCCCGGGTGCTGTCGAGGGCGGCCGGCTCGGGGGTGAGGACCTGGAGGATGATGTCGGCCATGTCGAGGGCCGTCAGCGTCGTGTCGTTGAGGGCGCTCGGCGTGTCCACGACCACCGCCTGGTAGGTCCTCCGCAGGAGGTCGAGGATCTTGTCGAGGTCGCGCGCGGTGACCATGTCGGCCATCTCGAGCCGCGGCGGAGCGAACAGGATGTCGACCCCCGCCGGTCCCCGGCGCATCGACGCGACGAGGTCGGAGGATCGAACGCAGTCGGTGGGCAGATCGCAGATGGACGGCTCGCCGGCATCGACGTGCAGGAGCCGCCGCAGGTCGCCGTACTGCAGGCTGCCGTCGACCAGGGCGGTCCGGACGCCCGCCGCGGCGAGGCAGACCGCAAGGTTCAGGGCCAGGGTCGTCTTGCCGACGCCACCCTTGGCCGCATAGACCGCGATCATGCGCGTCGCGCTCGAAGGGTCCCTGCTGGCGCGGATCTCGTGCGCGTCGCGGATGCCCCGCGCGAGGTCGATCGTTCCGAAGGGCAGGGCCACGACCGCGTCGGCGCTGGCCCGCGTGCGCTCCGCGAGGTCGGCGTCGGCCGGCACACCGAGGGCGACGACGGCCGCTCCCGGCAGCGTGGCGCGGATCCGCTCGAGCACCTCGAGGCCGGACATGCGCCCCTGCAGGAGCGCGTCGACGAGCACCACGTCGGCCCGCAGCTCGCGCACCTCGTGGGCCGCCTGGCGCCCGTCGGCGACCACCTCGACGAGGCGCAGCGACGCCTGCCCGCGGAGCATCTCCCGGACGTGGGCCGCCACCTCCGGCACCTCCTCCACGAGCACCAGCCGCAACGGGCGCTCGACGTCCTCCGGCGCCAGGCTCGGCTCGTCGGGCAGGAGCCCGGGAGGGGTCGCCGGCGTCGCGCGTCGCGTGCCTCGCGCCGGCCTCGCGGCCCGGGCCACCGGCCCCGCCTGCTGGCGGACCGGGGTCGGCCGCAGCGGCAGCGGGACGGGCTCGTCCGCCGGGCGCGGCTCCACCTGGCCGGCCTCCGCCCCCCCGTCGAGGAGGAGGAGCCCGGGCTCCATGGCGGCATCCGTGGTGTGGGTCGCGGTGACGGCGGCGGAATCGCTCGCGGTGGGGCTCGATCCCGGCGTGCGGCCGGGCAGATGCAGGCGAGAGCGGAACAGGGACATGGCGATCTCCCGTGCCTAGGCACAGACCGTGGCGCCCCCGTGGCGCCGGCGCAACGCCTACGGTGGTACCGGTGGGTCGCGGCGGTGGTCCGGTCGGCGCGCACGCAGCTGTGCGATCGCAACAGGGCCGCCGGTCGGACCATGCGCCCGGGAGATGCCTCCCTCGGGCCCGTCAGTCGGCCGCGACCTCGTGGCTGCTCGCGGCGAGGGCGGCGCCCACGATCCCCGACGTGTTGAGGTAGCGCGCCGTCACGAGCGGGGCGCGCGACTTCAGCCACCGGGAGTACTTGGAGTACTCCTTGCTGACGCCGCCCCCGAGGATGATGAGGTCCGGCCAGAACCATGCCTCCAGCAGCGCCAGGTACTCGCTGAACTCGCCCGCCCAGCGCCGCCAGCCGACCGCCCGGCGCTCCCGGGCGGCGCCGGAGACGAGGGTCTCCGCTTCCTTCCCGCGATAGGTGACATGGCCGAACTCCGTCGAGTCCAGCAGCTTCCCGTCCACCAGCAGGGCACTCCCGATCCCGGTCCCGATCGTCAGCAGCAGGACCGTCCCGAGCACGCCCTTCGCGGCGCCGAACGCGACCTCTGCGAGCCCGGCGGCGTCCGCGTCGTTGATGAGACGGACCGGTCGGCCGAGGCGAGTCTCGAGCGACTCCTCGGCCGGGAAATCGATCCAGGCCTTGTCGATGTTGGCCGCCGTGACCAGCCGCCCACGCTTGACGACGCCGGGAAGGCCCGCGCCGGCCGGCATCGAGGCGTCGAGATGTCCGTCGGCGGCCAGCCGATCGAGGATCCGCCCGATCGTCTCGAGGACCGCCTCGGGCGTCGCCGGCTGGGGCGTCCTCTCGCGGATGCGGGGCGAGACGAGCTCGCCGGTCTCGAGATCGACGACCGCCGCCTTGACCCCGGTGCCCCCGACGTCGACGCCGATCGCACGGCGGTGGGCATCCGCGGGGGCGTCGGTCGGGCGACCGGCGAGGCTGGGCCCGGGTGTCGATGGGGCGTCGGACTCGCTCATGCCCGGCAGGATAGCGCCCTCGCGCTCGCGCCGGCGGATCTCGGGGGGGGGGCGCCGCGCGTCGTCGCCCGGCGCGCGGCGGAGCCTACTTCAGCAGCAGCCGCTCCAGGCGCCGCGAGGTGATCGTCAGCCCGATGAGGCCCATCGCCGCGAGGTACCCGGCGTGGACCAGGAGGCCCGGCCCGACGACGCCCGTCGTGAGGCCACGGATGAGGGCGACGCCGTTGTAGAGCGGGGTCAGCTCGACGAGCGTGCGGATCGGCTCAGGGTAGGTCGTGATCGGATAGAACGTGGCCGAGAAGAGGAAGAGCGGCAGGATCACGAGCTGCACCAGGTCGAAGTCCTGCCAGGTCCGCATGAAGGTGGTTGCCGCCATCCCGGCCGCCCCGAACGCGAAGCTGACGAGGAGCGCCGCCGGGAGCGCCAGGATCGCCCAGGGCGACAGGACCATCCCGAGGGCGACCATCACCAGCAGGAACGCGGCGGCGTAGATCCCGCCCCGGATCAGGGCCCAGCCGATCTCTCCCAGGGCCACGTCCCCCACCCCGACCGGCGTCGAGAGGATGGCATCGTAGGTCTTGGCGTAGTTGAGCTTGAAGAAGACGTTGAAGGTTGAGTCGTAGATCGCGCCGTTCATCGCCGAGCTGGCGAGGAGCGCCGGCGCAACGAAGGCCGTGTACGGGATCTCCTGGCCGTTGACGGAGACGCCACCCACCAGGGCGCCGATCCCGACTCCGATCGAGAGAAGGTAGAACAGCGGCTCGAAGAAGCCGGACACGATCACCAGCCAGCCGCGCCGGTAGACGAGGAGGTTGCGCTCGATCAGGAGGCCGGCCCGCCGGCCTCCGAAGAGGACGGGCGGGGCGACGCGCGCAAGCAGCGTCATCGCGCCCGCCTCACTTCACCAGCCGTCGCTGGAACGCGACGAAGGCCGCGGCGACGCCCGCGGCGGCCATCGTCCCCAGGTACGCCACGTGGATCGCGGTCGGCAGCGGCTCCGCGGTGCCCAGCGCCAGCGACCGGCACAGGTCCACGCCGTGCCACAGCGGCGTCAGCACGGCGATCACCTGCAGGACCTGCGGGAGCTGGCTGATCGGGAAGAACGTGCCCGAGAAGAGGAAGAGCGGGATCACCCCGAACCGGAACAGGGCGTTGAAGCCGTTGGCGTCCTTCTGGGTGGCCGAGTAGGCGGCGATCGGGGCGGCGAAGGCGAGGCCCGTCAGGAGCGCCGCCGGGACGGCCAGGATCGACTCGGGGCCCGTCACCGCGCCGAAGAGGAGCGTCACGAGGTAGAAGACGCCAAGCACCAGGAGCAGGCGGAGGCCGATGTAGGTCAGCTTCCCGATCACGATGTCGGACGGTCGGATGGGCGTGGCGATCATCCCGTGGAAGCTCTTGATCCAGACGATCCCGGCCATGACCGGGAAGGTCGCCTCGCCGGCAGCCGTCTGCATCGCGGTCGACGCCAGGAGCCCGGGCGCGAGGAAGGCGAGGTAGGAGACGCCGGCCAGCGCCGCGGCCGAGGCGCCCGCGGAGGACGACCCACCGCCGGCGGCCGCGTTCGCGTCGACGAGGCTCCCCAGGCCCACACCCATGGCGGTGAGGAAGAGGACCGGCGACAGGAAGGACGAGAAGAGGCTCCCGCGCCAGGCGCGGCGATAGACGAGCAGCTCGTGCTCCAGGACCCGGACCGCCGGCGCCGTCATCGCGTTCCGCCTAGTCGACGAGGCTGCGGCCGGTGAGCCGGAGGAAGACGTCCTCGAGCGACGACCGGCGGACGAGGACCATCTCCGGCCGGAGACCCCGCTCGTGGGCCAGCTCGGACGCCGCCTCACCGTCGTCCGCATAGACGAGGACCCGGTCGGGGAGCCGCTCGACGCGATCCCCGAGGCCCTCGAGCTGGCCGTCGAGCGTGTCCTGGACCCCGATCGGGAAGCGCATCTCCAGGACCTCGCGGGTGGAGTGCTGCTCGATGAGCTGGCGCGGGCTCCCCTCGGCCACGATCCTGGCCTTGTCCATGACGACCAGGCGATCGCAGAGCTGCTCCGCCTCGTCCATGTAGTGGGTCGTGAGGACGAGGGTCACGCCCTTCTGCTTGAGGCGGTAGAGCCGGTCCCAGAGCAGGTGCCGCGCCTGGGGGTCGAGGCCCGTCGTGGGCTCGTCGAGCAGGAGCAGGTCCGGCTCGTTGACCAGGCTCCGGGCGATCGTCAGCCGGCGCTTCATGCCGCCCGACAGCGGCTCGACCTGGTCGTTCGAGCGCTCGGCCAGCTGCACGAAGTCGAGGAGCTCGTCCACGCGCTGCCGGATGAGCGGGCGCGGGAGGCCGAAGTAGCGCCCGTAGATCGACAGGTTCTCGCGGACCGTCAGCTCCATGTCGAGGGTGTCCTGCTGCGGCACCACCCCGATCCGGGCGCGGATCCGGGGGCCGTCCGCGAGCGGGTCCATGCCGAGCACCCGGAGCGTGCCGCCGGTCACCGGCGAGACGCAGGCGATCATGCGCATCGTGCTGGTCTTGCCGGCGCCGTTCGGGCCGAGGAAGCCGAACGATTCACCGGGCGCCACGTCGAAGTCGATCGCGTCGACGGCCGTGAAGCCACCGAAACGCTTGGTAAGCCCGCGCGCATGAATGAGGGAGCTGTCGGGGAAGGCGGTCATCGGACGGGGAGTCTACGCCTCAACGCACGACGAGCGGCTGCCCCGCGTCCCACGGCGCTGGCGGGAGCCTGCCCGCGTACAGCCGCTCTGCCAGCGGATCCGTGTCCAGGACCTCCACCGCCACCCGTGGGCCGGGCGCGCCGGCGATCGGGCGGGGCGGCGTGGCCACGTACAGCAGGGTGCCGTCGGGGCTGAGGGCCACCACGGCGAACGGCTCCGGCGCGGTCGAGTACCTGCCGCGCCAGGCGAGGTCCGCCCCGGAGACCGCCTCGATCCGGGCTCCTCGTCCGTCGGCGCCGGGTGCCAGGAGGTAGAGCCTGTCGGCTGCCGGGTCCAGGGCCATCATCGGCCGGGCGGCGGGATCCAGGTCGAGCGGGACGTTCGACGTGATCCCGGTCGATCCGGTGGACTCGAGCCTGATCGATGCGACGGCGCGCCCGGAGCCGGCCGCCGCGCGCAGGTCGATCGCCCAGAGGATGCCCGTCCACGGCGACCAGCGGTAGTAGCGGCCGCGAAGGCGGTCGATGGCCACGCCGTTCCCCGCCAGCCAGCGTGCATCGGCCCGGCTCGCCGGCGAGAACGCGATCTCATCGAGAATGGCCGCCGAGATGGGCCTGCCGGCCGGGTCATGGATGCCACCCGCGAGGGCCGGGCTGAGCGCGACCCTCCGGAACACCGGCGGCCTGCCGGGACAGACGACGAAGAGCACGTCGTTCGTCGCCCAGCCCTCTCCGAGCGCTCCGCCGCAGGCGGCCCCGCGGTCCCTCGCGATGGCGGCGGGCCCGGCAACGTTGGAGGTGACCTCGCCCGGGATGGTCGTCGCTGGCCCGATCGCGTCGCCGTCGACCGCTCCGGCGTCCACGCGCAGGACCGCCAGCCGCCGCTCCGGTGTCGTCGACGGTGCCCCGATGATGGTCACCCCGACGAGCGCTTTCGACCCGTCCGGCGAGACGCTCACGGCCAGGTCCGCCAGCGACGACGGCCGCATGTCACTCTCGACGGGCAGCGCCAGCACCTCGCGCGAGCCGGTGATCGCTGCGCCCGTGTCGCCAATGTGGAAGCGGTCGAGGCCGACGCGGTAGGTGCCGCCGTCCAGGATCGCCCAGCCCATCAGGAGGCTGTCCGGCTCGCCTCCCGGCACAGGCGCGATCGCCACGGGGTCGCCGATGACGAGGTCGCGCCGCCCGACGAGCGTCACCAGCGGATTCTCTGGCCGGACGACGTCGAGGAGGCCTGGCGACGGGTTCGCCAGCCCCCGCGCGGGCGCCGTCCGCGACCGTCCCAGCGTCACGACCCCGAGATCGTACGTCGCCAGCTTCGAGCCTGGCGGACGGGTCACGTGCCGGGTGACGCAGATGATCCGCCCACCGACCAGGACGAGCGGCCGCTCAAGCTCGCAGTCCGTCGCGGCGGCGGGGGTCCCGGTCGCGAGATCGACCCAGCGACCTCCGAGGAGGAGGAGCGGGTCGTCGGGAAGCGCCCCCGTGAGCCGCAGTCCGGGCACCGGCGTCCCGTCGCCCGGCGAGCCGGCCGCGGACGGCGTGGTCGCCGGCCTCGCGCTCGCCCCCGGCGACGGCGTGACGCCGTCGACGCCGCCCGGTGCCGTCGCCTTCGGTCCGAGGAGGCCGGACCCAACGATCAGCAGGGCAAGACCGGCGATCGCGACGACCGGGACCCAGCGCCCGGCTCGTGCCGGTGTCCGGAGCGGCGCGGCACGCGACGATTTGCCCGGGACCCCCGCGCCGTCCGCTCGTGCCGGGGCGGGGACCTCTTCGAACGTCGGGTCGTCCATCGGTGCACCGGCCACCATCCGCGACTTCTACACCACCCGACGCATTCGCGTTCGAGCGGGCGCCGGCGCCGGCCGCCCGGCGCGGACGGCGTGCCCGCGACGACGCGGGCAGCGCGTCGCGGACGGCGTTCTCGCGACGCGGGCGTCGCGGGGCGTGCCCCGCCGCGGTGGCCGCGCGGGCCGGCGGCGGCCGGAGGCGGGCCCGGCCGGCGCCGGGCCCGCGGTGCGCGCTAGACCTCCTTGAACTCGCCCTCGACGGTCTCGTCGTCGGCCGCGGGCTCGTCGCCCGGCGAACCGGGACCGGCGCCATCCGCGGACGGTTCCTCGCCCGCCGAGGCGTCGTCCGGCGAGCCGGCTGCCGCGGCAGCCGCATAGGCCGCCGTCCCGACCCGCTGGAGGACCTCGGCGAGCTCCGTCGCCCGTGTCTTGACGACGTCGACCGACTCCGTCTTGAGCGCGTTCCGAACGTCCGAGACCTTGCCTTCCACGGCGGCGCGATCCTCGGCCGACACCTTGTCGCCGAGGTCCTTGAGGGTCCGCTCCGCCTGGAACGTCAGCGCCTCGGCCTGGTTGCGGGCCTCGACCTCCTCGCGGCGCCGGCGGTCCTCCTCGGCGTGGTCGCCCGCCTCGCGGACCATCCGGTCGACGTCCTTCTTGTCGAGCATCGAGGACGCGGTGATCGTGACCTTCTGCTCCTTCGAGGTGGCCCGGTCCCTGGCCCGCACCTCGACGATGCCGTTCGCGTCGATGTCGAAGGTGACCTCGATCTGGGGCACGCCGCGGGGCGCCGAGGGGATCCCGTCGAGGATGAACTTGCCCAGCGTCTTGTTGTCCGCCGCGAACTCGCGCTCGCCCTGGAGAACGTGGATCTCGACCTGCGGCTGGTTGTCCGACGCGGTCGAGAAGACCTGTGACTTGCTGGTCGGGATCGTCGTGTTGCGCTCGATCAGGCGGGTCATGACTCCGCCCAGCGTCTCGATCCCGAGCGAGAGCGGCGTCACGTCGAGCAGGAGGACGTCCTTGACGTCGCCCGCCAGGACGCCGGCCTGGATCGCCGCGCCCACCGCGACGACCTCGTCGGGGTTCACACCGCGGTTGGGCTCCTTGCCGCCGAACATCGCCTTGACGGCCTCGATGACGGAGGGCATGCGCGTCATGCCGCCGACGAGGACGACCTCGTCGACGTCGGCCGCGGTGAGCCCGGAGTCCTTGAGAGCCTTCTGGACGGGTTCGGCCGTCTTCTGGATCAGGTCGCCGACGAGGTCCTCGAGCTTGGCCCGGTTGAGGGTCACGACCAGGTGCTTGGGACCCGCCGCGTCGGCGGTGATGTAGGGCAGGTTGATCTCGGTGGACATCGCCGACGAGAGCTCGATCTTCGCCTTCTCGGCGGCTTCCTTGACCCGCGAGAGCGCCTGCGGGTCGCCTCGGAGGTCGATCCCCTGGTCCTTCTTGAACTCGGCGAGAAGCCAGTCCATGACCCGGATGTCGAAGTCGTCACCACCGAGGTGCGTGTCGCCGTTGGTCGACTTGACCTCGAAGACGCCTTCGCCGAGCTCGAGGATCGAGATGTCGAAGGTCCCGCCCCCGAGGTCGTAGACGGCGATCTTCTCGTCGTGCTTCTTGTCGAGGCCGTAGGCCAGGGACGAGGCCGTGGGCTCGTTGATGATCCGCTTGACGTCGAGACCGGCGATGCGGCCGGCGTCCTTGGTCGCCTGCCGCTGGGTGTCGTCGAAATAGGCCGGGACGGTGATCACCGCCTCCGTGACCTTCTCTCCGAGGTACGCCTCGGCGTCGGCCTTCAGCTTCTGGAGGATCATCGCGGAGATCTCGGGTGGGGTGTAGCTCCTCCCCTCGCCCATGAGGACCTTGATGCCGTCGGACTTCTGGTCCTTCTCCACGGTGTACGGGACGAGGTCCTTGCTGCGCCGGACCTCCGGGTCGTCCCACCGACGACCCATGAAGCGCTTGATGGAGTAGACGGTGTTGGCCGGGTTGGTGACCGCCTGGCGCTTGGCCAGCTGGCCGACGAGACGCTCGCCGGTCTTGGTGAAGGCAACGACCGAGGGGACGGTGCGTCCGCCCTCGGCCGACGCGATGACGGTGGGCTCGCCGCCCTCCATCACGGCCACGACCGAGTTGGTCGTGCCGAGGTCGATACCGATGATCTTGCCCATTGGATGCTGCAGCTCCTCGTGCGTTGGTTGGGGGTCGAGTGGTGGTGGCTGGAAGTGGCTAGTTCGGGAGGCCGGCGGATGCGCTGCCGTCGCTCACGGCGACCAGCGACGGGCGAAGGACCCGGTCCCGGATCCGGTATCCACGCCGGATCTCGGCGACGACCTCGTTCTCCGGCCGGCCCGTGCCGGAGACGTGGCTCAGGGCCTCGTGGATCACCGGGTCGAACGTCCGACCGAGCGCGTCGATCGGCGTCACGCCCTCGCTCTCCAGGAGCGCGCGCAGCTTCCGGTCGATCGCGGCGATCCCCTCGAGCCAGGCCGTCTCGCGGGCGTCGGGGGGCACGTGGTCGATGGCAAGGTCGAAGTCGTCCGCGAGCGCGACGACCTTCGCCAGGAGCGACTCGTTGGCGAGCCCGAGGGTCTGCTCCCGCTCCTCGGCGGTGCGACGCTTCAAGTTGGCGTAGTCGGCCTGGGCCCGCTGGGCGAGAGCGAGGTTCTCGTCGGCTCTCGCGATCGCGGCGTCGCGCTCGGCCGCGAGGGCCTCCACGTCGGCCTGGAGCTCCACCGAGCCCGCGATGGGCTCGGTGACGGGCTCCTCGGCGCGCGCCCGGCGCTGCTGCATGGGCTGGTCTGGCTTGTCCGGCATACGGCTCCCCGCTGCTTCAGGCGTACAGGTGGTCGACGAGGTCGTTCATCAGGCCGGAGACGAAGCGGACCGTCCCGATCGCCTGCGCATAGCGGAGTCGCGTCGGCCCGAGCACGCCCACGACGCCGACGGCCGCGCCGGGGCGCCCGTACGGCGCGAGCACGAGGGCGACGTCCGCCATCTCCGCCGGCCGGTTCTCCCCGCCGATGAAGACACGCAGGCGCCCGGACCTGGTGACGTCCTCGAAGAGCTCGCCCAGGTAGGTGCGGTTCTCCAGAACGGCGAAGACGCGGCGCAGCTTCTCGGACGCCGCGAACTCCGGCTCCGCCATGACGTGGAGGAGGCCGTCGCTGAAGAGCTGCTCGACGGTGGCGGCATCGAACTCACGGAGGATCCGGAGCGCGCGTTCGCCGGCGCGCCTCACCAGCATGAACACCGGGTCGTCGGCCGGAGAATCCTCGAACCAGCGGAGCCTCTCGGCCAGGTCGGCCGCCGTGAGGTTCATACACGAGCGGTTGAGGCGCTGCGCGGCCTCCGCGAGCTCGCCATCGGACGTGCCGGACTCGAGCGTGAGCAGGGCCTGCTTGAGAGAGCCCTCGTTGAGCACGACGATCAGGCTGGCCATGCGCTCGCCGATGCCCACGAGCTCGAGGCGCCGGATGCGCGCCGCCCGCGGCTTGGCCGGCGTCGCGAGGCCCGCCGAGTGGGTCGCCGCGGAAAGCGTCGTCGCCGCCAGGCGGAACCACTGGTCCGTGGCGAACTCCACCTGGCCGAACTGGTGGCGGATCATCAGCTGCTCGATCGGCGGGAGCGGCATGTCGCCGATGAGCGATTCGACGTAGAAGCGGTAACCCTCGTCGGTGGGGACGCGACCCGCCGACGTGTGCGGGTGGCCCAGGAAGCCCTCCGTCTCGAGCTCGGCAAGGACGTTGCGGACCGTCGCCGAACTGACGCCGAAGGGATAGCGCTCCACGAGCGTGTGGGATCCGACCGGCGTGGCCGTCGTGACATATTCGTCGATGACGGCCCGCAGGATCGCCTGCGCCCGGGCGTCGAGCGGGCCGCTGCTGCGGCGGACTCCTCGCACCACGGCACGGCTCCCTGGGCGCTCCGCGACCGGATCCGCCCCTGCGTCTGGTTAGCACTCATGGTGTGGGAGTGCTAATGGAACGGCCCAAATCCTAGCAGTCTCACCCCTCGAGTGTCAACGCTGGCCCGCCGACGCGTGGCGCACGCCCAGGGCCCGCGCGACCTGCCGTCCACGCGCGGCGCTGCCTTCACACGAGACGGGCGAACAGCTCGTTGGAGAGCAGTCGCCCGCGAAGGGTCAGCCGCACCCGCCCTTCCGGCCCGTCCTCCACGAGGCCGGCCTCCAGGGCCCAGGTCATCACGTCCGGCCGCGACAGCGCCAGCTCGCGGGAGATGCCCCGCGCGGTCCGAAGGCCGAGGATCAGCTCCTCGGAGGCCGCCGTCGCCGCGTCGATCTCCTCGAAGCCGCCCGGGGGCGGCACGGCCGGGCTCCCCTCGCCCGGCTCGAGGGCCTCGAGCCATCCGTCGAGCCGCGCTGCATTCCAGCGACGCACGACGCCGTCGAAGCCGTGCGCCCCCGGGCCGACGGCCTCGTACGGATCGCGGGTCCAGTAGGCAAGGTTGTGGCGACTCTGGGCCCCCTCATGGGCCCAGTTGGACAGCTCGTACCACGGCATCCCGGCCCCCTCGAAGGCGGCGTCGGCGAGGGCATAGGCGGCCGCCGCGCGATCCTCGTCCTGGCCGCGGCGCGCCCGCTCGCGCCAGCGGCGAGCGCCCGCGGACGTCGGCAGGTGGTCGCCGGATGGCCCGGTCAGCCCCTCCGCCTCGGGGTCGTCGAGCGTGAGGGCGTAGCACGACACGTGATCGGGCCCGAGATCGAGGGCGGCCTCCAGGGTGGCCGCCCACGCTGCCAGGCGCTGCTCCGGCACGTCGTACAGGAGGTCCAGGCTCACCTGCGCGATCCCCGCAGCCCGCGCCGCGTCGACCGCGTCCCCAACGTCCGCGGCCCGGTGACGTCGCCCGAGCGCGCGCAGGACGCCATCGTCCAGGCTCTGGGCCCCCAGTGAGAGGCGGGTCACGCCGGCCGCGGCGAAGCCAACGAGGTCGCCCCGGTCGTCGGGCCCGGGGTTCGCCTCCAGCGTCACCTCTGCACCGGGCGCCAGCCCGTAGCGCCGGCGTACCTTTGCCACCAGGCCCGCGACGGCGTCGGCGGCCAGCATGGAGGGCGTGCCGCCGCCGAAGTAGAGCGTCGACAGGGGGGGTCGGCCGGGGCCTGGCGCGGGTCCGAACGCCGCGTCCAGCCGGTCGGCCCGCAGGTCGAGCTCGCGCTCGATCCCGGCCAGGAACGCACCGACCCGGTTGCGGGCGCCGACCGCCTCTGCGCCGGCGTAGACCACGAAGTCGCAGTACGGGCAGAGCGACCGGCAGAACGGGACGTGGACGTACAAGGAGCGTGGTGGGCGCGCCCGGGTCGGTGCCGTGGGCGCGGCCGGCTGGAGGACGGGGTCAGCTCCGGCCCCCCCCGCGTTCACCGGGGCGTCGAACCTCCGTCGTCGGTCCGGTCGAGCGCGCGCCAGCCCTGCGGCGGCCGGCGGAACTCCCACGACTCCTCGATCTCCTGTCCGCGCGGCGCCGGCTGGCCCGCGTGACCAGTGCAGACGAAGACGGCGATCCGGGTGATGGCGTGCGCCAGGAAGGCCGCCCCGATGGCGCCCGTCGCCACCGTCAGCCAGCCGGCGACGAGCCCGCCGATCAGGGTCAGCAGGAACATGTAGCGGCCGCGGCCCGGGGCGCCCGTGCGCGTCGCGAGGGTGTACAGGAAGTCCTGGGCGATGACCGCGGTGACCGGGTTCATCCCGATCAGGAGCAGCAGTCCCAGCACCGCCCCGCGGAACGTGGCCTCGTCGAGGAACGCGGTCCCGATCGCATTGAGGACGGCGCCGGGATAGGTCCAGGCCGGCGGGAAGCGGATGCGACCGTAGCGGTAGAAGGCGTACGCCATGGCCTGGAGCGTGCCCAGGGCCCCGAAGCCGAAACCGAGGAGCAGCGCCTCCCCGCGATCGCCCAGGGAGATCCCCAGGTCCCCCGCGGGGTTCGGATGGATCAGCAGGAGCGTGCCGACCAGGGCGAAGCCCAGGAGGATCCAGCTGAGCCGCCGGAAGAACGACGTGCGCCGGCCATCGCGGGTCGGCTCGTCGTACTCCGCCGCGCCGAACTTCTCGGCCTCGAAGCGGAGGATGACGAGGAACAGGGTGATGGCGAGGGCGACGAGGGTGCGGATGGGATCGACCCAGTCCTCCACCTCAGGCTTCCTCTCCCATCTTGAGGACGGCAAGGAACGCGTCCTGGGGGATCTCGACGGACCCGACGCGCTTCATCCGCTGCTTGCCTTCCTTCTGCTTCTCGAGCAGCTTTCGCTTGCGCGTGATGTCGCCACCGTAGCACTTGGCGAGGACGTTCTTGCGCATCGCGCGGATGGTCTCGCGCGCGACGACGTTCGATCCGATGGCCGCCTGGATGGGCACCTCGAACATCTGGCGCGGGATCAGCTCCTTCAGCTTGGCCGTCAGGGCTCGCCCGACCGCCGGCGCCTTGTCCCGGTGCACGATCATCGAGAGCGCGTCGACCGGCTCGCCGTTGACGAGCACGTCGAGCTTGACGAGCCGGGCCTCCCGGTAGCCGGCCTCCTCGTAGTCCATGGAGGCGTAGCCCTGGCTCCGGCTCTTGAGCTGGTCGAAGTAGTCGACGATCAGCTCCGCCAGCGGCATCTCGAAGGACAAGAGCACCCTCTGGGGGTCGAGGTACTCCATCGTCAGGAACGAGCCTCGCCGCGACGTCGAGAGCTCCATCAGCGAGCCGATGTACGTGCTCGGGGTGATGACCGAGAGCGTCACCCAGGGCTCTTCGATCGCCTCGATGTCTCCGGCCGGCGGCATGAGGGCCGGGTTGTCGACCACCACGACGCTCCTGCTGTTGAGGACCCGCACGCGGTACTCCACCGACGGGGCGGACGCGATGAGCTCCAGGCTGAACTCGCGCTCCAGGCGCTCCTGGACGATCTCCATGTGCAGGAGTCCCAGGAAGCCGCAGCGGAAGCCGAACCCGAGGGCAATCGAGCTCTCCGGATCGAAGGTGAAGCTGGCGTCGTTGAGGTGAAGCTTCTCCATGGCGTCGCGGAGCAGAGGGTAGTCCTCGCCCGAGATCGGATAGATCCCGGCGAAGACCAGGCTCTTGGCCGCCTGGTAGCCCGGAAGCGGAACTGGCGCCGGCGCGGCTGCGTTGGTCACCGTGTCGCCGACCTGGGCGTCACGGACGCTCTTGAGGCCCGTCGCGATGTAGCCGACCTCGCCGGCCGTCATCAGCTTCACGGGGACGAGCTGGGGCCGGAAGAAGCCGAGCTCCAGGATCTCGGCCTCGGCGGCCGAGCCCATGAGCCGGATCCGCTCGTGCTCGTGGAGCGTCCCAGCGGCAAGCCGGACGTAGGTCACCACGCCCTTGTACTGGTCGTAGTGAGAGTCGAAGACGAGTCCCTGCAGCCGGGCGCTCGGGCTGCCCCTGGGGGGCGGGATGCGCGAGACGATGGCCTCGAGGATCTCGGAGATGCCGATCCCCTCCTTGGCGGAGGCGAGGAGCACCTCCTCGCGAGGGATCGCCAGGACGTTCTCCAGCTCCTCGATCACCAGGTCGGGCTGCGCCGACGGCAGGTCGATCTTGTTGACGACCGGGATGATCACGAGGTCCTGGCGCAGCGCGAGGTGGACGTTGGCGAGCGTCTGGGCCTCGATCCCCTGGGCGGCGTCCACGACCAGGATCGCCCCCTCGCACGCCTGCAGGCTGCGGCTCACCTCGTAGCTGAAGTCGACGTGGCCCGGCGTGTCGATGAGGTTCAGCCCGTAGAGCAGCCCGTCCCGGGCGGTGTGCTCCAGGCGCACGGCGCGCGCCTTGATCGTGATCCCCTTCTCTCGCTCCAGGTCCATGGAGTCCAGGACCTGGCTCGTCATCTGCCGGGGATCGATCGTATGGGTGAACTCGAGGAGGCGATCCGCGAGCGTCGACTTGCCGTGATCGATGTGCGCGATGATCGAGAAGTTGCGGAGGCGGGCTTGCGGTATCGGGCCGGTCAAGCGTCGCCTCGATCCTCGGGGGTTGTCCGCGCATGGTCTTGCTGGAGTGCGTAGACGCTGCCGTCGGGCGCGCGGAAGAAGAGCCAGCCGAAGCCTTCGAGGTGCGGGTCCGAAAGAGCCTCGGCCGCCCAGATGATGTCCGCGACAATCTCGATGCCCGCGGCGAGCAGCTCCGCCCGGGCCTGGAGCAGATCGTCGACGCCGAACGCGATCGTGACCCCAGCCGCGTCAGCCGGAAGGAGACGCTCGTCGTACTGGCCGGGGCGGTAGACCTCGAACAGGTCCCGATCCCCCGACTCGAGCTGGAAGACCGCCCATCCGTCGCGGCGGTGGCCGGGCGCCAGGCCCGGCACATCTCGGGCAAAGTCGGCCATCCCGTCGAAGCTCTCGGTCTTGACTCCTACGAACGAGATGCGGCGGACGTGCACAGGTGGGCCTCGATGCGAGCGTGCCAGACGTTCATCGGCCGCTCGTGGCCGTCTGGTCGACGAACAGGATCATGCCGGGATTCCGGCATGATCGCCGCGGGTTGCGGCGCGATGGTCGCAGTTGACAGTTGCGAAGACGGTCCTGGGGGATCGGGCCGGTCAAGCGTCGCCTCGATCCCCGGGGATCGACGGCCCCTGGTCCTGCTGGCGATCCCCTGACGCGAGCTGGAAGACGGCCCAACCGTCGTCCCGGTGGCCCGCCTCGAGACCGAGCACGTCGTGGACGACGTCGGCCATCACGCCGAAGCGCTCGGTCCTGGCGCCGACGAGCGAGATGCGGCGGATGTGCACAGGTGGGCCTCCGGGCGATGGCGCCGGCCGCCGGTCGGGCCGCCCGTCGCCGCCTGATCGGCGACCAGGATCTTGCCGGAGATCGGTACCAGCGCCGCACGGTGTGACGCGATGATCACGAGCGGGGATTGTACGGGACGGGGGCCGGCCGGTCCGGCGGTCCGATCTGCTACCATTCGCGGTCGCGCCGTCGCGGTGTCCTCTCTCGCTGCGCCGCCACCAGATTGAACCGTCCACCCTCCGACACCTAGAGGATCGACTGAACCGTGGCTCACTCCCCCCGCGGCTGGACCGGCGCGCGGACGCCATCCGGGAAGAAGCGGGTTCGCCAGGCCGAGCGGCGTGCCGCCATCAACGGCCCCCGCGTCTCCCGGGCCAAGACACTCGTCTCCAAGACCATCAAGATCGCGGCCGGCCAGGCCGAGGGCGACGCGAACGCGTCGCTCGCCGAGGCGTACGCCGCGCTCGACCGCGCGGCCAAGATCGGCGCGATCCACCCGAACGCCGCCGCCCGGCGCAAGTCGCGCCTCGCGAAGAAGGTCGGGGCCGCCCTCGGCGGCGTCGCCGTCCAGACCGGTGCGAAGGCGACGAAGACGACCGGCACCGCCGCCGCCGCCAAGGCCGCCAAGGCCCGCATCGCGGCCGGCAAGGCCGAGAAGGCGAAGGGCGCCCAGACGGCGGCCGGCAAGGCGCGCGCCGCGCTGGCGAGGGCCGGACGCTCCGATGTCGAGGCCACCAGGGCGAAGGCGGCGCCGGCCGCAGCGCCGGCTGCGGCCGCGCCGAAGGCGCGCGCTTCCCGGGCGTCTGCGGCATCCGCCGACGCCGCGGCGGCCAGTGCCGCCGAGAAGCCGGCCGCGAAGGCTGCCACGAAGGCCCCGGCGACCAAGGCTCCCGCCAAGAAGGCGCCGGTCAGGAAGGCGGCCGAGAAGCCGGCAGCCAAGGCTGCCACGAAGGCCCCGGCGACCAAGGCTCCCGCCAAGAAGGCGACCGTCGAGAAGTCCGACTAGCCCGGCCGGGCGTCGCCCGGCTCTCGCACCGCACGCCCACGACCCCGGGTCCCAGGACCCGGGGTCGTTCGTTTCGCGGCGAGCCGGCACCCGGGGCTCCGTAGACTTGGCAGGTGCCGATCGCCGCCGTGCTCCTGGTGCTGACGTCGTCGGTCTTCCACGTGGCGTGGAACACGCTCGTCAAGACGTCGGGCGACCCGCTCGCGACCGCGACCCGTGCCGTCGGGCTCGGCGTGCTGGCGATCACGCCGGCCGTGGCCCTCGCCTGGATCGCGACGGGGCGACCGATGCTGTCCAGCGAGGGATGGACGATCGCGCTCGTGTCCGGGATCGTGTCGGCCGCCTACTTCGTCCCGCTCTCGGCCGCCTACCGGCGCGGCGCCCTGTCGTCCGTCTACCCGGTCGCCCGTGGCTCCGGCGCCCTCCTCGGTGTCGTGGTCGGGGTCGTGGTGCTCGGGGAGCGCCTGACGACCGCGGGCACGGTCGGCGTCCTGCTGCTGCTCGGCGGCACTCTCGTGGCGGCCGCCGCGACGGCCTCGCGGTCCACGGTCGCGCCGGCGCTGCTCGCCGGGTGCGCCATCGTCGGCTACTCGGCGCTCGACCGCGTCGGCGTGCGGACCGGCCCGGCGTGGCTGTACGCCTGGGCCCTGTGGGGCGTGTGCGCGGTCGCCCTCCTCGCGTGGCGCCGGCTGCTCGCCAGGTGGGCCGCCCGGTCGGAGCGGGTCCGGTCTCGGGTCCGTGGGTCGTCCGGCCCCCGGGAGGTCGCCGCGGCAGCCACGCCGGCCGACGATGGCGTCGCGGCGGTCGACCCGCCGCCGGCGAGCCCGATCGGCTCGGGAGCCGACCTGGGCCGGTCGCTCGTTGCGGGCCTGCTCATCATCGGGACCTACATGCTGATCCTCCTGGCGTTCCAGATCGCCCCGCTCGCGGGTGTCGCTCCGCTGCGCGAGGCAACGACGATCCTGGTGGCGGCCTGGGGCGTGATCGCCCTCGGCGAGCGCGAGCGGGCCGGCGTGCGCCTGGCTGCTGCCGGGGCGGTTGCGGCCGGGGCGATCCTGCTGGCAGCCGGCGGCTGACGCCCAGCCGGGTCCACGGACCCCTGGCAGCCAAGGGCTGACGGCGAGCCGGGTCCACGCTCGCGACCCCGTGGCGGGTGCCCCATTCCCGCCGGGGTCAGGCCGGGGGCGTGCTCGATGCGGGTGCGGATGCCTTCGGGCGGGCGATCCCGTAGATCGCGGCGCCGCCGATCCCACCGAGAAGGGCCAGGACGAAGACGGTCCCCGCCGTTCCCATCTGCTCCCGCCAGTAGAACGCTGTGAAGTCCTCGACGTTCGTGATCCCGGCGGCCTCGAAGTCGGAGCCCTTGCCCTCGGCCAGGTAGCGCTGGTAGACGCAGTCGGCGCCGGTGTGGCAGCCGGGGATCGGGCCGCCGTCGGCTGCGCTGCGATAGCCGTTGTCGGCGCTGAAGAAGATCCACTTCGTGAACACGAAACAGAGCGCCAGCGTCACCGCGGTCAGCAAGCCGGCATACAGGCCGTTGGCCAGGATCCGGCTCCAGGGGCCCGCCTGGCGGTTGGAGCGGGCATTCGCGTAGTAGCCGATGAGGAGGCCGGCCGGGAGCGCAAGCAGCCACAGCACGGGCTCGATCGGGATCACGAGCAGGAAGCTCACCGCGATCGTGACCGCCATGCCGACCCCGACCCAGCCAGCGTAGACCGCGCCGCGATCGACCCAGCGCGTCACGGGCGGGATCCTGCCGCGCGGCCGGCCGCGACAGGCAAAGATGGAGCGACGCCGGCCGGTCGCCCGGCCGGCGTCGCGAGGGACCCCGAGGTCACGCGGGCAGGAACGGCGGGGCCCCGGCGAGGGCCGCCGGGCCGAGATAGACCGCGCCCGCCCCGAGCTCCTCCTCGATGCGGAGGAGGCGGTTGTACTTGGCGACGCGCTCCGATCGCGACGGGGCGCCCGTCTTGATCTGGCCGGTCCCCATGGCCACCACGAAGTCGGCGATCGTGGTGTCCTCGGTCTCGCCCGAGCGGTGGCTGACCATGGCGGTCCACCCGGCGCGCCGTGCCATCTCGATGGCGGCCATGGTCTCGGTGACCGTCCCGATCTGGTTGAGCTTGATGAGCACCGAGTTCATCGCCTTCTCGGCGATGCCGCGGGCGATGAACGACGGGTTCGTGACCAGGATGTCGTCGCCGACGAGCTGGACCTTCGCGCCCAGCCGGGCGGTCAGCTCCTTCCAGCCCGCCCAATCGTCCTCGGCGAGGCCGTCCTCGAGGGAGACGATCGGGTACTTCCCGGTCCAGCGCTCCCATAGGTCGACCATCTCGCCGGAGTCGAGGGTGCGCCCCTCGCGCTCCAGGAAGTAGCGACCCGGCACGTCGCCGGTGCCGGTCCCCTCGACGAGCACCGAGCTCGCTGCGGGGTCGAGGGCGATGGCGACGTCCTCGCCGGGCCGGTAGCCGGCCTTCTCGATCGCCCGGAGGATCACCTCGACGGCCGCCTCGTTCGACGGCAGGGACGGCGCGAAGCCGCCCTCGTCACCCTGCCCGACGGAGTACCCGCCTTCGTGCAGGATGCCCTTGAGGGCGTGGAAGACCTCGGCGCCCGCCCGGAACGCCTCCGCGAAGCTCGGACGTCCGATCGGCGCGACCATGAACTCCTGGAAGTCCGTGGAGTTCACGGCGTGCTTGCCGCCGTTGAGGATGTTGAAGAACGGGACCGGCAGGATGCGCGCGCCGGCCCCGCCCAGGTAGCGGTATAGCGGCAGGTCGTGGGCCGCCGAGGCCGCGTGGGCGCAGGCGAGGCTGACGCCGAGGATGGCGTTTGCCCCGAGGTTCCCCTTGTTGGGCGTTCCGTCGAGCTCGATGAGGGCGGCGTCGACGTCGGGCTGATCGGCGGCGTCGGCGCCCAGCAGGGCCGGGGCGATCGTCTCGCGGACGTTCTCGACGGCCTTCAGGACGCCCTTGCCGCCGAAGCGGGCCGTGTCTCCGTCGCGCAGCTCGACGGCCTCGTTGGCGCCCGTGGAGGCACCCGACGGGACGCCGGCCCGTCCGACCGACCCGTCGGCCAGGACGACGTCGACCTCGATGGTCGGGTTCCCCCGCGAGTCGAGGATCTCGCGGGCGTCGATGTACTCGATCTCGGTGTTCACGCCTTGCCTCCGGGGTCCCCGGCGGCCGGCACCGCGTCGGGGATGATCGCGATGCCCGGCAGCGTCCGGCCCTCGATGAGCTCGAGAGACGCGCCGCCGCCGGTGCTGATGTGGGTCATCTTGGGTGCCAGGCCCTGCTGGGTGACGGCCGCGACCGAGTCGCCGCCGCCCACGACGACGGTTGCGCCCTGGTCCGCGAGCTCGGCGAGGAAGCGCGCCATCTCGCGCGTTCCGGCCCCGAAGGCGGGCATCTCGAAGACGCCCAGGGGCCCGTTCCAGAAGATCGTCTTCGCGTCGGCGAGGGCGGCCTCCATCTCGGCCAGCGAGTTCTTCCCGACGTCCACGATGTGCCACGACGCCGGCAGCTTCTCGGTCGAGAGCGTCTTGTACTCGGCGCCCTGGGTCACTTCCTTGGCGATCACGACGTCGGTCGGGAGGATCAGCGTGACGCCTCTCTCCTCGGCCGCGGCCATGATCCGGCGGGCGTCCTCCACGCGATCCGGCTCGGCGAGGCTCTTGCCCACGCTCCTGCCCTGGGCGAGGAGGAACGTGTTCGCCATCCCTCCGCCCACGACGAGGATGTTGACCTTCTCGGTGAGCTTCTCGAGGACCTTGATCTTGTCGGAGACCTTGGCCCCGCCGATGATCGCGGCGTACGGGCGCGCCGGGTCCTCCACGAGCTGGCTCAGGTACTTGATCTCGCGTTCCATGAGGAACCCGGCATAGGCGGGCAGGAGCTCGGCAACCCCGTACGTCGAGGCGTGCGCACGGTGCGCCGTCCCGAACGCATCGTTCACGTAGACGTCGGCGTAGGACGCCAGCGCCTTCGCGAAGTCCGGATCGTTCTTCTCCTCCTGCGGGTGGAAGCGCAGGTTCTCCAGGAGCAGGGCCTCGCCCGGCCGCAGGCGGCGGACGGCGTCCTCGGTGCCCAGGCCGAGCGCATCGCCCGTGCACGGGACGTTGATGCGGAGGAGGGCGGAGAGCCTCTCCGCCACCGGGCGGAGCCGGAGGCCGTCCTGCACCTTGCCGTCGGGGCGGCCGAGATGGCTGGCGAGGATCACTCGGGCGCCCTGTTCCAGGAGGTGCCTGATCGTGGGGAGGGCCGCCCGGATCCGGGTGTCGTCCTTGATCTGCCCGTCCTTGAGCGGCACGTTGAAGTCGACGCGGACGAAGACGCGCTTGCCCGACGCGTCAAGCTCGCGGATGGAGCGCTTGTCCATGGTGACGTTCCTGTCGGGGTGATCGGACGGCCTAGATGCCCTTCTCGATCATGAACTTCACGAGGTCGGCGACTCGGCAGCTGTAGCCCCACTCGTTGTCGTACCAGGCGATGACCTTCACGAAGTTGCCGCCCAGGGACATCGTGCACGCCGCGTCGATGATCGAGCTCCGCGGGTCGCCCCGGAAGTCGGACGAGACGAGCGGGTCGTCGGAGACGCCGAGGATCCCCTTCATCGGGCCGGCCGCGGCCGTCCGGAAGGCGGCGTTGAGCTCGTCGACCGAGGCGTCCTTCTCCAGCTCGGCCGTGAAGTCGACGACCGAGACGGTCGGCGTCGGCACGCGGAGGCTGAAGCCGTCGAACTTGCCCTTCAGGTCGGGGATCACGAGGGCCAGGGCCTTCGCCGCGCCGGTCGTGGTCGGGATGATGTTCAAGGCGGCCGCTCGGGCGCGGCGGGGATCCTTGTGGGCGACGTCGAGGATCCGCTGGTCGTTGGTGTAGGAGTGGATCGTGTTCATCAGCCCGCGCTTGATCGTCCAGCCGTCGTGGACGACCTTCGCGGCCGGGGCCAGGCAGTTCGTGGTGCAGCTGGCGTTGCTGATGACGTGGTGCCTGGCCGGGTCGTAGGCGTCGTCGTTGACGCCGAGGACGATCGTCACGTCCTCCTTCTTCGCCGGGGCGCTGATGAGCACCTTCTTCGCGCCCGCCTCGATGTGCGCCCGCGCCTTGTCGGCATCCGTAAAGCGGCCCGTCGACTCGATGACGATGTCGACGCCCATCTCCTTCCACGGGAGCTGGGCCGGATCGGCCACCTGCAGGACTCTGATCACCCGGCCGTCGACGACGATGGAATCTTCCGTGTGGGAGACCTCGCCGGTGAACGAGCCGTAGGTGGAGTCGTGCTTGAAGAGGAGGGCGTTCGTCGGGACGTCGACGATGTCGTTGACCGCCACGACCTCGACCCCGGGAGCGCGCTCGATGAGCGCCTTGAGGGACTGCCGGCCGATGCGACCGAACCCGTTGATGCCGACGCGAACGGACATGAAACACGGACCTCCGCTGTGCGGTGTGACTTGGTCAGGTGGACACGGCCGCCGTGGCAGCAGCCGGGGACGGACGCGAGAAGGGGACACGATCCGAGGAACCCACGACCATCGTGACGGGGATCGACGGGGCATCCGGGGAAATGGGGATCCCGCCAGGGCGGACCGAGGCCACGGGTGCCAGCGGGCCGCCGAGGTCAGAGGCGGTACGGAGCCGTGGGGACACTTGACCTCGACATTGCGGCGGGAACCGCGGCCATTCTAGCAAGGCGGCCGGCGCGGTCCGTCGGGCCGAGCGGCACACGGTCGCGGTCCGAACGTCCCCCAGCAGGAGACCCGGGAATCGCGAGGGCCCCCGCCGTCTCCGGCGGGGGCCCTGGTCTGCGCGCAAAAGCGGACGATCAGCCGCCGATCTTGAACATCTTGGTGCCGCACACCGGGCACAGGCCCGAGAGCGCCGGCTTGCCGTTCTTCATCGTGATCTGCTGCGGGTCCTTGACCTCGCGCTTCGCCTTGCACTTGACGCAGTAGGCCTCGGCCACTCCAGGAGCCTCCCTTCACCAGCGGGGACGTCGCCGGGCCAGTCGCCCCGCGCTCGTCCTGTGAGCCAGACTGTGCTTCGCGGCCGGGGCGGAAAGCTCTCCGCGCGTCGCGGTCCCACCCTCCACGGCCGGAAACTCGCGCGAGCATAGGCACGCACGAACACGAGCGTCAAGCCGAGCCCCGCACGCTCGACTCGTGCTCGGCCGGCGGGGCGGTCCCGATGGCGGCCCTCGGGCCGTCGAGCACCCGACCGGACGGCGTCCCGGCGACGGCCGCCAGGCGAGCGGAGATCCGGTCGGCAAGGCTCCGGCGGGCCCGCCGACGGCGCGCCGAAAGGAACGCCACCCACGCCCCGGCGACCACGAGGCTGACCCCGATGCCGGCCGCCAGCGGGCCTCCCGCGGTGCCCGGGCCGGCGATCGGCGGGGTCAGCGTGCCGGGGACGACGACGAGGTCGTCCGTGCTGGTCGGGAGCGCCGGGGGATCCGCGGCTGTGGCGGGGGAGGCATCGGGCCCGGCGTCTCCGCTGCTCGACTCCAGGGGCAGCGTCTCGCCGAGATCGCCGAGACGAACCAGGTCGGCTGCGGCGTCAACTTCCACGAAGGCGCCGTTTGGCCCTGTCCCGACGCGACCGACCGCGCTGACCGCATCGCCCGGCTCGAGGAGCGGGACAAGCTCGGCTGCCTCGCCGGCCAGCCGGAGGCTCGCGGTCGCCGTGCCATCGTCGACCAGCACCAGGTCGCCGTCGATGCCGACGACGAGCCCGCCGACTCGAACGAGCACGCCCACGCCCGGCAATGCCGCGAGATCCGCGTCGGCGACGACGGACCCGGTGGGAGCGACGGTCGATCCCGCCGAACCCGGTACCGGGACGTGGGCGTCGCCCGCTGGTGCACCGTCGCCCTCCGTCGGGGTCACCCCGCCCTGGACGGCCGCGACGGCCCGGATGTCGGCGGGCAGGCGCGGCACCACGGCGAAGCGCTTGTCGCTCGCGGCGGGATGGGGGCGGCGAACGACGCCGACCACGGCGACCGTCGATCCCTCTGCCACCGAGGCAGCGGGGATCCCTGCCCCCGCGAGACCGGCGACGACGATCGTCGTCTCGGTGGTACGGACCTCGGCCCGCCAGCGATCCCCGAGACGCTGAAGGTGGCTCACGCGGCCGGTCACCCGGACGAGCTCGCCTTCGTCCGCGGACCCCGGCTCCCGGTGGAGGTCGCGAGGGGCCGGCAGAGCGCCCGACCCCAGGACGGCGACCGACTCGGCACGAATGCGCGGGGCGCCATAGGCGGTTCCCAGCTCACCGTCGATCATCACGCGGGTGCCGGGACGCGGCACCTTCGCACCGGACGGGACCAGGACCTCGACGGCCGCGGTCCGGTCCTGGACGATCATCCGGCGTCCCGTGCCGTCGAGCAGCGACGCCGGGATCGTGACGACCCCCTCGATCCGCAACCGACCCTCGGCCGCGCGCAGCGCCGCGGCAATCGGAAGAACCTCGAGCGCGGTGCCGCCCGCCCGCGAGGTCGGCGCAGGCTTGGGCGAGGCGACCGGGCCGGGGACGCTCACGATGATGACGTCGAACGCGTCGCGGATCCAGACCCTGTAGCCGTCGAGCGCGCCCCTGCGCGATGCGCGCTGGCCGACCACGCCGACGAGGCGAAGCCGGGTGCCCGGGCGGGCGACGTCCTGAGGGATGCCACTGGCTCGGGTTGCCCGCGCCCGGAAGGGAACCCCGGCCGCGTCGACCATCCGCAGGACGAGATCACCCCCGGCCTCCCGCGTGATCGGCGCCTTGAGGATCCCTTCCAGGACGACGAGTCGCGCTTCGACTCCTTCGCCCAGTGCCGTCGCGGAGACGGGCAGGGGATCGGGCAGGACGCCGGCGCCGCGGTTCGTCAGGTCCGCGGCGACGGGCCTGACCTCGAGCTGGCCGTACGGCTCGGCGAGCCTGCCGGCTACACGCAGCACCGCCCCGCGCCGGGGCCTCGGCACGGAGGCCGGGATCTTGACGACCACCGCTGCGGTGGCGTCCTGGATCACCACGAGGGAGGACGGGCCGATCCGGCCGGCCTCGGCGGTGACCACCCCCTCGACGATCACGCAAGCTGCCGACCCTGGCCGAGCGCGCCGCTGCGATCGAAGCGGGCTGGGCGCCCGGGCTCGGGGTCGGCACGGGGGTCGGAGACGATGCTGGCGTCGGCGTGGGCGTCGGCACGGGCGTGGGCGTCGGCACTGGTGTCGGGGTCGGGCTGGGGGATGGCGTCGGCACGGGTGTTGCGGTCGGCACCGGGGTCGGGGTCGGCGTGGGCGACGGGCTCGGCGCCGGCACGATCGCCGCGACGTCGGCGACCAGGAGCCGGTAGCCCGTGGTTCCGGACCCGGTCGTGTCGCGTTGCCCGAGGGGACCCGTGGCCGCGATGCGATCGCCCTTCATCGGGACGGGTGCTCCCGGCAGCGCGACGACCACGCGCAGCGGACCCGTTCCGTCGTCGGCCAGGAACGAGACTCCGGTCGCGAGGGCGCCGGGCGTGTCGATGACCAGGCCGGTCGTCGTGACCATGCGGCCCTCGAGATCCTCGGCCGCGTCGCCGGTCGCGATGAGCAACGCCGCCGGGACGTCGGCGACACCCAAGACATCCGGCGGGCCGTCGAGCCGGATCGTCCGCTGCGCGTAGCGGTCGTCGACGATGCCCGCCGCCCGAACGAGGGTGCCCGGCGGCAATGTCTCGCTCGGCGCCGCGGGCAGCAGCAGTGCGATCCCGGCCGTGGCGTCCTCGACGAACCCGCCCCGGCCATCCTCGAGGCTCCCCAGGGGCACCGTGAGGACACCCACGACCTGGACATGGGTTCCACTGGCTTGTGCCCGAGCGGCAGCCACGTCCAGGGTGTGCGTTGGCGTCGGGGTTGGCGTCGGCGTGGGGGTCGGCGTGGGGGTCGGCGTCGGCGTGGGGCGTCGGCGTGGGCGTGGGCGTTGGCGACGGGGTCGGTGTCGGCGTCGGCGTGGGGCTCGGCGTGGGCATGGGCGTTGGCGACGGGGTCGGTGTCGGGGTCGGGCTCGGCGTCGGGGTCGGCGTCGGGGTGGGGCTCGGCGTGGGCGTTGGCGTCGGGGTCGGGGTCGGCGTCGGGGTGGGGCTCGGCGTGGGCGTTGGCGTCGGGGTGGGGCTCGGCGTGGGCGTGGGCGTTGGCGACGGCGTCGGCGCGCTCGCGAGCGATTGTGGGACCGGCGAAACCGTCACGACCCAGTCGGCAGCGTTGTCGTTCGTGTCGATCACGTTGCCGCCTGTGCCGCCGGGCCGGCGCTCGATGGAGCTCGACGGCGGAGGCGCCGATGCCGCGATCCCCTCCACGAATCCGCTGGCGGCATCGCCCCAGCCGACGGCGTCGATCACCTGCCCGTCCGTTCTCCGCAGCGCGATCGCGCCTCCCGTGGCGGCAAGGCCGCCGGAGTACGTCGCGTCCGCGATCGCAGCGTATGTGCCGAGGGTGTTCGCGATGAGGACGTGGCGTCCGGGCTCGACGACGAGCGGGCTGGCCCACGCGGCCTTGCGAGTCACCGTTGTCCCCGAGGCGGACACGTACACGAGCTCCACGCCCGCGAGATCCTGCGCCGTCGAGCCCGCGTTGGAGATCTCGACGTATTCGTCCGAGGCGGAGGTCCCCCCCGTGACGACCTCGGCCACGACCAGTCCCACTGACGGCGGCCAGCCGACCGCCGCAGCGGGCACCACGGCAGGCGATGTGTCTCCGCGGGCTGTCGTCCCTGAACCCAAGGATGCGACGACGAGCAGGATGGCGAGCCCGCCGGCGATGGCGCTCCGTGGCGCGCGCATGGACACCTCCGGGCGGGCACAGCCGGCGGGACGTGACAGGCGGGGTGTACCACCCGCCGCGCACCGCCGACTCACGAGCGACTCACCTGTCGCTTACGTCCAGCCGGCCGGCGCACGTCATCGGGCGGACGGGGGGTTCCCGCGGTAGCATTCACGCCGCGCCGCCGCGACTCCGGCCGCGGGCCGCGCCCCCCAGGAGCATCTCGAGGAGGATCCGTGGCCCGCGCCAAGAGGACCAAGCGTGCCGAGGCTCGCCGCCGTTACCGGGCGGCCACCACCGGGCCCGTGGTCGAGGGCGACGACGACCTCGACGTGCCAGAGATCCCGGCCGCAGCGCTGCCACGGGTCCATCGCGACCGACGGCCGGCATCCGCCCGCGAGCCGGCATCGGGTGCGCCGGCGCGCGCGGGCTTCGTCGGCTCCCTTCGCGCGGCAGCCGGCCCGGTCGACATCCCGGGCGACCTCCGCGCCTTCCCGTCGATCGTGCTGCACTCCAGGTCGGGCTGGCTCCCGGCGCTGGTGATCGCTGTCACGACGATCGCGATGCTGATCCCTTCGCTCGCGTCGAACCAGCTGGTCGCGATGGCCGGGAACATCGTCCTCACCCCACCCCCGATGATCATCGCCTTCCTCGCGGGGATGCTCGCGCCGCGCGGCGCGTGGCTGATGGGCGGGCTGCTGAGCCTGCTTGCCGGCGTCTGCTACCTCGTCGTCGCCGTCGTCGCCACGTCGGGCATCGACGTCCGCGTGACCACGCTCGGGTTCACGTTCGTGATCTCGCCCGATCAGAAGTCAGCCATCCTGCAGAGCGTTGCCCAGGCCGCGCTGATCACCGCGCCTCTGTTCGGGATCGCGGTCGGCGCCTTCGCGGGCTTCTACCGGCGCTTCCTCAACATGTCCTCGCCCCAGCGGCAGGCGGCGCGCAAGCGCTGACCCGCGGGTCGAGCCGGCAGCCGGGCCGTCGCCTCGACCGTCATCCCAGGCGCCGCATGCCGGCATAGCCGAGGTGGCGAACCCCGTCCGGACGTGCCGGCCCCCCGATGCGCCGCGCCTCGTCGACGAGCGGCCGCACCTCGCGGGCGACAACGTTCACCACGTTCGACTCCCGCTGCAGGATCCCGTCGACGACGAGGAGGGCGTTGCGCCTGACGACCCCTCGCAGGCGGGCCCAGGCGTCCGGCCAGAGCGTGACGTTCACCATCCCGGTCTCATCCTCCAGGGCAAGGAAGACCGTCCCCCTGGCCGTCATCGGGTGCTGGCGCGTGACGACGAGACCGCCCAGGCGGACGGGCCCGGGGCGCCGCTCGGCGAGGGCCGCGTTCGTCACTGCCCCGAGCTGGTCGAGGGCGGGCCGGAAGAGGGCGACGACCTGGAGCCGTGCGTCGAGCGAGAGGATCGCGTAGGCGTCGCCCAGTCGCTCCAGGTCCGACAGGGGCGGCAGATCCGGCGCCGGCGTCGCCGGCAGGCGCAGGTCGAGCGGGCGCCCTGCCGCCCGCCCGCCACCCCTCGGAGCCCCCCTGGCCGGACGGGCCGTCTCGCGCAGCTGCCAGAGGAGCTCGCGTCGCGGCCGCCCCAGCGAGTCGAGCGCGCCGGCGCGGATCAATCGCTCGACGACCTCCTCGGCAAGACCGGTCCGCTCCACGACATCGGCCAGGGACACGTACGGGCCGCGAGCACGTTCCGCATCGAGGTGCGCTGCCTGCTCCGGGCCGATCCCCTTCACGAGGTGAAGCCCCAGGCGGACGCCCCAGCCCACGGTGCTCTCGGCGGTCCAGCGCTCCCGGGCCGCGTGCGTCGGGATCGCGCAGGCGGGGGAGCGGACCGGACGGGGTCGTGAGGAGATCCCGAGACCCGGCGGGAGCGGCTCGCCGGGATCGGAGTCATGGCGGCCGTCGTCGCCGGCGGCACCGGCCAGCGCCCAGCCCGGCCGCCCGACCCACTCGGTCGTCGTCCGGTAGGACGAGGCGTTGACGTCGACCGGCAGGACGGCAACGCCATGGCGCTTGGTGTCGTTGACGAGCACCTCGACGGGGTAGAAGCCCATCGGCTGGGCGTTGACCAGGCCGACGAGGAACTGGGCCGGGTAGAAGAGCTTGAGGAACGAGGACTCGTAGGCGGTGCGGGCAAAGGCCGCCGCGTGGCTCTTGGCGAAGCCGAAGCTGGCGAACCCCGCGACCCGCCGGTAGAGCTCCTCGGCGTCCGCGCGCGACATCCCCTGGACCGCGACGCAGCCGTCGACGAACCGGCCGTGGAGCTTCTCCATCTCCGCGGGGGAGCGCCATGTCCCCATCGCCCGGCGAAAGCCGTCCGATTCGGCCGGCGTGAAGCCACCGACCTCGATCGCGATCCGCATCACCTGCTCCTGGTAGAGGATCACCCCGAGCGAGTCGCGCAGGATCGGCTCCAGCGAGGGGTGCAGGTAGGTGACCTGCTCCAGCCCCTGCTTGCGGCGCAGGTAGGGATGCACCGCGTTGCCCTGGATGGGCCCCGGCCGGATGATCGCGACCTCGACGACGAGGTCGTCGAGGCAGGCCGGCCGGGACTTCGGGAGCGTCTGCATCTGGGCCCGTGACTCGACCTGGAAGACGCCGACGGTGTCGGCCGCCTGGAGCATCGCGAAGACCTCGGGGATCTCCTCGGGGAGCCGGTCGAGGTCGACGCAGACGGCACAGTCATGCTCGATCAGCTGGATCGTCTCGTCCATCGCGGCGAGCATCCCGAGCCCCAGCAGGTCGAGCTTGATGAGCTTGAGCGTCTCGACGTCGCGCTTGTCGAACTGCACGACGACCCGTCCGGGCATCGTCGCCCGCTCCAGCGGCGCGATGTCGACGAGCGGGGCGGCCGTCACGAGCATCCCCCCGCTGTGGATGCTGAGGTGCCGCGGGAAGCCGTCGATCCGGGCGCAGAGCTCCAGCCAGCGTTCCCAGGGCGACATCCCGGCGGTGCTCCCCTCGTGGGGCGCCGGCGGTGTCCCGGGCTCGAGCCGCGCCACCGACGAGCGGGCGGTGCGGCCGTCCCGTCCGGGGGCCGTGACCGCCCGCGGCGGGGGCGGGTCGAAGTGGCGCGGCCGGCCGAGCCGGTCGACGCTCCGGGCGGGCGGGGCGAGGACTCCGGACTCGGGGTCGAGCTCCCGGCCATCCACCGTGCCAGGCGAGAGGCCGGGAGTCCGCGCCTGGCCGGCGCCCGGCCCGAAGGTATGGCCCGGGGGTGGCGCTCCGCCAGGGGACGACGACGTGCCCGAGACGGCCCGAGATCCATCCGGCGCCGGCGCGCCGGCTGTCGCCGCTGGCGGCCCGCCCCGCGCGAGCCAGGCGACGCTCGCCGGCGAGTCCCCGGGGCCTCCCTTGTCGTCAGAGAACCCGCCGGCCCGAATCGCGGGAGCTGAGCCCGTCCCCGGCAGGTTGCCGGTGCGGCGCGCGGCGTCCTCGGGACGTGGCAGGCGGCTGTTCCCGGCCTCGCCGGTCCTTCCGGTCCGGACCCGTCCGCCCCGCGCATGGTCCAGCTGTCCCATCCGGTCGACGAGCCCGCGGTCCCCCGCCCGCGCGGCCGACGCGTCGACAGCCGGCGCCGCCAGGGCATCGCCGGTCGGCACGTCGCCGGGGCGATGGAAGAACTCGGCGAATCCGCCGTCCACCTCGAGGTCGCGCCGGACCATCACCGAGTCGTACGTCTCGAGCGCCTTCGCCACCCGGTCGACGAGCGGCCGCGGGAAGCCGAGGGCGTATCCGACCTCCCGGACGGCGCTCCTCGCCCGGTACGTCACGAGGTTGCAGACCATCCCCGTGTGCTCTGCGCCGTAGCGCGCGTAGACGTACTGGATGACCTCTTCGCGACGTTCCGAGCTGAAGTCGATGTCGACGTCCGGATAGGTCGTGCGGCCCTCGTTGATGAACCGCTCGAAGAGGAGGTTGTGGCGGATGGGGTCGACCCGGGTGATCCCCAGCACGTACGCCACGATCGAATCCGCGGCGCTGCCGCGCCCCTGGGCGGGAATCCGGCGCTCCTTCGCGAAGTGCATGAGGTCCCAGCAGATGAGGAAGAACTCGGCGAGCCCGGTCCGCTCGATCACGTCCAGCTCGTGGGCGAGCTGCCGGACGACCGCCGGCGTCACCGGGTGGTACCGGTTTCGCACGCCGCCATGGCAGAGCTCGGCGAGGTACGAGAAGGCCGTCTCACCGGCCGGCACGGGAAAGCCCGGGAAGCGGTACTGCTCGAAGCCCAGGTCGACGCGGCACGCCGCCGCCAGCTCGCCCGCGCTGGCGATCCCCTCGTGCCAGGCGGCCGCCGTGGTCGCATCGACCGTCCCGTCGCCCGGCGGCAGCGCGGCGAGCTCGACGCCGGACTTCAGGTAGTGCTCCCCGCTCGGGGTCCGCAGCTCGGCGAGCTTCTCGACCGATCGCCCGTGGTGGATGGCAGTCAGGACGTCGTGGAGCTCGCGGTCGTCGGGGCGGGCGTAGTGGACGTCGTTCGTGACGACGACCGGCAGGCCGACCTCGCCGGCCAGGCGCGCGGTCTCGGCCACGAGCCAGTCGTCGCCCGGCAGGAGGTGATGGGAGAGCTCCAGGACGAACCCCGACCGCGCCACCGCGGATCCCGCCCCGGCGGCCCCCGCTCCCGCGAAGAGCCGGGCGTAGCCCTCCGCGACCGCACCGGCGCCCTCGCGGTCTCCGGCAAGGAGCCGCCGCGCGATCTCGCCGTGGCGGCAACCCGAGAGGGCGACGAGCCCCTCAGCGTGCTCGGCGAGCAGCGCCTGGGTGACCCGCGGCGCCGCCTTCGTGCCGGCGAGGTTGGCCCGCGAGAGGAGCCGGCAGAGGCTCCGGTAACCCGTCCCATCGAGCGCCAGGAGGACGAGGTGCGGCCCCCGCTCCCCCGGCCCCACGCCGCGGTGGTCCTCCTTGACCGCCTCGCGATGGGCCGGAAGCCGGGCGCGCTCCGGCTGCGGGCGAGCCGGGAGCCCGCCGTGCGGGGTCCCCGCGGCGGCAGGCGGTGAAGCCCCACGCCGGCTCCGCGGCGGCAGGCGGCGCGCCGGGATCACGAGCCCATGCGGATCCGGAGCGAGCGCGTCGACGAGCTCCAGCTCGATGCCGATCACCGGCCGGAGCCCGGCCTCGTCCGCGGCCGAGGCAAAGCGGACCACACCGTAGAGGCCCTGACGGTCGGTGACGGCGAGGCCCGACAGGCCCAGCTCGACGGCCCGCGCCACCAGGTCTGCCGGGGACGAGGCACCGTCGAGAAAGGAGAAGCTCGTGTGCGCATGGAGCTCGGCGTAGGCCGGCACGGGCATGAAAGCGCCCCGAAGATGAGGACGGCTGCGCGGCCGTCGGCGCGGCGGGGCACGGCCAGAATAGAACACAAGTTCTACTTGGTCAATCCCGAATCCGGCGCAGGAATCCGTGCGTGCGGGTGCAACAAACCGCTCGCCGTACCCGTCTACATGCCATGAGCACGCTGGCGACCAGCACTCGGTCTCTCCTCCCGACGCTCCTCCTGATCCTGCTGGCGGCCGTGCTCGTGCTCGTCGTCCTCCCGGCGGTTCTCGCGGCCGCCGGTGGGACGACCATCTGACCGAACACCTCCCGCCGTCCCGGTAACTGGGGACCAGGGACGGCGACTCCCTCCGGGCCCCGCCGCGCCGCGCCGTGGCGGGGCCCGAGAGATTCCCGGCCACATGCTTCCGGGCAGCGTCGGCCGGACGCCGCCCGGCGGCCCCGGGCGCGTTCGTCGCCCGCTGCCCGGCTGCACCTTCGCCAGCCAAGTGCAGGCCGGCCTGGTCGCCGCGGGCTACAGTAGGGAAGAGCTCGGCGGGCCAGCCGGAAACTGGGCGCTCGTGATCGACTCGGTCGGCATGGATCCGGAATGCCGCATCCAGGCGACGGCCCGTCCGCCGGGTGGGACCATGATGCTCGCGGTCCTGGACGGGGCCGCCTGCCCCCTGGGCTGACCACCCGGAGCTTCCGGATCGAACCCGGACGGCTCGCATCCGCGTTCAGGAGGGACGACGATGGGACCGACGCCGCGCGACTGGCTGGGGGCCGCCATCCTCGCGCTCGTGCTCGTGGCCCTCATCCTGGTCCTCGTGGCGGCGGCGATGGGGAGCGCAGCAACTGGGATGCTTCGCTCCCTCGTCTAGACATCGCTCTCGCGTGCGGCGCGGCCTGCTTCCCGCGCCGCGGGACGTGGCGAGCCGAGCGCCGAGCATCAGGGCGACGCAGGATCGCCGACAACCAGCCCCTGCCGGGGGATCGCCGGGGCGACCAGGGGGAACGATGGAGATCGCGCCGGGGATCCGTCGGCTGGGGCCGGGCCTCATCAACGTCTACCTCCTCGAGGAGGCGGGCGAGATCACGATCATCGACACGGGAGCGCCGGGCCAGTGGAAGGACCTGCTCGCCGAGCTCGCGGCGATGGGCCGGAGCCTCGACGACGTGCGGGCGGTCGCCCTGACCCACGGCCATTCGGACCACGTCGGCTTCGCCGAGCGAATCCGGCGCGACCACGGCATCGGGATCCGCGTTCACGAGGCCGATCGCGCGCTGGCGCTCGGGGAGGTTCCCGCGGCGCGCGACCACGAGACACGCGGCGCGCGGCCGCGCCCGCCGGCGTTTCTTCGTTTCTTGGCTTATGCCATCCGGAAGGGCATGCTGCGGATCCCGAAGATCCGGGAGGTGGCGACGTTCGGCGACGGGGCCACCCTCGACGTCCCTGGGTCGCCGCGGGTGATCCTGGTGCCGGGTCACACGGCCGGAAGCGCGGCCCTTCACGTGGCTGAGCGCCACACGCTGTTCGTCGGGGACGCCTTTGCGACACTCAATACCCTGACGGGCAGGCGTGGACCGCTCACGGTGCCGCAGTTCAACGCCGATACCCGCATGGCGCTGGCCTCACTCGACCGGCTGGCCGACCTGGACGCCCGGCTGGCGCTGCCGGGCCACGGCGAGCCGTGGACGGGCGGGATGGCGGAGGCCATCCGCCTGGTCCGGGCTTCGGTTCGCCGCGCTGCCTGAGCAGCTCGGCGGCAGGTGCGCTGACCGTCAGTCGTAGAGGCGCTCGAGGTGCCAGGTGCCGTCGACGCGGTCGAGGTAGACGAGGGCGAGCCAGCGGGCACCGACGACCTTGAAGTAGTCGCGGGCGATCGGTCGACCCCACCAGGCCTCCTCGACCCGCCAGCGGGTGCACGCCTCGACTGGCTCGCGCCGCCCGGCCCAGGTGATCGCGACGAGGCGCCCGGCCGGGTCGAGCTCGGCCTCGATGACCGGGTGCTCGCGGAGGAGGCGCGTCACGGCGCGGCACCTCCCGGCGGGGCCCCTGTCACGGGACGCTCCTCGGCGCCCCGACTCCCGGTGCCCCGGTCCCGGGCGTGCCGATCCCGTCGGCGGCGACCGGATGCCAGGTCCAGCGGGTCTCGGGCAAAGGTGCCTCCGGATCGCCGAGCGCGACCCGCCCGACCCTCCCCTCCCCGAAGCGGACGGCGAGCCGGGCGAGCTGCCAGCCCAGGCGCGCGGCCGTGTTCGCCTGCGGCGTGAAGAGCGCGAGCTGGTGGCCGGCCGCCGGGACGACGTCGAGCAGCTCAAGCTCCAGGCGGACGACCGGCAGCGCCGGCGGCTCGCGCTCCAGCCGCTCGAGGAGGAGCCGCTCGAGCGCCTCGGGATCGGCGGTCGGCTCCGGCAGGCGCTGGGCGACGACCACCGTCGGGAGGCCGGCGCCCGGGATCGGGAGGTGCCCGGGCGAGAAAGTGGGATCGAGCGTCGCCGTCAGCCGCGCGCGACCGGCGGCCTCGCCCCGGGCGTCGAGCTGCGCGGCCAGCGCGCCGACGAGGCGACGCAGGACGAAGCGGAGCGCGGCGAGGTCGGTGACCGCCTCGTCGAGAGCGATCCCGAGCGCGAGGCGTTCCGGGGCCCGGCGCGGGCGGAACGGGTCCGTCTCGAGGCCGTTGGCGCGGGCGTGGAGCCGGCCGCCTTCCTCGATCCCGAAGCGCGCGACGAGTGCCGAGCGCGGCAGGGCGGCGACCGCCCCGATCGCGAGGAGGCCGAACCGGGCAAGCCGGCCGCGCACCTCGGGGTCGCGCGAGAGGGCGGACGCCGGGAACGGGGCGATGAAGACGCCGTCCTCGCCGGGCGGGACGAGGACGGCGGGCACCGCAGCAGGACCCGGCCCGGTGGCGGCAGCGAGGGCGGCGGCGAAACGAGTGCCCGCGATCCCCGCGCGCGGTGTTCCCGGCAGGAGCGGGGCGAGCGCGGCCCGGACCTTTCCGACGAGGTTCGGCTCGGGACCCCAGAGCGCCTCGAGTCCGTCGACCTGGACCTCGAGAGAGCCGAAAGCCCGGTCGCCCGCAACGGTAGAGCCGGCGATTCCCGGGCTGAACGCGGCAAGAGCGTCGAGCGCCGCCTCGACGGCCGTGGCGTCGGCGGCCGGGTCGGGCGGCAGGAAGACGGCCTCCGGGGCGAGGCGGTGCGCCTGCCCGAGGGGGATCCCCCGGCGGATGCCGAGGGCGACCGCAGCGGGGCTGGCGTCCAGGACGACGCCGTCATCCCACGGCCGCCCGCCGAGGATCAGCGGCCCGGTGGTCGGGATTGCCGGATCGCGCTGCCGCGCGAGCTGGAGGGCGAGATGAGGCCAGGCGAGGTGGAGGAGGCGCATCGATCGATCCCAGGTTCTCCAACGGGACGGGAGGGGAGGCGGGGTGTGAACGGCCCGGGGCGACGGGCTCTTCCGCCAGGAGCTCGTCGCGGGCAAGGCAGCGATCGCGCGGCCCGCCCTCTGCGTAGAGAAGGCGGATGGCCGCTCGCCGGTCGGGCGCCCCGTGGCGGTCCTTTGCGACGCAGACCTCGGCCCGCTGCCCGACGACCTCCCGGCCGAGGCGGATCCAGCCGCGCCGCCGCAGCTCCAGCCGAAGGCCCACCCCCTCCTCGAGGGCTGCCCGCAGCGGGGCGGCGGTGTCGGCCGACTCCAGGACGAGGAGGAGCGCCCCGGTCCGGCGGGCGAACGCGACGAGACGGGTGAGCTGGTCGGCGAGGCGTGGCCGGCGGGCCCCCGCCCGACCCCCGGCCCCCCCGCTGGCATGCGCCCGGGCCCCCACGAGGTCCAGGACGAGGACATCGACCGCGCGGGCCTGGAGGAGGGTCCCGGCCATTGCGAGCGCCTCCGCCGCCGACCCGGGGACGAGGACCGCGAGCCATTCGAGGAGCACGCCCCGGGCGACCGCCTCGACGGGGTCGAGGCTCCGGGCGAGGTCGACCCAGGCGACGAGCGCACCGCCGGCCTGGGCTTCCGCGACCACCCGCAGGGCGAGGGTCGTCGCGCCGCTCGACCCGGCGCCCCGGAGCGCGACCGTGCCGGACCGAGGCAGGCCGCCGGCCGCGAGGAGCGCGTCCAGCTCGGGGAAGCCGGTCGGGATCGCCCGGTCCGCGTCGCGTGCCGGATTCCGTGCCGGCTCCCCGGGGAGCGGCCGGGTCGCCGGGGCCGGCTCCGCGCCGCCCGGCAGCGGGACGAGCGCGGGCCGCGGAGACGGGGGAGGATCCTCCGGAAGCACGCCAGGAAGCGCAGTGGCCGCCCCGGCCTCCGCCGGCAGCGGGGCGGCCGCGAGCGCCCCGAAGACCTCCACCGCCGGCCGCGGCGCGGCCGCGCCCCACCGGGCCCGGAGGCTCGCGAGGGCGGCGGTGCGGTCGGGGTGACGGTCCATCGGCTTCCCAACAATAGAACATCTGTTCGATGTTGGGAAGTGCCTTTGTGACCCTCGCCGTCGATCGCGCAGCACGCCCGCGCGACCCATGCGGCCGGGCAGGATTCCCGCGAAGGGACGGGCACGGGAGGATGAGATGCGGCCGTCCCGGGCCACTCGCGGCCCCGGCGCTCGCCCGGGATGGAGGGGTGCCCCGTGCTACACTTCCGACCGGCGTTCCGCTCCAGCGCGGGAACGCCCGACGTGGGGATGTAGCTCAGCCGGAAGAGCACCGCGTTCGCATCGCGGGGGTCAGGGGTTCGAGTCCCCTCATCTCCACCACCTCCACCTGATGGCCATGAAGGTCCTCGTCGCGTACGCCACCAAGAGCGGCTCCACCCGCGAGGTCGCCGAGGCGATCGGCGAGGTCGTGCGCGAGAGTGGCCACGAGGTCGACGTGCGCAGAGCGCGGGACGTCCGGCACCTGGTGGGCTACGACGCCGTCGTCCTGGGCAGCGCGCTCTACTCGGCGCACTGGCAACGCGACGCCAACCGCTTCGTGAAGCGCAACCTGCCGGCACTGCAGCAGGTCCCGGTCTGGCTGTTCTCCAGCGGGCCGCTGGATCGATCCGCCGACTTCGACGATATCCCCCTCACCGAACACGTGGCGTCGGACGTGGCGCCGATCGGCGCCCGCCGCCACCGCACGTTCGGGGGCCGCCTCCTCGAGGGGACCCCGGGCGTGGACGCGGCGCTTCTCGCGACCCACCACGTCGGCGACTTCCGCAACTGGGACCACATCCGCGCGTGGGCCCGCGAGATCGCCGCCGAGCTCGCAGACTTGAGGGGCGGCTGACCCGGAGACCGACCCTCGCGCCAGACGTGGCGCAGCCGGATGACCGGGGGTTCGCCACCGAGGGGTTGGAGGTTCCCGTCTCGCGCCGACCAGCTCTCAGGACATGCCGAAGCCGGACCCTTGCGAGCGGACGAGGACGCTGGTCTATGCCGCGTGAGGCGAAGGCAGACCTCGACGAGAGGCGCCGGGCGCGACGCTGATCGCGGAGTTCACCGCGGGCCTCGACTTCGAGCGGTATGTCGCCGACGCGATTGTGCGGGCCGCGGTCGAGCGGCAATTCGAGATCATCGGCGAAGCTCTCGGCCAGCTGGCGAAGCTGGAGCCGGTGACCGCCGGCCGGATCGGCGACCACCGGCGGATCATCGCGCTCCGCAACATCCTGGCTCGCGGCTGCGCGGGTGTCGCGGCTGAGCGCGAGCGCGACCCAGGCATGGCCGTCGACGGCGAAGCCCGAGCACCGGACGAGCACGTGTTGGATCCAGCCGACCGCGTCGGCGAGCACATCATGGTGCGCCTTGGGGTGGATCCGCCAGTTGGCCGGGTTCGCCAGCAGCTTGCCGGGCGCATCCTCGCCGGACGCGGTGATCTGGTTGCGTCACCTGGCGGACTGCGTCGGCGGGTGGTGCTGTGGCCGCGCCCCGGCTCATCGCGCCGCGTGGGCCAACATCGACGGGCGCGGGCCAACCTGCGTGGATCCCCGATCGCCGACCGGGATGATTCGCGAAACCCGGCCGCGTGCACACAGTCGCGCGGCCCGTCTGTGCGAGCATTGGCAGCAGGCCGGTCGTCCATTCCGGCGGGTGCCAGCGCGGGAGGCGGTATGGAGCATGTGACGTCTGCGGACGGGACGCGCATCGCCGTGGAACGCGGCGGCTCGGGGCCGCCGCTGGTCATCGTCAACGGCGCTCTGTCGGTGGGCACCACCTCGAACAGGTACGGCCCTCTCCTCGAGCCCCGCTTCACGCTGGTGCGCTACGACCGCCGAGGGCGCGGCGCGAGCGGTGACGGACCGGCGTACGCGCCGGAGCGCGAGATCGAGGACCTCGCTGCCGTCCTCGAGGCAGCGTCGGAGCACGGGTCGGCGTTCGTCCTGGGGCACTCGAGCGGCGCGATCCTGGCGCTCGAGGCCGCGATGCGCGGGCTCCCCATCCCGCGCCTCGCCGTCAACGAGCCGCCGTACATCGTGGAGGGGACGCGGCCCCGGCCGCCGCTCGAGATCGCGGCCCAGATCAGCGCCCGCATCGCGGCCGGGGATCGCGAGGGCGCTCTGCGCACCTTTTTCGCGGGCCAGGTGGGCCTGCCGCCCGCGGCGGTCGAGCAGCTGGAGGGATCCCCGGACTGGCCGCCGATGCTCGCCATCGCGCACACGGCCGCCTACGACGTCGCGCTGGCCGGCAACTCGGAGGTCCCCGCCGACCGGCTCGCCATGCTCCGGCTGCCGGTGCTGGTCCTGCGGGGCGGCGCGAGCTTCCCGTGGATCGGCGAGACGGCCCGCCACGTCGCAGACGCCGTGCCCGGAGCCGAGCTCGTGACCCTCCCGGGCCAACCGCACTCCCCGGCGCCCGAGGTCCTTACGCCAGAGCTGATGCGCTTCTTCCTCGGTTGATGCGCGGCGCTCCGCCCAGGGTCGCCACAGCCTGCTCACGGAGACTTGAGTACGTCGATAGGGGCCCATGACGTTGAAGAAGCCGAGTGCGGCGCTCGGCGTCACTGTCACGCTCATCGCCCATGCCGGCGCAGTCGGTCGATCCAGGCATCCACGAGCGGCGGGAGGAGCCAGCGGTCGAGGAGACGCCGATGGCGACGCCGGACAGGGAGGCGAGGGCGAGATCCATCTCGCTCATCAAGCCCTCGCGGGGTTGACGGCGCGGGCGTACCCGGCGTCGCAACGGGCAGGGGGGCCCGGGAGCCGGTGTGGATCGGACCAGCGCGCCGTCATGCTGAAAGGGTGAGGGCGGCGGGCCGCGTTCCTAATCCGCCGTTTGGGCCATGCAAACGCCTTGGGGCTATTGCTCGCTTCCGCTCGGTCTCACGAGATCGCCCTCCGCGCAGCCGGCTGGCAGTGGCGAGCGACCATCGCAGCGTCGAGCTGGTCGGAGCCCGGAGATCAGGAGGGTGGTGGGTTCTTCTGCTGCTGCGCGAGCTGCTTCTGGACCTCTTGGTCGATCTCGCTCTGGCGGCGCTGCCGAGCGCGCCTGACCAAGATCAGGCCCATGACCCACGGCCAGATGAGCGCCACCACCAGGCCGACGAGGATCGCCAGCGCCCAGTTGGGCGTGGCCGGTGTCGCCAACCCGCCGGTGAGCCAGTACACGACCAAGAAGGCCAGCACTCCAAGGATGATCCCGGTGATCCGGCGAATCATTGCGAGCCCTCCACTTCCTTCGCGCAGCCTCGCGCATGCGGCGCAGCACCCTCGACCTGAGCCTAGGCGCCGAGGGTCGGCCCGTCAACGGATCGAGCGTCATCGAATCTTCACAGCTAGAGGACGGGCACGTCGTGGCGTATGCTCCGGAATCGGATGGGGGCCGGCTCTTCGGGTCCCATCGCGGGCCGGCGCGCCGGCGCACCCTAGGAGGCGGGGACCCATGAGTGATAATGGTCAAGCGCACACGACGCTAGCGGCATTCACGGTCGACAGCGGTGACGCGGCGCGGCGGCTCCTGAAGGCGGTCCAGCGCATCGACGCGGCGAACGACAACGTGCAGATCGTCGACGCCGCAGTCGTGGACCGTGGACGATTCGGCCGGATCAGCGTCCACCAGACAACCGATCGCGGCGCGCTGAAGACCGGTGTCCGGGTCGGCACCCTCGGCGTGGTCGTCGGAGCGATCGTCGCCGGACCCGCCGGTGCCGTTGCCATGGGGGCGGCCGGCGGCGTCCTCGGCGGCCTGCGTGGCGGGATCCACGACACCGGGATCGACGACAAGTTCATGCGATCTGTCTCGAAGGAGATCGAGAAGAAGAAGAGCGCCTTGTTTGTCCTGTACGAGGGCAGCTGGGAGCATTCGATCGGACTCATCGAGCAGGCGATCACCGACGAGCACGCCCTCCTGTTCAACAGCACGCTGCCAGCCGACAAGGCCGCGGCGCTGCAAGCGCTGGTGGCGCCCGCTGTCGAGGCGCTGGGCGGCGAAGAGGTCGTCGCGGCCTACGAGCTCGAGGTCGCGGAGGCACCCGAGGCGGCTCCTGAAGAGACCACCGCGCCCGTGGAGGAGGCCGCGCCGGCGGCTGTCGCGCCGGTGGCGGCTGTCGCGCCGGCAGAGGCCAGGGCCGATGACCTGACCCAGCTGGTGGGGATCGGGCCCAAGGCCTCCGCTGCCCTCGCCGCGGCCGGGGTCACCACCTACACGGCGCTGGCCGAGCTCAACGAACCGCAGCTGCGGCACGCACTGCACAATTCGGACATGACCCCGCCGGCGAACGTGGGGACATGGCCCATGCAGGCCAGCTTTGCGTCCAAGGGCGATTGGCAAGGGCTGATGAAGTACAACAACCATGCGGCCGCGTCCCGACCCGCCCCCGAGAAGGCGGCGGCAGTGGCTCCGGCCGCGTCGGCCGAGCCGGCCGACGACCTGACCCAGCTCCACGGCATCGGGCCGCGGATCGCGTTGATCCTCAACGACGGTGGGATCACGAGCTACAACCAGCTCCAGCACGCGAACACGGGTGAGCTGCGCCAGATCATCGCCACCGGTGGTGCGCTGCCGCCCTCGAGCCTCGAATCGTGGCCGACTCAGGCCACGTACGCGGCGCGGGGCGACTGGGAGGGCCTCGCCGCGTACAACAGGCGCTGACCTCGGCGTCGGGAGGCGGCTCCGGCTTCGGAGCCGCCTCCCGACCGGCCGATCGGCGAACGTCGGTGGATCCGGGCTACGTCGTCACGGTGCCGACCGGCATCGCGAGCCCGAGGGCCATATCTCCAGGACGCGTCGCTTCGCCGCCGCGAACTCGTCGTCGGTCAGGACCCCATCTGATGGGGCAGGCCAGGTAGTCATTTGCTGCCATAGGGAATCAGTGGGATGAAATAGAGGCTGACCCGCTTCTCGGACCGGATGTGGTGAGGAAGACCTCGTTGTGGCAGTTCGGGCAGGTGGTCGGCGCGACCTCGCCGAGGTCTTGTGCCTCTCCCGTTCCCCACCCGAAGACGACGACCATCGGACGATCCTCCAACTGCAGCGCCAGTCTGCACGATCGTGATTGGACCGGCGCCGGGAGCCGCTCGTCGCTCAGCCCGAACGGGCGATCCCGGCCCAAGGGCGTGACTGCGGTGCGCACCAGTTGGCGGGCCCGCGGACGTATCCGGGGTCGCAGCGCGAGGGTCGTGGGCCCCGGCCCGGGGTGGATCGCTGACCCATGACGCGGCGAGGTGGACGACAATGATGGCGAGCGGCTCGCGCGCCCTGGGCCGGTCGCGCGTGGAGGGTCCTTGTCGTGAGCGTTGACGGCGGCGCGACGGCCCCTCTTTCGACGCGGCTGGTCCCGATCCTCGGCTGGGCGCGCACGTATGACCGACGGTGGCTCCGGGGCGACATCATCGCGGGCATCGCGGTCACGGCCATGATCGTGCCCAAGAACCTCGGCTACGCGGGCATCGCCGGGATCCCGGTCGAGAACGGCCTGTACGCGGCCGCAGCCGGCGCGATCATCTACGCGCTCTTCTGCACGTCGCGCCACATCTCAACGGGTCCGAGCTCGTCGCTGGCCGCGGTGGCCGGGGGGGCCGTGCTGCTCACCGGCGTCGGCGGGCAGGAGGCGGCGCAGCTGGTGGCCGCGATCGCGATCGCCACAGGGGCGCTGTTCCTCCTGGTCGCCGCGCTCCGGATGGGCTGGATCGCCCGGTTCCTGTCGAAGGCAGTCGTGACCGGGTTCCTTGCGGGCGCCGCCATCGACGTCGTCATCGGGGAGCTGCCCAAGCTGACCGGGACGTCCGCGGACGGCACGAGCGCGTGGCAGGAGCTCGCGTCGTGGGTCCGCAGCCTGGGTGACATCTCGTGGGCGACGCTGCTGGTCGGGAGCGTCGCGCTCGCGGTGATCCTCGGACTTCGGTTCCTCCTGCCCAAGGTCCCCGGTGCGCTCGTGCTCGTGGTCGGTGGCCTGGTCGCGTCGGTGGCGTTCGACCTGGGCGCGCACGGCGTGGCGCTCGTAGGCCCCGTGCCGCGAGGCCTCCCGGTCCCGCAGATCCCCTCCCTCGACCTCGTCGGTCAGCACGTGTGGGAGATCCTGATCTCCGCACTCGCGCTGCTGCTCATCGGGTTCTCGCAGACGGCCGGTGATGCCCGGGCGTTCGCGACCCGTCACCGCTATCGCATCGACGTGAACCAGGAATCGGTCGCCCAGGGGATGGCCAACCTCGGCGCCGGGGCCTTCCAGGGGATGCCCGTCTCGACCAGCCTCTCGGCGAGCTCGCTGAACGAGTCCGCTGGCGCGAGGACGCCCATTGCGTCGCTCACGACCGGCGCACTCGTCCTCGCCACCCTCGTCCTGCTCGCGCCTGTGTTCTCCCAGCTGCCCAAGGCTGTCCTGGCCGCGATCATCATCGATGCGGTCGTGTTCGGGATGATCGACGTCGCCGAGCTGCGGCGCCTCCGCCGAGTGAAGCGGATCGACTTCTGGATCGCGGTGGCCGCGTTCCTCGGGGTGCTGTCGGCCGGCGTCCTCCTGGGGGTGGTCATCGGCATCGTGCTATCGCTCGTGTGGCTGGTGTTCGTGACAACGCAGCCTTCCATGCCGCTGCTGGGTCGTGAGGCGGGCACACAGGTCTTCCGTGACCTCGAGGAGCACCCCGACGATCAGACGCAGCCGGGAGTCGCGGTGCTCCGCATCGACGGCGGCCTGTTCTTCGCGACGGCGGAGGCGGTGGATGAGCGCGTACGTGCGGTCACGGATGGGCATCCCGGGCTCCGCACCCTCGTGCTCGATCTTGAGGGCGTCAACTTTGTCGATTCGCAAGGCGCGGCGAAGCTGACCGAGATATGGGATCTCACCGACGCTGACGGGATCACCCTGCGGCTGGCCCGGGTCAAGCCGGGTGTGCTCGCTGTGCTCCGAGCGGAGGGACTCCTCGACAAGGTGGGTCCCGACCACGTGCACGGCAACGTTCATCGGGCAGTCGAGGCCCACGCCACCGACGTCCCGAGGCAAACAGGTCGCCGGCCGGGCTGATGAAGCTCAATGGCGGCTAGTTATAGAACTGACGGACATCGTGTACACATCGGGGCCTCCTGTGAAGAGGAGGACCGATGACCGATCGCGAGCTGGATCGTCGAGCCGCGCACCGCCTTGCGGTGATCCGCCACGCCCAGGAGGTGACCGGCAACGTCAGCAAGACGTGCCGCTACTTCGGGATCACGCGGCAGGCGTACTACAAGTGGCTGCGGCGGTACGATGCGGGCGGCATCGCGGCCCTGCGCGACGGCTCGTCGAGGCCGCACACGAGCCCGAACGCCACGCGGGCCGAGATCGTGGGCCGTGGTCTCCGCACCCACCTTGGACCGCGCATTCGCCAGGTGGTGCTTCACGGTCGAGTGCGACAGCCCGAGGCGTCGGGCGGCGGCCTTCTCGGAACCCGTCGCCAGGACGGCCGCGACGACGCGACCTCTCGGTCCGTGGCGCGTTCGGCGGGGCGACGGGATGGCCGGCGCGTCATCAGACTGAACTTCTTTCACGCGGACGACGCCGGCCCCGAAGGCCGCGTCCCAGCCCCACGCCATGGCGTGGGCGGTCAGCGTGAACGTGTCGTCGGTCACTCCCAGGACGTCGATCCTCTCGAACACGGGGTCGGCGATCGCGTGGCGTCCGGCGTCTGACGTCCTCGCCCACAGGCTCGGCGACTCTTCGAGATAGACCAGAGCCTCGGCCGCCGTGGGAGACTGCGACGGACGGACCGCCGCCGCTGTTGCCTCGGCGTCGAGCCTGGCCATCGTCGCCTCGAGCTGACCGAGTTCGCGGTCTCTCGCGAACCGGAGCGCGGCACGCTCGAGCTCTCGGTTGATTCGCGCACGGGCCAGGACGTCGCTGCCGTCTGGCTCCCTTCGGGTGGCCGCGCCGACCGCGTCGACCTTGAGCTGGGCCGACACCGCGACATGCCCGAACGCGCGCCCGGTCGCCTGCTCGTGCTCCCAGGTCGCAGGATCGACGAGCGCGCCGAGGGCGGACGACCTCAACGGCGAGGGTGGACACGGGCGCGGCCTCGCAGTCGCTCCGACGTCTTCGGCGAATCGCGCCACGCCGGCCCAGCGTCGCCACGACAAGCACCTCTGGCCCGCTTAGCGCCAGCCGAGCTCCGGCGCCACGAACTTCAGGATGCTCTCGATGGCGTGGGCGTTGTACTCGACGCCGAGCTGGTTCGGGACCGTCAGCAGCAGCGTGTCGGCAGCCTGGATCGCGGTGTCCCCGGCGAGCTCCCTGACGAGGACGTCCGGCTCGGCGGCGTACGAGCGCCCGAAGATCGCCTTCGTCTGCGCATCGATGTAGCCGACCTTGTCCGTGTCATCGCTGCCGCGGCCGAAGTTGGCGCGGTCCCGATCGTCGACCAGCGCGAAGATGCTCCGGCTGACCGACACCCGCGGCTCGCGCTGGTGCCCAGCCGCCGTCCACGCCTCGCGGAACCGGCGGATCTGCTCGGCCTGGAGCTCGTGGAACGGCACGCCGGCGTCCTCGGTCAGCAGCGTCGACGACATGAGGTTCATGCCCTTCTGCGCTGTCCATTCGGCGGTCGAGCGCGTTCCCGCGCCCCACCAGATCCGCTCGCGCAGGGCGGGCGAGTGCGGCTCCGGGCGAAGCAGCCCGGGCGGGTTGGGGAACATCGGCGAGGGGTTCGGTTGGGCGAACCCGACCCCGGAGAGCGCCTGCAGGAAGACTTCGGTGTGCTGGCGCGCCATGTCGGCGTCGGTCTGGCCTTCCTCGGGCGCGTAGCCGAAGTACCGGAAGCCATCGATGACCTGCTCCGGCGAGCCGCGACTGATGCCGAGCTGGAGGCGCCCGCCGGCGATGAGGTCGGCGGCACCGGCGTCCTCGACCATGTACATCGGGTTCTCGTAGCGCATGTCGATGACGGCCGTCCCGATCTCGATGCGCCTGGTCCGGGCCCCGATCGCTGCCAGAAGCGGGAACGGCGACGCCAGCTGCTGGGCGAAGTGGTGGACCCGGAAATACGCGCCGTCCGCGCCCAGGTCCTCGACCGCCTCGGCGAGCTCGATCGACTGGATCAGAGCGTCCGACGCGGAACGCACCTGCGAGTACGGCGTGGCAGACCAGTGTCCGAACGAGAGGAACCCTATCTTCTTCATCGAGGAATACTACGGATGACGGCCGTCGATGAGTCCATGCTCGGACCCACCAGCCAGTCACGGATCTCCCCACGTGGATCAGTTGCTCGGTGCTTCGGCCCGACCGCAGTCGCAGGTCCGCTGCGTGGCGCTTCGCGGTGCTCGGTCTGATACCAGCGAGAGCGGCCGCAGCTGGGATCGACCCACCGGCCACAACGAGGGCAGCCCATTCCGGCGCAGTCGGTCGATCCAGACACCGACAAAGGGGCGTGGTCGAGGCGCACCGACGGATCGAGCGCGCCGATGTCGAGGGCCGGCTGATCCTGTTGCCGAACGGGTAGTGCCCGCTTGGGCTTGCCTTTGGCCTCGCCCGCCGGCGATCCGACGAGAGGAGAGCCTTCCGGGGGCTCAGTCACACGAACTGAGACGGCGCGTCACTGCTCGTATCCCACGACGACTCCTCCAGACGACGGCCCTCGGTGGGGGTACCCGGTCGCCATCGCCAGCTCGTGCCCAGAGGTCCTCCTCTTCGGCCGCCAGCGCGTTGATCCATGCCATGCCGGGCTGGTCGCTCATGCCGCTCCTCATCGACCCGCGACTGTCTCGGACGTCTCCCACGGCGTGGTCAGGCCACGGGGGCCGGAACCGTGCCCGCATCGAGTGCGGGGTCCGGCTGCTCGTTGCGGAACTCGATCCAGGCGGACTTGATGCAGGGATAGTGCTTCGACGCCTCGGCCTGGGCCATGAAGTTCACGATGTTCGCCTCGAAACGGCTGCGCAGCGATTCGCTGGCGATCCCCTGATCGTCGAGCGCCAGGTGCGCCTGGGCGAGCGAGAACATGTCCGGGTAGACCCGTGCGCCGAGATGCTCGAGGGGCACCCGGAGCGCCCACAAGCCCCGGTTCCCTCCGACCATCGAGGGCGAAGCTGACATGAGCAGGCAGTGGCGCTCGTTGAACGGCTGCGGCCGCAGGCGCGACACCCAGTCGATCGCGTTCTTGAGGACGCCCGGCATTGACGCGTTGTACTCGGGGGAGGCGATCACGAGGGCGTCGTTGGCCTCCAGGCGCCGCTGGAACTCAAGAGCTCCCGCAGGCAGGCCGCTCTCCGTCTGAGCATCCTGATCGAACGACGGCGCATCGAAGTCCGACATCGCCGCGACGTCCACCTGACCTCCGTGCGCGTCGATCACCGCTGCTGCCAGTCGCGCAAGGCGCGTATTCAACGACCCCTCGCGCAGCGATCCCGAGAAGACCAGGTAGCGAACGACTCCGGCATCCGCCGGCATGATCGGTAGCCGAGCGTCCATCGTTTGATCCCCTAGGCCCAGATGCACTCCACGACGATCGCTCCGTCACACCACCTGGCGACCGTCACCATGCGGCTTTCATCCGCGGACTCGCCGACGGCACAGGCCCACTCGCCATGCGGCAGACACGCCGTTCCAGTCGGCCTTGTTCCAGCCGTCGAAATCGAGGTCGTCCGCCCTCGAGACTGCGGCCAACCTGCTCGTCCTGCATGTCATCCTCCAGGCTCGATGGCGAGACCGACGGCCCCGAACGCACGGCCGTCCTGGAAGGAGTGTGACGCATCGCCCGTGCGAGGACCCTTCGTGGATCATGGCGAGGTCGAAGCCACCGACCGCCAGGTATGCCGTAGCTCGGGACGGCCGGCCCTATCCGCGCCCTCGACTGTGCCCGTAGCGTGGCAGGACGCCCATCCGAAGGGAGGCACCACGCGGACAAAGGCAGTGCCCGGGATCGGGCGCAGTGCGCTCGTCCAGATTGTGTCGCCACGTCCATGCGGCTGGCATCGCCGCCCGTCCCCGCGAGGCGCCGGGTCAGGCAGGTCCGTAGGTCAGGTGGACAACCCCGTTCTCGTACGCCTCGTGTCCTTTGAGCGCGAGCCTGGTCGGGTCGAGGCCCTCGCCCCAGAGCCTCCTGCCCTTGCCGATGGCGACCGGGTAGACGAAGAGGTGGAGATCATCGATGAGTCCGTCCCTGAGCAGGGCGCGGACGAGGGTGCCACTGCCGCTGACATAGATGGCGTCGTCCATCCCGTCCCTCAGCCGCCGGATCGCGTCCGAGTCGTACGGGCCGAGGCGGGTCGAGGGACTCCACGCCACCTTCGGTTCCCGCGAGCCGACGACGTACTTGTGGGTATCGTTGAAGAACGGGGCACCGGGATCATCCTCGACCGTGCGGGTCGACCAGGCCGGCGCGAACATCTCGAATGTGGTGCGCCCCAGCAGGATCGCCCTGGCCGAACCCGTGATCGCGCCGATCGCCTCGCCCATCCTTGGGTCGAAGCCGTAGTCGAACGTCCACCTTGGATCCTCGAAGACGCCGTCGAGCGACATGAACTCGTGGACTGCGATGGTGCCCAAGACCTGCCCCCTCGTGGGATGCCCGTCGCCCAACTCCCTCGTCGCGCGATCACCACGACAGAGTAGCGGAGCCCATCGCGGGTCAGCCAGCTGCCACCTCGACCGGCCGGGCGACATGGGAACGGCAAACCGGCGGCGCGTCCACGCGGCCTCCGGCGTCGCGAGCGCTCTCTGACTTCGTTGGCGCGAGTGTCTGGGTCCACGCGGTCGATGCCGCGGACCCAGCCACGCGACAGCGCGCCCTCGAGGTAACCGCGCCGGCACCAGGTCGTGACCTGGTGATCTCGACGCAGGTCCTGACGGAGTCATAGTCGCGCTCGCGGACTGCGTCCGGACGCTTCAGCCTCCCCGGCCAGGGTCTACGCTGTGGCCTGCGTCCACCATGCCGCACGCGGAAGTCCCTCACGCGCGGTCCGACTCGGTCGCCGGGGCCGCGCCGAGCCACCGGCGCGACCGACCCGTCGGCGTCTGCCGAGGAGGCTGCGAGTGGGCGAGCAAGACCGGCCGGGCCGACCAGGGCCCGTATCGTCGCGCCGCGCAGGCGACCTGGCGGCGGCCCTCCTGGCCTACGCCGTCGTGCTGGCGGTGTTCCTGCTCGTGCCGCCCTTCCTGATGCTGTCCGTCGGGCCGCCCGAGAAGTTCACGCTCCAGGAGGCGGCCGACCTGTTGACGCCGCTCGTCGTGATCCCGCTCGCCTGGCTCGTGTTCGACCTTGCGGGCGGGCTGGGGCGCCGTGGGCTGGTGGTGTTCCTGGTGCTCGCCGCCCTGTGGGTCGAGGGCCAGGGGATCCACCTCGCGGCGAATGCGATCGGCGACGCGTTTCCCCACGACGCGGTCGACGTCTTCTACAGGACTGTTCCGGGTGAGCTCGACCTGTGGCTCGACGAGGTGCTCAGCCATTGGATGTGGCACGTCGCCTGGGTCGGGCTCGCGATCCTGATGCTCGCCGCGGCGACCCGCGGCCCCGTGGGCCCGCAGCGCCGCACCAGTGTGACGGCCGCGGTGGCGGGCCTGGTCCACGGCGTGACGTTCTTCCTCGTCTCGGTCGAGGGCGTGACGACGCTGCTCGGCATCCCGGCGTCGATCCTGATCCTCGCCTGGTGCCTGGGTGCCGGGCGACGCGGGCTGCTCCACCAACCTGTCGTCACGTTCTTCCTCGTGTCGACGATCGTGACGCTCTTCGGGTACCTGGTGTGGGGCGCCCGGAACGACTGGACGCTTCCCGAGTTCAGCAAGGTGATGGTCGGCCTGTTCAACTAGAGCGGCGTACCCCGTCCGACCGGTCTCGCTACTGGCCAAAGGGGGGCGGTAGCGTGCCGGAGGCAAGCAGGGCGCTGATCAGGCGCACGTCGCCATCGGCGGCGCCGCCCGTGATCACGAGGCTGCCACCACTGATCGCCGACTGGATCACCGGAGCGACGTAGACCCTGCCGTCGACGAGGACGGCGATGAAGCCGTTCACATGGGCTCCCGTGTAGTCCGCGATGGCCCTTGCATCGGCTGTCGAGAGCGTGATCTCGACGGCCAGGCCGCCGCCCGCATCCGTGGTCGGCGTGGCGCTGGTGCCGCCGCTCGAGAGGTCGGCGAGCGGCGTCACCGTGGACGGATCGAGCGCAGTCCCGCTCGCAGGCGACCGGGGGGCGTCGCTCGTGCCGTAGGTCGCCTCGGGCAGGCCGACGATCGTGATGGCGCCGCGATCGGTCAGGACGGCGCGCACGAGCGACTCGGGCACGTCGGACGGCCGAACGCCGGTGAAGTGGATCCCGGACCCGTCGATCGAGAGGCCGGTGGCGGCGTCCGTGACGCCGAGGGCCGAGAGGCGCGTCCGCATGACGGCGAGGGCGGGGCTCGTATCGGGCGGAGGCGCGGAGGGACCGGGGATGGTGATGCTGAGCGCGACGGGGCTCGCGGCCGGCGCCGTCGCCCCGGGCGCGATGCTGCCGGAGGGCGCGATGCTGCCGGGGGGCTCCGTGGCCGACGGGCTCGCGCTCGATCCCGGCGTCGCGCCGGAGCAGGCTGCGAGAACCAGCGGAGCGGTGGCAACGACGAGGAGGAGGCGTCGAGGCGACATCATGTGGCGGCTCCACGGCTCTGGCAGGATGCGGCTTCGACTCGGTCGCATGGCCCGACAGTAGCGGATCGAGCGCACCCGGCAAGGGCCATGGGGCCTCGCCTCCCGGCTTCTCGCCGGACGCTCCGGTCTCGTCGGATGGCGCGCCGCCCTTGCTCGTCGCCCCGCGTGCGCCGGGGACGCGGCGCTGGCGCTCCTCCGGTCAGCCGTTCGAGGAAGGCGGAAGCGAGCTCGCCGGGGCGGGCGTGGCGCCCTTCGGGCCGCCGTCCTTCCCCGGGTTCGGCTTCCAGTCGCCCCAGCCCCCGGCCTTGCCTGCCGCGGCGGCCCTGACGGCGGACGCCGCGAAGGAGCCATCGTCGTTGCGCACGCCCTCGGCGGCGATCCACATGCCGACCTTCACGTCCGCCAGCTTGGGGGCCGCGACGCCGGCAACCCAGAAGGTCGTCGACGAGGTGACCTTCAGCGTGGTCTTGGAGCCTTTCCGATCGGTCAGCGTGATCGTCGACGGGCTGGTCGCGCTGACGGTTCCCGCGATGCGGGAGGCCGCAACGGTGACCGACGTGGCCGTCAGCGTGCCGTCCTCGGCCTTCAGGCCGGTGGCAACCGCCTGCATGCCGACCTTGACGACCGACAGGTCGGCCTTGTTCTTGCCGAGCCTGTAGGTCGTCGACGAGGTGAGCTTGACCGTGGTCTTCGTCCCATCGCGCGCCGCCAGAGTCAGGCTCGTCGCGGCGACGGCGGAGACCGTTCCGGCGACCTGCGACGGACTGACCGTGATCGACGTCGCGGTCAGGGTCCCATCGGCCGCCTTCGGGCCGGTGGCCACCGCCTGCATGCCGGCCTTCACGACCGACTTGTCGGCTGCGTCCTTCCCGAGACGGTATGTCGTGGACGCGGTGAGCTTCACGGTGGTCTTCGTCCCGTCGCGCGCGGCGAGGGTCAGGCTCGAAGCGGCGACGTCGGTGACCAGTCCGGAGACCTTCGGCAGGATCACCTGGATCGCAGTGACCGTGAACGTGCCGTCGGCCTGGCGCTTCTGGCGCAGCACGATCTCGTCGCCGACGGCAAGGTCGGCGACGGCGATCTTGGCGCCGTCGCGGGTGATCGTCGCGCCGGCCGCGTCGATCGTTCGCGTCCAGCCGTCGTCGGTCACCAGCGCCAGCCGTGAGCCGTCGATCCTGGTGATGCTGATGTGGCCGAGCTTCGATGCCCGGCCGGGGCTGTTGCCGTTCGCCGGAGCGTTCGTCCCGGGCTGGGCCGCCGGGGCGACCCAGCCGGCGTCGACCATGCCCCCGCCCTGCCCGACTGCCGGCGCGGCCGAAGCCGCCGGAAAGACCGGAGCGCCCGAGGAGGAACCCGGCAGGCCGCCGGCCACGGCAAAGGTGAAGGCCAGCGCCCCCGCCGCGACGGCGGTCAGCGCGGCGACGACGGGCCAGCGCACGCGGTGCGTCCGCGAGGGAGTGTCCTTGTCGTCGATCATTCGCCCATCCTCCCGCTCGGACCCTACCGGCGGGACGACCGGACCGCGCCCCACGGTCCACGGGGCGCGTCTGCGGCCAGCATGCCACGAGAGCCAGTCGCTGTCGCGTGCCGGAGGCGATTCCTTGTCGGCCGCGCCGAATCGGAGGTGCGCTGACGCACCGTGGACGCCGGCGGCACCTTCAGGCGAGCGCCCCGTGGAGCTCTGCCGCGTTGGCGCGGAGCCAGCGACGGTGGACCGCGTGGTCGGGCACGCGGGTCCCGACCAGGTCCCAGAAGCGCGGACCGTGCCCGAAGACGCGGAGGTGGCAGAGCTCGTGGACGACGACCGTCTCGAGGACGGCCGGCGGTGCAAGGACCAGGCGCCAGGCCAGCATCAGGCGACCTCGGCGTGAGGCGCTTCCCCACCGGGTCCGCGTGTCGCGGACCGTGACCGCCGTCGGGACGACGCCGAGGGGCCCCGCGTGCCGCGAGATCGCGGCGTCCACGGCCTCGCGGGCCCGGACCCGCAGCCACGCCTCGAGAACCGCGGCCAGCGGGCGTCGCTCGGCCGGCGCCAACGTCACCAGCAGGACGTCCTCGTCCGCGTCACCGACGCGCTCGACGCGGGTTCGGCGACGGCCCGGCGCGCCGGCCGCCACCCGGATCCGGTGCGGTTGTCCGCGATACCGGAAGAGCGAGCCGTCGCGAACCTCGCCGGCAGCGGCGACGCGCTCGGCGATGGAATCCCGCCTGGAGAGGTGCTTCCGGATCCAGTCCTCGCGCTCGGCCAGGAACGGCTCGATGAGATGACGTGCGGCGGCCTCCCCGGTTCGAATGCCCGGCACCGTCGCGATGACGCCGCGGCGCGCGTCGATGGTCACGCGGAGGCGGCGCGCCCGCCCCGACCGCCGCAGGGTGTACGGCAGGTCGCCGCCCCGGAGCGTCGCCACCGCGGCAGACTCGACGAAGGCCGGGGAGCGACCCACGCGGGGGTCAGGGGCGCCGGAGGAGACGGCCCGGCCGGGCGCCCGTCTCCCGCCCGTCGCGGACGGCGACCGCGCCGTTGACGATCACGGCGTCGATGCCCACCGGGTAGACCGCGGGGGTCGCGAAGGTCGCCCGGTCGGTGGCCGTCGCGGGATCGAGGACGACGAGGTCGGCGAAGGCGCCCTCGCGTGCGACGCCCCGGTCGCGGATCCCGAGTCGCGCCGCGGGCACCGACGTCAGCTTTGCGACGGCCGTCTCGAGCCGCAGCACGCCCCGCTCGCGGACGTAGGGGCCCAGGACCCTCGGCGCGGCGCCATAGGTCCGCGGATGCGGGATCCCCGCGTCCAGGATCGGGTGGCCGGGCCGCCTGCCGGCCGCATCGGTGCAGACGGCGACCCACGGCACCGCCAGGATCGTCGCCACGTCGGCCTCGTCCATGCAATGGATCGTGACGTGGCTGGCGAGCCGGTCGGCAGCCAGGATGTCGCACGCGACGTCGACCGGATCGCGGTCGAGATCGCGGCCGAGGTCTCCGAGAGAGCGCCCCACCCAGCCCGGGTGGGCCCCCGACCAGTCCACGACGATCGCGTCCCATCCGGGGTCGGCGGCCACGTTCTCCCAGCCGGAGACTCCGCGTGCGATCTCCTCCTTGACCCGGCGCCGCACCTCCCAGTCGCCGAGGGCGGCGACCGTGTCGTGCACCGGCAAGGCAAGCAGCGCCGGCGGCAGGACGCAGCGCAGCGTGGTCGCGGCGGCGGCATACGGATACTGGTCGGCCGCCACGTCCAGCCCCCCGGATCGGGCTCCCTCGAGGAGCTCGATGGCCTCTCCGGCGCGTCCCCACACCCCGCGGGCGCCGGCCTTGAGGTGGCTGACCTGGAGCCGCGCCGCGGGTCCGGCGGCACGTGCGGTCGCGAGCGCCTCGTCGAGCGCGTCGAACAGACCCGCCAATTCACTCCGCACATGCGTCGCGTAGAGGCCGCCGCGCCGCGCCGTCACGCGCACCAGCGCGGCGACCTCCTCGGGTCGGGCGTGGATCCCGGGTGCGTCGATGAGGCCGGAGGAGAGCCCGAACGCCCCGGCGTCCAGGGCCTCCTCGAGGTGGCGTGCCATCGCGGCCGCCTGCTCCCGGGTCGGACGCGCGTCCGACGCGCCCAGGACGGCGCTGCGGAGCGTGCCGTGGCCGGCCAGGAAGGCAACGTTCGGTCCGAGGTCCTGCGCCTCGACGATCGCAAGGTACTCCGCGAACGTCGCCCAGGAGGGGCGCTGCCCCGTGGCCGCCAGCGCGAGCTCGACCGCCTCGCGGCCCTCCACGGTGACCGGGGCAAGGGTCTCCCCGCAGTTCCCCGAGAGCTGGGTCGTGAACCCCTGGTGCAGGTGGCTCGCCAGCGCCCCGTCGAGCAGCACGGAGGCGTCGGAGTGGCCGTGGGGATCGATGAACCCCGGTGTGACGACCCGATCGGTGGCGTCGATGATGGTCGGAACCGATGCAGCGTCGACCCAGGCCAGGTCGCCGACGACGAGGATCCGGTCGCCGAGCACGCCGACGTCCGCCCGCCGGCCGGGCGCGCCCGTGCCGTCCACCAGGGTGCCGCCGAGGATCAGCAGGTCGAAGGCCATGCGCGGATGGTGGCACACGGGGCGCATGCCCCGGGCGAGCGGACGACCGCGTTCGATCCCGAGGCTGCAGCCCGGGCGACCAGCGTCACACCAGGGCGCGCCGCAGGAAAGTGTCGATCAGCGGGCCGAGCCTCGCGTGGGTCGCCGCCCGGTCGACGCCCGGCCGATCGACGCACAACGAGACCCCGAGTGCCGCGATGTCCGACGAACAGGCGTTGAGGTACACGAAGTGACCCTCTCCTCCGTCGAGCTCGACGACGGTGGCGCCCGGGATCAGGCGGGCGTAGCGGCCGGCGTGATGCTCGTAGGGCAGGAAGTCCCCGTGCCGCGAGCCGACCACCAGGACGGGGACGTCCAGCGCGCCGAGCGCCGCCTCGCCGAAGGCCGGACCTGCGGCCGGATCGAGCGCGACGATCGCTGCGACCCGGGAGTCCCGCCGCGAGGCGCCTGCCCCGGGCGGGATGCCGCCGGCACCGCCGTCGCGGGCATACGCGCAACCCCGGTCGCCATGCGCGGCCTCGGAGCGACAGTAGTCGGCGAGGGCCGCGGGATCGAAGGTCGCGCCGCCGAGAGCGATGGCCGTTGCGCCGCCGGATGAGTGCCCGAGCGCGGCAACCGCCGTGCCGTCGAGCCGGTCCGCAAGCCCCTCCGCGGCGAGGACCTGGTCGAGGGCGAAGGAGCAGTCGTGCGGGCGCATCCACAGGCGCGCCATGGCGGCGGGATCCACGCTTTCGGGACCATAGCGCCAGGACTCGCCGTAGTGCGACACGCCGAGCACGAACCAGCCCCGACGCGCGAGGTGCTCGGCGAGCCAGGCATAGTTGTCGGCCGACCCCGCGGCGCCGGGCGAGAGGACGACGACCCGGAGCCGCTCGGGGCTCGCGGCGAGGTCGGCGTCGGGCACCACCCGCCCGACCCCGAGTGGGTAGGCCACCTCCTCCTCGCGCACAGAACCCTCCGCCGGGTACCAGGCGTCCGCCCAGACGGGCCGCTCGCGGTCGGCGTCGAACCACCGCAGGACGCGGTGGCCGCAGGGGCTGCCGGGCAGAGCAGCCGGGATCCCGGACACGGAGTCCATCGTGGTCCCCCCTCGAGGTCGTCTCCGACGCGCACGCCGGTCCGTGCGCCGACGCGAAGAGGCTACACCCGCCCCGCTCGGCGCGGGCCCGTGCACCCCGCCCCGTCACGGATCTCGAACCTCGCGGCGGTGGATGCTCGGGCGTCGCTCCCGGGGGCACTTCCGGTATACTCCGCCCTCGGACGAATGGGGCTATAGCTCAGCTGGAAGAGCGTCTGAATGGCATTCAGAAGGTCCGGGGTTCGAGTCCCCGTAGCTCCACCAGCCCCCTGATCACCGCCGCGGAATCGACCCCTCGCCCCAGCGGCGAGGGGTCGTCGTGTACGTGAGGCTCCGAACGTGACGACCGAACGGACCCGGATCGAGCGCTACGACCACGCCGCCATCGAGACGCGCTGGCAGGAGCGGTGGGCCGAGGTCGGCCTGTACCGGGCGGACCTGGGCGACCAGTCCAGGCCGCCGTACTACATGCTGACGATGTACGACTATCCGTCGGGCGCCCTCCACGTGGGCCACTGGTACGTCAAGACCCCGTCGGACGCCCTGGCCCGGTACCGCCGGATGCACGGGTTCAACGTCTTCTTCCCGGTCGGCTTCGACGCCTTCGGGCTGCCGGCCGAGAACGCCGCGATCAAGAACAGGATCCACCCCGCGGCATGGACCTCCAGGAACCTCGACATCATGCGCCGCCAGCTGCGGAGCATGGGTGCGGCCTTCGACTGGGACGCCGAGGTCGTCACCTGCGACCCGGCGTACTACCGCTGGAACCAGTGGCTCTTCCTGCGGTTCCTCGAAGCCGGGCTGGCCTATCGCGCCACGGCGCCGGTCGACTGGTGCCCCAACGACGGCACGCTGGCCCGGGAACAGGTCGAGGGCGCCGACCGCCACTGCTGGCGTTGTGGCGCCAAGGTCGAGAAGCGCGACCTCGCCCAGTGGTTCCTGCGGATCACGAAGTACGCCGACGAGCTCCTCGACTTCAGCGGCCTCGACTGGCCCGAGCCGATCCGGGTCATGCAGACGAACTGGATCGGGCGCAGCGAGGGGGCCGAGGTCGTCTTCCGCAGCGCGCCGGACACCCACATCCCCGGCGGCGACGAGATCCGCGTCTTCACGACCCGCCCGGACACGCTCTTCGGGGCCACCTTCATGGTCCTGGCGCCGGAGCACCCGCTCGTCGAGCGCCTGACCTCGCCCGGCCAGCTCCCGGTCGTGCAGGCGTACGCCGAGCAGGCTCGCCGCGAGACCGAGATCGAGCGCCTGAACACCGAGCGCGACAAGACCGGCGTCCCCCTGGGCGCAGACGCGATCAACCCGGTGAACGGCGAGCGAATCCCGATCTGGATCGCCGACTACGTCCTGTCCGGCTACGGGACCGGCGCGATCATGGCGGTCCCGGCCCACGACGAGCGCGACTTCGCCTTCGCGCGCCAGTTCGGCCTGGAGATCCGAGAGGTGATCCGGCCGGCGGCCGGGTATGGCGAAGAGCGCACGCTCGAGGCGGCCTACGTCTCGAAGACGGCCGACGACATCCTCGTGAACTCGGGGCGCTACAACGGGATGGCAGCGCCGCAGGCGATCCGCGCCGTCACGGACGACCTGGAGGCCCGTGGCGCGGGCAGGGGCGCCGTCATCTACCGCATCCGCGACTGGCTCGTCAGTCGCCAGCGCTACTGGGGCACGCCGATCCCGGTCGTCTACTGCGACGCGTGTGGAATCCTGCCCGTGCCGGACGCCGACCTGCCGGTCCTCCTCCCCGAGTCCGTCGACTACGCCGGCTCCGGCGACAACCCCCTGCGCAGCGATCCCGCCTTCCTGAACACCACGTGCCCCAGGTGCGGGGGCGCCGCCCGACGCGAGACCGACACCATGGACACATTCATGGACTCGTCCTGGTACTGGTTCCGCTACCTGTCCCCCCACAACGTGGAGGGGCCGGTGGACCGCGGGCGCGTCGACCGATGGACGCCGGTCGACCAGTACACGGGCGGGGCCGAGCACGCGGTGATGCACCTGCTGTACTCCCGCTTCTTCACCAAGGCGATGGCCGACTGCGGGCTGATCGGTCACCGCGAGCCCTTCAAGCGCCTGTTCAACCAGGGGCAGGTCCTGGGCGCCGACGGCGAGCGGATGAGCAAGTCGCGGGGCAACGTCGAGGACCCCGATGCGCTCGTGGGGCAGTACGGCGCGGACACGGTGCGCCTCTTCCTGATGTTCATGGGCCCGTGGGACCAGGGCGGCCCGTGGAGCCCATCCGGGATCGGCGGCGTCGCCCGCTTCCTGAACCGGGCCTGGACGCTGGCACTGGACCCGCACGGCCGGGAGCCCGGTGACGCGAACGCCGGCAGCCTGCCGGCGGGCGAGGACGCCACGGCGGCCGAGAAGGCAATCCGCTCGGCGGCGCACCGCACGCTGGCGGCCGTCACGGCCGACTACGAGGGCTTCCGCTTCAACACCATGGTCGCGAAGCTCATGGAGCTGGCGAACCTGCTCTTCCGGTACCGCGGGACGGAGGTCGCCGGCGGCGCGGCCTGGGATGAGTCGGTCCGCCTGCTGCTGCTGATGCTGGCCCCGGCCGCCCCGCACGTCACCGAGGAGCTCTGGTCGCGGCGACTGTCTGCGTCGGGCACGGAATGGCGCTCCATCCACACGGAGCGCTGGCCGGACGTGGACCAGGCGGCCGTCGTCGTCGAGACCCGGGAGCTACCGATCCAGGTCAACGGGAAGGTCCGCGACCGGGTGGAGGTCGCCGTCGGGCTCACGCAGGCAGACGTCGAGGCGCTCGTCCTCGCCCGCCCGAAGGTGCAGGCGGCACTCGCCGGCAAGGTTCCCGCTCGCATCATCCACGCCGCGGGCGGCCGGCTGGTGAACATCGTCGTCGGCGGATAGCGGACCGGGACGCACGGCGCGCTCGCGGACGCGTTCGGCCCGCCTCATTCGTGACTTCCCGCCCTCGACCGGGCCTTCGCCGATCGCCTACACGTTGACGAGGGCGGCGGAGCGCCGCCCGCAGGATCGCCGCAGGCCCCGACCGTGTCGCCCGCGGCGCAACCCGTTCCGCGTCCCGGGAGGTGCCTCGTGTTCCGAGCGGCGTGGTCACGCACTGGCTTCGTGACGGGGTCCGGGGCCCGTTTCGTGCTCCCTGTCCTTCTCGGAGCGGCCCTCCTGGCTGGCTGCGGGGGCGGGCCGACGGCGTCGCCGCGGTCGAGTGAGGCGGCGCCCGCGACCGCCGGCCAGACGTCGGCTCCAACCAGCGCCACCGCGCCGACGCCGGCGACCGGCGGGGCGGGCACGCTCGACGTCTGCAGCATGATCTCGACCGACCAGGTCGCAGCGATCGTGGGCAAGCCGGTCACCGTCGAGCCGGTGGCAGCGGACCAGGACTGGGCCGCCGGGGAATGCTGGTGGAACTCGGACACCATGGCGGTCCGGTTCTCGGTCGACGTCGGCACGCAGGCGAGCATCGCGAAGAGCACCTCGCCGACGGCCCAGGAGCAGTTCGACCTGTTCAAGATCGCCTCGCTCGCGCCCAGCCCAGCGGAGGTCTCGAGCGTCGGCGACGCTGCGGCATACGGCAACATGATGCTCATCGCCATCAAGGGCGGATCCCTCGTCCAGGTGTTCGGCCTGCCGCAGGACCAGGCCGCGGACGTCGCCAGGCTCGTCCTGGTGAAGGTGCCGTAGCCCGTGTGACCGCGCCGGACGCGGGCCGGGTCGCGCCGCCGGTCCAGGCGGGCAGGCGCGCCGGAACGACGGCCGCCTGCGGGGCCCGGCGCCCGCCCGGAGCCCGCCCCCGTGGCTCGGCGACCGGCCGGGGCGCCGGATCATGCACAATCGGGAGGTGATCCCCACCCCGACGTGCCGCACGCGCCCCCGGCCGGGAATGCGCGCCAGTGGCTGCGCCGCCCTCGTCGTCGCGGCAGGCCTCCTCGCGGGCTGCGCCGGCTGGACCACGAGCCCCGCCCTGACGCTCCACGTCGACAGCGCGATCGACCGGCCCCTGCTCGTCTACCTCAACCGCGACTGGGTCGGCACGATCCCGGCGGGCGCCACGGACGCCACCGTCCCGGCAGACGGCCACGGCGGCCCGCCCTGGACCGCCGAGGGGCGAGTCGCCAGCGGCAGCGTCCTCATCACGATGCAGATCCCCGCGCCCCCGGCGTCCGGCAGCGGGCAGGCGACGACCGCCGTGACCGCCTGCGGCACGATCACGATGACCGTCGGGACGCCCGCTCCGGGCCCGTCGCTGGCCCCGCCGGCTCCCGGCGCCAGCCTGCCGCCCTGCGACTGACGGAGGCACCGACCCTCTGCGGCAACGCGCGAGGTGACGCTTCCGCGGTCAGGCGAGGCGCATCTCGGCGCGGAGGACGTCCTCCTTGGTGCCGGGGCGAACGCTGAACCCGATCTTCTCGGCGACGCGGTGCATCCCGACGTTCGACGCCCGCATGTCCGCCCCGAGGGTTGCCACGCCCTCGGCGCGGGCGACGTCGACGAGACGTCGGAGGAGCTCGGTGCCGACGCCCTTGCCCTGGCGGGCGTCGGTGACGAGCACGGCGAACTCGGCGTCCTCGGTCCCGAAGACACGCGAGAGGCGGCCGATCCCGATGATGTGGGGCAGGCCCGACTCCGGGTGGTCGCACTCCGCGACGAGCGCCATCTCCCGGTCGTAGTCAACGAAGCAGATCCGGATGAGCCGCTCGTGGGCGGTGCGCTCGTCGAAGCCCAGGTGGCGGAGGTAGCGGCTGAAGACCGTCTCCTCCGAAAGCGACGCGTGGAACTCGACGACCAGGGGCTCGTCCTCGGGCCGGATCGGCCGGATCCGGAGCTCCTGGCCGTCCGGGCAGGTCCACGTGCTCACGTACTTGCGGGGGTACGGCCGGATCGCCAGCCGCGGCAGGTCCTTCGTCTCCGTCGACGGGTCGTGCAGCACGACGCGCGCATCCAGGGCGATGAGGCGCTCGGGCGAGGCAAGGAGCGGGTTGATGTCCAGCTCGCTGATCCAGCGCTGCTCGACGACCAGCTGGCTGAAGCGGACCAGGAGCTGCTCCAGCTCGTCGAGGTCGACGCCCCGGCGCCCGCGAACCCCCTTGAGGGCCGCATAGATCTTGGTGCTCTCCATCATCCGGCGCGCGAGGGTCGTCGTCAGCGGCGGCAGCCCGAGAGCCCGGTCGCGGAAGACCTCGACGAGCTGGCCGCCCATGCCGAAGAGGAGGACGGGGCCGAACTGTGGGTCGATCGAGCTCCCCAGGATCAGCTCGTAGCCGGTCCAGTTGACCATCGGCTGGACGGTGACACCCTCGAAGTGCTCGGCGCCCTTCTTGGCGGTCACCGAGACCCGAATCGCTTCGTACGCGTGGCGCACGGCCGCGGCGTCCTTGAGGTTGAGCTGCACGCCGCCGACGTCCGTCTTGTGGGTGATCGTATGGGAGTACAGCTTGACGACGACCGGGTAGCCGATCCGGTCGGCGGCCGCGACCGCCTCTTCGACCGTGGGCGCGACGACGGTCTCGGTGATCGGGATTCCGTAGGCGGCGAGGAGCTCCTTCGATTCGTCCTCGGTGAGCAGCGTCCGCCCCTCCGCCCGCGCTGCGCCGATCAGGGCCTCGGCCCGGGCGCGGTCGACGGGATGCTCCTCGTCCGATGGCAGCGTGGGCGTCTCGTAGATCTGGCGCAGGTGGCTGTCGAGCCGGCCCGTCGCGTTGAAGACCTTGACGGCATCGTCGGGGTAGTCGAACGTCGGGATCCCGGCCTCCCGGAGGATCGCGGCGCCCTCGGCAACGTCCTCGCCGCCCATCCAGCTGGCGAGGACGGGCTTGCCGTCGATCTTCGCGAACCGGACCAGCTCCCGGGCCGTGGCCGTCGGATCCGTCATCGCCTGCGGCGTCAGGATCACGAGGAGCCCGTCGCTCGCCTCGTCGCGGGCCGCGACCTCGAGCGCCTTCGCGTACCGCTCCGGCGCCGCGTCGCCGATGATGTCGATCGGGTTGTTGTGGCTCCATGGCCCAGGCAGGAAGCCGTTGAGCTCCTCCATCGTGGAGTCGGAGATCTCGCTCAGCTCGCCGCCCCCGGTGATCAGGGCGTCGGTCGCGAGGACGCCGGGGCCGCCGGCGTTGGTGAGGATCGTGAGGCGCTTCCCGCTCGGGCGGGGCTGCTTGGCCAGGACCTCGGCGACGTTGAAGAGGTCGGCGATCGCGTCGACCCGCAGGACTCCGACCCGGCGGAAGGCCGCGGCGAGGACCTCGTCGGAGCCGGTGAGCGAGCCGGTGTGCGAGGCGGCCGCCTTCGCGGCCTGGGCGGTCCGGCCGGGCTTGATGATGATGATGGGCTTGGACAGGGCCACCTCGCGGGCGGCCGAGAGGAAGGCGCGGGCGTCGCCGATCGTCTCCATGTAGACGACGATGCTCTGGGTCGCCGGGTCGTTGCCGAAGTAGGTGATGATGTCGCCCCAGCCGACGTCGAGCATCGACCCGAGCGAGACCACAGCGCTGAACCCGACCTTCTCCTTGGCGCTCCAGTCGAGAACAGCGGTCAGGAGGGCGCCGCTCTGGCTCACGAAGCCGACGTTCCCCGGCGTGGAGATCCCGGCGGCGAAGGTCGCGTTGAGTCCCGTCGGTGGACGCATGACGCCCAGGCAGTTCGGCCCGATGATCCGCATGCCGTTCGCGCGCGCCGTCGCGAGGATCTGGCGCTCCAGCTCGGCGCCCTCCGGGCCGACCTCCTTGAACCCGGCCGAGATGATGACCACCGCCTTCACGCCGGCCCTGGCGCATTCCTCGACGGTGGCAGGAATGGTCGGCGCCGGCGTGGCGATCACGACGAGCTCCGGAACCTCCGGCAGCGCCGCGAGGTTGGGGTAGGCCCGGACTCCCAGGATGCTGGACCGCTTCTGGTTCACGGGGTAGACCGTGCCGCCGAATGGGCTGCTGATCAGGTTCCAGAAGACCGTCCGCCCGACGCTCCCCTCCTTCTCGGTCGCGCCGATGACCGCCACCGAGGCGGGCGAGAAGAACGACTCGAGGGCGTTGCGGGTGACGCCCAGGACGTCGCTCGCGAGGTCGCGGACATCCTGGTCGGGCGGGGGGGCGTGCTCGGGCTCGTCGTGGTCGAGGCCGGGGGCGGCGGGGGCGAAATCGGGCACGGGATCAGGCTCCGGTCTGCGAGGGCGGCGCGGGGCGGCTGCCCCGCGTTCGTGACGCGGGTGATGCGGCAAGCGTGCCACGCCGGGCCGTCCGGGGCGGAGGGCCGACTCTCCCCCATCGGGGGGCCGGGTGTCCGGGGATCGCCTGCCCTCGAACCGTTCTTCCCGCCACCTCCCCACCTCGTGAGGGCGGACGCCCGTTCAGGCGGCGCCGGGTATCGTGGACGTACCACGGACGACGGTGCAGGCACCGGTCCACCCGTCAAGTCCGTTGGCAGCTCACCGACGTCCTCGGAGGCCCTCGTGCCCGAAGTCAAGCTCGGCGCCCTTTGCTGGAACCAGTACACAGACTGGATGTCGCTGCTCGAGGCGGGCGTGCGCGCCGACCGCCTGGGCTACGACTCGCTGTGGACCTGGGACCACCTCTACCCGATCATCGGGGACTCCCACGGGCCGATCTTCGAGGGCTGGGTGACGATCGCGGCGTGGGCGCAGGCCACCGAGCGGATCCGGATCGGCCTGATGGTGGGCGCCAACACGTTCCGCAACCCGGCCCTCGTGGCCAAGATGGCGACGACGCTGGACCACGTCAGCACCGGCCGGGCGATCCTCGGCATCGGCAGCGCCTGGTTCGGGGAGGAGCACCGGGACTTCGGGATCGACTTCGGCTCGGGCTTCCCGGAGCGCCTGCGCTGGCTGGGCGAGGCGCTGCCGATCATGCGCGGCATGCTCGACGGGACGGAGCCGACGGCCAGCGGCCCTCGCTACGCCTCGCGGCAGACCCGGAACGTCCCTGCTCCGGTCCAGCGACGCCTGCCGATCTGCATCGGCGGGGGCGGCGAGCAGGTCACCCTGAAGCTCGTCGCGAAGTACGCCGACATGAACAACGTCGGCGACGGCGTCGAGAACGTGAAGCGCAAGGAGGCGATCCTCCTCGAGCATTGCGCCACGGTGGGGCGCGATCCCGCGGAGATCGAGCGGACGACCGGCATCGGGACCGTCTTCATCCGCGACGACCGGGCCGAGGCCGAGCGCCTCTTCCGGGAGGCCTTCGAACGGAACAGGATCGCCAGCCCGTGGAGGAACCAGCCCGTGGGAACGCCCGAGGACGTGGCGGAGAAGCTGGCTCCGTACGTCGAGATCGGCTACCGGCACCTCGTCGCCGGCATCCCCGCCCCGTACGACGAGGAGTCGATGACGCGCCTCGTGACGCAGGTGAAGCCGTTGCTCGAGGGGAAGCGCGGATGAGCGCCGGGGAAGCTCCCGGCCGGGGGGCGGCCGCATTCTCGTGGGGACCCGGGCGCTGGGACCTGTTCGCGGTGACGCCCCAGGGGACACTCCGTCATCGGGCCTGGGTGGAGGAGACGCTCGTTGTCGACGAGGACCTTGGCGGCACGCTCGCCTCGGCTCCGACGGCGGTCACGTGGGAGGTCGATCGGGCGGAGGTCTTCGCGATCTTCCCGGACGGCGGGCTCTGGAACCGCTACTGGGACGGCGCCGCGTGGCATCCGTGGGAATCGCTGGGCGGCGAGCTCGACCCGGCCACCGTCCCGGCGTGCTCCTCGTGGGGCGCCGAGCGGCTCGACGTCGTCGCGCGCGGCATCGACGGCGCGACCTGGCACCGCTGGTGGGACGGGACCCGCTGGGTCGGCTGGGAGCGCCTCCCCGCCTGACGATCAGGCGGGCGCAGACCCGGCGTCCGTGCGTTCCGAGGCCGCGCCCGCGGTGGCAGGAGGCGACGGGTCGCGGCCGTCTGCCGGCGCGACCAGGACACCTCCAGGCGCGACCGCCGGGTCCCCGGCGGTCGTTGCCGCCCGCCGCCGGGCCCGGTGCCGGGCGGCCTTCGCGCGGTTCCCGCAGCTGGCCATGCTGCACCAGCGCCGGCGCCCGGTCCGCGAGCCGTCGGTAAAGACCCAGCGGCAGCTGTCGTTCGCGCAGATCCGGAGACGGTCGGTGTCGCCGGCGGCCACCAGGGACACCAGCGGCTCGGCTACGCCCGCCAGCGCGTCATCGAGAGGATCGCCCACGTGACGGTGGCCGACCGCGAGGCAGCCCTCGCTCGGCACGAGCTCCACGACGCTCCGGGCGCGCAGCACCGCGTTCACTGCGTCGAGCGCTTTCGGGTCTGCACGACGCTCGGCGACCAGGGCCTCGACGATCTCGCGCAGGCCGGCTCGCACGGCGCGGACGTGCTCCAGCAGCTCGGCGCTCCGGGGCGCCCGCGACCCGTCGATCGCGCGACGCACTTCAGGGTGCAGCAGGCCGTGCTCGGTGAGCCAGCCTGTGGCGTCGCCGAGCGTTGACAGCCCCTCGACCGGGTGGCCGGTGGCGTCGAGCTCGTGGGTGTTCACGAAGTCGAAGGTGTCGTCCAACGTCGCGACGTGACGGTGCTCGAGAGCGGTCACGTGGCGGTGCCCAGCGGGTGCGTGGTTGTCCATCGGTAACCACTTTAGGGGCTTGACGGGTTACGCGCAAGTGGGTACCATGCGATAACCATTCAGAGAGGCTTCACCGGTTAGCCGATGAGGGCAATCACAGGGGGACCCGCCAGATGAACGCTGCGCTTGCCGTGCTCCTCGCGTTGATCTTGTGCCTCGCGCTGTTCGACCTCGCCGCCGTCACGTTCGGCGCCGACAGCCGCGATGGCTTCGTCGACGACCGCAGCTGAGATCCCAGGGAGGCGCCGCGATGTGGCAGCACCACTACGTCATCCACATGATGCGCATGGACGAGCTCCGCGCCGAGGCTGACCGCGAGCGCCTCTTGCGCATGCAGGACCTCGCCGACGCCCGGAGGCTTCGACCGTCGACTCCTGGCCCGGGGCGGGCCCTCGCCGCACGAGGGATCGCCGCCCTCAGCCGGGGCACGGCGCGGGCAGCCCGGCGCCTCGACGCCCGGGTGGCCGTCGACCTGGGCCCTGAGCGCCTCGCCCGCGACGTGTGACCGACATCTGCGCGCCAGCAGCCATCGGCGTGTCGGCAACCGCGCCTGCGGCGGGCACCGTCAAATGCTGCTATCCGTAAGCGACAGCCAACTCATCGCATGCCGCAGGGACCGGCCGACTGAGTGGACCGCCGCCCCGGCAGACGGGCGTCCGCCGGGATGACCCGGGGCGTCGATCCCTCCAACGTGCCTGGGGTCACCTGCCCCGGGGCTGCGGCGTGGTCGCCTCGTCGGCGTGGCTGGAGGCGCGCGACCGGCGATGGCCGCGGACTGGCGGCGCCGGCGAGGTGCAGGACGGCGTGTTGGTGTCCGTCGTCGGGACGGCCCCAGGCGGCTCGGCCCTGCGCTGACCTGTCCCCGGCCACGTCGGCCGGGACGCGCTCTGCCGGGTCTCCTGCGGGGCGATCACGAGGGCGACGCTCCGGCTCCCGCGACCATGACCGACGCGACGATGGCAGCAAAGGCGGCAGCCGCGGACCCGGCGCCCGGTCCGGCGATACAGGCATCCAGGGCGATCCAGCCCGTTGTCTCGGGGACCGCCGGGAGCACGACGGCGATCGACTCCGTCCCACCGATCGCCCGGCACTCCTCGTCCGCCGACCCACTGATGCGGCGAGCCGGAAGGCCCCCGACGGTGACCAGGTCGCCGCCCGCGGGTGCCTGGGCCCCCGGCATTCCGTGCTGGCGGACCGCGACCACGATCGCGCCGGCGCCCAGGGTCAGGGCCGGCCACGCGTGGCAGACGCCGCCCTGCGCCGTGACCTGGCATTCGCTGGGAAGCTCGAGAGGGCTGAGGTATGCCAGGGTCACGTTCCCGCTCGGGTTCAGCGACCCGGGCTGCACGTGCCAGCCCGCGGGAGCTGCCAGGCGGACCGGACCGGCGGTGATGGGCCGCGTATCTGACGATGTCATGTTCTGCCGCGAAGACTCCGGCTGGACCGGCGAGGCCGACAGACAGCCGGCCGCGAGCAGGGAGCCGAGGCCGAGCAGTGCGGCAACGCGCGTGCGAGTCACGTTCCACCTCGCGGGAGACCGATGCAGGAGGCGCGTCACCGAGACGCTTCGAGCGCCTGCCTGGTTGCCCGGCCCGTTGTCCGAGTCCGTCGGGGTGACCCCGATGCACGCGACCGGGAGAGCATCCTGCGCCTTCGGACCGGTTGGCCTCGCGCACGTCACGTCCAGCCCGGTGACCGGCCCATCGCGCCGCCGTCGCGTGGACCGGGTCGGGTAAGTCGCGGATGAGTGGCGCTCGCTAGCCTCCACCTCGACGCCCGCCGCATCGGTTGTGCCCCCAATGCAGCGGGCGTCTTCACGTCCCGCATGGATCCTTCCTCCGCGGGACGGCCGATGCGGCAGCGCGTTCCGGTTCATGCCCCGCCCGCACGCCCGCCGGGGAGCCGAGCGTGGAGAGCCCATACCCGTGGCGCGCCCTGGAGGACGCGCCCGATCCCGTTGGCCCTGCGTCCAGGGCCAAGGAGCCTCCCGGCGCCCCCACCCCGGTGCCAGGGGGCGTGCGAGCGACCGCCGATGCGGGTCGTCACCGCGTGCTGGCCGTGGCCGGCCTCGCCGCGGCCGCCGTCGCAGCGTTCGCGACGATCGCGCTCGTCGTCGGGGGGACGACGGCCACCACGCTGGTGCTGCCCGGCGATGCCGGCACGCGGGCCATGGTCGACGGAGTCCCGGCGGCCGGCAGCCCGCAGCCGGGAAAGGCCGGCACCGCTGCAGGGGCCACCACGTCCGCGACCCAGCTCGTGGTGGACGTCGCCGGCGCGGTCCGCCGCCCAGGCGTCTACCGGCTGGCTGCGGGTTCGCGCGTCGTCGACGCCGTCACGGCCGCCGGCGGCTACGGGCCGCGAGTGGATGCCGAGGCGGCGAGCCGGATCAACCTGGCCGCCGCGCTGCAGGATGGCGCCCAGGTTCGGATCCCGTCGCGCGACGACGCGGCGGCCCGCGGCGAGCCTGCCGCGAGCGGCGCACCGGCAGCCTCCGGGACCCCGGGTGGGGCCGCCGCGGGAGATGCCGTGGCCGGGGGTGGCGGCCGTCCCGTGAACCTCAACACCGCGTCCGCCGACGAGCTGGACACGCTCCCCGGCGTTGGGCCCGCGACGGCGGCCAAGATCCTCGCCGCGCGGGCGGAGGCCGCGTTCGCCAGTGTCGACGAGCTGCGCAGCCGCGGCGTCGTCGGTGAGGCGGCCTTCCGCAAGCTGCAGGGGCTCGTGACCGTCGGACCGTGATCCCGGTCGGCGCTCGCGTCGGGATCGGGGCGCTCGCCGTCGCGCTCGCCGCCGGCAGCGGGCTCATATCGCCTGCCGGTCTCGTCGCGGTGGTGTCGGCGGCCACTGCGGTCGTCGCCTGGGCCGGCACCCGTTCAGGCCCGGCCGGACGGCCCCGAGCTGCCGGCGCCGCGCTGGCCGGCGCGTGGCTGCTGACCGCCCGGATCCTGCTGAGCGGAGGCTGGGGACAGGCGCCGCAGGCCGGGGTGCCCGAGGGTCCTGGGCCGTGGGTGGCCCGGGTGACCGCGCTCGGGACACCGCGCGAGGGAACGCAACGGCTCACCGTCGTCCTCGACGACGCCGCCGCGACGATCCTCGCCGTCACCGCCCCGCGCTACCCGGCGGTGGAGCCGGGAGACCGCGTCCGCCTCGCGGGGCGCCCGGCGCCCCCGCCCGTGGGAAGCTACGGCGACTTCCTGCGGCGCACCGGCGTGGTCGGAACGCTTCGGTCGGCCGATCTCGCCATCCTCGCCCGCGTGAGCGACGCGGCAGGCTTCCTGGAGCGGACGCGCCGCGCCGCGGGGGACGCGCTCGCCCGTGCGCTTCCGGAGCCGGCGGCCGGCCTCGCCGCGGGGATCCTCGTCGGGCTTCGCGATCGCGTCGATCGGGACCTGGCAGCGGCCTTCACGGCGACCGGCCTCTCGCACGTCGTGGCCATCTCCGGCTGGAACATCGCCCTGGTCGCCGGGCTGGTCGGCGCCGCCCTTGCCGGGCGCGCCCGGCGGACGCGCTCGTGCGCAATCCTCGTCGCCATCGTCGGGTACACGGTGCTGGCGGGGGCGTCGGCCTCTGTCGTGCGGGCGTCGGCGATGGCCGGCGTAGCCCTGCTCGCGCGCGAGAGCGGACGTCCGGGCACCGCCGCCGCGGCCCTTGGATGGGCGGTCGCGCTGCTGGTCCTGGCCGTCCCGGCAAGCGCTGCCGACGTCGGTCTCCAGCTTTCGGCGGCCGCGACCGCGGGCCTGATCGCCTGGTCCCGACCCCTCTCTGCGGTGATCGAGCGCCGCGCAGCCTGGCTCCCGGGATGGATCCGCGAAGGTCTCGGCGTGTCCCTGGCGGCACAGGCCGCGACGCTCCCCATCGTTCTCCTCGCCTTCGGCCGGGTGGCTCCCCTCTCGCCGCTGACGAACCTCGCGGTCGTGCCGCTGGTGCCGGCGGCGATGGCGACCGGTGCCCTGGCGCTCGTTGGCGGGGCGCTTGCGGCAGTCGGCGGACCCGGCATCGCGGCCGTCCTGGCGGGCCTGCCGGGGGCGTTCGTCCTCGGCCTGCTGATCGCCATCGTCCGGGTCGCGGCCACCATTCCCCTCGCCAGCGTCACCCTTCCCCCCGCCGTCGCTGCGGGAGCTGCCGGGGTGCTGGCCGCCGGCCTCGCGGCCGTCGCGCTCCGACACCGCCTGGGCCCCCTCATCGGGCACCTCCGGCCGCCGGGGGCCCACCCGCCGGTGGGGGGTGCCGCGGCGCGACCAAGGCGCCGGGTGGAGGCGGGACCGGCCGAGATGCACGGCGGCGTCGCAGGGCGGGTGGCGGCGACGCCCGGGGGGGTGGCAACGACGCCCGGGCCCCGCAGGTCGCCGGCGTCGAGGCCCGCACGTCCCCGACCGAAGCGACTCCTGCGAGCGGCGGTCGCCCTCGCCACCCTTGCCCTCGCGGTCCTCGTCGTCGCGGCGGCGACCCGGCCCGACGGTCGCGCCCACGTCGTCGTGCTCGACGTCGGCCAGGGAGACGCGATCCTCGTGACGGGCCCGAACGGCGGCCGCATGCTGGTGGATGGCGGACCGGACCCCGACCGGCTCCTCGTCTCCCTCGACGCGCGCGTTCCGCCGTGGGACCGCCGCATCGACCTGGTCGTCCTCACCCACCCGCACGAGGATCACGTGGCGGGCCTGCCGCTCGTCCTCGAGCGGTACCGGGTGGGCCGGGTCGTCGAGTCCGGCATGCCGGGGATCGGGCCGGGCTACGAGGCCTTCGCCGCTGGTACGTCGGCGCGTGGAGCAGCTCCGGGGAGGCTGGTGTCCGGCGACCGGCTCGTCCTCGACGGCGTCGTCCTCGACGTGCTCTGGCCGGACGCCGACCGCGTCCCGGCGCAGGCGAGCGACGTCGGGAGCAGGGTGAACGACGCCTCGATCGTCCTCCTCGGCACGTTCGAAGGCCGGCGCTTCCTCCTCACGGGCGACGCGCAGGCCGACGTTGAGGAGCTGATGGTCGAGCGCGGCCTCGGGCCGGTCGACCTCCTCAAGGCGGGCCATCACGGGAGCAGCAGCTCGACCACCGGCACGCTCGTCGCGGCAGCCCGCCCGATGCTCGCGGCCGTCTCCGTCGGGGCCCGGAACGACTACGGGCACCCGTCCCGCGAGGTGATCACACGCCTCGCTGCGGCGGGAGCGATGGTCCTTCGGACCGACGAGGTCGGCACGGTCGACGTGGCACTGGGGGCGGCGGGGATCGGGGTGCACACGGAACGGCGGATCCCGCGCGCCACGCCGGATGCCTCTCACGTGGCGCCGATCGACCCAAACCGCAAGGGTGCCGGCCGCCGCGTCGCGCTCTCGTATGATCGACTCGATGCCTCCCTCCCGCGTGGCCGCCGCCTCGCTCCTGCTGTCGCTCGACCCGCCCGCCTGGCACATCCGCCACGCGCGCGCCGTCGCCGAGATCGCCGGATGGCTCGCCGCCCGGTGCCGCGCACGAGGTGCTCCCGTCGACCGCGCGCTCGTCGAGGCGGCGGCCCTCCTCCACGACGTCGACAAGGCGATCCCGCGCTCCGACGGCGCCTCCGGCCTGGCGCACGGCGAGGGGTCGGCCGCGTGGCTGACGGCAGCAGGGCATGCCGACCTTGCCGGGGCGGTTGCAGCGCACCCGGTGACGCGCCTGCTGGATCCGGGCGCGGAACGCTGGCTCGCCGTCGCCCCTCTCGAGGAGCTCCTGGTCGCCTATGCCGACAAGCGCGCCGGCCAGCGCCTTGAGTCGATGGACGCACGCTTCGCCGGCTGGCGCAGTCGCTACCCCTGCAGCTGGAGCGCAGCCGACGATGCCGTCGCGCGTGATCGTGCCGCCGCGCTTGAGGCGGAGGTCTGCACCCGGGCTGACGTCGGCCCGGCCGACGTCCGGCGCCTCCACTGGACCGGACGCGCGATCCGCACCGCGCGACGAGCCGTGGTGTCGGCGCCGTGAGCACGCCGGCGCTGGGCTACTTCTGGGGCGACGACGAGTACGGGCTCGAAGCCTCGGCGATCGCCCTCGGCCTGCGAGCCGCCGGGCTCGACGGCGAGCCGCCCCTTCCCTGGCGCACGACGGGCGCAGCGACACGGGCCGCCGAGATCGCGGAGCGCGTCGCGACGGCCACGCTCTTCGGGGGAGGGACGCTGGTGATCGTCGAGGACCCCGGGCCGCTCGTCAGGGCCGGCGCCGAGCGGGACGCGCTCCTGGCGGCCGTTGCGGCAGTGGCCCCCGGCAACGGCCTTGCCTTCCTCGAGTCGATCGACGGGAGCGGTCGCCGCCCCACGTCGCTCGAGGACCTCGCTGCGACCGTGGGCGAGGCCGGCGGCGAGGTCCGCCAGGTGATGGCACCGCGCGAGGGAGGGATGGCGCGGTGGATCGAGCAGCGCGCCGCCGAGCGCGGCATGCAGCTCGAGCGCGGAGCCGCCGAGGCGCTCGCCCGCAAGATCGGCGCGTTCGTCCGCGAAGGCGACGTGGACCGCCGCCGGCAAGGCCGCCTGGCAGTGGCGGAGCTGGAGAAGCTGGCTGTCTACCGCCTCGACGCACCCGTCCGAGGTGAGGACGTCGATGCCATCGTCGCCGACGCCGTCCCCGGCTCTGCGTGGGCCTTCCTCGACGCCGTCGGCGGGCGCCGGACGCGCGAGGCGGCCGACCTGCTGGACCGGCTCCTGGAGACGACCCCCGAGCCCGTCCTCGTCGCCTTCCTGCATCGCCGCGTCCGCGAGCTCCTCCAGGTCGCGGACCACCGCGAGCGGGGCGATTCGATCCAGGCCACGGCGCGCGCGCTCAAGCTGAAGGAGTACCCCGCCCGCAAGCTCTGGGAGCAGGGGATGGCGTGGCGCCAGGTGGAGCTGGTCGCGGCGCTGGAGGGGCTGCTGGAGCTGGACGCCACGCTGAAGGGCGAGGGCGCATCCGATGCTCGCCGGCGCCGGCTGGCCTTCTCGCTCTGGCTTGCCGAGCGCGTCCTCCCCGCCTGAGGGCACGTCGCGTCGGCGGCGTCCGCCGTAGGGTCAGTCGGCGCTGGACCAGGCCTGCTCCTGGAGGACGATGTCCGACTCGATCGCGAAGACGCAGCGCGCCCTGCCGAGGTGGAGCACCTCGATCAGCTCGGGATCGACATAGAGCTGGTGGCAGTCCTCGCACAGACCGCCGGGGATCGCGAAGCAGAGGCGCTCGCCGGCGTCCGGCACCCGGAACGTTGCGTCGAACCGCGAGACGACGAGGCGACGGGTGCATTCGGGGCATCGATCGCGGAGGATCGCCATCGGGAATTCCGGGCCTCGGGACTCCGGGCCGATCCGCTCGGCCATGCCCGGATTGTCGCCGCGAGCCCGCTGCCGGGACGATGGGCCGCTGGTACCGTCGCGGCTCGGCGGTCGTCCCCCACCCGCCGACCCGACCGGGCTACTGGACGCGCAGGACCGTCTTTGCCTCGGCCCACAGGCGCTCGAGCGCGTAGAAATCGCGCTCCGGTGGTGCGAAGACGTGGACGACCACGGAGCCGACGTCGAGGAGCACCCAATGCGAGAGCGCGGCGCCCTCGCGCGCGAGCGGCCGGATTCCCTCCGCCTTCAGCCCCTCCGTGATCCCGTCGGCGATGGCATCCAGCTGGCGCTCCGACCCACCCGAGCAGAGGACGAGATAGTCGGCGACGGTCGTCAGCGGGGCGATCTCGAGGAGCACGATGTCGGCGGCCTTCTTGTCCTCCGCCAGCTCCACGATCCGGCGGGCGAGATCCACCGACTCCCGGTCGATCTCGGGCGGGGGCGTCAGGCGGGCCGGAAGGCCGGCGCGCGGCGCTGCCCCGACCGGCCTCCCGGCACGGGAGGGCGCGCCGTCCGCGGCAGCGTCCTCCCCGGTCTCGGAGGCGGGGGACCTGGACCCCGCGGATCCGGACGCCGGTTGGGCGGCGGGCGCGTCGACGTCGAGGTCCTGCGAATCGGGGGTCGGGTCGATGGACATGGGCCTCCTCAGGGGGCGGCCGGCGCCGGGACGGGCACCGGGTCGGCAACGTACAGAGCGTACTCCGCGATGAGAGCGGCGACGGCGTCCGGGACGAGATAGCGGATCGAGCGCCCGGCCCGCACGCGGGCCCGGATCTCCGTGGACGAGATCGCGAGGCGCGGGTGGTCGAGCACGGCGAGCCGCTCGTCGGCAACCCGGAAGCGAGCCCGGAACGCTGCCAGCGCGGCCATCGGGGCGTCCCCCCGGGGGACCACGCAGAGCCTGGCGAGGGACAGGATCCGCTCCGGCTCGCGCCACGTCGCGAAACCGTCGAGCGCCTCGGACGAGAGGATGAACCAGGGGTCGCTGGCGGCGCCGCTGGCCGCGAGGGCGGTGAGCGTGTCGATCGTGAAGCTAGGCCCCGGACGATCGATCTCGCCCGTGTCGAGGACGAACGCCCGGTTGCCGGCGATGGCACGCTCCAGCATCGCGACGCGGAGACGGCCCGGCGTCACGGGTCGATCCGCCTTCTGCCACGGCTGGCCCGCGGGGATGAACAGGACCCGCGACAGCCCCAGGACCTCGCGGGCCTCCTCCGCCACGGCCAGGTGCGCGAGGTGGGGTGGATCGAACGTGCCGCCGAGGATCCCCACGCCAGCGTGCCGGGCGCCGCTCGCCTGGCTCACCGGAGCCCCTCCTCCCAGGCCTCGGCGCCCCATTCGAACTCGACCCGCCCGATCCGCACGCTGTCGCCGGGCTGGATGCCGGCCCGCCGAAGCGCTCCGTCGATCCCGAGGCGGTCGAGGTCGTGCTGGAAACGCTCCGCCGACTCCTCGACGTCGAAGTTGGTCTGGACGGCGATGCGCTCGATCCTTCGGCCCCGGACGCGGAAGGCGTCTCCTTCACGTTCGAGGGTGAAGCCGTCTCCCGCGGCGTCGAGCCGGTGGACGACGACGCCCGACGGCTCCGGCTCGGCAGCGAGGCCAGCGGCATCGGGCAGGAGGTCGGCAAGCAGGTCGCGCAGCGCCGCGAGCCCGTCACCCGCCTCCGCCGACACCGCAGCGACCGGCAGGCCTTCCGCGCGACGGGCCGCGGCGAAGGCAGGCCACGCCTCGCGCGCCTCGCGCAGGTCGATCTTGTTGAATGCGACCAGCAGCGGCTTCGCCAGGAGCGTCTCGTCGTGCAGGCGGAGCTCCTCGCGGATGACCCCGTAGTCCCACTCGGGGTCGCGCGACGCGCCGTCGACGAGGTGCACGAGGACCCGGGTCCGCTCGACGTGGCGCAGGAAGGCATGCCCCAGCCCGGCCCCGGCCGACGCGCCCTCGATCAGGCCCGGGACGTCGGCGATCGTGGGGCGGCGGTCCTCCGAGTCACCGAGATCCATCACGCCGAGGTTCGGCTCGAGCGTCGTGAACGGGTACGCCGCGATCTTCGGGTGCGCCGCGGTCAGGGCCGCGAGCAGCGTCGACTTCCCGGCATTCGGAAGGCCGACCAGGCCCACGTCGGCGATGAGCCGCAGCTCCAGGCGCAGCCAGCGCTCCTCGCCAGGCTCGCCCTTCTGAGCATGCTTCGGGGTCCGGTGCGTGGCGGTCGCGAAGTGGACGTTGCCCAGGCCGCCGCGCCCGCCCCGCGCGATCGTGCCGGCCTGGCCGGTCGCCACGAGGTCGGCAAGGAGCTCGCCGCTCGCGTCGTCGAGTACGCCGGTCCCGGGCGGGACGAGGAGGACCAGGTCGTCGCCGGCCTTGCCGTGCCGCTTCGCACCGGTCCCGCGGCCACCCGGCTCGGCCTTGAAGTGGTGCTTGTAGCGGAAGTCGAGGAGCGTCGTCAGGCCGGGGTCGACCTGCAGGATGATGCTGCCACCGCGGCCCCCGTCACCGCCGTCGGGGCCGCCCTTCGGCACGTGGGCCTCGCGGCGGAAGGTTGCCGCGCCGTCGCCGCCGTCACCGGCCCGGACCCAGATCTTGACGCGGTCGAGGAACATCAGGGGATTGTCGCACGGGCCCGCCCGGGCGCCGCCGGGGAGCGCGGATGCCGGCGGCTGCTAGAGGTACGCCAGCGGGTTGACGCGGGCGCCGCCGGCCCAGATCGGGCCGCGCCACACCTCGAAGTGAAGGTGCGGACCGGTTGCCCAGCCCGACGCCCCGATGCGACCGATGAACTCGCCACGGCCGACGCCCTCGCCGACCGAGACGGCAACCGCCGAAAGGTGGTTGTAGGTCGTGGAGAGGCCGCTGCCGTGGGCGATCCAGATCTGGTAGCCGCCCCCGTTGTTCTTCCAGCCGGCGAAGATCACGCTGCCGGCGGCTGCGGCCTTCACGGCCGTGCCGTAGTCGGCGGCGATGTCGATGGCGGGGTGTCCGTAGCTGAAGTACTGGCTGATGTACCCGCCGGCGACCGGCCAGGCGAACGCGCCGCCGGCGAACTGGCTGGGCGGGCGGACCGTGGTCCGGTTGCCCGTGTGGGTCGCGGAGGGTCGGCTGACCGTCGCCACGCGGACGGTGGGACTCGGACGTCGCGTCGGCTTCGGGGTGGGGATGGCCTGGCCGCGCGCTCCCGGGATGATCAGGACCTGCCCGATGACCAGGGTCTCGTCGGTCAACCCGTTCGTCGCGACGATCTCCGGGGCGTCCACCTTCTGGGCTGCAGCGACCGAGGCAAGGGTGTCGCCGGCCTTCACCGTCACGACGAGCCCGTCGACCGGCGGGATCACCAGGACCTCGCCGATCTTGAGATCGTCCTTCGCCTTCAGCTTGTTGGCCCACCAGATCGTCATCATCGAGACGCCCGTGCGGCCGGCGATGCCGGTCAGGGTGTCGCCGGGCCGGACCTTGTAGGTCCGCAGCTGGCTCCGGCCGTCTTCGACCGTCGTGTCGACCGCGACGGGCTTCAGGAGCGTCCCGTCGGCGAGGAACTGGCCGGCCACGTCGGGGACGCCCGAGGTCACCTCCGGGCCAAGCGCAACGCGGCCGGCCGACTCGTCGGGGCCGATTCCCGCATCGACGCCGACCCCGGACCCGTCGTTCGGGCTGTCGACACCGGCGCCCCCGAAGGGACCGGTGGCACCGCCGACGACGAGGCGCGGGGCGGCGCCGGCTCCCTCGGTTGCCCCTCGCGCGCCACCGGTCAGGCCGGGGACCGCGGTGATGGAGGCGACCAGCAGGAAGGCGGCGACGAGGACAGGGACGAGTCGTTCGGGGGATTCGAGCCGGCGCAGGAGCGCGGCGGGGGTGCGAAGCCGCCGGGCGGCCGGTGCGGCCGACCTGGAGCGGCTGGACGCGCTGCGAAGCGCGGCGTCGGCCCGGCGAGCGAAGCCCAGGCCGGGGCGTTGCGAGAATGCGACCCGGGTCTCCGGGCCGGTGCCGTCACCGCCCAGGCGCGACCGAAGTCGGCGCACGGCGACCGTCGCGTTCAGCAATACGCTCTCCTGAGAAGGACGGCGGCGCGAGCGGGCTCGCGGGGGAGCCGTCGTCCATGGACGCGGTATGGAGCTGGGGTCTCTCGATACGGCGTTCTGGTCGCCCATGTCGGATGGGCTGTTGCAGGGACGTTAGCAGACGGTCAACGAACCGGCAACCCGGCGAGCGCACCGGGGAACCCGCGCCGCCCTGCCGGCGGCGGGTCCTCTACCCGGCCGTCGCCTCCGCGCTCTTCTGGAGCGAGGCCAGGAACAGCGCGTTGTTCTCGGTCTTGGCGAGCCGGTTCAGCAGGAGCTCGATCCCCTCGTTGGTCCCGACGGCGGAGAGCATCCGACGCATCGTCCAGATCATCTTGAGCACCGGCTCCTCCAGGAGCAGCTCCTCGCGACGCGTCCCGGAGCGCTGGACGTCGATCGCCGGGAAGATCCGCTTCTCCGCGAGCTTCCGGTCGAGGATCAGCTCGGAGTTGCCGGTCCCCTTGAACTCCTCGTAGATGACGTCGTCCATCCGGGACCCCGTGTCGACTAGGCACGTGCCGATGATCGTGAGGGAGCCACCTTCCTCGATCTTCCGGGCGGCGCCGAAGAAACGCTTGGGCGGATAGAGGGCGATCGGATCGATGCCGCCCGAGAGCGTGCGCCCGGACGGCGGCAGGGCCAGGTTGTAGGCGCGTGCGAGGCGCGTGATCGAGTCCAGCAGGATCACGACGTCGCGGCCGGTCTCGACCTGGCGCTTGGCGATCTCGAGGGCCATCTCGGCGACGTGGGTGTGGTTCTCCGTGGGCTCGTCGAAGGTCGACGAGATCACCTCGCCCTTGACGGACCGGCGCATGTCGGTGACCTCCTCGGGCCGCTCGCCGATGAGGGCGACCATGAGGAGGATGTCGGGGTAGTTCGCCGTGATCCCGTTGGCGATGTTCTTGAGGAGCATCGTCTTGCCGGCCTTGGGCGGGCTCACGATGAGGGCGCGCTGTCCCTTCCCGATCGGGTTGACGATGTTGACCAGGCGCTGGCTCAGGTTCTTCGGGTCCGACTCGAGGTTGAGGAGCTCGATGGGGTGGATCGGCGTGAGGTCGGCGAAGTGGGGGCGGCGGCGGGCAGTGTCCGGATCGACGCCGTTGACGGTGTCGACGCGGAGCATGCCCCAGTACTTCTCGCCCTCCCGCGGCGAACGGACCGTGCCCCCGACACGGTCGCCGATGCGGAGCCCGAACCGCCGGACCTGGCTGGAGCTGACGTAGACGTCGTCCGGCCCGGGCATCAGGCCGTGGCGGCGCAGGAAGCCGTAGCCCTCGTCGACGACGTCGAGGATCCCGGTCACGTACGACTGGCCCAGCCGCTCGGACTGGCGCTGCAGGATGGCGTCGACCAGGTCGTCGCGGCGCTCGACGTCGCCGGTCTCGACCTCGAGCTCCTTGGCGGTCGCGCGGAGCTCGGCCGCGCTCATGTCCCGCAGCTCGGCCGCGCCGATCTCCGGGCCCTCGTCGCCCGTGCCGTTGAGCTCGTCGACCTCGGGGAATCCGGCGGCGCGCCCACCCTGGGGGCGGCGGCGGGGACGCCGGTTGCGGGTGCGCTGCGGATCGGGTCCGTTCGGCATGGGGAGCGGGGTCACCTGCGGGAGGGTCGGCCCACGGGCCGATGAGATGGGCGCACCGGCGCGGAATCAGATCCGCGGCGGCGGTGCGTTGGGATGTGCGGAGAATACGCGGGCCGTCCGCCCCTCGTCAACAACTCGCACGGCGGGTCTGGACGGCGGAGCGCCGGGGCGCGGCGGCGCGCCCGGTCGCGGCGCGCTACTTCTTGGCCGACGCCTCGGCGGTGGCCTTCGCCCAGTCCGCCTTGAAGAGCTCGATCCCGCGATCGGTCAGGGGGTGGTGGACCATCTGCCGGAGGACCTTGAAGGGGACCGTGGCGATGTGCGCGCCGGCCAGCGCCGCGTCGGTGACGTGCCGCGGATGGCGGACCGAGGCGGTGATGATCTCCGACTCGAGCTCGTGCAGGTTGATGATGTCGGCGAGCTCGCGGATCACCGTCATCCCGTCCTCGCTGACGTCGTCGAGGCGGCCGACGAAGGGCGACAGGAGCGATGCCCCTGCCTTGGCCGCCAGGAGTCCCTGGTTCGCCGTGAAGAGGAGGGTGCAGTTCGTCCGGATGCCCTCGTCGGCCAGCCGGCTGATGGCCTCGAGGCCGTTCTCGCACATCGGGATCTTGACCACGATGTTCGGGGCGAGGGCGGCGAAGTGACGGCCCTCGGTCAGCATCCCGTCGACGTCGTCGGCGACCACCTCGGCGCTCACGGGTCCCGAGGTCAGCCGGCAGATCTGGCGCAGGACGTCGTCGTACGTGCCGCCGACCTTGGCGTACAGGCTGGGGTTCGTGGTGACGCCGTCGATGACGCCCCAGCGGACGCCGGTGCGGATCTCGTCGATGTCGGCGGTGTCGAGGAAGAGCTTCATGGGTTGCTCCCGGGCAGGCATGGACGGCGAGCGGAGAGTGTACGCCGGAGCCCGGCCTCCGGCTTCGGGCGCCACCCGGGACGGCCGCCCCGAGGACCTCTCGACCGGCGGTCGGTCGTGCCCCCCTTGTCCCCGACCGACGGTCAGCCTGGCTCGGCCTCCGGCTCCGGCCGGCGGCCCGCCGGCGCCGCCGCAGTCGGCGTGCCCGGCTGCCCGTAGGCGACGTCCGCCGGCCTCGGCCGCCCGGGACGAGCCCGGAGCACGGGCTCGCGCCCTTCGCGGAGCGCGACCGCGGTCGCCACGAAACCGTCGAAGAGTGGGTGCGGCCGTTCGGGGCGGCTCTTGAACTCGGGGTGGAACTGGCTCGCGACGAACCACGGGTGGTCGCGCAGCTCCACGATCTCCACGAGCCGCCCGTCGGGCGACTGGCCGGAGAGGACCATCCCCGCACCCTCGAGCATCGCCCGGTAGCGGTTGTTCACCTCGAAGCGGTGGCGATGCCGCTCGTAGACGACCTCGTCGCCGTAGACCGCGTGCGCCTTCGAGCCGGGAGTCAGCCGCGCCGGGTAGAGCCCCAGGCGCATCGTTCCGCCCTTCTCCTCGAGGTCGCGCTGGTCGGGCATGAAGTCGATGACCGGGTGCTGCGTGAACATGTCGAACTCGGTGGAGTTGACGTCCGACGAGCCGGTCAGGTGCCGGGCGAATTCGATCACGGCGCACTGGAGGCCGAGGCAGAGGCCGAGATACGGGACCCGGTGGTCGCGGGCCCAGCGGGCCGCCACGACCTTGCCCTCGATGCCCCGGTGGCCGAACCCGCCCGGGACGAGGACGCCGGCCGCGCCCCCGAGCTCGCCGTCCACGTTCTCCCCGGTCAGCGTCTCGGAGCTCACCCAGCGGACCTTCACGTCCACGTCGTTGGCCCAGCCGGCGTGCTTGAGGGACTCGGTGACCGAGAGGTAGGCGTCCGGCAGCTCGATGTACTTGCCGACCAGGGCGATCTCCAGCTCGGGCTTCGGGCGCTTGATCCGCTCGACGAGGTCGCGCCAGCCCGAGAGGTCGGGCGCGGCCGCCACGCCCGCGAGGCCCAGGTCGCGAACGAGGAGGTCGCCGAGGCCGGCTTCCTCGAAGAGCAGCGGGACCTCGTAGATCGTGTCGGCCGTCTCGGCGGGGATGACCGCCTCGGATGCCACGTCCGTGAAGAGCGCGATCTTGTCGCGGATCTCGTCGCTGACCGGGTGGTCGGAGCGCAGGATGATCACGTCGGGCTGGATGCCGATCCCTCGCAGCTCCTTGACCGAATGCTGGGTCGGCTTCGTCTTGAGCTCGCCCGTCGCCTGCAGCGCCGGCAGGAGCGTGACATGGACGTAGACCACGTTCTGGCGGCCGACGTCCTTGCGCATCTGGCGAATCGCCTCGAGGAAGGGCAGAGACTCGATGTCGCCGACCGTTCCCCCGACCTCGATGATCACGACGTCGGCGCCGCCGTCGCGCGAGACGCGCTGGATACGCTCCTTGATCTCGTTCGTGATGTGGGGGATCACCTGGACCGTGCCGCCCAGGTAGTCGCCCCGGCGCTCCTTGGCGATGACGGCCTGGTAGATGCGGCCGGTCGTCACGTTGGAAAGCTGGGACAGGTTCTCGTCGATGAACCGCTCGTAGTGGCCCAGGTCGAGGTCCGTCTCTGCGCCGTCGTCGGTGACGAAGACTTCGCCGTGCTGGTACGGCGACATCGTCCCCGGGTCGACGTTGATGTAGGGGTCGAGCTTGAGGACGGAGACCGAGACACCGCGAGCCTTGAGGAGACGCCCGATGCTGGCGGCGGTGATGCCCTTTCCGAGTGAGGAGGTCACGCCTCCGGTCACAAAGACATACTTCGCCACGGGCTGGGCTCCTCCGGGGTTTTTCCGATGCTACCGGATCCCGGCGGGCGGCGCCAGCAGCAGGGGCCCGTGCGAGGGTTGCAGTTCGGATTCGATCGAGTCAGGCGGCCCTTGCCCGACGCGCGTCGCGGGTCCGCCCCGGTGCCGGGGCTGCCTCGCCGGCGCCGAGCCCGGTACCATGCCGAAGAGGCACGCCAGCCCGACCGAGTGGGCCGCGTGGACGACCCGGGGCGACGGAGGACGCGATCCATGAGCCGGAGGGCGTCGTGACACGGGAGGCGCGAAGGGATCCTCCGGCCCTCGAGGCCTATCTCGCCGGCGTCGACCCGCCGGCGGCGCTGCTCGTCGTCGCCCTCGACGAGGCGATCCGGGCGGCTCACCCGGAGTTCGACGTCGCCATCAAGTACCGGATCCTGATGTACGCGATCCGCGGCGACTGGCGCACCTGGGTCTGCGCGATCGACGCGACGAAGAAGGACGTCCATCTGCGCTTCCTGTACGGGGTGATGCTGGCCGACCCGCGGGGCGTCCTGCGTGCCGGCAGCTCGGTCCTCAAGACCTGGGACTTCGGCTTCGACCAGGTCGTCGACCGGGCGGCTGTCGGCTCCTACGTCAGCGAGGCGGTCGCCCGCTACGACGACTACAAGGCCAACCAGGACGAGGTGCTGGCGGCGGCTCGGGCGGCGGCCAGGCCGGCCCGCCCGCCGAACGTCGCCGGCTGACCGACGGCCACCGGCCCGTCGCCGGCCCACAGGAGGGAACCCGGATGGAGTTCCGCGAGGTCGTGATGAAGCGCCGCGCCGTGCGGCGCTTCATCGACGGGGGCGTCGATCCCGGGATCATCGAGGGGATCGCGCGGCTCGCCCAACGCGCCCCTTCGGCCGGCTTCAGCCAGGGCCAGCGCGTCGTCGTCGTCACGGATCCGGCGGTGCGCCGGCGGGTCGCCCGGATCTGCGGCGAGGAGGGGTACGCCGACCTCGGGATGGGACCCTGGATCTCGGAGTGCGCGGCCCAGTTCGTGCCGTGCGTCTCGGCGGAGATCTACCACCGTCGCTACCGCGAGCCCGACAAGGTGGACGAGGACGGCCGGGAGATCGACTGGCCGGTCCCGTACTGGTGGGTCGACATCGGGGCCACGACCATGGTCATCATGCTGGCGGCCGTGGACGCCGGGCTCGCCTCCGGGTTCGCCGGTGCCTTCGACCCGGGCGCGCTGCGGGCCGAGCTGGGCATCCCCGACGAGTTCGTCCCGATCGGGGTGATGCCGGTGGGCCTGCCGCTCCCCGACGTCCGCTCGCCGTCGCTGCGGCGCGGCTGGGTCCCGTTCGAGGAGTTCGCCCGCTTCGGGCGCTGGTGACGGCGGTCGGACCGGCGGCGGCATCGGCCGGTCCACGCCGCGGTACGCTGCCGGGTGCGGTCCGGCGTCCGCCCCGGTCCCGCAAGGGTCACGCCCGCACGAGGTCCAGGATGCCCTACGTCGCCGAGCACGAGGTGGTCGCTCCCGATGGAGCCACGCTCCGGGAGATCGCGGCGCGCCTGGGACCGCCGCCCTGGCGCCGGCCCCTCGCCGCGTCGCCGGCGATGCGCGTCGTGCTGTGGGGCTGGCCCGCCGGGTTCGTGACGGTCCCGCACCGGCATCCACGCGCGGAGGAGCTCTTCCAGGTCGTGGCCGGTCGGGCGGCCTTCACGTTCCTGGACCAGCCGGCCCGCATCCTGGGCCCCGGGGGCCTCCTCGTCGCGCCGCGAGGCGTCGAGCACGTGATCCGGGTCCTCGAGGGCGACCCGTTCGTCATGCTCATCGTGGTCGCGCCGAACGAGGAGGCACCCGACGAGACGATCGAGGCGGCCGAACCTTCGTCGACGACCGGGTGAGGACGGCGGGCCGGGGCGGACCCGACGGCAGATCGCGCGCGGGCAGGCGCGGGCGGGCGATCGCACCCCGCGTCAGCGGATGACGAAGCCCGATCCCCCGGCCTCGACGGAGGCGACCCGCTCGAGCCCTCCGTACAGGACGAGCGCGACCTCGGCCTCCAGCGACGCGCCAGGGGCCAGCACGCGAGCGCGACCGGCCGCGGCGGCCTCCTCGAGCTGCATGGGGTAGCCCGTCCACGGCTCGAGGCAGACGTGGTGGTGTCCGCGCCAGCCGCCGTAGACCTGCCAGAGCCACGCGTGAGGGAAGACCTCCCTCGGGAAGACGAGGGCGACGCCCCGCCGGGACGCCGTGTCGGTCAGGGCAAGCCATCCGTCGGCGAGATCGGTCGCCCAGTGCCCGCCGAAGACGCCTGCCCCGGGCGGCAGCGCCGCCCGGACGTCGCGCGTCGCCCCGCCGCCGCCGGGGATCGGCTGGTCCGGCCAGCGATAGGCGGCACCGACCTCCCCCATCTCGGGGCCCGAGGAGACGCCCACGAGCATCGTCCCGGCCGGGTGGTCGAGCCGATGGGCGTCGGTGACCGCGAAGCAGGGGTGGATCCCCCAGAGGAACGGCAGCGGCCGAACGTCGAGGTTCGTGATCCGGTATCGGGCCCGCAGGACCGGCGCGTCACCCTCCAGGCGGAGCGTCCTCTGCAGGCGGGCAGGAGCGATCGTGGCGTGGCCGACGGTCTCGATCCAGGCGACCCCCTCGGCCTGTCCGGTCCGCGCGTCCCATGGCACGGACCACGTCTCGCCCATGTACGGCAGGAGCTCCCCGTTGAGCAGCGCCCGGTCGCCGGTCGGGAAGATCTCGTCCCAGCCGCCCGACCACCAGTCGTCGAAGTGGGCGCCGTATGGGGCGCGACGCGGCTCCGTCCGTGGGTTGGCCCAGAGGAGGTTGCGGTCGAGCGCCTTGTCGACGAGCTCGAGGACGTGCCCGCCGAGCTCGGGCAGGACGGTCACGCGCAACGCGGCGTTCTCCAGGACGGCGGCAGCCAGGCCGCGATACGACCAGCCGTCGGCGACGCGCGCGGTCATCGGGCGGTCCCGGACGAGAGCCCGGCGCCCGGCACGGCCCCTGCCGCCACGACGTCGTCGAGGGCAGCTCCGAGGATGTCGAGGATCTCGTCGACCTCGGCCGCCGCGATCGTGAGCGGCGGAGCCAGGACGAGCATCCAGTGGCTGGCGCGCAGCAGGAGCCCGCGCCGCCGGGCGGCGTCGCGGACCCGGATCCCGATCCCGGCAGCGGCCGGGAAGCGGGCCCGCGTGGCGCGGTCGGCGATGAACTCGACCCCCACCAGGAGCCCCATGCCGCGCACGTCGCCGATCCAGGAGAGCCGCTCCTGCTGCCGGCGCAGCCCGGCCCGAAGCCGCTCGCCCTGCAGGACGGCGTTGGCGGCGAGGTCGTCACGCACGAGCTGCTCGAGGGCCGCGATTCCGATGGCGCAGGCCACCGGGTTGGCCCCGTAGGTGTGGCCGCTGTGGAACTGGACGAGGTCACCGGGCTCGCCCCAGAAAGCGGCCGCGACCTCCCGCGAGATCACGACCGCCGACAGGGGGGCGTAGCCGCCGCTCAGGCCCTTGCCGAGGCACATGATGTCGGCCCACGTCCCGAACAGCTCGGAGGCGAACATCGCCCCGAGGCGCCCGAATGCGGTGATGATCTCGTCGAAGATCAGCAGGATGCCATGCCGGTCGCAGAGCTCGCGCAGGCCCGGCAGGTAGCCCTCCGGGGGCACGACCACTCCGGCCGACATGAGAACCGGCTCCGTGATGAGGGCGGCGATCGTCGCCGGGCCCTCCAGCTCGATCGTCTCCTCCACGAGGCGCAGGTAGGTGGCGGCGACGGCCTCCGGGGCGACCTCGAACGGCGGGCGATAGGGATCGGGCGTGTGGAGGTGGACGAAGCCGCCGGCGAGGGGCTCGTAGGGCGCCCGCCAGATGGGCCAGCCACTGGCGGCCACCGCGTGTCCCGTCGCGCCATGGTAGGAACGGTAATGGGACAGGATCTTGTAGCGCCCCGCGTTGCCAGTCTGCTTGTGATACTGGCGGGCGATCTTCATCGCCGACTCGGTCGCCTCGCTGCCACCCGACAGCAGCTTGACGACGGAGTACCGCTGGGGCAGGAGGCCCAGCAGCCGGTCGACCAGCTCGAGAGCCCTGTCGTTGGTGGCCATGGTCGGCGCCGCCATCGCCAGGCGTCGGAGCTGGGCCGCGCCGGCATCCGCGAGGGCGGCGTTGCCGTGGCCGAGCGAGGCGCAGAACGTCCCCGACAGGCCGTCGATGTAGCGGCGGCCCGCGACGTCGATGACCCGGATCCCCTCGCCCGCCGAGAGCACCAGCGGGTCCTCCGCGAACGACTTCATCTGCATGAAGTCGACCATCGTGGTCCGGACGTCGTCGTGCACCGTGACCTCCCGGTCCTGCTCCGCGTTCCGCCAGCCGTCGTGCCGGCGCGTCACAGCTCGTAGATCCGCGCCATGAGGGCCCCGTCGACCACCACCTGGGAGCCGCTGATGAAGGATGCGTCGTCGGAGGCGAGGAAGAGGGCCACCCGGGCGACCTCGTCGGGCGAGGCAATCCGGCGCAGGGGGTATTCCCGTTCGAGCCGCCGCCGGAACGCGGCGGGATCCGGGTGGGCCTCGAAGAACGCCTGGTTGAGCTCGGTGTCCACGTCGCCCGGGCAGATGGCATTGGCGCGGATCCCGTCCGGCCCGTAGGTGATCGCGATGTTCTGGGTGAGCGCGATGATCCCGGCCTTGGTGGCCCCGTAGACGGGGAGCAGTGGATCGGCGACGAGTGCGTTGAGGGACGACAGGTTCACGATCACGCCCGCCCGTCGGGCGACCATCGACGGCACGACCGCGCGGCTGAAGAGAAGACAGCCCAGGAGGTTGACGTTGACCACGCGGTGGAAGTCTTCCAGCGTGACGTCCACCAGGCGGGCCTCCTTCTGGACCGCCGCGTTGTTGACCAGGATGTCCACCCGGCCCTCCTCCGCAAGGACGTCGTCGACCACGGACCGGACGTCGGCCTCGCTCGACACGTCGCAGCGCAGGAAGCGCATCGCCCCGCCCTCGCCGACGACGTCCGCGGCGACCGAGCGGCCGGCCTCCTCCAGCACGTCGACGCCGACGACCGTCGCGCCCTCCCCGGCGAAGACGCGGGCGATCGACCTGCCGATCCCGCGGGCCGTGCCGGTGACGACCGCGACCCGGCCGGCCAGCCTTCCTTCCATCCGACGACTCTCCTCCCGCAGCGGCGCCGGGCCCGCGGCCCGGCGCCGGCGCAGCTACGCCAGGATCACCTCGATCCCGAGCTCGCGGGCACGCGCGACTTCGTCGGGATTCGCCTCCACGTTCGTCACCAGGACATGGACCGACCCCAGCGGGACGATCGGCGTGAACCCGCGGCGCCCGAGCTTCGTCGCGTCCGCCACGGCGACGACTCGCTGAGCCCGCGCCACCATCGTCGCCGCCACCTCCGCGACGAGCACGTGAGGGGTGGTGAGCCCCGTCTCCAGCGTCAGGCCGTCGCAGCCGAGGAAGACGACGTCCGCCGACAGCTCGCGGAGATCGGCGACGGTCTGCGGGCCCACGAAGGCCTGGTAGTCGGGCAGGTAGAGGCCGCCCAGGACGATGAGATGGGGGCTGTCCCAGCCGGAGATCTCCTCGATCACGGGCAGTGAGTTCGTGACGACCGTGATCGCGTTGGCGCGCCTCAGGGATCCGTGGACGTGCGTGGCGACCTGGGCGGCGGTCGATCCCGAGTCGAAGACCACGATGTCGGCGGGCCGGACGAGCGCGGCGGCGGCGCTCCCGATGCGGGACTTGAGCTCACGGTTGTCGCGCGCCTTCGTCGCGTACGCGCCGTCGTGGCGGTTGCGGGCGGTCGCGACCGCGCCCCCGTGGACGCGCCGGAGCTGGCCACTGTCCTCCAGGGTCACGAGGTCCCGTCGGATGGAGACGTCGGTGACGCCGAAGCGGACCGCGAGGTCCGCGACCGAGACGCGGCCCTCGTCCTCCAGGACCCGCGCGATTGCCCGCCGGCGGTCGCGCGCGGCGAGGACGGCGACTTCGACGCTCACTTGCCCATCCCCATCGTGAGGCCGCGGATCAGGTAGCGCTGGAAGATCAGGTACACGATGATCGCCGGCAGGGCACTGACGATCGATCCGGCCATCAGCGTCGGCACGTTCACGATATGCGAGCTCTGCAGCGTCGCGAGGCCGACCGTGATCGTCCGGATGTCGGGCGTCTGGAGGAACAGCAGGCCGATCAGGAGGTCGTCCCAGATCTGGATGAACTGGAGGACGACGACGGTCACGATGGCCGGCGTCGCGAGCGGGAGCATCACCCCGCGGAAGATCTGCCAGTAGGAGGCGCCGTCCATGAGCGACGCCTCGATCAGCTCGGACGGCACGCCGCGGTAGTAGGTCGTCATCAGGAAGGTGGCGAACGGGGCGCCGATCGCGGCGTAGACGATGATCGCCCCCGGCAGCTGATTGATAAGTCCCAGCTGACTGATGTTCACGAACTCCGGGATGATGATCGACTGGACCGGGATCATCATGCCGGAGATCAGGATCAGGAAGATCGCCGCCGACGCAGGATAGCCGAGCTTCGCAAAGGCGAACCCGCCGGTGGTGCTGACGGCCACGATGATGAGGATCGCGCCGATCGTGACGAGCGTCGAGTTCACCAGCTGCTGGACGACCGGGAGCGACTGGAACAGGAGGTTCCAGCTGTCCAGGGAGAAGCCGCCTGCGCCGATGTACTGGTCGTAGGACTGGAACGAGACCTGGGTCATGTAGACGAACGGGAAGAGCATGACGACGCCGACGAAGCACAGGATCGTGAAGATCACCGTCCGGCTGAGGCGTCGGCGCAGGCGGGGCATGACCGTCAGTCCGTCCGGCCCCGGAGGAGCCGCAGCTGGACGATGCTGATCACGAACACGATCGCGAACAGGACGACCCCGATCGCGGCCGCCAGACCGAATGCGCCGTTGTTGAAGGCGTTTTCGTACACGAAGAACTCGAGGGTCGTCGTCCCGAACCCCGGCCCACCTCCGGTCATCACGAAGATGAGGCTGAAGAGGGCGGTGAACGCCGTGATGAGCGTGAGGATGAAGGCGAACTGGATGAAGCGGAGGAGCATCGGAACGGTCACCTGGAAGAGCGTCGCCCAGGGTCCCGCTCCATCGACCTTGGCCGCCTCGTAGACCTCGCGGTCGAGCGTGGCCATCCCGGTGATGAAGATGATCGTATTCGTCCCGAACACGGACCAGATGAAGGTGATGATCACGGCGAGCATGGCGGTGTACTCGGCGGCGAGCAGGTCGCTCTGGATGCCCCCGAGCCCCACGGTCGTCAGGACGCCGTTGAGGATCCCGCTCGCCGCGAAGAACCGGACCGCCACCATGCCGATGACGACCCACGAGATGGCCGTCGGGAGGAAGTAGGCCGAGCGGAAGAACCGCCAGCCGAACACGCGCTCGTTCAACAGGAAGGCAACTACGAGGGGGATGAGGATGGCGACCGGGATCGACAGCAGCAGGAAGACGTTGTTCAGGAGGACCCGCCAGAAGGTCGGGTCGTTGAAGAGGGCCGTGTAGTTGGCGAGGCCGACGGGCGTCGACGTCATCCCGTCCCACTGGGTGAAGCTGTAGTAGAACGTCTGCACGATCGGGAGGAAGAGCAGCGCACCGGTCAGGGCGAGCACCGGCAGGCTGAACAGGATGCCGGCGCGCCGGCGCGAGCTCGCAAGCCCGCTCCGTCGCCGGCGGGTGGCGAGCGGGAGCGCGCCTGCGGGCCCTGGCACGGCGGGTGCGCGACTCACGGTGTCGGAGGCGACCGGCGCGACCGTGGCCGGGCGCGACGAGCGCGCCCGGCCCGGCCAACGGTCCCTACTTGTAGCCGGACGACGACCGGCGGTCGGCCGGGAGCGCCATCAGCGTGTCCTGCATGCTCTTCAGGGCGTCCGCCACGGACATCGTCCCGGCGAACGCCGCGGGAAGCACCTTGTTCCCCGTGTTGACGACCTCGGGCTGGAGGATGTTGTCGGCCATCGGGTAGGCGGCGAAGCCCTTGGTCGCCGCATAGCTCAGCAGGTCCTGGCTCAGGGCATCGCTGGTCGTGGCGCCCTTGAGCCCAGGGATCAGGCCGGAGTCAGCCACGATCTTCTGGGCGTCGGGGGTGGTCATGAACTTCAGGAAGTCGCCCGCGACGTCCTTGTTCTGGCAGTAGCTCGTCATCGCGAACCCGTCGCCGGGGAACTGGACGACGCCCTGGAGAGTCTGGTCCGTGAAGCTCGGCAGGAAGACGCCGACCTTGTCACCGAGCGACTTCTCGGCGTCCGCGATGCCCCAGGTTCCCTCGAGCGTCATCGCCGCCTTACCGGCCAGGAACTGCTTCCACGAGTCCGTGTTGGAGAGAACGTCCTTGTTGGTGTACTGGTTCTTGTAGAGGTCGACCCACTTCTGCACGGTCGCGACGATCGTCGGGTCCGTGTAGGGGAGCTCGCCCGTGTAGAGCTTCTTCCAGTCGGCGACCGGCACCATCATCATGAGGTAGCTGAAGTCGTACCAGGGGTAGAAGCTCGGCAGGATCGCCTGAGCCCCTGCGCCGTACACCATCGGCTGGATGCCGGCGGCCTTGAGCTTCGCGACCGCGTCGTTGAACTCGGCCCAGTTCGTCGGCACGGTTGTGATGCCGGCCTTCGCGAACAGGTCCTTGTTGTAGAACCCGTTGTAGAACTGCATCTCGAGCGGGACGACGTAGACGCCCTGGTCGGGGTTGAAGTTGTCGGACGCCCATTCGATCCCGGCGTACTGCTTGAGCGTGTCCTCGGGGATGTACGTCGGGCTGAGCTTCTCCAGGTAGGCCTTGTTCTGGAGCATGAACAGGCCGGTCCACATCGTCGCCAGACACGGCCCGGTCTTGCTGATCGCGGCGGCCGACAGGAGGGCGAAGTAGTTGTTCGCCGGCTGGCTCACCACGTCGATCGTGACGTTCGGGTGCAGCGCCTCGTAGGCCTTGACGAGGTTCTCGGTGGCGGTCGTGTTGGCCTCGACGCCGTAGTTGTGCCAGAGCGAGATCTTGACGGGCTGACCGCCGGCGATCTGGCTCGCGGATGGAGCCGGCGACGCCCCGGCACCCGCCGACGCGGCCGCGGACGGCGCCGCGGACGGCGCCGCGATCGAGGGCGTGGGCGAAGCCGACGAGCTGCACGCCTGCAGGGCCAGGCTCGCGAGCAGCAGCCCCGTGAAGGGGAGGGTTAGTCTGCGATGACGCACCTGTGACTCCTTTCGAGCCTGCGGCCGTTCCAGCAGGCGTCCGGGCAAGCCCCGCGGGCGGCAGAGACCGGCCTTCCGCGCGAGCATCTCGGCATCCTTTCCTGGTTCCCACTCCTCTGCGTGTCGGCGCCTCCGACGCCGCACTCGGGATCGCGGCGCGTTCTCGCCCGTGCGGAGGCACGATCTCGGCGCGAGCCGCGGACCGTGCGCACACTATCGCGACCACCAGAGGCGCGTCAATCCAAACAGAATCGTTCAGTCAACCGTTCGGAACGCACAGGCAGACCGGCAAGCAAGGGCGGATCAGCCGTGCCGGGCGTTGCCCCGATCGCCTCGAGCGCTCCCGCGCCACTCACCGGGGAAGCGCGGCGCGGCCCCGCGCGCGGCCCGACTGCGTCACGCCGCACGTGCGGCCCGTGCGGCCCGAGCGGCCGGTGCGGCCGGTGGCGGGTGTGGTGGAACGCGCACAACCCGACACCAAACGATCATGAAACTCGACACATCCAGAACCTCTCCGGCTTGACGTCGAACAGCCATGTGGTAGCCTCCCGCAAGAGCCGAAGGAGGCGCGCGTGCTCGCGCACAGCCCGCCCGGCGGGTGCCCCCGGGCCGACGCGGTCCGGCACCGCCGCCCGGCGCGCCGTGGCCACACCCGGAGGAGGATGAACGTGACGATCGGCGAGGACATCCGGTTGAAGCGGCTCTTCGACGAGGGCAGGAACGCCGTCGTCGTGGCGATCGACCACGGCCTCTACAACGGGCCGCGGCCGGGCTTCGAGGACCTGGCGCCGGTCGTGGACCGCCTTCGCGGCGCGGACGCCATCCTCCTGAGCCCGGGCATGGTGGCCCACGTGAGCTCCGTCTTCGAGCGCCGCGGCGCCCCGGCGATGATGCTCCGGCTCAACTGGGGGACCCAGTACGCCACGCAGTGGGCCTACCGCGAGAGCCGGAGCGTGCCCATGATCTCGGCGGCGCAGGCGGTGGCCCTCGGGGCGGACGTCGTGCTGGTGGGCATGTCGATCAAGACCGGCTCGGAGGCGGTCGATGCCGAGAACGTCGCCCAGGTCGCCCGCTGCGTGGCCGAGAAGCGCGAGGTCGGGGTCCCGATCGTCGGCGAGGTCTATCCCGCCGGCCACGAGGAGATCGCGCCCGAGGAGCGTCACGAGCAGATCTCCATCGGCTGCCGGATCGCGGCCGAGCTGGGCGCAGATCTCGTGAAGACCTTCCACACGGGTGCGCGCTTCTCCGAGATCGTCCGCTCGACGCCGGTCCCGATCCTCGCCCTCGGCGCGCAGAAGCTCCCGCGCGAGGTGGACGCCCTCGAGCTCGCCGCGACGGCGATCCGGGACGGCGCCCGCGGGGTCGTCTTCGGACGAAACGTGATCGGGGCACGAAACCCCGAGCGGTTCCTCGAGGCGCTGCAGGAGGTCGTGAAGCTCGGGGTCGAGCCGGCTGCCGCCGCCGCCAAGCACGGTCTCGACTGACGGCCTGCCGGGCCCGATGGATCTCCTCCTCGGCCTCGACGTCGGCACCACCTCGGTCAAGGCGGGGCTGTTCGACGCACCCGGCGCGTGCCTGGCAGCAGCTGCGGAAGAGTACCGCCTGGACCATCCCGGGCCGGACCGGGCCGAGCTGGACCCGGAGACCTACTGGCGCGCCGCGCGGGTCGCCATCCGGCGGACGATGGCGGCCGCCGGCGCCGGGCGGGACGACGTCGCGGCGCTCGCCGTCTCCAGCCAGGGGGAGACGGTCGTCCCGGTCGACGCCGCCGGGCGGGCCCTGGGCCCGGCCCTGGTGTGGCTTGACAACCGGGCCCTCGCCGAGTCGCAGGACATCGCCGACGCGCTCGGGGAGGCGCGGATCTACGACGTGACGGGCGTCCCGTCGGTCGTCCCGACCTGGTCTGCCTGCAAGATCCTGTGGTGGCGCCGTCACGAGCCGGATCTCTTCGCGGCCACGCGCCGGTTCCTCCTCGTCGAGGACCTCCTCCTCCATCGGCTGACCGGCCGGTTCGTCACCGAGGGCGGCGTCCACTGCACGTCGCTCCTCTTCGACATCCGCGCCAACGCCTGGTGGGACGAGATGCTCGACGTCGTCGGCATCGACGCCGCACGACTGCCCGAGCTGGTCCGGCCCGGCGACGTGGTGGGCGGCCTGAGCCCGGCAGCGGCGGACGCCCTCGGCCTGAGCCAGCGAGTCCAGGTCGTTGCGGGAGGCATGGACCAGGGAGCGGGCGCCGTCGGCGTCGGCAACGTGCGGGCGGGGATGGTCTCGGAGAGCACGGGCGGCGCCCTCACCCTGCAGGCGTCGGTCCCGCGCCACGACGGCGATCCCCGCCGCCAGACCCCGGTCTACGTCCACTCGGCTCCCGGGATGTACCTCTACTGCCCGGTCTGCCCGACCGGGGGCATGGCGCTCACATGGTTCCGCGACCAGTTCGGAGGGGAGGAGGTGGCACGGGCCGGCCGCGACGGGGTCAGCGCCTACGACCTCCTCACGGCACTGGCCGCGGAGGTCCCCCCGGGATCCGAGGGGCTGCTCATGCTGCCGCACCTCATGGGCGCCTTCAGCCCCGAATACGAGCCGGAGGCGCGCGGAGCCTTCTACGGGTTCACCCTTCGCCACGGCAAGGGCCACTTCGTGCGGGCGGTCCTGGAGGCCGTCGCGTTCATGCTGCGACGCAACCTCGAGCTCCTCGCCGGTGCCGGCGCCACGGCGGACGAGATCCGCTCGCACGGCGGCGGCGCCCGCAGCCCGCTCTGGAACCAGGTGAAGGCCGACGTGTGCGGGCGCCCGGTCCTGACGCTGGAGGGCGACGACGCGGCAATCCGCGGAGACGCCATGCTGGCCGGCGTCGCGGCCGGCATCTTCACCGACCTGGACGAGGCCGGGCGGGTGATGGTCTCGACGAATCGACGCTATGCCCCGGACCCGGCGGCGCATGCGGCGTACGACGAAGCCTATGAGCGCTACATCGAGCTGTTCGAGGCGCTTCGACCCCTCTTCGCGCGGCCGGGCGCCGCGTGATCGCGAACAGGCAGACGGCGGCAGGATCGGTCTACAGGGAGGACACAGCGGTGGCGGTTCGAGCGAAGATCGGCGTCCTCGTCACGGCGCTGCTCGAGGACGACTACAACAAGACGGCCCACATGCGCCCGGCGGCGACCGCCGCCGCCCAGGAGATCGCCGACGGCCTCGCCGCCTACGGCGACGTGGTGCACGCCGGCCTCGTGGAGGAGGAGCAGCAGGCGGCGGCGGCGGCCCGCCTCTTCAATGCCGAGGACGTCGACATCATCGTCGCCTTCGAGCTCGCCTACACGAAGGGGATCGTGCCCGCGCGCTGCTTCATCGACACGACTGCGCCGGTCCTGGTCTGGAACACGCAGAAGATCCGCCGTCTCGGCGAGGACGACGGCTTCGACGTCGTCATGCTCAACTCCGGGATGGCCGGCATGCCGGAGCTGACGGCCGTCCTCCTGCGCACGGGCCGCGACTTCGAGATGGTCACGTCGCACTGGGAGGATGCCGACGGGCGGCGTCGGGTCCAGGAGATCATCACGGCGGCCGCGGTCCGGCGCCGGCTGCGGACGGCGCGCATCGGCCTCGTGGGGCACCCCTTCGAGGGCATGACCGACCTGATGTTCGACGGGCTCTCCCTGCGCCAGGACGTCGGGCCGGTGGTCTGGCCGCTCGAACCCGAGAAGGTCGCGGTCCGCTTCGGTGAGATCGCCCAGGCCGGCGTCGACGCGGCGGTCGCGGCCGAGCGGTCGAAGCACGCGGTCGAGATGGAGCCGGCCCTCTTCGAGCGCTCCGTGCGCCTGGCGCTGGCGCTCGAATCGATCGTGCGGGAGCACGGGTTCGACGCCTTCACCGCCTTCGACCAGGTGTGGCTCAGCGACCCGCGCGTGGGGATCATCCCGTCCTTCGGGACGGGTCGCCTGTGCGAGATCGGGATCCCGGCCTCGCCGGAGGGCGACGTCAACTGCGCCGTGGCCCAGCTCGTCCTGCAGGAGCTGGCCGGCCAGGCCACGACCGTCGAGAACTACGTCATCGACTTCGACAACAACGCCGTGATGTTCAGTCACGACGGTCACGGCAACCCGGCCATGGGCACGCCCGGGGCGACGAAGGTCAAGCATTCGATCTACTACCAGGGCGTCCACGGCTTCGGCGCCGGCTTCGAGTTCGCCTACGAGCCCGGCCCGGTGACCAACCTGGCCCTCGTCACGATGGGCGAGAACCTGTGGCGCTTCGTCATCTCCGAGGGCGAGTTCCTGCCGTTCCCGCCGCGGCCCATCTCGGCGCCCCAGACACTCTTCCGGCACCACGAGCTGGAGATCGCGGACTGGTGCGACGCGTGGTGCCAGGCCGGGGCGCCGCACCACATGGCCGCGGCGAAGGGCAGCTGGACGAGCCAGCTCCTGGTGCTCGCACGGCTGCTCGGCATCGACGCCGTCGTCGTCTGACGGGCCGGTACCCGCCCGGCCGCGGCCGGCGCACGACGCACCGCGGCTGAGCGACCAGGGCGCGACGAGGGAGGCAGCTCCGCAGGAGGATCGATGGCGTACCGGGGCCTCGAGATCACGCCGCCGTTCTTCGAGATCGGCCCGAAGGCGTACATGTTCGGCAGGCAGGTCATCGACCTCGCCCGGCGCGCCGACGACCTCAGCCGAGCGTACGGCGTCCAGGTGATCCTGACCCCGCAGGCCGTCGACCTCCCGCTCGTGGCACGCGAGGTGACGGCGGTCCTGGTGTTCGCGCAGCACATGGACTCGCTGCGGCCCGGCAGGGGCGTCGGCTCGGTCCTCCCGGAGGCCGTCAAGGCAGCCGGGGCGGCCGGCGTCCTGTTGAACCACGTCGAGAGACGCCTGTCGCGGGACGAGCTGGCCCGGACGATCCGTCGCGCCGACGAGGTCGGCCTGGCCAGCCTCGTCTGCGCCGACGACGCCCACGACGCGGCGTCGATCGCCGAGCTGGAGCCGAACGCGATCATCGTGGAGGAGCCCGTCCTGATCGCCGGGGGCAGGCGCGACGACACCGGCCGGCGGGCGATCGCCGAGGCAAACGAGTCGATCTGGCGCGTCAACCGCACGATCCGCGTGCTCCATGGGGCGGGCATCAGCGGTGCCCGGGACGTCTACGAGGTCATCGCCGCCGGCGCCCAGGGAACCGGCTCGAGCAGCGCGATCTTCGCCGCCGACGATCCACAGGCCATGCTCGAGGACATGATCCGGTCCGTGCGGGAAGCATGGGATCGGACGCACTGAGGAGAGGTCGATGTCCGTCCGTCACGCTTCGTTCACGCTGCAGTCGGACCGGCGCCCGACGTTCCACGACGTGACGCCCAAGGTCGAGGAGGCGCTGGCGACGTCCGGCATCGCCAACGGGATCCTGCTGGTGTACTCGCAGCACACGACCTGCAGCGTCCTGATCCAGGAGGCATCCGATGACACCGACTACTGGGGCACGGAGCTGCTGATGCAGGACCTGGTGACGGTCCTCGAGGGTCTCGTGCCCACGTGCCGGACGGAGGGCCAGTACCACCATCCCGGCCCGAAGCACATCGTCGCCGCCGCGGGCCGCGACGAGCTCCCGTCGTGGTCCCTCAACACCGACGCCCATCTCCGATCGGTCCTGCTCGGCCGCTCGCAGACGGTGCCGGTCGTGGACGGCGCGATGCTGCTCGGCGACTTCGGGCGGATCTACTTCGCGGATTTCGACCAGGTCCGCGCCCGTGAGCGGACGGTCCGGGTCCAGGTCGTCGGGGAGTGAACGCGTGGGATGCGCGGTGGGCGACGCTGTCCGCCGGCCGGCTGGCGCAGACGCGGGCGGGGCCAGGCGGGACGGCTACCCGCCGAAGGGAGTCGCCTCCCGGCCCCGAACGCCGGGCCGCACCACGAACAGGCCACCGGCCAGCGGCTGGGCCTCCACCTGGGACCGGGACAGGCCGCTCGTCGCGGAGGTGACGTAGAGGTCCGCCAGGTCGGGTCCACCGAAGGCACAGCTGGTGACCCTGGCGACCGGGAGCTGCACGATCCGCTCCAGCTCGCCCGATGGGCTGTAGCGTCGCACCGACCAGCCGTCCCACATCGCGACCCACAGGTGCCCCTCGGAATTGACGGTCATGCCGTCCGGCACGCTCGCGCCTTCCGGGAGAAGGACGAGCGCCCGCCGGCCGCTCGGGCGGCCGGTGGCCAGGTCGTAGTCGAAGACGTCGACCCGTCGCGTCGCGGAGTCGATGAAGTACATGAGCCGGTCGTCGGGGCTCCAGTCGATCCCGTTCGAGATCGTCAGGCCGACCAGGATCTGCTCCACCGACCCGTCCGGGTCGACCCGGTAGAGGGCCCCCGCCCCCGGCCGGGAATCGTGGGCCATCGACCCGACCCAGAGCCGTCCCATCCGATCGCACTTCGCATCGTTCATCCGCGTGCCCGCATCGTCGGCCTCGATGGGCGCCACCCGGCGTGCGGGGTTCGCGTCCGCATCGGCGACCCAGACGCCATCCTCCATCGCCAGGGCCAGGCCGCCATCGCGCCGGGCGACCACGGCGCCGGCCTTCCCGTCGAGGCTCGTCGTGATCGTGCGACCGGAGGTCGGATCGTGCCGCTGCAGGAGGCGGCCATCGATGTCGACCCACAGCAGCGACCCGGTCCGTGCGTCCCACGACGGCCCTTCGCCGAGGGCGTTGTGGCAGTCCTCGACGACCGACCACTCCGCAGGCCGGGGCATCAGCGCCTCCCTTGACGGCGCGAGCGTGGCGTGGCGCTCTCGGAGAGTCCGCCGAGCGGCCGGGGGACCGTGCGCCCGGACTCCCACGCCTCTGGCCCGCAGATGAAGTCGGGGCGCAGCGGCCGGTGCGTCGCGCGCCAGGCAGGGAGATCGGCCGACGTCGCCGGCAGGCGCCCGTCGGCCAGGGCCTCCGTGAGCCAGACCTCGATCTCGGCGAAACGGTCCCACGCCAGGAAGTCACGGCCGGTGGCCCGGCCCCACTCGAGGAGGGCATCCTTGGCCCACACGATGTCGGCGTGGTGGGCCGCGTAGCGATCGCTCTGGCCGTCGCCGACGAAGACCACGACGCGGCCGCCCACCTCGTGGGCCCGGACGCGCTCGCGCTTGCACGTGCCGCACACGAAGCAGGCCGGATGGCCGTAGGGGAATGACAGCCTGCCCGACCCGTCGACGTCGTTCTCGTTCGTGGCGACGGGGACGTCGGCCAGCATCTGATCCAGCCGGGCGAGGTTCGACGCCACGTAGAAGCCGAGCCCGTCGCTGACGATCTCGATCGCCGCGCCCGCCGCGCGAACGGCAGACACGAACGAGGGGAACGTCCCGTCCTGGGGCACCGCCGCGGCGGCTGATCGCAGCAGCTCGCCGTCCCGCGGCAGCACCTCCATGTCCCATTGCATCAGCTCGCGCGAACCGGCCCGGCCGGCGTCGTAGTCGGCTTCCTTGCCTGCCACGACGGCAGGCTCGACGAGGGCGTGCTCCGCCAGGAGGACCGTGCCGATGTCGCTCCGCGAGACGGTCCCGTCGTAGTCGACGAGCACGCTGACGGGGCTTCCAGGCGGGAAGATGGGGACCAGCGCCGCGCGGGACATGGGCCGGTCAGGCCTCCAGCAGGGGCGTGGGCCCCGGGGCCCGGCGTCCGCCCGGCGGCGGGCCGACGGGAGCGCGCCGGGAGATCACGATCCCCGCCACGATCACCGCGCCGCCCAGCACCTGCCCGGCAAGAATCGGCTCACCGAGGACGGCGGCCGCGAACAGCACGGCCAGCGCCGGCACGAGGAGCTGCATGTTCGCGACACGGCTGGGGCCCACGAGGGCGATCGCGCGGAAGATCAGGACACTCGCCAGGCCCCCGGCGACGATCCCCGAGTAGGCGATCGCGGCGAGGGTGTCCGGAGTCACCCAGGCCCCGCCGACGCCTGACAGCTGGACGAACCCGGGGATCGCCAGCACCGCCGTCCCGAAGATGATCGCCCATGCCGTGAGCCGCAGGGGCGACAGCGTGGCGAGGAGCGGCGCCGAGAGCGCCAGGTACGAGCCCCAGCAGATCGCGGCCCCCAGCGTCATGAGGGCTCCAGGGCCAGTCCCTGCGAGGTCGAGGCCGCGGGCTGCGACCACCAGGGCGACACCTGCGAACCCGACCCCGGCGCCGACGAGGCGCGCCCGGTGAGGCTTCTCCGTCCGGATCGCGACCGCCACCAGGGCCGTCCAGATGGGGGTGGTGGCGATGATCAGCGCGGAGGTCCCCGCCGGCGTCACCGTGAGGCCGGTCGCCCACAGGACCTGGTAGACCCCGAAGCCGAGCCCGCCGAGCAGGGCCAGCGGCAGAACGATCTCTCTCGGGAGTCCCACGGACCCCTCGCGCCAGCGCAGGATCACGAGGAGCACGAGCCCCGCCAGCAGGAATCGGACGAAGGCGAAGCCGATCGGCGGCGACAGTCGCGATGGCGCTCTTGACGATCACGAAGTTGGCCGCCCAGACCACCATCACCAGGAGCGCGCCGGCCTCGGCGAGGCGCCGGGCCTCGGCGTCCGCTGGCGCGACCGGCGCGGGCGCGACCGGCGCGGGCGCGCCTATGGCTCTCGGGGTGTCGGTCACGGCCGGGTGTCGGATGCGGGGCCGCCCGACCCCAGCCCGGGAACGGGAACGGCCCCGGCCGCCGTCGCCGGCGCCGGGGCCGTCATCTCGCCGATGGGTCAGACGCCTTCCTGCTCCAGCTCGAGAGCTTCTTCGTCGCTCTCCTCGGTGAGCTTGAGCCAGACGAACAGGCCCGCAAGCACCACGAGCGGGATGACGACGACGGCCGCCAGGAGGATCCCCACCAGGGTCGCCAGGGTCTTGATGGCCTTCATCGGCCTGCCTCCTTCTGTGGTGCGCCTATTGTCGAAGCTGCGGCGCCTCCGCGACCATCGTCTCGATGTCGTCCTTCGTGAACTCCGCGAGGGAATGGTGCGCGCCGGCCGTGGTGACCATGTGGAGGCGCACCACGAATGCGCCGTCCTGCTCGAAGAAGAAGATGTCATGCGGACGCTGCCCGTCGATCCAGCGCCCGACGACGCGGAACGACTTCTCATAGTAGCCCGCCTTCGACCAATCCGGGACTTCGACTGTCCCGGCGCCGCGCCGGGCGAGGGATTCGTCGATGAAGCGCGCGATGTCCTCGTCCAGGAAGGTGAGGGTCTCCTTGACCTGGTGCCCGATGGACTCGGACCACGTACCCGTCTCCCCACCGGAGATGACCAGGCCCTGGACGATGAACCCGTCCGGTGCCTCGACGAGGAGGATGTCCTTCATCCCCCGCTGGTCGAGGAACGCGCCGATGGAGCGCAGGACCTCCTCGAAGTCCTGGCGCGGGCTTCCCTCGTAGATGCGCATCACGTCTCCCCGGGCCCGCCCGACGCGGGTGGCTCTCCCGGCCTCAGCTGCCGGTGGTCTGGTCGATCAGCCCCCGTTCGCGCGCCAGGCGTTCAAACGAGCGGAAGATCGCCCAGCTTCCGAGTGTAAGCACGGCGCTGGTCGCGCACAAGGCGAGCAGGACCATCGGATCGGAGAAGCTCGCAAGGATTCCCGGGGTCGGGGTGCCAAGGAGGGCCCGGCGGACTCCCTCCAGCCACCACGTGGTCGGCAGGATGAGGGCCACCGGCTGCAGCGCCGGCGGCAGGACGTCCGGTGGGAAGATGACGCCGGACAGGAGGTACAGGCCTCCCGCGATCGCCTCGGGGTAGCTCCACGATTCCCGGCGCGTGGTCAGGCTGAGCCCTGCCACGGCCAGCCCGAGCGCGACGATCGAGGCCAGGCCGACCGCCATCGCCGGGACGAGGAGGCGCCAGTCGATCGCCGCGACGTCGATCTGGACGCCCAGGAACACGACGCCGACCACCAGGGTCACCAGGAACCCGGCGGTGGCCGCCACGAGCTGGGCAGACGCCCTGCCGACGAGGAACGGCAGGAACCTCACCGCGCTCACGACGACGTACTTCAGCATCCGATAGCGCTCGCGATCGTCGAGCACGGCCCACACGAACCCGGACATCCCGCCGCCCACGAAGGTCCAGCAGGCGCTCCCCACGACGAGGTAGCCGAGGTAGTCCGGGCGGCTGGCACCCGACACCAGCCAGACGATGGCGACGAGGACCAAAGCCGCGCCGACGGGCCGCGCGACGGAGTACACGGCGAACAGGAACGGATCGGTCCAGTTCGATTCGACGGCCCAGCCGAGCCGGGCGCCGGTGGCCAGCGAGCGCCACGCCGTTGTGGCGCGTCGGGGCCCGGCCGGTGGCTCGCCCGCCATCGCCCCGGGATGGCGGCCCTGCCGGTCCACGACGTGCGCGGTCACTGCCAGCGCGCCATGAGGCGCCCCTCGGCTCGCGCCTTGCGCTCGAAGTACCCCAGGGCGATGCGGGCGAGCAGCAGGAAGACGATCGACATCACGACGAGGATCGCCGCCTCGGTCGCGGGAGGCAGGAACCCGATGTCCGGGATCTGGGTGAAGGTGAGCTGACGCATCGCGTCGAGGCCGACGGCCAGCGGCAGGAGGCCGATCGCCAGCGTGGCGAGCCACCCCAGCACCTTCACGGGCGCGTACATGCCGGCGAGGAAGTAGACCGGCTCCTGGAACAGGTTGGCAAGGTGCCACGCCTCGCGGCCCCAGAAGAGGAAGAGGCTGGCCATCAGCATCCCGAGTCCGTACAGCGCGACGAGCGTGAGCAGGAAGACCAGGCCGAGGAGCAGCCACTGGTCCACGGCATACTGCACACCGAAGAGCACGGACCCGAGGACGATGATCACGATCGCCCGCGTGCCGCTCATGTAGAGCCCGCCGATCGCCATCCCCACCAGGATGCTCATCAGGCTGATCGGGGCCGTGAAGTAGATCTCGAGGTTGCCCTCGCCACGGTCCCAGTAGAGCTGGGCGCCCATCGCCCACAGGACGTTGATCCAGAAGGCCATCATCGCGCCGCCGAGCACGGCGAACCCGACGTACGTCTCCGGCGCCTTGAGGGCGCGATAGACGAGAACGAAGGCGCAGGTCGACAGGAACGGCAGGGCGATCTCGAAGAAGACCCACGACCTCTCGCGGAGACTCCCCCGGACGCGCGGGTAGGCCCGCCCCGTCACGGCCCGCAGGTTGGTGGCCAGGACCCGAGCCCGGCTCCACGAGGCCTCGTCCGCGGGGCCCGCGGCCGGGTCGTGCGCGTACGGCGAGGCGCTCATCCCGGCGCTCCCGGGGCTTGCCCGACCGCGGGGGTCTCGTCCGGCTCGTCCAGGCCGCGCCCGACGAGCTCCACGAAGACATCCTCCAGCGTCGGCTCCGACTTGGCGAGGCCGTGCAGGCGGGCCCCGGCCGCGGCGAGCGCGGCGACCACCCCGGCCAGGGCAGCGTCGTCGGCCAGGGCCAGGCTGACCGTGACGCCATCGGCCGACGGACCGCCGGCCGGCGCGGTGCCCAGGGCAGCCGAGAGGACGCCTGGCAGGCGGGCCAGCGAAGCAGTCCCGTCGGGAAGCCTGTCGACCTGGATCCGGAAGAGCGACTCCTCCTGGACCCGCCGCTTGAGCTCGGCCGGCGTGCCGAGGGCCAGGATCCGGCCTCGGTCGACGATCGCCACGCGGTCGCAGAGCTCGTCCGCCTCCGCCATGTAGTGGGTCGTCAGGAGGGCCGTCCGCCCGGGCAGGGCGGTCCGCCAGTTGCGGAAGTGGGCGCGGACATCGCGCGCCGCGGCCACGTCGAGGCCCAGCGTCGGCTCGTCGAGGAAGAGGATCCACGGGTCGTTGACGAGGCCACGGGCGAGGTTCAGCTTCTGGCGCTGGCCGGTGGACAGCGCACTGACGCGCTGCAGTCGCTGCTCCCGGAGGCCGACCAGGTCGATCAGCTCGTCCGTGCGGCGCCATCCCTCGCGGGTCCCGAGGCCGTAGAACTGGCTGAACATCCAGAGCTGCTCGCGGACGGTGAGGATCCCGTAGCCGGATTGCTCGCCGCCGGACACCATGTTCATGATCCGCCGGATCCGCATCGTCTCGCCCACGACGTCGAAGCCCGCCACGCGCGCCATGCCGGACGTCGGCAGCAGGAGGGTGGTCAGGATCTTGATGAGCGTCGTCTTGCCCGCGCCGTTCGGGCCGAGCAGCCCGAAGAGCTCCCCGGCCGCGACCTCGAGGTCGACGCCGTCGAGCGCGGTGACCGGGCTCGGCTTCGCCTTGTAGACCCGCCGGAGAGCGCGCGTCTCGATGGCAACGCCGGGTGCGGAACTGGACATGGTGCTCCGGGGTGGGCCGCGGACCGGGCGGCGGGACGGGCAGGCGTCGAGCGTACTCCGTCCAGCGCGGCGCGGCGGCCGGCGCCGACCGCGTCTGAGGATCCGCTACTGCGCGCTCACGACGATGGCGGCGTTGCTCGACCGCAGGACGACCCGCGGCCCACCGGTCCCCACGACGCCCTGCATGGTGCTGCCGCTGGTCGCGCCCGTCGTCCGGATGGTGAACCCGTCGAGCGTGACCTTGGCGTTCGTGGTGCTCGCGTCGAGGGCGAACCCGGCACCGGCAGGGAGCCGAAGCGTGATCGGGGCGTTCGTCGTCGCGATCTGCTGCGAGCCGTCGGAGAACGTCCCGTCGAAGGAGACGTCGCCATTGGAGGTCCGGACGTCGACCGTCGCCCCGGTCCCCCGGATCGTCACGCCTCCGTTCGTCGTCTCGAGGTCCAGGAGGCCCGCCCCGTCGACCTCGACGGCGCCGTTGGTGGTGCGGACCGTCGCGCCCGATCCAAGGCCCGCCAGGGTGACCGGCCCGTTCGTCGTGCGGGCGTCGATCGGCCCCGACACGCCCCCGGTGCTGACATGGCCATTCGAGGTGCGGAGGTCCAGGGCGGCGCCGGGCGGGACGTCGACGACCGCACCAGCCGACCGGCTGCCCGGCGCATTCGGATCGGGCTGGTAGGAGGCCCGCAGGAGCGCCGTGCCGTCCGGGTTCACGGTGAGCGTCACCTGGATCTTCTGGCGGTCGGCCTCTGCGTCGGACGGGCTGGACCCCACGCCGGTTGTCCTGACCTCGGCATGGATCGTGCCGGCCTTGCCGGCCCGAACGTCGATCGGGCCATTGAACATCTCGACGCGGACCTTGAGGTCCGGTCCCACGGCAGCGACCGCTGCGTCGAACGACTGGAGCCCGCTGGCTTTCGCCTGGAACGGGCCGTCCGCGCTGCAGGCGGCGAGCGCGGCTGCGGCCAGGGCGAGCGCCGCGAGGGCCACGACGAGGCGACGAAGGGCTGGCACGGGTGGACCTCCGGCGGACTGGGCTGCTGCGGCCACGACGCGGGTGGACGGGTCGGGTCAGGCGCGCACCAGGGCGGCGGCAAGCCGGCCGGCGACCCGGGCGTCGTTGATGATGAGCGCAGTGTTGGCCCGGACGGACCTGCCGTCCGTCAGGTCTGCGACCCGCCGGAGGACCCATGGCGTCAGGGCGGGACCATGGATGCCGGCAGCCTCCGCCTCGGCGTTCGCCCGCCGGATCGCCACCAGGGCCTCGGGGCGCGGCAGCTCGTCCGCCTCCGGGACCGGCACGCAGACGAGCACGCCGCTGCCGAGGAGGGCCAGGTGGGTCGCCGCAAGAGCGGCCGCGGACGCCTCGTCGGTGACCGACTGGGGCGCCGCGATCCCGGAACGTCGAGAGAAGAAGCCCGGCAGCTCGTCCGTGCCGATGGCCACGACGGGAACGCCACGGCTCTCGAGCACCTCCAGGGTGGCAAGAACGTCGAGGATCGCCTTGGGCCCCGCGCACACCACGACAACCGGAGTGCGGGCCAGCTCGTCGAGGTCGACCGAGACGTCGAGGCTGGGCGGGCGGACCTGGTTGTCTGGCCCCGTCGAGGGCTCGAACGCCCCCGCGTGCACCCCGCCGATCCCACCCGTGGCAAAGACGAGGATGCCCGCCGCGTGCGCGGCCAGCATCGTCGTCGAGACGGTGGTCGCGCCCCAGCCGCCGGCGGCCAGCGCACCGGCGAGGGTCGGGCGAGCGACCTTCCGAACGCCGTCCGCGCTCGCCAGGGTGAGCAGCGCGACCTCGTCCAGCCCGACGAGGATCCGCCCGTCGTGGATCGCGACCGTGGCCGGGACGGCCCCGCTCTCGCGGACGGCGGCTTCCGACGCGGAGGCGACCTCCAGGTTCCGTGGATAGGGCAGGCCGTGGCTGATCAGCGTCGACTCGAGAGCCACGACGGGCAGTCCCGCGGCGATCGCCGCCGCCACCTCTGGGGCGACGTCGAGGCGGGCACGGAGCGTGTCGAGGCGCTGATCGGCGGGCACGTGGGCAGGGTAGCGCGCGCACCACTCCGGCGCGCGGAGGCCGGCGTCCCGCGGGTTCCGCGCGGTGACGGCGTTCCCGGCGGGCTACGCTGGTCGCATGGCTCGACCGATCGCTCCCGCCGACCTGATCCGCCGCCAGGTCGTCCTCGAGGAGCACGACGCGCTGCCCGACGGCAGCGGCGCGATCGTCGTGCGGCGGGTTGTCCACGGGGAGACCTACCGCTCCCACCTGCACCTCGTGGCGTTCACCGCGGGCAAGGACGTCGCCATGGCGAGCGACCACGGCGTCGCGGCAGCTGCGGGGAGGCGCGCCCGCGGCTCCGCCGTGGAGCAGCCGCGGGGCATTGCGGGCCCGACGCGGCCGCTCACCGCGGGAGCGGTTCGCGACACCCGGCCGCGCGTGGCGCCGGACGGCCGTCGCGTCGCGTTCCTCCGCTCGTTCCCGGACGACCCCGACCGACCGACAGCCGTGATGGCCCAGGCGCTCGACGGCGGGGAGCCATGGGTCGTCTGGGCGCCCGAGCACGGCGTCAGCGACATGGCCTGGTCGCCCGACGGCCGGCGGATGGCGTTCGCCGCCGCGGCGCCGGAGGCGCGCTTCGTCGTCGGGAAGGAGACGAAGCGGCGCAGCGTGACGGCCCGCAGGATCACCCGAACCGACTGGCGCTGGGACGAGGTCGGCCATCGCGATCGCTGGGACCAGGTCTGGGTCGGGCCGGTGCGGGACGGCTCGCATCCGCGCCGTCTGACGCGCCAGGAGACCGACGCGAAGGAGATCGCCTGGGCGCCCGACGGCCGGACGATCGCGTTCGCCGCCGACCCGCGGCCCGATGCCGACCTTCGGCCGCTCCCGTCGATCTGGGTCATCGGGGCGGCGGGCGGCACCCCGCGCGAGGCCATCCGTCTCGCCGGATATGCCGGCTCGCCGTCCTTCTCGCCCGACGGCCGATGGCTGGCCTGCGCGGGCGTCGACGTCGCCGCGCCGCTCGACGACGAGATCCCGGGTCTCTTCGTCGCGCCGTTCGACCCGGGCGCCGCCGCGCCCTCCCCGGCCGTCGCGCTGACCCCGCACCTCGACCGGCCGATCGGCGCCCAGAACGACACGGACCTGAACGGCTGGATGGTCTCGTCGCGGCCCGGGCCGTTCTGGGACGGGCCGGACTCCCTGGTTGCGCTCGTCAGCGGCGCCGGCCGTGTCCAGCCGTGGCGCTTCGGCTTCGACCCGTCCTCGGGACGGCCGGCGGGCGCCCCGGAGCGCCTGGCCGAGGGCGACATGGCGGCCTGGACGCTGGGCGTCGCGGGCGGGGTGATCTCGGTGGTGGCGACCCTCGACGAACGTCCCATGGAGCTCCTCAGCGTGGACCGGCCCAGGAGCCGGGCCGATGACGCCGCCCCCTCCCGGTCACGCGTCACGCCTCGCACCACCCTCGGGGGGTCCTGGCGCCGCGGCGTGCCCTGGCCGGAGATGCGGTGCGAGCTGGCCCCGGGGCCGGGCGGTCCGATCGAGACCTGGGTCGCCTCGCCGGCCGGCGCCGGCGACGAACCCCTGCCGGCCATCGTCAACGTCCACGGCGGCCCGCTCGGGGCGTGGTCCCCCGCCCCCTCCATCGAGAACGTCCTCCTGGCAGCCCGCGGCTACCGGGTGATCCTGCCCAACGTCCGCGGCTCGGCCGGCTACGGGCGCGCCTGGATCACGCCGCAGCTGGGCGACTGGGGCGGCGTCGACGCCGCCGACGTCCTCGCGGCCGTCGACCACGTGGTCGGCCTGGGCCTGGCCGACCCGGCCCGGCTGGGGATCCTCGGGCTCTCGTACGGCGGCTTCATGGTCAACTGGCTCGTCGGCGCCGCGCCCGACCGGTTCGCCGCGGCCGTCTCGGAGAACGGCGTGACGAACCAGGTCAGCGGCTGGGCGAACTCCGATTCGGGCCCCGACTACGACCGGATGGCGCTCCTCGGCGACCCGTTCACCGACGCCGGGATCGAGAGGCTCTGGCGCCAGTCGCCGCTCCGCAACGTCGCCCGGATCAGGACGCCGCTCCTGATGCTCCAGGCCGAGTCGGACCTGCGCTGCCCGGCCGCCGACAACGAGCAGCTCTTCGTCGCGCTGCGCCATCTCGGCCGCATCGTCGAGTACGTCCTCTACCCGGACAGCTGGCACACCTACGCGATCACCGGGCGCCCCGACCGGCGGATCGACCGGAACGAGCGGGTGCTGGCCTGGTTCGACCGCTTCCTGAAGGGATGATCCGGGCGGCTCCCATCGCGCCGTCCACGCCTGGTCACCCCGGACGCGCCCGCCCGCGCAGGACGATGACGGCCGTCCCGAGCAGCCCGGCCAGCAGGACGACGACGCCCGAACCCCAGGCGAGGATGGTGAGCGGGTCGCCCGACGCGGTGATGTCGCGCCATGAGACGAGGGCCGGAATCGTCCAGACGAGACCCGCGCCGACCAGCGCCCCGGCACCCGCGGCCGTGAACGCGAACGGGAGGCAGAGCAGGACGACGGGGCTGAGCACCGTCAGCAGTCCTGCCCAGGCCCCGCCGACGACGCCGATCCCCATCCCGACGAGCCAGCGTCTGCGCGGCGACGGATGGCGCTCCGGCTCGGCGGCGTCGAGCTCCTCGCGCGAGAAGCCCGCGCCCCGAGCGTCCGACGGCACGCCCTGATCCATCGACGGCACGCCCTGATCCATCCCGCCCCTACTCCCAGGGTCAGCTCGGGACGCGGTGCCGCGACCTGGCGCGCGGCAGCCCGATGGCCGGCAACCACGGCTCGACGCAGCACCGCCGGGGCCGACGCTCGATCGCGGGCGAGCCATTCGGCGAGGAACCCGGCGTCGAAGGCATCGCCGGCGCCGGTGCTGTCGGGCGCCGCGATGGGGCTGGTGGCAACCTCGAGCCGGAGCGTCGGTGCGCCGGCCGTGGCGGCCAGCAGGGTCGCCCCGCCCGCACCCCGCTTGACGATCGCCACCGGGGCAAACCGCAGGAGCCCGTCGGGCTCGGCCGTGCCCAGGAATGCCGCTGCCTCGGCGGCGTTGGCGAACAGCAGGTCGGGGGCGGCCTCGCCGATGAGCCGGTGCGCGGCCGCCCGCCCGGCCGCCAGCAGCGGGGCGGCAGAAGCGAGGTCCAGGGACACTCGGGCGCCGGCCTCGCGGGCAAGGGCCAGGGCGCGCGCCGCAGCCTCACCGAGCGGGGATCCGAGGAGCGAGTACGCCGGGAGGTGCACGACGCCGGCACCCCGGAACCACGCCGCCCGAAGGTCACCGGGGGCCAGCAGGTCCGCCGCACCGCGGTCGGCCACGAAGCTCCGCTCCCCCGCAGCATCCACGAGCATGCCGATGCGGGCGGTGCGAGCCCCTGCCGGACGAATCGCCCGGACCGTGACGCGGTCCCCGTGGAGGGCGGCGACGAGCGCCCGGCCCGCGCCATCGCGCCCGACGGCGCAGATCAGCGTGGTGCGGACCCCGAGCCGTGCCAGCCAGCGCGCGGTGCTGGCGGCCGAGCCGCCCTGGTGGAGCCGGACGGCGCCCGGCACGTCCGTGCCGTGTCGCAGCGGCCGGCCCGGCGCCAGGACGACGTCCAGCGCGAGGTCGCCAAGAACGACGGCGCCGCGGGGACGCCGTCTCGGCGGTGCGACCGACGGTGGCATGCGGCCGAGGATACGCCCGGCCCCGCCTACAATGGGCCGACCTCCTCCTCGCCCTACCACGGGAGCAGCGCGCGATGACCACCCTCTCCCACGATGAGCTGGACCGGCTCGCGATCGACACGATCCGGACCCTCTCGATCGACGGAGTCCAGCAGGCCAACTCCGGCCATCCCGGAGCGCCCATGGGAATGGCCCCGATGGCGTACACCCTGTGGACCCGCTTCCTGCGCCACGCCCCCACTCACCCCGACTGGCCGAACCGGGACCGCTTCGTCCTCTCCGCCGGGCACGCCTCCATGCTCCTGTACTCGCTCCTCCACCTGACCGGCTACGACCTGTCCCTGGACGACCTGAAGCGCTTCCGGCAGTGGGGCTCGCGCACGCCGGGCCACCCCGAGCTCGGCATGACGCCTGGCGTGGAAGCCACGACAGGCCCTCTCGGCCAGGGCGTCGCGAACGCCGTCGGCATGGCCATCGCCGAACGCCGCCTCGCGGCCGAGTTCAACCGGCCCGGCCACGAGATCGTGAGCCACTGGACGTACGCCGTCTGCTCCGACGGCGACCTCCAGGAGGGGCTCGCATCCGAGGCCGCCAGCCTGGCCGGGCACCTGAGGCTCGGAAAGCTCGTGATGCTCTACGACGACAACCAGGTGCAGCTCGACGGCCCGACGGCGATGGCGTTCTCCGAGGACGTGCTCGAGCGCTTCCGCGCCTACGGCTGGCAGACGCTGCGGGTCAAGGACGGCACCGACGTCGGCGCGATCGAGGCGGCGATCCGCCTGGCGCGGTCCGACGATCGGCCGTCCATCGTTGCCGTCCGCACGGTCATCGGGTTCGGCTCGCCCAACAAGGCCGGCACCCAGAAGGCCCACGGCGCCCCGCTCGGCCCCGACGAGGTCCGGCTGACCAAGGAAGCGTACGGCTGGGACCCGGACGCCACGTTCCTCGTCCCCGATGCAGCGGCGGCGCTCTTCTCGCGGGCGATCCCGTGGGGCGAGGAGCTCGTCGGCCGCTGGAACAGGGCCATGGATGCCTACCGGGCGGCCTTCCCGGTGGAGGCCGACGCGTTGGAGCGGCGCCTCGACGGCGACCTTCCGGCCGGCTGGGACGCAGCCCTCCCCCACTGGGAGGCCGGCGCCGAGGTGGCCACGCGCAACGCGAGCGCCGACACGATCAACGCGCTGGCGGCCGGCGTGCCGCAGCTCTTCGGTGGCTCGGCGGACCTCTCCGAGAGCAACCTCACCGACGTCAAGGGCGGAGGCGACTTCTCGGCGGAGATCGCCGGCCGCAACCTCCGCTTCGGGGTGCGCGAGCACGGGATGGGCGGCATCGCGAACGGGATCGCCTGCCACGGCGGCTTCCGGCCCTATGTGGCGACCTTCCTGACCTTCTCCGACTACATGCGCGGCAGCGTCCGGGTCGCAGCCCTCTCCGGGCTGCCGGTGGTCTACGCCTGGACCCACGACTCGGTCGGCCTCGGCGAGGACGGCCCGACCCACCAGCCGGTGGAGCACTACGCAGCGCTGCGGGCGATCCCCAACCTGTGGTTCGTCCGGCCGGCCGACGCGAACGAGACGGCCGCCGCCTGGGCGCTCGCCCTGGAGCGCACCAGCGGACCCACTGCCCTCGCGCTCACCCGCCAGAAGCTCCCGGTGCTGCCCGGCACGGCCGAGAACGCCCGCGAGGGCGTTCGGCGAGGCGGATACGTCGTCCGGCCGGCGTCGAGCGAGGCCGGCGGCGGCGTCCCGGACCTGGTCTATGTCGCAACCGGGTCCGAGGTCCAGCTCGCGGTCGGCGCAGCCGAGGCACTCGAGGCAGAGGGAGTCGCGACCCGCGTCGTCAGCCTCCCATGCTGGGAGGCGTTCGACGCCCAGGGGGCCGCGTACCGCGAGGCCGTCCTCCCGGCGGCGGTCCGCCGGCGCGTCGCCGTGGAGATCGGCGTCTCGCTGGGCTGGGAGCGCTGGACCGGCGACGAGGGGGCGATCGTCGCCCTGGACCACTTCGGCGCGTCCGCTCCCGCCGGCACGATCCTGAAGGCGTTCGGCTTCACGAGCGACGCCGTCGCCGAGGTCGGGCGGAAGGTCGTCCGCGAGGGCTTCCGAGGCCGCGTCGCGGCGCCCCCCTCGCCCCACCCTGGTGGCCACTGATGCGCGTCGCCTTCGCCGCCGACCACGGCGGCGCCGAGCTCAAGGCGGAGCTGCTCGCCCGGCTCGCCGACACCGGCCACGAGCTGATCGACCTCGGCGGCGACGGCTCGGACCCGAACGACGACTATCCGGACTTCGCCCGCCGCCTGGCGTTCGCCATCCGCGACGGCGAGGCCGACCGCGGGATCCTCGTCTGCGGCTCCGGGATCGGGGCGTGCGTCGCGGCCAACAAGGTCCGCGGCGTGCGAGCGGCAATCGCGCACGACACGTACTCGGCCCACCAGGGCGTGGAGCACGACGACATGAACGTGCTCTGCCTCGGCGGGCGCGTGATCGGCCCGGAGCCGGCACTGGAATGCGCCCGCGCATTCCTGGGCGCGACCTTCTCGGGCCAGGAGCGCCACGCCCGCCGCGTCGCCAAGATCCTCGCGATCGAGGCCGCGGGCTCCTGACCTCCTCGGAGGCGGGCCGGCCTGCACGGTTCCGCGCCGCGGCCGGCGCGCGCCGCGGGACCCATCGGCGTCGCGGCGGCGCGCGGCCGGCGACCCATCCTCGACGGCGGGCCTCGCGCGGGTCCGCCGCCCCACGCGTAGACTCCACCGCGCAGGAGGACGTCCATGGCCGAGACCACCATCCCATCGTTCGCGCCGGGCACGCTCGACGCCCGGGTCGACGACCCGACCCTCGCCGCGTCCATCGCCGCGGCCCTCGCCCGTGCCGCTGCCGGGCGCTGGAGCGAGCGCCTCCTCGAGCGCGACACGAGCCTCTGGTCCGGCGATCCGGCGGTGCAGGAGAAGATCGGGAACCGCCTGGGCTGGCTCAACCTGCCGGCGGACTTCAGCGACATGATCCCGGCCCTCGAGGCATTCGGCGACACGATCCGCGACGCCGGGTTCACGACGGCGATCGTGGCGGGGATGGGCGGCAGCAGCCTTGCGCCGGAGGTGATCGCGACCGCCTTCAGCGACGTCGAGGACTGGCTCGAGATCAGGGTGCTCGACTCGACCGACCCCGAGGCCGTGCGCGCGGCCTGGGACGGCCTGGATCCCCTCGGGACGCTCTTCATCGCGGCCTCGAAGTCGGGCACCACGACCGAGACGCAGGCGTTCCTCGCCGACGCCCGGCAACGGGTCCATGACGCCCTGCGGGCGCACGGCGTGCGCAGCGAGTCACCCGGCGACTTCATGGCTGCCATCACCGATCCCGGCAAGTCCCTCGGCGCCATCCCCCACCAGGACGAGATGCGGGGTGTCTTCCTCAACCCGGAATCGGTGGGCGGCCGCTACTCGGCCCTGAGCTACGTCGGGCTTGTCCCGGCCTCGCTGGCCGGGGTCGACCTCGACCCGTTCATGGCCTCGGCGGTCGGGATGCACGCCCGCTGCATGGAGATCGACGTCGCCGCCAACCCGGGCATCGCCCTCGGCGCGACCCTCGGGGCCCTGGCAACCGCCGGGCGCGACAAGCTGACCTTCGTCGTCGACCCGGCGATCGGCCCGCTGGGCGCGTGGCTCGAGCAGCTCGTCGCGGAGAGCACCGGCAAGCTCGGGACCGGCATCGTGCCGGTCGACCGCGAGCCGCTCGGAGGCTCCGCGTCGTACGGGGCCGACCGCGTCTTCGTCCGGATCGCCCTCGACGGCGCGGAGCCTCCGGTTGCCGCCGACGGCACCTCTGCCTCGGACCTGCTCGACGCCCTCGCGGCCGCGGGCCACCCCGTCCTGCGCTTCTCCCTCGCCGATCCGATCGACCTCGCGGCCGAGTTCCTGCGCTGGGAAGTCGCCACGGCGGTCGCCGGGATCATCCTGGACGTGAACCCCTTCGACGAGCCGAACGTCACCGAGTCGAAGGAGAACACGAAGCGCGTCCTGGAATCCCTCGAGCACCACGGGAGCTTCCCGCACGAGGATCCGCTCGCGACGGGCGACGGCCTCGCGCTTCATGGCGACGCCGCCCTGCGCCTGACCGCCGGCGACGGCACGCTCGTCGGGGAGCTGCGCCGGCACCTCGAGCGGGTCAAGGTCAACGGGTACCTGGCGATCGGCGCCTTCGTGGCACCGACGGCGGGTCGCGCCGAGGCCATCGACCGGATCCGGGGCCGCCTGCGCGACGCCACCGGGCGCGCGACGACCGGCGGGTTCGGGCCCCGCTATCTCCACTCCACCGGCCAGCTCCACAAGGGCGGCGCCCCGATCGGCTGGTTCCTCCAGCTGACCTCCGACCACGCGGCGGATCTCCCGGTGCCCGGCAAGCCGTACTCGTTCGGCCAGCTGATCGACGCGCAGGCGCGCGGCGACATGGAGGCGCTCGAGGCACACGAGCTCCCCGTCCTCCGCGTCCACCTCGGCGCGGACGTGGAGGCCGGGCTTGCCGCCCTCGACGCCGCCGTGGCATCCGCTCTCCGTTCGTAGCGACGCACCGTTCGTTCGCGCCGACCATTCGGGCAGGCACCACAGGGAGAACTCCGATGCGCATCGGCTTCGTCGGCCTCGGCCGGATGGGCGCCAACATGGTCCGCCGCCTGGTCCGCGACGGGCACGAGGTCGTGGCGTTCAACCGGACGCCGCAGAAGACGCGCGAGATCATGACCGAGGGGGCCGATGGCGCGTTCTCCCTCGGCGAGCTCGTGGCGAAGCTGCCCGCCCCACGTGCGGTCTGGGTCATGGTGCCGGCCGGGGACGCGACCGAGGCGATGGTCGACGAGCTGCTGGGCATCCTCGCGCCCGGCGACACGATCGTCGACGGCGGCAACACCAACTTCCGCGACGACGTGCGACGGCACGCCAAGGTCGCCGGGAACGGCCTCAGGTACGTGGACGCGGGCACGTCCGGCGGCGTCTGGGGCCTGACGGAGGGCTACTCCCTGATGGTCGGCGGCGACCGCGACGCGGTCGAGCCGCTCGAGCCGATCTTCCGCAGCCTGGCCCCGGTCGACGGCTACGCGCACGTCGGCGGTCCGGGCGCCGGGCACTACGTGAAGATGATCCACAACGGCATCGAGTACGGCCTCATGCAGGCGTATGCCGAGGGCTTCGAGATCATGCACGCGAGCGACTACGACCTCGACCTCGCGCAGATCTCGGGCATCTGGCGCTACGGCTCGGTGGTCCGGAGCTGGCTCCTGGAGCTCCTCCACGACGCCGTCTCCAGGAACCCGGAGTTCGATGGCATCAAGGATTGGGTGGCCGATTTGGGGGAGGGTCGGTGGACCGTCCAGGAGGCGATCGACCGCGACGTCCCGGCGCCGATCATCACGCTCTCGCTGCAGGCGCGCTTCCGGTCGCGCCAGGACGAGAGCTACGGTGGCAAGGTCCTCGCCGCGCTCCGCAACGAGTTCGGCGGTCACGCAGTGAAGACGGAGTAGCGATCGACGTGGCCCGCCCCGCGAAGCCTCGGGTGCCGGACCAGCCGGCCGCGCCGCCTGGTCCGGCCGCGCCGGCGCATGCGGCTGGTGCGGCCCGTCCCGCCGACGATCCTCCGATGACGGCGCGAGAGCTGCGGCTCGCCCGGGCCGGCAAGCGGCGCCCGGCATCACGGGCGGTCGGCAACCCGCTGCGCGAGGGCCTGCGCCTGGAGCGGATGCCGGACCCGGCTGTCCTCGTCCTCTTCGGGGCCACCGGCGACCTTGCCCACCGCAAGGTCGTCCCGGCGCTCTTCCAGCTCTGGCGCACCAACCTGCTGCCCCACGAGTTCGCCATCGTGGCCGTCGGGCGGCGGCCCTACGCCGACGACGCCTTCCGCGCCGAGCTGCGCGCCTCGCTCGAGCAGTTCAGTCGCGTGCTGCCGATCGAGACCGAGATCTGGGAGTCGTTCGCCGAACGGATCACGTACCAGCGTGGCGACTTCGCCGACCAGGCGCTGTACGAGCGGCTCGTGACGAATCTCGACGGGCTCGACGTGGACCGCGGCACGCGCGGCAACCGCTGCTACTACCTGGCGACGCAGCCGTCGGCCTTCGCCGAGATCATCGGCGGCCTGGGGCGGGCCGGGCTCGACCACGAGCAGCACGGCGCGGGCTGGCGCCGGATCGTGGTCGAGAAGCCGTTCGGGCGCGATCTCACCAGCGCCATCCGCCTGAACCGCGAGATCGGCAAGGTCTTCCGGGAGTCGCAGGTCTACCGCATCGACCACTACCTGGGCAAGGAGACCGTGCGCAACATCCTGGTGTTCCGGTTCGGGAACGGCATCTTCGAGCCGATCTGGCACCGGCGCTACGTCGACCACGTCCAGATCACGGTCGCCGAGTCGATCGGCGTGGAGAAGCGCGGCGCGTTCTATGAGGAATCCGGCACCTCGCGCGACTTCCTCCAGAACCACCTGATGCAGCTCCTGGCGCTCGTGGCCATGGAACCGCCGGCGACGTTCGACGCCGACGCCCTCCGCGACGAGAAGGTCAAGGTTCTGCGGGCGATCGAGCCCATGACGCCTGCCGACGTGGCCACGAACGTGGTGCGCGGCCAGTACGGGCCCGGCTGGGTCGCGGGCGAACCCGTGGTCGGCTACCGCGCGGAGGCCGCCGTCGATCCCGACTCGGAGACGGAGACGTACGTTGCCGCCCGTCTCTTCGTCGACGACTGGCGCTGGGCCGGCGTGCCCTTCTACCTGCGCGCCGGAAAGCGGCTGCCGAAGCGCGCCACGGAGATCGCGATCCAGTTCAAGCAGGTCCCCCACGCCCTGTTCAAGGATTCGAACGCGACCCCCGAGGCGAACCTGCTGGCGCTCCGGATCCAGCCCGACGAGGGCATCCTCCTCCGCTTCGCCGCCAAGGTCCCGGGGCTCGGCGTCGACGTCCGCAGCGTGAACATGGACTTCACCTACGGCTCGGCCTTCAGCGTCGACAGCCCCGACGCCTACGAGACGCTGATCCTCGACGCGCTCCTGGGCGATGCCTCGCTCTTCACCCGCTCCGACGAAGTGGAGAAGGCCTGGGGGATCGTGACCCCGGTCATCGAGGCATGGGCCGACGACGCGCAGCCGGCGTTCCCGAACTACGTCGCCGGGAGCTGGGGCCCCGACGCCGCGGACGAGCTGCTCGCGCGGGACGGACGCCGGTGGCGCCGGATCTGAGCGGCGCGAGCCCCCTGGTCGGGGCCGAAGGCATGGGGCGCGTCGTGCCGTTCGGGACGGCGGCCACCCCCGGTGAGCCGACGCTCCGCTGGGCGGGGCACGCCACGTCCGTGGCAGGCATCGAGCGCGAGCTGGGGCGGATCTGGAGCCTCCCCCAGGCGATCGCGGCACGCGCGGGGTCGAGCGAGCAAATCGTCGCCGCACGGACGAGCGTGCTCAACCTGGTCGTTGTGGCCCGCAACCCGGAGCTGGGCGAGCAGGCGGCCGCGACGCTGACCATGGGGACGGGCCGCCACCCGTCGCGGACCCTGATCCTCGTGCCGACCGATCCCGACGGGCCGGCATGGCTCCGCGCCGACGTCAAGGCGTACTGCATGGTGCCGAGGCCGGACGCGCCGGAGACCTGCGCCGAGCAGGTGTACGTGACCGCCGGCGGCGACACGGGCCGGCACCTCCTTGCGATCGTGGCGCCGCTCCTGGTCCATGACCTGCCCGTGACCGTCTGGTGGCCGGGTGACCCGCCGTTCGGAACGGCCCTTGCCGAGGCGCTCGTCGGCACGGCCGACCGTCTCGTCGTCGACGGGTCGCGCTGGAGCGGCGACGGGCTGGAGCGGCTCCGGGCGCTCGCAGACCTCGCCCGCGCCACGCTGCCGATCTCGGACTTCGCGCTGATGCGCCAGGCGCGCTGGCGCGAGGCGGTCGCCTCCGTCTTCGATCACGGCGAGTTCCAGCCCTACCTCCGTTCCATCCGCCGGATCGCGGTGACCTACGCGACGCACGGCGGACCCGGCGCCGAGGACGTCACCAACCTCGTGAAGCCGATCTACCACGTCGCCTGGCTTGCGTCACGCCTGGGGCTCCGGGTGGTGCGACCGCTGGGGCGTGCCGAGCGGGCAACCGGCGGTCGCGGGCGTGCGCGTCCGGCGGGGCCAGGTGCGCGTCCGGCGGGGCCAGGTGCGCGTCCGGCGGGACCTGGCGCGCCGCCCGACCCCGGACGCGGCCTGCGGGCCCTCCTGGAGTGGGACCGCGGGGCACAGGTCGAGGTGGTGGTCCGCCCGGTCATCTCGGGGATGGCCGGCGGCACGACCCTGCGCGTGGAGCTGCTGGCCGAGCGGCGCGGCTCGGAGCTTCGCGCCGAGGTCACGGCCGAGGCGGAGGTGGTGCACGTGCGGGTCTGGCAGGACGGCGTCGAGGCACTGGATCGGTCCTACTACGCCCTCCGGCGGACGGACGCGGACCTGCTGGCGGCGGCGATCGAGGCCGGGGGCCGCGACCCCGTCGCCGAGGGCACGCTGGCGATGGCGGCCACGCTGACGGGGCCAGGGTCGGCGGTGGGCGCATGAGCGGGCTCGTAACCGTGGCGCCGGGCGAGCCCGCCATCGTCGTCCGGCGGGATCCGGCGACCGCGGCGGCGGCCGTCGCGGAGACGCTCACCGGCGCTCTCGCGGCTGGGGCGGCGCGGCGCGGCCGGGCCGACTTCGCATCGACGGGCGGCTCGACACCCGCCTTCGTCTACCGCGCCATGCTCGCGGAACCGCTCCGCGAGCGAATCCCGTGGAAGGCCCTCCACCTCTGGCTCGGCGACGATCGGTTCGTCCCGCGCGGCGATCCCGACTGCAACCTGGGCGCGATCGACCGCGTCCTGCTGCCCGGAGACGCGCGACGCGGGCTGGCGCCTGCACCCGTCGAACGTTCCCACGTCCATCCCTGGCCCACCGACGTGTCGCTGGCAGCCGGCGAGGGCCCGTCCGCCTGTGCGACCCGCTTCGAGGCCACCCTCCGCGCGGAGCTGGCCGCCGACGGCGCCGGGCGGCCGGTCTTCGACGCCGTCCTGGTCGGCCTGGGCTCGGACGGGCACCTGCTCTCGATCTTCCCGGGGAGCGCCGCCTTCGACGCACCCGGCTGGACGACCTGGGCACCAGCACCGACGCACATCGAGCCCCATCTCGACCGGGTCACGCTCACCCCGCCGGCGCTCGACGCGACCCCGGCGCTCGTCGTCGCCGCCTTTGGCAGGGGCAAGGCCGCCATCGTGGCAGAGCTGCTGGGGCCGGGCGGCAGCGGTCCGGACCGTGACGAGCGCCGGCTGCCGGCGCTGCGGGCCCGGCGGGCCGGTGCGACATGGGTGCTCGACGAGGCCGCCGCCGCGGGGCTTCCCGAAGCTGATCCCCGCCGCGCCCGGTAGCCGACACCGCCGCGTCGCCGCCGGCGGGTCGCCGGCACGTCGGGCCATACCTCGTCGCCGGCCTGGGCTGTCGTTCCACCCCGCGCCCGGACTCCGCTTTCAGCACCGGTCCGTGGGGCGGAGACGTCCGGCGCGGAGCGTGCGGAAAGGCCGGTCGGGTGCCCGCCGTCATCCGAGGGACGCTCGCGCGGCCCTCCACGGGACATGGGCGCGGAGTACGATGGCCGCTCCGTTCCGGCCCCCCTCACCAGGCCCTCGGGCCGCATTCGAGGACACGCCACGATGACCGAGAAGCCCAGCAAGCCGACCGCCCCGATCGCCGACGCGACGCACCCGCTGCCCGCCCACACCGTCGATGGCCGGCCCTACTCTCCCGGCCTCGAGGGCGTCCTCGCCGCGGAGACCGAGCTCGGGCTGGTGGACGGGGTCAACGGACGCCTCATGTACCGCGGCTATCGCATCGGGGACCTCGTCGCGCACGGCACGTTCGCCTCCGTCGCCAACCTGCTGTGGACCGGAGCCTGGGACCCGAAGGCCCGCCTGGCGGCCGGCCGCGTGCCCTCCGCCGTGATGTCGGCGCTGCGCGCCCTGCCTCGGACCACGAAGCCGATGGACGCGCTGCGCACCGCCGTCTCCGTCTGGGGCGCCACGCAGGTCCTGGACTGGCCGCCGACGGACGTCCAGGCCCGCGCCCTCACCGCGTTCTCGCCGTCGGCGCTGGCCGCCTTCGTCCGGCTGCGCGAGGACCTCGAGCCGATCGATCCCGACCCGAAGCTCGACCTGGTCTCGGGGTTCCTGTACCAGATGACCGGCGAGCGACCAGACAGGGCAACCGCTCGCGCGCTGGACGCCTACTTCATCGTGGGAGCCGAGCACGGCCTCAACGCTTCGACGTTCACCGCCCGGGTCATCACGTCGACCCGCTCGGACATGGCCTCGGCGGTCTGCGGCGCCATCGGCGCCATGAAGGGGCCGCTGCATGGCGGCGCCCCGTCCGAGGTCGTGGAGCAGATCCACAAGGTGGGCTCGCCCGAACGGGCGGAGGAGTGGGTCCGCGACGCCCTCGCCCGAGGGGAGCGCCTGATGGGCTTCGGGCACCGCGTCTACCGCGCCTACGACCCGCGGGCCGCAGCCCTCCGCAAGGTCGTCGAGGCGATGCCCACGAAGCCGGACTGGCTGGAGCTCGCCATCAAGGTCGAGGACGTCGCCCTCAAGGTCCTCGAGGAGAAGTACCCCGACCGGCCCCTCAAGACGAACGTGGAGTTCTACGCCGCGGCCGTGCTGCAGGGCGTCGGCCTGACGCCGGATCTCTTCCCGGCAACGTTCGCCCTGGCGCGGCATGCCGGCTGGACCGCCCACGTCATCGAGCAGGCCTCGGCGAATCGTCTCATCCGGCCCGACGCACGCTTCATCGGAGTCGAGGAGCGCGACCTTCCGAAGTAGTTCGCGATGACCCGCGAGGCAACCGCGGGCGGGCCGCGTGCCGCGCTCGCGGTGCGGCCGGCGACGGGCGCCGACCTGGCGGCGATCGCGACGCTGGGCCACGCCGCGGTCGACCTGCGCGACTATCCGGACGCGACCCACGGCGACGTCGAGCGAAACGTCGCGGCGCTCGCGGCCGAGCCGGAGTCTGCCTTCGTGGCGCTCGACGACGACGTCGTCGTCGGCTATGTCGCGCCGCGCCTCGGCGAGCTCTATGTCGAGGCTCGCCAGCGCCGTCGCGGCCACGGGACGGCGCTCGTGGAAGCGTCCCTCCCGTTCGTCCGCGACGTGCTCGGGTATGGCTGCCTGCTCCTCTACGTCCCGCCCGGTGACTCCCCCGGACTCCGCTTTGCCGAAGCTCGCGGCTTCGCCCAGCGGGCCAGCCTCTACTGGATGGAGCGCCCCGCCGGTGCCCCCTGCCCGGCGCCCGACTTCCCGGCCGACGTGGTCACCCGGACGTGGGAGCCGGGACGCGACGCGATCCCGGCGTTCGTCGACCTTCTCAACGCGTCGTTCGCCGATCACCCCACGCCCGTGTCGTGGACGGAGGCCGTCATCCGGGCTGCCCACGCCGCCCCGGAGTTCGACCCGGGCGACATCCTCCTCGTGGCGCCGGCCGACGAGCCGGCCCGGCCGATCGCCTTCGGCCGGGCCCGAATCTACGCGGACGACGAGCCGCCGTACGGCGAGGTGAAGCTCATCGGGGTCCTGCCGCGGTGGCGGGGCCGCGGCCTGGGCCGGGCTCTCCTGCGCTGGAGCGTGCACCACCTCCAGGACCGCGGCGTGCCGAAGATCGCGCTCGCCGTCTCGGCCGCGAACGAGCGCGCCGTGCGCATGTACGAGACCCACGGGTTCCAGCGGGCCGTCGAGTGGCCCCAGTGGAGTCGGGACGTCTGAGGGCCGGCCGCGTTGCGGCGCGGCGCGGCCGGTCGCCCCCGCTGCCGCCCCGCCGGGTTGCCCGCTTCGCCCGGCGCGCCGCTTCGCCCGGCGCGCCGCAGCGCCCGGCGCGCATGCGGCCGGTCAGGGCGTGCGGCCGGCCCGTCTCCCGTGTCGGAGTGACGCGACGACCGCGGCGCCTCCGACCAGGAAGACCACGCCCGCGGCGATGAAGGGTGCCGCGATCCCGCCGACACCGGTGCCGACGGCCCCGATCGTCGGGCCGATGATCGCCGCCAGGTAGAGCGGGAGGAGCACCAGGTTAAGGGTTGCCGACCGCCGCTCGGGCGCCACCTCCACGGCCACGAGCCCGAAGACCATCGCCTGGGTGGACGCCTGGAGCGCCGAGTAGACCACCGCGATGCCGGCCAGCGCCGCGACGCTGGGGGCCAGCGGCATCAGGAACAGCGTCACCCCGGCGCCCAGCATCGACGCGGCAAGGACATGGCGAAAGCCCACCCGGTCCCCGAGCGGACCCGCCAGGGGGGAGAGGAGGGCGCCGAACAGGGCCGCCGTCCCGGCGACCAGGCCGATCGCCGATGCCAGGTGCGCGGCCCCTCCGTTGACGTCCTCCACCAGGAGCGGGATGTACGGACGGCTCATCTGGTTCGCCAGGATCGAGACGCCGAAGATCGCGAAGATGCGGCGCACCGTGGGGTCGGCGAAGACGCCGGTAATCGCGCTCCGCGCCAGCGCGATGGCGCTCCCCTCGGGCACGACGGCCGGGCGGACCTCCCGCGACCCCACGAGCAGCAGGACCACCGAGGCGACCGAGAGGCCGCATCCGAGCCAGAAGACGGCCACGAGCGGGAGCCCGAGGCCGTCCACGATGAACGCGCCGAGGACCGGTCCGATGGCGAACCCGAGCGGCCCTGTCGCGCCGAAGAGAGCCGTGACGGTCCCGACGCGACGCCGCGGCGTGACGTCACGGAGGGCCGCCAGCATGACCCCCGTGTTGCCGAGCTGGAGACCGACCAGGAGGAGGCTCGCCGCGAGCTGCCACGGCTCCTGGGCAAGCGCGACGCCCGCGAAGACGAAGGCCTCGACGACGGCGCTTCGCACGATGACCGCGCGCCGGCTGTACTTGTCTGCCCAGACGCCCCAGAACGGGACCAGGACGATGCCGAAGACGAAGATGAGGCTGGTGAACAGCCCCGTGAAGGTCGGGACCAGCGCGGCGGGCAGGCCGACCTCTCCCAGGCGAAGCGGCAGGAATGCGAAGACCTGGGCGACGCCCAGCGCCTCGATCGTGGAGACGATCCCGTAGACGAGGAGGAGCGATCTCCAGCCCTGGGCGGGACCGTGGCTCGGCAACGGCGCGACGGCGCGCTCGGCGACGATCGAAGTCGAAGGCTCGGGGGTCACTGAAGCGAGTCTACCGGCGCCGCTGACGGCCGCGGGGGAGGGCCGGGCCGGCGTGGCCCGGACGGGCGGGCGCGGCGCGACAGGAGTTCGCGTGCGTCGGCTGGCAGGCCTGGGCGCCGGCCGGCGCGACAGCCCAGGCCGGGCGTGGCACGATCGACGGGTGACCAGGCCGAACCCCGAAACCCCGCGACCACCGCGCACGCGCCCCGGTTACGGTGTCCGGCGCGCCACGCGGGCGGATCTCCCGGTGATCCTGGACCTGCGGCTCGCCTTCGACCGCGAGCTGCTCGGCGGCGACCTGCCGCCCGACCGCGTCGGACCTCACCGCTCGCAGGTGGCGGACTACCTGGCGACCCACATCGACGGCGACACGTACCGCGTCTGGGTCGCCGAGGACGGCGGGCGGATCGTGGCGATGGGGGGCCTCGTGGCCGTCGATCGGCCGCCCCACCCGCGCTCGCGGCGATCCGGCGAGGGGTTCATCGTGAACGTCTACACGTTGCCCCGCTGGCGCGGCGGCGGTGTCGGCCGGGCCGTGATGGACGCCCTCGTGGCCGACGCGCGAAGCCTGCGACTGCGCCGCGTCTACCTGCGCACGTCGGATGCCGGCCGGCCGCTCTACGAGGGGATGGGCTTCCGTGATCCCGGCAACTACCTCTCCCTCGACCTCGACTGAGGTGCGGCCAGGCCGCCGCCCGTCGACGACTCGCGGGGAGGGCGCCGGCGGATGGGCACGCCCGGACGCGGGCTCAGGTGTGGATCGTGAAGGACGTGGCGATGTCGGCGATCACCTGGGCGTAGTCGTTGGCACGGTTCGGCGGCACCGCGAAGGTCATCACGTAGCCGCGTCCGGGGACCACGTAGTAGACCTGGGTCACCGCGAGCGCCGCTTGCTTCCCGTCGGGGCGCGTGAGCGGGGCGGTGTACGCCAGCGAGTACGCCTGGCCGGCGGTCACCAGGATCGGGGTGAGCTCGACGTTCGTCTCCACCAGCTGCTCGACCTGGCCCTTGATCGTGGTGGCGAAGGTCTGGAGGCTGACGTCGAGCGGCAGCGTCACCTCGGTCACGATGAGCGTGACGAGGTCGCCCTTCGCCAGCGTGGCGGGCGAGGCGTCGAAGGCGACGTAGGTCGTGGTCTTCGAGAGGTTCGCCAGGCGCGCCTCGAGCGAGTCGGCGACGCTCGGGTTCTTCGAGCGAATGGCCGCGAGGATCGCGTCGTGGTTCCCGGCCACCGGGACGATGCGCCAGCCGGTCGGGAGGTCGAAGGTGAACGACCCGGCCGGCAGGGACGTCACAGCGGGGCCGGGCCCGCCCGAGCCCACGGCGCCCGAAGGGGCGGCGCTCGGCGTGGCCGGCGTCGCGCTTGCGCCCGGCGTCGCGCTTGCGCCCGGCGAGGCGCTGGAGGTGGCGCCGCATCCCGCGACCGCCACGGCAACGGCAACGGCAACGGCAACGAGCAGGAGCGGGAGCGGGAGGGCCCGGCCGGCGCCGGCGGCAGGCCGCGGGCGCGGGGCCATCAGGCCGGGACCTCGTCGGGTCGAGCGACGCGGGCGAACGGGCGCACGCGGGCTTCGACCCAGACGCCTTCGCGCATGTAGACGTCCTCGGCGGCGAGGGCCAGGGCGGCGTCCGCATCGGCGGCCCGGACGAGGAGGAGTGCGCTCGACATGTCCAGGAAGCCTCCCGCCTCCAGGACGATGCCTGCCCCGCGCAGCTCCGCGATTCGTGCCAGGTGGGTCGGCCGATGCGGGGCGCGCGTCGCGGCGGCGTCGTGAGCGTAGGTCGCCTCGATGACGAAGACGTCCTCCATCACGATGCCGTCGGGGATCTCCTGGATCACCTGGGTCCTCCATCACGAAGCTGGTCGGGGCGTACGGTACCGCTGAAGCGTCGGACGCGTCGCCGAGGGTCGACGTGGCGCCGGCCCGAGTTCAACCGCCCCCGACGATGAGGGCCGCGGCCAGCGCGGCGAGGGCGATCCCCGCAGCATGGGTACGTCCGATCGGCTCCCGCAGGATTGCCGCCGCGAGGACCACGGTCGAGACCGGGTAGAGGGACCCCAGGACCGCGGCGAGCGCCAGGCCACCGGCCTGCGCCGCGGCCAGGAACGCGGCGTTGCCGATGAGGTCCAGGACGCCGACGAGCGCCACGAGGCCGAGCAGCCGCGGCCGGCCCCGGAACGACGCCCGGATCGGGATGCGGGAGGCAAGCACGACGAGGAGGACCAGCCCGGACGACACCGCTCGCGAGACGGCGAGCGGCGCGAAGACGCCGCCCTGGACCTGGCCGACGCAGGTGCTGTAGAGGCCGAATGCGACGCCTGCTCCGAGCGCGAGCAGGATCCCGTCCCGGCCCGTCGTGCCGTCGTCGGACAGCGAGACGAGCAGGATCGCGACGAGCGCCAGCGCGAACCCGGCAAGGCGCACGGGGGCCGGCAGGCCGGCCGTCGCGATCCCCACGGCGACCGGGATCGCGGCCGTCAGGACGCCCGTGATCGGAGCGACGATCCCCATGCGCCCGTCCGCGAGAGCACGGTACAGGCCGGCGAGGCCCAGCGACCCGAAGACGGCGGCCACGGCTGCCCAGGCCGCGTCCACGGGCGCCGGCGACCGCTCGCCGAGCAGGCCCGCCGCGAGGAGCGCGCCCATGAGTCCGACGACCTGCGCGCCAAGCAGGGCCAGGAAGACCGGCAGGCGCTTCGCCGCGAGCCCTCCCCCGAAGTCGCCGGCGCCCCACGAGGTGGCGGCGAGCAGCCCGGCGACGGCCGCGAGGAGATCGCTCGGCACGGATGCGGGTGGGCGCCGGCGTCAGCCGGCCGCCGGCGCGGCCTCCGGCTCCACGTCGGGCGTGTCATCGGCCGCCGTCGGGCCGGGCAGCACGACCACCCGGTCGGCGGCGTGGTCGTAGCGCTCGGACGTCGTCAGGTAGACGACCTGGAAGTCGGCCGTGAGATCGCGCAGCATCGCCACGGCGCGATCGGCGCGTGCGTCGTCGAAGGTGACGAACGGGTCGTCGAACAGGAGCGGGGGTCGCCGATCCTGGGTGACGAGCCGGACGAGGCCGAGGCGCGCCGCGAGATAGCCCAGGTCGAGCGTGCCCTGCGAGAGGTCGTCGAGCCGGACCCAGCCGCCGCGCTCCGGAGCGAAGACCGAGATGTCGAGCGTGGCGTCGTCGACGGCGACCCGGCGATAGCGGCCCCCGGTCAGCCGGGCGAGGTCGCCGCGCATGCGCTGCTCGAGATAGCGCGTCGCCGTTCGCATGGTGGCCGTCTCGGCCCGCTGGATTGCGTCGAGAGCCGCCTGGTAGATCCGCTGGCGGCGCTGCAGCCCGGCGAGCTGCTCCCTCCACGACGCGAGTCGCTCGGCCTGGCCCGCGACCTGCTCCGCGTCCACCGGGTTCTGCTCCACCCGGGCCCGGGACGTCGCCTCGTCGTCTCGAGCCCGCTCCAACGCCGCCTCCTGGTCGCGGACCTCGACCTCCAGGCGCTCGCGGGCGCGCGGCTCCTTGGCGATCGGGCCGAGCTCCTCGAGAGCGGCTGTCTTCTGCTCGATCGCGAGGGCGGCCGTGTCGCGTTGCGCCGGCAACCCCTGGACCGGCTCCTTGCCGACCAGCCCGTCGAGCTGGGCCCGGGCGCGCTCGATCGCCTGCACATGGGCGTCCTCGCGGGCGAGGAGGTCCTCGGCCGCGGCGGGGTCGTCCGCCTGGATCGACGCGAGCTGGGCGGCGAGGTCCGCCTCCCGGCGGCGGAGGTCGTCCTGCAGCTGGCTCCGGCCGCGGAGGCGCCGGGCGATCTCGTCCTCGCGCATCTGCTTCTGGAGTCGGACGTCGGAGGCCGCTGCCCGGCGTGCCCGCGCATAGGCCGCCAGGGCGACGGCGACGACGGCCGCGACGATGCCGCCGGCGACCGCGGCCACCAGCCCCGCGAAGACGCCCACCGCGACCGCGATCACGGCGCCGACCGCCAGGAGGACAGCCAGCCACGCGTAGGGCCGGTAACGGGGCTCCGGGATGACCACGTCGTAATCGACGACCGAAGGCCCCTCCCCCAGCTGGGCGCGCAGCTCGCCGATCTCGCGATCGAGCGCGCGCGTCCGCTCGACGAGCTGGCGCAGGACGGGCAGCGGGTTGGTGGAGGGGTGCGTCCGGTCGAGCTCTGCGACCTGGGCCGCGACCCCCACGGCCTGGCGGTACCGTTCGAAGCGCTCCTGGGCGACCGTTCGCTCCTGGGTCAGCCGCTCGGCCTGGCGGGCCTTCTCGAGGAGCGATCGACGTTCGGCGAGCACGTGCTCGGAGCCGGCACGGCGTTGCCGGGCGCCGACCAGGGCGTCGCGGTCCCGCTCCAGCTGGGCCAGCCGGCCTTCGCCCTGGGCCAGAACCGCCTCGGACTGTGCGACGGCCTCTTCGGCGACCCGGAGGCGACCCGGATTGCGCTCGCCCCGCGCCTGGAGCTCGCGCAGCGCCCGCTCCAGGCGGCGCTTGGCCACGCTCGTCCCGCGATCGGCGCCGCTGATGGACGCCTGCAGCCGGTCGCGCAGGGCGCCCTCGTCGCGGGCGAGGTCGAACACCTCGTGATGACGCACCGACGCTGTCGAGCGGAAGAACTTCTCGCTGGGGATCCCGGTGAGGTCGGCGAGGATCTCGTCCGCCCGGGCCGGGTCGGTGATGATCTCGCCGTCCAGGACCAGCTTCACGGTTCCCTTCGCGCCGCGGAAGTCCTTCTCCAGGCTCCCGGCACGGGTCCCCTCCGGGTCCTCCTGGATGAAGTCCATGGCGATCCACGGCCGGCCGTCGTCGGCGGTTGCCCAGCTGCGAAGCCCCTCGATCTCGTTGCCGGTCGCCGTGACCTTGCGGAACAGCGCGATCTCCAGGGCCCGCTGGAGCGTGGTCTTGCCGGCCTCGTTGGGGCCCCGCACGACCGTGAGCCCGGGAGCCAGCTCCAGGTCGAGCTCACGGTGGACCTTCAGGTCGCGCAGCCGCAGGCGCGTGATCCTCACAGGGTCACCTCGCGGCCGTCGAGCAGGAGGCGCGCCAGGTGCAGAGCTTCGCGCGCCTCCCGCGCCGCATCCTCGCGACCCGCCGCCTCTGCCTCCGCGGTCGCGGCCTCCAGGTCCCGGACCAGGGCCCCGGCAATGGTGTCGGGGGGCGGCATCGGCCCGTCGGGCAGCGCGGCCGTCGACAGGTCGCGCACGCGGACCCGGAAGAAGTGGCCGGCGACCTGGCGCTCGATCTCGTCCGTCTCGAGGTCGAGGTCGTCGGGACGGAGGCCGATGATCCGGACGTCGAGCACGAGGTCGGGATCGGCCAGGGCAAGGATGCGCTCGACCAGCGCCGGCTGACTGCCGACGGCGGCCGCGTCGACCTCTTGCCGCTCGAATCGCGTGCGCCCGACGCGACGCTCCTCCACCGTCACGTGGCGCCCCGCCCCGCGCTCCTCGAGCGTCACGAGAAGGACGTTCCCGGCGCGATCCTGGTCGACGGCGACGGGCTCGGGGGAGCCGCAGTAGGCCCACAGCGTGGCGCCGGCCCGTCCGCGTTGCGTGGAGTGCCAGTGGCCCAGCGCCAGGTAGTCGAGGTGTGACCCCGCTATCTCCTCGGTCGTGAAGACGACCTCGTCGTGCTCGGTCCGCTCCGGGATGTGGAGCGACCCGTGGATCATCCCGACGTGCCACGTGGCCCGGTCGTCGGCCGAGGCGTCGAAGCCGGCGAGCGGGCTGCGCGGGGCGCGCTTCGTCGCGAAGACCTGGCCGTGGACGACCAGGTCCAGCGGGCCTAGCACGACGTCGGGTCGGTCGGGCGTCAGGACCACGACGCGGTCGGAGTCGGCGGGCAGGCCCGCCAGCGCGGCGAGGTCGTAGGCGCGGTAGATGGACGCCCCGTCGTAGACGTCGTGGGTGCCGGGGATGACGACCGTTCGAATCGATGCTTCGGCCAGGCGCGCGAGCTCGGCTGCGACGCGCTCCACCGACCGTCGCGGCTGGGTGTTCGAGTCGAAGAGGTCGCCGGCCACGAGCACGAGGTCGACCTTCTCGGCGAGAGCCAGGTCGACCGTCGCCCGGAAAGCGGCAAACTGGCGCTCGCGCTGGACAGCTGCCTGCTCGCCGAGGTCGGCGTGGCGGGCCCCGAGGTGGACGTCGGCCGTGTGGAGCAGGCGCAGCATCCCGGCCATTGTGACAAATCGGGGGGGCCGCGGCGCGCGTCTGGCGCCGGGACGGCCGCGAGGCCTCCGGGAGGCCTCCGGGAGCCCTCCCATGGGGTCCGGTGCTATCCTGCTGGCAACGCAACCGGTGCGCGCCCCGAGGGGTCCTGCAGCACGTCACCCGGGTCGCGCGGCACCAGGCTTCCCTCGCCTTCTCCGCCGGTCCGAGGCATCGGCAGACCTCCGGAACGACGCCGGCGGCGAGCGCACGGACCTGGAGGAGCAGCACCCTTGACGTACACCGATCGAACCCTCACCTGTGTCGACTGCGGCATGGCGTTCACGCACACGGCCGCCGACCAGGAGTACTACGCCGAGAAGAGCTTCACCTCGGACCCGAAGCGCTGCCCGAGCTGCCGTGCCAGCCGGCGCCAGGCCCGCGGCGATGGCTCCGACGTGCGCAGCATCGGCGGGCCCCGGGGCTACGAGCGTGGCGGTGACCCGGTGGATCGCGAGTACTTCGCGGTCACCTGCTCGCGCTGCGGCAACAACGCCCAGGTGCCGTTCCGGCCGCGCCTCGACAAGCCGGTCTACTGCTCCGACTGCTTCCGGGCGGTCAAGGCCGGCTGACCCTCGCGCCGGCCGATACCCGCGCCGGCTGACGCTCGCTCCGGCTGACCCTCGCGTCGGCCGACCCCGCACTGGCTGACCCCCCCACCGGCCCACTCGTGCGCGACCGGCGTCCGTCGGCGCGTCTCGTTCGACCCGCGCGACGGAGGACCGTGCGGGGGAGGTCGCCGCCCCGGGCAGCAAGGGCGACAGCGCGCGACACGATCGCACTGCCGATGACCGGGCCGGCTCCAGTGCCGTCAGCGAGCGTCGACGTCGATCGCCGGTTCGGCCCCGTCCCCGGATGCGCCGTCGTCCAGCCGGAAGGAGTCGCCCGGGCGGTGTCGCGTCCGGTCGCGACCGCGCCAGACGGTCACCCGGCCCGGCCCGCGGACGTGCCAGCTGCCGTCGCGCCCGACCGCGGCGGTCTCCTCGTCGATGCCGAGCACGACCGTCCCACGCGGAGCGATGAGCACGACGGCAAGCGCGAGCACCTCCGGGAAGGCGTCGTAGTGCGGGATGACCGCCGCCCCTTCGACGAGCCCGAGGCCGTCGCGCCAGCCCCTTGGGAACCGGAAGAAGCGCCGGCCGACGACGCGGGGCTGACGGGCCGCAAGGACCATCGCCCCGGCGGAGCATCCGGCGACGACCCCTCCGCGGTCGTGGACGGCTCGCAGCGCGGCGCCGGCAGGCGTTCCCTCGAGGGCACCGAGAAGATGGTCCGGCTTCCCGCCGGAGAGGTAGACGAGGTCGGCCTCCCCGATCGCCTGGGAGTGCGCGGCGTCGAAGGCGTCCTCGCGGGTGCGCAGCTCGACACCCTCGACCTCGGCGCCCAGCGCGGTGAAGTGCGCGCGTCCCTCCTCGATCCAGCGCCGAAACGTCTCGTCGCCGTCGGGCCACGACGCGGTCGGAACCACGGCAACCCGCGGGCGGGCCCGTCCGGTCGCCGTGAGAAGGTCGCGGTCGATCTCGTCCATGGCGGGGGTGAACTCGCCGGATCCGACGAGGGCGATGAGGCCGGCCATGCCCCGCAGTCTAGTGCGATCCGCTCGGTGGCCCGGGCGAGAAGGGGCGGAACCCGGGGTGACTCACGCGGACACACCCGAAAAGGGTCACGCGGACACACCCGAAGGGGTTACTGTTCACGCGGCCCGTGGATCGCTATCCTCGCGCCCGATCGGGGCATTCCCCCGTGCGGCCGCTTGTGAGGGCGCCGCGAGAACCGTCGGCCACCGCGCAGAGGGAGGAACGATGGAATCGACCGGATCGCCCGGGAGCCCGCCTCAGGACGAGGCGCCCGTCCCACAGGCGGCACCGCCGCCTCCGCCACCGGCCGAGGTCACGCCCCAGCCCCCGCAGCCTGTGGCCCCGGCCTCGTCTCCGCCGCCTTCGGCCGCGGCTCCGCCCCCTCCCGCCGCGGCAAGCACGGCACCGACGTGGATGAACACGGTCACCTCGTCGGCCACCGTCGTCGGGCCCGGCGGGCTGGTGTACTCGGACGTGCCGACGCGGATCTTCGCGATGATCATCGACGGGATCGTGATGGGGATCGCGTTCGGGATCCTGTACTCGATCTTCCTGGGCCTGTTCATCGGGTCCGCGCTAGGCGGCTTCAGCTTCATGTTCTTCGTCTGGTTCGTCGTGCTCCTCCTGATCTACGCCGCAGGCAGCGCGATCTACTTCATCTACACCTGGACGACGATGCGCGGGTCGCCGGGCCAGCGCATCCTCGGCCTCGAGACGCTCAACGCAGCCGACGGGGCGGTCCTCACCCAGCCCCAGGCGATCCGGCGCTGGCTGTTCCTGTTCGGCCCGTTCGTGCTCGCCCAGGCGGCCGCGTTGATGCTGGGTGGGCTGGGGGCGCTCGTGTCGCTCCTCCTGCTGGGCTACGCGGTCTACCTCCTCTACACGGCGGCCAACAGCCCGACGCGCCAGGGCTTCCACGACGTGCAGGCGAGCACGGTGGTCGTCAAGGTCAGGCGATAGGAGACCCCCGGGTCACCGCGCCTGCACCCGTTCCGTCCGCGCAGATCGACGCCCCGGCCGTGCGGCCGGGGCGTCGTCATGCCCACCGGCGACGGGTCATGACGTGCGCTGCGCCTTCCCCTCCGACGTCCGTGCGCGCCGCACGTAGGAGGCATCGCTGTACATCGCCTTCTGCATCGCCGGCGCCATAGCGACGGAGACTTCGTCGGCGGCGGCCCGCTCGAGCTCGTCGGCGAGGCCCATGAGATCCTGATCGCCGTCGGCGTACCCACGGATCCGGCTCGCGACTCCCCTGAGGGAGGCCGACGCGCGCCGAAAGTCACGGGCCTTGTTGAGCTCGACTGCCTCCATCCGCGCGCGCGCCGCGAAGAGCCGCGCCACCAGGCGGTCGACATCGTGCGCCCGCGGCTGGCGGTCGTTGGTGGCGTGGTCGGCATAGGTCCAGTGGGCCGCCGCCCGGTCGCCGCCGAACGCCCCGTCGCGGTCGCGGACTGCAACGCTGACGTCGGCCGGGTCTCCCGGCGAGCCGTACGGAAAGTTGACCCGCAGGACGACCTCCCGCTCCTGGCGCGCGACGAGGTCGCCCACGTCCACCGACCAGGCCTCGGGTCCGTGGCGCGCCACGCGCTCGGGACCCAGCATCTCAAGCTGGGCGCCGTACGGAAGCGTGACCTCAAGTCGCACGTCGCGGGCGACCACGTCAAGGGCCTCGCCCAGCTCGCTGGTCATGAAGTCGGCAATCTGGAGCGCATCGTCGATGTAGTAGAAGTTGCCGCCCCCGGTGCGGGCCATCGCCTCCAGGAGTGCCTCGTCGAAGTCGTGGCCGACGCCGAACGTCGAGGTGGCGACGCCGCGGCGGCGGAGCTCGTCCGCGTGGCGTTCCAGCTCGAACCGGTCGGTCACCCCGACGTTCGCGAGCCCGTCCGTGAGGAGGAGCGTGCGGGACACGACTTCGCCGACGGCGTGGAGGGCGACCTGCTCGCAGCCGCGCATCCAGCCCTCGAACAGGTTGGTCGACCCCCGCGCCTCGACGCGCCGCAAGGCTTCGCGGGCTGCCTGGCGCGCCTCGCCGGACGCGATCGTGCTCTCGACCACGACGTCGACACGGTCGTCGTAGAAGACGACCGAGAATCGATCGCGCCGGTCGAGGGTAGCGATCGCTCGATCGACGGCCTCCTTCGCGAGGCGGATCTTGGCCCCGCCCATCGATCCCGAGCGGTCGAGGATGAGGGACACGTTGACGGGGAGCCGGTCTGCCCGGTGGGGTGCGTCGGGCGCGACCAGCCGGACGACGAGGTAGCGGGTGCTGCGGGACGGGGCCCGCAGGAAGGTGCGGTCCTGGCGGATGCTGAAGGTCATGGCTGGTCCTCCTCGAGGATCTGGCGGGCCGCCTCGATGAGGCGGCCGACGGCGCGGTTCTGGCTGCGGGTCAGGGGTCGCCGGACGTGCAGCTCGACGTCGGAGGCGAGGGCGAAGCGCTCCCAGTGGGACCGTTCCGCGAGGTGGTGCCCTGGCGGGGCGGCAGCGGGCGCCGCAACATCCGCGAAGGGCGCGAGGTCCTCGGCCACGGAGAGACGCCTGAGCAGGGAAGAAGTCGAGCGCTGTCGCGCGGGCGCAGGCTGTGACGACGTCATCTGGCCCCCCAGGGCGCCGCGGACGTAGTCGAGCGCCGAGCCGGCCGGAGGCTCCGCGGGACCCTCCGCCTGGGCGATCGCATCCTCGTCGCTGAGCGCGGCCAGACGGGCCCGGATCTCCGCCAGAGGCAGGTGCTCGCGCTGCAGGCGGCGGATCAGGCGCAGGCGGGCAAGATGGCCGTCGTCGTAGCGGGCACCGGGACCACTCGTGCCGGGCGAGCGCAGGAGACCCTGGCTGATGTAGTAGCGCACCGTCCGCGGCGTGACGTCGGCGAGGTCGCAGAGGTCGGAGAGGGAGTAGGATCCATCGGGCATGCGCCGATTGTGACAGTACGACGTTGCACTGTCAAGACCCGTCCGACGAGGTCGTGCCCCTAGCGCGCTGCGGCAGCCTCCGGCGCGGTGAACGGCGGCAGGCCCAGGCGCCCCGAGCCGAAGCGCGTGCCGGCGCGGCCCCACGCGAGGGCCGCCGCATCCTCCAGTCGCCCGATCGCGGCGAAGCGCCCACCCGATCGCACGAAGTCGGCGCACGCACGGATCTTGGGACCCATCGAGCCCGCCGGCCAGGCCTTCGCCTCGAGGCCCGCGAAGGCTTCCTCCGGCGACATCCGGCGGATCGCCTCGGCCTGGTCGGTGCCCCAGCCGCGGTAGACGGCGTCGACGTCGGTCAGGAGCAGGAGCCCCTCGGCGCCGACGGAGCGCGCCAGCACCACCGCCGCGAGGTCCTTGTCGATCACCGCCTCGCGACCCTCGAACCGGCCGTCGGCAAGCTCCGCGACCGGGATTCCGCCTCCGCCCGAGGCGATGACCAGGACGCCGGCTTCGACCAGCGTGCGGATCGACGGCGCCTCGACGATCCGCAGCGGCGCCGGCGAGGGAACGACCCTCCGCCAGTGCGTCCCATCGGGCGCGATCGACCAGCCCCGCTCGGCGGCATGGGCCCGCGCCGTCGCCTCGTCGTAGACCGGGCCCACCGGCTTCGTCGGGTTCTGGAAGGCAGGGTCGTCGGTCCGCACCACCACCTGGCTCACCACGACCGCGATCTCGCGGGTGATCCCGCGCTCTAGGAAGGCGGCGTGGAGCGCCTGGGTCATGAGGTAGCCGATCTGGCCCTGCGACTCCGCACCCAGGACGTCGAGCGGCGGTGCCGGCACGACGTCGGCGGCCATCTCGGCGGAGATGGCGAGGAAGCCGACCTGCGGCCCATTGCCATGGGTCAGGACGATCTCCGCGCCGCTGCGCTCGGCGAGGTCGACGAGGGCGCGGGCGGCGGCCGCGAGGTTGTGGCGCTGGACCTCGGTGGATCCGGCCTGCCCGCGGCGGATCAGGGCGTTGCCCCCGAGCGCGACCGCGATTCGCGTCATCCCAGGCGCTCCCCTCGGTGGTCCCCGCTGATCAGGGCGTACAGGAGCGCCTGCTCGGTGTAGACGCGGTTCTCGGCCTGGTCCCAGACGCGACTCTGGGGTCCGTCCATGACCTCGTCGGTTACCTCATCGCCGCGGTGCGCCGGCAGGCAATGGAGGAAGATCGCGCCGCTGGCGGCGGCTGCCAGCATCGCCGCGTCGACGGTGTACCCGGCGAAGATGCGGCGCCGCTCTTCTCGCTCGTGCTCCTTCCCCATGGAGGCCCACACGTCCGTGTAGATCGCGTCGGCGCCGTCGACGGCTTCGCGAGGGTCGTCGACGAGCCGGATGCCCGCGCCGCTCACCTCGCCGTGGCCGCGGGCGGCGGCGATGATCGCCGGATCCGGTCGGTAGCCTTCCGGCGTGGCGATCACGAGCGTGAAGCCGACGTAGCCGGCGGCCTGCGCCAGGGAGTGGCACACGTTGTTGCCGTCGCCGACGAACGCGACCTGCCGCCCCCGGAGGTCCCCGAAGACCTCCTCGAGCGTCATCACGTCGGCCAGCGCCTGGCACGGGTGATGCTCGTCGGTCAGGGCGTTGATGATCGGGATCGTCGAGTGCGCAGCGAGCTCCTCCACCCGGGCATGGGCGAACGTGCGTATGGTGAGCGCCGAGAGGTACCGCGAGAGGACACGGGCCGTGTCGGCGACCGTCTCGCCGTGCCCCAGCTGCAGCTCGTCCGGCCGGAGGACGATGGGGAGCATCCCCAGCGCCCAGGCGGCGTCCTCGAGGCTCACGCGGGTGCGGGTCGACGGCTTGTCGAAGATCATCCCGACGCGACCGCCGGCCAGGGTCTCGCGATGCAGGCCCGGCTCGCGCTTGAAGCGATGGCTCAGGTCGAGGATCTCGCGGACCCCGCCGGCACCCAGTGAATTGAGGGTCAGGAAGTGGTCGGACATCGGTTGATCCCCTACGTCGTCGCGGCCGCGGCCTGGCCGGCGCGGGCGAGGGCGACGATCTTCCCGAGCAGGTCACCGAGCGACGGCGCGTCGGCCTCGGGGGCCAGCTCCTCCAGCTCGTAGCGCACCCGGACGACCGGCTTCTCCAGCGTCAGCACGCGCGTCAGGTCGATCGGGTTCGCCGCGAGGACGAGGTCGGCGGGCATCGCGTTGAGGGTCTGCTCGAGCTCGTCCATCTGCTCGCGGCCGTAGCCCATGGCCGGCAGGAGGTTCTCGAGGGCCGGGTACTTCGCCAGCGTGCGGGCCAGGTCGCCGACCGCGTACGGTCGCGGATCGACGAGCTCCGCCGCACCGAAGCGGCGAGCCGCGACGACGCCCGCACCGTAGGTCATGCCGCCGTGGGTGAGGGTCGGGCCGTCCTCGACGATCGCGACGCGCTTCCCCTCGATCTCGCCCCCCACGAGCTGCAGCGACGAACGGGCGAGGACGACGTCGGCCCGCGGGTTCAGGCGGGCGATGTCGTCGCGAACCGTCGCGACCTGCTCCGGCGTGGCGCTGTCCACCTTGTTGATGACGACGACGTCCGCCATCCGGATGTTCGTCTCGCCGGGGTGGTAGTGCATCTCGTGGCCGGGGCGGAGCGGGTCGGCGACGACGACGAACAGGTCGGGCTTGTAGAAGGGGAAGTCGTTGTTGCCGCCGTCCCAGATGACGACGTCCGCCTCCTTCTCGGCCTCACGGAGGATCGCCTCGTAGTCGACGCCGGCGTACAGGACGCGACCGGCGTCGAGGTGCGGCTCGTACTCCTCGCGCTCCTCGATGGTCGTGTCGTGGCGATCGAGGTCGGCGTACGTGGCGAAGCGCTGGACGCGCTGCTTCACGAGGTCGCCGTAGGGCATCGGGTGGCGCACGACGACGACACGGAGGCCCTGCTCCTCGAGGCATCGGGCGAGGTAGCGCGTGGTCTGGCTCTTGCCGGCGCCGGTGCGGGTCGCGCCCGTGGCGACGACGGGCTTCGTGCCGGCGATCATCGTGCGGACCGGGCCAAGGAGGACGAAGTTGGCACCGCCGGCGAGTGCCCGGCTGGCCTGGTGCATGACGTACTCGTGGGTGACGTCGCTGTAGGCGAAGACGACCCGGTCGATCCTCTGCGTCGCGAAGATCTTGTCGATCGCGTCCTCGGGGACGATCGGGATGCCGGCCGGGTAGAGGGGCCCGGCCAGCTCGGGCGGATAGCGCCGGTCCTCGATGCCCGGGATCTGCGTCGCTGTGATGGCGACGACCTCCACTGTCGGGTCATCCCGGTAGACGACGTTGAAATTGTGGAAGTCGCGCCCGGCGGCCCCCATGATCACGACCTTCAAGCGGTCCATGGTTCGTCCGTCCTCCAGGCCGTCGCGGGGAACGCTCGCGCGGGGACGTGGTGCGCCCGGGCGCGCGCCGGCGACGGCGTCGGCGGACGAGCCGGTTCCCGGCCAGGGCCCGGCGGTCGTCCAATCCGTCGAGTGTCGACGGCGCGTCAAGCCGCCGGGAAGGGCCGACCGGCCCGGCCCGACCGGGACGTTGGGCTAGCGCAGCGGAAGTGGCTCGCGCGGAGCAGGCTCGCGCGGAGCGGGCGCGCGCGGCCGCAGGCGCGCGCCAGGGCGGGAGGGCTCGGCCACGTTCGGCGCCGGAGGGATCGGCCCCGTTCGGCGCCGGAGGGCCGTGCGTTGAACTCAACACGAGGACGGGCAGGGCGGCATTCGCGCGCAAATCCGCGGGTCGAGCGCATGGATGATCCGCAGAACAGCGCCGCGGTCCATGGCTCGACGGTTCAACGCAACAGATCGTCTACCCCGGCGTCCATGGATGCCGGGTCGTGCGTTCAGCGCAAAGAGGGCCCGGCACGTCGCGGGGAGACGGCCGGTCGGCGAGCGGGCGGAGAAGCGCAAGGGCGGCGTCGGCCCTAGCGCAGCGGAAATGGCTCGCCGTGGCCGGGGATGACCACGTCGACGCCGCCGGCGAGGATGCGCTCCCGGCCCGCCTCGAGCTTGGCCTGGTTCCAGGCGAGCGGATCGACGGCCGGGGTCCGGTCGCCGCGCCACCAGAGGTGGGTGAGGGCGTACACGCCGTCGTCGGCGCGCACGATCAGCGTGGCGTCCTCCTCGGTGTGGCCTGGTGTGAGCCACAGCTCCGCGTTGGGCGAGAGCAGGTAGCCGTCGCCGTCGTGGTCGAGCCACTCGTCGGCCCGGTAGCGGGCCCAGAAGTCGACGACCTCCGCGTTCGGGAAGAGACCCACGTTGATCGTGTGGTCGGGGTGGTGGTGCGACAGGAAGACCTGGGTCACCTCCTCCGGTGCGACGCCGAGCGCGGCCAACGGGTCGAGGATCCGCCGCCGGTCGGCCACCATTCCCGGGTCGGCCACGATCAGGGCGTCACCGTCCCGGACGAGCGTGACGCTGCTGGCGACTCGATCACCGGCGTAGCCCGCGGTGAGAACGTGGATGGTCGTCGTCATCCGGGATCTCCTTCGAGGCCGTCCTGCGTCCTGAACGGCGGGTCGGCCGGCTCCAGGCGGAAGAAGACGCCGGTCGAGGCCACGTGCCGCCCGGCGAGACGGTACAACGCGTTGCCCGGGAACGGGTGCTGGCGGAAGCTCGCGTGGACCGCGACGTCGCGCTCCGGGCCGGGTCCCAGGAGGACCGGCCGCACGCGGACCCGCGGGATCCGGGCGCTCTCGATGGTGGCCGTCTCGGCGGCCCGAAGGTTGAGCGTCCAGCCGGTGTCGCCGCTCGGGTGCCCCACGTAGCGCCGTCCGCGGGCCGACAGCAACCCCAGCGGGAGCGCCCGCTCACGACCCGTCCGGCGCCCCACGACCCGCAGCACGACGAGGTTGCCGAACCCGGGTCGCGTCGCGAGCCGGTGCAGCGGTCCGCCGACGAGGCGAAGGAGGCGGTACCAGCCCCGCCACCACGCGCCCCAGGCGCCGGCGGTGCGGATCGGCTCGGCGAAGGGTCCGAGGGGAGTGGCAGTCACGGGCAGCTCCGCGGTGCGACCGGGGTGTGCGTCGGCACGGCGAGCATAGTCCCGAGGATCAAAGGGACGGCAGGTCGGCCGGCGAGTCGACGTCGCGGAGCGAGTCGCCCGACGGATCGAGCTCGCGCCAGCGCTCCGGCCGCAGCGCGCCGGCATGGAGCCGGTCGAACGCCGCCAGCAGGCTGCGCGCACCCTCCGCCAGCGCCGTGCTCGCGGCAGGTCCCGCGGTCGCGACGCGGAGCGCGACCGGCAGGGGCCGCAGCCGGCCGTCCTCCTCCAGCCCGACGACGTCGAGCAGGGAGCCGCCGGCCTCCGGCAGCTGCCCGACGAGCTCGAGCCATGGACCGACGGTCTCCGCCGAGAGCAGGAGGAGGAGCTCCCGGAGGAGCGCCGGTCGCAGGGCGGGCTGGTCGCCGCCGACGAGGAGGGCGATCGGGTGGGAGGCTGCCGCCAGGCCTGCGGCGAGCCCGGCGAGCGGACCCAGCCCGGCCACCTCGTCACGGACCACGACCAGCGCCACGTGGAGATCGGGCGGCCACGCCGGAGCCGGCGCGTCGGCGGCGATGACGACGACGACCTCGTCGACGACGTTGGCGATGGCTGCAATCGCATGGTGCAGGAGCGGGCGCCCGTCAACCTGGGCGGCCAGCTTGTCGCCTCCAAAGCGGGTCGACCGGCCCCCCGCCAGGACGATGCCCGTGGACCGCGTGGGGGACGGCAGGCCGCTCACGTCTCCTTCGCCCGCCGTCCCGGGTCGGCACGGGGTCCCCGCACGTGGCCGTCGGGCGTGCGCGCCAGGACGCCGCGCCGGTTCAGCTCCTCCAGGAGCGCCATCACGTACCTGCGGCTGGTGCCGGTCGCGTCTCGCAGGACTGCCGGAGTGACCGGCGCGCTGGCCGCCAGGCCGAGCGCGACGCTCTCGAGGCGGGCAAACGCCCGCGACGACCAGGCCAGGTCCGCCTCGACGCAGACGATCCGTCCGGCCGCCTCGAGGGCCCGGATCCCAGCCGCCGGGCAGTCGGCCGAGCGGGCGGCCTCGCCCAGGGGCGGCGGGGTGGGCCTGTCGAGCGCGACCTCCAGGCGATCCATCGCGGCGAGGACGGCAGCCGGCGGGCCGATGGTCCGGCCGGGCTCATGGACGATCTCCCCGGTCCGGGCCAGCCGGCCCGTCGCGACCAGCGTATCGAGCAGTGCGCCGGCTGCCTCGCCGGCCGTCGCCGCGTCGACCGATGCCCGGCGGCGCAGCGCGCGCCCCAGGTCGGAGCGGAGCTCCGCGTTCGAGACCCCGTCCGTCCTGTCGCGGGTCGCCTGGAGCGCCGCCTCGACGAGGGCCGCGGCGACGCGCCGGTCGAGGACGAGCCTCCCGGCGGCGACCCCGCCGCCGGGAGGCAGGAGCGCGACGTCGGGTCGTGACGTCGGCAGGGCGCCGTGAAGGACCAGGAGCGCGGAGGCCTGGTCGGCCGGCGATGCGGCCGCGGCCAGGGCTCGAACACCTGCACCCGTCGCATGCCTCCATGCGGCGCCCGCGGGCGGGCGTGGGTCCAGCACCCGTCCCCCGGCGATCGGCTCCGCGGGCGAGGGCCGGCGGATCACGAACCGGTCGCCCGCCGCGGCCGCGACCGGGGCAGCGAGGCGCAGGATCGCGGTCGCCACGCCGCCGGGCAGGTCGTCGACGTCGCGCCTGGATCGCCGCACCACCGCCGCCACCTGCGCCGTTCCCAGGTGAAGGCGAACGGCAGCCCCGGCCGCGACAGGCCGACGACGAGTCCCGCCCGCCGCGAGGTCGAGGGCCGGCCGGAGGGCGACCAGCAGGCGGTCCGATGCTGCGACCGCCGGGTCGGCGGTGAGGACGGCCCCGCGAGCGACGGCCGATCGCGGCACTCCGGCCACGTTCGCCGCGAGGCGCCCGCCCGGGCCGCCGACCGCCGCCGCGACACCGCGGACCTGGAGCTCCCGGACACGGACGCCAGCCCCACCGGGCTCCAGCCGCAGGGACGCCCCGCGCGCCAGCGGCCCGCCGCGGAGCGTGCCCGTGACGACGGTCCCGCGGCCCTTCACGCCGAAGACCCGGTCGACGGCGAGCCGGGCACGGCCCGGCGAGCCGGCTCCCTCCGCTCTCGCCCGGTCGCGCAGCCCCACGAGCGCGGCAACGAGCTCGTCCACGCCGTCTCCGTCGAGGCCCGAGACGGCGACGATCGGCGCGCCGCCGAGCGTCGTCCTGGCGAGGAGAGACGCGACCGCGAGGCCGACCTCCGCCACGCGCGCGGCGGAAGCCACGTCGGCCTTCGTGACCGCGACCACAGCCTGCCGAAGCCCCAGGGCGTCGAGCAGCTCCACGTGCTCGCGTGTCTGCGCGCGGGGCCCGTCGTCGGCCGCCACGACGAGCAGCACCGCGTCGATCTCGCCGGCCCCCACCAGCATGTTCCCCACGAGCCGGTCGTGGCCCGGGACGTCGACGAAGTCCAGCACGTCGCCGTCGGGGAGTCGCAGGTGGGCATAGCCGACCTCGATCGTCATGCCGCGTTGCCGTTCCTCGGGGAGGCGGTCCGCGTCGATCCCGGTCAGCGCCCGCAGGAGCGTGGTCTTGCCGTGGTCGACGTGGCCGGCGGTCCCGACGACGACGCTCATCCGGCAGTCCCGGGCGGACGTCGCCGCGTGCCTCCGGGCGGCCGCCTCTCCCCGCCCACAGAACGGAGTGCCTCTGCCAGGGCCCCCGCCACGTCGGCGTCGGCCGCCGGGTCCACCGTCCGCAGGTCGAGGACCACTCGCCCGCCCTCGATCCGTCCCAGGACCGCGGGATGGCCGTCCCGAAGGGCGGCCAGGAGCCGGTCGGCCCGTCCCGCGCTGACGGCGAGACCGAAGGACGGCAGGGTCTCGCCGGGCAGCGATCCCCCGCCGATCGTCGCGTGGAGCGAGAGGCCCGTGGCCGCTGGGATGGCGGCGGCGAGCACCTCCGCCCGCGCCCGCAGCGCCTCCACCGGCGTCGCGATCATCCGCCAGACGGGGATCGCGACGGTCGCCAGCCCGGCGCGGTAGAGGCCCAGCGTCGCGGCCACCGCGGCGAGGGTCGCCTTGTCCGGACGCATCGCCCGCGCCAGGGGGTCCTTCCGGATCCGGGCGACGAGATCGTCGCGGCCGGCCAGCAGCCCGGCCTGCGGTCCGCCGACGAGCTTGTCGCCGGAGAACGTCACCAGGTCGGCACCGGCGGCAAGCCGCTCCATCGGCGTGGGCTCGTGGACCAGCCCGAAGGCGGCCGTGTCGATCAGCGCCCCGCTGCCCAGGTCGTCGACCACGAGCGCGCCGTGCGCGTGCGCGACCGCCGCCAGCTCCGCTGGGTCGGGCGCCTCGACGAAGCCCGACATTGTGAAGTTGCTGGGATGCACGCGCAGGACCATCCTGGCGCGGCCCTCGCGGAGCGGCGCCTCGTAGTCCTCGACCCGGGTCCGGTTGGTGGTCCCGACCTCGACGAGGCGCGCGCCCGCGCGGCGGACGATCTCCGGGATTCGGACGCCCCCGCCGATCTCCACGAGCTCTCCCCGCCCGACGACGACGCCCTCCCGGCCGGCCAGCCCGACGGCGAGGACGAGCGCGGCCGCGCAGTTGTTCACGACCAGAGCGTCGGCGGCGCCCGTCAGGGCGACCAGGTGCTCCTCGGCCCCGCGGTAGCGGCGCCCCCTCCGGCCGGTCCCCCGGTCAAGCTCGAGGAAGAGGGGGTCGCGGGTCGCTGTGGTCGCGGCGTTGATCGCGGCCTCCGCCCAGGGTGCCCGCCCGAGGTTCGTGTGGATGATGACCCCGGTCGCGTTGATGACGGTTGCGGGAAGCGTGCCCGCGACATGAGCGTCGAGGCGCGCCACGACGTCGTCCGCAAGGTCTGCCAGCGACCGGGCGGCGCCTCCCTCGGCAAGCCGGTCCCGCTCCTCTCTGACCGCCTCGCGGGCCGTCGCGACGAGCGCCTCGTGGGCCCGCTCCCCTGCCCGTGGACGCACCGCGGCCAGGAGCCGCTCGACGCTGGGAGGACGCGGGCCGGTCGCGCTCACGGGCCGATGATCGCAGATGATCGGCGGGGCCCGCGCCCGCCGCACGCTCGCCCGTTCTCCCGGCCGGTTGGCCCTGTACCGCCGGGTCCCAGCGGCGAAGACTTCGGGCTGCGCGTCCCGGCACGTGTAACAAGCAAGGGCGTCATGCGTTTCAACCGCGTGAACAGCGCGGCCGAGTCGACAGCCCCCGACGACCCGTCGCCCGCCCTCGAGCGGGCCCGGCCGGGGGCCGGCGCGGACGAGGCCGAGCTGACGGCGATCTACGAGGAGCGACGCGGCGAGCTCTTCGCCTTCCTGGTTGGCATGACCCGCGACGACCAGGTCGCCGAGGACATCCTGCAGGACACGTTCCTGCGCCTGATCCGCGAGGCTCGCGCAGGACGGATGCCCGATCAGGTCCGGGCCTGGCTCTACCGGACCGCTGCCAACGCGGCGATCGACCGGAGCCGCCGAGGGGCGACACTCCTGCGCCTCTTGCCGCGGCTCCTGGACCGCTCCGACCCGCCGCGCCCCGAGAGCGAGTTCCTGCGCTCCGAGCGGGACGCCGAGCTCAACGCGGCGCTCGCCCGCCTCGCCCCAGACCGGCGGGCCGCCCTCCTGCTGGCCGCCCGTGGCTTTTCCGGCGCCGAGGTCGCGGGCCTGATCGGGCGCACCGACGGCGCCACGCGCACGCTCCTGTGCCGCGCCCGTCTCGAGATGCGCGACATCCTCGAAGCAACGGAGGTGCGGCCATGAGGACCAGTGGCCGCCTCCACGACCGCGCGCTCGAGCTTGCGGCGAGGGCGATCGACTTCCGGCTCGCAGCGGCCGAGGCCGCCGAGCTCGACGGCCACCTCGCCGTCTGTCCGGCATGCGCCCGAACCGCCGCCGCCCTGGCGGCCGATGTCGCGCTGCTCCGCCGGCCTGCGACACTGCTGCCCTCGCGCCGGATCGACGGCGCGGTCGCCGCGGCGATCGCCGGGCGCCAGCGGCGTGCCTCCTCGTCGCAGATGCTCGTCCTCTTCGCCGCGACGGCCCTCCTGCTCGCGGCGCTCCTCGGGATCGCCGCAGCGGGCGCCTTCCTCCAGCGGAACTGGCCCAACCCGCCGGTCGTCGTCGTGCCCTCGCCGAGCCTGCCCACGGTGGTGGTGAGCCCGAGCGGGTCGCCCGCGCCTGCGACGCCGCCCGACGCGCGCATCGTGTACGTGGGCGGGGCGGACGGGGCTCGCGTCGTGAAGACGATCCGGTCCGACGGGACCGACGGGCGCACCCTCGCCGGCGGCGAGTCACCGGCGTGGTCGCCGAATGGGCAGTCGATCGCCTTCCAGTGTCCCCCGGGCGCCTCGGACGGCGGGCTCGGCGACATCTGCATCATGGACGCCGACGGCGCCGGGCAGCGGAGGGTCGTCAGCGGCGCCATCGCGCCCTCCTGGTCCCCCGACGGGACCCAGCTTCTCTTCGGCCGCTCGGCGATCGACATGGGCGACACGTGGGTCGCGAATGCCGACGGATCGAGCGCCCGGAAGATCGGGGACGGGAAGGGCTCATGGTCGCCCGACGGCGAGTGGATCCTGCTGCTCGGCGCTTCGAGCGCCACCCCGGATGCGACGATCGTCCGGCCCGACGGGACGGGGGCTCGCAAGCTCGGAGATTGCGGGGAGGCAGCCTGGAGCCCCGACGCGACCCGGCTTGCCTGCACCGGCCGCAACGAAGTGGAAGGACGCGGCGTCCTGCGGGTCATCGGCATCGCCGACACGTCGCTCTATCTGTTCGAGGAGGAGGCCGAGATCTCGCGTCCGACGTGGGTCGCGGCCGACACGCTGGCGTTCACGATGAGCGTGGCAGGCTCGCCGCCCGGCGCCACCGAGCAGTACCTTCAGCTGCTCGTCCTCCGCGCCGACGGGCCCCACCGCTTGATGGAGCCGCCCGTATCCGGTCCGATCTCGGTGTCGTCCGACGGGACCTGGCTCGCCACGAGCGGCGGCACGGGCGAGACGAGCGACGTCTACGTGGTCTCGCTGTCCGGGGACGCGCTCCGCCTCACGACGGACGGGGTGTCGTCCGCGCCACGCTGGCAGCCCCGGCCCGCGACCGCGTCCCCGTCCCCTTCGGTGATGCCCAGCGCGTCGCCCACGCCGGGCGGCACGCCCCACCCCGTCCCGGGCATCGTGGCGGTGATGCCGGAGATCGCCTTCTCCGCGTTCGTCGGCCAGCCGAAGGGGGTCGACCTGGCGGCCCTGGTCCAGGGGCCGGACGCCGCGCCGTACGTCCTGGATCGCGCCACGGACGCCGTCTACCGGATCGATGTCGGCGCGAAGAGGGCCATCCAGGTGTACCGGGTCGGCCGAACGGTTCGCGGCAAGACGACGTCCCCGCCGAAGCTCCTGGCGGCGGGCGGCCCGGACGTCCTCATCCTCGACGATAGAGGCATCCTCTGGCGCTGGCGGCCCGCGGTCGCGGCGGACGCGGGGGCGCTCGACTGGGTTCGCGTCGCCGGTTCGACGGCCTGGGGCCCGGACCTGCGGGCGATCGGCACCTTCGTCCGCGACGCGGAGGCGGGGCTCTACAACCTTTACGTGGTGGACCCTTCCGAGCGCCAGATCCTGCGCTACTCGCCGGCCGTCGACGGGAGCGGCTATCCGACGGCCGCGACCGCGTACCTCACCACGCCGCGGGACGTGTCGAAGGTGACCGGGATGTACGTCGACGGCGACGTGTTCCTCGCCGACGGCGGGTCCCTCGTCCGCCTCGAGAATGGAAGCGAGGCCGAGTGGAAGCCGGGCGAGGCGGGTGACGAGGTCCTGCCGGCGGCGAGGGACTACCGCTTCGTGTCGTCGCCGGCGGCCCGTGGCGAGGGCGTCCTCTACGCCTTCGACGTGGCCAACCAGCGGCTGGTCGCGTTCGAGAAGGCGGCCGGCACGTTGCTGGCCCAGTACCAGCCTGGCCACACGACGGTGGACTGGCACGACGTCCGCGGGTTCTTCGTCGTCGACCGGGGAGCCACCCTGGCACCGGTGCTCTGGTGGATCGACGACGGGCGTCTCCTGTCGGCCGTGCTCGCGACGTCCGGGCAGGGCACGTCTCCCGCGCCGTCTCCATAGGAGGCGGCCGACGCGATCCTCGACGGCGAGGGGCGTGGCGGGAGCGCATGGGAGTCGAACCCACCCGGCCGCGTCATGCACGACCGCACCGGTTTTGAAGACCGGGGAGCCCACCGGGACCCAACCGCTCCCGCGGGTGATGGTAGCGCCCGGCGACCTGGCGGCCCGAGGCGTGACGGCCCGAGGCGTGACGGCCCGAGGCTGGCGACCCGGGACCTGGCGACCGGCCGCCCCGCTGCCGGCCGCTGCAGACGCTCTCGACCGCCTCCCCGCTGGTGGGCTAGTGTTGCGGCCTCTCCAGGAGCGTCGAGGGGGACCGAGTGACCTGCGCGAGCTGCGGCGCCGAGAACGACGCCGGACGCAAGTTCTGTCTCGAGTGTGGGGCCGTGCTCGCGGCTGCGTGCCCTTCCTGCGGCACGGCCAACCCGCCGGCAGCCAAGTTCTGCGGCGAGTGCGGCGGGCCGCTGGCACGCACCGCGTCGGCCGACGGCACCGGCCGGGCGGTGCCGTTCCCGACGCCCGCACGACCCGCCGTCTCCGAGCGGCGGATGGTCTCCGTCCTGTTCGCCGACCTCGTCGGGTTCACCGCGCTGGCCGAGGACCGCGACGCGGAGGAGGTTCGCGAGCTTCTCTCGCGCTACTTCGACCTCGCCCGGGGCATCGTCGAGCGTCACGGCGGCACGATCGAGAAGTTCATCGGCGACGCGGTCATGGCCGTGTGGGGCACGCCGACGAGCCACGAGGACGACGCCGAGCGCGCCGTGCGGGCCGCCCTCGAGCTGGTCGGGGGGGTGCGCGGGCTCGGACCGTCGGTCCAGGCACGCGCCGGCGTGCTCACCGGAGAGGCGGCGGTCACGCTCGGCGCCGTCGGCGAGGGGATGGTGGCCGGCGACATCGTGAACACCGCGAGCCGCCTCCAGGCGGCCGCCCCGCCGGGCAGCGTGCTCGTCGGGGAGACGACCATGAACGCCGCCCTCCGCGCCATCGCCTTCGAGACAGCCGGCGACCAGCTCCTCAAGGGCAAGGCATCGCCCGTGCCGGCCTGGCGCGCCCTGCGGGTCGTCGCCGAGCGCGGCGGGCGCGGGCGGTCGGAGGCGCTCGAAGCCCCGTTCGTGGGGCGGGACGACGAGCTGCGGCTCCTGAAGGATCTCTACCACGCGACGGCGCGGGACCGACGCGTCCGTCTCGTCTCCGTGACGGGCCAGGGGGGCATCGGCAAGAGCCGGCTGGCATGGGAGTTCCTCAAGTACATCGACGGCCTGGTCGAGACGGTCTACTGGCACCAGGGCCGCTCGCCGTCGTACGGCAGCGGGATCACGTTCTGGGGGCTGGGCGAGATGGTCCGCGAGCGGGCCGGGCTCGCCGAGACCGACGACGAGGCGACGACGCGAGCCCGCGTCGCGGAGACGGCCGGCCGCTGGATCCCCGACGAGCGCGAGCGGCGCTGGATCGAGTCGGCCCTCCTGGCCCTGCTCGGCGTCGGCGACCCGCCGGCGGGTGGCCAGGACCAGCTCTTCCCGGCCTGGCGAACCTTCTTCGAGCGCATCGCCGCGGACGCGCCCGTCGTCATGGTCTTCGAGGATCTCCAGTGGGCCGACAGCGGCCTGCTCGCCTTCATCGACCACCTCGTCGAATGGAGCCGCGGCGTCCCGATCTACCTCCTCGCGCTGGCCCGGCCCGAGCTCCTCGAGACGCGTCCCGACTGGGGGGCCGGCAAGCGGAACTTCACGAGCCTGTCGCTGGAGCCGCTCACGCCCGGCGCGATGCGGGCCCTTCTCGCGGGGCTGGTGCCGGGGCTGCCGGACGACGCGTCGGCGCGAATCATCGCGCGCGCCGACGGGATTCCCCTCTACGCCGTCGAGATCGTGCGCATGCTCGTCGCCCAGGGAGCCCTGGAGGCCGCCGGCGATTCCTATCGACCGGTCGGAGACCTCGCCGACCTCGCCGTGCCCGAGACCCTCCACTCGCTCATCGCGGCGCGCCTCGACGCCCTCGACCCGGCCGACCGGGCCCTGCTCCAGGCGGCGTCCGTGCTCGGCCAGGCGTTCACGGTGGACGGCCTGGCAGCCGTCGCCGCGCTGGACCCCCAGGACCTGGAGCGGCGGCTCGTGTCGCTCGCCCGCCGGGAGCTGGTCGTCCGCGACGTGGATCCGCGGTCGGCCGAGCGGGGCCAGTTCGCGTTCGTCCAGTCGCTTGTCCGCGAGGTCGCGTATTCCACGCTCGCCCGCCGCGACCGGATGGCACGCCACCTTGCCGCAGCCCGCCATTTCGAGACCCTCGTGGACCAGGAGCTCGCCGGAGCGCTGGCGGCCCACTACCTCGCCGCGTATCGGAATGCCGCCGAGGGCCCGGAGGCGGACGCCCTCGCGGCCCAGGCGCGAATCTCGCTCCGGGCGGCCGGCGACCGGGCGGTGGCACTGGGGGCCCAGGAACAGGCGCTCGGCTTCTTCCGGGACGCGCTCGAGGTGACGCGCGAGCCGCTCGAGCGGGCCGCTCTCCTGGAGCGTGCCGGTCGGGCGGCGTCGGCCGCGGGCTCGCACGAAGAGGCGGAGCAGCGGCTCGGCGAGGCGATCGGCCTCCTTCGCGCAGCCGGCGATCGGGGCGGGGCGGCCCGCGTCACCGGGCTGCTCGGCGATGCGATGTTCGGTCGCTACCGCCTGGACGCAGCCCTCTCGCTCCTGGAGCCCGCGGCCGCGGAGTTCGCCGACCTCGGCGACGACCCGGGGCTGGCGTCGCTCCTGGGACAGCTGGCCCGCTTCCAGATGCTGCGCCAGCTCGACTTCCCCGCCGCGATCGCCAGCGCCGACCGCGCGTTGGAGATCGCCGAACGTCTCGACCGGGTTGACCTTGTCGCGGACACGCTGGTGACCCGCGGGGTCGCCCTGCTCGGCGTCGGACGCAGCTACGAAGGGCTCGGGTGCCTGGAGACAGGCCTGCGCCTCGCCGAGCGGCACGGCCTGCTCGCCACGGAGATCCGCGCCCGCACGAACATGGGCGGGCCGTTGACCGACCGCGATCCCCGGGCGGCGTTCGAGGTGTCGCGCGTCGGCCTGGAGCTGGCGCGACGGTTCGGCCACCGCCAGGGCGTCTCGATGCTGCTCGGAAACGCGAGCGTCGGGGCTGCCGAGACGGGTGAATGGGCCTGGGCCGTGGGCGAGCTGCGGGCCGGCCTCGAAAGCGCCGCGAGCACGGAGGAGCGTGCCACCCTGCTCATGTTCCTGGTTGGATACCTCGTCGAGCAGGACGCGCCCGCGGACACCGAGATCGCCGAGCTCGACGGATGGCTGACGGCGCGGATTGCCGACGAGCCGTACCTGGAGGCAAACGTCGCCGGGCTGCGAGCATTCCAGGCCCAGCGGGAGGGTGATCTCGCCGCGGCGGCGGGGTACTCGCTGGAGAACGGGCGCATCGACCCGTACAACGCCGTCGCGTCGTACTCCGAGGCCGTCTTCCAGGCGCTGGCCGCCGGCGACCGGGAGAGGACCGCGGACGCGCTGGCCGCATTGCGGGCGACCGCGTCGCACGCGGCGATGGCTCGGCTCGCGAGCCGGGTCGCCGAAGCGGGGATCTCTGCCCTCGACGGACAGGCGCACGTGGCGCGGGCCGGGCTCCTCGCCGCCTGGGCCGAGTTTCGCGACCTCGACGCCGTCCGGAGGCAGGCCCTCACGGGCCTGGTCATGGCAACGCTCCTGGGGGACGACGATCCCGCGGTCCGGGCGGCGGTCGACGAGAGCCGGCTCCTGCTCGAGCGCATGGGCGCGGGCTTCTGGCTGGCCCGGCTCGACGGCGCGCGGGGTGAAACGCGCGGCAGCGGCCTCGAGCGCTCGGGGATGACCGCGGGGTGACTGCCCTAGAGTCGTCCTCGATCGTGCTCACCGACCTCACCGAGTGTGGCGGCTGCGCTGCCAAGCTCGGTGCGGACGTGCTCGCCGGCGTGCTGGCGGGACTCGGAGCCGCGGCGGCCCCGCCGGAGCTGCTCGCGGGCCTGAACCCGCCCGATGACGCGGCGGTCTACCGGCTCTCCGACGACGTTGCCATCCTCGGGACGGTCGACTTCTTCCCGCCGCTGGTGGCCGATCCGGAGACCTTCGGGGCGATCGCCGCCGCGAACGCCTGCTCCGACATCTTCGCGATGGGCGGCCGCGTGCTGTTCGCCCTCTCCGTGGCTGCCTTCCCCGAGGACCTGCCCGTCGAGGCCATGGCGGCGATCGTCAGGGGGGCCGCGGACGTCGTCCGGGAGGCGGGAGGGACGCTGGCCGGCGGCCACACGATCCGCGACCCGGAGCCGAAGTTCGGTCTCGCCGTCGTCGGAGTCGCCCACCCGGACCGGCTCCTGCGCAAGGGAGGTGCGCGGCCGGGCGACGCGCTCCTGCTGACGAAGCCGCTCGGCACCGGGCTCCTGGTGTCGGGGGCGCGGCAGGAGCGAGCCGCACAGACCGACCTCGAGACGACGATCGCGTCGATGCGGGCCTTGAACCGGGCGGCCGGCGAGGTGCTGGCCGGCGCCGGCCTCCGCGGCGCCACGGACGTCACCGGCTTCGGGCTGCTGGGCCACGGCCTCGAGATGGCGCGGGCGTCGGGCGTGCGGCTCGTCGTCGAGGCGGCGGCGCTTCCAGCGCTCCCGGGCGCGCTCGACCTCGCCCGCGCGGGCGTGGAGACCGGCGGGGCGGCCCACAACCGCCGCTTCGTGGCGCCTTCCCTCGAGCTGGCGCCGGGGGTCGGCGCGGAGGTCGTCACGCTCGCCCACGACCCGCAGACGTCGGGTGGCCTGCTCGCGGCGGTTCCTGCCGCCCGGCTCGCCGAGGTCGAGGGAGCGCTGGCTTCCGAGGGCGTCCCCTCGTGGCGCATCGGCCGCGTCGAAGACGGCGCGGGGATCGCCCTCACCTGAGATAGCACCGGACGGCTCTTGCATGCCGATGTCCCGGCGCCGAGGCTGGCACCAGGAGGTCGACGATGCCTGACTGGCGCAGCCGGCTGCGGGGCGATCCCCTGCCGTGGCTGCTCGACGAGGTGGATCCCGCCGTCCGCCACCTCGCCCTGCGCGACCTGCTGGGGCGCACTCCCGATGACGCGGGAGGTCCAGGCAGCCCGGGACGCCGCCACCGAATCAGATCCGATCGCCGCGATCCTCGCGGCCCAAGATCCCGCCGGCTGGTGGGAGAAGCCGGGATCCGGCTACCTGCCGAAATACCGGTCCACCGTCTGGCAGCTCGTCTTCCTGGACCAGCTGGGCGCCGATCCTGCGGAGCCCCGCGTCCGCCGTGGATGCGCCTACATCCTGGACCACGCCCAGGCGTCGAGCGGCGGCTTCGGGGCGGCCGCCACGCCCCGCGAGAAGCCGCCCCCGCCATCGAGCGTGGCCCACTGCCTCACGGGAAACCTGCTCCGTGCTCTGATCGGCTTCGGCTGGCTCGACGACGCGCGGGTCGGCCGAGCCGTTGCCTTCGAGGCGGCGGCCATCACGGGCGAGGGTGAGCCGCGCTTCTATGCGGCGATTCCGGGGCCCGGCTTCCGCTGCGGCTCGAACGACGGCCTCCCGTGCGCCTGGGGCGCCACGAAGGCGCTCCTTGCCCTCGCCCGGATCCCGCCGGAGCGGCGGTCCCCCGCGGTGGCGCGGGCCGTCGAGGCGTCCGTCGACATGCTCCTCTCCCGGGACCCGGCGGTCGCCGACTACCCGATGGGCTTCGGAAACACCCGCCCGAGCGGCTCCTGGTTCCGGCTGGGCTTCCCGTCCGGCTACGTCGCCGACGTGCTCCAGGTCCTCGAGGCTCTCGTCGCAGCCGGCGCCGGCGCGGATCCCCGACTGGCCCACGCCGTCGACTGGCTGCTGGACCAGCAGGACGCCGACGGCCGCTGGGCGAATCGGTACGCCTATGCGGGGAAGATGACGCTCGACATCGACATCCCGGGCGCGCCGAGCCGGTGGGTGACGCTGCGTGCGTGCCGGGTCCTGGCAGCAGTCGGCTGAGCCGAGGCGACGACGATCGTCCCGCTGCCGGCGCCATGCCCCGGGTGCCCGGAGCGATGCGGTGTCCTCCGCCGGATCCGCGCGGCCGACACATTCGCCTCATCAACCTCCACGCTCCGCTGCGCGACTTCGCGGCACCGGAGCGCCGGGTGGCAGTCGCCGGGGCGACGCCGCGTGCTCGATCACCCGGCCGGGCCGCGTCCGGCCTGTCCGGGACGCGCCCGCAGCGCCCATACCAGCGCCCCGGCTGATGTCGCGGGCCGGCGGCCGCCTCCGCGCCCATACCAGCGCCCCGGCTGATATCGCGGGCCGGCGGCCGCCTCCACGCCCATACCAGCGCCCCGGCTGCTATCGCGGGCCGGCGGCCGCCTCCACGCCCATACCAGCGCCCCGGCTGATATCGCGGGCCGGCGGCCACGCCCGCGGCGGCTGCTATCGCGGGCCGGCGGCCGCCGGGGCGCCTCCCCAACATGGGGCTGGCCGACTACACTCCCCGGCACGGAGGCGGGATGCGGACCCGGGTTCGCGGGTCGCCGGCACGAACCCAGCCCCGCATGGAGACATGAGCATGGCGAAGGGCTACGTCCGGCTCACGCAGCCGCTCGTCCGTGACGGCGACCGCGCGACCGGCGTCCTCCGGCCGGCCACCTGGGACGAGGCCCTGGACCGCGCCGCCGGCGGGTTCCGGTCAGCGATCCAGCGCCACGGCCCCACGGCCTACGGCTGCTTCTCGTGCTCGAAGGCGACCAACGAGGTCAACTTCGCGGCACAGAAGCTGGCCCGGGCCGTCGTCGGCAGCAACAACATCGACAGCTGCAACAGGACCTGACACGCTCCGTCGGTCGCCGGTCTGGCGACCATCTTCGGTGCCGGCGGCGGCACAAGCTCCTACCGCGAGGTGGAGGAGACGGACCTCGTCGTCCTGTGGGGCTCGAACGCGCGCGAGACCCACCCGATCTTCTTCCACCACGTCCTGCGCGGGGTGCACAACGGCGCGCGCCTGGTCGCCGTCGACCCGCGCCGGACCAGCTCCGCCGAGTGGGCCGATGTCTGGCTGGGGCTCGACGTCGGCAGCGACATCGCCCTGGCCAACGCGGTCGGGCGCGAGATCATCGCCGCCCGCCTGACCAACGACGAGTTCATCCGCCGGGCGACGACCGGCTTCGACGAGTATCGGGCGCGGGTAGACTCGTACACGCTGGACTACGCCGAGCGCGAGACCGGCGTCCCGGCGGCCCAGATCCGCGAGCTGGCCCACGCCTACGCGACTGCTCCCCGGGCCATGATCTGCTGGACCCTGGGGATCACCGAGCACCACAACGCCGTCGACAACGTCATCGCCCTGATCTCGCTGGCGCTGCTCACCGGCCACGTCGGCCGCTGGGGATCCGGGCTCAATCCGCTGCGCGGCCAGAACAACGTCCAGGGCGGCGGCGACATGGGCGCCCTCCCCGATCGCCTGCCCGGCTTCCAGCACGTGGAGAACGGCCCGCTCCGCGCCCGGTTCGATGCCGCCTGGGGGGTGACCGTCCCGCCGAAGCGCGGCTGGAACCTGACCGGGATGTTCCACGCCATGGAGCGCGGCGAGCTGACGGCCCTCTACGTCATCGGCGAGAACCCGGTCCAGTCCGAGGCCGACCAGGCGAAGGCGATCCGCGCCCTCTCCGGCCTCGAGCACCTGGTCGTCCAGGACATCTTCCTGACGAGGACGGCCCAGCTCGCGGACGTCGTCCTGCCGGCGGCCGCCGCGTGGGCCGAGACCGAGGGCACCGTCACGAACTCGGAACGGCGCGTGCAGCGCGTCCGGGCCGCGCTCCGGCCCCCCGGCGAAGCCCGGGACGATCTCTCGATCATCTTCGACCTGGCAAAGCGCCTTGGCGCCGACTGGGGCGAGCCTTCTGCCGAGACGGTCTGGGACGAGGTGCGCCGGCTCTCCCCGGTGCACGCCGGGATGAGCTATGCGCGCCTCGAAGCCCAGGGCGGCCTCCAGTGGCCCTGCTACGACGAGCGCCATCCCGGCGAGCTGTTCCTCCACTCCCGCCTGTGGGAGGATCCCGTTCCCGGGAGTCGCGCGCCGTTCGTGCCCGTTGACCACGACCCGCCGGTCGATCGGCTGGACGCCGACTTCCCGATCCGCCTGACGACCGGCCGACGGCTCGAGTCGTACAACACGGGCGTCCAGTCGGCGGGCTACCGCTCCCCGCTGCGGCGCGGCGAGACGCTCGACCTCTCGCCCGAGGACGCCGTTCGCCTGCGGCTGGCCGCCGGCGAACGCGCACGCGTGGTCTCTCGACGAGGCGCCGTGGAAGCGCCGGTGCGCATCGACGAGTCCCTCCGCCCCGGGCTCGCCTTCATGACGCTTCACTTCCAGGACGACGTGGCGACGAACCTCCTGACGATCGACGCCACCGACCCGAAGTCCGGCACGGCCGAGTTCAAGGCGACGGCGATCCGGGTCGAGAAGCTGCCCGCCACGGGTCGCCCTCGACGCTGATCTCGACCGCGCGAGCACGCCGGCGGCCGGTCGGCCCCGGGCTCGGTCAGCCGGCCCCGGGCTCCACGAGGCCGGACTCGTAGGCGAAGATCACCGCCTCGACGCGATCGCGGAGGCCGAGCTTGGCGAAGATGCTCGAGAGGTGCGTCTTGACGGTCGCCTCGCCGAGCACCAGCTCGCGGGCGATCTCCGCGTTCGAGAGCCCGCGGGCGACGAGGAGCAGGACGTCTCGCTCGCGCTCGGAGAGCCGGCCGAGCTGCCGCGTTGTCTCGGCGGGCGCCCGGCGTCGCCCGAAGGCGGCGATCACCCGGCGCGTCACCTGTGGGGCCAGCAGGGCATCGCCGGCGGCAACGACCCGGATTGCTGCCACCAGATCATCCGCCGGCGCGTTCTTGAGGAGGAAGCCCGAAGCCCCCGCCCGGAGCGCCTCGAAGACGTACTCGTCCAGGTCGAACGTCGTGAGGATGACGACGCGTGGGCGCGCCTGCGGAGCCTCGCGCGCCGCGACGATCCGCCGCGTGGCCTCGATCCCGTCCATGACCGGCATCTGGACGTCCATGAGCACGACGTCGGGGTGCCGCAGCCTCGCCATGTCGATCGCCTCGGCGCCGCTGCCAGCCTCGCCGATCACGTCGATGTCCCCTTCCGACTCGAGGAGGAGCCGCAGCCCGGAGCGGACCATCACCTGGTCATCCACGAGAAGGACACGGATCCGGGCGGCGGCCGGGTGCGGGCCGGTCACGGCGATCGACCCGTTCCGGCCCGCGCCGCGCCAGCCGTCCCGGCGCCGGCCCGTGGGTCCAGCGGCAGCCACGCCCGGACCTCGAAGCCCCCGTCCGCCGTCGGGCCGGCAGCCAGCGACCCACCCAGGCTCGCGGCCCGTTCGCGCATCCCGACGAGGCCGAGCCCTGCCCCCGGCGCGCCCGGTGCGTCGCGCGGCGGGCCGCTGACGACGCCGATCGCGAGCCGTCGCCCCGCCTCCACGGCCACCGACACGCGAACCTGGACGGCACCGGCGTGGCGAACGACGTTGGTCAGCGCCTCCTGGATGATCCGGAACGCCGCCCGGTCCACGTCGCGATCGGCGATGGCGAGCGCCGCCGGATCGACGTCGAGCCGGACGTCGGGGCCGGCTGCCCGCGTGTCCACCACGAGGGACCCGAGCCCTGCCAGGCCAACCTCACGCTCGACCCCGGCCGGCGACCCACCGCGCAATGCGGTGAGCATGCGGCGCAGGTCCTCGTTCGCGGCCCGGCTCGTCTCCTCGATCCGGGCCAGCGCCCGTCCGGCCTCCTCGGGTCGGGTCGCCAGCACGCGCCGCGCCGCTGCCGCCTGGATCCCGATCGCCCCGACCGCCCCCGCCACCGTGTCGTGGAGCTCCCTGGCGATCCGCAGCCGCTCCTCGAGGGCGGCCCGGGCAGACTGCTCGGCTCGCCTGCGACGACGGCGCAGCACGTAGGCCACCAGGACTCCCAGCCACGTCCCGAGGGTCAGGCCCCGGAACAGGCTGTCCGACGTCGCGCCCCACTGGGACAGGGTCGCGGCCAGGACGAGCAGGCCGGCCGCCACCCCGCCCCCCACCTCGGCGACGGTCGGGTGCTGGGCGGCCCATCGCGCCAGGCGATCACGCACGTCCACGACCCTAGCCTACGCGCCGGCGAGGAGCACGGGAACACGTGGGTTCGGCCCGCGCCGCCTGGCACGGCGGGCCATGAGCCAGCCGCCGGCCCGCACGGACGCGATGGCCAGGCGCAAGCCGGCAACGCCCAGGAGCACCATCCCGAGGTCGGTCCGAGCCAGCGCCGGCCAGCCCGCCCCCAGGAGGGCCGGACCTCCGACGAGGATCGCCACGGGCACGACGAGCCCGAGATAGGCGGCGACGGCGAGACCCACGGCCCGGCCCGCCCGGCGACGCGCCGTCCGGAGGCGGCTCGGCCGCTCCTGGCCGGCTCCAGGCACGTCCGAGGCGGCGCCGCCCCCGCCCGTCAGCCGGGCCCCGCGGACGGCACGCAGGAGCCCGCGTCCGAGGAGCACGAACACCGCAACCGCGACCAGGTCGAGGGTGGGGTACAGGAGCACGAACGTGCCTCCGGGCTGGCGCCCGGTGAGCAGGGCGGCGACGCCCAGGCCGATCGCGTCGGGCTTGTGGAGGAGCTCGTAGAGGACGCTCTGGGCGTCGAACAGGACCGCGACCCCGAGACGCCGGCCCGGCACCAGGACCTCGACGGCGGCCATGTCCGTCGTGCTTCCGGCGTGCGCCAGGATCGGCTCGCCGCCCAGCCGCGCGACGGCCCAGCCCATCGCCATCTTCTCGCCGGGCATCCCCGTGTCGGCCGCGCCCGTGTGCATCGTGGCCAGGGCGGATGCGGAGATCACCCGGGCGCCGCTGGCGCCGGGCTCGCCAAGCTCGGCGAGCAGGAAGCGGCCCATGTCGTCCGCGCTGGCCGCCACGAACCCTGCCGGCACGAGGTCGGCCCGGAAGAGCGGCGCATGGGCGTCCGCGAACCCGAAGAAGAGGCGATGGGCCTGCCCCAGGCCGGCCGCCTGGGCGGCGGCCACGTCGGTCGCGGCATGGGCCATGCCCAGCGGTGCGAAGAGGTGCTCCGCGAGATACGCGCCGTACGGCTGCCCGGCGAGCACCTCGATGAGCCGGCCGAGGACGAGGTAGTTGGCATTGGAGTAGGCGTAACGCGTTCCGGGTGGGGCGACCGGGGCGACGTCCCGGAGGGCGGCCACCTGCGACGCGAGGTCGGTTGCCGGCGCCGACAGGGGAGCGGTGCCGGCGGCCGTGGGGATGCCGCTGGTGTGGGTGAGAAGCTGGCGCACCGTGACCTGGGCCGCCGCGCCGGGGTCCGCGAGGGCGAACGAAGGAAGGTAGCTGCGGACAGGTGCGTCCAGGTCGACGCGACCCGCGTCGACGAGCTGCATCACGGCGAGCGCGGTCATCGACTTGGTGAGCGAGCCGATCATGAACGGCGTCGTGGCGGTCACCGGGCGGCCGCTCGCGTCCGCAACGCCGAAGCCACGCTCCTCGACGATGCGGCCGTCCTGGACGACGACAAGGGCGGCGCCGGGGATGCCCGCGTCGCGAAGCTGGCCGTCGAGCCAGGCGTCGACCGTTGCCAGGTCGGCCGGGGCGCCGGCCGGCGACTGCGCCGCGGGCAGCACGGCGCCGGCGACGACGTTCAGGCCGATCGCGACGGCCGCCGCCGCGACGATCAAGCGGCGGGGGTGGGCGCGGACGGCGGCGAGGATGAAGCTGGGACGCATCGGTGACTCCCTTCGGGCGTGGTCGGCGCCGGGTGCGCCGTTGCCGCCAGCGTCGGGCCCGACGTCGGGGCCGCCATCCACCGGGCGGCTGATTTCCGCCTCCCCCGCGCGGTGGATCTCGGCCTCGCTCCCGGATGAGCCATCGGCGTGGGGCGCACGCCCGCGCCGCGGTCCTCCGTCGTCCTTTGGGCGCGACTCGCTAGACTCCGCGGATGGACCTGGTCACGCTGGCCCCGCGCGCTTCGGCCGAGGAGCGCGCCGCCGTCGATGGTGTCCTCGGGACGGCGACCACGCGCTGGGAAGGCGGCGACCGCGACGTCCCCTCCGACGACCGGTTCGCGATCGGCGGGCACGCGGCGCGCGACCGCCGGCACCTCCTGCTGCCGGTCCTCCACGCGATCCAGGCGCGGATCGGCTGGATCAGCCAGCCTGCGCTGGAGTACGCCTGCCGGCGGCTGACGGTGCCGCCCGCCGAGGCGTACGGCGTCGCGGCGTTCTACCAGATGTTCTCGACCACCCCCCGGCCGCCCGTCGTCGCCCACGTGTGCGAGGACATCGCCTGCCGCCTGAACGGCGCGGAGGAGGTCTGCGCGGACCTCGAGCGCGCCCTCGGGCCCGCCGGCGAGCCGGCGCTCGGCGGAGAGGCGACGTGGATCCGGACGCCGTGCCTGGGCCGCTGCGAGCGAGGGCCGACGGCACTCTTCACCGTCGCCGGCCTCGTGCCGGAGACCATCGCCACGGCGCCGGTGGACGCGGTCGCCATCGTCGGTCAGCTGGAGCGCTCGCTGGCCGGCCGCCAGCTTGTGCCGCCGCGGATCCCGATCGAAGCCGACGAGGAGCGCCTGGCGAACATTCGCCGCTCGATCCCGCAGGCGGGCCAGCCAGGCCTGCGAATCCTGCGCAGGGTCGGGGTCACGAACCCGCGCAGCCTCGATGACTACGTCGCGACCGGCGGCTACCGCGGCCTGCGTCGGGCGCTGGAGATCGGACCCGATGCCGTCATCGCCGAGGTGACCGCGTCGCGCCTCCTGGGACGCGGCGGGGCCGCCTTCCCGACCGGGCGCAAGTGGGCCGCCGTCGCCGCCCAGGCGGCGCGCCCTCACTACACGGTCTGCAACGCCGACGAGTCCGAGCCGGGCACGTTCAAGGACCGGGTCCTCATGGAGGAGGATCCGCACGCCATCGTCGAGGCGATGACGATCGAGGGCTTCGCGACGGCCAGCGAGCGCGGCCTGCTCTACCTGCGGGCCGAGTACCCTCTGTCGGCGGCACGGGTGGCGCGTGCCCTGGCCAACGCGCGCGCGGCGGGATACCTCGGGGACGACATCCTGGGCTCGGGGTTCTCGTTCGACATCGAGATCCGCCGCGGCGCTGGAGCGTACGTCTGCGGCGAGGAGACCGCCCTGTTCAACTCCATCGAGGGCAAGCGCGGCGAGCCGCGCAACAAGCCGCCCTTCCCGGTCGAGGTGGGCCTCTTCGGCAAGCCGACCGCCGTCAACAACATCGAGACGCTCGTCAACGTCCCGGCGATCGTCGCCGACGGTGGCGCGGCGTTCGGCGCGATCGGCACCGAGGGCAGCGCCGGCTCGAAGCTCTTCTGCCTCTCGGGTGCCGTCGAGACGCCGGGGGTCTACGAGGTCGACTTCGGGGTCACGCTCGGCGAGCTGCTGGCCCTGGCGGGGGGCGTTCGCGGCGGCCGCCCGCTCAAGGCGATCCTGCTGGGCGGGGCCGCCGGCGGGTACGTCGCACCGGACGCCCTCGATCTGCCGCTCACGTTCGAAGGCACGCGTGCCGCGGGCGCGTCGCTGGGCTCCGGCGTCGTCCTGGTCTACGACGAGTCGGCCGACCTGGCCGGCTCCCTCGTCCGGATCGCGGCCTTCTTCCGGGACGAATCCTGCGGGCAGTGCGTCCCGTGCCGGATCGGCACGGTGCGCCAAGAGGAGCTCCTCGCGCGCCTTGCCGCCGGGCGTCCGCGCGGGACGCTCGGGGACGAGCTTGCCCTGCTCGCCGACCTGGGACGCGGGATGCGCGACGCGAGCATCTGCGGCCTCGGCCAGACGGCATCCGCGGCGATCGAGTCGGCACTGCGGGCCGGCCTGGTCGACTTCGCGACGCCTGGCGGGGCGGGCGCGGCCAGTGTGCCCGAGCCGGGTGCGGCCCCGCCGGGAGGCGCCGGATGAGCGCCGAGGTCGAGCGGATCTTCTACGAGCCGCCGGCCCGGCCGTCGCGGATCCCGGAGCCGCCACCTGCCGCCGTGGCGCCGGCGGTGGAGATCAGCCTCGACGGGCGCACGATCACGGTGCCGGCCGGCTCGACGATCCTGGATGCCTGCCGCGCCGAAGGGATCGACGTCCCGACCCTGTGCTTCCTCGAAAGCCTCAGCCCTGTGAACGTCTGCCGCGTCTGCGTCGTCGAGGTGACCGGGAGCCGGGTGCTGGTACCGGCCTGCTCGCGCCGGGTCGAGCCCGGCATGGAGGTCCAGACCGGCTCGGAGCGCGTCCGTCACAGCCGGAAGCTGGTCCTGGAGCTCCTCGGCTCGTCGGTCGACCTCTCGCTCGCCCCGGGCGTCGCCGGGATGATGGCCGAGTACGAGGCGGACCCGGCCCGGTTCGGCCCGCCCGCGCCCGCGGCCGCGGCCGGCGAGCGCGAGGCTCGCCGGCCCGGTCACCATCGCTCACCGGACGGCGTCACCGCGGAGACCGCCGCGCAGCCCGCCAAGGTCGACAACGACCTCTACGTCCGCGACTACGCGCGCTGCATCCTCTGCTACCGGTGCGTGGAGGCCTGCGGCACCGATGCCCAGAACACCTTTGCCATCTCCGTCGCCGGGCGCGGCACCGATGCACGGATCTCGACCGAGTACGACGCTCCGCTGACGTCCTCGGCGTGCGTCTATTGCGGCAACTGCATCGGGGTCTGCCCCACCGGCGCCCTGATGTTCCGTTCCGAGTTCGAGATGCGCGCGGCGGGAACCTGGGACGAGGGCGTGCAGGCGCGGACCGACACGATCTGCCCGTACTGCGGCGTCGGCTGCACGCTGACCCTGCACGTCCAGGACAACGAGGTCGTCAAGGTGACCTCGCCGATGGACTCGTCGGTCGCCGAGGGCCACCTCTGCATCAAGGGCCGGTTCGGCTTTCAGTTCGTCCAGAGCCGACCGGAGGCATAGTCGGCCGGCGCCTCGCGGCCGTGCGGCCTGCTCGTGGCCGCCCCGTCACCGCTCCCGCGGCTCTCGGGCGATGACGATTCGCTCCTCTCCGGCGTAGACGTTGAAGCCGGCGTCACGGACGAACCCCGCGAGCGTCATCCGCACGCGCGTGGCGGCCTCGACGGCAAGGTCGGTCGGCGCGGAGACGGCCGCCACGATGGGGATCCCCGCGACAGCCGCCTTCTGGACGATCTCGAAGCTGACCCTCCCCGAGATCGCCAGCACCCGGTCGTGGAGCGGCAGCTCCCCGGCCAGCGCGGCCGCGCCGATCAGCTTGTCGAGAGCGTTGTGGCGGCCGACGTCCTCGCGGATCGCCAGGAGGGTTCCGGCGAGATCGAACAGCCCGGACGCGTGGAGCCCGCCGGTCAGCTCGAACAGCGCCTGGCCCGCGCGCAGGCGGTCGGGCAGCGATGCCAGGATGTCGGCGTCCAGTCCGGGCCCTGGCGGGAGCGGCGAGCTGCGGATGACGATGTCGTCGAGCGAGGCCTTGCCGCAGATCCCGCAGGATGCGGAGGCGACGAAGGCGCGGGACGGGATCGCGGCGGCGTCGAAGGCGCGGCGGATCCGGACGAGCAGCTCGTTCTCGGGGGTGGCGATGTCGGCGGGATCGCCGACCTCCACCGCGAGGTCGGCGATGTCGACCGGGTCGAGCAGACCCTCGCTGACGAGGAAGCCGACCGCCAGCTCGGCGTCGTGGCCGGGCGTGCGCATCGTGACCGCGACATCGATCGGCGCCTGTCCCGGGCCCGCGACGCGGATCGCCATCGGCTCCTCGCCGGCGAGCCAGTCCGATCGCCGGCGCACGACGCCGGCGCGCACGGTCAGCACGGGTCGGGCCGTGGATGAACGATCGTCGGGCGGGAGCGATCTCGTCATGGTGCGGCGCAGCCTCGTCGGATCGGGCCGAAGGCAGTCACGCCGCTCGGCGGACGCGTCGCCGGTCCCGTGGAACGGTGCGCGAAGAGGCGACGGCCCCGGGATGACCCGGGGCCGTCGGGTACGCAGCCTCGCGGCCTCGGGTCAGGCGCGCCGCAGGGCGAAGCAGTCGCTGCAGTAGACCGGCTTGCCGCTCGTCGGGCGGAACGGGACCTGGGCGTCCTTGCCGCAGGACGAGCACGTCGCGGTGAACATCTCGCGGGGGCCGCGGTTGCTGTACCCGCCACCGCCGGCGTACCCGCCACCGCCGGCGTACCCGCCGCTGTCGCCGTAGCCCGACCCGCCGGAGTCACCACGCGACGCCTTGCGACTGGCCCGACACGAGCCGCACCGGCGCGGCTCGCTGAACTGCCTGGCGGCGTAGAACTCCTGCTCCCGCGCGCTGAAGACGAACTCCTGGCCGCAGTCGGCGCAGGTGAGGACCTTGTCCGCGTACAAGAGAAACCGCTCCTTGCTCTCGCCGGCTTCCGCGACCCTTGACCGTCGTTCCTCGCGGGAGCCCGTGAGTTGGGAAGCGATCGTGTGCTGCCGAGCGTATGGGCCCCGCCTCATGCGGGGATGTGCGGGGCAACAGTAGCCGATCGTTTTGGGCATGGGAAGGGGGTTCTGGGGGCGCTGCCGGCGGTCCCGGATGGGGGCCGCGCCGCCCGTGGTACCGTCGCTCCGTGGATGCTCCCGAGACCGCAGCCCGGGTCGCCGTCGGGCTCGCCGGCGCGAGGGTCGTCCTGCCCGCCGTCCGCAGCGCAATCCGGACCGTCCAGCTGCCGAGGCCGACCCGGGGCCGGCTGGCCGAACCGGTCCCCGCCGACCGGACCCCCCGGCTCGGCGGGCGGGACGGCCCCCAGGGCCACGCCTGACGGGGCGGTCGCGTGCGCGGGCGGGTGACACTGGTGGCGATGGCTTCGGCCCTCGGGCTGGCCATCGGCGTCGTCCTGAGCGTCACGGCGGCCGGCGGGTGGGACAGCTGGCTGGGCCAGCGCGGGATCACGCCCGGATATGCCGATCTCGGTCGCGCCGTGCCCGCCCTCGACGGGCGCCGCCTCTACCTGGACTGCCGCGGCGTGGGGTCGCCCACGGTCGTCCTGGAAGCGGGCATGGGCGCGGACGCGCGGTCGTGGGGCTCGGTGTACCCGCGTGTCGCCGCGACGACGCGCACCTGTGCCTACAGCAGGGCCAACCGCTGGGGCAGCGACCCGCGCGGGACGCATACCGTGGCCGACGCGGTGGCCGACCTGCGCGCCGCCCTGGCGGCGGCCGGCGAGCAGCCGCCGTTCGTCCTGGTCGGCCACTCGCTGGGCGACGTCTACGTGCGCGTCTTCGCCGCGGGCCATCCGGGCGACGTGGCGGGACTGGTCCTGGTCGACCCGTTCGCGCCGGACCGGTTCCGACGCCTCATCGCACTCGCCCCTGCCGGCCTTGCCGCCCGCTGGCAGGCCAACCTGGACGGCAACATGGCGGCCGTGGCGGCGACCGAGAGCCTCGACTGGGCAGCCTCGGAGCGCCAGCTCGCGCAGGCGGACCTCGGAGCCCTCCCGGTCGAGGTGGTGGCCGTGCCGCAGCCGTTCGACGTCGATCCCTACGTCCCGGACAACCTGCGGGGCATCCTCGCCAGCACCTGGCGGGAGGGGCTCACGTCGTTCTCGCGGGCGACCAGGCTGACCCTCGCCCCCGGCTCCTCGCACGTCATCCAGCGGGACCGTCCCGATCTCGTCGTCGCGGCCGTCGGCCGGCTGGTGCAGGCTGTTCGCGGCCAGTAAGGTCGGGCCCGAGCCTCGGGACGGGATGCTGGCTCATGCCGGGGCGGCGACCCAGGCGGCGGCGGCCACGATCACCGTCGCCTGGATCGCGACGTGGTACAGCGCCGAGGCCCAGATCGACCCGGTCCGCCAGACGAGCCACCCGAAGACGAGACCGCCGCCGAGCGTCGAGACGGCCTCCAGGTCCGGCTTCCCGATGTGGATCATCACGAAGGGCACGATGGCCACGATGACGCCGAACGGCCCGATCGCGCGAACCAGGGCGAAGAGGACGAAGCCGCGCAGGAGGAACTCGGTCGGGACGAGGTCAAGCACATTGGTCAGCAGCACCCCGGGGACCGTGGTCATCGAGGGCGCATACCAGTCCCGGATCGCCGGCACCGACGGGATCAGCGCGATGACCGGAACGGTCACCACGGTGGCCAGCCCGCCGAGGACCAGGGAACGCCGGGCGTCGCCGCGCCCCAGGCCGTACCGGCGCGGGTCCTCGCGCAGGGCCAGCAGAACGACGAGCGGCACGAGCCCGAACAGCACGACCCGCTCGATCGCCTGGTTGCGCAGGCTCCGGGGATCGATCGGCCCGAAGCGCGGCAGGACGTCGTAGTTGCGGTCGAGCATGAGCAGGACGACGGCAAGAAGCAGGAAGCCGGTGGCGAGCGCCGGGACCCTGAGCCCGAGGAGGTTCAGCTCGGCGCGGTCCCGGGCAGCGGCCGGGTAGGACGGCGGGTCACCCAGGAAGAGGTCGACGAGGCGCGCGGAGAGGGTCACGGCGGGACAGGCTACCAGCACCGCGGGAGGGGCCGTTCGGCCCGCGACGGCGGGGTTGAGCGGCGGATGCCGTCGCTCCGGTGCGGGAGCCACAATGGCCCAGCCTCGGAGGTGGCGGCAGGATGAACGACGTGGCAGTCACAGGACGACCACCGCGCCTCGGGATCACGTTCGACGAGGCGGCTCATCACGTCGAGAGCCTCGGGTTCCTCGACGTCAACGGCACGGCGCCGCAGGCGCCCGGCGGAGCGAACCTGGTCGTGGCGCTGCGCGAGCGCCCGACGCTCGTCCACTTCGACCCGGAGCGCGTCGACCACTGGATCGTCGAGGCCGGTCGGGGCCGGCCCGCCGAGATCACCCGCAAGACGACGCTGCCCCTGGAGCGCCCATTCTCCTGGGGCACCATCCGGGTCGTCGACCGCCTGGACGTCTTCAACTCGTTCCTGACCTTTGGCGGGATCGTCCGCGCCGTCGCGCGGGATGCGTCGACAACGCTCGTGGTCTTCTCGTCCCACGCCCCGATCCTCCGCTCGACGGGCCACAGCCAGGGCGTCGACCTCTCGACCGGCGAGGTTGGAGCCTTCTTCGCCCGGATGATGATCCCGATCGACTACACGCCGGGCGCCGAGGGACGCACGGCGGCCGCGGCGCCGATGGCCCTGTATGCCGCCTTCCACGTCTCGATGGAGGCGCGCCTGGATGCGTCGGAGGAGCTGCGGGCATCTCACCCTGCGTTCGGCGCGTGGTGCCGGCGCGAGCGACAACGGCTGGCAACCGCGTTCGGGCCGGACTGGGCTGCCGGCGGCCTCCTTGCCACGGAGCTGGGCCTGGCCAAGCCCTGACGAGCCTGGCGCGACCGGCGCCAGCCCCCGGCTGCCGGGAAGCGGGTGACCCGCCCCGGATCGACACATCCATCTCCCGGCGGTCCGGGCGGCCATGCGGAGCGCCACGTCCGTCGGCACGCCGCCGCCGGCGCGCCGACGCCGGGGTCCCGCTCCGGCGTCTACACTCCCCCGCACAGAACGGACGGGGGGCATGGCCGAGACGTCGGGTGCGAATTGCCGGCGGACCACGCGACGGGTTCCGCCGCGCGCGTCGCGCGGCGGCGCGCGCGTCCGCCGGGCACGGCCGCCGGCGTGCCGGCCGGCGTGCGAGTCGACGGGTCGGCAGATGAGCTCCGTCCGATCGACCGCCCAGGGAGGCTGACGCCGCATGGCGCTCGCCGTCCCCGTCCGCCGCGGTCCGGTCTTGCTCGCCGTGATCCTCGGGTCGGGGATCGTCTTTCTCGATGGCACCGTCGTCAACGTCGCCCTCAAGACGATCGGCCGGGACCTGCCCGCGTCCCTGGTCGGGACGCTCGAGGGCGTGACGTACGTCTCGAGCGGGTACATGGTCGTACTGGCGGCACTCCTGATCCCCGCCGGCGCGCTGTCCGACGCGTACGGCCGACGCCGCATCTTCGGTTCCGGGCTCGTGGCATTCGGCCTCACGTCCACCGCGTGCGGCCTGGCCCCCACGATGGAGGTGCTGATCCTGTTCCGGCTCCTGCAGGGCGCCGCCGGGGCGTTCCTGGTCCCGGGCGCGCTCTCGATCATCACCGCGACGTTCGCGGGCGAGGAGCGCGGACGGGCGATCGGCGTGTGGGCGGCCTCGACCGCGGCTCTGACGACGCTGGGGCCGCTCGTGGGCGGGCTCCTCATCCAGACGATCTCGTGGCGGGCGGCCTTCCTGGTCAACCTGCCGCTCGTCCTGGTCGCGCTCCTGGCCCTTCGCCAGGTCCCGGAATCCCGCGACGCGCAGGCCAGCGGACGGGTCGACTGGCTCGGCGCGCTGGTCGCGATCATCGCCGTCGGAGGTCTCGCGTTCGGGGCAACGCGGGGCCAGGAGCAGGGCTGGCAGGACCCGGTGGCCTACGCGGCGCTCGCCATCGGGGCCGTCGCGCTCGTTGCCTTCCCCATCCTGATGGCGATCCGGCCGGACCCGCTGGTCCCGCTGGAGCTCTTTCGGCGTCGCAACTTCGCCGTCGTGAACCTGTCCACGCTGGTGATCTACGCGGCGCTCTACGTGTCCATGGTCTTCCAGAGCCTCTTCATGCAGGGGACCATCGGCTACACGCCGCTCGCCGCCGGCGTCCTCGGCCTGCCGATGGGAATCCTCCTCGCCCTCCTGTCGACCCCTGCCGGGCGGCTCGCCGGTCGCATCGGCTCCCGGCCCTTCATGGTCGCGGGCCCGCTGCTGATGGCGGGTGGGCTGATTTGGCTCTCGCGCATCCCGCCGACGAGCGCGCCGTGGGTCGCCACCCCCGGCGATCCCGCCAGCCTGATCCCGCCGCCGGACTACGTCGTCGACGTCCTGCCGGGCAGCCTCCTGTTCGGCCTCGGTCTCGCGTTGCTGGTGGCTCCGCTCACGACGGCGCTCATGAGCTCGGTGCCGGTGCGACGGGCCGGCCTCGGGTCGGCGATCAACAACGCCGTTTCGCGGGTCGGTGCGCCGCTGGCGAGCGCGGCGCTCTTCATCGTGATCACGGCCGCCTTCGTGCCCGCGCTCGTCGCTGCGGTGCCCGGCTTCGACGCCGCCACGGCAGGAAGGCTGGGCATCGTGCCGCTCGCCGCGCCGCCGACCGGGACCCCACCCGACCTGGCGGCGGCGATCGTCGCGGCATCCACGGACGCGTTCCACCTGGCGATGATCGTGGCGGCTGCGCTCCTCGTGGCCGGAGCCGTGGTCAACCTCGTGGGCCTCGAGCGCGGGCGTCCGGTCGAAGGCGCGGCCGCCGATGTTCCCACGCCGGCCGGCTGAGTCCGAGGCAGATCGCGGTCAGCGCGGAAGGGGGATCTCCTGCAGCGGGACGTCCCAGTGGGCTTCCAGGAGCTCGAACCGGCGCTGCTCCTCGGCGTGGAAGGTCGCCTGGTCCGGGTAGAGGCGCGCCGCGATCTCCTGCTCGGAGTGGGCCTCGATCGCCGCCCAGTCGCGGTAGACGATCGTCACCATGAGGTCCCAGTCGGCGCGGCCGTCGCCGTGGAAGCGAGGGGCGTGCATCCGGACGTCGAGGAAGCGCCCCTCGGCCAGCTGCTCCCTGAGGATCGGCCAGTGATTGCGGAGGAAGAGGTCGACGAACTCGCCGTGCGCGCCCCAGCGTGTCCGGTAGTAGTAGTCGACCTGGATCGGGGCTCCCGCCATCTGCGGTACCTCCTGCTGGGAGCGGGCTGGCGTCGCGTGCCGCCGCGTGCGTCGCGCTCCGGCGTATCCTGCCCCCGGGGCCGATCGTCCGCATGGAGGCCGCGCGCATGCACGTCACGCTCGTCCACGTCCGCGTCCTTCCGGATCGCGTCGACGAGTTCGCCCGGGCAACCCGGGCCAACCACGAATCGTCCATCCGCGAGCCAGGCAACGTCCGCTTCGACGTCCTGCAGGCACCCGACGACCCGACGCGGTTCATCCTTTACGAGGCCTTCGCCGACGCCCATGCCGCCGCGGCCCACAAGGAGACCGACCACTACCGCGCCTGGCGCGAGGCCGTCGCGCCGATGATGGCGGAGCCGCGCCGAGGCGAGCCCTACGTCGGCCTCTTCCCGGAGGCCGGGTGACGGGGTCGGAAGCGGCGTCGTTCACGGTCGGCCGGCTGCCCCGGCTCGTGGTCGGCCCCGGGAGCGTCGCGGAGGTCCCCGGAATCGTCGCAGGCCTCGGAGGCCACGCCCTGCTGGTCACCGGCGCCCGGTCGTTCGTCGCCGGTCCTGCGTGGCGAGGACTGACGCGCGGCCTCGACGCGGCCGGGGTCGCCTGGGAGCACCTGGCCGTCGCGGCGGAGCCGTCGCCCGAGCTCGTCGACGCGGCCGTGGCCGCGCGGCGCGGAGTGGCACCCGACGTCGTGGTCGGGATCGGCGGCGGCAGCGCGCTGGACGCCGCCAAGGCGATCGCCGGCCTCCTGCGCAGCGGCACGACGGCGCTCGACCACCTCGAGGGCGTCGGCCGCGGCGTCCCCTACCCGGGCCCCTCCACCCCCTTCGTGGCGATCCCCACGACGGCCGGCACGGGCAGCGAGGTCACCCGGAATGCAGTCCTGTCCGGGCGCCTCCCCGGCGCGGGGCCGAACACGCCGCCGTTCAAGAAGTCCTTCCGGGACGAGGCCCTCGTCGCGCGCGTGGCGGTCCTGGACCCGGACCTCCTTGCCGGCTGCCCGCCGGCGGTGATCGCCGGCGACGGGATGGACGCGGTGACCCAGCTGCTGGAGTCGCTGACCTCGACCGGCGCCTCGCCGTTCACCGAGGCGGTCGCCCGGGCCGGCCTCGGGTCCGCCGCCGGGGCGCTTCCGCGCTGGCATGCCGCGGTCGCCCGGGCGGCGCCCGCGGAGGAGTCCGCGACGGACCGGGCGGCCATGTCGTGGGCCGCCTGCTGTTCCGGGATCGCCCTCGCGAATGCCGGCCTGGGAGCGGTCCACGGGATCGTGGCGGCCCTCGGTGCGCGGTACCCGGTGCCCCACGGCGTCGGCTGCGGAATCCTGCTCGCTGCCACGACCCGGGCCAACCTCGCGGCGCTCGCGGAGAGGGCGCCCGGGGCCCCTGCCCGGCAGCGGTACGCGGAGGCGGGACGGCTCCTGGCCGGCGACCGGTCGCTCCCCGACGAGGCGGCGCTGGACGCGCTCGTTGCAACCTTCGACGCCTGGACGGCGGCGCTCGAGATCCCGCGACTCGCCTCCTTCGGCGCGACCCCCGGCGACCTCCCCGCGCTCGTCGCCGAGAGCCGCGGCAGCAGCATGCGCACCAACCCGGTGGCGCTCACCGACCCCGAGATCGCAGGGATCCTGGCTGCCTGCCTCTGAGCGGCGGGCCACCGCGGGCGCCGACGGAGTCGCGCCGCCTTCATGGGGATTCCCCCATCGCGGCCACATCACCGCCTCACGCCGGGAGCCGAACCTCTGGGATGGCCGGCACCCACGACGCGGGCGACGGCCCCAAGCCTCCGACTCGAGGATCCGACCATGGCCTACGTCATCGCGGCCCCCTGCATCGACCACCAGGACCAGGCCTGCATCGAGAGCTGCCCCGTCGACTGCATCACCTTCGAGCCCGGCGCCGATCGCAAGGCGTATATCGACCCGGCCGGCTGCATCGAGTGCGGGGCGTGCGTCAACGAGTGCCCCCAGGGCGCGATCTACCACGAGTCCGAGCTGCCGGGTCCCTGGGCGATCTTCGCGGCCATCGACCGGACCTGGTACCGCGACCCGGCCACGGCGCGGTCGGCCGTCGACGCGAGCGTCGAGGCGGCCTGATGGACGGCGCCAACGCGACCCTGGTCGAGCGCCACGACCTGACCGCGAACGTCGCCTCGCTCTTCGTCCGTCCCGACGCACCTGGCACCGCGTTCGCACCGGGGCAGTACGCGACGCTCGGCCTCCCCGACGGCGACCGTGTCATCCAGCGCCCGTACTCGATGGCGGCCCCGCACGCGGCCGAGGGCGCCTGGGAGTTCCACGTTCGGCGCGTTCGCGGGGGGGCTCTCACGGAACGGCTGTGGGAGGTCCCCCCGGGAGGGCGCATCCGGCTCGGGACGCCGCGCGGGCGCTTCACGACGGATCTCGCCGATCGGCGAGCCCACCTGTTCGTGGCGACCGGGACCGGGATCGCCCCGTTCGTGGCGATGGTCCGCGACGACCTGGCATCCGGACGGCGCCGACCGATCGTCATCGTCCACGGAGTCGCCCACGCCGACGAGCTGGGCTTCCGCGGCCTGCTCACGCGCCTGGCGGACGACAACCCGTCAGGGCTGCGATACGTCCCGACGATCTCCCGCCCCGAGGACTCCCGCAACGCCGGCTGGACGGGCGCGACCGGCCGCGCCGAGCACGTCCTCGAGGATGGCTGGGAGGGCCTGGGGCTCGATCCGTCGACCACCGTCGCCTATCTCTGCGGCAATCCCGGCATGGTCGCGTCCGCCACGGCGGCCCTTGCCGGACACGGAATCGCGCCAGCGAACGTCCACACCGAGTCGTACTGGCTGGACCGGACCGCGGCGGCCGCCTGACACCGGCCCGCGCGGCAGGTCTACCGCCATCCGGCACGGGGCCGGCATCCTGCCGGGGCGCGGCGCCACCATGCTGACCGGAGGAGAATGGCGGCGACGTGGCAACCGATCCGGCGTCGACCAGCGAAGACCGCGCCCGGATGCGCACCGCTCTGGCCGGCCTGGCGGCGCGGCAGGGACGCCTCGACGCAGTCGTCCTCGCGGTCGTCCGGCTCGGCTTCGCCGTCGTCGGCTGGAGGCTCCGCGCATCCGGCCTCGACCTCCTACCCCGCGACGAGCGCGGCCGGGTCGTGCCGTGCGTCGTGGCAGTGGCCCCGCACCGGGGTTGGATCGACCCGTTCCTCCTGCTCCTGGCATGGCCCGGGGACGCGCCGCGCCTGGCCTGGTTCGGCGACGAGCGGGCGATGCTCCGGTCGTGGTGGCGGCGGCGGCTCCTCCCCCGCCTCGGGATGATCCCGATCTCGCCCGAGACGACGCGAGGTGCCCTACGGGAGCACATCGCCGACGCGCGGATGGTGCTGGGGCGGGGCTGCTGCCTGGTCGTCTTCCCGGAAAAGGGGCCGCCGAGCGCAGCCGGCCGGCTGCGGACGATCGCCCCCGGGGCAGCCTGGCTGGCCGCGGCGGGACGAGGTCCCGCTCGTCCCGGTCGCCGTCGGCGGCTTCCTCGAGACGGGGCTCGGGACGCGCTTCCGTCTCCAGGTCCTCGAGCCCCTGCCCGCGCCGACGCCCCGGCCGGATTCGGCCGCCGGCATGCGGGCGGCCCGGGCGGCAACGGACCGGCTGGCTGCCGCGCTCGCGCCGGCGGTCGCCAGCCTGGAAGGATGGAGCGCGCGGATCAACGCCGGGCGCTCCATGCCCGGCCTGCGTCGTCTCTTTCATTGAACGGGCCGGGTGGTGGCAGCTGGCCGGGGACCTGTGATGGCCGGCCGTGCGACGCGCCGGGTCGGGCCGCGAGACCGGGTCTGGTTGGGAAGCCTGGCCGGTCGTATCCTTGCCGCCCAGGGAACCGGATCGCGTGAGGGAGCAGCCAATGAGCGACGACGCCGCGCCGAGGCAGCCGGGGTCGGCTGCCGCTGAGCCCGACCCGACTCAGCCCGCGCCCGAGCCCGCGGCGGCGCCCGCAGTGCCCGAGCCCGCGCCGGCGACGGCACCCGCGGCGACGCCCTTAGTGCCCGAGGCCGCCGCAGAGCCCGATGTGACCCGGCCCGCACCGGCGACGGCACCGCCGGCCTGGTCCGGTCCGGCACCTTCGGCCTCGTCCGGGCCTGCGCCCTCGCCGAACGACCCCGGCCGCCGTGGCTCCTCCGGCCGCGTGCGCAGCGTCCTGGTCGGACTCGCTTTCTTCCTCACGTGCCTCAGCCTGGTCCTGGCAGCGACGACATGGTGGCTCCACGACACCGTCCTCAACACCGACAACTTCGTCGCGTTGACGGCGCCCCTGGCGAGCGATGCGAAGGTCCAGGACGCCCTCGTCGAGGTCACCACCACGCAGGTCGACCAGGCGCTGGACCTTGGCCCGATCGGGCGGTATGTCGTCACGGGAATCGCTCGGGAGGCCTACGCCAGCGACGCGTTCGCCCGGATCTGGGAGCGCGCGATGCGTGCCGTCCACACGCAGCTCGTGGCCGTCCTGCGCGGCGACAGCAGCATGGTGCAGACGTCGGACGGCAAGGTCGTCATCAACCTCTTCCCCCTCCTCGACGCCGTCTTCCAGCGGGTCAACGGGAGCAACATCGTGATCGCCGGGAAGAGCATCACGGCGCCCACCCTGACGAACCCGGACGATCCGGCTGCCAGCCGGGCGGAGCTCTCGGCAGCGCTCGGCCGCGAGCTGAAGCCGACCTTCGGCACCGTCGCGGTCGCCGACTCGGCGAAGCTGGAAGCCGCGCAACGCTACCTGACGCTGTTCGACGCCCTCGTCGTGGTGCTGTTCGTGGTCACCGCGCTGCTGGCGCTCCTCACGCTCGGCCTCGCTCGACGCCGCGTCCGGATGGTGGCACTCCTGGGAGTCGGCTGCCTGGCCGCCCTCCTGGCGGCCCGCCTCGGAATCAGCTCCGCCGCGGACGGGCTCGTGACGACCGTGGTGGACGCCGGTCCTGGCGCGATCATCGGCGGACAGGTCGTGACCGATATCGCGGAGTCCTACCGCGCGTTCGCCCGCGGCATCCTGGTGATCTCGCTGGTCGCCGCCGTCGCCGCCACGGCGGCGGTGTGGCTGATCGAGCGCCGGGCCGGCGGCGGCGACCGCGGGCGAAACCTCGGCGGCGCCGTCGACGGATGGTTCCTGGCGCTCGCCGGGCTGAGCATCGCGCTCGGGGCGCTGCTCGTGGTGGGCCTCACCCTCGCCACGTTCATCGTCGTCCTGATCGCCTACGCCGTGTGGCTCGGCGTCGTGATCCGGTTCCGCCGCAGGACGGCCGCGACGGCAGCGCCTGCCGCGGCGGGGTAGCCGACGACCGGGGCGCGGGAGGCCCGCATCCGGGCCCGGCTCAGCCCTCCAGGGTCGGCCGCGTCATCTCGCCGGGCCTGACCCAGGCGTCGAACTCGTCGGCCGTCAGGTCGCCCGACGCGATCGCCGCCGCGCGGAGCGTGGTGCCGCCGTGGTGGGCCGTCTTGGCGATCTTCGCCGCCTTGTCGTAGCCGATGTGCGGGGCAAGCGCCGTGACCAGCATGAGTGAGCTCGCGACGTGAGCGGCGATCCGCTCCTCGTCGGCTTCGAGACCCTCGATGCAGTGCTCGCGGAAGGAGCGGCAGCCATCCGCCAGGAGCTCGATCCCGTGGAGCAGGTCGTGGGCGATGATCGGCTTGAAGACGTTCAGCTCGAAGTTGCCCTGGCTTCCCGCAATCCCGATGGCCACGTCGTAGGCCATCACCTGGACCGCGACCATGGTCAGCATCTCGCTCTGGGTCGGGTTCACCTTGCCGGGCATGATCGAGGAGCCGGGCTCGTTCTCGGGCAGCCGCAGCTCCCCCAGGCCGGCCCGCGGCCCGGAGCCCAGCCAGCGGACGTCGTTGGCGATCTTCATGAGACTGGTCGCCAGGGTCCTGGCGGCACCCGATGCGAAGACCGTCGCCTCCTGGCCGGCCAGGCCCGCGAACTTGTTGGGGGCCGAGACGAACGGCAGGCCGGTCAGCTCGGCGATGCGCGCCGCCGAGCGCTCCGCGAAGGCGGGGTGGGCGTTGAGGCCCGTCCCGACCGCCGTGCCGCCAAGGGCGATCTCGTGGAGCCCGGGCAGGACGGCCCGCAGCCGGGCGAGGTCGCCGTCGAGCATCGCCACGTAGCCCGAGAACTCCTGCCCCAGGGTCAGCGGGACCGCGTCCTGGAGATGGGTTCGGCCGATCTTGACGATCCCCATCCACGCCTGGGCCTTGGCGTCCAGGGCGTCGCGAAGGGACACGACCGACGGGATCAGGCGCTTCTCGATCTCCGTCGCGACCGCCATGTGGAGCGCAGTTGGGAACGTGTCGTTCGAGGACTGGCTCATGTTCACGTGGTCGTTCGGATGGACCGGGGACTTCCCGCCCCGGATCCCGGTCGCCAGCTCGTTCGCGCGACCTGCGATGACCTCGTTGACGTTCATGTTCGACTGCGTCCCCGACCCCGTCTGCCAGACGCGGAGGGGGAACTCGGCGGCGAGCGTGCCGTCGACCACCTCGTTCGCCGCCCGGACGACGAGGTCGTGCGTGTCGGCGGGGAGGAGTCCCAGCCCGGCGTTCACGTCGGCGGCGGCGCGCTTCAGGATGCCGAAGGCCCGGATCACCGGGACGGGCATGGTGTCGCGGCTGATCGCGAAGTGGTGGAGGGAGCGCTGGGTCTGGGCGCCCCAGTAGTGATCGGCCGGGACCTCGATCGGGCCCATCGAGTCGGATTCGATGCGGGTCGCGGCCGCGGGAGCGTGCGAGTCGACGGCGGTCATGGCGGTCCTCGTTCGGAGTGCTCGGGACCAGCCTACGCCGGGCGCCCGGCCCGTGGAGGGTGGAGCGGCCCGAAGGCGCGGGACCACCGGTGGCTGGCGTTGCCGGCGGACGCAGCCAGCCGGGCGTGGGTGTGACGCGACGGCCGCCGGTTGCCGTCGCGCCGACTCGGCCGGTCTCAGCCCTCGAGCCGGGCCGACAACGCGGCCGCCGCCGTCGAGAGCCGCGCCAGCTCGTCCTCGGTGAGCACGAGCTCGGCCGCCGCCGCGTTCTGCTCGAGCTGGGCGATCGTCCGCGCACCGGGGATGGCGATCGTGCTCGGGTGGTGGATCACCCACGCGAGCGCGACCTGCGCGGGGGCGGCAGCGTGGGCGGCGGCGATCTCGGCGACGGCGGCGACGAGCGGGGCGGCGACGGCCCGGGCGCCGTCCCGGAGGAGGGGATTCGTGGCCCGCAGCCCCCTCGCGCGGCGTGCGCCCCAGGATCCCGCCCCGCCTGCGAGCAACCCCTGGCCCAGCGGTGAGTAGGCGACGACGAGCCGTCCGTGCTCCGCGGCGTGGGGGACGAGCTCGCGGGCGGGGACCGGGCTGACGAGGCTGAACCGCACCTGGTTGGCCACGACCGGGGCTCGCAGCGCCCGCTCCGCGGCGACCCACTGGTCCCGGCCGTAGTTGCTGACCCCGACGCGGCGGACCACGCCGGCATCGACGAGCGGCCGGAGCGCCTGCATCGTCCGCCGCACCGAGACGAGCGGGTTGGGCCAGTGGGCGTAGTAGAGATCGAGGGCCTCCACGCCGAGGCGGCGCCGGCTGCCCGCCGCCTGACGAGCGAGGATCGGCTCCGCCGGCGCGATCGGAAGGAACTTCGTGGCGACGATGACCTCGGAGCGGGCGGCCGGCGGGATCGTCGCGAGGGCGCCGGCGATGATCCGCTCGGACCGGCCGGGACCGTATGCTTCGGCCGTGTCCAGCATGGTGATCCCGAGCTCGAGGGCACGCTGAACGAGCCGGGGGGCGGTCTGTGCGGCGTACGCCTCGCCGTAGCCCCATTCCCGGGAGCCGAACTGCCAGGTCCCGAGACCGATCACCGACGTACGAAGCCCCTGGATCTCGACGTAGCGCACAGGCACGTTCCTCCCGGGTGAAACGACGGCCGGGCGTCGCTGCCTCTGGTACGCCCGGCGCGGAGCCGCGGATGCCGCGCCGCGGGGCGTGGCGCAGGCCGTCAGGTCGCGGGGAGCGACGCGAACGAGGAGGGCCTCACGGCGGCGTCCGGCCGCCGTCAGGCCGACGTGTCGGCACGGGCCGGAGCGTCGGGGGCGACCGGAGAACCGGCGGCGACCGGAGCACCGGCGGCGGCGACCGGAGCATCGGCGGCGAGCTCCCGCCCGATGTAGGACCCGTAGTCCGGTTGGGCCCGCTCGTAGCCGCTCTCCATGAGCGGCGATGAGACCATGAAGTCGGCCGACGCACGGTTGCAGGCGATCGGGATGTTCCAGACGACCGCGAGCCGCAGGAGCGCCTTGACGTCGGGGTCGTGCGGCGCCGGCTCCAGGGGATCCCAGAAGAAGACGAGGAAGTCCACCTTCCCCTCGGCGATGAGCGCGCCCAGCTGCTGGTCGCCGCCGAGCGGCCCGGACTGGAGCTTCTCGACGCGCTGACCCAGCTCTCGCTCCAGGAGCGACCCGGTCGTGCCGGTCGCCCAGAGCTCGTGGCGGGAGAGGAACGCCAGGTTGTAGCGCGCCCACTCCACGAGATCGCGCTTCTTGTTGTCGTGGGCGACCAGGCCGATGCGCATCGGCCGCGGTGCATCAAGGGCCATGAGGTCACCTCCTGGGGGCGGGCGGTCCGGCGCTGACCGGCCGCAGGCAGCGTACCGCGCCGCCGGGCGCTCGGTGGGGAGCTCGGAACGCGGATTCTCGCCGAATGGGGTACACTTGGCACTTCCCAGAGCGGCGGGTACGACCCGCCGATCGCGATCCTCGGATCGACGTGGAGCGCGCGATTCTGAAATCCCGGAGGCCACCGCCCATGGCATCTCCCATCCCCCGCCGGCCAGTGGTGGATCCCGGTCCTCGCCACGTCATCGCCGAGTACCGGCACCGGCTCCAGCAGGTGACCTGTGAGTGCGGGTGGCAGGGCAGCAGCGCGTCGCCCGACTCGCGACCCTCGGAATGGAGCTCTCACGTCGCCGCCAACCGCACCGGTTCGCGCTGACACGCCAACGGGGATTCTGCCCGGCTGCGCCCGGCCCTCCCGCTGACCAACCCCCGAGCGCCGCGTTCGCAGGAACCGGCGCTCGCGCGATTCCCGGCCGGCCAGGCTGGTCCGGCGTGCCTTCCAGCCTGGCACCATCACCCACAGGAGCGCCACCGTGAGCTTCACCTACGCGGTCATCGGCGCAGGGCGCCAGGGAACGGCAGCCGCCTATGACATGGCCCGCTTCGGCGATGCCAGCGCCGTCCGGATCGCCGATGTCGACCCCGCCGCTGCGCAACGGGCGGCAGACCGGGTGAACGAGCTGGTCGGGGTCCCGATCTGCACTCCTGCCGCCGTCGATGCCGCCGAGCCCAGGGCGTTGCGCTCCTTCCTGGGGGGCGTGGACTCGTTCCTGTCGGCGGTCCCCTACTGGCTCAACCCCGCGATCGCCCGGGCGGCCATCGAGGCCCGGGCGAGCATGACCGACCTCGGCGGGAACACCGAGCTGGTGCGCCAGCAGCTCGCCCTGTCGCCCCAGGCGGAGGCGGCCGGGATCGCGATGATCCCCGACTGCGGCCAGGTTCCGGGCATGGGCACGAGCCTGACGGTGTATGCCATGTCCCTGCTCGACGAGACCGACGAGGTCACCTTCTGGGACGGTGGCAACCCGCTCCACCCGACGCCGCCCTTCAACTACATCCTCACCTTCAACATCGCGGGGCTCACGAACGAATACCACGGAGTGGCCCACTTCCTGCGCGACGGCCGGCGAGTGGAGGTGCCGACGTTCCTGCCGGGCGACTACGAGACCATCGACTTCCCGGCACCGATCGGGCGGATGGAGGCATTCGTCGCCGGCGGGGGGACGTCCACGATGCCGTGGACCTTCGAAGGGAGGCTGCGGACGCTGTGGAACAAGACGCTGCGCTGGCCAGGTCACTTCGCGGCGTGGAAAGCCTACCTGGACGCCGGCCTGCTCGAGACCGACCCGATCGACGTCGGCGGCGTCCAGGTCGTGCCGCGCGACGTGCTGCACGCGCTCCTGGACCCAAAGCTCCGGGCCAAGCCCGGTGAACCCGACCTGGTCATCGTCCGCGTCCTTGCCCGCGGCCGGAAGGACGGGCGCGAGGCCCAGGTCGTGGTGGAGCTCATCGACCGGTTCGACGAGGCGACGGGCTTCACGGCGATGGAGCGCACGACCGGCTGGGACGCCTCGATCAAGGCGATCATGAACGCGCGTGGGGAGACCCCGCGCGGCGCTCACCCTGCCGAGGTCGCCGTCTCCGGGCCGCGCTATGCGGCCGAGCTGCGGCGTCGGGGCTTCAGCCTGACCGAGACGCGCTGACGCCGCCCGCCTGGCGGTCTCCTTCCGCGTCGTCCACGGTCGGCGCTGCGTCCGCGGTCACGGCGCTGTCCGCGGACCCGCGGGTCGGTGTGGGACCGGGAGCCCCCCTGGCCGCACGAGGCGCTGAAACGGCCTCGCCGGGGGGCGCAGCGGGGGCCCGGCGCCGAGCCGACGGACGCTCTGCGACGGCGACCCACCAGTCGCAGCCGCAGAGGCCCTGCGGGCAGCCGTCGTGGGGCAGGCGCGGGTCGCGCAGCTCCGTGGCGATCCGGATGATCGTGCCGTCTGCGGCCCGGCAGGCCTTGCAGCACCCGCCACCGACGATCTCGGCGTCCCGGGCCATCGCCGCGAGGGCGCGCAGGACGGCGCTCATGCCCTCGCGATGGAGCTCGGTGATGTCGGGCGGCGGAGGCACCGGCGAGCCGGCGGCGCGGTACAGCGCGGCGGCCTGCTCCCGGCGAATTCGCCCCACGTCGCCCCAGCGCTTCTTCCGGCGAGCCTCGCGAACCGCATGCTCGGCCGTGGAGAGGTAGAGGGCGCGCGAGGCTTCCACGACGGCCGCTGTCAGTGGCGCTCTCGCCAGCCTGGCGCGCCGATCAACGGGAGCCTTGACGTTCGCTGCCAGCGCCAGCCACCGCTTTCGATCCGCGGCCCACGTGCGCTCGTCGGTCTCCCGCCTCCGCTCTGCCTCGAACACCAGCACGGCAGCCTCGGTGAGGAGCACGAGCCGGCCGTCCTTGCGGCGCACGACGATCGGCTGCCGGCACCGCGGGCAGCGGCGGTTCCGGGTCGGCGGCGGATCGAGCAGGAACGCGCAGGACGGGCAGCCCACGGGTGTCGCCGGGGGCGCGCCCGGCACGGGCGGCGCGGCCTCTTCAGGCGCGACGTCCGTCCCGCCGGCAGGTCCGGGGACCTCGTCGCGGGCCTCGTCCGGCGGCGCGAGGCCCAGCAGACGGCGCAGCAGATCGATGGCAGGACACCTCACCTATCCAGGGCCTCAGGGTACTCCGCGGCCGGCCCGAGGCGCGCTGGCGGCCGGCGCCCGGCCGCGGCGAGCCACACCGCTGGCGGCCGGCGCCCGGCCGCGGGGAGCCGCACCGCTGGCGGCCGTCGCACCGCTCTTCGACGGATCCGGCGCGGCGCCAGTCTCGTTCTCCGCATGGAGCCCTCCGCATGGAGGATCGGTAAGCCCTAGAATTCGGCGGCCGACGCGCACCCCGGGTGGACGATCATCGCGGGCCGCACGCGCTCGTGGTCCTCAACGAGGCGCTCAACTGAAATCACAGGCCAGCGGCCCACTCGAGGAAGATCCAGCGCGCCCGCCTCCTCCGGGCTTCAGCGCCGGTCCGATGCCCCTTGCGGCCCTCGGCCTGATCGCTATCGCCCTCCTCTCGGTCGGGCTGCACCTGTGGGGCATCCGCGGAGACCTGCCCTACGCGCCCGACGTCGACGAGCCCGTGTTCATGAACGCCGCGCTCCGGGTCGCCGCCCGCGGCACGCTCGATCCCGGTTGGGTGGGCCATCCGGGATCCACGCTGATCTACCCGCTGGCCTTCCTCCTTCGCGCCTGGCACGTCCTGTTCGAGCACGGTCGGCTCTTCGCGTGGCGCGATCCCGGCCTCAACCGCCTCTTCGAAACGCAGCCAGAGACGTTCTACCTTCTCGGCAGGCTCGTGTCCGCCGCATACGGCGTCGGGAGCGTGGTGCTGACCGGGCTGATCGCCCGCCGGTTGGTGCCCAATGCCACGTCGCTCATCGCGCCCCTGCTCCTCGCGACCACGGCTATCGCGGTCGCCTACGGCCAGATCGTGCGGACGGACACGGCAGGGATGTGCTGGGCGCTCGCGACGGTCTGGCTCGTGCTCCGCGGCATAGAGCGTCCCGGGCGGCGAGACTGGATCTTCGCGGCGCTTACCCTCGGGCTTGCCGTCGCCTCGCGCTACTTCTTCGCGTTCCTCGCCCCCGTGTACCTGCTGGGGCTGTGGCTGCGCTCGCGACCCAGCCGGGGCGCGGTCGACGGCGCCACCGGGAGCAGGCCCGGGAGGTGGTGGCTGCTGGGGTTCGCCGGGCTGGCGCTTGCCGGGGCGACGTTCGCGCTCACGTCGCCCTACGTCCTCCTCGACATACCCCGGACGATCGCGAGCTTCCGGGGTGAAGCCAGCACGGTGCACCCCGGGGCCGACGGGCTGTCGCCGGTCGGCAACCTCGTCTGGTACGTCACGACGGTGCTGCCGGCGAACCTGGGCCCCCTGGTGCTCGGCGCTGCCATCGCCGGAGGCGCTCTGGCCGTCCGGCGAACTCCACGCCCGGCCCTCGTGCTGCTCGCCTTCGGCGCGGGCTACCTGGTCTGCGTGAGCGCCTTCACGCTCCACTGGGATCGGTACGTGATCCCCCTCGTCCCGATCGCGGGGACGTTCGTCGCGGTCTTCGTCGACGAGGTCGTCGCGACGGCACGTCGAGCCGCGGCGCGGCGGAGCACAGGGGACAGGACCGGGGCCGATCGCCTGCGAGCGCGACTGCCGACGCTCGTCGCAGCGATCCTGGTCGGCGCGCTGCTGGCGCCTGCTTTCGTGGTCGTCGTCGTCGCGGATCGCCTGGAGGCGGCGCCGAGCACCCGCGTCCTGGCCACCGAGTGGATGAAGAGCGAGCTCCCACCAGGGACCGCAATCGCGCAGGAGATGTACGGCGCATACCTGAAGGGCTCCTCGTTCCGGTCGACCGCAAGCTTCTCCTTGAGCGACCGGACCCTGGCCTCCTACCAGGCCGACGGCTGGCAGTACCTGGTGGTGAGCTCGGACATCCGCGAGCGCTTCGACGCGGACCGATACCCGACGCAGAACGCGTTCTACGCGAACCTAGCGGCGACGGCGCAGCTCGTCGCGACGTTCGCGCCCGACGCGGATCACGCGGGCCCCACGATCGAGGTCTTCCGGCTGCCACTCCCCGGGAGCTCGCGCGGCACCGTGGCTGCGCGCCCACCCCTGCCGGCAGCTCCCTGAGACGGACGACCGCGATCGGGGTGACGTCGCGCGTCTCACGTGCACGTCGTCGTCCCGCCATCGGCTCTCCACTCCATCAGCCCGCCTCGCCGACGGAGTGGAGAGCCCGGTGGCGCCTGGATCAGCCGCCGGAGCGGCAGGGGTTGGTCGAGAGGACTTGCCGGAAGTTGTTGTACCGGTCCACGAACCCGGCGGCATTTGACGCCGCGTACGTGGTGAGCAGCAGCGGGCCGTATTCGGCGGTCGAGGTACCTCCGAACGTCTGCAGCGTGCCGGGGATGCGCGGACCACCCAGCTGCCACTGGCAGCCTTCCGACCCCCGGGCGGTGGTGAAGATCGGGTAGAAGGCGGCGCCGGGTGGTGGGTTCACGCAGCCTGCCCCCGTGGAGCGGTCGCACGCCCCGCCGAAATCGGCCGCCTCGATCCGGGGCAGGTCCGCCTCGAACCCGACGCGACTGAAGTCCCGCAGGGTCCGGGAGCCCACGGCCGGCCTGAAGAGCGGGCTGCTGAAAGTGATCGGGCTTGGATTGAAGAGCCGGTCCCGCAATGGACTGGCCGACGACCCGGGCCACGTCGTCGAGTATTCGGGGCCGTCGAAGTCCGTGTCGGTGGCCAGGCACCCCCCGACCTGGATGCGGGTCGAGTCGGCGGGATTGAAGCATCCGTAGTCGTCGTCGTCCAATCCGCCCGGGTCGCTGGCACCCGGCGAGGTGCACAGGCCCGTGGCCGGGTCGGCGACGTTGCAGTACTCGAAGTGGCCGATCTCGTCCGCGAACGACACGTTGTACGTGTGGGCCGCCCAAGGGACACGGGTGTGCTCGCTGGACGTCGCGTACATCGGGTGGAACGCGTGCGGGATGCTGGTGCAGGTCGATGCGCTCGGGTCGAACTTGACCTGGGCGAACCCGTTCGGGATGCTCGCCGTCATCGAGCCGGTCTTGCCCGTGGTGAGGTCGCGAATCACGACCTGGAAGCCGGCTGGTGTGTCATGCATGTCCACCGTGAGCTGGTCGCCCGAGCTCATGAACAGGTCCGTCGATGGATCCGGCGTGATGGCGCTGTACGGCGGCTGGAAGACGGTCGTCGGGTCGGCCGGCGCATGCGCCACGCCGCTCTTCGTGATGAAGGCGAAGTTCACGTACTCGACACCCGCCGCGTCCTGGCAGGCCGGGTTGTTCACCTGGGTCAGGCTCTGCGAGAGGCTGTCGATGTTGAGCGCGGCACACCACTTGGTTGCGTCGCAGCTGTCGCCGGCGGGCCAGGGGACCCAGCCGGGCGGATAGAACTGCATCTCCATGAAGGCAGCACCCGGGTGGTGGCCGATGTAGTCCGGCGCCGACGGATGGGCGTTGTCGAAGACGTTCGAATCCGAGTCTGGCGTGCAGCCCTTCGTGTACTCCGGGTACGACTCCGAGTCGCACATCGCCATGCCGAACCAGAACGCCGGGTGAAGCTGGAAGTTGAAGGTGCCTCCCGAGCCATCCTGCCGAGGCCGGATGGGAGGGTCCTTCGGCAGCGTGAGCCGATACACGCTCGAGTTGCCCGAGCCGGCCGCACTCGAGTAGAACAGCAGCGACGGCTCGTCGTGGCCGGTGTACTGGCCTTCGTAGTTCAGGGGGTCCGCGATCTCGGCGCAGACAGGTCCGTTGTCGTCGCACGAGGCGCGGGCGGGCCGTGGTGCGGGCCCGGCGGCGGCACCCGGCGGGGCGAAAGCAGCAATCAGGGTCAGGGCGGCCGCGGCCGAACCCCACCGTCGACGAAGACGACCCATCCGGACCTCCCGGGCAAGGCATGCCCTCCATCAGGGTCGGTCTCGCCATTGGCCCTGCGCGTCGGTCACGGCGACCGGACGGGACGCCGCGCAGTCGGAAGCCCAAGGCTCCCATGCCCCCCTAACCTGGCGCGGATCCTATCAACGCTGTCGGCCCGCGGCAATCCTCTCCTTGAACGGATCGGCCGAGCGTCGTCGACGCGCATGGACGCATCGAGCAGGATCAAGGGTCGCCGTGCCGGGCATTGCCGGTCCGTCTCCACTGGCAGGTGGACGAACGCGTCCGCGAGGTCCTCGCCGCGGCGCGGCGTCAGGACCGCTTGGACGCCCCGTGCCAATCGCATCATCCGGGGAGTGCGGAGCGCCCCGTGCGGAGCCAGGGACGGGTGAGAGTCGGCCGGAACGATCCGCATGGCACTTGGGAGCCGACAAGCGTCCGCGCAGGCTCGATCGCCATGAAGTGGAACGCGCGCGGCGGCACGCGAATCGCTGTAGCGGTCGCCGCAGGGGTTGCTGTTGGCGGCTTCGCCGGGGCGACGATCCGGGGCAGCGGGATGCTGTACACGAACCTGTTCGTGGCAGGGTCGCTGCTCGTCCTCCTTGCCCTGGCGGGGCTGGGCGGGCTCGCAGCGGCGCTCACGCAGCACACGAGCGCCGCTCGCACCCTGGCAGGGTTCGCGGGCGTCGCGGTGATCACGACAGGCGTCGCCTATTCGCTTGCCTCACCCTATCGGAGTGCCAACGCCGACCTCCTGCACCGAGGCAGCGCCACCGTCCAGGTCGCCGAGCCTGCGGCGATCGAGTGGGACGGCGCGGCCGAGTGCCGGACGGGCCCGCATGACCCGGCCGTGTTCATGCTGTGGATGCCGCACGTGAAGGTCGGCGACCAGTGGATCGCCGTCCTGCTCAACCTCGATCCAGAGGCGAGCCCGGTCCAGGCCGAGAAGCTCACGATCGCGACCAGCTCGCCGACGGTGGCTTCGGCTGACTACATTGCCTCTTCTGGAAATGGCCTGGAGGCGACGCTGGTCGGCACCAACGGGCTGACCGGCAGCCTGCAATTCACGGCGGACCTGGTGCCGAACCCGGCCCGCCAGCACGACCCGGACCTCGGCCGGCTCACCGGCACCTTCGCATGGACCTGTGAGCCGACGCCATCGGGCTGACGCTGGCCGCAGCACGGGACCGACGGCGGGACCGTCGGACTCTCCGGGCGATGGCCCTGCGATGTCCGCGCCGGCGACGTCGAGCCGCCAACGTCGAGCTCCTCGATCGTCACGCGTCGCCGAACGAGATCGCCTCAGGGGGTCAGCACGACGGGAACCGGGAGTCCCTGCTGGACCTCGAGGACGGCACGCCCGCCAAGTGGAGCAGCCAGCTCGACCGAGGCCGTGCGCGGTGCCCCGACGGCCGAGCAGGCGCCGAACCCTGCATGAGGATGACGCGTCACGATGACGACAACCGCCAGGTCGGATTCCACTGCTTCGGCCGTGTAGTCCTCGCCACAGGGCTGATCGGCCGGCAGCGGCGCGCCGACGAAGGCGACCGTGAGCTCGCGCCCGCCGCCGGTCCCGCGGGCCGAGTCGATCGCGACGCCGACGGGCGGATCGCCGGTGTCCCAGGGAGGAGGCACGACGGTGATGGGGTCGGCGACGGCCACGCGCGTCACTCGGACCGCCGTGCCCGCCACCGTGAACTCCCAGACGGGCGCCGTGGCGGGTCCGCGGCTCGTCTCGATCGGCCCGGTCCTGAGCCGTGCGGCCGCGATCCGCAGGGAGGCGCAGTCGCTGCAGGGCGCGGGGGCACCGGCCCGGATCGCGGCGACGGCCTGCCGGGCGGAGAGCAGCGGCACCGTCGTCGTCATGCCGTCCGGCCAGCGGACCTCGCCCTCCGGCGGCGACGCGGCCGGCAGGCTGGCGTCAGCCTCGACGAGCCCGGCCATGAGCGCGCGCTTGTTGTTGTCGCCGACGGCCTGCTCCCAGTCGCCGACCTGGCCGGTCAGCTCGCCGACGAGGACGACCGGCGACGGACCGCCCGCTACGGCGACCGCGTCGGCCCATCGAGCGAGCGCGGCCTGCGCCTGTTGATGGAGCCTCGTCGAATCCGAGGCGTTCGACAACCCCGGCACGAGCTGACAGCCGGACAGCGCGATCACGACCGCGACCGCGATTGCGATCTGCCCTGCCCGTCGAGCCCCAGTGCGGCCGACCCGATGCAGCATGGCGGAACCCTCGGCCGTGCGCTCGAGTGCGTCAAGTGCCAACGATCAGCCAGTTCTAGCCCGAGAGTACCTCGGCCCCAGACTGCGTGATGTCACCCAGAAGCCCATTCACGATGGCCAACGTCGTCACCCCGCGACCCGCGAGGGCTGCGGCGGGACGCGCCGGTCCGGGGGTCGGCGTGATCGGCAGAGTATGGGCGCCGTCAGCGCCCGATGGCCTCCAAGAGTCCGACGGCCCGAGCGTGCACCTCGGCAGCCTGGGCAGGCTCCGCACCTGCCGGTCGGTTCGGCGGATAATCGCGGGCAGACCGGCTCGGCCGCGGAGAGCCCCCCGAGCACCCGACACACTCGTCACGAGAGCGCGCATGTCTTCCCTGTCCGAGGCGTCTCACCAGCACCACGACCGACTGATGCCCCACGTCGACCGCCTTGCCGCGCTCGCGGAGATGCTCGGCGAGACGGTGGCGCCCGAATTCGGGCCGGCCTGCGAGGCCGAGCACCAATTCATCGAGGGCCAGCTGCTCCCTCACATCGAGGCGATCGAGACGACCCTGTACGCCGAGCTCGAGCGGCTGATGGAGGGCCGCCATTCGATGGCGCCCATGCGCCGTGAGCACGCCGACCTGCGACGCCTGATCGAGTCGATGGGCCAGTACCACGAGATGGTCACGGCCGGCACGCTGGGACCTGCGGAGGCGATGGGCCTCCGGCGTGCGCTCTATCGGCTGCACGCCATGCTCCGCGTCCACCTGGCCGAGGAGGAGCTGTACCTTCGGGTGCTGAACCGGCACCTTTCCGAGGAAGAGAAGGACGAGCTCGCGCGTGGCATCGAGCACGCTGTGGCAGAGCCGCTGTAGCGCCGCGGGGGATGCTCGAGCGCGGACCGACGACGGTGGACTGCGGGGGCGCGCTCAGGCCCGCGGGTGCCGGGGGTCGGCGACCGCGTCGAGGTAGAGGGCCTCGAACTCGCCGATCAGGCGACCGCGCTCCTTCATCACCGCGGCCCACTCGTCGAGCGCCGCGTAGCCCGTCTCGGTCAGCGCGTACTCGCGGCGCTGGGGCCCGACCGGCTCGGCCGACCAGGTCGACGTGACGTGGCCGGCATGCTCGAGGTCGCGCAAGGTCCGGTAGACCTGGCCGACGTCGACCGCGCCGCCGGTGATGCCCATCTCCTCGAGCTCGGCGGTGATCGCGTACCCGTGTGCCCCGCTTGTCGCGAGCACGGCGAGCACGAACGGTTCCATCCAGCGGTGGCGGCCCCCGAGCGGCGCCCAGCCGCGATGGACGGGGATCCCGGCGGCGTCCCGGTCGGACGCGAGCGCGTCTGTTGGGGCGCCGACCGTCTCTTCGATGTCCGCGGCCACGTGCTTGCTCGAGGCACTCATATGTCTCGGCAGGATAGACCCGCGTGGCATCTGACGCGACCCGACGGTCAAATGGCGGCTGACGGAGGCGGCGGCCTCCGTCAGCTCGCCGGTCAGACAGTCGGGATACCGGGGTGCTTCAGGGAGGCCGCGAGCACTTCGGCGGCCTCGTCGGTCACACCGTGGTTAACGAGCGGGATGTACAGCTCTTCCTCGACGAGGTGCACCTCGAGGAGCGCGTACAGGACGAACAGGACGCGCCGCAGGGCCACCTTCCTGCCGAGCGTCGGCTGCTTGTCGCCGACGGCCTGCTCGAGGTGGGTGAAGTCGGCGACGAGGCGCCGGATCTCGGCATGCTCGCGCCGCATCGGGGCCATCGAATGCCGGTTCTGCATCATCCGCTCGAGCTCGGGGTAGAGGGTCGCCTCGGCGGCCTCCATGTGCGGGATGAGCAGGCCGTTGAGGAACTCGCTGGTCTCCGTCAGGCGCGGGCGGAGCTCCTCGATCGGGGCGTCCAGGATCAACGCCCCGAGGGCCGGCATGTCGTTCACGTGCTGCATGAGCCGCTCGTGGTGCTCGTGGGCCACGCGCGGCAGCGTCGGTGTCATCGGAGACCTCCTCGGCGGTTGGCCGACTTCTGCCGCCCGGCGTTCATGCCGGCCGGGATGTGGTTCGGGCGTGCTGCCGGTCCGACCGGCCATCTGCCCGGGTTGACGGACGCTGGCATCGTCGGCTCACCCGACTGTCAGCCATGGGAGACCTCCGACCCGGCGTCAGGTATCCGGGCGAGGGCGACGTAGAAGAGGGCCACGGGCCGGTAGACGGCGTGCGCCAGCTTCATGAACGGGGCCAGCAGAACCAGCTCCATGGCGATCGCGACATGGAACAGGAAGACCCAGTAGCCCCAGGTCGGCGGCTCGGGAAGGTAGAGCGCCATCTCGAGCCCGAAGCCCGTGACGCCAGTGATCCACAACAGAGCGAGGAGCGTCCAGTCCGCGGTCGCCGAACGGGCGACGGACGAGCTCGCGGCCCGCAGGCGATCCAGCACCATCACCGACGTGCCGTAGACAAGCATGAGCCCGGCGACGGTTCCCAGCAGGCGGATCGGATACCAGATCGGCACGGGCGTCCCGGTCGCCCTCACGCCCAGGATGTCCAGTCCGTAGTCGAGGACGGTTGCGCCGAGCAGGCCCAGGACCCCCCACAGCACCATGGCGTGGATGAACCAGCGTCGGCGATACCAGGCGACAGTGGCCTTCTCGGTCTCGCACTCGGCGCGGAAGCGCGCCTGGCCCAGCGATTCGCGCCCCAGCGAGCTCCAGAGCGCCCGGCCCGAGCGGACGAGGGCTGCCCGGCTCCCGAGCACGCTTCCCCAGCCGACGCCCTCGCGGCGTCCGATCGCCCGGGCCATGCGGGCGACGCCGACCAGTCCCGCGAGGAAGACGAGGACCATGACCACGATCCCGAGGTTGTGGATCAACGGCTCGGGGATGAAGTCGAAGATGGCCAGCGACTCGGAGCTCTGTGGGCCGTGCGCCGTGTACATGAAGAGGGCGAAGAAGGTCGCCAGCGCGAGCGCGAAGGCCGTGCCCACGGCAGGCCAGAGGAACATGAGGCGGGCCAGCCCGGTGGCGTCGTAGCTGGCGATCGCGTAGCGCCGGGCCGCCGCCATGAACTCGCCGGGATCGGCCTTGGTCGGACAGCTATCCGAGCATTCGCCGCAGTGGTAGCAGCTCCACAGCTCCTTGCTCGAGAGGAGGGCGTCCTTCATCCCCACCTGGGCATACCGGATCATCCGGCGCGGGAAGGTTGCCTCGTTCTCGGACAGCGGGCAGATGGCCGTGCAGTTCCCGCAGCTGAAGCAGGCGCTCATGTCGGTCGCGCCGTACCGCTGGATCTCCGGGTAGAGGCCGACGTCGGCCAGGGCGGTCATCAGTGGGCGTCCTTTCGTCCCCGGCCGCCGGTCGGGCGGGAGGTGGAGAGCCGGAGGTCGCTCATCGCGCCCGCTCCTGCGCCTGGTAGCGGAAGTAGCCATCGTCGGCCGATCCCTTGACCTCGCTGAGCCAGCCATAGCGGCGCATGCCCATGACCCAGACGACGACCTCGTGGGTGGGGCAGCCGACGGCCTCGGCGATCTCCGGGACGGTGCGCGGTCCGTCCTTCAGCGCCTCCAGGATCCTGCCGCGCATCACCATCTCCTCGCGCACGACCTCGCGGACCTCGCGACTCGCGGTGCTCATGCGACCGATGCCTCCAGCAGGCTGTCGATCTGGGCCCGGACCTGGGCGTCGGTGTATCCGAGCAGGTCGATCGCGTCCTCGGGGCAGATCGGAACGCAGCCGCCGCAGCTCTTGCAGCCCGTTTCGCTGATCACCGCGACCTCGCGCCCGTCGGAGGATGCCATCGAGATGGCGTCGTACGGGCAGGCCGTGAGGCACTCGCCGCAGGCCGTGCAGGCGTCGGCGTCGACCACTGCGACGAGCGGGTTGAGCTCGGCGAAGCCCTTACGGAGCACGGCGGCACTCTGGGTCACGGCGGCGAGGCCCGAGGCCACGCTCTCGGCCGAGCTCTTCGGCCCCTGGCAGGTGCCCGCGATCAGCACGCCGTCGACGACGGTCTCGACCGGGCGCAGCTTGGGGTGGATCTCGTTGAAGAAGCCGTCGCTGCCCAGCGGCAGCTTGAGGGTCCCGACGAGCTCGTCGTTCTTCCTGGGGACCATGCCCGTCACGAGGACCACGAGGTCGGCCGGGATGACCAGCTCCTCGCCGCCCGTCAGGAGGTCGCGGACCGTGACCCGCAACCCTCCGGCTCCGTCAGCGGCCACCGCGGGCGGTTCGTCGTCCGGGAAGCGCAGGTAGACGGATCCCGCCTTGCGGGACTTGGTGTAGAGGGTCTCGTACCTGCCGTATGCCCGCATGTCCCGGTAGAGGTGGAACTGGCGGACCGACGCGTCGAGGCGGGACGCCTGGATCGAGGCGTGGACGGCTGCGGTGCAGCAGAAGCGCGAGCAGTACTCGTTGGCGCCGTTCCCGTCGGCGGGCTGGCGGCTGCCGACGCAGTAGACGTAGGCGATGCTCCGGACGGGCCGTCCGTGGTAGCTCAACGGGCCGGTCGCTCCGTCGAGCAGCTCCTTGTACTCCGGCAGCGTGAGGACGCCGTGGATCCCGTAACCGAGCTCGCCTGCCCCCGGCTGGTAGGAGTCGAAGCCGGTCGCGACGACGATCGAGCCGACGAGGACCTGGATGGCCTCCGCGCCCGGGCCGCCGACCCTGATGTCGACGGTGTAGTTGCCGAAGCTCCCGGACTTGGCGACGACCTCTGCCCCCGTGAGAACCGTGATGGGCGACCGCCGCTTCACTTCGGCGACAAGCTGCCCGATGAGCTCGCGCCCGTCCTTGCCGTGGGGGTACATGTCGCCGAAGCGCCCGACCCAGCCGCCGAGCGTCAGCTCGCGCTCGACCAGCACGACCTGGAGCCCGATGTCGGCCAGGCCGATCGCCGCCCTCAGGCCGGCGATCCCGCCCCCGATGACCAGGGTCCGAGGTGTCGTCTCGACGACGAGCGGCTCGAGCGGGACCGTGAGCCGCGTCCGGGCGATCCCGGCGCGGACGAGGCCGAGAGCCTTGTCGGTGGCGGCGTCCTCGTCGTCGGTGTGGACCCAGGAGCACTGCTCGCGAACGTTGACCTGCGTGTACTCGTAGGGGTTCACGCCCGACCGGGCGGCAACGCCGCGGAAGGTGTAGGTGTGGAGCTTGGGCGAGCAGGACGCCACGACGAGGCCGTCGAGGCCGTACTTCTCGATGTCGTCGGCGATCTCCTGCTGGCCCGCCTCCGAGCAGGCGAACATCGGCGAGCGGGCGACCACGACCGCCTCCTCGCCAAGCGCCTCGGAGGCAACTCGCTCGACGTCCACGTAGTCGGAGATGTTGCCGCCGCAGTGGCAGACGTAGACGCCGACCTTGCGGCCGGACGGCACGGGCACCTCGCCGTGGTGCGGCACGGGGGTCGCCTCCTGGCGCGGCATCTTGCTCATGCCGGCACCTCCACCTTCTCGAGGCGCGCCCGTTCCAGGTGGGCTGCGACCTGCGCCACGGTGGCGCCGGCGTGGACGATCGACTCGGCAATGTCCTTCGCACCGGAGGCGGCCCCGGCCACGAAGACGCCGGGAATGCTGGTCACCCCGGGGTTGAGGTCCTCGTTCGTCTCCGCGATGTACTGGAACTCGTCGAGTGCGAGCCACCCCGCCGGGAAGAGGGCCGTCGCCGTGCTGTTCGGCTGGACGCCCACCGCCAGCACGACCATGTCGTACTCGGCATCGGCGAGCATCCCGCCGTGCTCGATGTCCTCGTAATGGAGGACGAGGTTGCCGTCGGGCGTCTCGGTGACCTTCGCCACCCGGCCCTTGACGTAGTTCGCGCCCATCGCGCGCGCCTGCTCGTAGAACTCGTCGTACTTCTTGCCGGCGGCGCGGATGTCCATGTAGTGGACGGTTACGTCGGCCAGCGGCAGCGCGCCCATGATCAGCTGGTTCTGCTTGACGGAATACATGCAGCAGAACCGCGAGCAGAGCGGGTTGCCGACCTGCTCGTCGCGCGAGCCGGTGCACATGATGTAGGCGATCCGCTCGGGCACCTTGCCGTCGCCCGGCCGCAGAATCGTGTTGTAGGGGCGCGTGGGCGCCAGCAGGCGGTCCATCTGCATCCCCGTGATGACGTTCTTGAACGTCCCGTACCCGTACTCCGGCTTGAGGTCGGCAGGGAAGAGGTTGAAGCCGGTGGCGAGGACCACGGCGTCGACGTCCACCTCGAGCTCCTCGTCCCGCGCGTGCAGGTCGATGCAGCCGGGGACCGGGCAGGCCTTCACGCACTCCTCGCACTCGGAGCAGACGGCGCAGTCCATGCACCGCGCGGCGCCCTCGTGGGCCTCCGTCTCCGTCATCGACGGCTCGATCTCGGAGAAGTCGCGCGGGGCAGGATCGGACGCGCCGTGGGCCGGCGGCGCGACGTGCAGCGCGTACGTGCGCTGGCGGGCCACCACCTGCTGCTTGTCGACGACCGGCAGCCGATCGTCGAAGCCGGCCATCTCGCCACCCTGCAGCCAGCGATCGATCATGTGGGCGGCCCGGCGACCCTCGCCCACGGCGCGCGTGATGTCGCTGGGGCCGGTGACGACATCGCCGCAGGCGAAGATCTCGGGCACGCGGGTCTGGAGCGTGGCCGGATCGGCCACGAGCGTCCCATTGCCGTTCGCCTCGACCTGCGTGGTGAAGGCTCGCGTGTCGGGCGCCATGCCGATCGCAGCGATCACGACGTCGCAGCCGATCACGTGCTCGCTGTCCGCGATCGGCTCCGGGCGCCGCCGGCCGGACGCGTCGGGAGCGCCGAGCGCCATCCGGGTCGCGCGCAGGCCGCTGACGGCGCCGCGCTCGTCCCCTGCCACGCCGACCGGGGCGACGAGGAACGCGAACTGGACGCCCTCGCGCTCGGCGTCGTCGATCTCGGCCAGGTGGGCGGGCATCTCCTCGCGGCCGCGCCGGTAGGCGACGGTCACCGAGGCGGCTCCCAGCCGCCTCGCCGTGCGGGCGGCATCCATGGAGACATTGCCGCCCCCCACGACCACGACGCGCTTGCCGCCGAAATCGGCGGCCGTGTCCAGGCGGACGTCGCGCAGGAACTCGACACCGCCAAGGACGCCCAGGCGGTCCTCGCCGGGCACGCCGAGGTTCGTCGAGCGCGGCGTGCCGGTCGCGAGCAGGACCGCATCCCAGCCCTCGCCGCGCAGCGCGTCCAGGTCCCGCACCGGCGAATTCGTAGCGATCTCGACCCCGATGTCGGTGACGTGCTTGATGTCCTTCGCCACCACCTCGGCTGGCAGCCGATAGGCCGGGATCGCCAGGCGCAGGAAGCCGCCCGGCTCGGGCGCGGCCTCAAAGATCTTGACGCCGTAGCCGGACTTCGCCAGCTGCCACGCTGCCGTCAGGCCGGCGGGGCCGGAGCCGACGATCGCGACCCGCCGGCCGTTCGGCGGCGCGACCGTCACGCCCGGTCCGTCGACGTGCTCGTGGTGCCAGTCGTCCGCGAAGCGCTTGAGCCGGCGGATCGGCAGCGTCCCCTCGAGCTCGCCGCGCGTGCACTCGCCCTCGCACGGGGCGTAACAGGCGCGCCCGAGCGTGCCCGCGAGGGGCGTCGCCTCGAGGACGAGCTGGAAGGCCTTCTCGTAGTCGCCGCTCCGGATGAGCGACACGTAGCCGTGGGCCTGGATGCCCGCCGGGCAGGCGAACGAGCAGGGCGAGCTGCCGCCCCGGTCGATGACCGCCTTCTTGGGGACGGCTTGCGGGAAGGCGATGTAGGCCGCCCGCCGGGGGATCATGTCGGCGTTGAACTGGTCCGGGACGGCCACGGTGCAGGCGGTCTCGCACTGCTGGCAGCCGGTGCAGGCCACCTCGTCGACGAACCGGGCCTTGCGCCGGATCCGAGCGTGGAACTTCCCGTCCCCGTTGCGCTCGATCCCCTCGACCTCGCTGTAGGTGTAGGCGGTGATGTTGTCGTGGTGGATCGTCGCCGCCATCTTCGGGGTGGAGATGCAGCTGGCGCAGTCGAGGGTCGGGAAGACCTTGCTCAACAGGATCATCTTCCCGCCGACGCTGGCGTCCTTCTCCACGACGAGGACCCTGTAACCCATGTCGCCGAGCTTCAGGGCGGATTCCATCCCCCCGATGCCGCTGCCGACGACCAGCACGTCGTAGTTCATGGCTTACTCCGCGCGCGACGGCCCGAGCTCGGCGAGCGCGCTCGCGAACTGGGTGACGTGCTTGGTGAAGGGCTCCGCGCAGACGGAGCAGATGGCCGCCATCTTCAGGCGCTGCGGGGAGTGGCCGGCAGCCTTCAGGAGCGCCTGGGCCCGGGCCATGATGTGGGAGGCGCGCTCGGCGCAGTCGGACAGGAACGCGCACTCGTCGCCGTCCGACGCGACGAACACCCCGTCGAACCCCTGCTCGATGGCGTAGGCGATCCAGGACGGCTTGATCCCGCTCGTGCAGGGCATGCTCATCGCCATCACGCCCGGCGAGTAGTGCATATGGGCGCTCCCGGCCAGGTCGATCCCCGGATCCGAGATGTTGTTCGTCGAAAAGACGAGGATCCGGGGCTCGAACGCATCGGTGGGCGCCTCGGGCTGGGTGAAGGTTGGAGCGGTCATCGGACGGATTGCTCCTGGGTTCCGGAGCGCCCGGCGGGGCCGCAGCGGGTGGCTCCGCCGGGTCGATCCGGCGATGGGCTACTTGCCGCGGCGCACGAAGACCCGGTCGTACCCGTCCGCGACGAGGACACCCAGGAACTCGTGGCCGACCTTGCCGGACCAGGCCCCGATGTCGCTCTTGGTGACCGGATCGCTCGACCAGATCTCCACGATGGACCCGATCGGCACGCCCGGCATCGCCTTCTTGGCGTCGAGGAGCGGGCCGGGGCACGCGGCGCCACGGGCGTCGATCACCTTGGCGGCGGTCAGGCCCTCGAGCTCGGTCATGGTGGCGGTCATGGGTGCGTTCTCCTTCAGGGATGGTGCGGTGGGGTTCTAGTAGACGAGGCTGTTGGTGGCCGAGGTGATCTCGGCCACGAAGCGACCGGCGGCAACGACCTCCGCTCCTTCGACGAGGTCGTCGGCCGTGATCCCGCGGCTCTTGATGCAGGGGCCGCAGACGAGCAGCTTTCCGCCCAGCGTCAGCACATCGTCGAGGAGCTTCTTGAGGGGCTGGAATTCGGGCGCTTGAACCGCGTCCGCGCCGCCCTTCCGCACCAGCTCGACCCCGTCGGCCTGGAAGCCCAGGACGACTTCGACGTCCGAGGCGAGGGCTGCCCCGGCCATGACGAACGCGATCGTGGCGAGCTCCGGCTCGTGCGGCCCGTGCAGCACCATGAAGACGAGCTTCTCCGTGTCGGCCACGCGGAGTGCCTCCTTTCGGCGCGGTTGCCGCGCCCTCAGATGAAGAGGATCTGGCCGCCCTCGGCGGCCATGAGGAACGTGGCGATCCCCCCGGACGAGTCCACGAGCGGGTCGAGCGTCGTGACGTCGATGCCCAGGACCTCGAGGGACCCGGCGCAGGCGAGGATCGTGACTTCGCCGAGCTCCTTGGCCATGCGGAAGGTCTCGAGCCACGGGATCTCGCCGACGCGCTCGACCGGCTCGTTGAAGCGGGGCCGGGCCGCGTCGTAGGCGAGGCCGTGGTCGTTGTCGATCCGGGTGGCCCGGAACGCGTCGAGGGCCCAGTACTGGAGCAGCACGTTGACGGGGCGGTCCATGGCGGCTGCCCCTGCCGCGATCGTGGCCGCAGCGTGGAGCTTGTCGTCCGTGCCGGAGAACAGGATGATCGACAGGGTGTCGTTCACGGGAGGCTCACTTCGAGGGTGGGGGTTGGTGGATCGACCGGCTCACGGGCCGCCGCGGCCAGGTCGCCGAGCTGCGAGAGCCGACGTACGAGTGCGCCCCGCATCAGGCTGCAGGCGACGAGGATCTCCTGGTCGGTCAGCTGGTAGCGAACCGAGCGGCCGTCACGGATGGCCTCCACGATGCCGACCGCCCGCATCGCGGCCAGATGTTGAGATGCCGCCGCCTGACTGAGACCGAGCTCTCGCGCGAGCTCGTTGACCTCGCACGGAGCGACCCCCAGCCGGTGGACGATCCGCAGCCGGTGGGCACTCGCCAGCGCTCGCAGGAGCGACGCCTGGATCGAGTCGATGTCAGGGCCTGTGTTCAGCATTCGCGGTCACTGCCTCGGGTTAGGTCGTGCCGATGCCTTGTCGGCGAGCTCTGGGCAGTTGAGTGGCCAGCGCTGATATATGTGTTACATTTGTATATGCCTATGACATATATCTCGCGGGGGCCATGTGTCCCGAATCTGACGTGCCGATTGGCCGTCGTTGCTCCCCCCAACGAGGAAGGCTGGCGGCGATGCCGGGGAACGGACGGGAGCGCCGGAAGCCATGCCGGCCGACACAGGGCGACCCCGGCCAGCCAGGGATGGGCGACCGATGCCTTATCTCAGGTCGCGACAGGGACGGGCGCACCCAAGACCGTCGACCCGTAGGGCGCTCAGCCGGCTCACCACGGTCACGGGGCTTGTACGCCTCGAGCCTTCAGCCAATCGCGCCACGCCCGGATCGAGAACGGGTCGCTCTGGAGGTCTTTGAGCCGGGTCGCAGGCGGCGAGTCGGCGGCGAGGTCGAAGGCAGCGACGATCTGGGACAGGGGCACGTTCCACGCGGCGGCGAGCCTCCTGGGCTGGAGACGTCGCCCGGCCATGCGTTGCCGGACGGATCTCCTCCTGCACCCTCGCGCATGAACGTGCACGACCCGTGGAGCGCGGATGGCGATCGGCGCCAGGGACCGTGCGGGTTCCGTGAAGCCGGGCCCACCGTGGAACCCGACCCGACCGCGCGGTGCGGCGACACCCGCCCCGGTGGCCCGTCCGCGGCCCGATCGCCGGCCAGAACCCTCGCGATCTCCACGCCTCGTCCACGTGGGATCCATCGACGGCGCTGACGATGAGCCCATCACTGGCGCCTGGTCCGGGAGCTTCACACCGGCAGCCGCCACGCATCGAGGTAGCAGTTCATGAAGACACTCGCTCTTCGCTTTGCCGGCGCAGGCCTGGTCCTCCTTCTCGCGGCAGGCGCTGTCGCCGCTGCATCGCCGGCTCCGACCGCTCTGGCGACGGCCGCTCCCGTCGCGACGGCCGCTCCCACCCAGACGGCCGGCACGATCGCCGCGATCCTTGGCCTCACCAACGCCCAGGTCATGGAGTTGCGGCAGCAGGGTCTCTCGCTCGCGCAGATCGCGGAGCGCCAGAAGGTGGACCCCCAGAAGCTGATCGACGCCCTCGCCACCCAGTGGTCCGCGCGGATCGACGCACGCCTCGCCGCAGGCGCCATCGCCTCCGACCAGGCCAAGACGCTCAAGGCGAACGTCGCGGTCCAGGCGAAGGCGATCGTCTACCAGGTCACGTTGGGTGGCATGCGGGGTGCGGCCGTGGGCGCCGGACCGAACGGGGCCACGCGCGGCGCGAGCGCGGGTGGTGCCGGAATGGCAGGTACTGGTCGCGGCGGCATGATGCGCGCCGCGGGGGCCGGGAACGGCATCTGCCCGCTGGCCAGCCCAGCACCGTCGAACTGATCGCTCGTGCCCAGGGCGGGTCGGCCTCGTGGCCGCCCGCCCTGCGATGATGCGCGCCATGAGCACGATCCTTGTCGTCGACGACGAGCCCCACATCCGCGAGGTCGTGGGGTCCTACCTCGTGCGTGAGGGCCACGAGGTCCGGTACGCAGACGATGGCGACGCGGCCCTGGCGTCCGCGCTCGAGGATGAGCCGGACCTGATCGTCCTCGACGTCATGCTCCCCGGGCGCTCGGGGTTCGACGTCCTTCGTGAGCTGCGTACCGCCGGCCGGCGTTCCGCGGTGATCCTCCTGACCGCCCGTGACGATGTCATCGATCGGGTGGCAGGCCTCGAGATCGGCGCAGACGACTACGTGACCAAGCCCTTCGAGCCCCGGGAGCTCGTCGCGCGCGTGGGCTCGGTGCTTCGGCGCCTGACACCGGTTGCTGTGCCTGCGAGCACGCCGGTCGTGGCGCCAGCGACGCGCCGGCACCTCGACCTCGAGATCGACGGGCCCGCGCGGGAGGTCCGCCGCGGCCGGGCCGACCTCGGCCTCACCCGGGCGGAGTTCGACCTGCTTCTGGCCCTCACCGAGGTGCCGGGCGTCGCGTGGACCCGCGAACGGCTCGGCGACCGCGTGTTCGGCGAGGCCTACGACGCCTTCGACCGGACGATCGACAGCCACATCAAGAACCTCCGTCGCAAGCTTGGTGAGCGGGTCGGGGGCCGCGAGTACATCGAGACGATCCGCGGCGTCGGCTATCGCGCGGCGCGCGAATGACTCGCGCTGTCCCCCTCATGCCCCGTGGACTCGCCGCACGCCTGGCCCTCGCGTTCGGGGCGGTAGCGATCGGGACGGCCTTGGCGGTGGCGGTCGCCGCGCCGCCCATCGTGGGGCGGGGCTTCGCCGCGATGCAGGCGTCCCAGGCGTCCGGCGCGCCGTCCGCCGGCAGCGGCTTCGGCCCGGGCCACGGCATGGGTCCTGGCGCCGGCCAGGGGGGCGGCCCGGGGACCTATCTCGCCCAGGCGCAGCAGGAGACGACGACCACCATCATCGTGGTGGCGGTGGTGGCCGCGGCGATCGCCTCCCTCTTCGGGGTGCTGGCGGCCCGCCGCATCGCCAAACCCCTGCAGCATCTCGAGACGACCGCGACGGCGGTCGCGCGTGGCGATCTGGCGGCCCGGTCGGGCCTGTCGAGCCGGGCGGACGAGATCGGCTCGCTTGGCCGGTCGTTCGACGCGATGGCCGCCGACCTCGAGCGCAACGATGCCTCCCGACGGAGGTTCTTCCAGGACGCCGCGCACGAGATGAAGACGCCGCTCGCGGTCATCGAGGCCACCGCCGCAGCGGTGATGGACGGCGTCTACGAGCATGACGACCGGCACCTGGCAACGATCCGGTCCCAGGCCCGACTCCTCGGGCGCGTGATCGACGATCTGCGGACGATTAGCCTCGCCGAGGCGGGCGCGCTCCCGCTGCGGCTGGAATCGGTGCCGCTCGCGGATATCCTCCCGCCCATCGGATCGGCGTTTGCCGCCCGCGCAGACACATCCGGCGTGTCGCTGTCCACCGCGCACGCCGAGGTCGTGCCCCTCGTGGTTACGGCGGATCGAGAGCGCCTCGGCCAGGCCATCGCGGCGCTCGTCGACAACGCGATCCGGTTCGCGCCGTCCGGCGGCCACGTGCTCATCCGCGGTATCTTCTCGCCCCGGTCCGCCAGCCTTGCCCGGGTCGAGGTGCTCGACGACGGCCCGGGTGTGTCCGCCGACGACATGGCGCACGTCTTTGACCGCTTCTACCAGGCGGACCCGAGCCGCGACCGTGGCTCGGGCACCTCGGGGCTCGGACTCGCGATCACGCGGGCGATCGTCGAGGCCCACGGGGGGAGCACGGGCGTCGAGAATCCTGCCGAGGGCGGCGCCCGGTTCTGGATCGACGTGCCGCTCGTCCGCCCAGTCTGATCAGGTCCATGCGAGCTGACGAGCCCCGATGATCGAGAGGAGTCGATGAGCGACGAAGCGCAGGTGACGCGACAACAGTTGTGGGACGAGCGCCATGCCGCCCGCGACCCCATCGAGTCGGACGAGCCCGAGCCGAGCCTTGCGACTCTCCTCGCTGGGCTCGCTCCGGGTCGAGCCCTGGACCTCGCCACGGGTGACGGCCGGAATGCCATCTGGCTGGCCCGCCAGGGGTGGGAGGTCACGGCCGTGGACTTCTCCGCGGTCGCGCTGGAGCGTGCCCGTCACTCGGCCGGCACCGCCGGCGTGGAGATCGACTGGGTGCTCGCGGATCTCCTCACGTGGCGCCCGGAGCCGCGCTCGTTCGACCTCGTGGCGATCATGTTCCTGCACCTTCCGCGGGACGAACGAGGCCCGATCTATGCAGCTGCGGCCGAAGCCGTCACACCCGGGGGACGGTTCGTTGTCGTCGGCCATGACCGCTCGAACCTGACTGAGGGCTCGGGCGGTCCCCAGGACCCGGCGGTCCTCTTCACGCCTGCCGAGATCGCCGCAAGCCTGGTCGATTTCACGGTCGAGACAGCCGAGACGGTGGCGCGGGATCTCGGGGCCGGACGGCGGGCCACCGACGCCGTCGTGCTGGCCAGACGGCTTCCGTCCTGAGCCTTGCCTCGGGACATCGCAGGCGGCCGGCGGGATCGAGTCACCCGGCCAGGACGCTGTCCACGCGGATGACCGGTGGATGCTCGAAGTGCTTCTTCACGGCACACTGCTCGGCCGAGCGAACGACCGCGTCGGCGTACTTCGGCGGGAACCCGCTGGGCAGCTCGATCGTGACCTGCACATCGCTCACGAGGCGGGTCGCCGGGTCAACCTGCATCCGCTGGACCAGGCGAATGCCCTCCGCTGAGATCCCGCGCTGACGACAGAAGCCGAGCACGTAGATGCCCGCGCACGTGCCGATCGTCGAGAGGAACGTGGCGAAGGGCGTCGGGGCCGAACTCTCGCCGCCGCCCGACGGCGGCTGGTCGGTGGGAACGACGAACCCTCCGAAGTGCGCGTCGACTCGCGCGCCTCCGGGGAAGTCGATGGTCATCTCCATGGTGCGAAACCTCTTCCTGCCGGCGTGGCGCCGGCTCATCCCCTCCGGTAGTTGTGCCTCGTGTGGACCCGACACCGCCACGCGCTGCCCGAAGGCATACGAGGCGGCCTCAGCCGTTGTGAAGGCGTCGCGCCGCAGTCCAACCCCCGTCGCCCACCGGTCGTGGACCGCCTCGCACGCCTCGCAGCGGTTGATCGAGGTGACCCCGAGCATCGCCGCTTCGCGGGTCCGCGGTGAGACGCGGCCGGGCAGGAGATACGCGGAGGCGAGTGACGGGGCGTGCCGGACGAGGGGCGCCATCCAACGCCGGAGCGCACGGCTCGTGAGCTTCGGACGAACGACTGGCGTGGTCTGCATGCCGGTGCTGCCTCCTGTGCGCGGACCGCCCCATCTTCACGTCTTCGACTCGAGGACGAGAACCGGCGGGCAATGGATACGTGCGGCCCGATGTATCCATTCTGCGCATCGCCTCGTCATCGGGGCAGGGACGGACACTCGCCCGTCGACATCACGAGGACATCGTCATGAAGCTCACGGCCAATGAAGCGCCCATCGACCGGATCATCAGGATCGTGCTGGGGATCGGCCTGGCCGGACTCGCGCTCGCCGGTGGCGTGGTCGCCCCCCTCCTCTACGTCGTCTGGCTCGTCGCCGCGGTCCTGCTCGTGACGGGTATCGTTGGGTTCTGCCCGCTATACGCGGTGTTGCGCATCAGCACCCGGCGAGCCGCTCGCTGAACGGGACGATCCCAGGTGGCGTGACTTTGGGCGACGACCAGGCAAGACCGGCGGATGCCCGGGCTGACGGCGCCGACGAGTTCGCGCGGGCGCTCATAGCCGAGCTGCCGCGCCTCGTCCGGCTCGCGACCCGGCTCGTGCGCGACTCCGACCAGGCAGAGGACTGCGCGCAGGAGACGATCGTTGGGGCGTGGCGCCGTCGCGACCAGCTTCGTGATCAGGCGGCGCTCTCGGCCTGGCTCCGGCGCAGCCTGGTCAACCGCGTCATCGATCGGTCCCGAGTTCATCGCGATGAGCTGGACATCGACGCCGTCGAGGCCGACTGGCGGGATGATCGCTACTCGGTCGCGCCCGATCGGGTCGCGGAGCGCGCCGAGCTCAACGACGAGCTCGAGGATGCGCTCGCCCGCCTGCCGGTCATCTACCGCCTGCCGGTCGTCCTGCACGACGTCGTCGGCTGGACGGGCGCCGAGATCGCTCGCGCCATGGACGCCGGGCTGCCCGCCACGAAACAACGCTTGCGGAGGGGCCGGATGATGTTGGTGAGCGCTCTCGCGGAAGGGGACGAGCGTCGGCTCGCGAGCCTCGCCCAGCCGCTGCGCTGCTGGCGTGCACGGCGCCACGTCTCTGCGTACCTCGACGACGAGCTGGACGCCGGTACCCGGTCGGCGGTCGAGGAGCACCTCGAGACGTGTCCGACATGTCCGCCTCTGTATGCCGGCCTGGTTGGCGTGAAAGCCAGCCTGGGCGGGCTACGAGATCCCGACTCGGTCGTCGAGGACGCGATCGCGGGGCGTATCCGCGAGCATCTGAACGAACAGCCGGGACGGTCCCATTCATGAGGGATCTGCACGCGCTTCTGCGGTCCACGGCTAGCCTTCCGGGAACAGACGCCGTTGCTGGATCCGCCCGACACCATCACCGGAGGGATCCGTGTTCTCGTTCCTGAAGCGACTCGGCGGGCCCCAGATCGACGTCGCGGAGCTCGACGCGCTCCTGGGGCAGGGCGCCGTGCGCGTCCTCGACGTCCGCGAGGACTCGGAGTTCAGGAGAGGGCACCTGCCCGGGGCGGTCCATGTTCCGGTGAAGCGGCTGCCCGACCGCGTCGGCAAGCTCAAGCGCGACAAACCCTACGCGGTGATCTGCGCGTCGGGGAGCCGGAGCCGTGGCGCCACCAACTACCTGCTCGACCAGGGGTTCGAAGGCACCATGTCGGTGCGCGGCGGGACGGTAGCGTGGGCGCGGAGCGGCCGGCCGATCGTGCGGTGAGCTCGTCCCGCTGAGCCCGCAAGGGATCCGGCGGCTTCGCCCGCAACTTCGGCCGGAGGCGCCCCGGCACGCCCGTTCAGGCGGAAGCGTCGTCCCCGTGGTCGGGACCCGGCGGCAGGCGACGGCCGTCAGGCGTCCGGCCCCACCGGGCGGCCAGCTCGACCAGGACGGCGTCAGCGACCTCGTCCGCGGTCCCGTCCCGTTCCGCCCCCTCGGACCAGGCGAATGCGGCGAGGTAATCGTCGGTGCCGGCCAGGCCTTCCCGCATCGTGATCCGGCTGATCTCCTGCATGTACCATTTCGGCATCCGACGGTTCGCGACAGCGCCGGTCGCATCGCTGGCCCGCACCTGGGTCGGGATATCGCGCCATGCGAGGATGCGATAGTGGGCCATCAGGGTCTCCGGGGTGCTGGGACCGCCCCACGCGGCCGTTTGGGGTCATCAGGCGACGGGCGGTCGCCTGGTCTCACCTGAGCGGCTTGCCGCTGCGTGCCCACGCCCGGTGCCGCCGCGAACCGAGACCGCGCCGTCGAATCCCTGAGCGATGAGGTCGTCCGTTGCGCCTCGGCTCCGACTGCGGGCTGGCAGATGACCACGTAGCGCCCGCCGTGGGGCAGCGTGCCGGCACGCGCGGACAGCTGCTTGAGCGGGACGTGGACGGCCGCGGGCACATGCCCCCGCTTGAACTCCCAGTCCGCGCGGACGTCGAGGATGCGGACGGCGCGGTCGCGTCGGAGCTCGTCGAGCTCCTCGACCGTGATCTCGGGGGTGCTGGGGCGGCGGAGGAAGGAGAACATCGGGACCTCAGTCCGGCCGAGGTGGAAGAAATCAGACGCTGCACGCCCCGCCCCGCACGCGGAGCCGGAGCCGCCAGGCGAGCGTACCGGCGACGAGCGCAAGGGAGACGGCACCGATCACGGGCTGGAGCGGGGCGAAGACCGTCATCGCCCCGCTCGTCCCGAGGAGGACCAGGGCGACCTTGTTGCAGACCGGGCAGCCGATGGCGAGGAAGGCGCCGATACCGGCCGCGGTCCCCAGGACGGTTCCGTCGCGGGCGGTGGCATGGGCCGGCTCGAAGACGAGGGTGATCGGCAGGGCCGCGGTGCCGGAGGTTGCGGCGGCCGGGGAGGCGGGCGCCGAATGCGTGGCCACGGCCGGGGGAGGCGGGGCCGAGTAGGTGGCGCCGAGCACCCCCATCAGGGGCGCTGACGCGAGCCAGACGGCGATCGCGAACGGTTCGGGCGGGATCTGCCGCCCGAAGACCGGGTTCGGGATGATTGCCGCAATCAGCCCGAAGGCAAGGAGCGAGACGGCAGCCCAAAGGGCGGCGTGGAGCACGAACCGACGGTCGATCGTCGCCAGGACGGCCGCGGTCGGGCTGCCGGCATGGAGCGATCGCCCGGTCACGACCGGTTCTGCTGGACGATCTGGCGTCCGCTGGCCAGCCACGCGTTCATCCCCCCGTCGAGGTTCTCGATGTTCGTGTAGCCGAGGTCGAGCAGCGTCTGGGCCGCGATCGCGCTCTCGTTCCCGGAGCGGCAGTAGACGACGATCTTCGCCGTCTTGTCCGCCGGAAGCTCGCTCGCCCGCGCGGCGAGGTCGGTGTACGGGATGTAGAGGTCCGTCCCCGCGATCTCGCCGATGTAGGGCGTCTTCACGTTGAGGACCGTGAAGTCCTTCGCCTTCATCATCCCGGCCAGGGTGTCGGGCGTGATGTTCGTCCAGTGCCCGCCGTTCGCCTGGATCACGGTCCCCGCCGGAGCGCCGGGCGCGGGGCTGGCCGAGGCGGCACCAGCGCCACCGCCCGACAAGCCGGATAGGGCGGCCCAGCCGACGACCGCGGCGACGAGGACGACCGCCAGCCCAGCTCCGGCCAACACCCACCGGCGCCGCGATGGTGATGCTGGCGCGCCGCGCCCAGGGGATGTCGGGCGTCCGGCGGAGCCGCCTCCCTTCGGGGCTTCGCCGGTACCCTTGCCGCTCCGGCGCTTGCTTGACATCGTCTCGAGCTCCTCGGTGCGTCAGGTGTGGCCGCGGCGCTCAGCTCGCGGAGGCAGCAGGGACCTGCGGCTCGGCGGCCGTCGCCGTTGGATCCGCGTTGGGTCCCAGGACGATGACCTCGGCGGACAGCTCGGTCCCCCAGCCGTCACGCACGAGGTAGGCGTGGTGAATCTCCGTGATGCCGCTCGAGAGCGTTGCACCCACGCTGCAGTACTTCGTGGCCGAGATCTCGATGGCCCGGCGGACCGCTTCGACGTCGATGTCGGGTCCCTCGACGATGTGGACGACGTCGATCCGGGTGAACGCGTTCGGATGGCCGTCCATCTGCGTCCCTTCGGCGCGCACTTCGTAGGCCGTCACGTCCTGGCGCTTCTTGCGCAGGATCGAGATCACGTCCAGCGCGGTGCAGCCGGCGACGGCCATGGGAACGAGTTCGGCCGGCCGGGCGCCGGTGTCGCCGTGGCCGTCGTCGAGGACCGTGGTGTGGCCGCTGCCGCTGCGGCCGACGAAGCGGAGGCCACCTCCGTCGAGGGTGACGGTTGCGGTCTTTACTGCCATGGAAGGGGCTCCGTTTCGGGTGGCGGGCGAGGTGCTCCGGGGCGGGGAGGCCGGGAGGCCCCGGAGGGGACGGATGGCCGGGGGTCAGGAAGGGCCCTCGAGGGATGCGATCGCGCGCCGCAGGCGCGCCGTCGCCTCTTCTGCGATCGGCAGGATCGTCGCGGAATCGACGATCCCGAGGGCGGCCATGGGATCCATCGCCTCGACGATGGTGTCCGGGCCCTCCTCGCGGAGGACGACGTTGCAGGGGAGGAGCGCGCCGACTGCCGGGTCGGCCTCGATCGCCCGGTTGGCCAGGGGCGGGTTGCAGGCGCCGAGGATCAGGTAGGGGGGCCGGTCGATGCCGAGCTTGGCCTTCATCGTGGCCTGCACGTCGATCTCGGTGAGGATGCCGAACCCTTCGGCGCGCAGCGCGGTCTCGACCGCGGGCCGCACGACCGCTACGGGCCCTCGCAGGCGCGTTCCGAACGTGAAGCCGGTGGAGACAAGCATGTCGTTTACCCCTTGGCTGCGGCGAGGGCGGGCACGACGGCGCGACCGTCGGCCGGGCGGATGGCTGGAAGGGCGGGCGCCAGGCGGCGGGCCACGATTGCGTGGATGATGTCGCAGGCGTCGGCGATGGTGGGCTCCGCGAGGCGGTACGTGACGGTGGTCCCGCTCCGCCGGCCCTCCACGAGCCCGGCGCCGCGCAGGATCGCCAGGTGCTGGCTCGCATTCGGCAGGGCCACGCCGATGGCGAGCGCGAGCTCGCCGACCGAGCGCTCGCCGCCGCGCAGGGCGTCGAGCAGCAGAAGGCGCTTGGGGTCGGTCAGCACCTTGCAGAGCTCCGCATGCAGGCGATAGTGCTCCAGCGTGGTGGGGGTCAGATCCACGGTTCTGGGCGTCCTCCGGGGTGGCGATGCCGCGCGTTCGCGCCAGGAAGACACTACCATGTCATTGCGTACTTGCGCAAGTAACGGATCAACGTCGGGTCGATGGGGGCGGGCCCTGACTTGCCCGGGGCCGGCGCGGCTGCGACGATCTCGACAGGACGACCAGACAGCAGGAGACCGACAATGCCCGCCCTCGTGCTCATCGCGATCATCGGACTTGCCGGCGGACTCCTGTCCGGGCTCTTCGGCATCGGCGGCGGCCTGGTGATCGTCCCGGGGCTCATCATCCTCGCGGGCTTCACCGCCGCGAAGGCGGCTGGCACCTCGCTCGCTGCGCTGCTGCTCCCGGTGGGTCTCTTCGGCGCCCTCGAGTACTACCGCGCCGGGCAGGTCGACGTGCAGGCCGCGGCCATCATCGCCGTCGGGCTCCTGGTGGGCGCCTTCTTCGGAGCGCGCATCGGGACGTCGCTCGACCCGGTGGTGGCGCAGCGCGCGTTCGGGATCTTCCTGCTCATCGTCGGCGTCCGCCTCACGCTGTTCGCGTGAACGGCCCCGACGCTCGCCGACAGGCGCCCGCCCCATTCGGCCCGCGGTGCCGCCGAGGGCATGCCGCGATCGGTGGGACACTCCACCGGTGATCGACGTCACGCCGTCCCCGATCGCGTTCTCCCTTGGTCCCCTCGCTGTCCACTGGTACGGCATCGCCTACGCGGTGGGACTCGCGGCCGTGTACCTCGTGATCGCCCACGAGGCACGCTGGCGCAGCCTCGACGTGGACCTGCTCCCGGGCGCGATGATCGTCGTCGCAGCCGCGGCCCTGGTCGGCGGTCGCCTCTACCACGTGATCGACCAGTGGCAGCTCTACCGGGATGATCCACTCAAGATCGTCCTGCCACCCTATTCGGGCCTCGGCGTGTACGGCGGGATCATCGCGGGCACGGTCGCCGCCGTGCTCTACGCCCGCTGGAAGCACCAGCCGTTCCTGCGCTGGGCCGACGCGGTCGCCCCCGGGCTGTTCGTCATGCAGGCGATCGCGCGCTGGGGGAACTTCTTCAACCAGGAGCTCTACGGAGCGCCGACGAACCTTCCCTGGGGGATCGCGATCCAGTGCCAGTACCGGACGCAGGGGTATGCCTGCCCGCCGGGCTCCGATCCCGCCGCGACGCTCGGCCAGCACTTCCACCCGATGTTCCTGTACGAGTCGCTCTCGGGCCTCATCGGGGCCCTCTTCCTGATCTGGCTGGCGCGCCGACTTGCCGACCGGCTGCGGCCCGGCGATCTGCTCCTGGTGTTCTTCATCTGGTATGGCGCCGTTCGCTTCGTCGTCGAGTCGCTCAAGGCCGACAACTGGCTCTTCTTCGGCGTTCCGACCGCGCAGATCATCGCGGCGATCAGCGTCATCGGGGCGGCGGTCATCCTCGTCGCCCGTCATGCTCGACCGCCTTCGGTCGGGCCGCTCGACCCGCCGCCAGACACCGTGACCCGTACTCCAGGGGCTCTTGACTCGAATCCACTCCCAGGATCGCCCACGGAAGGACCGTCCGCGCCGGCGGACGTTGCCGGCGGCAGCTCCGTCTGATCCCCGACATGGTGACGGTCAGGGCGGCGAGGACGGATCGCCGGCCGAGGACGCGGTAGCGGACGCGGGTGACGCTGGCAGCTCGCGCTCGACGAGGGTCCCGAAGGCTCGAGTCGTCGCGTTGCGGGGCGACCGTTGGGCGCGGTGTGGCAGGCGCAGCGTGGGCGCGGTGCTGCGTCGCCGTACGGTGCTGTGTCTCCACACGGTGGGCGACGAGGGTCGGTCGCAGCAGGCGGCGCCACGGCTGTCAGGGCGAGAATCGGCGTCGCGGGCGCTCCCGGGTGGTTCGGCCCGGCGATCGCGGTACCCGCGACCGCACCCGACGAAACCGCAGGGCGTCGGTCTCGGTCGGTCCCGTCGCGGTCTTCGCCTCGCGCATCGCCCGCCGGTTACGAGAGATCGGCCCGATAGCGACGCTCGCCGGTGGCCGCGTTGGCCCAGACGCGCACCCTGACACCAGACGTCGGGTCGATGAAGAGCTCGTCGGTCGGCTCAAAACCCGGCGGGAGGCGCTCGCCCGACCGGAAAGGGCGTGCCTGGGCTTCTTCGGCCTCGGATCGGTAGCGGGGCCGTTCGAGGACCAGGACGAAGGCGATGATGGCGGCGTTGATGAGGGCGTAGACCAGCACGAGAGGTGCCCAGGCGAAGCCGCTCCCGAGGAGAACAAGCGCCCCGAGGACCAGCAGCACCTCCCACGCGACAAGGAGCAGGCGGACGGATCGGAGCATCTCGCGATCATCCTAGCCACCGCCCGGTCGCGCTGCCGACGGTCATCGTCCCGACGTTCCGCCGACCTGTCGACCCGCTCTGCGCCCGTGACGTCATGGACGCCCCGCTGGCCCCCAGCTCGGACGCAGCGGCGGCAGGTCCGAGCCGTGGGGACCTCTGGGCAGCCGGTGCTCGTCGTCGTCGCCGTCCCAAACGACGGCCGTCCTGATCCGGGATCGCGCTCCAGCTCCAGTGGGCGAGCGGATCGACGGGCACCATGCCGAGCTCCTTCGCTGGAGCGATGCGCCCAGGTCCGACGGTCCACAGTGGGTCCGGCCGTCGCTTAGGTCGAACGCATACAGGAACTGGGTGCATCTCCGCGCCGGGTCGGCTCGGGAGGCCGCGGCCTCCGCGTCGCGGTCCTGCGCACCACGCTGGTGGCGCCTCGGGCAGGGTCGCGGTCTCAGCGAGCAGACTCCAGCTCCGCCCGACGCCGGATCGCACGCACGCATCGACCGTTCCTCTCGCTCTCCACCGACCGGTCGTGAGCCGACGATTCCGCCCCCAGGCCCGCGGCCCCGGATGTCGCCATGGTACCCACCCGGGCATGCCGGCCTCGCCGAGGTCGCCACCAGGGTGGATCGCCGGGGCCGTTCCGGCGCGCGACGGCGTCAGCGGAGCGGCGCGATGGCCACGATCGACGTGTACGTGCCATCGGCGACGGGCGTCGAAGCCGCGGACCCGGTGCCGAGCCGTACTGCGCGGCCGGCATCGTCGACCGCATAGACCGTGCCCGCAGAGCCGACCGCGATGCTTCGGAAGACGCCGTTTCCACCGATGTGGCCGGTGGTGACGAGGTCGGCGACTCGGACCACGGCGACCCCGGCCGTATCGGCGACGTACAGGGTCACGCCGTCGGGGCTCAGGGCGGCGTGACCGCCGACGGGCTCGGCGCTCTCGAGCTTGGCGAGGCGGACGCTTGGGACGCTCGCGAGCCCGCCGCTCCGCGGGATCGTGAAATCGGCGAGGTTGATCGCGCTGACTGTCCTCCGGGCGGGGTCGGCGACGTACAGCCAGTCGCCGGATGGGTCGGCGACGAGGCTCCAGCCGCCGTTGGTCGCGGCATCTTCGGCCCCCGTCCCCGGGAGATCGACGCAGAACGCGATCCCGTCGGAGGTGTCGAGGGCGTGGACGAACACGCCGGCGTCGCCGCGATAGAGCGTGTAGACCCAGCCTCCCTTCCCGACCTCCTGGGTCAGGGCATAGCCGTTCATCTGCTCCTCGATGTTGCGCTTGTCGACGATCGAGCCATCCTGGAGCTTGGCCGTGGCGATCTCGAGCCGGCGCACCTGGTAGTGCGTCGGGTCGCCGCCAGCGAGGTACTCGAGGACGTAGAGCCACTGGCCGTCGGGCGACAGGGCGTCGAAGGCGAACGAGCCGTCGAGGGTCACGATCCGGGGGACCTTCGAACCGCTGGTGGAGACGAACGCGAACCGCGTCCTGCTCGTGGGCCCGGCCGGGGCGGCGTCGACCGCCTCCTCGAGGACGAGCGTGCTGCCATCGCCCGACAGGCCGCTCGCCACCCTGGCCACGCCGACCGTGGGCAGGCGCCATGTGCCCGGGACGGAGATCCGGATCGGCAGGTCGCCGCCCTCCGGCGTCCTCACCTCGACGCGTGTGGACGCACCGTCGGCGGCGAGCGACACGAGCGCGTGCCAGTCGTGCGACACGATGCCGTCCGGAAGGTTGAACAGGATCCCACCTTGCCCGGGCCCGATCACCGCGAAGCCGGCGTTCGAGGTGGGCTTCGCCATCCGGAGGACGAGCAGGTCCTGGATGTCGCCGAGCACGGCCGGCGACGAGCCCGGGGTGGAGGCTGGCATCGGCGCACCCGGGGTGGATGTCCCCGCCGACGGGGCGGCCACGCCCGTCGCGCACGCGCCGGCGAGGACGAGGACCGCGGCCAGGGCGGCGACGGCCGGAGTGATGCTGCGGCGGTTCATGAGTCGCCTCCCCCATGTCGCTTCGAGTCAGGCGGCGGCTGGGCCGCCCGTTCGGTGCTACTACACCGCCCGACGCAGGAGGGTTCCGACGGAGGCATGGCTCAGCGGAGAGACCTCGCGACCGCGATCGCCAGCGCCCGATCGAGCGGCGTCTCGAGCCGGAGGGTCACGTCGCCCACCTGCCAGAGCAGCACGTTCCCGGACACCGTGACTTGCTGCCAGCGGGTCTGCCCGTCGGGATCGCGGAATTGGAGGACGAGCTCGTGTGGAGCGCCAGCGATCCACCAGCCGTTGGAGGCGCCGACCTTGACGGGCGCGACCGTCGTCCCGCCGCCGACGATCTTCTGGAAGGCGTCAGGCTGTAGCTCGCCGAGGAACTCGGTGAGCAGCGTCTGGTCCGGGTATTTGAGGGTAACCCTGGTGAACGGCTGGACGCCGGTCAGGTGAATCTCGCCCGGGTCGGTGTACCCGGACGCGGTCGGGACGAGGAGTCCGAAGCCGGCGTCCGAGCGGGCCTGGTCGAGGCTGACGGTCGGGCCAAGCTCCTGGCCGGGCGGCGTCGCTCGCCCTGTCGGCGCCGCACCGCCCGAGGCGGTCGACGAAGGTGGTCCGGACGCGGTCGGCGGCGGTGTCGCGATCGATCGGAGCTCGATCCGGACACCAGGCACGCCGAGGCCGATCGCGGCCACGACGACGACGATTGCGAGCAGAGCGACGAGCGCGATCAGAAGGCTGCGGCGCGCGACGCGACGACCACGAGAGGCGCCGGGACCAGCGCCACCGATCGACGCACGCAGACGTGCGAGCACGCCGGCCGGGGTCCCGGGCCGGGCCGTGCCCGCCCCCAGCGCAGCGGTGACGCGTCCGGCGAGGTCTGGCGTCGCTGGCCACGCGAGCTCGCCGGATAGTTCGCCCAGGCGCTCGATGAGCTCAGCGTCGTCGAGGGGCCGGCGGCCGGTCATCGGGCCGCCTCCGCCGTCATCATCGCCCGCATTCGACCGAGCGCGCGCGAGAGGCGCGACTTGGCGCTCCCACGGGGGATGCCGAGCGCCTCCGCCGTCTCTGCCTCAGACAGCCCGAGCAGGTACCGGCAGCCGATGACCATCCGGTCGTCGTCGCTCATCCGCTCCAACGCGGCCAGGAGGTCGCGGCGCGCCTCGGCGGCGAGGACCGCCGCCTCGGGCGACGGGGCCGCATCGTCCGCACGGCGGTCCTCAGCCATTCGCAGGGCGAGCCGGGTCCGGCCGCCCGCCGATCGGCGTCGGTTGCGGGCCTCGTTTGCCACGATCCGCAGGATCCACGGTCGGAAGGGCGCGTCTGAGCGGAAGCGGCCGAGTGCCGCGTAGGCTTTGAGGAAGCCCTCCTGGGCGGCGTCCTCGGCCTCGGTGGCGTCGCCGCACGCGAGGTAGGCGGTTCGCACGGCTACCTCCTGGTACCGCTGCACGAGCTCGCCGTAGGCGACGACGTCACCCTGCCTGGCCCGCTCGACGAGTTCCCGGTCTTCCAGTGGACGGCCCTCCACAGGTTCGCCCTCCATACACCGCTCAGGCTAGCCCGGTTCCCCCGAGCCGCTCCCAGGCCGGAGGTGCTGGGTCGAGCCCGAGCCAGGCCGCCCGCAGGCCTCGGGTTCCGCAGGCGACGGCGAGCGCGGCGTAACCTAGCTGACGAAAGCACAAAGGAGACGCCCATGCGTGCACCGATCATCCTGGTCCCCGGGTTCTGGCTCGGAGCGTGGGCGTGGGACGAAGTGGCCGGGAAGCTCCGCGCTGACGGCCACGACGTGACCGCGCTGACGCTGCCCGGCCTCGAGGCGGCCGACGCCGACCGGTCCTCGATCCATCTCGCCGACCACGTCGAAGCGATCGTCCGGGCGATCGAGGCGGCCGACGCTCCCGTCGTCCTCGCGGTCCACAGTGCCGCCGGGTACTCGGGCTATGCGGCGAGTGACCGCGTGCCCGAGCGGATCGCAGCGATGGTCTACGTCGACACCGCGCCCGGCAAGCCGCCGCTCGACCCCGACTTCGCCGACGTCGAGAAGCCGCTCGTCTGGGACGACCTCGCGACCGAGGAGAACCTCGATGGCCTGTCCGAGGGGCAGCTGGCCGAGTTCCGGGAGCGGGCTGTCCCGGTCCCCGGTGCGTTGCTGCGCGAGGGCTACGAGTTCACGAATGACACGCGCCGGGACATCCCCTCGACGATCATCGCGACCGGGTACTCGGCGGCCGAGTACCAGAGGTCGGCGAAGGAGCACCCGGAGTGGTCGTTCCTCGCGGGGATCCCCGAGCTCCACGACACCACCTGGATCGACCTGCCGACGAGCCACTGGCCGATGTGGTCGCGCCCGGCGGAGGTCGCCGCGATCATCGGTGAGGTTGCGACGAAGGCCGGCGCGGCGGGCGCGGCCGGGCCGTCGTGATGACCTCGCTTCTCACGCCCGAGCGGCGGGCGCTCCGGGCCACCCCGGAGCACTGTGCCGCCCCGCATGGCGACGGCTGGGAGGACGAGATCGATCACCCGCGCAGCGCGGGATCGCCCGCCCGGCGCCCCATGCCATAGCGAGCGATGCCTGTCCGCACCGTCATCGAACACGGGCCCAAGGACAAGCGGTCCGTGGCCTTCAGCATCGACTGGCCGGGGTGGAGTCGGGGGGCCAGGACCGCCGAGCTCGCCCTGGAGACGCTCGAGTCCTATCGGGAGCGCTACCGGCCGGTCGCGGGCCTCGCCGGGATGGCGCGCGACTTCGACGCCGCGGGGCCGCTCGAGGTCGTGGAGGACAAGGTCGGTACCGGCTCGGTCGACTTCTATGGCATGTCCTTCGCGCCCTCGGCGGCCGAGCAGGAACCGATGGGCGAGGCGGAGCTCGAGCGCGGGATCACGCTGCTGCGGGCCTGCTGGGCGTTCTTCGACCGTGTCGCTGAACGGGTCTCGCCGGAGATGCGCAAGGGGCCGCGCGGGGGCGGACGGGACCGCGACCGGATCATCCGCCACACCATCCGCACCGAGAGCGAGGAGTTTGCGAAGCAGATCGGGCTTCGGATCCCCGAAGAGGGCGCGCTAACGCCGGCTGGGCTTCACCAGCACCGAGAGGCGTACCTCGCGGCAATGCGGGCGTACAACGCCGGCCAGGTCTCTCGGCGGATGCGCTCGTGGACGCTGCCGTATCTCATCCGGCACTCGGCCGACCACATGCTCGACCATGCCTGGGAGATGGAGGACAAGGACCTCTCCGCCGAGGGCGAGGCCTGACCGATAAGGTGACGACCCGCCGCGGGAGGACTTGACCCGCAACGCCTTCTCGACCAATCATCCGTCAGCGCGTTCTTCGCGATCCGGCGGGCCATCGCCCTGCGGCATCCACGGCCCTGCGCTTGTGGCTTGCCCGGCGTCTGCGCGGCCTCACCGCATTGGGACCCTGCACGAGGAGAGACCGATGAAGCGGGACTCCGGCATGGGCCCCCCGGCAGCGGCCGGTGCCCGCGAACTCGCGGAGGCGATCGCCGGAGGCCGGACCACGTCCCGACGCATCGTCGAGGAGCATCTCGAGAGGATCGACGCCCGGAATCCGGCGCTGAATGCGATCGTGTCGCTCGATCGCGCCGGCGCCCTCACGGCCGCCGATGTCGCCGACCGTACGATCGCCGAGGGCGGCCCCCGCGGGCCGCTCCACGGCGTGCCGGTGACGATCAAGGACACCTTTGCGACGGCTGGTCTGCGGACGACGGCCGGCTCGCGACGACTGGCCGGATACGTGCCCACCCGCGATGCGACCGTGGTTCTTCGGCTGCGACGGGCCGGAGCGGTGATCCTCGGCAAGACGAACACCCCGGAGTTCGCGACCGGCGCGGAGACGACGAACTCGGTCTTCGGGCGCACGGTCAACCCATGGGATCACGCCCGAACCGCTGGCGGCAGCAGCGGAGGATCCGCCGCGGCGGTCGCGGCGGGCCTGACGCCTCTCGACATCGGCAGCGACATCGGTGGCTCGATCCGCACGCCGGCGCACTTCTGCGGTGTCTTCGCGCTCAAGCCCACCGACAACCTCGTGTCACCGATCGGCCATATCCCGCCGCCCCCGGGCGCGCCGTGGGGCCTCCTTCGAACGCTGCTGAGTGTCGGTCCGCTCGCGCGATCCATCGAAGACCTCGTGCTCGCGCTCGAGGCGATCGCGGGCCCGGACATAGCCCGCCCCGACATTGCGCCCGTGCCGATGAACCGGGTGGAGCCACGCTCGGCCGACCGCCTGCGCATCGCGTGGTGGGATGAGTTCGGCGTCCCGGTCACTGCGGAGACGAGGAGCGTGCTCCGCGATACGGCCGCTCGCCTGGAGGCCAGGGGCGCCCGCGTGGAGCGCGCCGCCCCGGAGAGCTTCGACCCGCCGTCACTGGCCGCGCTGTCGAGCGAGATCCAGATGGCGGCGGCGAGCGCCCGTGGCACTCCCCTCCACCTGCCACGGGCCGCCTTCCGGGTCGCCGGACGGGTGATCGCGCGGTCCGACCCGGCTGCTGCGGGCTTCCTGATTGGCATGGGCGCGACCCTCGGCTCCCTGGGACGAGCCCTCTCGCGGCGCGACCGCGCGATCGAGCGGCTCGAGACGTTCCTGGCCTCGCGTGACGGCTGGCTGGTCCCGGTCGCGTCCGTGCCGGCGTTTCCCCATCTCGATCGCGGGGGGACGCTCGGGCAGCTTCGAGCACGCGTCGACGTCGACGGGACGCCAGTTCCTCTCGTGTTGGCCATCGAAGCATTCGCAAGTCCATTCAACCTGACGGGCAGCCCGGTCGTGGTCCTTCCGGTCGGGCGGACGAGTACCGGCCTACCGATCGGCCTGCAGCTCGTTGGGGCGCGCTGGACGGACATGGAGCTGCTGGCGACCGCGCAGGCTCTCTCCGGACTGGTCCCCGAGCGAGCCACCTACCCCTGACGGCCGATCGATAGCGAATGGGCGGTCCGCCAGGACGGCCAGGTGCCATCGCCGGACGCGAGGACGGCGCGCTCGGACGAGGCGACGAACGCGTCGGCGACCAGCTCGCGACGAGACCGAGCAATGGTGGACGGATAGATTGGCGCGGCTCCGCCGAGATGGCGAGCGGCGAGCGGGCTCGAAGACGCGTGTCGCCAGTCAGCGTTGTCGCGGAGTGTCCTCGGCGCCCTCTCCAGCGCCCGCCGGCGCCTTGCGCTCCGGCAGGCGCAGGGCGTCCGGGAGCGTCGTCCCCTCGTCCCATTGGCCGATCACATCGACTTGTTCGGCGGTCAGACCGATCGTTGCGCCGAGGTTCGTCCCGCCCACGTGGGCGTTGGCGAGGTCGGCCCCGCGCAGGGAAACGCCCCGCAAGTCGGCCCCGCCCAGGTAGACGTCATTCAGCTTCGCGCCATCCAGACGGGCACCCTCCATGAGCGCCCCCTCGAGATGCGCTTCCCCCCAGAGGTAGGCCCCTTCGAGATTCGCGCCCCACAGGAGCGCCCCTTTCAGGTCTGCGCCGTGCAGGTCCGCGCCGCGGAGATCCGTGATCCGCAGGTCCACTGGGGGCTCGCCGTCCATGCGCTGGCGACGGCCCAGCGCGGTCAATGCCGCCTGGACGTCGGTCGCGGGCCGCGCCGGCGCCTGCGCCTTTCCCGGCTGCTCCGCCGCCTGCCCCGGGGCGCGCTCGCGCACGTAGGCGCACAGCACTTCCAGGATGGTCGATGAATTGCGCTCGGGCGAGTCCCTGGCCAGCCGTTCGAGGGCGTAGACGCCGCCAAGGCGAACCTCGAGATTGTCGCTCCCAAGGAGCTCGATCGCCTTGGCGTACCGGTCGGTGATGTGCCCTTCACGCGTCAGGCGGAATCCCCTGGCCGTGAAGTACAGGCCTGCAAGCAGCACGGTTCCACCGATCATCTGGATCATGGATGACCGGACGTCCGACTCGGCGTCAAGGCGCTCCTTCGCCGTGAGCTGGGCATCGCGCGAGTCAACCAGGATCCGAGGCAAGAACAGGACGCCCAGGAGGGCGATGGTCGCCACAGCGAGACCATAGACCCACGCCGCGGTCCGGGCACGGGCCCGGAGCGAGTCGGACAACCGCCTGATTCCTGATCGCATCGTGGCACCCCGGCCGTTCGCCCTTCGCCCTCCGTCAGCGGTCCGACCCGCGCCGTCGCAACGGAACGAAACCCAAGCATAGGCGCGCCCGGCCGCGGAGCACGCACCCACGGAAGAGGCGCCCGCGTGCGCGCCGTCAAGCACCACCTCGCGAACGCGCGGTCGAAGGCGGGGGCGGAGACGACGGCACAGCTGGTGTGGATCGTGGCGCCGCGGCTACCTGAGCCCGAAAGTGCCGGGCTCGACGAGCATTCACAGCCGGCGTCGACAAACGACCGCGGCTTCTCAGCGGGCACGGTTGAGGCCGACATCGTCCGAGTCCGCCTCGGATCGGCGGCCTACGCGCACGGATACGCGCCGGCACCGCCCGAGTGGACTGCAGTGGCGCGTCCGACAGGTGCTGGGCGCGAGATGGCAACCGACGCCGCCCCGATCGACGGCCGGAGGAATGGAACGCGACCGCGAGAGCCACGGCCAAAACCCCCAGTCAATGGGTGAGCGAGGCCTATGGACCGTGAAGCACCGCCTGGCGAATGCGCGGTCCAAGGTCGGCGCGACGACGACGGCGCAGCTCGGGTGGATACTGGCAGCGCGGCTGCCGGAGCCCGAGGCCGAGCTCAGACGGATGGGTAGCCTTGTCTTGGATTGGATCCGAACTTGCGACCTCCAGCTCCGGAGGCCCTCGCTCTATCCACTGGGCCATCGCCTGCCAGGCCCCGGCGAGGTTGGCGGGTGACCGAGCGTAGGTGTGGAAAGCGCCGCTGCTGGCGTTGCCCAGCCCCATTACTGCTGAGAAGCGGAGATCCAGATCGCAGGCTTGCCGTCGTACGCACCGCCGACGACGAAGCTGGACCCCCACGCGACGGACCCGTATGCCTGAGCCCCAGCGGAGAGGTCGGTGCTCGAGATGCGAGACCATGACCGTCCGTCTGCCGAGGTCCAGATCACGATCTCTTGGCCAGGGCACGGGTAGTACACGCACTGGCCGTCGGTGCCGACAACGACATACCCGGCAGTGGTCGCCGAAGCTGAATTGAGCTCGAGCCTGACGGGACTGGTGATGCCGCCTTCAGAGACCCTCTCCCAGACCTCACCGTCGGCGGAGAGCCAGACCGCAGGCTCTGAACCCGCTTGACCGGTCGCGACGAAGCCATTGGGTCCGCCCGTGACCGCCGTTACCGAGTCCATCTCCGGATCGACGACGCTGGCCCACGTACGGCCATCGTGTGAGGCCCACAAGAGGGGCATCACGAGGTGCTCGTCGCTGTTGTCCGCCAGGGGCACCTCCGCTAGCCCCCATGCGACCAGGTCGTTGCCCGCCCCGGTGACACCGGTCATCGCGACGTACCGCTCCGATTCCGGTCGAGCCAGGATCGCCTCTGGAAGCGCGGGAACCTCCGCCAACGACCACTCGGATCCGTCCACGGAGTACCACACCTTGTCGCCACCAACGCCCACCAAGCCCGGGCCACCATCGGTCGCCGCGCCCGGCCCCCACGGGTAAGATCCGGGTCCGTAGCCGGGCTGGCGAGGCGCCGCCAGTCGAAGCCGTTCTCGGACAGCCAGACCTCGCTGAGGTTCAGCATCAGGAACCCCCGATCCGTGCCTACCACGGACGGCATCCCGAAGTCTCGGTCATTGCTGAGCCTTGGATGCTGATCGTCTGGCACGAGTGTCCAGGTCCGACCGTCAGTCGAGACTGCGAGGCGGGCTGGTTCATCTCCACCCACGACGGCGAGTAGCCCCCGTGGGCTGACGGCTATCGAGGCGACCCTACCGGTGACCGATGGGGTCTCGATCACAACGCGCTCCCAGTCGCCCGACGTCGTGGGCAGGCGAAGCGGTCGTTCCGGTTGTGAGCCGACGTAGACGACGCCGGCGGCGAGGAGCGCGACCAGCAGGAGCACCGAAGCGAACACGACGGCCGCGCGCGGGACGCTTGCGTCGCCCTGCGGGGTCCACGGAGAGCCACCCGCCGAGGAACGTCCAGCAGGCCGCTGTTGAATGCGACCAGCCCGCGCGACGATGCCAGGAGGTAGTCGGGCCGCGCCCGCCCGCCGACGTTGCCAGGCGGCATACAGCTGGTCGGTGGAGAAGGAGCGAGAGGTCGTGTGCGAACGGTTCATGCGAATCGCTCCGTGGCCGTTGCCGGGGCCGGCAACTCGTTCTCGTCGGCGACACTGACGCGCATCGTCGCGAGCGCTCGGTTCAGGCGGGTGGCCGTCCCCACCTGGATGCCGAGCGCGGCGGCGGTCTGGGCAACGTGAGCTCGAGGTAGTAGTGCAGCACGACGACCGCGCGTTGAGCGGTCGATGACCGCAAGCATGCGTTCGACGTGAACGCGTCGGCTATCCGCGACTGGGGTCGGGACGGGTGCGTCATGGAGTGGCTGAGCTCGACTTCGAACAGTCGGCCTCGTCGCTTCCGAGCAATGTCAGGCAGGCGTTGACCGTCAGCCGGTGGAGCCAGCCACCCGAGCTGCCCGGGTCCCGAAGCCGCGCAGCTTCTTCCATGCCGAAGTGTCGCCTCCTGGACCACATCGCGCGCGAGCTCCGGGTCGCGGAGGATCAGCCGGGCGGCAGTGTCCAGTCGCGCGAGGTGCTCGCCGACGAGCACCCGAAGGCCTCATGATCGCCTGGCTCGCCCGCTCGAAGAGACGCGTCAGGTCCACGCAGTCCTCATTTCTCGCCGCGGCGAACGACCGCGGATACCTATGTTGACTCGCCATCGAACCCGAACGGTTCCGGCACGGTCGTCGCGCGCGCCGAATCCAGGGAGTGGTTCCCTTCGCTCGTCCCGGCGCTCTGCCATCCGGAGCGCATGGCCCAAACGGCCGAACAGCGATCGCTGCTGGCCGCGCCCACGCTTGGGCATGACGGCGCGCTGGTCCGATCCACACTGACTCCCGGGTCCCCACCGCGTATTCCTTCGCTCAACAACCCATCCGCGGCGCGGAGGCGGCGCGCAGCCAGTATGCGCGCCACTTCTCCACGCTCCGACGCCGCCTGCCGGCGGGGCCCGTCTACTGGTCGGCCGCGCCCTCCCCAGTGCCGACCCGGCCCGCCCCGTCCGAGATCGGGGCGCCTCCCCATACCCGACTCGCAATGCGATGGCACCGCCTGACGGGGCGGCCGTGACCGGCGACGCGATGGGCCTCACGCAGCGCGAGCTGCTGATGGAGATGTGGAAGGACATCAAGGGGCTCAAGACCACCGTCGACGCGATCGCCAAGGACCAGGCGCTCGGCGTCGAGCGGCGGGTAGCCATGCAGCGGAGCGCCGACAGCATCTGCGAGCGCCTCCACGGGCACGACCGGGACCTCGACCGGACGCTCGCCTGGCAGAACCGCGCCGACGCGGCGACGGTCCTCGCGCGCTGGGCCCTGGGCGCGTCGCTGGTCAGCCAGCGCCGAGGAGCTCGTCTACCTCGCGCTGCAGGCCTGCGAGGCGGGTGGCGACCATGTCCCATACCAGCATGTCGTCGACGCCCGCGTAGCCGTGGACCAGGATGTTGCGGAACGCGATGATCCGCCGGTGGTCGCCGATCCGGCTGGCGGTCTCCGGCTCCAGCCTCGCCAGCTGGGCCGAGAGCCTCGCCGATGATCTCGAACTGGCGCTCGACCGCGGCCCGCACCATCGCGTCGGCCTCATACCGCTCGAAGTCGAGGCCCGCGGTGAAGTCGCGATCAGCGTCGCCGCCTGGCGCATGTCGTAGAGGTACGCCTTCGCCTCACGCGGCATAGACCAGCGTCCTCGTCCGCTCCACGTCGGCCCTGATGTAGGGGTTGCGGATTGCCGAGGGCGCAACCAGGTCCACGTCCCGGCCGAACAGGGCCTCGAGGGCCTCGCGGAGGCCGAAGTAGGCATCCGCGTAGCCGTCCCCGGCGCAAGGGCTCGAACTCCACCAGCAGGTCGACGTCGCTCCGGTCGGGGTCGAAGTCCTCGCGTGCGGCGGACCCGAAGACGGCCAGGCTGCGGACACGGTACCGCCGGCACAAGTCGATGAGCGCGGCTCGATGATCGTCGATGAACGGGCTCATGTGGACAGCTCCTCGAGGGAAGAGTACCCGAGGCGGGCGGCGTGGATGCTGGTCGCGGCGTCGGGGCGGCAAGCCGTCGGAGCACGGACTCGGCGATGAGCCGGCTGTGGCCGGGGGAGAGGATTAGCGGCTCCGCTATCCAGCAGATCCGCGGTTGCATTGTCGTCATAGGTGGGCAGTGCCCGCCCCTGGACCAGGCAGACGTCTACTTCGGAAACGTCGACCCCGCGGCAGGCGGTCAAGTCTCAGCGTGTGCCCCGCTGCGGCGGGGCCCCCATGCCCGGAGCCCGTCCGACCCCCGTGCCCCGTGAGAGCCCCTGGAACCGGCCGCGATAAGTCGCAGGTAAGCGGCGCGGAGGACGATCAGCGCGGCACGCGGGGTCGGGTGCAGCCACCATTGCGGCCGTTCGCAGGGGCACGAGGAGGTGCCCGCGTGCGCGCCGCAGCCGGAATCGGAGCCGGGGTGGCTTGGAAGGGTTGGTCGGGGCGAGAGGCATAGCCCCGCGACCAACGACCTTCCGATCACGATGCGTCTCGCCGAGCCGCCGACGCCAATTGAGCTGGTCCGCCCAGCGCATGACCAAATCGGCCATCCCACCGCCCGGCCGAGCGCGCCACGGACCGTGAGGTCGGGGTGGTCGCAGCCGTAGCCGGCTACGAGAAGGCCGCCGCCCATCGCCTCGGCCTGTCGCACTCGACGGTTAGGCACCACCTGGCAAACGCGAGGTTCAAGGTGGGCGCCAACACGACGGCGCAGCTGGTGTGGATCCTCGGTCCGCGGTTGCCTGAGCCCAAGGGCACGGCCCAGGCGAAGAGTAATGGCGGCCTGAAGGCTGTTGGGCGCGCAATAGCCAACCTACGGGCTCCCGACGAGGGTCGGGGAGAGTGGGATTGACCGCGAGAGCCACGGCCAGGGCGTCGAAAATGGAACGGGTGGATCGGCCGGCGACTCATGATGGGTGAGCGCGGCCA
>CAVZLW010000007.1:0-988776 GCA_963776285.1 uncultured Chloroflexia bacterium
CTGCGCACGAGCTGCGCAGCGGCCCGCTGCGCCACGCGGGTCGCGATCGCCGATGTCACGGCCGGGTTGTCGATCGCGGCACGGCCGGCTCCTGATCCTTCCGTCCGCCAGGCTCGTCGTCAGGATCCCCCGAACCTCCCGGGGGTCGTCCCCAGGAACCGTTTGAAGCGGTGGGTCAGGTGCGCCTGGTCGTGGAAGCCGACCTCGGCCGCGACACCCGCCAGGGGCTCGCCCGCGAGGATCCGGTCCGCGGGCGGCCTCAAGGCGCCGGCCGAGGACGTACGCGTGCGGCGCAATCCCGAACGCGTCGCGGAACGAGCGCGCCAACCGCGTCGGGGAGGGGCGCCGACCGCCTCGGCCGCGGCAGCAAGCGTGACCCGCTCGGACAGGTGGGCATCGAGGTGCGCGCGGGAGGCGCTCCGCGAGCTTGCGACCAGGGATCGGCGGCAGGTCGCCGACCACCTCGCCGAATGATGCGCGGATCCGCTCCGCGATGAACTGGAGGCGGGTCTCGGCCTCCAGCGCGTCATCGATGCAGGCGAGCGAGTCATGGGGGGCGGAGACCGGGCGCCGGAGCGACGGGTCGGCCAAGACCGGACGATCGACGGCCGGGCCGATGAGGTGCTCGCCGAGGATGGACGTCTCAAGGTAGATGACCCGCTTCCGGTAACCACCCGGCGCGGCTGTTCGACCGTCGTGGGCGACGTGCGGCGGGAGGATCGACACGATTGACCGCTCGGCACCGTGGTCATGCCGGTCGAGGTTGTAGCGGATCGTGCCCTCGTTGACGATGAACAGGGTCCACACGTCATGGGTGTGCAGCGGGTAGGCGTGAGCGGCGAAGCGTGCGTGGAGCACCTCGCGGATCCCCGCGATCGGCGGCTTCCAGGCCCGGATGTTGACGGCTGTGTCCGGGGCGTCCATCGCAGGATCGTACAAGACGCGTCGATGCCGGCCGCCTAGCGTCATCGGCGATGATGCAGCTTCTCGCCCTCGTCGGCTTCTCGTTCGTGGCTCCCTTCACGCCTGGTCCCAACAACGTCCTGCTGGGCGTCGGGCGCAGCGTTTGGCTTCCGCCGCACGCTGCCGCACGTCCTCGGGACGGCGCTCGGCATCGGGGCGATGGCGCTGGCAGCGGCGGCCGGGCTCGCCGCGGTTGTCGCGGCCGTGCCCGAGCTCGCCTTTGTCATGCGGCTCGGCGGATCCGCGTACCTGCTCTATCTCGCGTGGCAGATCGGACGCTCAGGAGCGCTCCAATCGACGGCCCTCGCCCGGCCGCTCGGGGTGCGCGGCGGTGCGACGTTCCAGCTCCTCAACCCGAAGGCCTGGATCTTCGCGCTCGGCGCGGTCACGGCCTTCCGGCCGGCAGACCTGCCGCCTGTCACCGGCAGCGTGGTCGTCGCCCTCGTGATGATGCTGGTGATCGTGCCCACGGCGGCCGCCTGGGCAGGCGCAGGCGGTGCGATGAGCCGGCTCCTGAGCGGCGAGCGGGCGCACCGCGTCGTGAGCCTGGCCCTCGCGGTCATGGTGGTCCTCACGGTGGCGCTCGTCTGGCTGTAGTCCTGCTTGGGATGGGGGTCGGCACTCCTCCGGCCGCGACCACGTTTCCCGCCGGATCGTCGCGCCGTGACCGTCAGGTAGGTCGTGTGCATGGCAAGGCAAGCCTCCCGTGCATCATCATGCTGGCCCGCCGCGTCCCGACAGGCAGTGTCGAGCGGCCCACGGGCGCAGGATCGAAGGAGTGGCCACCAGGGTGCCGGTCGACAACTTCCTGACGGCCTGACCCCCTCGGTCAATTGACCGATACGCGGGCGGGCCGCGCGCGCCCACCCTCATGGCGTGGTCCGCTTCCATGCTCCGAGCCGCCCCGCCGCGGCGGGGCGTCGCCCTCCCTCGGCTCCTCCTGCTCGGGATCGGCGGCGGGGCGCTGCCGTCGTCCGGATCCGCCGGCGCGCCGAAGCCGGGGTCGTGGGGCGGCTGCCGGCAACGGTCGTGGGTGCTGCCGGCGCTGCGCAGGCGGCGGGGTGAGGAGCGCCGCCCACATTCGGTCCAGAGATCACACTGCGCCGCGGCTGGGAGTGACAACCTGACCTGGGCCCACTTGGGGCCGTAGTGATCGCCTGAACTGGCTCCACCCCGACCCCACAGAACCCCATGCTCCGGACTGTCGAGGTTCCGAAGCAGGGGCAGAAGGGGTTGTCGAGGGTGGAGCTGGTCGAGCGTATCCGTATCGACCATCGGGAGGAACGACTGTCGGTCCGGGCCCTTGCCCGCCGCCATCAGGTCCATCGGCGCACCGTGCGCCAGGCACTGGCGTCGGCGCTGCCCCCGCCCCGGGCGAGGCCCCGGCAGGCGGCGCCCTCATCGAGGTGCTGCTGCTCCATCGCAGCCTGCCCTTCGTGGCCGTCCACGCCACAGTCGCGCCTCCAGGGTATCGGCCGTTGAGGACCGCGCGCCTCTCCAGTCTCGCGCGCGCTCCTCGAGCTCGAACTGCGCGACCGGCCGCAGGCGGTTGGTCCTGGCGTCCGAACCCGCTGTTCGTCTTCGTCGCGATCCTGGCGGTGGCCGACCCGGTCAGCCGCGAGCGGGAGAGCGGCAGGCTGGCCCGGGTCGCCTCGAAGCCGAGCGGAAAAGTCCCGACCGATGGCACGTTGCGGGCGGGCCGGGAGCGCGTACCGTCCGAGCGCGCCACGGGGCGACGTCACCGGGTCGGTCGCGCCCAGCGCCTCGAAGAGCTGTCGATGGTCGTTCGCCTGGGTCGTTCATCGCCCTCGTCTCGTCGGCCCTCGCCGGGCTGCTCCGCCTGCGGATCGACCGTGCCGCGGGACGCCCGGTTCTGCCCGGGCTGTGGCCGCCCGCTGACGGACGGCAGCACCAAGCCGGCCGGCCCGGCGCGACGCCAGTCGCGCACGGCTGGGAGGCGAGGCGAGCGGCGCCCGGTCACCGTCCTCTTCCTCGATATCGTCGGATCGACGGCGTTGCTTGAGGCGATGGACCCGGAGGACTGGCGCGGCATCGTCAACGAGGCGTTCGAGCGGCTCGCGCCGCATGTCCGCCGGTACGACGGACGGATCGCCCAGTACCTCGGCGATGGCTTCCTGGCGCTGTTCGGGGCCCCGCGGGCGCACGAGGACGACGGGGTGCGTGCTGCCCTGGCCTCCCTGGACATCCTGGAGGAGGCGCGCGTCTTTGCAGCGGATGTCCGTCAGCGATCCGGGATCGAGTTCAGCGTGCGCCTCGGGCTCGACACCGGCCCGGTGGTGGTCGGAGACGTCGGCGAGGCCGGCGCGGGCGAGTATCTGGCGGTCGGTGACGCCGTCAACGCAGCGGCCCGGCTCCAGGCCTTGGCGGAGCCGATGACCGTCCTGGCGTCCGAGGCGCTCGTCCACGCCCTCGGGGGACGTCTCGACGTCGAGGACCGAGGCCACCACTCGCTGAAGGGTCGATCTCGGACCGTCCGGGCGTATCGCATCGTGGGACGCGCCGTCGCCCGCGAAGTCGGTGCGACCCGGCGCGAAGAGGCCCGCGCTGCCATGGTCGGCCGGGCCGTCGAGCTCCAGACGCTCCAGGCGTCGGCCGAGGCGATATCGGACGGGAGGAACACGTCGCTGGCGATCGTCGGGGAGCCGGGGATCGGCAAGAGCCGCCTGCTCGCCGAGTGGCGGGCAACCGTGGAGCGGCGGGGCGTCCGCTGGGTGGAGGCAGACGGTCGAGCGTACGGCGGCGAGGTTGCCCACCAGCTGCTCGTGTCGCTGCTCGGCGCGCTGGTCGGGGTCGCGAGGGACGGCGGACCCGCCTCCTTCGTCCGAATTCGTCGACGACGCCGTCAGGACGGCGACCCCGGGAGCCGGCGCGATGCTGGCGGAGATCATGTGGCCCGGCAGCCAGCCCGAGGGGCCTTCGGACCAGCGCGGGCGCCTCCTGGCTCGGCGCCGCGCCCTCCGGGCCTTCGTGGACGGCCTCGCGTCGCGCGACCCGATCGCGATCGCGCTTGAGGACGTCCACTGGGCCGACCCCGCCTCGGTCGCGATCATCGAGACGCTGGTCGGTCCGGTGGAGCGCGGTGTCGCTCTCGTCGTGACCGCGCGCGTGGAGCCGGACACGCCCGGCTGGCGCCTCGTCGAGGCCGTCCGAGCCCTTTCGCCCGATCGCGGCGCCGTCCTCGAGCTCGGACCCCTCACCCCCGACGAATCGACCTGCCTCGTCGGCCAGATCCTGCCCGGCGCCCCGCCGCCGGCCGGCACGGCCGCCGCGGTCTGGCGGCGCGCCGAGGGCAACCCGCTCTTCGTCGAGCAGATCGTTCGGTCGCTCGTCGACGCCGGCGCCGTCCGATACGAGGCGGGTGGCTGGGTCCGGGACGGGACAATCGACGTCGAGGCGATCCCGGCGACGCTGCACGGCCTCCTGCTGGCACGAATTGATCAGCTCGGGTCGGCGTCCCGGACGGCGCTCTACGTCGGGTCCGTCATCGGCCGGCGGTTCGACACCGCGCTGCTGGCACGGGTCGCCTCTGCCGCCCGGATACCGCTCCCGGCAACCCTCGACGAGCCACTGGCCGCCGGTCTTCTCGAGCGGGTGCCGGACGTGCCGAGCGCGCCGGACACGTTCGCTTTCCGGCACGCGCTCGTCCAGGAGGCCGCATACGGCGCGCTCCTGCGGGCTGATCGCTCACGGCTGCACCGGGCCGTCGCCCGAGCGCTGGCCGCCGCTGCGCCCGGCCGGCTCGACGAGCTGGCGCCGGCTCTCGCCTTCCACCATCGCCGGGCGGGTGACCTGGGGCCGGCGATCCGCTGGTCGGTCGCAGCCGGCGGCCAGGCTCGGAACGCCCACGCGAACGTGGAGGCGCTGGCGCAGTACGACGAGGCGCTCGCAATGCTCGCCCGCCTGCCCATCCGGGCTCGTTGGGCCCGCCGGGCGCTCGAGCGGGAGGCGCACGAGGGCCGTGGCGAGGTGCTCGGCTGGCTGCAGCGACGGGACGAGAGCCTCGCCGCGCTCGAGGCGGCCGAGGCGCTGCTCGGTCGGGGACCCTCGCTCGAGCGGGGCCGGCTCGCCCGGAAGCGGGCCGGCATCCTGACCTCCGGCCAGCGCGTCGACGAAGCGCTCGAGGCCTTCGCCCTGGCCGAGCGGATCCTCGGCCCGGATGAGCCCCCGGACGATGCCGAGCGCCATGAGTGGGTGCAGCTCCACCTCGATCGCGCGAACTGCCACTACTTCGAGGGCGACGTCGAGGCGATACGTCGCGATCGAGCGGCGATCGCGACGTATATCGAGGACCGTGGGACGTCGGAGGAGCGGCTCGCATTCCTCCGCGGGGCGATCTCCCTGGCACTCCGGCGGGACCGTTACCGGATCGACGACGAGACGCTCGCGCTGGAACGTCGTGCTCTCGAGCAGGCCCACCACCTCGGCGACCCGTCGCGCGAGGCGGTGCAGGCGTTCAGCCTTGGTCTCGCGCTGCTCACCGCCAACCGCCTCGAGGAGGTGGGCGAGCTCTTCGATCGATCGCTCGCGAGCGCCGAGGGCTGCGACGACGAGCTCCTCGTGGCGCGCATCCGCGCCTATCGCCCGCTGCTGTCCCGCAAGCGGGGCGACGTCGAAAGCGCGAGGGCGTCAGCAGCGGTCGCCCTCGACACGGCCACCCGGCTGCGCCTCCCTGAGTACCGGGCGCTTGCCATCGCCAACCAGGCCTGGGTCGCGTGGCGCGATGGGGACGCGACCGCCGCGCGGGATCGCGCCGATGAGGCGATCCGCCTGTGGGACACGGGCGAGTTCCCGTACCCGTTCCACTGGGTCGCGCTCCTGCCCGCCCTCGACCTCGACCTGGGCGCCGGTGACATCGACGCGGCAGTCGGTTCCGCACGGCGCTTGCTCGACCCGCGGCAGGAGGGGCTGCCGGCCCCGCTCGAGCGATCGCTGGTCACCGCCATCAGGGCGTGGGATGCCCGCCGCCCGGGCCGGGCGACCGCGGCCCTCCACGGCGCCGTCGAGGCGGCCCGTGCGCTCGGCTACCTGTAGGCGCCGGGAGAGGGAGATGATCCTCGCAGTCGGTGGGACCGGCGTCGTCGGCAGGATGGCCGTCGGGCGGCTGCTCGAGCGCGGCGATCGCGTGCGGATCCTCGTCCGTCCCGACTCGGATGCAGCCGACCTCGTCGCGGCCGGTGCCGAACCAGTCATCGGCGACCTCAGGGAACCGGGCAGCCTCGCCCGGGCCTGTGAGGGTGCCGCAGCCGTTGTCATGACGGCGAACGCGGCGAGCCCTCGTCTTCCCGGGGACAGTCCCGAAACGGTCGACGACGCGGGGACCGCGGCGCTCGTCGCTGCGGCCACGACGGCCGGGGTCCGTCACCTCGTCTACGTCTCGGCGCTCATCGCCGATCCGGAGAGCCCGGTCCCGCTCCTCCGGGCGAAGGGCCGGGCGGAGGCGCATCTCCGAGCGGGGGGCGTGCCGTGGACGATCCTCCGGCCCGACGCCTTCATGGAGTCGTGGCCGGCGATGGTCGTCGGGATGCCCGTCGCCGCCGGGCGGCCGGTCCGGCTGCCGCTCCCGCCCACCCGACGACACTCGTTCATCTCGGCCGCCGACGTGGCCGCGTACGCCGCGGCGATGCTCGGCCGCCGGGAGGCGATGGGGCGACCGTTCGACCTCGGCGGCCCCGAGTCCCTGACCTGGGCCGACGTGGCGCGGATCTACGCCGGCGTCGTCGGCCGGACTGTGGTCGTGGAGGTGGTGGGCGCGGAGGGCGACCCTGCGCCCCTGTCGCCGATCGCCTTCGCCCTGCTCGCGGCCATGGAGTCGTACGACTCGATCCCGGATACGGCGCCCATTGCAGCGATGTTCGGCGTGACGCCGATCCGGCTGGAGGACGTCGTTCGTCAGACGCCGACGAACCAGCCGGAGTCCCGGCATCCCCTGCGTCACCTGGAGGCGCCGCAATGACCAGCCTGTTCGGGCCCGCGCTCGCGGAGGCGCTCCGTCGAGCATTCTGTGGCGGTGATGACGCGTGGTTCCTGGCCGTCGAACAGACCGTGGCAGCTCTCGATGTCGGCGACGCCGCCCGCACTGCTCCGGGCGTCAACGCTCCGTGGCAGGTTCTCGACCATCTCGGGACCGCCTACGAGGTCCTCGGCGCCGCCGTCGGCAGCGGGACGTTCGACCCCGCAGCCTTCGCCGAGCACGAGGACTGGGGTCCGGTGACCGCGTCGTCGGCGGCCTGGCAGGACGCGCTCAGGCGTACCCGGGCCCGCGAGGCCGCCTTCCGTTCGCTCGTGGCCGGGCTCGAGGACGAGGATCTCCTGGCCCCCGTGTCGGGACTCGACAGGACGAGGTTGGACGCGATCATCGACACGATCGCCCATGTCGCATACCACGCCGGTGAATTGGCGACAATCCCCCGGGCCTGAGCGCGACGGTCTGCGATCGCCACAATTGCCGATCGCCTCTTTCTCGATGCGGCGCGGCCGCGACCCGGACGACGGCCCACGGCGCCGGACGAAGGGACCGCCGACATAGAGCACGTCCTCGGCCACCTGCTCTTCGACTAGGGCGACTACGCGGCGGCACGCTCCTGCAAGACCGCCGCCGCGTGGACGCAGGGCTCAGGGCAGCCGGCGGATGACCGTGGCTCGGAAGGGCCCCGCCAGCAGCTCGAGCACCGGACCATAGGCACCCGCGGCCATGGCATTCGCAAGATGCGTCGCCCGTGCTTCAGGCGACTCCCAGTCGGCGATGTCGATGAGCATGTCGGGGTCGTCGAGCGACTCGTAATACGTGCTCCCGTGGTAGCCGCTCGGTCGATCACGTGCGGCGAGCTGCTCGCTGAGCGAGCGCAACTCGTCTCGCCGCCCTGGTTTGGCCTTCAGCTCGACGATGACCTTGACTGCCATGGGACTCCTCCCGCCAGGACCGCGATCCGGCCGAGCTCGGCGACGCCGGGAGGCGATCGATAGCGACGGCGACCATCGATGGGATAGCCGGCTGAGGAGACAGACCTCCCCGTCCGAGCATGATGTCCCTGCCCGGCTGGCGCTGGAGATCGAGGTTACCGGCGTGGAGCGCTGGCTGAGGCGCGCGACTGCCTGACGGTCGCTGTGACCCTCAGGCCCAGTTTGCACGACGCGGGCTCGGCAACGGCTCCACGATGAATCCTCTCCACGGCCCGATCGTCGACAACTGGTCACGCTCGTTGGATGCGCGAGGGGCGCAATCGGGACGTCGATACGAAGACTGGCCGCACCTCGAAGGAGCAGGCGGGCCCGTGAGTACGAGCCCGCCTGACGACACGGCCGGGGTTCGGGCAAGCATGTCGCTCTCCCGCTGTCGCCCCAATCGGGGCGTCAGGCTAGCGCTGGTAGGCTCGCGTCGGGAGCCCCTTCTCGCTCAGACGGAAGTCGACCAGCTGCTGCTGGGCCGTCAGCTCCTCGGCTCGCGTCGGGAGCCCCTTCTCGCTCAGACGGAAGTCGACCAGCTGCTGCTGGGCCGTCAGCTCCTCGGCTCGCGTCGGGAGCCCCTTCTCGCTCAGACGGAAGTCGACCAGCTGCTGCTGGGCCGTCAGCTCATCGAACTGGCTGGGAGATGTCTCGATCATCGAGGCTCTCGCCGCTCCCGTGTCCTCGTGGACCAGGAGGTGCCCCGCGGTGAGTCCGGAGGTCAGTACGGCTCCGGCCGTGACGCTTGCGACCAGCAACCCCGCCAGGACCAGCAGGGTCCGGCGGATACCCGGATGGCTGATGCTCCCGCTTCTAGACATCGCTTGGCTCCTCGCTCTTGCGCCGCCAGCTCGGCGACGTCAGGAGCCAACCTAGGGTTCGGCCTCCCGCAGTTCATCCGGCAGCTCCCTCGAAGTCGGGCCCGGATTCGAGGCAGCTGATGGCCCCGTGGCGGAAGAACCCAGGATCGCGGCCAGTTCGGTCCGGTTGCGGGCGTCCAGCTTGGCCAGGACGTTAGAGACATGGCGCTCGACCGTCTTGCGGGAGAGGAACAGCTGGCCGGCGATTTCGGGATTGGAGGCGCCGGCCGCCACGAGTCGAGCGATCTCGAGCTCGCGCTCACTAAGGCGCTCGATCGCCACGCCTATCGAAGATGCGGGGCCGCGGCGCCATGTCCGAACGCCCAGTGCGCGCAGCGCCTGGTCGGCGAGTCGGGCCTCCGTGCGGGCGCCCATCCGCTCGGCCCGCTCCGCGGCGTCGCGGAACGCCTCGGCGGCGCGTCCGCGATCGAGCGCGACAAGAAACCTGGCCAGGTCAAGGCGCATCCATAATCCATCGAAGTTCAGCTCGGCCTGGTCAGCCTCGTCGATGACGTCCGCCTGCTTCGCCAAGGCTCGGACGGAATCGCCGTCCCGCGTGGCGAGCAAGGCCTCCAGCCGACGTCGCCGAAACGCGTCCTGTGGCGTTGGCACTGGCCGCTCGCGGTCCCACTGATCCAGGGCGCGCCGAGCGTCCGGTACCCGCCCGATTCGCAGCAGCGCCTCTGCTGCCGGGAGCTCGTTCTCGAGGCGACATCTCGAGCAACCCGCGATCTCGGCGAGCCGCCGCCCTTCCTTGACGAGCGCAACGACGTCCTTCTCAGCTCCGAGTCCCCCGAGACGGGCAAGCCATTTGGCGAGGCACTGGTACAGGTACTGTCGCTCATGCGCACTGAGCTCGCCGTCGGCCGTTGTGCGCAGCGCGCTCGCTGCCTGCCGCCAGTCGTCGCGGGAAAGCGCCAGCTCGTGCACGACCATCAGCCCGATGACACGGTTGCGTCCCGAGTCGCGGGTCCGAGCGGCCATGGAGGCAGCCTCGGTCGCGATCTCGTCGGCGTCATCCAACCTTCCGAGGTCATGAAGGGTTCTCGCGAGCAGGTGCCCCGCGGCGACCGCCACGGACGGAAGCAGACGTTGGCGGGCCTGCTCCCAGCTGTACCGGAGTCGATCCTCGGCCTCGCGGAGGCGTCCAGCGATCCGTAGCGCGACGGCGTGGCCCACGACTGCGTCGAGATGCATGGCCTCGTCGTAGCCGCGGGTGCCGGCGATGAGCTCTTCCCCGATCCTGGTCATGGCGCGAAGGTCGTAGCTCTGATTGGCGGCGTCCCTTCCAACGCTGAGCGCATCGACGTACGCTCGTCTCGCGTCACCGAGTCTGTCAGGGCCACCCGCTTCCTTCGCCATGCGCCGAGCGGCCCGCACGGCCCGACTCGCCAGGGTCCGCCCTTCCGTTAGCCCGCTGTCCCCCCACCAGAACGCCACTCGAGCCTCGGCAGCATCGAGTGCCAACAGAGTTGCCGGTGACACGCCGTGCTCAGCGCGGCAGCGGGCGACGTAGGAGCGCGCATCGGGTCGCCGCTCGAGGTGATACGCCTCGCGCGCACAGGCCAGCAGCGCGCGCTGGCGGCGGCCGTCATCGGCCGTCGCATCGGCCAGGGCACTCCACAGCTCGAGGGCAACGGCGTGGTTGCTGAGCTCGGAAGCCAGCGAGGCGACGGCTTCTTGGAGCTCGTGCTTCGCAGCATCGTCCGGGTCCACGTCTCGGGCAATCTCAGTGAGCTCCCGGAGCCCCTCGGAACCAAGCCACCGGCGACGGGGCGAGTGAGCGAGTCGCAAGGCAAGGTCCAGCATCGGCAGCCGGCCGGCACGTCGATGCTCGAGCGCGGCCCGGAGCGCCTGGACGTCGTCGCCAGCTTCGGCTTCGAGGAGCGCGGCGATCCGGCGGTGAATTGCATGTCGAGTCGAAGCCGGGAGATGGCGGGCGGCGGCAGACCGGATCAGGTCATGGGTGAGCGCCACGTCACCGGGCGGGCCTACCGCGAGGCCCAAGCTGACGAGCTCGGCGGCTGCTCCTTCGGCCCGAGGCCCAAGCCAGTCCTCCAGGCGCGCGAGCTCGCCGATCGAGAATGGTTTGGCGGCCACCGTGAGATCGGCCAAGACCGAGGAGGCGTCGGGGGTGAGGCTCCGCAGACGTTCCCCCACGATCTCGACGGGATCGAGTCCGGCGCGGCTGGCGCGAACCAGCGCCTCCAGCCAGAACGGCGAGCCGCCGGCCTGGCTCCATAGCTCCGATGCACGCGCGGGACCGGTCTCCGGGTCCAGCCTGGCCACGAGACTGATCGCGTCCTCGACCGTGAGCGGCCCGAGCTCCAGAACCGTGAATTGGTGGTGCTGGCCAAGGAACTGACGAAGGGAGCTGGCGAATTTGCTCGCGACTGGGGACGGGCGAGCAGCCGCGAGGAGCGCGACTGGAACGCCGGACGTGGATGCCGCGCGAACGAGATAGTGACAGAGGGCAAGCGAGAGCTCGTCGACCCACTGAACATCGTCGATCGTGAGCAGGACCCGCCCCAATCGGCCAACCGCGAGATGGGCAGCCTCGAAAATCCTGATCGGGTCGAGGGCTGTCCCGCCATCAGGGAATTGGCCGGAGAAGAGAGCCGGGAGCCAGTCTCGCTGTCCGGAGAGGGTCCGAAGGAGGCCGGTGGCCGCCGCGAGCGGCACGTTTCGCTCGGGCTCATATCCAACGAGCGCCAGCCCGTGATCGATCTTGACACGAGAGCGGGCCTCGTGGAGAAGCCTGCTCTTCCCCTGGCCCGTGCTCCCAAGGACGAGCACTCCGGCCGGCGCGCTCTCGCGGGCCGCCCAGGCGGTCATGTCCGTGATCGCGGCGAGCTCTCGCGTTCTGCCGACGAACGCGGGGATCTCGGAGCCACGAGGCATACAGCCAGATCCTCTGGCGAACGTGCGACAGGGTATCACCGGGTGCGGTCAGCAGCGTCTTGTGTGTCCCTGCTCAATGAATTTGGCAGGGCCAACTGCTCAGTGATTTTGTCAGTCTCACCCCATGAGGGAGAGCCTGACATTGACCACCAAAGAGCAGCAGCGGACCGAGGTCGTGGGGCGCTGGCTGGCGGGGATCCTCACGACGAGCGATCGAATTTGGTGGACGGTCGATCCCCGCCCGTGGTCGCCGTGACCGGTGACGTCGACAGCAGGGGCGGGAAGATCCCGCTGCCCGGCCGGAAGGGTTGTCGGATCGTGTCTGTGACAAGTGTGACAGCTCCCGTCACAGAGACCGGCGAGATGGTTCGTCCCTGGGAACGACTGGGCGCGTCGCAAGCCGGCGCGCCGGACGAGCGCCGCCGCGGATGACGTGCTGCGGAATGGCCGGGTGGTGGCCCTGCCGCTCGCCAGTCGTCCCAGCCCCAGCTCGCGAATGACGCCCTCGTGTCGCGCCTCGGGCGGGCGAGGCGCTCGAACGGACAGGGGTCACCGGACGCTGAACCGGTCCAGACCGAGCGAGGGTGGACGAACGCCCTGTCCCTAGGCCGCCTGGGTCGGGAAGAGCCACTACGAGATCGCGCTCGGGACGGCCGCCACCGAGGCCGGCTACGGGGACCTGCATCACGACCGCGGTCGACCTGTGGCCCACCTCCTCGCTTGAGTGCACGCACTTCGAGATCTCGACGAGAGCGTGGGCCGGATCCGCGATGCGGCCTACTCGCCTACGGTTAGGGGCCGGCCCCCCGCCTACTCCAGAGGCGAAACGACTCCGCGAGCGAGCTGGCGCTCTAACGAGCCGGCCTACGACGACGGTTCAAATGAGGCAACCGACCGGCTGCGGCGGGCCCCTGTTGGAGCTCGACGGCGCTCTCCTCGAGCTGAATCCCGCCGAGAGGGCGAGCGCCGCTCGACGACCAGGTTGCAGCCATGGCACTCGAGCGGCGCGAGCTCGAGCCAAGCGCGTGAGCGGCGTGCGCGGATGGACCCTCTCGCGGCGTCGAGGGCGAATGCCGGTCGGCCGCGCCCAGATCAGATGGGGGACCGCATCAACCGCCAGACCGCCCGCATGCTCGGTCTCTGTCCGTACAGGAGGACTCCCGCGGCGTACACACGGGCGGCGATCCAGAGGGCAACCGGGATCGTCACGAGCAGGATCGCGATCGACAGCGCGACCTCCCATCCGGTCGCCTCTCCCGCGACGATGCGGCTCGGCATGATGAACGGGCTGATGAACGGGATCTGCGAAAGAACGGAGACCCAGCCCGCCCGGATGTCGAGGAGGCCGGTCCCGGCGTACACGGCGATCATGTACCCGGCCAACGTGATCATGGTCATCGGCATGACCGCCCCGTTCACGTCCTCCTGGCGGCTCACCAGAGATCCGGCGGCGGCGTAGAGGACAGCATAGAGGAGGAACCCGAGGACGCCGTAGACGCAGAAGAGGACGAGGAGCGTGATCGTGAGGCCCTCCGGCAGCGACACGCCCGCGCCAGCGCCGAGGACGAGGGACGCGACGCGGTCCTGGAGGAGCAGTGCGAGCCCGCCGGCAAGAAGGATCGCGAGGTATTGAAGGAAGGCGGCCGCGCCGACGCCGAGCACCTTGCCGCCGAGCAGCTCGAACGGCGTCGCGGCGTTGAGGATGACCTCCATGACGCGTGACGACTTCTCCTCGACCACGCTCATCGCGACCCAGTTCCCGTAGAGGACGATCATCATGAAGATCAGGAGCGTCATGCCGAACGCGAGGAGATACGACGAGCCCATCGCGGCCGAGTCCTGGGTCGGCTCCGTCCGCGTCGGATCGGGCCACTTGACCACGTAGGCGGCGGGACCGAAGAGCGCAGCTTGATCGGAGGGCGCGACGCCGAGGCGGCCAAGCCGGTCGGCGACCGCAACCGAGTTGGCGGCTTGTTGGATGAGCTGAGCCGTGCGCCCCGTCGCTGCATCGTTCGTGTACAGGGTGAACGTGAGCTCGCCGCCGGACCCTCGCTCGATGGCGAGCACCGCGTTCGTCCGGCCCGCGGTCACGTCCGAGCGCGCCGCAGCGAGGTCGGACGCGGTCGTGACGGCGAAGGCCTCGTGAGTGGACGGCGACGACCCCGACGTGCCGGTCGACGGCGTCGCGTTCAGCAGGGTGCGGAGCGTCGGGACGGGATCGGCCGTGAGGTCGCTGGCGCCGACGTAGACGGTGACCCGCTGGGTCGCGCTGCCCTCGATGTACTGGACGATCACCGGGACGAGCGCGATCGCCACGACACCGAGGACGAGGAGCGCCGTGCCCACGATGAACGTCCGCGTCCGGACGCGGACGTTCGCTTCACGACGAGCGACCGACGTCATGTGCGACATCGTGCTCATGCCGCCACCTCCGCCGGCGTCGCCAGGGTCCGCTCCTCGAGATCGAGCGCCCCGACCCGCTCGACGAAGACCTCCTCCAGCGACGGGTCGGCGACTTCGAACCGGAGGACGTCGTCCCCGCGGCCGACGGCGGCGCGGAGGACCGTCTGCGGATCGGTCCCGGCATCGACATGGAGCTCGGTGTAGTCGCGGCCCGGCCGGGTGACCCGGACGTGCGGCAGCGATCGGAGCCATTCGAGCTCTCCGCCGGCTGACGTGGCCAGGCGGACGACCTGGTGGCCGGTCGAGCGCTTGACCTCCCTCGTCGAACCCGTCGTGACGAGCCGTCCGTGGTCGATGATCGCGACCGAGTCGCAGAGCTCCTCGGCCATCTCGAGCTGGTGGGTGCTGAAGACGATGGTCTTGCCCCGATCCCGCATCTCGAGGAATGCGGACTTGAGCAGCGCGACGTTGACCGGATCGAGCGCGGCGAACGGCTCGTCCATGATCATCACGTCAGGGTCGTGGAGCACCGTCGCGATGAACTGGACCTTCTGCTGGTTCCCCTTCGAGAGCGTCTCGGCCCGTCGGTCGGCGACATCGCCGATCCGGAAGCGCCCAAGCCACGCGAGGGCGTCCGCGCGGGCCCGGCTCCGGGGCACGTCGTACAGCGACGCGAAGAACACGAGCTGGTCGAGCACGCGCATTCGTCCGTACAGGCCGCGCTCCTCGGGCATGTAGCCCCAGGTCCGTCGCGGCCAGGCCGACGCCTTGCGGTCGAGCCATGCGACGGTTCCCTCGTCGGCGCGGAGCAGGCCGAGCACGATCCGCATCGTCGTCGTCTTCCCGGCTCCGTTCGCGCCGAGGAAGCCGAACACTGCGCCGCGACCGACCGTGAAGGTGATGCCGCCGAGCGCCTGAACCTCCCCGAACCTCTTCGTCAGTCCCTCGATACGAAGACTCATGCCCTGTCCAGCTCCCCGGTACTTGGCTGACGGACGCATTGCCCAGTGTCGGGGCAATGCCAGCGCGGCGACATGGGCTGGAGGTTGTCACGCTCGGGGCCGACCGGACCTCGTGGCCGGGACGGCCAGCAAGCGACGCAAGGCGAAATCCAACTCACGTGCACCTTTCGCGCCGAGTTGCCCCACGAGCGCAAGCCACGGCTGCCGGGGCCGGGGTTGTCCAGCCGCGAGATGGAGGCGCCCGCTCCCCATGACGCCGACGCGATCGCGATGAACGTGACCACCCCGTGTGTTCCGTCCGAGGTCCCGGGGCTCAGGATCGGCGCGAGGAGCGAGCCGGTGCGCTCGCGCAGCGCGGCGATAAGTCGCAGATGAGCGGCGCGGACGAGGATCCGGGTGGCATCGCGGCGTCGGGCTCTCCTGCCGCTCGGCCGAACACTGGGGGCACCAGGGAGGTGCCCGCGTGCGCGTCGCAGCCGGATCCGGGGCATGCCATCACGGCGAAGCCGGACGGGGAATGGTCGGGGCGAGAGGGATAGCCCCTCCGTAACTCAGCGATCGCTCAGCTTCCTGATGGTCAACGCCACGCCGCGGCAGCCGCCGGTGCCCCTCGAGCTGGTCCGCAGCGCGTGACGCGACGGTCGTCGCGCCCCGCCGAGCGCGCTACTGAGCGCGAGGTCAGCGTGGTCGCCGCGGTCATTGCGGCCGGCTCGGAGAAGGCGGCCGCCCACCGCCTGGGCCTGTCGCACTCGACGGTCAAGCACCACCTGGCGAATGCCCGGTCCAAGGTGGGCGCCGAGACGACGGCGCAGCTGGTGTGGCTTCTGGCCCATCGGCTCCCGGACCCCGAGAGTGCTGCGGACGGACGAGTAGCGTCTGCCCGAGGACAGACGGTCCCAAGCCCAGACGCGCCGGAGGATCAGAACAGTGCGCCGAGCGCGAGCGTGTAGACGAGGTAGAAGACGACGGTCGCGATGGCCGAGAGCGCCAGCATCAGCGCGATCCCGCGCCAGGTTCGAATGCGGATCGCCGCGAGGACCACGAGCACGAGGCCGACGGCCAACTCGCCGATCCAGTAGCCGACAGATGTCGTCGCCGCCACCACGGTGAGCCCGTACAGTCCTTCGCCCAGCACGATGCCGGCGATCGGGGCGACCCCGGCAGCGGCACGGAGCGAGTTCGGGCCCCTCAGCCACGCAGCACCTACACCGAGGGCGGGCCCGGCGATGACTGCCGCAACGCCCCAGCGGACGAGCATCGAGGTCCCGACCGGGTACCCGCGGAATTCCGTCGCCAGCGCGTAGCCGGCGAGCATGGCGACGAGCGAAGCGAGCCCGACCAGGGCGGCCCGCCGCGGATCGCGCTCGAGCAGCGCGAGGGCGAAGGCGCACAGGCACCACGACCCCGACGAGTTGGCCAGGGGCGCCAGCCCCTCCCCCACCGACCCCTGCGCCATCGAGGTGGCGATGCCGATCGCGAGCCCCGCCGCGACCGCGACGAGCAGGATCCGGATCGAGGTGGCGTTCCCACGAGCCGGGAGACGCGACCCGACACGGACCATGGCAGGGGATCGGTCGGGCGTCACGGTGGCGACCTTAGCAGGGCGGTGCGAACCAGCCCGCCCAACAACCCGACCGGCGTTGGCCACACACGTAGCCGACCCACCGATCGAGAAGGCAGCCGCCCACCGGCTCGGCCTGTCGCCCTCGACCGTGAAGCACTACCTGGCGAACGCCCGGTCCAAGGTGGGCGTCACGACCCCGGCGCAGCTCGTGTGGATCCCCGGGCCGCGGCTGCCCGAGGCCGAAGACCTGGCCCCACCGGACGACGAACAGCAGTCCGCATGACGAGGTCGTAGGGCTACTCGCGCTACCCCGAGGACTCTTCTTGGCACCCAAGACCGTCGAGGCGCACATCGCCAGCATCTTCTCGGAGCTCGAGCTCCTGCCCGCGCCGGACGATCACCTCGGGGTGCTTGCCGTCCTTGCCGATCTTCGAGGGGCGGGTGACGCCGTCCTTCATGGTCACGTCGACCGCACAGCTCGGCCCGTTTCGCTCGCGCGGCTCGTGCTGTGGGTCCTGCGTTCAGGCCGGCTCGCGCTCCGACTCGTCCGTCGTCTCGACGCCGCCCGTTCCTTCGGTGCTCCCATGCCACGTGGATCCTGGGAGGGGCCCGCGACGGCGGCGCCCGCCGGCTGGCGTTGCCGGCGCGCGGTGAAGATGCTCGGGGACGGGATGGTCGACGATCTGCGTGCCCAGGAGCTACCTCGCTAGGGGGTCGCCACGCGCCACGATTGGCTCACGCCGACCCCATTGGTGTCGCCCGCCCCATGGTCGCCGGCCGAGAAGTACAGGGGCGCGCCGTTGTAGGTGAGCTGCACGGTCCCGTCTGGCCGCGTCACCTGGGCCAACTTGCCGGTGATCCCGCTGACACCCGCGGTGGCGCCGTCACTCAGGAGTAGCGGCGGCCAGGTCTTCGAGCAGCTCGCGTTGCAGGCGCTCGTCCCAGAACCGGGCACGTCCTTGTTGAAGACGTAGACGGTCAGGGGATCCTCGCCAGTCGTCGATTCGGCCACGAGGTACGTGCCCACCCCGGCCTTCGTTGTTGACGACAGGGTCCACACCGCGACGTTGTTGCCCTCCCCGCCAGCTGCCGTAGGAGCGGCCGATGCCGGTGCGACCGTGGTGGTCGCCGCTGGCACCGACGAGGCGCCGTTCGACGCACAAGCGCTGAGCGTCAGAGCGAGGGCCGCGACGATCACGATGAGCGCTCGGGCGTGCAGGCGTTGGTTTGGTGCGCGCCCGGTTCCGGATCCCTTCTCATGCTGTGCGTTCATCTTCATGGTCCTTCCTCTCGGCTCGCCGCGCCGCTCTCCACGACGTGGATCTGGCCTAGTCAATTCGAGGTTGCTGCCGGCCCAGCCGACGCCGGGGCGCAGCAAACGCGTGCGTGGCACATTGCTGACATCACACCGCCGCCTTACAGGCGCACGGATCGTGGATCCGAAGCCCGGTCACTCAGCTCGCGGTCGTTCCCGTGCGCAGGACGACCGCGTCCGGGTTGCGAAGGGCGAGGCAGATCGGGCACTACGCGAAGGCGACCGTCTTCGCGCCGGCCACGATCTCCTCGACCACCTTGGCCGCCCCGACGATCCTCGCGCCGGCGGCCACCTGCTCCTCGCCGATCCCGCGCGGCTTGGTGCAGGCGCCGCACAGCCAGACCTCGCCGCCGTTGCCGATGAACTGCGCGTACAGGTCGGCCAGCACCGGCAGGCCCGGGGAGGCGATCCCGTCGAGGCCGCCGTGCGTTCCGAGCCAGACGGCGTCGATCGTGCACAAGACAACCGCGCTTTGTCCCGCGGTCGCCGCGATATTCGCCGCGACGAACGGGAGCGTCGCCCGCTCGGCCTCGTCCTTGCCGTGCGTGCAATTGAAGATCAGCATGTCGCTCATCGGGTCCTCTCGATCGTGAACTGGTGGCGCCCGTCGCCGGTCGCCTCGGTGGAACGGACCGTCTGGCCCAGCATCCGGGCCAGCGGCGGCAGGTCCTCCTTCGCCGCCGGGTCGCGCGCGACGACCACGAGGACGTCGCCTAGGGGAATGGCGCCGATGCGCCGGCGGAACTCGTCCGCCAGGCCGTCGGCGCAACCCATGGCCCCGGCGTCGAAGTGGTGGACGCCCGACAGTGCCGCGGCCCCGGGCGCGTCCCCCTCGCCAGCCGGCCGGAAGCCGGAGCAGAGGACGTCAAGCCGGGCGATGCGCCCGTCGGGGTCGACGTCGAGGTACGCCTGCTGCTCGACGAGCTCCCAGGCGCCGTCGGCGTGGGTTCGGAACTGGTAACGGGTCGAGGTGCGGTCGGCCATCCGCTCGATGAGGACACCCCGAACCTCGACGGCGTCCGCGTCGCCGAACCAGTCTGTGTACCTGGCGACGACCTCGGCGGCGCCGGTGACTGCCCCCGGGCCGCTCGGGATGAGGTACCGGAGGGCGGCGTCGCGAGCCAGGAGGTCGAACATGCCGCGGAAGTCGCGGGCGGCGACGGCCGCGACGAACTGCCGGGCTGCGGCGCGGGCTGGGTCGCCGCCGCTGGGTGCGGCCGGTGCGATTGTGGCCTGGCCGCCTGCCTGGGATGCCATCTGCGTCTCTCCCCTGCTGGTTGGTGCAGGGGGCACGCTAGGGGCTGGGTAACCCCGTGTCGTCCGGCGTTCGCCCTACGAATCGAGCGGTTCGAGCGAGTCGAGCAGGCCCTGCTGCATCGCGAACAGCGTGGCCGTCGAGCGCGTGGAGGCGCCGATCTTGGAGTAGATGCGCTCGATGTGGGTGCCCGCCGTCTTGGGCGTGATCCCCAGGAGCCCGGCCACCTGCTTGTTCGACGCGCCCCGGGCGATCAGCAGCAGCACTTCCACCTCGCGCGCGGTGAGCCCGCCTGGCCCCGTGTGGCGGCGGGCCCGCCGCTGCCCCGCGGCCTCGAGCACCGCGTCCACCGCATCGGCCGCGAGGCGCCCAGCCCGGACCTCGCCCCGGAGCTGGTCGGCGGCCGCCCTCTCGGTCAGGGCCTCGCGGTACGGTCGTGCCTCGCGCATGGCGGCGAAGGCATCCGCGGCGGCGAGGATGCGGCCCGTGGCTGGGATCGCCGGGCCGGCGAGCCCGCGGTGGTACCCGGAGCCGTCGAGGCGTTCGTTCGCGAGCGCGGCGATCGCGCCGATCCGCCCGAGGGCGGGCGGTCGGGAGAGCATCCGGTGCGTGTAGTAGGCGTGCATCCGCATCCGCTCCGCCTCGCTCTTGGACAGCGGGCCGGGCTTCTCGAGGATCGTGGCCGGCAGGCCGTTCATCCCCAGGTCGTGAAGCAGTCCGGCCCGGCGGAGCGTTGCGGCGTCAGCGGGCGGCAGGCCAGAGAGCTCGGCCGCCAGCGCCGCCAGCGCCGCCACCCTGCGCGAGTGTCCGCCGCGCGAGGACGACCGGAGGTCGGTGAAGTCCGCCAGGGCCTCCATGGCCGTGTCGACCTCCGCTTCCGGCAGGCGACGCTGCAGGCCGGCCTGGTCCGCGATCTCGTCGTTCCAGTCGCCGACCTTGTCGAGGCCAGCGAGGACGGCCTCGGCGTCGGCCAAGAAGGCGTCCACCACGTCGGGGGCGAACTGCGTGCCCCGCCACTCCCTGGCCAGCTTGACGGCGCCGGGAAGGCCGTGGATGCGGTGCAGGACCTCTACGCTGTCGGCGACGTGGAAGAGGCGCACGGCTGGTGCGATCTGCTCCCCGCCGACCCCCTCGGGCACCCCCTTTCCGTCCCACCGCGTGAACACCTGCTGGAGCTGGTGCGCGACGCCGGCGCCCAACCCGAGGCGCTCGGCCATCCGGGCGGTGGAGATGCAGTGCGACATGAAGCCGCGGGCGACCGGGGCCCCACCGGTGGACACGAGCGCGACGCCCAGCCTGAGCCGCTGGACGAGGGGCGCGCCGGCTCCCACCTTGCGCAGCGAGTAGGCCATCATCGGCAGGCCGGCCCGGTCCACGCCGAAGCTGTCACGCCGAAAGGCGATGTCGTCGCCGAACCAGTGCGCCACCTCGGGCGTGTCCGCGACGCAGCCCACCCAGGCAAGCGTCACGACGTAGTAGAGGTCCTGGCGGTCTGCCGCTCCGAGGCCCATCCGCGCGGCGAGGCGGTCGGCGATCAGCCACGAGCGGAGGGCGTGCTCCATGGGCAGGCCGAGGCCAAGGTCGGTGGCCAGCGAGAAGGCGGCCACGAGGTCGGCCGAGCGGATCCCCGGATCGAGCTCGAGGTCGGGCGAATGGGGCGCAGCGGGTCGCACTGCTGCAGTATCCCCCACCCACAGCGCCGGGCTGACGAGCGTCGGCCGGGCCCTGTTCACCAGCCGGCCGGCGCCAGATCGACACTCAAGGCGAGCGGATGCCTGTGCCAGGTCCTGCGCTCAGCCGGGCGCCGGCCCGGGACGCGCACCAGCAGGCCCGGCCGGAGGGCTCGGTGGGCCGCAGCCTATTTGCCTACGAGGCGGTCCGCGGACGGGGGAGGCAGAACCCATGGCCCAATCGGCCAACTAGGCGCCGCCGCCCGCCGACGCTTGGGGGCATGACGGCGCGCTGGTCTGATCCACACCGGCTCCCGGGCTCCCTTGCCTGTTGCGACCCCGGGTACGCCCGCGCCGTCGATCCCACGTGGGCTCGGTGAGCGAGATCGACCTCGCCCTGACCTTCCTCGCCGGCGTCGTCATGGGAGGCGCACTCGACCGCTGTCGTGCTGCCGCTCCTCGTCGACACCTGGATCGGCCGAATGCGCCGGCATGGGCGATGAGCACCGCAGTGACGCGCCGGCGTCTCGCCGGGCCGACGTCTACAGCTCGGCCCGGATCGGCGCCGCGGCCGCGCTCACGCTGGTCCTCGTCGTCCTCCTCGTCCTCGACGTCGCTGTCCCCGGCTACGACGTCAGCCCCGGCGATCCTCCTGCCCCTCCTGGGCGCGATCCTCGCGCTCCTCGGGCTCGAGGCCTCGGCCGCATGGAGGAGCGTCATATGATGACGATCACGTCGCTCCTCACGAACAAGGCCTGCGGCTACCCGACTCGGGGTGCCCGGCGGCGCCGGAAGCCGATCATCCTGGCCTGCCTCCACCAGACCAGCAACGCCACCGCGACCGCGATCGAGGAGCGAAACTACGCCAACCGGACGGGCCCCCGGGACCCTCCGCCACGGCGTACATCGACCGCGCCGGCAGGGTCGTGCGGGCAATCGACCCGTCGAAGTACGCGGCCTGGAGCCAGGGCGACGTCGCCTCGCCGAACACCAGGATCCCCACGATCGCCGCCGCGGACGTCTCCGGCGTGCACATGAGCGAGTGGATGCACGAGTCGATCGAGTGCTCGGGCTCGGGCAGCGAGCCGTACGGCACATGGCTCGCGCGACTCCACCGGAGGCCGGACCAGGCCACCGTGGTCGTGCATCGCCACGCCACCGTGGCGGCGATAAGTCGCAGGTAAGCGGCGCGGAGGACGATCAGCGCGGTACGTTGGGTCGGGTCCGCCCGCCGTCGCGGCCGTTCGCAGGGGCACGAGGAGGTGCCCGCGTGCGCGCCGCAGCCGGAATCGAGGCCACAACCGCGAGGAAGCATTCGGGGCAAGGCGAGGGCGCCGCGTCGGCGCCTGATCAGACGCTGACGTGCCTCGCCGTGGATCTGCGGTACCGACGGGACGGCGATCCGGGGACACTGGGCTCTGTCGGTGCGACATTGCCCGGCTGCGCCCGCGCCCGTCGGCTCGCCTGCGAGCACGAAGCGGGTGTTCTGGTCGGGGCGAGAGGGCTCGGGCCTCCGGTACCGGCAGATCCGTGGCTGCCGCGTCACGGTGGGCGGCCACCAGGGGTCGGTGGACCTCTTCCTGACGGCGTGACCCGCTGCACTACAATCGGCCGATGCGGACAGGCTTGACAATCGACGATCTGGGTGACCTCCTCGAGCAGCCGATCGTCGCGGTGCTGGCGACGTACCGGAGATCGGGTGAGGTGATGCTCTCGCCCGTCTGGTTCGACTGGCGTGACGGCGGCATCAACATCTGGACGAACGGCTGGACGGACGGCAAGGTCCGACAACTCCAGCGCGATTCGCGCGCCAGCGTAGTGATCCCTGAGCAGGTCATGCCCCTGCGCGGCCTCGAGTTGTCCGGCCGGGCGACGCTGTCGACAGACGGCTTCCACGACGTCGTTCGACGGACGGTCATCCGCTACGAGGGGCCGGACGGCGCTGAGCAGTTCGTGGCGAGCTTCCCCGAGCCGAGACCGGTGATCCGCCTCGTCCCTGATCGCATCCGCGCCTGGGACTTCCGGGACGAATAGCGGTCACGCGACCTTCGAGGCCCGATGGGCGGCCACCAGGGGCCGCTCGACATCTTCCTGACGGCCTGACCCCGTCGCTCAATGGGCGAGCGAGGCCGATCGGCCATGAAGCACCACCTGGCGAACGCCCGGTCCAAGGTGGGGGCGTCGACGACGGCGCAGCTGGTCTGGATCCTGGCGCCGCGGCTGCCCGAGCCCGAGGGTGGGGCCCAGCTGGACGACAAAGGTCGCTCGACGGTGCGAATCCCGATCAGCGACATAGGGCCCCGAACAACTGGCGAGCGAGCGTCGCCGTCGTCCACGCGACCCACTCGTCATGCTGCCAGCCCGTGGCGTCGACCATGTCCCGGTACCCGTCGACGCGCCATCGCTCTTGGCGTTCGACCACGGCCGCTACGTCCGCGTCGCCGACGGCGCGACCATGCGCAGCGGAGTGTGCTACCTGCTGGCTGGCATGCCGCCAAGCTGCCGCATCAGTCCGGCAACGTCGAGGATGACCCAGTGATCCACGACCTTCCCACTCCGGAGCCGCATGAGATCGAAGGCATCGAACGTCGCGGACCTGCCGGTCGGCGGCATGCCCATGAACTCGCCAGCGTGGGTCCCGTTGAACGTCTTGTACGTCGCGACGAGGTCGCCCTCGGCAACCATGTGCTTGATCTCGGCCGAAAGGTCCGGGAACGCCCTGAAGGTATTGTCCCACCAATCGAGCGCGTTCGGCTTGGCCATGCCAGGTCCGGCGGGGTGTGCACTGTCGACGAAGTCGTCAGCCAGCAACTCCTCGCCTACCTCGCGGCGATGGCCGCTCTGCCACTCCTCGACAAGCCTGCGAACAACCGCCTTGTTTTCGTCAGACATTTGGTGACCATCCTGCTGTGCTGCCATGGCCGGAAGCCAGTCGCCCGCGGCCGTTGCATGGCCTCACGCTAGGGTCTCCGCCGGGCCACGCGCATCGTCACTAGTACGGAACGCGGTACGTAAAGGTTGGCTACGTCCGGTCTTCGGTGATCCCAGCCCTGACCGCCCAGACCGCGACCTCGGCGCGGGAATGCATGTCGAGCTTGGTCAGGATGTTCTGGACATGCGTCTCGACCGTGCGCTCCGAAATGACCAGCAGCTGCGCGATCTCCAGGTTCGTTCTCCCGGCTGAAAGGTGGGCGGCAATCTCCAGTTCGCGGCGTGAAAGCCCGCCGGGCAGGCGATTGATCGACGCGCCAAGCTCTGATGCTCGAGCGAGCAGGTCCTGCATGCCAAGCCTGCGGGCGTCCGCTGTCGCCATTGCAGCCAGGGTCGCAGCGCGCGCTCGGTCACCAGCCCCGGCGCGTTTGAGGAGAGCGTCGGCGAGCGCGACTCGGGACCGAACCAATGACGGACCTAGATCCGCCCGGGCGGCAAGCTCAGCGGCTGCCTCCATTCGCGCGATTCCCGCATCCGATCGACCGGCGAACGCGTCGACGAGGCCGAGGTAATAGCCCACTGGGCCGAACGCACCGATCGCTGCGGCGATCATCAGGCCCTCGAACGGCAGGAGCTGGCTGTGGAGCGTCGTTGCCAGCGATCGATCATCGAACGCGATGGCGAGCTCGGTCATTGCCGCGATCGTCGGGAGCCAACGCTCGTCCCTGTGAATGTCGCCCAAGCGCGGTCTCACGTCGTCGAGGCTGGCCCGCGCGGCATCTCGATCGCCGACTGCCAGTTCGAGCAGACCGAGGGTCGCCAGGACCACCGGGTAGTGCCCAGCTGCGCGCGGGCCGATCGCCTCCATGCCCGACGGTCGGGCGCCTCGATCGACTGCGACCATGACGAGCTGCCCGAAGTAGAGCGGCATCGCAAGCGCGGCCTGCGACGGCGGTAGCGCATCCCGAGCCAACGCCGCCAGCCGCTCGGCCTCTGCGAATGCCCCGACGGCCTGGGACCATCCTGCCCGAGACCGTAGGGCGTGCCACTGCACGAGCGGGTCCGCCGTTCGAGCCGCAAGGACGTCCAGAGCGTCGATCTCGCGCATGGCCGCGGCCGTATCGGCGCACTGCAGGAAGCCATCGATCCGCCACGCGTGCCCCAACATTTCGTTGTCTGTCGACCGCAACTTGCCGGCAAGTTCGAGCATGCGCTCGCCCAGGTCGATCAGCTCTATCGGACGGACCAGGCCCACGGCGATCATCTGGCGGGCGTGGAGGGCTGCCGCAGACGCTCGATGGTCCTCGGCCTGCGCAGCGAGGCGCAATGCGTGTTCACTGTTCGTCGCCGCCTCGTCGAGTTGGCCGCGATGGTATTCGGCAACGGCGAGTTGAGCGTGTAAGCGCGCTGAGAGCGCGGTGTTCGTTGGCTCGATTGCCTGGAGGGCATCGCGGCACATCGATTCGATGCCGGCGTCGATGAGGGGATCCTGGATGCCGGTGATCGCAAGGGCTGCTGCTGCCAGAAGGTCGGGCCTTCCGGCCTGACGCGCGAGCTCTCCCGCCCGTATCGCCGCTTCGCCACTGGCGTGTAGCTCTCCGGACTGCAAGAGGCGCTTCGCCATCCCGAGAAGCCGCTCGCATTCAGCGACCTGATCGTCGACCCTGCCCGCGCCAGATCCCGTGTCGCCCACGAACCCATTGTCGCAGAGTGACTATTCGCGTTGGCGCGGCCGACAGTGTGGCGCGCCCGACAGGTGTCGGGCACGCACGACCAACAAGCGGCGAGTCATCAACCACCGCTCTGCGGTCCTGAATTGTCGCCTCGGGCTACGCCTCACCCTCGTGCAGGCCGAAGAGCTGCTCGAGAAGGATGGTGCTCATCCAGGCTACCCATTCGGTATGCGACCAGCCTCGGTCGGCGACGAGTGCCCGATAGGCCGCGGGGCCGACGAGTAAGAGCATCAGGTCCGCGGCTCGCTCGGCCGTCAGACTTGGGCGCAGCCCCGACTTGCCGCAGAGAACGTCGATCATTTCGCGATAGCCGTCGACCCGCATCTGCTCGTTGCGGCGCAGGAACTGTTCCGCCTCAGAGTCGGTCTCGGCAGCCGTCCGGACAACCACGTCGAGCTGCGCGACCCGCCGCACGATCTCACCCGTACCCTCGACGACCAACCGGACCGCGGCGGCAATGTCCGGCTCCGCGACAGCCTGCCGGTACCACGGCTGCTCCTGCGGCGGCATTGGGGCTCCGTCACCGAGCACGGCCAGTTCGTAGGTGCTGCTGAGCACCTCGGTCTTGGTGTGGTACGTGAAGTACACGGTCTGGACCGCGACGCCGGCCGCGGCCGCGATGTCGGCCATCGTGGTACCGGTGTAGCCGCGATCGCAGAACAATGAGAAAGCCGCCCTGACGATGCGTCGCCGTGTCGCCCGCGATCGCTCGCGTCGTGGCGGCGGCGTGCGATCAGGCTGCGGGTGCTTGACAGGATCCATGACGCCTCTGATAGTAGCGCAGCAACACACTAGAGTCTCACTCTAGAGCAGCACCCACATCAGGAGCGCCCCGAGATGATCAAGGCAGAGAAGAGCGTCGTCATCGACCGCGCGATCGAGGACGTGTTCGACTTCGTCGTTGACCAGAGGAACGGCCCGCGATGGCAGGCGGGCCTGACCGAGGTGCGACGGTTGACGGACGGGCCGCCCGGCCTGGGTACCCGGCACACGATCGTACGCACCTTCTTGGGCCGGAGGATGGAGGCGGACAACGAGTACATCGCCTTCGAGCCCGGCAAGCTGATCACGTTCAGGACCGCGTCGGGTCCGATGCCCCTCGAAGCGTCATACCTGGTCGAACCCGCGGCGGGCGGCACGAAGCTCACGTCCCGGATCGAGATGCATGCGGCGGGTTTCGTGTCGCTCGCGGAGCCGCTCATCGCCCGGGGCCTGCGGCGTGAGATGAACGCCGCATTGACCAAGCTGAAGGGCCTGCTCGAAGCACCAGCGTCGACAGCAGCCACGTCGATTCCGGCAGCGCAGTAGGACGGACCACAGTGGCCTGGCGGCTGATCGGGCGCCCTTGAAACCATGGTGACGGCTGCGGCGATCTGTTCGCTTGTGCTCGGGCTGGGCTTCGGGCTCCCGGGCATCCTCGGCACGCTCCACCTCGCCCGGACTGGCGAGATCTGGACATTCATGGGCTTCCCGACCTACGGTGGTGGGCCTTTCGAACGGGACGGCCTGCCGACCTCGGTCCCGTTGCTGATCGGGTTCGTGCTGGTCTGCCTGGCCGAGGTGGCCGTCGGGGTGATGCTGCTGCTGGACGTCCCGCATGCCGCGACCGTCAGCTACCTGCTCCTGCCCTTCGAGTTCGTGTTCTGGATCGGCTTCGCGCTCCCGTTTGGCCCGCCACTCGGCATCGCCCGAACGATCCTGCTGTTCTTCGCGTGACTTCCGGCTGCTCCATCGAGCCGCCTGGCGCGCCTCCGGACCGTCCGCCACCTGAGGGCATAGCCCAAACGGCCAAGTAGTCATCCGCCCGCCGCTGCCCGACGCCACAGGGCATGACGGCGCGCTGGTCCGACCCACACCGACTCCCGGGCGCCGCCTGACCCCTCGGTCAAATGACCGATACCCGGGCGGGGTGCGCGCGTCCACCCTCAGGGCGTGACCCGCCTGCATGCTCCTAGCCGCCCCGCTGCGGCGGGGCCTCGCCTACTGGTCGGCCGCACCCTCCCCTGTGCCGACCCGGCCGCCGGCCTCCGACATGGCCGGCACCTCCCCCTCCGCCTCGCGATGCGACGGCACCGCCCGACGACGGGCAGCCTGTGACGGGTGACGGCAGCGAGGTGGTCGGCAAGCTGCGAGCGGAACTGGGACCAGCTGGTCGACGAGGCGAAGGGCGCCGAGTCGTGGCTGCGCAAGCACCGACGCCGCGTGCGCGAGGGCTACGCCGCCAAGCGCGCGACGTCGCGCGACCCGGGCGGCCGTCCTCCCTTCGGATTCCGGCGCGACCCCGCGACGAAGCTCGTCGAGCCGGACCCGGAGCGCCTGGCCGTGGTGGTCCGCGCCTTCGAGCTCGCCGCCGACCGAAGGACCGACCGCGAGGTCGCCGCGGCGACTGGCCTGCCGCTGTTCACCGTCCGGGGGATGATGACGAGCCCGCTCTACGTCGGCCGACTGCGCACGGGCGAGCGGGCGCACTGGGCGCCGGTCGTCGACCCCGCGCTGTGGGAGGCCGTCCAGGCGGTCCGCGCCATGCGCTGCACCCGCGACGGACGGCCGGCCATGGTCCGCCGGCCCTACGCCCTGACCATGCTGCACTGCGCCGGCTGCGGACGGCACCTGATCGGCGACACGGGCCGCTACCGGCACCCGGACCCGTGCGAGGCGTTCACCGCCGTCCGGCGCGAGCCCCGGAAGCGCGGCCGCGGCCAGCGCGTCGGGATGCCCGGCCACTCTCATCGCGCGGCGGAGTACGAGGCGATCGTCCGCGACGTCCTCGGCGACGTGTCGCTGGGCGCCGACCGGATCGCCGCGGTCGTCGAGGCCACGCGGGCGCCGGAGCCCGACCGCCTGGCGATCGCCCGGATCGGGCGGGAGCGGGACGCCGCCCTGGCGCGCTACCGGCGCGACCGGGACTTGCAGGCCCTCGAGGCGGGGCGGGTCAGGTGGACGAATCGCTCGTTCGGCAGGGTGATCACGTAGTCGGGCCCGACGAACAGGTCCAGCTCCACCGCCTTGAGCCGGCCCGTAGCCTTCTCGTAGCTGGGAAATTAGAGGACGATGAACAGGTAGTCGTCGTAGACGTCGACCTTGGGGCGCTGGTTGCGCGAGACCAGGTCCTCGAAGGCCAGCGGGTGGAAGTCGAAGTGCTCGGCCAGCCACTCGCGCTCCGCGAGCTTCGGACGCTCGATGTGAATCCCGCGGAGCCCGTTGTCCTCGATCTGCGCCACGGCAGCGACCGGGGCCTCTCCCGATGCCTCGACCGGCATCCCGGCCCGCCCGGACCGCGACAGGCGCGGCCCGATCGCCCCGAGCCTTCCGCCCCGGCGCCCCGTGCGCGCCTCGTCGTCGACAGCCATCGAGCCTCGCCTCCACGGTGCCGGGCCCGACCGGCCTGCCGGCCCGGCGGCCAGTCTACTCGCGCGCGTCGCGCCGCGGCATGAGGCGCGGGGTGGACGCCGCATCCGGATGGGGTGCTCCGCGGACGGCAAACTGGGCTTGCGCGGTGCCGCCGGCCGGATACAGTTCCGCGATGGTGCGATGTGGAGCATGCGGCGAGGAGAACCCGCCCCGCGCCCGGTTCTGCCTGGCCTGTGCCATGCCGCTCGCCGCCGTTGTTGCCGGCGGCTCGCGTCGGACGGTCACGATCCTCTTCGCCGACATCGTCGGCTCGACCGAGCTGGCGGCCGGCTTCGATGCGGAGGCCTGGCGCGGGGTCCAGGACCACTACTTCGCGGTACTGCGGAGCGTCATCGAACGCCACGGCGGCACGGTCGAGAAGTTCATCGGCGACGCCGTCATGGCGGTCTTCGGTTGGCCGACCCTCCACGAGGATGATGCTCTGCGGGCAGTCCGCGCTGCGTCCGAGCTCGGCGGTTCGCTCGATGCGCTCAACGACGAGCTCGTCGCGCGCGGCGCGGACTCGATCAGCCTTCGGGTCGGCCTCCACACGGGGGAGGTTCTCGCCGCAGACGGCGACCACCGTGGCGGCGCGCTCGTGACGGGCGACGCGGTCAACGTCGCGGCCAGGCTCCAGCAGGCGGCGGCACCTGGGGAAGTCCTCATGGGCGGCGAGACGGCGCGAATGGTCCGTGACGCCGTCGATGTCACCGTGCTCGGCGCGGTCGAAGCGAAAGGCAAGGCCGACGGCATCGAGGCCGTCCGGCTCGTCGCGGTCGTTGGCCCCGAGGCGCATCGCCGCCGTCTCGGCACACCGCTGGTTGGTCGCATGGCGGAGCTCGACAGGCTCAATTCGGCATATGAGCGGGCCGTAGCTGCGCGCGAGATCGAGCTACTCACCGTGCTGGCACCGGCCGGCGTCGGCAAGAGCCGCCTCGTGCGCGAGTTCCTCGGTCGGATCGAGGGCGACGCCCAGGTGCTCCGCGGCAGATGCCTGAGTTACGGCGACGGGATCACGTACTGGGCAATCGTCGAGATCGTTCGGGCCGCGGCCGGCATTGCGGAGGCCGACGGAGCGGCCGAGGCGCTGACGCGTCTGACCCGGCTTGTCGCCGCCGACCCCCAGGTGGAGCGCACCTCCGACGTGTTCGCAAGCCTCCTGGGACTGGTCGAAGCGCGGGCCAGTGGAGATGACATCTCCTGGGCCTTCCGCCGGACGCTCCGGTTGCTGGCGGCCTCTGGGCCGGTCGTGGTGCTGATCGAGGACATCCACTGGGCCGCTCCGGATCTCCTGGACCTGATCGAGGGATTGCTTGATTGGGGCGTCGGCGCCCCGGTGCTCCTCGTGTGCAATGCGCGGCCCGAGCTGGCTGAAGCGCGGCCGTCATTCGGCGCCGGTCGGTCGAATGCGACGAGTTTGCATCTCGAGCCGCTCGCCGGGAGGGATGCCGAGGCGCTGATCGACGAGCTGCCCGGCGGGGTCGCCCTGCCCGGCGCACTCCGATCGCGAATCACCATCGCGGCCGAGGGCAACCCGCTCTTCGTTGAGGAGATGCTCGGGATGCTCGTCGATCGCGGGCAGCTCCGGAACACCGAGGTGGGCTGGGTCCTGAACGCGGACGTCGCGGACGTCGCGGTCCCCGGGTCGATCCGGGGACTCCTGGCGGCCCGGATCGATTCCCTCGAATGGGGCGAGCGGAACGTGGCCGAGCACGCCGCGGTGGTCGGTCGCGTCTTCGAGCGAAGCGCCGTGGCAGAGCTCGGTCCCGACGAGGAGCGCGACCGGCTTGCAGCCCGCCTGCTCAGCCTGACCCGCAAGCAGCTGATCGGCCCCGACGCGCCGGGCCTCGACGGCGACGACGCGTTCCGGTTCCGTCACGTCCTCATCCGCGATGCGGCGTACGACGCGCTCCCGAAGGCACAGCGCGCCGACCTGCACGAGCGCTTCGCCGCGTGGTTGATTCGCGCCGTCGGCGACCGTCGATCCGAGTACGTGGAGATTCTCGCCCACCACCTCGCGACCGCGACCGAGTACCACGCCCAGCTCGGATCGCTCGGCCCGCGGGCCGCCCTGCTCGATGCCGCCCTCGCGGCGCTTCTCGACGCCGCAGACCGGGCCGAGCAGGTCCACGCCTACGTCGAGGAGGTCCGGCTGCTCCGTCGCGCCATCGGACTCGTCGACCGCGCTCCAATGCCGGCGGGAGCACGCGATGGCGTCGACCTCCTCGAGCGAGCCGCCGAGGCGGCGTGGCACGGCGGGGATCCCGAGACCGCTGTGGAGCTCGGCAACGCAGCCCTCACGCGCACCGCCGAGGGAAGACTGACAGAGCGAGCCCGGCTCCATGCGAACGCGGCTGCGTACGCGCGTGACGTCGGCGACCGCGATTCCGCGGATGCTCACGTCTCGGAGGCGCTGCGCCTCGTGGCGGGCGGCGCGGATCCCCATGCGCGCGGCGTGGTCCTGACGCGGCTTGCCCGGATGCTGATGCTGGCCAACCGCGACGCCGAGAGCGAGGCCCTCTGTCGCGAGGCGATCGCGACGGGCGTCACTGACCAGGCGACGCTCGCGAGCGCCCACATCACGCTCGGCACCACGCTCTTCAACATGCGCCGGATGGAGGAGGCCGAACGTCACTTCGCCGAGGGACGGAGGTACGCCGACGCCGACCGAAGCGGGATGGCACTCGGGCGCTGGTACAACAACTACTCGATGCTGGTCCACGTGGTCCACGGCACGGCGGAGGCCAGCGAACTCCTGCGAGAGGGTGCCAGCGTGCTGGCCGAGCGTGGCCTGGCACGAACTCCACTTGCGGTGTCGCTCGTGGTCAACCTTGCCGGACACGACATCCAGGCAGGACGCGCGGGCCCGGCGGCATTGGCAGTGCAGGAGCTCCTCGATTCGGGCATCTCGGGCGCGGATGCCGTGTGGGCTGCGTCCATGCTGGCATGGGCGCACCTTCAACGCGCCGAGTTCGGCGAGGCGCAGTCCACCATCGACGTGGGTCGCCGGCTGGCGCAGCGCTGGCCGGGTGTCATCTGGGTCATCGACCTTGCGTGGATCGAGGCAGAACTCCGCCTCTGGAGCGGCGCGCCGGAGCCGGCAATCGCCCTGGCTCAGGAGAGCCGCGATGCTTCGCCGACCGGAGACACGGTTGCGGCCGTGCGCTCCGATTCCCTCATGGTGCGTGCCCTCGCCGACATCACGGAGAAGGTGCGCGGCCGCGATGGTGACGTCGCCGGCACGGCCGCGGTTCGGAGAGCCGAGGCGGTTGCCCTGTCGGCACGTGACACGATCCGCGAGCACCCGTTCCCCGGCCCGCAGCTCCAGCAGGGGGAAGCCCTGCAGGCAGGGATCGAGGCTGAGCTTGCACGCGCCCGGGGCGCTTCGGACCCATCACTCTGGGCCGAGTGTGCCCGCCTCGAGCGCAATGCCGGATGGCGAGCGGCCGCGGCGTATTCCGAGCTGCAGCGCGCCCGTGCGATGCAGGCAGGGGAGGCCGACCTCGAGGACATCCGGGAGGCCATCGTCGCCGGTCTCGCCGACCCGATCGCCTCGGAACCTGCCCGCCGCGAGCTCGTGCGCTTGGCGGAGCGGGTGGGCATCGATGTCGCGACCATCCGCTTGCCGAGCGAGAGGGAGACTGCCGGTCCAGTCGGCGACTGATCGCGGGCACGACGCCTACACTGCCGGCACACGCCGGGAGGGGGACTGGCCGGGACGTCCTGGGAGAAGTCGCCGCCGGAGCTGGTCGCCGCGTTCGGAGCGCTCGTCGACCGCCGGCCCGAGCTGACCGCCCGCAAGATGTTCGGCTACCCGACCGGGTTCGTCGGCGGCCACCTGGCGACGTGCCTCCACGAGCATCGCTGGGTCGTCCGGCTTTCCGAGGACGCGCGCGCGGAGCTGCTCGACGAGCCGGGGGCGGCGAGGTTCGAGCCGATGCCCGGCCGCCCGATGAAGGAGTACGTGGTGCTGCCCGAGGCCATCGTGGGCGATCGGGCGGCGCTGGACGGACGGGTCGACAGGGCCGTCGCCTTCGCCCGAACCCTTCCCCCGAAGGGCTGACGCGGCGTGGAACTGTCGGCCCCGGTTCGCCGCGGCCCCGTCCTCCTGGCCGTCGTCGTCGGCTCGGGGATCGTCTTCCTCGACGGCACCATCGTCAACGTCGCGCTCGAGTCCATCGGGCGCGACCTTCCCGCCACGCTGGTCGGCACGCTCGAGGGAATGACCTACGTCACGGGCGGCTACCTGGCGGTGCTGGCGGCGTTCCTCATCCCCGCCGGGGCGCTCTCGGACGCCTACGGCCGGCGGCGAGTCTTCGGCTACGGGCTCGTCGGCTTCGGGATCACCTCCGCCGCGTGCGGCCTGGCGCCGACGATGGAGCTCCTGATCCTGTTCCGCCTGGTGCAGGGAGCGGCCGGGGCGTTCCTCGTCTCGGGGGCGCTCTCGATCATCACCGCCACCTTCGCGGGCGAGGAGCGGGGTCGGGCGATCGGGCTCTGGGCGGCGTCCACGTCCGCCCTCACCACGCTGGGGCCCCTCATCGGCGGCCTCCTGATCCAGGCCATCTCGTGGCTTGCCGCCTTTCTCGTCACGTCCTCGCCGCGTTCGTTGCGGCCGGAGGGTCTGTGGCGGAGGCGGCCGCGCGTGTCGGCGTCCGGCCGAGCACGGCGAAGCGGCACTGTGAGACCTGCGGGCGCGCTCGGGGCTCACCACGGAGCAGCTGATCTACGCGGGGCGGGCCGAGGGGTGGCTCGTGGTGCCGAGCTTGGAGCATCGTTGAAAGACCAGATCGGAATGCGAGTAGCTGACTCGGGCCGCACTCTGCTGGCATGCCTGGCGATCCTCGTCCTGTTGGCAAGCTGCGCCGGCAACGAGAGCCTGGCGCCGACGCCGACGCCGACGCCTACGTCCCACCGACGCGGCGGGCGCACCGCGACTCCGTGGTGAGGTGGTCGGTCGGCGTGGCTCCCGGTTCGCCCGGGCCGGCGCCGCTCGCAGGGGCACGAGGAGGTGCCCACGTGCGCGCCGCAGCAGGAACCGGGGACGCAGCCACGGCCACGACCGGAACCCGGGAAGGTATGGTCGGGGCGAGAGGAGACAAACCTCCACGACCGACCTTAACGTCCCGTTGTCGTGGGCGCTTCCGCTCCTAGTCGTGGGGACGCGACAAGCCATCGACGTCGGCCCGGCATGACTCTCCAGCCGTAAGGATCGCCTCTTCGATCACGGGTTCGAGTGGAGGGCAGCGGTTCGCAAACAGCTTCACGTTCCGCGCTGCACTAGCTCAGCGGTAGATGCGATGGGCTTCGGGAAGAGGGGTAGCGGCCGAGCACGTCAACGACGACCGATGTCGCGCGCCGGCGCGCCAGCTCGATGTGGGCTGCGCCGACGGCTCGATCATCGCCCGCCGCAAGCTCAGCCGCCCTCGCCGCGTGGGCCGCCGCCCCCAGGATGTGCTTGACCTGGTGGGCGTCGGCCAGTGGATGCAGGTACGCGGCGGATGCCGCGGACATCGCCGCTCGCGCCGCATCGCCGGCGGCCGTCGTATCTGCGTCCCGGGCCGCCCTGAGCGCCGCCCATGCGGTGTCACGCAGTGTCTTCCCGCGCTTGCCGCCCCGGGCGAACGTCCATGCGGCGTCGATGGCGTCCCGGGGGCGGGAGTCGGCCGGGAGTGCTCGCTCGAAGATCTCCAGCACGGCCTGCGCGCACTCCGCGGCGTAGGGGCGACTTCACGAAGGTCGTGCATGCTCAGGACGATCTCGCCCGGCTCGTTCGCCACGGTCATCTCCTCGTCGTTTGGCATCACGCCACGGCGACCTGCTGCATCGACCGCGTCAGCTCTCGACGGCCTTCCCATCCTCGATCGTGCGGATCCGGGGCAGGGGCGACAGCACCAGGAACACGATCGAAGCGGCCATCCCGGCCCAGCCGAGCGCGATCCCGCCACGGACGCCGATGACGTCCGCGACGGCGGCCGCCGCGAGCGCACCGATCGGAAAGGCGATCCCGTGCGAGAGCACCTCGAGGGTGGCATTGACCCGGCCCAGGGCGCGATCCGGGCTGAGACCCTGGATCAACGAGAGCTCCGCAACCCCCTCGATCGTCTGGAGACCATCGCCCAGCAGCTGCGGGATGAACACCATGAGGGTCGCGAGCAGGAGCGGCCCGTGGGCGAGCGGCGTCAGGACTCCGAGCACCGACGCTCCGACCGCCGTCCAGATCAGGGCCGGGCCGAGCCCGAACGTGCGGATGGCACGCGCGGCGAAGAACGAGCCGACCAGCGATCCGACGCCGCCTGCCGAGACGACGACGCCGAGCAGGAACGGCGTCAGGTGCAGGTCGTCGATGAGATAGATCACGTAGAGGACGCCGTAGAACGACCCGGCGACGTGGGCGACGACGGATCGCATCGCGATCGGGAACAGCACCCGGTGGTGTCGGACGAGGCGGAGGCCTTCGACGATTTCCTGCCGGATCGCCGTCGTCGTCGTCCGCGCCGGCCGTGGTGGCTCCGGCGTCCGGATCAGGAGCAGCGACACCGCCGACACGGCGAACGAGATCGCATCGACCAGGATCGCGAAGGGGGCGCTCACCAGCTGGACCAGGGCGCCGGCTAGCCCCGGTCCGCCGATCTCGGCGAGCGACGAGCTCGTCGCGAGCTTGCTGTTCCCGTCGACGACGCGATCGACGCCGATCAGCGAGGGCACGTAGGCGGGATAGGCGGCATCGAACAGCGCCCCGAGGCACCCCTCGACGAACGTGACCAGATACAGCTGCTCGATCCGGAGTACACCGGCGGCGTACGCGATCGGGATCGAGACCAGGAGCAGCGACCTGACCGCGTCCGTGGCGATCAGGAGCGGCCTCCGCCGAAGGCGGTCGACCCACGCCCCCGCGAAGAACCCGACGAGGAGGATGGCCAGGCTGCCAGAAACCACAAGCAGTGCCATCTCCGTCGGACCCGCGCCGAGGACGAGCAGGGCTACGAGAGGGACCGCGGTGCGAGTCACGACCGAGCCCAGCGCGGAGACGGTCTGACCCGTCCAGAGCTTCAGGAAGTCGGCGTGTCGCCAGAGTGACGGAGCCGGCGCGGCGTCGGGATGTGTCACGGCTCCTAGGCTAGCCGAGGCCCCGGGGTCGTGGTGCCGCCGGCGATGCAGCTCGGGCGAGGCCCCGTGGCGAGCACCGTCGTCACGGGGCGAGGGCCGTTGCGAGCGGGTCGTCAGCTCGCCGCCCGCTTCACGAGCGCCCCAAGCCTTGCCTCGACCTCGTCGGTCAGCTCACGCAGCGCGTAGGCGACCGGCCACATCGATCCCTCGTCGAACTTTGCATTGGGCTGGAAGCCGAAGGTCGCGTGCCGCACCTTGAACTTCGATGCGGCCTGGAAGAAGCAGATCTCCTTGCCGCCCTTGGGGTACGCGGGCATCCGGTACCAGGTCTTGGGCGAGAGGTCCGGCGCGCTGGCCATGACGATCGCGTGGACGCGCTCGGCTATCGCGCGGTCCGGTTCCGGCATCTCGGCGACCTTCGCGAGCAGATCGCGTTCCCCGTCGGCGGCGTCGGCCTTGCCGGCCTTCGAGCGCCGGCTGGGGGCCTTCGCCTCTCGGGCGCGCTCCTGCATCGCCTCGCGTTCCTCGGCGGTGCATCCTGCGGCGGCGTTGGCGGGTTTGTCTGTGTCAAGCCTGCCAGTCCTCGAGCAGGCCGCCCCTGACGCCGGGTCGAGGAGCAGCTCATGGATGTCGTTCTCGGCATCACGGGGCGGCTCGGGCTGGTGGCCGCAGTTGGCGGCGATAAGTCGCAGGTAAGCGGCGCGGAGCACGATCAGCGCGGTACGTTGGGTCGGGTCCGCCCGCCGTCGCGGCCGTTCGCAGGGGCACGAGGAGGTGCCCGCGTGCGCGCCGCAGCCGGAATCGAGGCCACAACCGCGAGGAAGCATTCGGGGCAAGGCGAGGGCGCCGCGTCGGCGCCTGATCAGACGCTGACGTGCCTCGCCGTGGATCTGCGGTACCGACGGGGCGGCGATCCGGGGACACTGGGGTATGTCGGTGCGACATTGACCAGCCGCGCCCATGCCCTTCGGCCCGCCTACAAGCACGAAACCATGAGAACGGGTGTTCTGGTCGGGGCGAGAGGAATTGCGCCGTCATGTCTGACACAGGCACGGTGGTCCAATTCGTGCGGGCGACCGTTGTCCGGGAGCACGCTCACACGGCTTGACGGGTCAGCCCATGGGCGTCGAAACGAGCGGCCGACGAGGGCCAAACGATGGGAACAGCGTCCCATCCTCCGAGGAGAGCGGAGCGCCCGGGGCGGAGCGGGGCACACCCCGCCAGAGGCAGCGCGGCCGTTGGAGACTACGTAGGCGGCAGGTGGCAGGGACGGGCGAGTTCAGGTCTTCGTCCCGATTGCTTCACCCCCGATCAGCCCAAGCACAGCCGCAGACCACGCTGTCAGCAGCGTTTGTGTAAGGCTGGCAAGGGACTGCGTGAAGGTCTTCTCGGCTACTTGCGCGTCGGCCAACTGCGCGGCAACGAAGGCGGCGACCAGCAGGACCAAGAAGACGATACCGGCCGCGCCGAAGGCGTTGAGGTCCGCCCCTGCGTCCGTCCCGATCTTCTTCACTACATCCTTTGCCGTCGTCACTGCCTCGTCTTGCGCCTGCTGAGGCTCAGCGAACGCGGCGGCAAGTGCGGATTCGACTTTGTCTGTTGGCGCCAACTCACGCTTGAAGAAAAGACCCATCTGCCGAAGCCCTCCCTATTCACCATCCGACCGCCAGAGCCACACCCGGTCTAGCGTGCGACGGGCTCCGAAGTTCGCAGCCGCGCCGGACGTCCAGTTGGAGGGTCACGGGCACCGCGGTCCTTGGCGAGAGGCAAACGGCTCCCGGACGCCCGGTGCGTCACATTCCCTCTGTGGGACCGGGGGGTGACCGATGCGTAGCCGGGGTCTGATCAGGTTTACGCCCGGTGCGCCTCCTATCGCCCGCCCGACTGACGGGCCTCCAGCAGCGCCACCAACACCTCCAGAGCCGCGACTTCCGTCGCCCCGGTCGCCCGTGATTGACTCCCGCTGCGCCTGCCGACCACGCGGACGGAGGTCGATGGCAGCGACGTGCCAGAGGGCGACCTCGCCGTGATAGGTGCATGGCCCGGCAGCCCAGCCCGGCATCTGCGCGATGGCGTCGTGGACGGCCGCCCATGCGCCCTCCCGCTCGTCGTCCGTCACCAGCCTCTCCCGCGCAGCCAGAGGCGCCAGACGCCGAACGCAGCGATCTCCACGGTCACGGCTGCTGGTGGTCGGCCAAGCGCTCGCAGGCTGGGACGACGTCAGTCGTCGTCACACTCGGCTAGATCAATCACGTGCTCCGGTCCGAACTCGAAGATGCCGTGGGGCTCGTCGGGAAGGACATATTCGAGGTGGCCTACGTAGGTTCCATCCTCGAGAGCGAGCGCAGCGCGAATCCAGAGCCGCTCCGCGGCGAAGGAACCGTCGGGTCCGCGGAACGCCACGATCACCTTGACGCAGTCACCCGGCATGATTGACTGGCGCGCAGCGACGCTCGGCCGCGGCGGCGAGAAACGCCGCGCGGGACGCGTTGGTCGATCCGCGTTGACAAGGTAGACGTTCCCGCCCTGATAGCCGTCTCCGGTCACTTCGACGCCTCGCTCCACACAGCCAGCCCCGATCGTCATTAGCCCTCTGAGCAAGGGCCGGACGACACCCTCTGGAGGGTCACCAGAGTCGGTGAAACGTTAGGAGACAAACCTCCACAACCGACCTTAATGTCCCGGCTTCCTTGTCGCTGGCGATTGAGGTTACCGGGGTGGAGCGCTTGGCGCGCAGCTCGACCGCCTGATTCTGGACCAGGGGACCGCTCGTGACGAGTGTTTCAAGCTTTGTCACAAACGCACTGTTCTCTCCTGCGGGTCGCTACCGCGATTGAGCAGCCCGTCCAGGAGGCCGATCCCAGCGTCTACTCCATCCGATGGCTTCTACGCGAGCTCCCATCTGGACAGATCCATCAGCGGGGACGAAGGCGACAAGCACGTCCATCTGACGCTTGGTAGCAGGCCGGGTCAGGGAGCCGCGCAGGTACCCGTTTCTCATGCGCTTCGTCCCGTCGCCGGGAGGAGATCCCGAGGTGTCTGGTTGGTCATCAGGGAAGCGCAGCGATTGCTGGGACAAGGAAGCCCTCTCGTTCCCACCCACAAGGACCCCGTTTCGGCGCATGTGCTTGGTCCGAAGCGGGGTCCTTTCGTCGAGATGAGAGGGCCGTGAGGCGAGACGACAGGCGAGCCGGCGGGCCCTCGGGTCAACCGTCCCGGGCGCGGGGTTGGCAACCTAGGCTGCCTGGACCGCGCTCGGAGCGCCGGCCCGCCGCATAGGCGTCTCGCCGGCGGACTTCGCACAGACGGCAGGTGGGTTGAAGCCCTTGGCGATCAGCCACACCGCCATGACCATCTCCTGCAGGCGAGCGGAAGCGAGAGGACGCCGAGCGAGAGCCCGAACATGCTCCCGAGCGGCGGCCCGATGTAGAGCGCGGCCCCCACGAGCCCCCAGGTGGACAGCCACCGGGGCACGAGCCGCGACTGGTAGAGCAGGACGTAGAACATCAGCGCGCCGAGAACGAACGGGATGGGGACCGCCTGGTCCCAGATCACAGGCAAGGCTGTGCGGACGAAGCCGGCGATCGGCCCCGAATCCGGCTGCGTGCTGAGCGCGATCAGCAGGAGCCACCCGAGGGCGGTGGCGATATAGAGGACCGTCTCGATCGCGCCACGGAAGACGACGTACCCCATGGCCAGCGTCTCGTTGTACCGCTTGCCGACCGGCCAGAACACGATCGGGACCATCGCGAGCGCGAAGCCCGCCAGCAGGACGAGCAGGGCTCCGACGGCCAGCTCGTTCGGCTGCGCGGCGACCTGGGCCAGGTAGGCGGGGCCCGTCAGGACCGCGTCCGTGACGACCAGGCTGAGGACCAGGGCAACCGTTCCGATGATGTACAGCACGCCGATCCAGATGGCGGCCTTCCGATCCGCGCTCATGCCGGGCTTCCCCGAAGCTTCGGCGATCGTTCGGTTCGTGTTCATGATCCTATCTCCGTGTTGCGGTTGGCGTCGACGTGGACAAGCCGCCCACGCCGGCTTCCCATCTGGCATCTGCCACATCTGCCTGCCCCATCCCGAGGGTTGTCAGGGCGTCGGACTCGTCCCGGGTGACCGAGACAAGCGGCATTCCCAGATCACGCACTCTCTTGAGCAGTCCGTGAAGCGCGGCCTGGTCGACGACCGGCCCGGTCATGAGCGTGTCGCCACCGTCGAGCGTGATCGTCAGGCCCTCGAACCAGTCCGCCCATCGTGAATCGAGCTGACCCGTGATCCGGATCTGATAGACCGTCGGTTGGCCCGAGTGGTGGGGGTCGAGCTCACTGGACATCGTTCCGTGCCCGTCGCAGATGCTCATCGCCGGCTCACGCCGCGGCCTCGCCGACGTCGCCCGGGGCGGGGTCATCGACCAGCTCCACGGCCTGGACGAGGCCGTCACGCATCCGGATGATCCGGTCGCAGGCCGCCCCGACCTCTGCGTCGTGGGTGACGAGCACGAACGTCTGGCCGTGCTCGCGGTTGAGCCGCCGGATCAGGCCGAGGAGCTCCGCGGACCTGCGCGAGTCGAGGTTGCCGGTCGGCTCGTCGGCCAGGACGAGGGCCGGGTCGTTGACGAGCGCCCGGGCGATTGCGACGCGCTGCTGCTCGCCACCCGACAGCTCGGTCGGGCGGTGCGCCGCGCGCTCGGCCAGGCCGACCATGTTGAGCCGGGCGATCGCCCGCTCGCGTGCCTCACGCCGGCCGAGACCCGCATATTCGCCGGCAAGCATGACGTTCTCGACCGCGGTCATTGTCGGGACGAGGTTGAACTGCTGGAACACGAAGCCCATCTCGCGGGCCCGGATCCGGGTCCGCTCGCCGTCCGACATGCGCGTCGCGTCGCGCCCGCCGAACGACAGCTCCGGTGCCGGGCCGTGGTTCTGGTCCGGGCCGTGGAGCAGCCCGAGCAGGTGCATCAGGGTGCTCTTGCCCGAGCCGGACGGGCCCATGAGCGCGACCAGATCGCCGGCCTCGATCGAGACCGCGACCCCGCGGAGCGCCTGGACCTCGTTCCTGCGACCGAGCTTGTAGGTCTTGCGCAGGTTGCGCCCTTCGAGAAGTGCCATTGTGAGGTGCTCCTATTCGTAGCGGAGGGCCGCGACCGGGTCGAGGCGCGCCGCGTTCCAGGCGGGGATGATCCCGGCGACGACGCCGAGGATGGTCGAGAAGAGGACGGCGAAGATCGCCGTCTGCGGAGTGAGCTGGAAGAGAATCGTCCCCGAGCTCCGGCCGGCCTCGTTGGCGAGGGACACGACCACCGCTCCGAGGCCCAGTCCGAGCAGGCCACCGAGCAGGCCGATCAGGCCGGCCTCGCTGACGAGCTCACGGATGACCCGCGCCCGCGAGCCGCCGATCGCGCGCTTGATGCCGATCTCCCGGGTCCGCTCCGCGACCGTCATGGCCATCGTGTTGATCACCGACAGGCCGCCGACGATCAGGCTGATCAGGGCCACGCCGACGATGATCGCGTTGAAGATCGAGACCGATGAGCCCACGACCCCGTCGAACTCGGTGCCGGTCATCGCCGACGCGTTCGGGATGTCGGCCTCGATCCGTGAGGCGAGGGCTTCGACGTCGGTTCCCTCGTCGGGATAGACCGTGATGTCGGTTGCGAGCTGGTCCGCCCGCACGTTCTGGCGGACGACCGGCGGCAGGTCCTGGAAGAAGATGTCCTGGGCTGCCGCGAGCGGCACGATCGCGGTCGTGTCCGGCGCGGTCAGGGTCGGCTCGAGGATCCCGACGACGCTGAACGTCATGCCCCGGATCTCGAGCATGTCCCCGACGCCCTTGCCGAGCTTGCGGGCGAGGTCGGAACCGAGGACGGCCACGAGGGAGTCGGCGTCTTCGGCGGTGAGCGCGCGGCCCTGGGCGACCCGGGCGTCATACATATTGTTGCCGTGATCTGCGCCGGGCAGGTCGCCGACGATCATGTCGGGCATGCTGATCCCGCCGTTCGACTCGGGATCGAGGAGGGTGCTGACGCCCGGAACGGCCGCAGCCACCCCGTCGATCGCGGCGATGTCGTCGACCAGGGCGATCGCCATGGGGCTGTCTCCGGACAGCCCACCGGACTTGTCGGTGACGACGATCTTGCCCGCGTAGTAGTCGCTGCCGATGGCGACGATCGCGCTGATCTTGTTGGCCATCGAGCCGAACACGACGAGAGCCCAGATGCCGATCGTGATGCCGGTGACGGTCAGGGCGGTCCGAAGCCGCCGTCGGGCCAGGTTGCGAAGCAGGCTCATGTCAAGAACTCCTTGACTTGGTGAAGAGGGCAGGCGGAGGTCGGTGAGGCGGTGAGGACCCCTATGCGGGTCGGGGCGACAAGATGACGACCGCGGTCTCGCGCGAGCGCCGTGCGGCGAAGGCGTCGAGATCCCCGCCGTCGTAGGCGACCCACCGCGCCCACAGGCGGGGCCGTTCCTCCTCGTTCGCGGCGCGCCCGCGGACGCGGCGCGACGAGCCGCCGGGCAGTTCGACGATCGCGTCGGGATGCGCCTGCAAGTTGAGCCACCAGGCGGGCTCCGGATCGCCCCAGCCGTTCATCGCGAGGGTGACCAGGTCGGGACCGTCCTCGAAGTAGGCGAGGATGGCCCTGCGCTCCTCACCGGTGCGGCGCCCGACAGTCCCCAGACGCATCATGCCCTGGTGGTCGACCGTCGCGGCCCGGAGGCCGAGTCGGCCGCCGGTGACCGAGTAGACGGCACGCTGCGCCACCCAGAACGTGCGGATGAACCAGCGCGGCGGCAGGGACGGTGACTTCTTCGACGGTTCAGACACGGTGTGCTCCTGTTCGGTGTGTACTCATCGGGGTCGGCAGGGGCAGCGTCGTCCCGCTGTGGGATGAGCGTCATCCCTCCCAGGAGGTATCCGAAGGACTAATCGGAGAATGGATCGCGGGCGCCCTGGAGGACGGAGAGGGTCCAACCCGGCGTGCCGCCGGCCGGCCGGGCATCGTCGCCGACGCCGTCCAGCTGAGCCGTCGCCGCGGCGGTCCTTGGATAGGAAGCCCAGGGCTCGGCCCTTGGCGACCGCCTGCATGCGGCTGCTGACACCGAGCGCGGCGTAGCTGCTGCCGTCTCAGCGGGCCGTCGGGACTGAGGGGAGGACCGCGATCGCGGCCGCAGCTATGCGACGAGGACCGCGATGTTCCCCAGCTTCTGGCCGGTCTCTGCGTACCTGTGCGCCCCGACCATCTGCTCGAGCGGAAAGCGCCGGTCGATGACCGGGTGCAGCCGTCCCGCTTCGGCCAGGCCGCGCAGGTACGCGAGGTCCTCGCCCGTCAGGCTCGATTGCTGAGAACGACACCCGCTTCCTGCTCCCCTTTGAGGCCCACTTCGCGCGAACGATCTGCAGGAAGCCCGGGTTGGCCATGAGTAGCCATCCGTTCTCGGCGAGCGACCTCACCATGCGAGCGGACGGTGTGCCGCGGACAACGTCGAAGATGACGTCGTACGTCTCAGGGCTGGCGGTGAAGTCCTCCTGGGAGTAGTCGATGACGCGATCTGCACCGATCGTGCGCAGCATCTCCAGCTTCGGCGCGCTGTCCACCGCGGTCACGTGCGCCCCGAGGACCTTGGCGAGCTGGACCGCGAACGAGCCGAAGCTCCCTCCCGCCCCGTTGACCAAGACCCGCCAGGCTCCCAGCCCGATGCCCGTCGCCGCGAAGACCCTGTCACCCTTCGCGAACGACCTGACACCTGCGCCCAAGGACTCGACGTCACCGGCAAGCTCCTGCCCGAGCACGGGTTGTCTCGGTCTGCGAATGCCGAACGCCAGCCGAATCGGCACCCAGATCCAGGGGGCGAAGTCGAACCGCCGCAGCTCGCAATCGGCCGCACTCACCGTCGTGGCGCGAATCCGGATGAGCACCTCGCCGTCTTTGGGAACGGGCTTCGGCACGTCCCGGAGCTTGAGGACGTCCGGTGGTCCGTAGTCCGTGCACACGACTGCTCTCATGGGTCTCCGGTCCGCGCGATCGCAGTGGTCCGGATCCGTCCGTCCGGTCCCGGCGACGAGCGCTCGCAACCTCGCCTAGGCGTCGGGGCGGCGGTCTTCGGAGAGGTAGCCCAGGGCTCGTCCCCTTGCGACTGCCTGCGTGCGACTGCTAACGCCGAGCTTGGCGTAGATGCTGCGGGCGTGTGCCTTCACCGTGTGCAGGGACAGGTACAACCTGAGCGCGATCTCCTGGTTGGTCAGCCCCCTGGCGATGAGAGCGAGCACTTCGAGCTCGCGGCCGCTGAGGGGTTCGGCGAGACGGCTTCCGGCGACTCTCGCCGCGGGTGATGCGACCCGTTCCGCTTCATCGAAGGGGAACGCTGCCAGCAACCGCCGGACGTACTCCGGCCGGACCCCTCGAGACAACGCCTCGCGGAGCAGGCGAGCCATCGGCGCACCTTCGTCGACGAAGATTCGGATGAAGCCGCCCGGCTCGGCCAACATCAGCGCTTCGTCCAGCCGCTGTGCGGCCTTGGCCTGGTCGCCATGGGCATCGAGCGCGACGGCCAGCAACGCGAGGGCCTTGAGCTCCTGATCCGCCCAGGCCTTCTCCGCCATCTGCCGGCGATATGGCTCAAGCACCGCGAGCGCGGCGGTGGGATCTCCCCGGGCGAGGTGGACCCGCGCCTGGGTGAGGGGAAGATCATGCGTCTGAGCCAGGTGAGCGGCGCCCGCCAGATTGCCCTGCTGCAGCAACGTCAGCACCTGGGCAGCAGCGACCTCAGGCATGCGATGTACGAAGCCGCTCTCGCGCACAGACTGCTCTGTCTCGGCCAGCATGGCGGCCGCGCCGGCCACATCTCTCCGGGCTATTTTCAGGCGAGCCAGGAACACTTCACAGAAAACGAACCTATCAACCGCGCGATCATATTGCCGCGCTAGTCGAAGGCTCTGCTGTCCGTACTGTTCAGCGGCATCCAAGTCGTTCCATTCATAGAAGATCCGAGCCATGCCGATGAACTCTTGATCAGCATTCGAAGATGCCTGATCACCAAGTAGCTGCAAAGAGCATTGGTAGGTTTCGGCCGCCTGATAGAGCTGGTTATCAGATTCCTGTACATTGCCCAAGCCCGTTGTAGCCGATACGGTGAGGTTGATATTCCCGGACGATTGTCTGATAGATGTGGCTTCGGTATAGGCCTGACGGGCCGCGGCACGGTCCCCCTGGAGCTGGTAAGCAAACCCCAGCGTCCGGAAAGCTCTGCCGCGGAAAGGCAGGTTATCGGGGTGCAGGTACTCCAGGGCGCGGTGCGCCTGGTTGATCATGGCTTCCGGCTGGTAGTTGGCGAGCGCCAACGTGGCCCTTACGGCGGCAATCTGTCCAATCAGGTCGCGGGTCTCGTCATCGAGATCGGCATGCTGCAAAGCACTTTCCGCCGCTTGCAGCTTCTCCTCTACACCGGTTGTCCGTCCCGCGTTTAGCGCCACCGTGGCAGACCTTACCCACAACCAGGGCCTTGCATCCAGTACGGTCCTTGGCAGCGATTCCAGCCAGTCGAATACGGCTATCACGGCGGCGCGTGAGTGTTGGGGGATCCGCCCACCGATAATCAGCCGCTCGGCGCGTTCAATGTCATTGGCGGCAGCCGCATGGTGGAAGGCTTCGATCTCCAGGGCATTGTCTTCGTACCACTGGCTGGCACGGATGTGGTATTCGGTTACGCCTCCTTCTTCATTTCCTGAAGATGCAATCTGGTGCAACCGCTGCCGCAGCAAATCGGCAAAGAGATGGTGATAGCGATACCAGCGCCGCTCGTTGTCCAGGGAGACGAGGAACATGTTGGCGTGTTCGAGGTATTCGAGGGTCTCCTGACCGGAGGCCGAGGCGTCGAGCAGCACGGCATCACACAGCGGGCCGCAGAGCCGATCGAGGATCGAGGTGCGCAGCAGGAAGGCCTGCACGGAGTCAGGCTGCCGTTGGAGGACTTCCTCGAGCAGATAGTCGAGCACGAAATGGTGGCTGCCGGCGAACGATGCGATGAAGCCCGCGACATCTGCGCGGCCCTGAAGGGAGATCGCGGCCAGCTGCAGACCGGCGATCCAGCCTTCCGTCCTAGCGTCGAGCGCGGCGACCTCCTCCGTGGAGAGGTCGAGACCCATGACCTCGTGGAAGAAGCCAGCGGCCTCGAACGAGGTAAAGCGTAGATCGGCCCCGCGCAGCTCGGTCAACTGGCCTCGGGCCCGCAGTCGCGACAGGGGCAGCGAGGGATCCTCACGAGTGGCGATGACCAGGTGCACCTGGGGCGGCAGGTGCTCGATCAGGAAGGTCAACGCATCGTCGACCGGCTTAGCGTCGAGGACGTGGTAGTCGTCGAGGACGAGCACGACATCGCTCGGGAAAGTGGTGATGTCGTTGAGCAGGGCCGTCAACGTCGACTCGAGTGGCGGGGGCTCCGGCGACTGGAGCATGGTCAACACGCCGTCTCCAATCCCGGGCGCAACCGTCTGCAGAGCCGCGATCAGATAGGTCAGAAGGCGGCTGAGGTCGCCGTCGCCGGCATCGAGCGAGAGCCACGCCGCCGGTCGCCCGCAGCCCGCGACCCATTCGCCGACCAGAGTGGTCTTGCCAAAGCCGGCAGGAGCGGAGACCAGGGTCAGCTTGTTGCCGGCAGCGAGGCCTTCGTCCAACCGCTCGACCAGTCGCGGACGGACGACGACTCTTCGCCGCGAAGGTGGGATGTAGAGCTTGGTGGCCAGGATCTGCGCGGGCACCGATCAACTATAGAGACGGGAGCGACGGGCTCGAGCACGGGGAGGGAACCAGAACCGACCTTGCGTAGGGGTCCGAAAACGGGACATCCAGGCATGTCGGTGCGACATGGGCACCTCGACGCAACCGCGAAGTTGCCCGCTCCTGAGCACAAATAGAACGAATGGTCGGGGCGAGAGGAGTCACACCGCCAGAACCGACCTCTTTGTCCCGGCACGGTGGCCGCTCGAGATCGAGCTCACCGGCGTGGAGCGCAGGTCACGCGACTCGACCGCCTGAGGCTGGACGCCGGCCACCAGAGCGTGCCGCCACCCTCGAGGCTAGCGAGTCGACGCGAACGGGTTCTCGACGACGACCGAGCCGTACGTCGTGCCATCTGCCAGATCCTCGCTGAGAACGCGTCGACACCCGGCGACCTCGGCGGCTCGGAGGATCAGGGCGTCCCAGATCGAGATCTGCCACGCACGGCTCCCGGTGATCGCCGCAACGACGAGCGAGCTGTCGATCGCGACCACGGGCAGGACCGCGAGCTGGCGGACCAACGCCTCGGCATCCTCCGCCGACACCGGCACGGCAAGCTTGCGGGTGACGACGGCGAAGAACTCCGTGAGGACCTGCGTCGATACAACGAGATCGCGACCCGGCGCCGGAGCGGTCACCTCGAGAGCGCGCTGTCGCTTGGCTGGGTCCGCGGCATCGACCGCGTAGACCCAGACGTTCGTGTCAACGAAGATCGGTTCGGTCATGGAGCTCGTCACGCGTCCAGGTGCGACCGTGGGGGCCGCTGCTCGCCACGCTGCGTTGGGCGAGCCGCGCGAACCCGCTGAGGGCCTCGCCCGCGTCTCCAACGCCGGCGTAGCGCTCCAGATACGTCCGAAGCACGGCATTGACCGATGTCCCATCCTCGAGGGCACGCATCCGAGCCTGCTTCAAGAGCCGGTCGTCGACCGTGATGGTCAGGTTCGCCATCGTCGTCGCTGCCTCCTGTGCTACACGGGTTCAGTGTAACACTGGTCTTTGTCGGGCTCCCGACGAGCTTGATGAGGCGCGACCAGCCAGTTCGCCTTCGCCGGCTCGTCGGTGCCCCGCAACGATGCCCGGCAGAAGCCGCGGCGTATTCGTCCGTTGGCTCGACGCGACCCTGTGGCGCCGCAGTCGTGGGCAACAATCCGCGTTGGCCATGCCGGCGCCGACGGTACTCGGTTGTGAATCCCGTGAACGTTTTCGGCAGGCCCACTCGTCGAATGGGTCGGACGCGCAATCGGATCCACCTGCCACTGGCATGAAGGGGGCTGTGCAGAGCGTGATGGCAATCGATCGACGGGATGCCCTGGCCCGGCGCATCGAGCAGTCAATCGACAGGGGCTACCGGCTGGCCAGGGCCATCCTGGCCGATGACCGGGAAGCCGAAGACGCGCTCCAGGACGCCTGCCTGACCGCCTGGCGGCGGGGTGACTCGCTGCGCGACCCGGACCGCTTCCAGCCGTGGTTCGAGCGGATCCTCATCAACGGGTGCCGTGACCGACTGCGCGGCCGCCAGCGCCAGCGGGTTCGAACGATCGGCCTGCAGGCGGCATGGCGCGCGGAGGGCGAGGGGCTGGCCTCCGATCCGGCGAGCCGGGGCGGCGATCTCGACGCCGCCTTCGAGCGACTCGATCCCGACCATCGCATCGTGATCCTCCTGCGCTACTGGCAGGACCTCACGGTCGAGGACATCGCCGAGCGGCTCGGCGTGCCGGCCGGCACGGTCAAGTCGCGATTGCACTACGCGTTGCGAACGATGCGAACGACCCTGGAGGTTCCCCATGGACGAGCATGAGCTGGAGCAGCGCCTGCGGGCACGGCTGCATGCCCGGTACGACGCCGGCGGGCCCTCCGAGGCCTTCCGGGCGACGCTGCTGCGATCGCTGACACCCCAGGCGGCGCGAGGCGGCGGTCTCCGGCGGGCGGTCGGGGCCGCCTGGCCGGTCCTGGCGGCCGCGGCGGTCGTGGTGATCGCCGTCGCGGTGCTCACCCTGCGCCCGGCGCCGTCCGTCGGGCCCGGCGCATCGCCGAGCGGCAGTCCAGCCCCTGCGCCGAGCGCCTCCGCCTCGCCGTCCGTGGCTCCGACGGCCTCGCCCTCCGCGTCGCCGTCCGCTGTGCCCTCGCCGTCGGCTGGGGGCCTCGAGGGTTCGGTCCCGCCCGTGTCCACGACAACCTGGACCGGGCTGACCGTGCAGCAGGTTGCCGGCGCCCCGGCCGGTCTCCGGACCGTCGTCCCCTGGTCGGGCGGCTATCTCGGCTTTGCCTCGAATGCGGCGACCGGCGCCTCGACAGCGTGGACGTCGCGGGACGGACGATCGTGGACAGCGTTGCCGTACGCCACCTTCGGCCTGACCGATACCTCCGGGAACACGGCGTTCCGCGGCGGGACGTCGTGCGGCAACGGCGTGCTGGTGGTCATGCTCAACGGCGCCACTGAGACCCAGTGGTCGTCGACGAACGGGGTCAGGTGGTCGTCGACGCCGCTCCCTGGCGACAGGAGCGGAACGGTGGCCGGCACCAACCCCGGCGGCTCCATGGCCGGTGCGGCTGCCGGCGCTATCCAGCCTGCGCTGTCCGGTCCTGCGATCGATGTCACGACCGACTGCTCGACCTGGCAGACGGTCCGCCTGCCGGGTTCCGCCATTGGCTCGGTGACAGCCGTGGCCGCGAACGCGGCCGGGTTCGTTGCTGTTGGGTACTCCGGCTCACCGGCGTCGTCGAATGTCGAGCCCCTGGCGTGGCATTCGGCGGATGGCATGCACTGGACCGCGGCGACCGTCGCCGCGAAGAAGGGCGACGCCTTCAACCTCGTGTATGCCGGGGCATCCGGGTTCGTCGCGACCAGCGACCAGCCGGAAACCACGCCGGGCATCACGTCCATGTGGACGTCGGCCGACGGGACGAAGTGGGCTCCGAGCAGCGGCGACCCGCTGGGGCTGGTCGACCAGTGCGCGGGCAGCGGCAGCGTCGCCGGATCGTTCGCCGGCGACGGCACGCATCTGATGGTGTACGGCCCGCAGGGCGGCTGCACCGGGCCGCTCCAGTACTGGACCTCGCTCGACGGCTCGCACTGGACGAAGCTCGCCTTGACCGGCGACGCCTCAGCTGTCACGTCCGGGAGCGACTCCATCGGTGCGTCCTTGATGCGTGACGGGATCCTGCTCGGCGGAACGGCGGGCACGTGGTTCGGAGCCGCCGCCAACCCCTGAGCCGGACGCGAGCACGTCTGTTCGTTCGCTGCGGGCCATTGGCGTCTGTCGTTCTGGCAGGTCCCGCTCGTCGTCCTGATGGGACTGAGCGCAGGCACTCACGTGCTTGACGCGGATTCACCTAACGCACCGCCTCGGCACACCACGGTGGCGATAAGTCCCAGGTAAGCGGCGCGGAGGACGATCAGCGCGGCACGTGGGGTCGGGTCCGCCCGCCGTCGCGGCCGTTCGCAGGGCTACGAGGAGGTGCCAGCGTGCGCGCCGCAGCCGGAATCGAGGCCACAACCGCGAGGCAGTGGTCGGGGCGAGCAGAAGACGTCGCGTCGGCGCGTCGTCAGACGGTGATTTGTCTCGCCACCGATCTGCAGCACCCACGGGGCGGCGATCCGGGGACACTCGGGTCTGTCGGTGCGACATTGCCCGACCGCGCCCACGCCCGTCAGCCCGCCTGCGAGCACGAAACCCTGAGAACGGGTGTTCTGGTCGGGGCGAGAGGATTTGAACCTCCGACCTCATCGTCCCGAACGATGCGCGCTACCAAGCTGCGCCACGCCCCGACCGAGGTGCTCGTTGGACAGAGCGCCGGGATTGTAGCGCGGGTGGATCACGACCGCCACCGGAGGCCCGATGCCGCCCGCCACGCCGCAGGCCGGGAGGCCCGTCATCCGCCTGAGTGGCAGGGACCGGGGGCACGTGCCCGCGCCCTGCGAGGCCGGGGACCGCCCGATCGAAGGGCGGGTCGTCTGCCGGGCGGGACGGTGAGTCAGCTCGGGGTGAGACCGGCGTCGTCGGAGCCCTGCGACAGGCGGCCTGGTGCCGGTTGTGTCACGAGGCACCACGTCGACACCCCGGCTAGCCCAGAAGTACCAGGGAACACGGGGGTCCTGGTACCAACGTCCCATTTCACGGGCACGGTGGCGACCGCTAGGTTCGCGCAAGGCGCCGACAAGCGGCCCTCGAGTGGCGCGAGAGGGTCGCAACCTCCATCGGAAATCCTGCGACATCGATGTCGCGTCGGGGAGACCACACCAATGAAGCAGCTCAAGGCACGCCTCTTCGGCCTCGCGATGGCATACGCCGCCCTCGCGCTGCTCATCGTCCCGGAGTGGACCAAGCGCTGGTAGCCGCTCACCTCGCGGGCTGCGGTCCCTCCCCGCGCCCGATCAGGCGGCGCCGCCGCGCCGCCGGACCCTGAAGCCCGGACCGCCCGGTCCGGGCTTCTTCGTGCGTTCGACGTCATCGATCACGAGCCCCAGCCGCAGCGCCACCATCGCAGCCTCGACGCGGCCACCGACGCCAAGCTTGGCAAGGATGTTGCCGACGTGGACGCCGACGGTCTTCTCGCTGATGAAGAGGCGTTCCCCGATCTCGCGATTGGTCCGGCCGGCGACGATCTCGGCGAGCACCCCCTGCTCGCGTGGGCTGAGCCCGAACGACGCCGCGGTCCGGCGGTCCTGCGACGGCTCCGCCGGAGGTCGCCGCGGCCGCTCGGCCTCGACGGGCGCCGCCGCCTCCTCCGCCGAGACTTCCTCGTCGGCGGCCGCGAGCAGCGCAAGCGCATCGTCGGGGAGGGGGATCCGGGCGCGTCCGGAGAGATCCTGCAGCGCCCGCAGGAGCGGGAGCGCGCCCAACGACGTGGCGATGGCCGCTGCCTCGCGGAGAGGGGCGCGTGCGTCGTCGCGACCCCCGCGCCGGGCACCGGCGATCGCATGCGCCTCCAGGTGCGCCTCGACCTCCCGGTGCAGGGCCCGCGCCGTCTCGTAGGGACGACCCACTGCCCGCCAGCGGGCGGCGACGTCCGCCCAGACCGCCGGGTCGTCGTGGCCGTGGAGTCGCTGGGCGAAGGCGCGCGCCGCGGCCAGGTCCGCGTCGACCTCGCGGCGTACCCATGCCACGGGCGGCGCTCCGGAGGCTTTGACGAGGCGCACCGCAATGCGCAGCACGCCGTCGGCCCAGGATCGGGACGTGGCAACTCCTGCCAGGTCGCGGCGTCCATGGGCCACCCGCGCCTGCGCGTCGGCTACGGCGAGCAGGGCCGCCGCAGTGCGGGCGGCGTTCGGCCAGTCCTCCGACTCGCGCACCCGCGTCCATGCCGCGTCGATGGCCCGCGCGGCATCGGCGACGTCGCCGCGCCACAGCGCGAGCGAGGCGGCGGCCTGGTACGCGGGGACGGCGAACTGAACGTCCTGCACGGTCTCGAGCTCCAGGAAGAGCCGCCCGAGGAGCCGCGCGGCGGCCTCGCCGGCCGATGTCTCGACCTCGATGATGGCGAGCCCGAGGGCGGCGTTGACGAACGGGATCCCCGATGGAGCCCATTCGAGGGCCCGCTCGGCCATCGCCCGGGCTTCGCCCCAGCGGCCCATGCTCACGAGCGCATCGACCGCATTGCCCCTGAGCAGGTTGCCGTGGACGACCTCGAGTCCCGACCGTTCGGCCTCGACGATCCCGGATTGGGCGACCTCGAGCGCCTCCTCGCGGCGACCCTGGAGGTCGAGCGCGTTCGTAAGGTTGGCGCGGGCCCGGAACGCGTCCTCCAGGCAGCCGAGGTCGGTGGCGACGGCGAGAGCCTTCTCCAGGCGGGGGACGGCGAGATCGGTCCTCCCGAGCCACCCGTCGACGACTCCGAGAGTGCAGGTCGCGTGGCCCAGCCAGGCGCGGGCCGCCGAACCGACCGCCTCCGCCACGGCGATGGCCTCTTCCGCGAGCCTGGCGGCCTCGGAGAAGGCGCCCTCCAGCATGCGGACCTGGGCGAACGTCGCGAGCAGCCGTGCGCGCTCCACTCCGGGCCGGGCCGGGACCAGCTCCAGGGCGCGCTCGAACGCGGCCACCGCCGCGTCGCGGTCCCCGCCGGCGAGCCTGTACGTGCCCAGGCGGCGGGTCAGCTCCGCGCGGGCCAGGCGATCGCTGGGATCGGGATGGCGCGCCAGAGCCGACTCGATGAACGCCTCGGATCGGCCGGCGTCCCCGGCCGCCGCCGACGCTTCCGCCGCCCGCACCAGGAGGTCGAGCTCGTCGCGGACGGACAGTGTCCCCACCGCTGCCGGCGCCCCCGCGAGGCCGATCGCGCGCTCCAGGTGCTCGAGGGCATCCGCGGCGGACCCTGCTCCTTCGGCGCCGGAGACCGCCGCCACCTCGCTCTGCAGCTCCCGCTCCGTGTCGTGCGCCAGGTGCCAGTGGCGCCCGGCCTCCTCGGGTGAATCGTCGAGGCTGGCGGCGAGCGCGGCATGCATCCGCCGGCGCGTGCCCGGCAACAGGTCGGCGCTGAGGGCTCCTGCGATCAGCTCGTGCCGGATCCGCAGCGCTCGCCAGCCCGCAGCCGTCGCCGCGTCGCCGGCCCAGCCGGATCCTCGCGCACCGGGGCGGCCCGGGCCAGCCTCCACGAACCCGTGGGCGATGGCCTCCTCGACGCCCGCGGCGAGGTCCCCCTCGAGGCCCTCGCCGCCGCGGCGAGGCACGCCGCTGGAGCGGGGAGCGGGTCGACCCAGGTCGGCGTCGTAGGCGCCGGCCACGGCTCCGAGCCTTGCAGGCTCGAGTGGGCCGTCGGCGACCGCCAGGATCCGGAGGACCCGGCGGCACTCCGGCGTCCGGCGCGCGGCGCGCGCGACGACCATCTGCTCCAGGGGCACGCTCAGCGCGGCTCCCGACAGCTCACGACGGGCGGCCAGGACCTCCTCGGCGATGAGCGGGCTGCCGCCGGACCGTTCCGCGACCAGGAGCAGCGTCGGTGCCGACGGAGCCTCGTCCTCCCGACCGGCGATGAACGCCCTGAGTGCCGGACGATCGAGGGGCAACAGCGCCACGCGGCGTGGCGGGTGCGGGCCGGATGCGATCGCGTCGAGCGCGGGGCGAAGCGGGTGACCGCGCCCCAGGGCCTCCGGCTGATACGACCCGATGAGCAGGACCGGTCGCTCACCGAGCGTCCGGCCGATGAACGCCAGGAGCGACCGCGAGGAGGAGTCCAGGACGTGGAGATCCTCGAGGACGACGACGACCGGGCCCTCCTCCGACAGCCGGCAGACCGTGCCGCGGAACGCCTCGTGGATCCTGTCGGCGAGACGCTCGCGCGTGCCGGGAGCCGCCTCGCCAGGCAAGAGCCGCGCGGCGGCGCCTGGCAGCAGCGGCAGGAGCAGCTCCGCTCCGGAGCCGAGAAGCCGGAGCGCAGCGTCGGCCGGGCGCCCGGCCAGGAGCCGCTCGAGCGCCACCCGGAAGGGCGCGTACGGGGCGCCCCGCCACGCCGGCAGGTCGTCGCCGCGAACCACCAGCGGGACGGCGCCACCTGCCGGCACCTCGGCCGCCAGGCGCGCCAGGGTCTCGTCGATGAGCCGTGTCGCACCCATCCCCGACGAGCCTTCGATGAGGACCGTCCCCGACCGCGCGCCGGGAACCCCGGCAGCAGCGTCGAGGATGGCCTCGAGCTCGCGCTCGCGGCCGACGAACCTGGTCGAGCCCTCACCCGCGGCCGTCATGCCGAGAATTCTAGGGGCCTCCGGCCCCGGTCATCGCGGGGCGGTCGGCCCCATACTCCCGCGCATGGCGCGCGATCTCCACCCGGCCAACCAGCTCAACGAGCTGACCGGGGAGGAATGGCTCTACTTCACGAAGTCGCTCCTGGTGACCGCCTACCCCTCCGAGCTGGGGCACGCCGCGCGCAGGCGGCATGGAGCGAACAAGCCGCCCCGCCTCATGGCCCGGCTCATCGAGTTCTTCACGAAGAGCGGAGAGCTCGTGCTGGACCCGTTCGCCGGCGTGGGCGGGACGCTCCTGGGTGCCGCGATCGCCCGGCGGCCCCGGCGGGCGATCGGCTTCGAGATCAACCCGGCATGGGCGTCGGTCTACGAGGAGGTCGTGGCGGCCCTGCGGGCCGAGCGGAACGGGGCGGGACCCCTGCTCGCGGAGCTCGGCACGGCGGACCCCGGCGAGGCCCGCGTGTTCGACCCGTCCGGCTGCGAGATGCAGGTGGGTGATGCCCTGGCCCTCCTGCCCGGGATGCCCGAGGCCAGCGTCGACTTCGTCGCGACGGACCCGCCCTACACGATCCAGCTGCCGCTCACGATGGCCGGCGGCCGGCTCGCGGAGGCGCACGCCAACCGGCGGACCGACTACGCGATGCGCTCCGACGACCCGGCCGACCTCGCGAACGCGGCGACCCACGACGCGTACCTGGATGCCATGGAACGCGTCTTCGACCAGCTCGCCCGCGTGCTCCGACCGGGTCGCTACGCCGCCGTCATCGTCCGTGACGCCTACGTCGACGGCACGTACCGCTTCACCGGTTCCGACCTCGCCGCGCGTGCGGCACGGGCTGGCTTCGTGCCGAAGGGCGACCTGATCTGGTACCAGGCGGGGACGCGCCTCCGCCCCTATGGGTACCCGCGGGCGTTCGTCCCGAACATCGCCCACCAGCACGTCCTGATCCTGCGCCGCGAACCGGCGCGAACGAGCCGCGGCCCACGAGGCGCGCAGGACGGTTCAGGTCAGCTCTTGCCGCGCCCCGCCAGGTAGGCCATCAGGACGTCCTTCTCGATCGCCGGCTCGGGATCGGTGACCTCGACGAGGTCACCCAGGGTCATCTTGTGGATCCAGCCGGAGCGACCGTCGGGAGTCCGGACGCGGCGATACATCCCATGCCTCTCGAGGATCTCGACTTCCTCGCCTTCGTCGAGCGAGCCGACCGTTGCTCCGGCCACCTCGTCGGGGCGGTCCATGAGCCGGACGATCTGGTAGCGGACCCGGCGCCGCTCGCCGCCGGTCGCGCCACCCGGGGTCTGGGCGAAGGTCAGCGCCGGGCCGGCCGACGTCATGTCGCGGATCGGATCGGACTTCCGGGCGGCCATCAGCGACGGTCGACGCCAGCGCGGGAGGTCCACGTCCGTCCCGCCCGTGCCCGGATCGACGTCGAATGGCAGCGGGGCAGCCGTCGCGGCGGCGACCACCGGTGCTGCTACCGGGGCGGGCACAAGCTCCCCGTCCGGCTCGTCCTCGCGGCGCCGGCGACGCCCGAGGATGAGGAAGGCGACCAGCACGGAGACCACGGTCGAGATCGTTGCCCCGAGGATCACCAGGTTGGCCAGCGAGTCCTTGGCGAACGGCCCGGCAGCCGCCGGGCCCGTCGGGTCGTCGCCGGGGCCGCGGGGACCGGCTGCACCCGGTCCGCCCGGCCCGCCGTTGGCGGCGCCGCCACCACCGCTGCCGGGGCCGCCGGGGATGACCGCCGCGCCCGGCGGCGTCGCCGAGGCCGGGGCGAGCGTGGCCGCAGGCTGCGGCGTCGAGCCGCCCGGGCCGACGGGCACCGGGGTCGCGGAGCCGGGGGCAGGATTGCCGGGGCGGGGGGTTGGCTTCGGGTTGCCGCGGGGCGTGGCCCTCGGCGTCGGCGCAGGGGTGGGCTTCGGCGGGGCAGTGGGGGTCGGGGCGGCAGTGGGCCTGGGCGTCGGAGTCGGGCCGGCGGTGGGCCTGGGCGTCGGGGCGGGGGTCGGCTTCGGCGTCGGCACCGGGGTCGGCTTCGGCGTCGGGGCTTCGGCGTCGGGGACGGGCGTGGGCTTCGGCGTCGGCACCGGCGTCGGCTTCGGCGTGGGCACCGGCGTCGGCGTCGGGGCCGCCGCGATCGTGACGCTCCCGGCCCGAAGGCGAAGCCCCGAGCGTCAGGAACACGACCGCATAGGTGCCGACGGCGAGCGTGGTGCTCACGGAGTAGCGGATGCCGGCCAGGGGATCGCCGCTCCCGTTCATGGTCAGGGTCCGAGAGCCGACGCGAACGCGGACGATGCGCACCTGGCCACCCGGATTGTCGACGTAGGTGACGGCGAAGGTGATGGTGTCCGCGGGTGTCCCGTTTCGCGGCGACACGTCCGGCGACTGGAGAACGACGGCCGCCCGTGCCACGGGGGCGGCAACCGCGACCACGAGCGCGACCGCGAGCAGGAACGGCACCACACCGAGCGCCGTTCGAACAACGCGAGCCCTGAGGACCTCCAACGCGGACAAGCCTCGAACCGACCGGGGCGCATGCTTCCCCGGAACGGGCCGAGCATCGCGCTCGCGCAGGCGATGCTCAATGGTACGGGGGTCATCCTGGGCCATGACCAGCGGGGCCCCTCTGCCTGCCCGGCGCGGCGGGCGCCGAGTCGATCCGCTCCGGGCGGTGCGAAGATGCACCGATTGGGCCATGGGCCGTCGCCGAAGTGGCCATCGACCCGAAGCCGGCGTGGCGCCACGATCCACCGGTGCGTCTCGCTGCTGGCCCCTCCAACCGCGCCCGTCGACCTCGCTCGGGAAATGCGGCCGTTGCCGGCCTCACCGCCGCGGGTTTCGCCTGGCTCGCGGTCGCGGGTGCATCGGCGTGGCTGGTGTTCGCCACGCCGATGCTGGCGCGCCTCGTCGTGGCCCAGTCGCGCAGCGGCGGACCGTACGTCAGCGCCCTCGTGTGGGCGGTCGCCCTGACGGCTCCGGCGTGCTTCGCCGTCCTCGGCATCGCTCGGCTGATCAGCGCCGTGCAGCACGTCCACGATGCACGGGGCGCCGTCGCGCCGGTGAGTCGCCGGGCTGCGTTGCTCCCGCCGGGCTGCACCGTCGTCCCGTGGGTCCACCTGCCCGACGGGCACAGGATCCCGGATGTCGTCGTCGGCCCGCACGGTGTCGCCTTCTTCGAGCCGCTGCCGCCGCCGGCCGCCGTCCGCCGCACGGGGGACCTGTGGGAGGTGCGCTGGTCGGATCACCGGTGGCGCCCCATCGAGAACCCGTTCCAGCGAGCTGCGCGCGACGCGGACCGGCTGCGCCGGCATCTCGAGGCGGAGGAGCGCGACTTCGTGGTGCGCGTCAACGTGGCGGTCCTGGGCGACCAGCTGACGGTCGGCCGGGGCGGTGCCTGCTCTGTTGTGACGCTCGACGACGTGCCAGCCTGGCTCGCGGCGCTGCCCGCCCAGCGCGGCCTCACGCCGGACCGACAGGCCCACCTTCGCCAGGTGCTGGCGTCACTCGCCTGAGCCCAAGGTCCGGGGCGCGTCCCGGGCGGGCCCACGGATGCGGGAGCCTGTTGCATTCTCTGGGCCTTTCCTGCAGACTCCGCCCGCAATGCAGATCACGACCGTCGCCTGGTTGATGTGTATGCGCCGGCGGCCCCGCCGCGTGGAGGACGGGGTCCTGGGCGCCTGATCGACCTGCTCGGTCGATCACGGGACCCAGGGCCGGGTCCCGGGGCCGCAGTCCAGCAGGGACTGCGGCTCTTTCGTTCTCCGGGAAGCGCGACGAGGGCCGCCGAAACAGGCCGACGCCGCGACGGTGACGCTGAGCGCCGACGCCGCAGCCGCCGACCACGGGACCGCCCCTCGAGCCACGAACGCCCAGGAGGCGACCGATGTCCGACCAGCCGCAGCACCGCACCGAGACCATTGCCGTCCACGCCGGGCAGAGCCCGGATCCCACGACGAACGCCCGGGCGGTTCCGATCTACGCCACGACGTCGTACGTGTTCGACGACGCCGACCACGCCGCCCGGCTCTTCGCGCTCCAGGAGTTCGGGAACATCTACACCCGGATCATGAATCCGACGACGGATGTCTTCGAGAAGCGGGTCGCCGCGCTCGAGGGCGGCGTCGGGGCCCTCGCCTTTGCCTCCGGCCAGGCGGCCGAGACGGCGACGATCCTCAACCTGGCGAAGTCCGGCGAGAACATCGTCAGCAGCGCCAGCCTCTACGGCGGGACCTACAACCTCTTCCAGTGGACCCTGCCCAAGCTGGGAATCACCACCCGCTTCGTGGACGGCTCGGATCCCTCCAACTTCGCGCCCGCCATCGACGCCCACACGAAGGCCATCTACCTGGAGACGATCGGCAACCCGCGCCTGGACGTCCCGGACATCGCGGCGATCGCCGACGTCGCGCACGCGCACGGGATCCCGCTGGTCATCGACAACACGTTCGCCCCGCTCCTGTGCCGGCCGATCGATCACGGCGCCGACATCGTCATCCATTCGGCCACGAAGTGGATCGGCGGCCACGGGACCTCGATCGGCGGGGTCGTCGTGGACGGGGGCACGTTCGACTGGAAGGGCTCGGGCCGATTCCCGGACTTCGTCGAGCCCGACCCCAGCTACCACGGCATCAGCTACGTGGAGGCGGTCGGCAACCTCGCCTTCATCATCAAGCTGCGGGTGCAGGGCCTGCGTGACACCGGCGCCGCGCTGAGCCCCTTCAACGCCTTCCTCTTCCTGCAGGGCCTCGAGACGCTGCCGCTGCGGATCGAGCGCCACGCCCAGAACGCGCTCGCCGTGGCGCGCTGGCTGGAGCGCGACGAGCGCATCACCTGGGTCAGCTATCCCGGCCTGGAATCGCACCCGGCGCACGCGAACGCGGCGCGCTACCTGGCGGGAGGCTTCGGCGGCGTTCTCGCGTTCGGCATCCGCGGCGGCCGCGAGGCCGGGCGCTCGCTCATCAACAACGTCAAGCTCTTCAGCCTGCTGGCGAACGTCGGTGACGCGAAGTCGCTCATCATCCACCCGGCCACGACCACCCATCAGCAGCTGGCGGCGGAGGATCAGCTGAGCTCCGGCGTCACCGAGGACCTCGTGCGGCTCTCGGTCGGGATCGAGCACATCGACGACATCCTCGCCGACCTCGACCAGGGTCTCGCGGCGGCGACGTCCGGAGCCCCGGTCGCCATCGGGGCGTGAGCGAACACGCGGCGCGCCCCCGCAGGGACGGCCGGCCCGTCCCCGGGGGTGGCGCGGCGCACATCGAACCGGCACGGGCTGGCATCGCCCGCCCCACCGTCGGCGCCGGTCCGGGTCCGGCGCCGCCCGATGCCTTCGACCTCGGCACCGTCGTGACCCGGGAGGTCGGCCCGTTCGCCACTGGGCGACGGCACCGTCCTCCCGGCGCTCCGCGTGGCCTACCGGCACGACGGGCCGGGGCCCGACGAGGCGCCCCAGGTCCTCGTCGTCCACGCCCTCACGGGCAGCGCGGACGCGGCCGGCGACTGGTGGGCTCCGCTCATCGGCCAGGGCCGCGCGCTCGACACGTCGCGGGTCGGCGTTATCTGCGCCAACCTGCTGGGTGGCTGCTACGGGACGACCGGTCCCGCCAGCCCGGATCCCGCGACCGGAGAGCCGTACGGGGCGGCCTTTCCGGCGGTCTCGACGCGAGACCAGGCGCGGGCCCAGTGGGCGTTGCTGGACGCCCTCGGCATCCGGCGGCTCGCGCTCGTCGCCGGCGGGTCGCTCGGCGGGATGGTGGCCCTGGAGGTCGCGCTGGAGCGCCCCGAGTCGGTCGGCGCGGTCCTTCCCATCGCGGCGCCCGCGGCGACGGGAGCCCTTGCCATCGCCTGGAACGGCATCCAGCTCGAGCTCGTGCGGCGGCTCGGGCCCGACGGCCTGGATCTCGCTCGGCGCCTGGCGATGACGACCTACCGCAGCGAGGCCGACTTCGACCACCGTTTCGGGCGGGCCGCGGAGCCCGACGGAACGCCCTCCGTGACGAGCTACCTTGCCTACCAGGGGCGCAAGCTGGTCGGGCGCTTCGACCCCGACACGTATCGGGTCCTCGTCGGGGCGATGGATCGCCACGACGCGGGGGCCGGCCGGGGCGGCCTGCGGCCCGCTCTCGCCCGGCTCGCCGACCACGGCGTTCGGGTGACCGGCCTCGGCATCGAGGGCGACATCCTCTACGGCCCCGCCCAGGTCAGGGCGCTGACGGCGGCGGCGGCGGCCGAGGGCGGCCACGTGCGATATGTCGAGCTGCGCTCCACGAAGGGCCACGACGCATTCCTCGTGGAGTGGGACCAGCTCACGACGATCGTCCGCGACGTCCTCGCGGAGTCCCTGGCGCCCCGTCCCGTCCCGTCCCGGCGCCCCTGATCCGTCGCGCTCCGGTCCGGCCGCGAAGCGGTTCGCAGTGTAGGCTCGGGTGCGTGCTGAATCCCCTGAGGGTCCTCCCCATCGCCAAGGAGCGCGTGTGGGGCGGGACCCGGCTTCACGCCCCCCTCACGCTCCCGATCGGGGAGCTCTGGGTCGCCGGCCCGTGGATCAGGGTTGCCGCCGGCCCGCATGCCGGGCGAACCCTCGAGGACCTCGCGGTCACATTCGGGTCGGGGCTCGTCGGCGATGCGGCAGCGACCCGCAACGGCCCGCGCTTCCCGCTCCTCGCCAAGCTCCTGGACCCGGCAGCGTGGCTGTCGGTGCAGGTCCACCCCGACGACGACGACGCCCGGGCCCTGGCCGGACCGGACGCGGTCGGCAAGACCGAGGCCTGGTACGTGATCGAGGCAGCACCCGGGGCCGAGCTGCTGGCGGGCGCCCGTCCGGGAGTCGCGGAGGCGGACCTCCGCGTCGCGATCGGGCGCGGGGCGGCGGTGACCGAGCTGCTGACGCGGCAGGAGGTCGCAGCCGGCGACACGTTCCTGCTGCACGCCGGCACGCTCCACACGGTCGGACCGGGCCTCCTCCTGTATGAGCTGCAACAGCCATCGGACCTGACCTACCGCGTTGATGACTGGGGTCGGCCGGCCACCCGCGAGCGTCCCCTCCACACCGCGCAGGCGCTCGTCGCGCTCGTTCCGGAGCGCCAGCCCGAGGTACGCCGCGGCGGAGCTCCCGGACGGCTGGCGACCTGCTCCTACTTCACGCTCGACCTCGTCGACGCACCGGTTCGGCTGGATCCGGCCGGGCGGACGCTGCAGGTGGTGACCGCCATCGGGCAGGCGCTTCACCTGTCCGGGGAAGGCTGGGACGAGCGCCTGGAACCGCTCGACACCCTCGTCGTCCCCGCGTCGACCGGGGGGTACCAGCTGCGACCGGGCCCAGGCGGGCAGGCGCTGGTCGCCGCGCTTCCCTGAGGCCGCCGCGACCGCGCCGCCGAGCCCGCTCCAGGGCGGGCCGCACGGGCGGGTGCAGGAGCGGGTGGCACGATTCGGCGAGCCCGACTATCCTTGCGGGCGATCGCGAGGTTCCTCGCGGCAGCACGGGATCGACAACCGAAGAACCGTCGCCCCGGCAGGCCCGTCCTGCCCGGCACTGTCCGAATCGGTCGGTGCCCCGCGTCGCACCCCAGCGACGCCTGTGCCGCGCCCCCTGCGGCCTTCCCAGCCCTCGCCCCGCCGCGCTGTGTGCGGCGCCCCTCACTGTCGTGCGGCGACCAGCCCATCGCCATCGCGGAGCCCCCGCGGTGTCCTGGCAGAGAGGAGCACAGTTGCTCGGCATCTCGCGCCTCCGGGCGCTCGCGGCGGCCACCCTGGCCGCCTTCGTCGTCGTGTCGATCCAGCCTCCGGTGCCCGCCGCGGCCGCGTCGCCAGCCGATCGCGTCGTCGCGATCGCCGTGGCACAGCGGGGCGACCCGTGGGTGTACGGGGCAACGGGGCCGCGTGCCTTCGATTGTTCGGGTCTCGTGATCTACGCGTTTCGACAGGCTCACGCGCTCGGCGCCATCGGCGACGGCCGCTACCGCGGCGGCGCCGCGCTACTTCGCTGGGCCCGCATCCGTCATCTCACCACGCCGCACGGAAGTCGCGGCGACATCGCGGTGTGGGGCAACGGTTCCCACGTCGGCATCTACCTGGGGGATGGACGCGTGGTCAGCACCCTGGTCACCGGCGTTCGCATCACCGGGCTGCGTGCCCTGACCACGCCGTTCACCACGTTCATCCGCACGGGCCTCTCCGGCACGCCGCCGAGGCCGGCCGTGGCCCGGGCTGCCGTGCACCCGCGGATCGTGGCCCACCGGCTGGTCGCCACGTCGAAGCTGAACCTCCGCAGCGCCCCGCGCATGTCGGCGGCCATCCACGGCGTCATCGGCCGGGGGACGCGAATCGGCATCGTCCGCTCGGCCAGGGATTCCGCCGGGAGGACCTGGTACCGGGTCGTGGTCGGGACGCGCGTCGGCTGGGTCGCCGGCTGGCTGACGCGCCCCGCGCGCTGAGGCGCCGGGAGCCTTCGACCGGGCCGCCCGGAACGGTCCGCGCCTCATCCCCATCGACGCCGTCGTCCCCGCGGGCGGCGGCGTCGTGCCGCCTCGACGCCCCGCTGGAGCCTCCCGGGTGCCGGCCAGCGCGCGGCCAACGGGCAAGGGAGCTGCCCTGCGCATGCGCGAGCCTGGCGAAACCGCGAGCCCGGCGGGACCCCGGCCCGGCAGGACCCCGGCCCCCACGGAGCCATGCCTCAGAGCGGCAGGATCGACCCGATCCCCTTCTCCTCCGCCTGGCGCAGGACGAGCGGCCCGACGGCGATGTCGTCGAGCGCCAGCCCAAGGTTGCAGGCCATCGTCCGCTGCCCTGCGGCCGTGCGGCCCGGGTGCCTCGCGGCGACGAGCTCGCCGAGGTCCGCGTCGATCGCCGGGATCCGCTGGAAGTAGCCGATCTCCCGGAAGTGCGCCAGCTGATCCCGGTCGTCGGTGGTGAACAGGTCGAGCTCGGCGAGCGCCTCGGGCGCCCAGTAGCTGTCGAAGTCGACCGCCGACGCGAAGGCGCCCGGCTCGAGCCAGCCCGCCTGGATCGTCGCGTGCGGGACCCGCAGGATCGGGCCCGCGGTCACGACGACGGCCGCGTCTCGGACGGCGCGCTCGGGCCGATCCACGATCTCGACCTCGATCCCGTGTCGCTCACGGACTGCGGTGGCGAACGCCGACGCCCGTGCAGCATCGGGGTCGTAGGCCCGGACGCGGGCGATCTCGGGTAGGACGACGCGCAGGGCGTCGACGTGGACCGCCCCCTGCACCCCACAGCCCAGGACCCCGAGCGTCGTCGAGTCGGGGCGCGCGAGCCGGCGCGCCGAGAGGGCCGAGGCGCCCGCCGTCCGCACGGCGGTCACCCACGTCGCGTCCATGACGCAGCTGGGGATGCCGGTCAGCGGGTCGTTGAGGATCATGAGGCCGCTGATGTACGGCAGGCCGCGCGCCTGGTTGCCCGGGTAGCCGCTGATCCACTTGACGCCGACGGCGCCCAGGGCCGGGATCCACGCCGGCATCGCGTGGATGAAGTTGTCCCGCTCGCCCTCGATCGAGGGGTGGACGCCGGGCTTCGGCGGCATCTCGATCCGGCCCTCGCACCTCTCCCGGAACGCGACTTCGAGCGCTCCGATGACGGCGTCCATCGTGACGCCCGCTGCCTCCACGTCGGAGCGCGACAGGTACCGGATGACGAGCGGATCGGACACCACGGGCTCTCTCCAGGGGTCGGGTTCCGCGGGCCGCGTTGTCGTGGTAGGGGAGGGTGGATTCGAACCACCAACGAACCGCGTATAAGGCGGGTGCTCTAACCGTTGAGCTACTCCCCCACCGTGTGCCAGCGAGCCCGATCGAGGGCAGCCACGGCGGCGCGCCCGCTGCCGGGTTGAGAGTACATCGCCGCGAGCGCGCGGTCGCGGTTTCCGGCGTCCCCGGCACAGCTCTCCTCTGCCACCGGGGGAGCCTGCCGCGTCCTGGTCCCGCCGGGTGTGCGACGATCGCCCGGATGTTTCGCCGCCCGACGCCGCCGCCCCCGGCCCCGCTGGGCCTCGACGACCTCGAGGCGGCGCCGCGGCCCCCGCTGGTCTCTCGCCGCACCGTCGCCCGGGCCGCCGTCCTCTTCGTGGGCGGTGTCGCCTGGGGCGCGGCGGTTCACTTCGCCGACAGCCTGCCGGTGGACGCGGGGTTCATCCCGTTCGTCCTCGAGGTCGGGGTCGGGTTCGTGTTCGTCCTGACCATCGCCATCGTGCTTCTCTTCCGCGGCTTCGAGGTGGACCGCGTGGCGCTGGCGGCCTTCTTCGCCATCGCGGGGGCCTCCGTCGGGCTCACCGTCGGCCCGGCGCTGCCGCCGGCCGTCACGGTGACCGGGACGTTCTCTTTCGCGCCAACCCTCCCAGCCGGCCTGCCCACGACGGGGGGCGCGCTCGAATGCGAGTGGGCCAGCGGCCACTGGAAGATCGGTGCGCTGCGAACGCCGCCGCTGGACGGATTCACCGCACCGTCCCGCCTCGCGATCGACTTCCTTAGGAAGACGATGAGCCTGACCGACGGCAACACGTCGACGCTCGTTGCCGTGGGCAACGACGCGTTCGTCACGCCCGCCGACGCCCCACCGCGCGGCGCCGGTGACCGCAGCGGTGTCCTGGACCTGTTCCTCCTGCAGGTCAACCTCAAGGCCACGTCGCAGGACCCGAACGAGGTGCGGGCACGCTTCACCTGGGACTGTCCGGAGGCTCCGCCCGGCTGACGCTCCCTGCCCCGGACTGCGTCCCCACCAACGCGGCCTGCCGCGGCGGATGGATGGGCTGCCCCGCGGGGCCGGCTTCGCGCTACCGCGGGTGCGGTCCGACGCGATCCGTCAGGGCGCGGAGACTGAAGCGCCGGCTGCCGACGCCGGAACCGGACCCGTTGCCACGGCTCGAGGCGTTGCCGTTGCCGTCGCCGTGAGCCGCGCTGGCGCCGTAGGACGCGGTCCCGTAGAGGGGGCCGACCGGTCCGAGCGCCCCTCCCGCTCTGAACGAACCGGATGCCATCAGCATCTCGGCCAGGGAACGCTCCTCGTCAGTCTGCTCGGCGACGATCGGGAGGTCGTCGGGATCGAACGGGCGCTCGCTATCGGGCACCGCCTTCGGAGCCCGCGCATACGCGGGCGCACCGAAGAGGCTGGGGAGCGCGTAATACGGATCCGGATCCGCGGCCACGGTCATATATTCCAGCGAGCGACCGCCGGAGCGCAATCCGCTCTCGGCAAGATGATGACCGCGGGAGCGTACTCCACCCCGGGGGCACTCGGCCAGACCCCGGCGCGAAGCCAGTGGCGCGTCCGCGCACCGGGTCCGCGCGACGACACGGCCGCTCAGCCTCCCGAACCGACCAGCAGTGGCTTCACGATCTGGAACAGGACGACGAGGGCCAGGTACGCGATCGGGAGAGCAGCGAACAGTCCCAGCGCGGCACTCCACTTGCTGCGAACGCCGGGCCGGCCGGGCTGCGGGACCACGAGATAGGTCAGCCACGATCCGACGATAGCGACCGCGGCGACGAACAGGAAACCGGCGAGGACGCGGAGATCGCCGCCCGGGAGGGTGGCCCCGCCGTCGAGGGCCAGGTCGTATGCCAGGAACAGGGTCCCGAGCACGGCGGCGACCGCGACGCTGCTGACGACTGCCCGGACGACCGGCGTCGGAGCGCGGCGAAGCTGCCGCCAGCGGACCTCGGCCCAGCCGCGCTGGCGGACCCCCCGGGGAACGTTGGCGGGCTCGCGGTCCTCGGGCGCCGACTCCTGCCGGTGGTCTCTCACGCGCGGGGGAGCTCCAGGAACTCGATCGCCGGCCGGGCCGCCAGCGTCGCCGGCGTATGCCCCGCGATCTCCTCGACTCCGTCGAGAACCCGTCGAAGCTCGTCCTCCGTGCTGAAGAAGCCGATGCTGAGGCGGACCGCGTCGAGTCGCGGTACGGAGCGCACGATCGCGTGGACCCGCCGCGCAAGGGCAGCCGAGACCTCCTCCCCGGTCCAGCCTGCGACGCGGAACGAGACAATGCTGGCCATCCGCCGAGGCGGCGTCAGCAGGGTCACGCCGGGCGTTCTCGCGAGGCGGTCGGCCGCCGTCGCGGCGAGCCGCAGGGCTCGCTCGTGAGCCCAGGGCAGACCGACGAACATGCTCAGCCAGCCGGCGCTCCGCGCCAGGCCGACGATCGACGGCACGTGGATCCCCGCGGTCTCGAAGCGTCGTGCGTCCGGCCAGAGCGCGTCGCGCCCGACGGCATACGGGGTCGTCGCGGCGAGGTACCCGCCGACGGCCGGCAGGACCTGGCCGACGATCCGCCGCCCGACCGCCAGCGCCCCGGTCCCCTCGGGGCCAAGCAGCCATTTCTGGCCGCTGACGGCGTAGTAGTCGGCGCCGATCTCGTCGACGGAGAGGGGGATCGCGCCCGCCGCCTGCGCTCCGTCGAGCACGCTGACGGCGCCAACCTCCCGGGCGAGATCCGCCATCGCCCGGGCCGGCAGCACGGCTCCCGTCGACCACGCGATGTGTGACGCGACGACCGCGCGGGTCGGGCCAGCCTGGGTCGCCACGTGCAATGCGGCGAGCGTGCGCTCGTCGTCGGCGCCGTCGCCGATCTCCGCCTCCACGACCTCGACGCCGAGTCGATCGCGAAGCAGCGCCAGGGGGGCCGTCACGCCAGGGTGCTCCAGCGACGTCGTCACGACCCGGTCGCCGGACCGCCACGCGATCGTCCCGAGGGCCAGGTTGACCCCTTCGGTGGTGGAGTGGGTCAGGGCCACGAGGTCAAGGTCCGTCCCCAGGATCGCCGCGACGACCGCGCGGGCCTCGTCCATCCGGGCGACGAGCTCGTCGTGCGATTCAGGCGCAGCCCGCCCGAGCGCGAGCTCCCGCTCGGCGACCTCTGCCATCGCTGCGGCCGCCTCTGCCGGGATCGGCCCGGCGGTGCCGGTGTCCAGGTAGATGCCTGCCCGGGTTGCCGGGAGGGCGGAGCGCAACGAGGCGACCCTCTCGCGGTCGGTCGGGTCGTCGGGAGGGCGCGGATCGCCGAACGGAGGCCCGGGCTCGCTCATCTGGTCCGTATGATAGGGAGCGATGTCCGGCGCCCACGCGCGACCCGAGCTCCTCGCGTCTCCCGACTGGCTGGCCGAGAACCTCGGCCGCCCGGAAGTGCGCGTCCTGGACGTGCGCTGGCGCCCGGACGGCGCCGGGCGCGTCGTGTTCGCGGAGGGGCACGTCCCGGGCGCCACCCACATGGACTGGCGCGAGGCGCTGACCGATCACGAGGCACCGGACGGCTCCCTGCACCTGGCGCCCCCAGACCAGGTGGCCGAAGCTCTCGTCGGCGCCGGGATCGGCAACGGGACGACCGTCGTCGTCTACGACGACACGGCGAGCCTGTACGCCGCCCGGGCGTGGTGGAGCCTGCGCGTCTACGGGCTCGACTCCGTGCGGATCCTCGATGGCGGGTTCGCCGCCTGGACCGAGTCGGGCCGCCCGGTCTCGCATGCCGTGCCGGAGCCCCCGCGGGGCGGGTTCACGCCGCGGGCCCAGCTCCGGCTGCGCCTCATGGCGAGTGACGTGAGGTCGCTCGTGGGGTCTCCCGACGCCCTCTTCCTCGACGCCCGCACGTCGGCCGAGTACCAGGGCTTCGCCGGGGGCGGCCGGCGACTGGGCCACATCCCTGGCGCGGTCAACCTGGCCGTGGCCGGGACGACAGAGCCCCGCACGGGTCGGTTCCTCCCCGGCGACAGCCTCCGCGAGATGATGGCGCGGGCCGGCGTCAGGCGGGATCGCCGGATCGTGTGCTACGACGGGGCCGGCGTAGGGGCCGCCAAGCTCGCCTTCGTCCTCGCCCTCATGGGCCACGAGGACGTCGCCGTGTACGACGGCGGTTGGTCGGAGTGGGGCAACCGGCTGGATCTCCCGGTCGAGCGCTGACCGGCGGGCCCGGCCGAGTGCCCGGGACGGGCCGCGGATCCCGGGCCGCCGGAGGATGCCCCGAGCCGCCGCAACGTGCCCAACGCACCGGCGCGAGGTGTCCGGGACGGGCCGCCGCAACGGGCCCGGGCGGGCAGCAGGAGCACCATTCTGGCCCACCCATGCGCAGATAGACCGATGCGCACATACGCATGGGGCCGACTGGCCCTGCCGTTCGATACATGCGCGCGGGGTATGGTTGGCGCGTGAATGCCGAGCACGACGTCCGCCTGCTCACCCGAGCGAAGTGGGTCGGCGTCCTCCTTCCGATCGCCTTCATCTGGGCCTTCGAGGTCGTTCGCTGGCGGATGGTCGAGCCGTCGGTGCCCGCCAATTCTGCCCACGTCTTCGCCGGGCTCGTCATGAGCGGCGGGGCGGTCATCTTCAGCCTGGGCCTCTTCGCCATCCTGGACCGGGCCCAGCGCCGCCTCGTCGAGTCGAACCAGGACCTCGCCGCCACGCACGCCGTGGCATCGGCGCTCCAGGCGGGCGAGGACCTGGAGGCGACGCTCCAGGCCAGCCTCGATCGGGTCCTCGAGCACACCGGCGCTCTCGCCGGCCTCATCCGCGTCGACGGGCCCGGCAGGCAGACCCTCGTCGTTCGCCGCCCGGAGGGGCTCGGCTCGGGGATGCAGTGGGTCGAGGCGATCCTCGACGACGCGCCGGCGGCCCCGCGGGACGTCACGCGGAACGACTTTGCCGGCGTCGACGCGACCACCATCGACGTGCCCATGCGCAGCCCCGGGGCGACGGTCGGCGCGATGCGCCTCCTGCTCCACCCGTGCGGCGAACCGCGGATCTCGACGGCCGCGCTGGCCGACCTCGGCGAGAAGATCGGGATCGCCGCCGGCCTGGCCACCTCGCTCGCCGACCTGCGCCGCGAGGAGCACGAACGCTCCGCACTGTACGAGGTCGCCCTCAAGCTGACGGGGCGGGCGGAGCTGCGCGACCTCCTCGATCTCATCACGAAGTACGCCCGCGAGCTCCTCGCCGCGGAGCGGGCCGTCGCCTGCCTCGCCGATCCGCGGGCCGACGGGCACAGCTACGACTGGGCGAACCGGCTCGCCGTGGCGGACGACGGGCGGACCTGCCTCCTCGCCCACCCCGCCGACGCAAAGGGAGAGGCGCACCACAACGCGGCATGCCCGATCCAGCACGATGGAGCGAGAGCGGAGGTCCTGGAGCGGCCGCTGCGGGATGCCGACGGCTTCCTCGGTGAGCTGTGCGTCATGCGCACCAACGGCGTGCCCTTCACGGACCGCGATCGTGAGCTGCTCGGCGCCCTCGCGGACATGGCGGCAATCGCGGTCGGGACGGCCCGCCTGCGCGAGGCCGAGCAGCAGTACACCATCGTCGCCGAGCGCGACAGGATCGCCCGCGAGCTCCACGACAGCATCGCCCAGGTCCTCGGAGTGATCCACCTCCGCCTGCGGAGCCTCGAGCCGGAGGTCCGGGACGTGCCCGGCAACGGCGTGGCGACCGAGATCGGCGAGCTGGCCGAGATCGCGGACGAGGCCTACCGGGACGTCCGGGAGGCGATCCTGGGACTCCGCGAGTCGATCACCTCCGCCGAAGGCCTCGAGGGCGCCCTGGGCGAGTACCTCCGCAAGTACTCCCGCCAGACCGGCATCAAGACGTCTCTCCGCTGCGACGCCGCGGCGCGCCGGGCGCTGACCCCGCGGAGCGAGGTCCAGCTGCTTCGCGTGGTGCAGGAGGCGCTGACCAACGTCCGCAAGCACGCCGGGGCGCGCCACGCCGCGGTCAGCCTCAACGAGGACGACGGCGTGGTGACCCTGGCCGTCACGGACGACGGCGTCGGCTTCGACCCGGGAGGCATCGAGGAAGCCCTCGACCACGGGTTCGGCCTTGCGTCGATGCGCGAGCGGGTGGAGCAGATCGGCGGTACCCTCGCGGTGAAGACCGCGCCGGGCATGGGGACCCGCGTGGAGGTCCAGCTCCAGCAGGAGGAGATGCGTGCCGCACACGCCCCCGGCGCTCCGCGTGCTCCTGGTTGACGACCAGCCGCTCTTTCGCAAGGCGCTCGCCGGCCTCGTCAACGCCCAGCTCGACATGACGGTCGTCGGCGAGGCGGACAACGGGCTCGACGCGCTGGATCGCGTGCGTGACGCCTCGCCGGACATCGTGGTGATGGACGTGAACATGCCGGGCTCGAGCGGCGTCGACGGCGTCCGCGCCATCCGCGGCGCCGGCTACCCCACGAAGGTCGTGATGCTCACGGTCTCGGAGGACGACGACGACCTGTTCGACGCCATCCGCGCCGGGGCCAACGGCTACCTTCTCAAGAACATCCGCCCGGAGATCCTCTTCGAGGACCTGCGCGGCGTGATGCGCGGCGAGGCGCCGATTGCGCCGGGGATCGCCCACAAGCTCCTGGACGCCCTCCGCGAAGGCCCGCCCCGCCCGCGCACGCAGGCGGCGCCGGCCGAAGGGGAGACGGCATTGACCCGGCGCGAGACGGAGATCCTCCAGCTCGTCGCGGCCGGCCTCTCCAACAAGGAGATCGCCGGGCAGCTGGTGATCACCGAAGGCACCGTGAAGAACCACGTCCACAACTCCCTGGAGAAGCTGCACCTCTCGAACCGCACCCAGGCGGCGGCGTACACGGTGGCCCAGGGCCTGGGCGTTCCACGGCCCGGCGATCCCGAGACGCCCTGAGCGGTCGGCGGGAAGCAGCCGATGCGGCAGGGTAGAGGGGGGCCGTTCGGTGCCGTTCGATAGACCAGATGGCATGGTAATTGTGCCGTCGGGCGGATGGTGACCTGGCGCGCCGCTCCGTAGCATCGGCGCCCAGCGAGGCAAGCATGGCTCGCCCAGACGTCGCAGGAGCCCGGCGCCCATGTCGGACCCGGTCAGGGTTCTCGTCCTCTACGACCACCCGCTCCTCGGGGAGGGGCTCGGCGCCCTCATGGCGTCCGTGCCCGACCTTTCCGTGGCGTGCGTGGAGATGGGCGATCCGCAGGCCATGGAGCGGGCCCTCGCCTACGACGCCGACGTGGTGATCCTCGAGGAAGGTGGCCCGGTCGGCCTGGTCGACCTGCTCCGCTCGTCTCGCTGCCGGGCGATCGTGGATGTGAGCATCAGCACCTCGCGCGCCTGGTCGATCCGGCGCGAGGAGATCTCGCCGGACCCGGAGTCGCTCATCGATCGAATCGTCGGCGCCTGCCTCGGCGAGCGCCTGGCGATCTCCCCCGTCACAGGCTGAGCACGGCTCCGCGGGCCCGGTGACGGGGCCCGGCCGATCGGGCGGGCCGGCCCGGGTGCACCATCGGCCGGCCTGCGGCGCGGCACCAGGCGTCGGCGGCGTACGATCTCTCCATGGCCGACGATCTCTCCGTGGCCGACCGCGCTGCGCCCCGTCCCGCCTCGCCGGAGCCGCGTGCCCACCCGCAAGATCCCCGTCTGGCCTTCTCGACGCCGATCGGCCGCCGCCGGGCGCTGGCAGTCATCGGATCCTCCGTCGCCGGCATGGTGCTCCTCGACGGCTGCGGCGCCGGCTCGGTCGCGACGGCCGCCCCGACCGGCTGGGTGCCCGCGGACGTGGATCCGACCACCCTCGCGACGGACCAGCCCGTCCCCGTGCGCTTTGCCGGGACCGTCTCCGGCTCTCCGGTCGCAGGGTCCGCGTGGCTCGTCAAGCGCGCCTCGGGGGACCTGGTTGCCTTCGACCCGCGATGCACGCACGTCCAGTGCGCCTACGAGTGGACGGACCAGGCCCGCTTCGCCTGCCTGTGCCACGAAGGCTTCTTCGCCCTCGACGGCAGCGTGATCTCGGGCCCGCCCCCGCGCCCGCTCGACCGGTTCGGCGTGCGCGAGACCGGCGGGCGCCTGGAGCTGGAGGTCCCGGCCAGCTTTTCCACGCCGCGCCCGAAGGACTGACGCCCCGGCGCGGTCCGGACGATCCGTCCCGTCGCGCCGGCACGGCCCGGATCACGCCGTCGCGCCTCCGCCTGCTGCCGGGGCGGGCGCCGGTGCGTCCGGCCACCTCGTCCGGCCGATACAGGCCGCGGACGCCTGCACGGGGACCCGGCTGTATCCATCTTCTACCCCCCGGCGGATAGGAACGCGAGGGCGCGCGAACGACCATTCAGGGCGGTGGGGTGTGCCGAAGGGCGTGCCCATGTCGTTATGAAGGTGTCACAGATGTTCCGGGTCACGTCTTTCGCCAAGATGGATGACCGCCAGCTGAGCCGCTGGATCAAGCGCCTTGCCCTGATCCTCGCCGCCGGCACCATCCTGTTCGTCGGGTTCTACTTCCTCGATCGATGGCGTCCCGCGGCGACGCCGATCGTCGACCGCCGCATCTCCTCGCTGGAGCAGGCCGTCCGCGACAAGCCGGACGACATCGCGACTCGTGGCACGCTCGCCGACACGTACATCGCGAAGGGCCGCTTCGGGGACGCGCTGGTCCAGTACAACCTGATCCTCGAGGCCGGCAAGAACGAGGAGCTGGCGACATTCGGGCGGGCCGGTGCGTACATGGGCCTCGAGCAGTACGACGCCGCCGCCAAGGACTACCAGCGCGTCGTCGACATCGCCAAGGTCGGCGAGATGGCCAACGCGGACCCGATGCTCGAAGCCGCCTACTACGGCCTGGGCTCGATCGCCCTGAAGCAGGCTCGGGCCGCCGACGCGATCCCCTTCCTGGAGAAGGCGCTCGCGATCAAGCGCTCGGACGCCGACGCGCTGTACCTCATCGGGACGGCCTACGTGGCGACCGGACAGATCGACAAGGCCGAGACGGTCCTTCGCTCGGCCGCCGCCTTCGTCCCGATCGGCTGGAGCGAGCCATATACGGCGCTCGCCGAGGCGTTCACGAAGGCCGGCAAGACGAACCTTGCCGAGTGGGCCGGGGCCATGGCGCAGCTCGCCGCGGGGAAGCCGGAGCTCGCCGAGCCGCGCCTGCAAGCGATCGCGCAGACGGACGCAGCCGTCGACGCCGAGGTGGGCCTGGGCCTGCTCTACGAGTCGAAGGGCGACCTCGCCACGGCCGCCGGCTGGTACGGCAAGGCCCTCGCGAAGGATCCCTCGAACGCGGCCGCCAGGCTGGCCATGGGCCGCCTTGGCACGCCCGACGGCGCGTCGCCCCTGCCGGCCCTGCCGACGCCCGGCGCGCCGGGCGGAGGGAACAACTGATGACCGCGGAGATGACCGCGGAAGGCCTGCCCCTGCCGCCCGAAGCCGTCGACGGCCAGCCCCAGGAGGAAGAGCCGCGACGGCGGCGGCGCAAGGCGATCGTGCTCTTCCTGCTGATCGGCCTGCTCGGGATGCTGGCGACGATCGCCATCTGGTACCTGATCTTCCGCCAGCCGATCACCCCGCCGATCCCGGTGATCCCGGTGGCCCAGATGCCGACCTACTCGACCAGCATCTACGGCGCGAACCGCCCATCCGGCGTGGCCGTGACCCCGTCGGGTGACCGCATCTACGTCGTCCAGTCGTCCGGAGACATGAGCGGGATCGTCTTCGACGGGGGCGGCACCAAGATCGGGACGATGACGCCGCCCGAGACGACCGGCCCGAGCCACGCACCCGTGTACGTCGCGGTCGATCCCCTGACCGGCGAAGCGTACGTCTCCGACCGCATGACCGGCGCGATCTACGTCTACGACCGCGAGGGCGCGTACCAGCGCGAATTCACGCTCGCCGTTCCGCGGCCAGGGTGGCAGCCGCTCGGCCTGGCATTCGACAAGGACGGTCTCCTCTACGTGACCGACCTCTCGGGCCCGTACCAGAAGATCCTGGTGATCGACCGGACCGCCAAGGTGGTGCGCACGCTGGCCGAGAACGAGCGGCTCAACTTCCCGAACGGGATCAACGTCGATGCGGCCGGTGACGTCTTCGTCACGGACAGCAACAACGGGCGCCTGCTCGTCTTCGACGCGACCGGGGCGGTCCGCGCCCAGGTCGGACGCGGCACGGGCCAGGGCAACCTCGGGCTGCCGCGCGGCCTGAGCGTGGACGGCAACGGGCGCGTGTTCGTCGCGGACGCGACGGGCCAGGGCGTCTTCGTCTACCGGGCGCCGACGGCGGACAGCAGGCGCCTCGACTACCTCGGCTTCATGGGCGGCCAGGGCGTCGCCGACGGCATGTTCCAGTACCCCAACAGCGTTGCGGTCGACACGCGCGGCCGGGTGTACGTGGCAGACACGTTCAACGACCGCGTGCAGATCTGGAGCTACTGAGGCTCCTGGCAGCCAGCAGAGGGAGGTGACGCCCGGTCCGACACTCGCCGCCGATCGTGGCGGCCCATTTGATCGAAGCACCCGCAGAGTCAGAAAGGAGGTGAGGACAGTGAGGCGATGGACACTCCTGCTTGCAGGAGCCGCGCTCTGGCTGTTCCTTGCCGCGATCCCGGCCCTGGCGGATGGTGGACCCCACATCGCATCGACGAACTCCGGCATCGGCGGTCTGAACGCAGACAGCTGCGCCGGTTGTCACCGGGCCCACACCGCGCAAGGCGAATTCCTCCTCAACCAGCAAGCAGGTCCGGCTCTCTGCCTGACCTGCCACGGCGCGACTGGCGTCGGCGCGACGACGGACGTCGAGACGGGCCAGCAGTACACCCCGACCGGCGCCAACGGCGACGGCCGCGGCGTTGCTCTTGGCGCCCTCCGCAGCGGCGGGTTCGTCCAGGCCCGCATCGGGTCCGGCGCCGCCGTCCGGGTCGCGTACCAGAGCGGTGCCGACGTCCGCCAGAACGCCAAGGTTCCCGTCGGAGCCGCGCAGCCGGTGACGTCCGCCCACCTGCCCCTGGTCGCCGGCAAGGTCTCGATCGGGACCGGCGTCGCCTGGGGCAACGGTCCGGACAGCACCACCGCCTTCGCGGGCCCGAGCGTGAACATGGATTGCACCTCTTGCCACAACCCCCACGGGAACGGCCAGTACCGCATCCTGAACCCGATCCCGGACCCGGCGGTGTCGGGCACGGATGCCTTCGTGGCAGCCGGCACGGCGGCCACGGTCACCGACGCGGCGCTCCCGCCCGCCGGTGGCGCGCGCAACTACACCGTCATCCAGACGAACGGCGGCGCCGGCACGCTCCTCGCGAGCCAGGTCACCGCTCTCGCCCTGCCGGCCACCGCCGGCGACTACTTCCGCCGGAAGGTCCCGTGGAACGGGACGAGCGGCACGTCCAACGACGCGCCGAACGGCCTGTCCGCGAGCTTCACCACCCAGATCTCGACGTGGTGCCTCACGTGCCACTCGCGCTACCTCAGCGCGGGCTGGGACGTGCAGACGACCGACGCGATCTACAAGTACCGGCACACCTCCACCGCGACGTCCCGGAACTGCATCACGTGCCACGTGGCACACGGTTCCAACGCGCAGATGCCGGGCACCTCCTCGGCGACCATGCCCTACCCGGGTGGCGCGGTCGCTCCCGTCGGCGACAGCCGCCTCCTGAAGATCGACAACCGTGGCACCTGCCAGGCTTGCCACGATCCGACGGGGACGATCACCGCCGGGACGCAGGTCGGCCCCACGCCGGCCCCGGTCCTTCCCTGATCTAGCTTCCTACCACTGGTCCTCCGCGGGCCGGCGTCACGCCGGCCCGCCAGGACCTCCCAAGGCCCCGCGGCCGCGACGAGCGCCGCCGGGTACCGGAGGACCAGCCCGAACGCCATGCAGCACCGACAATCGATCCAGCACCGCGCAGGCCCGCTGTTCGGGGCATTCCTCGTGGTAGCCGCAGCTGCCCTTGCCTTCACGCCTGCCGTCCCGCCCGTCGGCGCCATCGACCCGACCCCGTCACCGGCCGCCGAGACCGCCCCCCCGGCTTCCGATCCGACGCCCGATCCGACGCCCACCCCGGCTCCCGATCCGACGCCCGCGCCGACGCCCGATCCGACGCCCACCCCGGCTCCCGATCCGACGCCCGCGCCGACGCCCGATCCCGGGCCGGGTGCGACCCCTGATCCGACGCCCACCCCGGCTCCTGGTCCCGATCCGACGCCCGCGCCCACGCCGGTTCCGACGGCGTCACCCATCTCGACTCCCGTCCGGGCGACCGTCGCCATCACGACCAGCGCACCGGCGGAGGGCCGACACCGTGTCGGTCCGGGCGCCGAGCTCACGCTGACGCTCAGCGCGGGTGTCGACGACGCCGTGACGGGCGCCCGGCTCGTGGCCACCATCCCGCCGGGCTGGTCGGTCGTCGACGTCGGCGGCGGCATCGTCGATCCGGTCAGCGGAACGGTCGAGTGGACCGTCGGGCGGCTGGACGCCGGCGGCAGCGCCTCGGCGACACTCGTCGTCCGCGCCCCGGCATTCTCGCCGACCGGAGACCGCGCCTTCGACGCGACCTTCGACGCCCGTCTCGACCACGAGGGCGGAACCGCCGCCGCGGCGACGAGCACCGTCCTCGTCGCGCCCAGCCTGGTGGTCGAGCACACCGTCCTGGCGCGAGTCGCGCCGGCGACCCACGTGCCCACGTACCTCGCTCCCGACGCGGACCTGGACGGCCTGGCTCGCTTCGACGCCGTCCGCGTCCGCTTCCAGGTTCGCAACGCCGACCTCGTTGCCTTGGGGTTCGCGCCGCGCCTCCAGTTCGCGGCCCGGGGCAGCGACCAGTTCGTCGACGTGCCGGTCGGTGAAGCCGACCGGGGTGTCCCGTTCTACCAGGACGCCGAATGGCGGTCGGCCGGGAGAGGTCGGGGCACGCTGCCGGGACCAGCCCAGGAGCCGATCCCAGTTGACGCCCTCCAGGTGCACGACACCGACTGGCCCTCGCAGCGGCCGGTCGCGGGCCATCGCCTCATGGACGAGGGGAGCGCGGCGCGCGTCAGCCTCCCGGGCGACGCCTACACCGAGATCGAGTTCACGATCCGCGTCTCGCGCGACATCGGGCCCGAGGACGCGTTCCAGCTCCGCCTGACGGACGCCGGGCACGCCATCGACAGCTCCGTGCTCGCAACGCTGCGCGCCGGCGCCGCGATCGCCTATCCGCTCTCGCCCGGCCAGCACGACGGGATCCCGGTGGGTCCGCCCGTCGACGCCAAGCCGGCGCCGGTGAGCGAGGTCGACTTCCCGCTGGTGACGCCGGACGTCGCTGCCGCGGCCTGGTCGGGGACGAATGCGACGCCGCGCTACCGGCTCGCGATCGCGACGCCGGCCGGACCCGGCGCCCAGGCGCCGCTCGGCGCCCCGTTCACGACACCCCACACGCCGGACACGACGATCGGGTCGGACACCTGCGCCGCGTGCCACAGGGCGCACGTCGCCGAGGGCTTGGCCCTCCTGTCCGAGTCGGCTCCCCAGTCGACGATGTGCTTCACCTGCCATGACGGCACGGGCTCCACCCAGAACACGAAGGCCCAGTACACGGACGCCAGCGTGCCGGCGACCGACGCCACGACCCGCAGCTACTACGGGCACGACGCGGTCACGACGCCCGTCGTCCCGAACACGCACTCGCTGGCGGGGGACGACGAGTTCGGGGGCGTCTCCAACCGCCACAGCCAGTGCGCCGACTGCCACAACTCGCACAACGCGACGGCCGCGCCCCCGACGCAGCTCAGCGACGGCTGGTCCACGTCCGGCCGGCAGGCCGCCGTGTCGGGCGTCTCCGTCGCAAACGGCACCGCCGGCGCCGCACCGACCTATACGTTCCTCGACGGCACGGTGGGACTCCAGCCGACGCGGGAGTACCAGGTCTGCCTCAAGTGCCACTCGGGGTTCACGACGCTGCCGGCGAACGACCCGCTGCATCCGTCGCAGGACGCCGTGGACAAGGGGATCGAGCTCGACCCCGGCACGGCGTCGTACCACCCGATCGAGGCGCCCGGCAAGAACATCACGACGGCGATGGCGAACAGCCTTGGCGGCACGTCGCCGTTCAAGCAGTGGAACTTCACGACCGGGAGCACGGTCCGGTGCGTCAACTGCCACGGAGACCCGCGCACGTACAACGCCACGACGCCGCCCCCTGCCGACTCCGATCTCGCGCCGCACACGAGCCAGTTCCGCGGGATCCTCCTGCAGAACTATCGCGACCGCCTGCTCAAGTCGCCCACGGAGGGGTACGCCGCGGCCGACTTCGCCCTCTGCTACGTCTGCCACGCGGAGGCCCCCTTCCGCAACGGCTCCGCCACGAACACCGCCTTCCGGGAGCACGACCTGCACGTCTCCGGGATCGCCGGCGAAGGGCCAGGCGGCACGTCGATCGACACGGCCGGGCAGGGCGGCGGCAACGCCCTGTGCGCCGAGTGTCACTTCCGGACGCACGGCGTCGCCCAGGCCTACAACCAGGGCGACCGGGCCAACCCCGGGCTCGTCAACTTCGCCCCCAACGTCCAGCCGCTGAACGGCGTGCTCAGGTTCACGAAGACCGCGACGGGCGGCAGCTGCACCTTGATCTGCCACGGGATGCGCCACGAGAACGAGAGCTACCCGTAGGGGACGGCCGGGGGGCTGGGGCGGCGGGCCGGGCGGTCTCCCCTCCACGCCTAAGCGATGCCGGGTGCGACGCCGCCCGGTGCGCGCGCGGTGCGCGCCCGAACCGATTCCGGGTTCGATCATGGGGCTGCGGCCGCTCCGCCGGCCGGCGGGGGCCGATCACCTCTATCGATCGGTACAGCGCGGCCTGCGGGCCCGTATCTCCCGAACGCGTGCCTGCCTGCGCATTTGTGCCCCCCGGCGGATGGGAGCGGAGGCCGCTCGTCGCGACACTTCAGGGCAGGTGTCACGGCCGGGTATGCACCCGGGCCAACAAACGAGGGCAACCCGAATGATCAGACCAGGAGCGCGCGCCGCCGAGGCGCGTCCGGCAGGGCCGGCGCGATGAGCGCGCCGACCGCCACTGCCAGGGTCACGAGCCCCGAGAAGCTGGAGCGCGAGCTCCTGGCGCGTCTCGGGCTCGATTCGTCCGCCACGCCCGAGGACGTCGTCACCGCCCACGAGACGGTGTCCGCGTACCTCGCGGCCGCGCCGCGCAGCCTGAACGCCTGGGCTCGAGCCGAGGCGGGCCGCGCGGACGAGGCGTACGCACTTCTCACGGACCCGGCCGCGTTCGCCCGCGCCGTCGCCCTCGTCGGGGCGGGCGCACGGCCGGCCGTCCTTCCCGGTGGGCCGGCGACACCTCCGGCCCACCGGGATACCCCCATGCCGGCTACCGCCGCGGTTCCCCCCACCGCGGCGGCAGCACCGGCCTCGTCACTGGCGCCACGCGTCGACGAGAACGGCAAGCGGATCGTGAGCGACGACGAGATCGACGCCCTGCTGGCTGAGGTGGATCCAACTGCCAATCGCGAGGTGGTGGGCACGGCCGAACAGCGCGCGGCGTCCGCCGCAGCCGCCGCCGCGCCGCGCGAGGGGTCGGTCACCGGCTTCCTCGCCTCGAAGGCCTTCCGCAACCTCGCCCTCGCGGTCGGTGCCGTCGGCATCGTCGCCGTCGTCGTCCTCAATGGCGGCGGCGGAGCGAGCGCCACCGGGATCGACCCGAACGCGAGCCCAGCCCCCTCTGCCGCGGCAAGCGCAGCAGTGCTGGACCAGGCGAAGGTCGGCGGCCTGATGGCGAAGATCCAGGCGAATCCGAAGGATGCCGACTCGCTGATGGCACTCGGTGACGAGTACTACAAGATCGGCGACTTCAAGACGGCCGGCGACTGGTTCACCAAGGTCACGGCCCTCGAGCCGGCCAAGGTGCGCGGCTTCCTGGCCCTGGGGGCCACCGCCTTCAACCGGGGCGACACGGCCGCCGCCGAGAAGGCCTGGAAGCAGGCCGCGTCGATCGACCCCAAGAATGTCGAGGCGCATTACGACCTCGGGTTCCTCTACCTCAACTCGACACCCGCCGACATGGCTGGCGTCCAGAGCGAGTGGAACCAGGTCGTTGCCCTCGCCCCGGACAGCGACATCGCCAAGACGGTGAAGGCGCACCTGGTCGCCCTGGCCAGTCTCGCCCCCGGTTCCCCCGCCCCCTCCGGCGCCCCCGCGGCGAGCCCCGCAGCGTCTCCCGCCGCGTCCCCGGCGGCCAGCGGGGCTCCCGCATCCCCGGCAGCGTCCCCGGCCCCGACCCAGAGCCCGAAGCCATGACTCTCGACGCAGGGCTGGGAATGGGACTCGCCGTGGCGTTCCTCGCCGGCGTCGTCTCCTTCGCCTCGCCCTGCTGCCTGCCGCTCGTGCCCGCCTACATCGGGTACATGGTGGGAGCCACCGGCGAGTCCGACCGTCGCACGAGCCTGTTCCACGGGCTGGCCTTCGTGATGGGCTTCACCTTCGTCTTCGTGGCCTTCTGGGCCTCGATCGGCCTCATCGGGTACGTCCTGGCCGACAGCATGCAGTACGTCCGGATGCTGGGCGGGGCGGTCCTGATCGTGTTCGGGCTCCAGGTGGCCGGCGTGATCAACCTGCGGGCCCTCTGGCGCGACACGCGCCCGTTGCCCGCCTTCGGCGGCGCCGCGTTCGGCGGCGGCACGGTCGGCGGCGGCACGATCGGCGGCGGCACCGTCGCCCTCGGCGGCCCGGGGTCGGGAGCCGGCTTCGGGATGCCCGGCCTGGGACGCTCGCTCCTCTTCGGCGTCGTCTTCGCGGCCGGGTGGAGCCCCTGCATCGGCCCCATCCTCGGCGGGATCATCGGCCTGGCCTCGACGACGGCCAGCGTCGCCTCGGGAACCGTCCTGCTCCTTGCCTACGCGGCCGGCCTCGCCGTGCCGTTCCTTGCCGTCGCGATGGGCGCGACGTGGGTGGCTCGTCGACTCGGATGGGTCGGACGCCACCACCGCGCCGTCTCGCTCGTGAGCGGGACGCTGCTCGTGGTGCTCGGCTTCCTGATGGCCACCAACCTGCTCGCGCGTCTCGCGGCGCTCACGGCGCCGTTGGGCGGCTGACGGAGGCGCTCGATGACCCAGAACTCGAACACCAAGCAGCTCGCGGGCGGCGCCGTGCCAGCCGCCGAGACCGGTGAGCGCGCCGGCGGCGTCGACTCCGTCCTGGAGCGGCTCTGGCACTTCCTGATCTCGATGAAGCTCGCGCTCATCCTGATGCTCCTCTTCGCGGCGCTCACGCTCGTCGGGGCGCTCGTCATCCAGGCGCCGGCAGGCGTCATGGACGACCCACAGACCAGGTCCCAGTGGCTCGCCGGCATCCGCCCGCGACCCGTGATCGGCCCCCTGGCGGACGTCCTGGACCGGCTGCAGGTCTTCACGATCTTCACGTCGATCTGGATCCGGGCGATCGGCGCCCTCCTCGCAGCCTCCCTGATTGCCTGCACCGTGCACCGGATCCCGGGCGTGTGGCAGACGGTGATGAAGCCGCGGGTGAACGTGGGGCCGGCGTTCTTCGAGCACGCGCCCCAGCACGAGGCCATGACCTTCCACCGCTCGCCGGCCGAGACGCTGCAGGCGACGCAGGCTGTCTTCAAGCGCCACCACTACCGGGCGCTGTCCGAGGACGACGGGACCGTCCATCTCTACTTCGACCGCAACCGTTGGGCGCTCTGGTCCGGCCTGGTCGCCCACGCGGCCGTCGTGGTGATCCTGGCGGGCGCCATGGTCGGCTCCATGTTCGGCTTCCGCGATTTGCAGTTCATGCTCTCCGAGGGCGCGACCTCCGCGATCCCGAAGGTCGCGGGCGCCACGGTCACCCTGAACTCGTTCAAGGACGTCTACAGCCCCACGACGGGCCAGCCCCTGGACTACGCGAGCGACATCACCGTCACCCAGGACGGCAAGGAGGTCGCCCGCCAGATGGTCCGGGTGAACGAGCCGCTCCGCTACCAGGGCGTCTCGTTCTACCAGGCGTTCTTCGGGCCTGCCGCGGTGGTGACCGCGAAGGACGCATCCGGCAAGGTCCTCTACTCGGGAGGCGTGCCCCTCGCCTGGGAGTCGAACAACGGCGGCAACAAGGTCGGCTCCTTCACCCTCCCCGACCAGAACATGGCGGTCTGGGTGGTGGCCACGACCGGCCCGAACGACCCGAGCGTCAAGCCGGGCCAGGTGGCGATCGAGCTCTACAAGGCCGACTCGGGCGACCCGATCGTCCAGAAGTCGATCGACCAGGGCGTCGCCACGACGATCGAGGGCCTCAGCTTCACCTTCGACCGCGAGACCAAGTACACCGGCCTCAGCGTCGCCAGCGACCCCGGGACGCCGCTCGTCTGGCTGGGGTGCTTCCTGCTGATCGCCGGCTTCGCGGTCCGGCTGTACGTCTCGCACCGGCGCGTCTGGGGCCGCCTGGTGGCGCGCCCCGATGGCGGGAGCTCGCTCTCCATCGCCGCGGTCGGCCGCCGGGACACCGGCTTCGACGAGGAGTTCACGAAGATCGTCACGGAAATCCGCCAGGCCATCACGGCCCAGGCGCGGAGCTAGGAGCGCAGACCCATGGAAAAGCTGGCGGTATACGCCCTCGTGGCGGGAATCCTGAGCACGGCTCTCGCGCTCATCGCCTACGTCTTCTACGCCGTCTCCGGCGTGCAGGCCGCCCGGCTTGCCGCGGCTGGCGTGCCCATGTCCACCGGCCGTGTCGGGTTCGTCTCCGGGCCCCGGACCGCGTCCATCGGGCACTACGCCACGATCCTCGGCTGGCTCGGCTTCATCCTCCTCGGCGCGAGCCTCGTCTTCCGGACCATCGCCACCGGGCACGGTCCCTTCTCGAACATGTACGAGTTCTCCATCGCGTTCGCGTGGGGCATCCTGGGCGCCTACTACTGGTTCGAGCGCAAGTACCACCAGCGGATGCTGGGCCTGCTCGCCCTCCCGGCCGCGCTCGCGCTGCTCCTGTACGCCGTCTGGTTCGCCGGCGGGTCAGGGATCGAGCCGCTGGTCCCCGCGCTCCAGAACAACCTCCTCCTGTCGGTCCACGTCGCCACCGCCATCGTCGCCTACGGCTCCTTCACGATCGCGTTCTCCGCCGCCCTCCTCTACCTGATCCAGCCCGAGAGCGGCCGCTGGGGCCTGCCCCGACCGCAGATCCTCGACGAGATCGGCTACCGGGCCATCGTCGTCGGCTTCCCGTTCCTGACCCTCACGATCGTCCTCGGCGCCCTGTGGGCGGACGTCGCCTGGGGCCGCTACTGGGGCTGGGACCCGAAGGAGACCGCGTCGCTCGTGACCTGGTTCATCTACGGCGCCTACCTCCACGCCCGCGTCATGCGCGGCTGGCGCGGCCGCAACGCGGCGCTCCTGCTGCTCGTCGGCTTCGGCGCGACGCTCCTCACCTATTTCGGCAACTACTTCTTCGGCGGGCTGCACAGCTACGGCGGCCTGGGCTGATCCCCGGCCGACACGACGGGAGATGACCATGGATGCGGTGCCGGTCGCAGCGTCGCGGCCAAAGGGCCTCGGCGCCAGCCGGCTGCGGACGATCCTGGTCCTGAGCGTGGTGGCGGTCCTCGTGATCGCGGTAGCCTGGTTCGTGGAGCAGCCGTCGGGCGACTCGAACGTTCGTGCCGGGACCGCGCCCGCGGGGGCGGCGCCCCGCGCCGGCGACGTCCCGCCCGACTTCTCCGCGACCGCGATCGACGGGTCGGCAGTCTCGATGGCGGCCCTGAAGGGGAAGCCCACCTGGCTGACGTTCGGCGCCAGCTGGTGCCCGGACTGCCGGGCCGAGGCGACGGACCTCCAGGCGACCTATTCGAAGTACCAGCCCCAGGGGCTGGCAGTGCTCGGCGTCTTCATCGAGGAGGACCAGGCGGCCGTCTCCGACTACGCCAGGCACGTCGGCTTCACGTTCCCGATGGTCGCCGACCCCCAGGGCAAGATCGCGGACCTGTACCGGACCTTTGGCATCCCCATCCACTTCTTCATCGGACGCGACGGGACGATCCGCGATGTGCGGATCGGCCGGCTGACGCCGTCCGACATGGAGCAGCTGGTCCAGCAGCTCATCAAGAGCTGACCTGGTCCGGCGGCTTACCGACGTCTGACGGAGTCCACCCATGAGCGAGCCCGGAACGCGCGGCCCCGCCGACGAGTCGGTGGACGCCACCCCCGTGGCGGCATCGGCGGAGACGGGGATCCCGGACCCGACCGTGCCGGCCTCTGGGGAGGCTGCTCCCGCCGATCCCGCCTCGACCGACGCCACGCCGGGGGATGCCCCCGCCACTGCCGACGGGGCGCTCGCTCCCGAGGAGCCGCCCGCGAAGGGCCTGCGCGGGCGCGTCCTGAGCTTCCGGATCCGCCTGCCGCGCACTCGTCGGGGGATCTTCGCGCTTCTCCTCGTGGTCGGCGCGTTTTCCTTCGCGGGCATCTGGACCAGCGTGTCCCTCGTCCACTGGACGGAGACCGCCGACTTCTGCGGGCGCTGCCACCAGATGGGACCGGAGCTCATGGGCTACGAATCCGGCCCCCATCGCGACGTCACCTGCGGCGAGTGCCACGTGGAACCGGGCGTCGCCGGCTGGATCAAGGCCAAGCTCAATGGGACCCGGCAGCTGCTCCAGGTGCTCACCGGCACCTACCCCAAACCCATTCCGCCCCCCGACCACAGCGATCTTCCTCCGGTCCAGGACACGTGCCTGAAATGCCACTCGATGGACCGCCTGGCGACCTCCACGCTCTACACGCGCACGGCTTTCGCGGAAGACCTGACCAGCACGCGCCAGTTCGTCGGGCTGATGATCCGGCCCAGCTCGGGTGACGTCTTCGACGTCAACCGCAGCGTGCACTGGCATGTCATCCAGGACGTCCGCTTCCTCACGCCGGAGCAGAACGCCGGCAAGATCGACTACGTCAAGGTCACGCGCAAGGACGGGACCGTCGAAGAGTTCATCGCCCAGGACAAGATCGGCGTCGCCCAGGACGTCCAGCCGGACATCGACAAGCTCAAGGCGACCGACACCGAGAAGAAGATGGACTGCATCCAGTGCCACAACCGGGTCGGCCACCCGATCCCGAACCCGCGCAAGGGGCTCGATGCGGAGCTGACCCAGGGGCTCATCGACGCGCAGCTGCCGTACATCAAGCGCGAGGGGATGCAGGTCCTGTGGGCGAGCTACCCGGACGTCGCCGCCGCGGACTCCGAGGCGGACAAGCTTGCGGGCTTCTACGCCCTGAACTACCCGAACATCGCACAGGCCAAGGCGAACGAGATCGACCAGGCGATCCGGCAGTTCAAGATCCTGTACCGCCTCACCGCGATGCCCGAGATGAAGGTGTCCTCCGCCTCCTACCCGGACTTCATGGGCCACATGGACTTCCCCGGCTGCTTCCGCTGCCACGATGGCGGGCACTTCCTGGTCAAGAACGGGGCGGTCACCAAGGAGGTCATCCCCTCCACGTGCGACACGTGCCATACCTTCCCGCAGATCGGAACGGCCGTCGCCAGCCTTCCCCTGGGAGAGCCGCCCGAGTCCCACGTCGACTCGCTGTGGGTCTTCAATCACAAGAGCGTCGCCACGTCGCTCGATCCCGGCGGCCAGACATGTGGCATGTGCCACGCCAAGGACTACTGCCTGAACTGCCACAAGACGGGCGCCGTCAACGTGAAGCACAACGAGATGATGACCAACCACGCCCAGGTGATCCGGGACCAGGGCAACACCGCCTGCGCCTACTGCCACCAGCCCGTCTACTGCGCGCGCTGCCACACGGAGAAGGTCCTGCCCGTGACCTCGCCCTTCATGCCCGCCAGCCCGGCCAATGCCCCGGCAGGGATCCGCTGGCCGCTCGTTGCGACGGGCCCGGCCGCCAACGGGCGAGCCTCACCCTGACCCGCGGCCGCTGAATCGGCGCACCCGCGGCCCGGGGCTGCGCACGTGCGGCCCGGGGCCCGAACGCCACGATCGGGACGCCGGGCGCCCGGAACCGACCCGGCGGCGCACCCGGGGAGACCGTGTGCGTTGAACGCAACACCGGGCGGGCCGTCGGGCGGCCGGCGGCGCAACGGGGAGACCGTGTGCGTTGAACGCAACACCGGGCGGGCCGTCGGGCGGCCGGCGGCGCAACGGGCAGCATCCTTGCGTCTGGCGTCGGGATTCGCGCCGCCGGGGCGAGCAGCGTCCAGCATCTTTGCACCTGACGCTTGAACCCGGCACTTGCCGGGTGAATGCGCCCCAGGTTGTGCGTTGAATGCAAGGTGGCCGGAGCGCGGGACGCGGCCCTCAGCCTCGCGGGCCGCGCCGAGGGTTTTCGCGGCCCGGGCTCACAATGACGGCCCCGGGCTCCGCTGACGGCGCGGGCGCCTGGTGCCGAGGGCCCTGACGGCCCGCGCGCTCGCGGCCCGCTGCCAGCCCGGCGCCACGATCCCACCGTCCCGGCACCGCCCGGTGGCCGCGCCACTCGGGCGCTCAGCCGGCCGGTGGGGGCTCCGGCGGCGGCTCCAGGGAGATATCGGGCGCGCCCGACGGCGCGTCGACCTCCCGGAACGGCGCGAACACCTGCGCTCGCGCGTGGTTGACGGCCACGAAGGCGACGGCCTGGCGCGCCACACCCACCCGCTCGGACCAGAACGTGGCGTCCGTCACGGGGATGAAGGCGCCCTGCAGCTCGGAAAGGCTGGCCCGGAGGCTCCGATCGGTCACCAGGTGAACCTGGCCCACGATGCGGAAGGGCGGAACCGACAGGAGGGCGTGCTCGCTCACCTTGGGGGTTCGCAGCTCGCGGATCGGATCGACCGTTGTCAGGGAGACGGCGAAGAGCACCGATGCAAGGTTCACGCGGGCGAACTCAGCTCGGGTCGGGGCATCCGTCGAGCCGTGCTCCTCGATCGTGACGTCCTCCAGGACGAGGTACTGGTCCTGGGCCTGGTTGAGGATGTCGGTCACCCGATGCTGCGCCGTCTGCACCGAGCCCCGGACGATGAGCTGCTCCGTGTACATCGTCATGGGCACGGCCCGCTGGGCGCCGGTCAATTCGAAGAGCGCGCTCATGGGCGCAGTCTAGGCGGGCGACCCGCGCGGTCCAACGAATACGTCGCGGTTCGCGGCGCGACCGCGCACCGGCGCTAGGCGCCCGGCCGGACCCGGCTTGCGCCCTGGGTCACGAGATGCTCGGCGCCGTGCTGGAGGTCCTGCCAGAAGCTCGCGACCGTCGCCAGCGTGTCGATCTCGGCGGCATCCTTGTCGTCGCGGATGCGGGCGATCCGCGGGAAGCGGAGGGCGAACCCGGAATCGTGCCGCGACGAGCGCATGATCACGTCGAAGGCGACCTCCACGACGATCACCGGCTCCACGACGCGCAGGCGACCATGGCGCGAGATGGTGTGGGCCTCGAACCAGCGGGTCATCTCCTCGATCTCTGCGTCGGTCAGGCCCGAGTAGGCCTTGCCGATGGTGACCAGGCTTCCGCTCCCCTCGTCGCGGACTGCGAACGTGTAGTCGGACAGGACGCCGTGACGCTTGCCATGCCCCACTTCCACGGCGACCACCACGCAGTCCAGCGTCGCCAGGGCCTTCTTCATCTTCAGCCACCCGTAGCCGCGGCGGCCGGGAGAATAGGCGCTGGTCGGGTCCTTGACCATGAGGCCCTCGTTCCGGCGAGCACGGGCCCCGGCGAAGATGCTCTCCAGGTCGTCCGCGGAGACCGCCGTCGCCAGGCGGCTGAGGGCGAACCGCGCCGGGTCGGCCTCGACGAGGCCGAGTCCCTCCAGGTGCGCGCGCCGGGCCCGCAGGGGCAGCTCGAGGAGCGGCTCCGTGGCGCCGTTGCGCGGGCCGCTGGCAAGGACGTCGAAGGCGACGAAGGCAACCGGGATCTCGGCCAGCAACGCCGCCGGCGGCGCCTTCCGGCCGAGCCGCTTCTGGAGCGACAGGAAGGGCAGCACCTGGCCCTCCCGAAAGGCCAGCAGCTCGCCGTCCAGGATCCCGTCCCAGGCCAGGCCGCGGGCCGCCTCGACGACCTCCGGGAACTGCGCCGACACGTCGTGGAGGTCGCGCGAGAAGAGGCGCACCTCGTCGGCGCGCCGGTGCAGCTGCGCCCGGATGCCGTCGTACTTGTCCTCGGTCCAGACCTCCGGCCCCAGCCGGGCAACGATCTCGGCCGCGTCCTCGGCCGGCGAGGCGAGCATGAAGTGGAGCGGGTGGAAGAGGCGCAGACGGGCGCTCTCCAGGCGGTCCTCGCGGGCCAGGACCGCTGCCTCCCCCAGGTCGCCGGTCAGCATCACGGCGCGGGCCACCATCGGGGCCGGCCTGCCGTAGGCTCGAGCGATCGCGGCCTCGACGAGACCTTCTCGCAGCCCGATCCGCAGCTCGCCGCCCAGGATCTTGACGACATAGGTGGCGGTCAGCGGGTCACAGCGCCAGAGGAGCGCTTCGAAGAGCGCCGCCTTTGCGGCGGGACCCCGGGCGGCCTCGATCGCGGCGAACGCCGACGCGACCTCCGGCACCGTCGGGCCGGCGGATGGCGCAGCCGTGCCGGCGGATGGCGCGGCCGGGCCGGCGTCCCGCGTGGCCACGGCGTCCCGCGCGCCTGCGGCGTCCCGCGCGGCTGCGGCGTCCGGCGCGGCTGCGGCGTCCCGCGCAACTGGGCCGGCGTCCCGCGTGGCTGCATGGCCGTTGCCGGCCGGGTGGGCGGAGGCACCGTTGCGGGCAGCGCCGGTCCCCCTGATCCAGGGGTGCTCCGCGCCGTCCTGGATTGCCGCGTCGCGCGCCGCCAGGACGTCCCCGACGGCCCGGCCGAGGTCGGAATACCGGTCGTACGCCGCCCCGAGATCACTGCGTGAGACGCCGGCCACGCGCATGACGGACTCGGCGAGCGTCGCCCAGCCGAGCCCCAGGGCGCGCCCATCCACCACGGGGAAGGCGCGACCGGCGAAGAAGACGACCGCGGACGCCAGGGCATCCGCCTCCACCGACTCCAGGTAGGCGGCCAGGAGCTGCGTCTTCTCCGAGGTTCTCGTCGTGGCGGCGATCCGCTCGGCGACCTCGCTCCATCGGCGCATGGGCGGGATGGTATACGCTCGCCCCGATGCGGTCCCGGAGCTGGTTTCCCGACGCGATCGAAGGACGCACGGTCGTCCTGCGGCGGCACGTCGCCCGCAACGTGGCGGCGTTCACGCGCTGGTACGCCGACCCGGAAGTCGCCCGCCTGACGCGCTACCAGGAGGGCCCGATGCGCCCGGACGAGATCCGCCGCTTCTTCGAGGCGCGGGTGGCCGGGGCCGGCTCGCTGGCGCTCGCGATCCACCTGCGCGGCTCGGACCGGCTGATCGGGACGTGCGCCTTCAGCCAGCTCGACGGGGACAACGGCTCGGCGCTCTTCCACATCACGATCGGCGAGCGCGACTGCTGGGGCCAGGGCTACGGCTCCGAGGCGACGGCGCTCATGCTCGACCACGCGTTCGGCACGCTCGGGCTCCACCGGGTGGGCCTCGCCGTCTTTGCCTTCAACGAGCGGGCGATCCGGGCGTACGAGAAGGTGGGGTTCGTCCACGAGGGACGCTCGCGCCAGGCGATCTGGCGCGGCGGTCGCTTCTCCGACGAGCTCCAGATGAGCATCCTCGAGCACGAGTGGCGCGACCTTCGCGGTCGCGCCCTGGGCCTCGAGGAGACCGCCGTGCAGGGACCGGCCGGGTCGTCCGAGCGGCCGGGTGGGTCACAGCCGGCGAGGTCGGCCGATCCGGAGGGTGCCTCGGCCGCAGCGGAGGTCGGCTGATGGCCAGCGCCGGGGCCGCCGCCGACGAAGCGCGGGCCGCCTTCCGCCTCCACCTGGAGGCAAAGGGCCACGCGGTGGAGAACGCACGGGCCGCCGCCTCAGGGCTCGAGGCGGCCTTCGCGGGCGGCGCGCTGGTCCGGACGCCGGCGCTGGACCAGATGCTGGACGACCTCGCGGTCGCTCTCGACGCCGATGCCGACCTCGGCGAGAAGCTCGGCGGCAAGTCTGCCGAGGCGGCCCGCTTCATCCTCCGCGCGATCTCGCGCGAGCTGGAGAACGCGTAGCGGGCCGCCCAGGATCACCGCGCGGGGCGGCGATCCGCTACGGCGCCTCGACCGTCACATCGGTCGCTGCGCCGAACGAGAAGCCGCCGAACCCCGGGGCGCCGGAGGCGTTCGGGTTCGGCGCGACATTCGGGCCGGGCGTGGCCCCGCCGGGAGTGCGCGCCCCCGGCGTGACCGAGACCTGGCTCCCCACCGTGACCGCCGCGGCGGACGAGGGCGTCGCCGCGTGGTACGTCGTCGAGGCGTTCAGCGGGATCGTGATCGAGGTCCCCGAGGCGAGCTTGAGGGTGACCGAATCGGCCGAGATCGCCTCCACGGTGCCCTTGACGGTGATGCCGCCGAGGCCCCCATTCCGACCCGCGAACCCCTGGCCGCCGCCCTGGAATCCCTGGCCGCCAGCGGGGAACTGGCCGGTGCGGTTCTGCCCGGCGGATGCAGCCGCGGCAGGCGCGGTGAGGCGCCCGGCCGCGAACGCAAGCCCACCGATGGCGATCGCCGCCGCGAGGCCCATGAGAAGCGAGGTGCCGCGGCCGGTGGAGCTCTTCGGCTTGGCGATGACGTTCGCGAGCGGCTCGGTCGTCGGCTGACCGGGCCAGGGCGCGAACTCCGCGGCGGACGCCGTCGGCGGCACGGGCGGCGGCGCTGGAGCGGCATGCGGCTGCGGCACCGTCGGAGGCGGGGGCGGCGGCGTCGCCTGGGGCGCCGGCAGAGGCGCGCCCTCGGCGGGGCGCAGGGGTTCGGTCATCGGGACGTCTCCTTACTCGTAGCGAAGGGCGGTGATGGGATCGAGGCGGGCGGCCTGGCGCGCGGGCCAGACGCCGAAGACGACGCCGACGCCAAGGCTGAAGCCGACGGCGACGACGACGGTGATCGGGTTGAACTGGAAGCCCCAGCCGGCGATCGTGCCGATGACGGCCGACGCGGCGACGCCGAGGGCGATGCCGATGAGGCCGCCCGCAAGGGAGAGGACCAGCGCCTCGACGAGGAACTGGAGCATGATGTCGGACCCGCGCGCGCCGACTGCCTTGCGGATCCCGATCTCGCGGGTCCGCTCGCGGACGCTCACGAGCATGATGTTCATGATCCCGATGCCGCCGACGACGAGCGAGATCGAGGCGATGCCGGCCAGGAGGAGGGTCAGCAGGCCGGTCACCGACGAGAAGGTGTCCAGCAGCTGGGCCTGGTTGGAGATGTTGAAGTCGTCGTTCGTCCCGTTGGTGCCGTGTCGCTGCTCCAGCAGCGCCGTGATCCGGCCCGACGTCACGTTGGTCGCCGCGGAGCTCGACACGCTGACGGCGATCGAACGAACCTTGTCGCCGGCGACGAAGTAGCGCTGGGCCGTGGCGATCGGGATGACGACCTGGTCGTCCTGGCTGGCGCCCGACGACCCCTTGGCCTGCAGGATGCCGACCACCCGGAACGGGATGCCGTTGACCAGGATGTCCGTGCCGACGGCGTTCGCCGTGAGGCCAAGGTCGTCGGCGGTCGTCGCCCCGAGGACGGCGACGCGCAGCGCGTTGTCGTTGGCGACCGGCGTCAGGAACGAGCCCTGCCAGATGGAGTAGGTGCGGACGGTCAGGTAGTCCGCGGTGGTGCCGACCACCGACGTGGTCGTGTTCTTCGCGCCGGCGACGACCACGGCCTGCGCCGTGACCTGGGGTGCGACCGCAGCCACGTCCGAGAGGCCCGCGATCGCCTGGGCGTCCCCGAGGGTGAGCGTCGTCGCCGACCCGGCCGCCTGGCGCAGGAAGCCGCTCGTGGTTGCGCCAGGCTGGACCGTCAGGAGGTTCGTGCCGAGGCTCTCGATCCGGTTCGTGATCCCGCTCGTCGCGCCCTGGGCGACCGCCACGAGGGCCACGATCGAGCCGACGCCGATGATCACGCCGAGCATGGTGAGGATCGCCCGCAGGCGCGCGGCGGCGATCCGCGAGATCGCGAGCTGGACGAGCTCCAGGTACCTCACTCGACGAGCCTCCCGTCGCGGACGTGGACCTGCCGCGTGGCGGCCACCGCGACGTCGGTGTCGTGGGTGATCAGGACGATGGTCGTGCCCGACTCGTTCAGCTCGTGGAGCAGGCGCAGCACCTCCAGTCCCGACGCGGAATCGAGGTTGCCCGTGGGCTCGTCGGCGAGGATCAGGACGGGACGCGTCACGAGGGCACGAGCGATGGCGACCCGCTGCTGCTGTCCGCCTGACAGCTCGGATGGCTCGTGGTCGAGCCGGTCGCCCAGGCCCAGCCGCTGCAGGGCCGCCCGTGACCGCTCCAGCCGCTCGTGGCGGGACACGCCCTGGTAGAGCAGCGGCGTGGCCACGTTCTCGAGCGCGCTCGTCCGCGGGAGCAGGTTGAACGACTGGAAGACGAACCCGATCGCGCGCCCCCGGACGCGTGCCAGGTCGTCATCGTCCAGCGTCTCGACCGGCGTGCCGGCCAGCCGGTAGCCGCCGGACGTCGGCCGGTCGAGGCACCCGATGATGTTCATGAGGGTCGACTTGCCGCTGCCCGACGGTCCCACGATGGCGAGGAAGTCGCCGGCCCGCACGTCGAGGTCGACGCCCTGCAGCGCGGCGACCTCCAGCCTGCCCGTCGAGTAGATCCGGGTGATCCCGCGGAGCTCGATGACAGGCGACCCGTCGGAAGGCAGCCAGGTGCCGGCGGCGACGGGATCGGGCGGGGCGATGGGGGGTGGCGGTGGGGCCTGCCGGCCGGACCCGATGGGCTCGATCACGGCTGCCGTCCCGGGAACCCGCCCGGGAAGCCGCCACCGCCGCCGCCGAGGCCGGGGATCCCCGTGGTCGTCGTGGTGCTGGTCCGGCTGCTCGCCGTCCCGGTCACCACGGCCGTTCCCTCGCTGATGCCTGACTTGATCTCCGCCAGGTTCGACGTGATCAGGCCCACCTGCACGGGGACGGATTGGGGCTGGCCGGAGCCGTCGAGCACCCGTACCGTGTAGCTCCCGTCGCTCGCCGCCCGCAGCGCGATCGCAGGCACCGCGAGGACGCCCGCCGCGGACGCGGTGGTCACGGCGATCTTCGCGCTCATGCCCGGCACGGTGCCCTTCGGCGCGGCGGGCAGCGTGACGACGATCCCGTAGCTGACGACGCCACTGCTGGAGGACGCCGGCGTCTGGTCGATCTCCGCCACCTTGCCGGTGACGTCCTTCGAGAGCGCCGTCACCGTGACCGTCACGTCCTGGCCGAGAACGATGCTGGGGAGGTCGGACTCCGTCACGGCCGCGGTGACCTGGAGGTTCGTGGAGCGAACGGTGATGGCGGCGCCGGACGGCGCGGCCAGGCCCGGCGTCACGTTCACCGCCACGATCGTCCCGTCGACGGGGCTCACCAGGGTGGTGTACTTCATCGCGTTCTTCGCGGTCGTCACGCCCAGCTGCGCCTGCGCCACGGCGGCCTGGTCGGTCGCGATCGTGGCCGCGCTGGTCTTCGCGGTCTTCTGCTGGTAGGCGTACTTGGCTGACTGGACCCCGAGGGACGCCTGGCTGATCTGGTTCGAGGCCTGGGTGTTCGACTGGCTTGCCTGGAGCCTGGCACTGGCGAGGTTGTCGCGCGCCTGCGTCACGGCGCTCGCGTCTCCGCTGATCACGGCTGACGGCTGGTGCGCCGCCCTGTCGGCGGCGAGCTTCTTCTGGGCGGCCGTCAGCGCCGCCTGCGCCTGCTTCAGCTTGAGGTTGTTCTGGGCGACCGTTCCGGAGTAGGACGACCGGGCCTGGCTGAGGGACTGGTTGGCCTGCGTGATCTGGAGCTTCGCCGCTGCCTTGTCGGTCGCGCTGAGGCCGGCCCTGTCGGTGGCCAGGCGAGCCTGCGCCGAGGCGAGGTTGGCCTCCGCGACGGCGACGCTCAGCGCCGCGCTCCCGGCGTCGGCCGTGGCCACGACGTCGCCGGCCTTGACGGCCTGCCCGGCCACGGCTTCGACCGTCTTGACCGTCCACGACGAGCTGCTGCCGGTGCTGCCGGTGGAGCCCGTCGATCCCGTCGAGCCGGTCGAGCCGGTCGATCCCGTCGAGCCGGTCGAGCTCGCGCTGCTGGCCAGCGTGGGCGAGGTCCCGAAGGCGAGGCTGTACGTGGTGGACGCCTCGACCGTGCCGGTGGCTGCCACCTGGTCGACGACGTCGGTGACCGTGGCCTGGCTCGTGAGGTACTGCGTCGCCGCCGTCCCGCCAAAGCTCGGTCCGGCGACCGCGACGACCGCGGCACCGATCCCGACGATGACGAGGAGTGCGGCGCCGATCGTCTTCCAGCGCATGGAGGCTCCGTTCGTTCCGTGTTTCGCGCGGCGCGAGGTGGGGCAGCCGCGTGCGTGAGGCTGAGAATCCGCCATTCTGCTGAAATGGACCTGAATGCGGAACGCTTCGAACGGACCGGCTCACGGACCCCGTCCGGCCGTGTGGCCCGGGTCGCTCGACGGACCTCTTGACTCTCGACCGGCCCGAGGGTCCACCATCTGCCGCATGACCGACGACCTGGACCGCCGCCGCGCGGCGCTCACCCGCGAGCTGCTCTCGATCGGTCGCTTTGCCCGCCTGACCGGCCTGTCGATCGGTGCGCTGCGTCACTACGACGAGCTGGACCTTCTGCGGCCGGCCAGCGTGGACCCCGACACGGGCTATCGCTCGTACGTCCGGGACCAGCTGGAGCGGGCGAGGCTCATCGCCCGGCTGCGGGACCTGGAGATGCCGCTCGACGACGTGCGGGCGGTCCTGGAGACCGACGACCCGGCAGAGCGCCGCCGCCTGCTGACCATCCACCGTGCCCGCGTCGAGGCGCGGACCCAGCGCCTGCAGCGCGTCCTGCACGCGCTGCTTCACCTGTCCGCCGAGGAGGGGATCCCCATGCCCAGGCCACCACTCCCGCCCGAGATCGACCCGGCGACCCGCCGCGCCCTCGCCGTGGGGCTCTACAACCGCTGCTGGGAGCTCCTGGAGATCCCGGAGCGCACGCCCGAGCAGGACGTCGAGCTGATCCACACCGCGCACGCGTCGCGCTACCACTGGGGCGAGATCGCCGACACGCCGGCCCGCCTCTGGCGCGGCGAATGGATGTGCAGTCGTGTCTACTCCGTCCTGGGGCGCCCGGAGCCGTCCCAGTGGCACGCCCGGCGCGCGCTGGCACTCGTGGAGGCCGGAGGCGCCGCCGTCGAGGACTGGGATCGGCCCGCCGTCTACGAGGCGATGGCCCGGGCGTCGTTCGTCGCCGGCGACGCGGTCGCGGGGGCAGCCTGGAAGGCGAAGTCCACGGAGCTGGCGGCGGCCATCGCCGACCCCGACGATCGCGACAATATCGAGCAGGACCTGGCGACCCTCCCCGGCTGACGGCGACCCGCCGCTCATGAGGGGTGGCGGGCGACCCGCGCCGCGTGGCGGTGGCGAGCGGCCCGCGCGAGGGCAGCGCCGGGTCCCCCGGGGCGCGGAGCCCAGGGGCTGCGCGTGGCCCGCGGCGCCCGCGGGTGGCCAGAAGGCCTACGATCTCGAGATCATCCAGCCCGGAGGCGCCTCTCGATGACCGACCTGAAGCTCGGCGTCAGCCTGTTTGCCCAGGCCTCACCCTGGCCGGAGCTCCTCGATACGGCGCGCCGGATCGACCGGCTCGGCTATGACTCGCTCTGGACCTGGGATCACCTGTACGCGATCTTCGGCGACCCATATCAGCCCATCTTCGAGGGCTGGGGGATGCTCCACGCCTGGGCGATGGCGACGCAGCGGGTCCGCCTGGGCCTGATGGTCGGCGCCAACACGTTCCGCAACCCGGGCCACGTGGCCAAGCTGGCGGCCACGCTGGATCACGTCTCGGGCGGCCGCGCGATCCTGGGCCTGGGGGCCGCCTGGATGGAGCTGGAGCACACGGCCCACGGGATCGCGTTCGGATCCGGGTTCGGGCAGCGGCTCGACTGGCTCGAGGAGTCCGTGGCCGCCTGCCGAGCTCTCCTGGACGGCGAGGCCGTGACGTCGGCGCCCGGCGGCCGGTATGCCTTCCGGGAGCTGCGCCACGCGCCGCTCCCCCTGCAGGCGCACCTGCCGATCATGATCGGCGGCAACGGGCGCAGGAAGACGCTCCGCACGATCGCCCGCCACGGGGACATGTGGAACGGCTTCGGCACGCCCCGGGAGCTGGAGGAGCTGGACGCCGTCCTCCGGGCACACTGCGCGGACGTCGGGCGCGACGAACGCGACATCGAGCGAACGGCGCAGCTGTGGCTCGTCATCCGCGACACCCCGGAGGAGGCGGAGCGCACCTGGGCTGCCGCGATCGCCCACAACCGCACGCCGCTGGAGGAGGCGGTCGAGCCGTCGGGGCCGCTCCTCGGGCCACCGGACCTGATCGCCTCCCGCCTGCGGGAGTACGTCGCCGCGGGCTTCTCGAGCCTCATCCTGGAGATGCCCGCACCGTACGACGTGGAGACCCTTGAACGGCTCATCGGCGAGGTCAAGCCGCTCGTCGACGGGAGGTAGCCCGGACCCGCCGGACGGAGTCGCCGGCGAGGTCGCCGTGACCCCGATGGGGGCTCCCGCCGCACGGCCGGACTGGCGCAGCCCGCGCCGGGACCACTGACGCGCGGCCGCGAACCCGCGGCACCCGTGGTTCGGGTACGGTGTCGCGAAACCAGCGGGAAGGGAAGCCGGACAGGATGCCGGAGCGGACGGCGGGTCGAGCCGCCACTGTCGAGTTCGAGAGGGTCACCAAGCATTACGACCGGCGCGAGCTGAAGAGCGGCGCACCCGGCGCGGTGAACGACCTGTCGCTCGCGGTCCCTGCCGGGAAGATCTGCGTGCTCGTGGGCCCGTCGGGCTGCGGCAAGACCACGTCGCTCAAGATGGTCAACCGGCTGATCGAGCCCACCTCCGGTCGCATCCTGATCGACGGCGTCGATGCCGGGACGCGCGACCTCACCGACCTGCGACGGAGCATCGGCTACGTCATCCAGCAGGTGGGACTGTTCCCCCACCAGACGATCGGCGAGAACGTCGCCACGGTGCCGCGCCTCCTGGGCTGGCCCGCAGCGCGCCAGCGGGAGCGCGCCGAGGAGCTGCTCCAGCTCGTGGGGCTCGAGGCGGCCACCTATGCGAAGCGCTACCCGACGCAGCTCTCGGGCGGCGAGCGGCAGCGGGTGGGGGTGGCCCGGGCCCTCGCCGCGGACCCACCGATCATGCTCATGGACGAGCCGTTCGGCGCGGTCGACCCCATCGTCCGCGAACGCCTCCAGGACCAGTTCCTGCGCCTCCAGGAGTCGCTGGCGAAGACGATCCTCTTCGTCACGCACGACATCGACGAGGCCATCAAGATGGGCGACGTCGTCGCCGTCCTGCAGGAGGGGGGCGTCCTGGCCCAGTTCGGGCCGCCCGCCGAGATCCTGGCGGCCCCGGCCTCGCCGTTCGTCGCCCGCTTCGTCGGGGCCGACCGGGGCCTCAAGCGTCTCAGCCTGAGCCGGGTCGCCGAGCTGGACCTGCTCGCGCCGGTGACGGCACACGAGGGGGACGTCGGCTCGGACGAGCTGCGGCGGGCACTCGCCGGCTCGTTCCCGTGGCTCCTCCTCCTCGACGCGGCCGGCCGGCCGGTCTCGTGGATCGCGCGCGAGCGAGTCACGCCGGGCGCGCCGCTCGCCGCCGCGCCGGCGATGCCCGCCTCCCCCCTCCTCGACCGCCGCGCGACGCTGAAGGACGCGCTCTCGATCCTGCTCGACGCGGACGTCCACGCCGGGATCGTCGTGGACCGGGACAGACGCGTCCTGGGCCTGGTCACGGTCGCCGGCGTCGCCGCGCTCCTGCGCGAGAGCAGCCAGCCGGGCGGCGCCGAGCCGGGGGTGGTCGGCGAGCCCGCCGAGGCCGGCGCTCCCGAGGTGGTCGGCGCTCCCGACCGGCTCGACGACCTGGACCGGGAGGGCTCGGTCGCGTGAACGTCCGCTGGGACTGGATCGCGGGCAACCTCGACCAGATCGCCGGGGCGACCCTGGCGCACCTCGAGCTGACCCTGATCGCGGTGGGCGTCGGGTTCGTCATCAGCCTGGTCGTGGGCCTCGTCGCGTATCGCTGGCGCAACGTCTACGGGCCGATCGCCGGCGTCGCGGGGATGCTCTACACGATCCCGAGCCTCGCGCTCTTCGCGCTCCTCGTGCCGGTCACCGGCCTCTCGGTCGTGACCGCCGAGATCGGCCTCGTGAGCTACACCCTGCTGATCCTCATCCGCGGCGTCGTCACGGGGCTCGACGGCGTGCCGCGCGACGCCGTGGACGCCGCGATCGGGATGGGCTACACCGACGGCCAGCGTCTCGCGCGCGTGGAGCTGCCGCTGGCCGCGCCGGTCATCCTGACCGCGCTTCGCCTGGCAACCGTCACGACGATCGGCCTGGTGATGGTCACCGCGCTCATCGGGGAGGGAGGCCTGGGCCAGCTCATGCTGCGCGGGCTGAACCGTGACTTCCCGACCATGGTCTACGTCGGCGTCGCCGCGTCGGTCGCTCTCGCGGTGGCGCTCGACCTCCTGCTCGTGGGCCTGCAGCGTCTGCTCACGCCGTGGACCCGGGCGCGAGGGTCCTGACGCCGTGGACGTGCTCGGCAGCGGGTTCGCCTGGCTCCTGAACCCGGTCCACTGGAGCGGCGCGGACGGCATCCCTACCCGGTTGCTGGAGCACGTCGCGATCTGCGCCCTGGCTCTCCTGATCGCGGCCCTGATCGCCGTGCCAGTCGGGCTCTACACCGGCCACACGCGCCGCTGGGGTGCGGCGGTCCTGAACATCGCGAGCATCGGCCGGGCCATCCCCTCGTACGCGCTCCTGATCGTGTTCTTCACGATCACCGGGGCTCTCGGAGCACCGGCGACGGTCCCGACGCTGGTCCTGCTCGCGATCCCACCGCTCCTGGCCGGGGTCTACGTCGCCATCAGCGAGGTCGACCGGGACGTGGTGGAGGCGGGGCGCGGCATGGGCATGCGCGAGTCCCAGGTGCTGCGCCGCGTCGAGATCCCCATCGGGCTGCCGCTCATGCTGGCCGGCGGGCGCACAGCGGCGGTCCAGGTCGTGGCGACCGCGACTCTCGGCGCGCTGGTGGCCGGCGGCGGCCTCGGCCGCTACATCGTCGACGGCTTCGCCCTCCGCGGCGACGAAGGGACCGCCCGTCTCGTCGCCGGCGCGATCCTGGTGGCCCTGCTCGCCGTGGCCACCGAGCGGGCCTTCACCTTCGTCGAGCGCCGCGTCGTCGCCCCGGGGGTCACCCAGGCGCACGTCCCCATGGAGTGGGGGCCCCGGGCCGGAGTCGGGCTGTAGGCGCCTCGCCGGCGGGCTGCGGCGCCGGTCCGTCTCGGCCGGGGGCAGGCGCACGCCGAATGGCCGGAATCGCCCGCGCTGCTATGGTTGCCGCTCCGCGGGCCAGTGGGGGACGCGGGCAGCATAGAAAGGAGGACCCATGCGGACGATCCGCAGGGCTGCTCTTGGGGCGGCGGCGCTCGCGCTCATCGTGAGCGCGTGCTCGTCGGGTGGGAGCAGTCCAACGCCGGCGGCCTCGGCCCCGGCATCAGCGGCGCCGGCCCCGTCGGAGAGCGCCGCCACCAGCCCATCCGGGGCCACCCTGGCGAGCACGCTGGTCCTCGGCGGGCCGCCCGAGTGCCCGCAGCGCCCGTTCTGCGCCGTCGGCCTGGAGAAGACCTACGGGCTCACGTTCAAGGAGTTCAAGCCGCTCGACGCGGGCGGACCCATCACGGTCCAGGCGGTCAAGAACGGCACGGTCGACGTGGGCCTGCTCTTCACGTCCGATCCGTCGATCGCGGCCAACGGCTTCGTCCTCCTGGCGGACGACAAGCAGCTCCAGCGGGCCGACAACCTGGTGCCGGTCGTGCGGCAGAAGGTCCTCGACGCCTCGCCCGGCGTCGCCGACCTCCTGAACGGCTGGACGGCGAAGATCACGCAGGAGGTCCTGAACGACCTGAACAAGCAGGTCTCGGTCGACCAGAAGGACCCCAAGGACGTCGCGAAGGCCTGGCTCGCCGCCAACGGCCTGGCGACGGGCACGATCGGCGCCGGCAAGACCATCACCGTCGGCGAGACCAACTTCTACGAGCAGGAAGTCCTGGGCGAGGTGATCGCCCAGGTCCTCGAGGCCAACGGGTTCAAGGTCAACCGCAAGACGAACATCGGCAACCGCGAGGTCGTCTTCCCGGCGCTCCAGTCCGGAGAGCTCGACATCGTGGTCGAGTACGCCGCGTCGCTCCTCGAATACCTGAACGGCGGCGCCGGCGAGGCGACCAGCGACGCCGCAACCACCGTGGCGAAGCTGAAGCAGCAGCTGGCGTCGAAGGGCCTCACCGCGCTCGACGCCGCGCCGGCCTCGGACCAGAACGGGTTCGTCGTGACCAAGGCCACGGCGGACAAGTACAAGCTCACCAAGCTCAGCGACCTGGCCCAGCCGGCGCCGTAAGGCGCAGGCCTCCGGTCGGCTCCACGCCGCTCCGACACCCGCGGACGGGCTTCCCGCCGCGGGTGTCCCGCTGTCCGGGAGCGCCGGAGTCCCGGCCGCCGAACGGTCCCGGGCCGCCGAACGGGTCCGGGGCCGCGGCTGCGCCGAGGGATCGGCTACGCCGCGTGCGGCGGGCCCGCGGTCGCCAGGCGAGCCGGACCCCGCGTGGCGAGGAACGCGACCACGCCACCGATCGTCGTGACCGCCAGGATCGCCGCGTGGACCAGGAACGCGAGGGCGAACGCGGAGTCCGCGGGGATGCCGACCGCCTTCGCGATCTCGACGGCCGCCAGCTCGAACGTGCCCACGTAGCCTGGGCCGGCCGGGATCGCCGTGACCAGCGACACGCCGGCGGCCAGCAGGGCGGCCTGGCCCCACGTCAGCTCCACGCCGATCGCCTGGCCGGCGGCCGCGAACGCCACGATCGTCGTCGCCCAGGCCGTGACGGACCAGCCGATCGCCCCCGCCATGGTCCGCGGCCGGCCGGCCACCGCCAGGCCGCCGCGCAGGCTGGAGGCGGCCCGCATGACCCCGGGCCAGCGCTCCACGGCTGCGATGACCCGGTCGGCGTACGGCAGGCGGTGCGCGACGAGGGCGAGCGCAAGGGCCGCCACGAGGAACCCGGTCAGGGCGAGGCCGACGAGGACCGCGCTGGCCACGATGCCTCGCACGGAGAGGACCACGATGGCTGCCGAGGCGATGGTGACCAGGACGCCGGTGTCGACCACCCGCTCGACGACCACCGTGCCGAGGATGCTGGCCCGCGACACGCCCGTTCGATCGCCGAGGTGGTGGCTGCGCACGAGCTCGCCGAGACGCGCGGGCAGGATGTTGTTGGCCAGGTAGCCCACGAGCAGCGACGCCGTGACGGTGGGCAGCGGCAGGCGCGCGATCGGGCCGAGGAGGCCGCGCCAGCGCAGGGATCGGAGCGCCACGTCCAGGATCACGCAGGCCACGGTCGCGGCCACGAAGGCGGGGATGGCCTCCCGCAGCACCGCCCAGACCGCGGCGAGGTCGACCTGCCGGACGACGAGCACGATCGCGACGGCGGAGATCGCGAGGCCGAGGAGGGCGCGGACGAAGGAGCGGCTCACTCGGGCGCGGGAGGCCCCGGGGCGCGCGGCGTGAGCTTCGGCGAGGGCCGCACGCGCACCCGGTGGAGGGCGAAGCGCCCGCAGACGCGCAGGGTTGCCAGGCCGTACACGACGCTCCGTCGCAGCCCGACCGAGCTCGCCTCCGCGAAGTAGCGCGTCGGCACCGCGATCTCGCCGATCGCGAACCCGGCGACGACCGCCTGGGCCACGAGCTCCTGGTCGAACACGAAGTCGTCCGAGTTCCGGTGGTAGGGAATCGTCTCGAGCAGGCGCCGCGAGTAGGCCCGGAAGCCGGTGTGATACTCGGACAGCCGCTGGCCGAAGACGAGGTTCTCGAGCGCCGTGAGGAAACGGTTGCTGACGTACTTCCAGCGCGGCATCCCGCCGGCGAGCGGATCGCCGAGGAACCGGCTGCCCAGCATCAGGTCCACCTCGCCTCGCAGGATCGGCTCGACCAGCGCCGGGATCCGCGTGGCGTCGTACTGGTAGTCGGGGTGGAGCATGACCACGACGTCGGCGCCGGCGGCGAGCGCGGCGTCGTAGCACGTCTTCTGGTTGCCGCCGTATCCGCGGTTCTGGCGATGCACGATGACGTCCAGGCCGAGCTGCCGGGCGACCTCCACGGTCTGGTCGCGGGACACGTCGTCGACGAGGATCACGTGATCGACGATCTCGTGGGGGATGTCCGCGTACGTCCGCTCCAGCGTCTGCGCCGCGTTGTAGGCCGGCATGACGACGACGAGATGCACGGCGTCGCTGGTTGCGTCCGGGTCGATCGACGGCATGCTGCGAAGGGTAGCGGGAAGAGGGTCGCAGGTGGCGATCCCCCGATGGTCCGGTCCCTGCAGCCCGGCGTCACGGGCGGCCGTCCGGACGCGACATTCCCACGAAGAACCGATTGCAGGACAATGCGGACCCTCGCAGGAGACACGCATGTTCGACCGCCTCTTCGGCGCCCGCGATCCCGACCCGGATGTCGCGACGCGCACGCCCCCCGGTCAGTACCTCACATCCAAGTTCCCCGTGCTCCACTACGGCACCGTCCCGTCGACGGACCTTGCCACCTGGGACTTCAAGGTCTTCGGGCAGGTGGAAACGCCCGTCACGCTCACGTGGGACCAGTACCGGGCCCTGCCGCGCAAGGAGCAGACCGTCGACATCCACTGCGTGACCCGCTGGTCCAAGCTCGACACGGCCTGGGAAGGCGTCCCGATCCGCGCGATCCTCGACCTCGCCGGGGTGCTGCCCGGGGCAACCCACGTTCTCGCCCACTGCGAGCAGGGGTACACCACGAACATGCCGCTCGAGGTCCTCGACGACGCGGATGTCCTGCTCGCAGACGTCTACGACGGGAGGCCGCTGGAACCCGAGCACGGCTACCCCCTGCGCCTGCTGGTCCCGAAGCGCTACTTCTGGAAGAGCGCGAAGTGGATCCGCGGTCTCGAGCTGCTCGACCACGACGTCCGCGGCTTCTGGGAGCGCTACGGCTACCACAACGACGCCGACCCCTGGAAGGAAGAGCGCTTCAGCGAGTAGCCGTCGGCGATCAGGGTGTGTCCGAGCGCCGCCGGCTCGCGGCGAGGCGCCGACCCCGCCGGCCGGCCCGCAGGACAGCCTCGAAGGACCGGGGTAGGATCAGCGCCCACGCCGCCCCGCGGCGGCGTTCATCGCCGCCTCGGCGGCCGACGTTCACCCTGCATTCGAAGCCAAGGTGCCCCATGTCCACCCGTCTCCGCCTCTTCGTGCCGATCCTCGTCCTGGCATTCGCCGTCGCCGCCTGCGGCGGCGGGTCGTCACCCACGCCGGGCCCGTCGGCGACGCCAGCCGCCTCGACAGCTCCGGCGGCCACCGAGACCCCGGCGGCCGCGACCGAGACGCCGGCCGCCTCCGAGACGCCCGCGGCTTCCTCCACGCCCGCGGCCATCTGCACAGATGCGGCGGCCTTCCGGGCCTCGATGGTCGCTCTGACGAACCTGAAGCTCGTCAGTGTCGGGACCGCCGGCGTCGCGGCCGCGCTCGGCGACGTCAAGTCGAGCGCCCAGGCCCTGCTGGTCTCGGGCAAGGACCTCCTCGCCCAGCCCCTCTCCAGCCTGCTGACGGCCGTCCAGGCGCTCCAGACGACGCTCACCGGGCTGGGCAACCAGCCGGGCCTCGGGGCGGCGCTCACGTCGATCAGGGCGGCGATCGAGAACATCAAGGCTGCCGCGGCCGACGTCGAGACTGCCCTCGGGACCACCTGCCCGGCCCAGTAGGCGACGGCGGGCGGCCGTCCCGAGCCTGCCGAGTGGCCGCTGGTCTGCCGCCGGCCGAGCCACCCCGGCCGCAGCAGGCGTGTTCCGGGGTTGACGGGAGTGGCGCCCGGGTGAGATAGTTGCGTGAGCAACTATCCCCGCACGGACGCCCTGTCATGCCCGCAGTCACTGTCGACGACATCACCATCCTGCCGAGGATCCCCGTCCCCGATCCGCTGGTGGCGCTCTCGCGCCCCGTGCGCAGCGTCACCTCGGCGCCTCGCGGCTTCGAGGGCGAGGGCTTCCCGGTCCGGCGCGCGTTCCATGGTGTCGACCTGGCCGACCTCGACCCGTTCGTCCACATGGACCAGATGGGCGAGGTGGAGTACGCGCCCGGCGAGGCGAAGGGGACGCCCTGGCATCCCCACCGCGGCTTCGAGACGGTCACCTACATGATGGACGGCACCTTCGAGCACTCCGACTCGAACGGCGGCGGGGGCGTCATCACGAACGGTGACACGCAGTGGATGACGGCAGGCGCCGGCATCCTCCACATCGAGAAGCCGCCGGAGGCGCTGGTCGTGGCCGGCGGGCTCTTCCACGGGATCCAGCTCTGGGTCAACCTGCCGCGGGCCCAGAAGTGGGCGCCGCCGCGGTACCAGGACCTGCGGGCCAGCGAGGTCGCGCTCCTCTCGTCGCCCGACGGCGGCGCGCTGATCCGGGTGATCGCGGGCGACGTGGCCGGCCATGCCGGCCCCGGCTCCACCTACACCCCGATGACCTACCTCCACGCGACCCTGTCCCCCACCGCGCGCCTGGTCCTGCCCTGGCGGACCGACTACAACGCCCTCGTCTACGTGCTCAACGGGCATGGCTCGGTGGGCGACGAGCGGCGGCCGGTGCAGACGGGCCAGCTCGCGGTCTTCGGCCCGGGCGACGCCCTCGCCGTCGAGGCGAGCGCGGTCCAGGAGAGCCGGAGCCCGAACCTCGACATCCTGGTCCTGGGCGGGCGGCCGATCCACGAGCCCGTCGCCTGGATGGGCCCATTCGTCATGAACACCCGCGAGGAGCTGCTGCAGGCGTACGCGGACTACCAGGCCGGGAGGCTCGGCTCGATCCCGGCGATCACTGCGGTCCACAACGCCCCCACGACGATCGTGGAGTCGGGCGGGGCGCCCGACCCGGCCACGGGACCGGCCTGATCCGGGGTCGTCCCGTCGCGGCTACCCTGCGGCCGGCGCCTCGCGAGTCCCGTCGCGGCTACCCTGCGGCCGGCGCCTCGCCCGCCCCGGGTCCGCTCGGGGAACCTCCGGGCCCATCGGCCACCACGATCGCGTCGACCGTGGCGTCCATCGCTGCCTCCACCTCCGCGATCTCGAAGGCGATCTCCGCCTGCTCCTCGCCATCGAGCGAGATGATCGCCGGGACGACGTCGGCGCCCTGGCCTGCGACCTCGGCCGTCTCCTCGGCGAGGAGCTCGGTCGAGGTGTGGAGCTCCGCCTGCGCCTCCGCCTCCAGCTCGGGCTCGGAGACCCGCTCGATCGAGAACGAGATGCCGGGTGGCAGCGAGGCCGTCACCTGGATCTCGCCGATCCGGTAGATCGATCCCTTTCGGCGGAGGCGTGCGTTCGCCTTCTCCTGGAGCGCGGTGGCCTTGATGATCACGTCGGCCAGGATGCCGGGGTCGATCCGCTCGACCATGGTCCGGGCGCCGCGGCCGGCGGTCGCGATGCCGCTCTTGACCTTCGCCTGGGTTGCCGGGTCCTGGGCCTTGGCGGCCACGGCGCCGGCCGCCTTCACCGATGCGTCCGCGGCCTTGCCCGACGCGTCGGCGGCGCTCTTCCCCGCCGACACGAGCCCACTCCTGACCTTGCCCTGGGTCACGGGGTCCTGCGCCTTCGACGCGACGGCGCCGGCCGCCCGGGCGGACGCCTCCGCGACCTCGTTCGCCCTCTCCCTCGCCTTCTGAAGGAAGCTCACCCGGTCCTCCGTTCCCCGCCGCCCGGCCGACCGGCCGCTGGCGTCGCGCACGTTCGTCACGCTACGGGCGGGTGCGTCCCGGCGTCAAGGCGCCCCGCGCGGAGGGTCGCGCATGATGATGCCGCCGGAGTTCCGGCGGCACCTGGCGGCGTGGAACACTGCCGGGTCGCCCCGGCAGGACGTCAGTGGTGGCAGCCGCCCGGGCTCCCCGCCGACTCGGCCGTGCGGAAGGACGACCCACAGCCGCACGCGGCAACCGCGTTCGGGTTGTTCACCGTGAAGCCGGCGCCCATGAGCGTGTCGACGTAGTCGATCTGCGACCCGCGCAGCAGGTCGATGCTCTTCGTATCGACGTAGACCTTGATCCCGGCGGCCTCCAGGACCTGGTCGTCGGAGGTCGGGGCGTCCTCGATCATCATCCCGTAGCGGAAGCCGGAGCAGCCGCCCGAGTAGACGTAGACGCGCAGACCCACGCTCGGATTCGGCTCCTCCGCCGTGATCTCCCGGAACTTGCCGGCTGCCGCGTCGGTGAGGCTCAGGACGGTGGGGCCGTTGTCGATCATGAGGTCTCGCGTCCTCCTTGGGACGAAGGGGGCTGCAGGTCAGCGTAGATCGTAGGCCGTCGGCCGGATTTCGACAAGCGTTCCATCGAAAACCACGACGGGCTCCGTCCCGGTGAACGGGGTCGCTGCGGCCGGGTGCGGGGCGGCCGCCGGGGGTGCGCCGGCGGCAGTGCGGCCGGCGGCGGGGCCGGGATCAGCGGCCGAAGCGACGCGCTCGCTGCTGGTAGGTCCGGATCGCCCGGAGGAAGTCGATCTCGCGGAAGGCCGGCCAGTAGGCGTCGCAGAAGTAGAACTCGCTGTACGCGCTCTGCCAGGGCAGGAAGCCCGACAGCCGCACCTCGCCCGAGGTCCGGATGATGAGCTCGGGGTCCGAGGAGCCGTGCGTGTACAGCTGGTCGGCCAGCCGATCGGCGGTCAGGGCGTCGGCCAGGGCCTCGGGCGGCGTCCCTTCGGCAATCAGGCCCCGCACGGCCGCCCGGGCCGCCTCCACGAGCTCGTCCCGTCCCGAGTACCCCAGGGCCAGCGTCACGCGAAGGCCCGGCCGACCTCGCGTCTCCGCCTCGCCGCGCTCCGCCGCCTCGCGGAGTCGATCGGGGAGCAGATCGCGCCTCCCGATGACCTGCAGGCTCATCTCTATCCGGTGGACGCGATCACGCTCGGCGAGGGCCTCCAGCGTCTCCCGCGCGATCTCCGTGATCGCCTGCACCTCCTCGGGCGACCGGGCCAGGTTCTCCAGCGACAGGGCCCACAGGGTCACCTCGCCGATCCCCAGCGACGAGCACCACCCGAGCAGCTCCACCGCCTTGTCGGCCCCGTGGGTATGGCCGGCGCGGACCTCGCGGAGACCCAGCTCGCGGGCCCAGCGCCGGTTGCCGTCCATGATCAGGGCCACGTGATGCGGGACCGGGTGCGCCAGGACCTGGGCTCGCAGGCGGGCGGCGTACGCTCGGTAGACGGGCGCCAGCGCTGCGTCCCCGACGAGCCGCCCCACGGCGCGGGCGCGCGTGACGATCCCGGCGTTTCCGCCGACCTGGACAGCGGCACCTGCGGTGGGCTGCGAGTCGCGGGGCAAGGCATCCTCCGGCATGGGTCGTGAAGGCGCAGCCTAGACCCGCGGGGCGGGCAGCGTGTGACGCCGCTCAGGCATCGATGCGCTCCACCACGGTGGCGATCCCCTGCCCCACCCCGATGCACATGGAGGCAATCCCGTACCGGCCGCCGGTGCGCGCCAGCTCGTGGACCAGCATCGTGACGAGACGCGCTCCGGACGCGCCGAGCGGGTGGCCCAGCGCGATCGCCCCCCCGTTCGGGTTGACGACGGCCGGGTCGAGACCGAGCTCGTCGATGCAGGCGACCGCTTGGGAGGCGAAGGCCTCGTTGAGCTCCACGACATCGAGCTCGGCGACCGCCAGGCCGGCCCGTTCCATGGCCTTGCGGATCGCCGGCACGGGCCCGATCCCCATGACCCGTGGGTCGACGCCCGCGACCGCCGTGGCGACGATCCGGGCCATCGGGCGCAGACCCATGGCGCGGCCCCGCTCGGCCTCGACGAGGAGGGCGGCCGCGGCGCCGTCGTTGATCCCGGACGCATTGCCCGCGGTGACGGTCCCGCCCGCACGAAAGGCGGGCGTGAGCCTGGCGAGGCCGTCTGCCGTCGTGTCCGGGCGCGGCTGCTCGTCGCGTGCCACGAGGACGGGGTCGCCTTTCCGCTGGGGAACCGGCACGGGGACCAGCTGCCCGTCGAACCGGCCGCCCTCGATGGCGGCCGCCGCACGGCGCTGGCTCGCCAGCGCGAAGGCGTCCTGGCGTTCGCGAGAGACGTTCCAGTCGTCGGCGACGCACTCGGCCGTCTCGCCGAGAGGGATGGCCGGGTAGGCGGCGTCGAGGCGCGGGTTGACGAAGCGCCAGCCGAGGGTGCTGTCGACGAGGTCGCGCGTCCCGCGGTCGAAGGCGCCCTCTGGCTTGAGCATCACGTACGGCGCCCGGGTCATCGACTCGACACCGCCGGCCACGAAGACGTCGCCGTCGCCGACGGCGATCGCGTGGGCAGCCGAGTTGATCGCCTGGAGGCCGCTGCCGCAGAGCCGGTTGACGGTGAGCCCGCCGGCCTCCACTGGGTACCCCGCGAGGAGGAGCGCCATCCGCGCCACGTTGCGGTTGTCCTCGCCGGCCTGGTTGGCGCACCCGAGGATGACATCTTCGACGGCTGTCGCGTCGACCCCCGTCCGTTCGACGATCGCACGGAGCACCAGGGCCGCGAGGTCGTCCGGGCGCACCGAGGCCAGGGCTCCGCCATAGCGTCCGATCGGCGTCCGGACGGCATCGACGATCCAGGCTTCGCGGAGCGGGCGGCGCAGGTCTCGAGTCATTGGTAGTCAGGGGCGCGGTGCGCGCGAAGCGAGCCCGGTTCCCCATTCCCCTTTCAAACCGTGCGTGCGGTTTGCCCGCACACGGCTTACCGATGGTCTTCGAGACATGGTTACGCGGCTCCTGGATAGCGGACGGTCCCACCGAGACGATAGAGGCCTTGCTGCTCGAACCAGGGTCGGGTCCAGGCATCCGCCCGCCCTGCCCGCAGGTTCCGGCCGTGGCGCTTGACCAGCAAGCCCCGCAGCCGACCTGTGACGAAGCGGTCGATGTGATTGAACACGATCGAGGCGTTCCCGGTACCGAAGTAGGCGCCCCAGCCACGCAGGATCGGGTTGATCACCGCGATGGTCTCGCGGATGTCCGCGTGGCAGCGGTTCCGGCCGGTCCGGTCCCGGATCTTCTCGCGCAGCCGCTTCTGGGCTCGCTGACTCGGCCAGCGCTGGAGATAGTAGCGACGGATGCCGCGCTCCAGGAGCCGGCCCGAGACGCGGGCGTGAAAGTGGCAGCCCAGGAAGTCGAACCCTTCTCGGCCGGCGCCGGTGTCGACGACCTTCGACTTGTCCGGGTGCAGCTCAAGGCCCAGCTCGGCCAGGATCGCTCCCGCCCGAACCAGGGCCGCCACGGCCTGCTCGCGCGTGCGGCACAGGACGACGAAGTCGTCCGCATAGCGGACGAGGACCCCATCCTGTGGACGCCACTGCCGATCGAGCTCGTGGAGGACGATGTTGGCGAGGAGCGGGGAGATCACCCCGCCCTGGGGCGTTCCAGCGACCGTCGCCCGGACGTTCCCATCCACCAGGACACCGGCCTTGAGCCAGCCGCGCACGAGCTTGACCACCCGTCGGTCGGACACCCGGCGCTCGACGAGCCGGAGGACGATCCCGTGGTCGATCCGGTCGAAGAAGCTCCGAATATCCGCCTCCGCCACGAAGGTGCTCCCAGCAATGAACCCGGTCCGGATCGTCTCCAGGGCCGCGGTCGCAGACCGCCTCGGCCGGAAGCCGTACGAGACCGGCAGGAAGTCGGCCTCGAAGATCGGCTCCAGGACGAGCTTGGCCGCCTGCTGGGCCACCCGGTCGCGGACCGTCGGGATGCCCAAAGGACGCACGCCGCCATCTGGCTTGGGGATCTCCCGGCGCCGCACCGGCGCCGGACGGTACCGGCCAGCCCGAAGATCCCGGGCCAGCTCGTCGAGCATCCGCTCGACGCCATAGGCCTCGACATCGGCAAGGGTCACCTGATCGACCCCGGCCGCGCCGCGGTTGGACCGGACTCGCCGCCACGCCTCTTCCAGGACGTCAGCCCGGAAGATCCGGTCATGGAGGGCGTGGAAGCGCCGTTCCGGGGACTGCTTGGCCGCAGCCCAGAGCTGGCGTTGGAGTTGGCGCACCTTGTCCGTCGGCGGGAGCCGGTGGAGCTCGACGGGCGTCCGCCCGCCGGGGTGAGTGGACCGGGCGGTCCCGGCCATGCCCTGACGCGTGCCTCCGTTGCCAGCGTGACCAAAGTCGGGGCCCTTCCCTCCCGGCGCGTTGTACTGCACGCCGATCCGCGGTACTACGACCCCGTCGGACTCCCGCTGCCCTCCGCCCGATTTCACCATCGGCTTATACGAGCGGTCCCTGCCGGACGTCGGCTGGGCAGACGGGTCTCTCCTGTTCCCGACCAGGCCATGCGCGCGTGCCGTTCCCCATACCCCGGAGGGACCCGGCGAGCGGACCCCGGACCGGGGCTCGCCGGACGTGGCCTTCGCCGTGACATGAGCGGCTCGGCTCCCTCGTTGTGAATTTGACGAGGCTGCAGGATTCGCGTGAAGCTGCGGCCCGCGCGCTTGCTCCCTCCAAAGAGGCTTTCGACACCCCGCTCAGCCGGACGGCTCTCGCCATCCGACCGGGGCCTGCTACCGGGCGCTCCGGTGCTTACCCGGACGGGTCTTCCACCCGCTGGTCTGGTCGAACTTGCAGGACGCACCATGCTCCGGATTCTAGGTCGTGGACAGCCTGCCCGACACGGGAACAACGGACCCGCCGGGCGCCGACCTCGTCGCGCTGCCGCCCCCTGTCGTTCCGACACCCGGTCGTTCCGGGGCCTCGCGCGATCGTACAATTCGGTCCGTGCGGAACCGTGCCGGCCCCAGCGGGAGGACGCGCCCGTGAGCGGCGTCGATCGACCCAGCAGCATCCTGCTGGTCGACGACGACGTCCGGCTCGCCAGCGTCCTGGGCGACCGCCTGCGGCGCTACGGCTTCGACGTCGTCATGGCACGCTCGGGACCCGAGGCGTTGCGACGCCTGGACGCCGCGTGGCCGAACCTCGTCCTCCTGGACCTCATGCTCCCGGGCATCGACGGGGAGGAGCTGGCGGCCCAGATCAAGCGGCGCGCCGACATCCCGATCATCGTCGTCTCGGCGATCTCGACGGCGGAGAGCAAGGTCGACCTCCTGCAGCGCTACGCCGAGGACTACATCACCAAGCCGTTCGACTTCGACGAGCTCGCCGCCCGCATCGAGCGCGTCCTGCGCCGCGTCGGCGATCGGATCCCGAGCCAGGCGCTGGAGCTCGGCCCCGACCTGACCATCGTGCTCGGGCGGCGCACCGCGATCCGGGACGGCCAGCCCGTGGGGCTGTCGCCGACGGAGACCCGGCTGCTGGCGACGCTCGCGGCCAGCCTGGATCGCCCCGTGACGACGGAGACGATCCTGTCGCGCGTCTGGAGCGACGCCGACGACGCCGACCCCGCATACGTCTGGGTCACGGTTCGTCGGTTGCGGCGCAAGATCGAGCGCGACCCGGACGATCCGCGGTACCTCCTGACGGAGAAGAGCGGCGGTTACCGGCTCACGCGCGCGGACTGAAACCCGCCTCGACGGTCGGGCATGGAAGGGCCGTCCGTCCCGGGTGCGCCGGCACGGACGGCCGGGGACAAACGAGGGCGGCCGGCCCCCAGGCGCGGGGCCGGCCGCCTCGGTCTCGGGGGACCGCGGTCGGGAGGGGACTACCGCCGGCGGCGAACCGCCGCTGGTGTCGTCGGAGTCAGGAGGAGGATGCTGGCGAGGAGGGCGGCCAGGGCCAGGAGGGCGATCCGCCAGCTGTCGCCGCCCGGCGTCCCGGTGACCGGGAGCGTGTCCGTCGGCGGAGGGGTGATGCGCGGAGTGACGTGCGGGGTGGCCGATGCCTCTTCGACCGCGCCGCTGACGTTGACGAACGTGCACTTGACGGTCTCGCCGGCGTAGACCAGGACCTCCCGCATCGTCGCCGACGCCTTGTCGAAGGTCCCGCGCGACTCGCCGGCCACCTGGGCCGCGTCGACCGCCGGGGTGGGGACGACGACCTCGCAGGAGGCGTCCTGGATGTCGAAGTCCTTCCTGAGGGTCTCGGTCACGTTCAAGAGGTCGCTGCGCTCGAGGCCGGTGAGGTCGAAGGTGTAGGTGCTGTCCGCGCCGGTCGTGCCGCTCATGCCGGGGTCGCCGCTGACGTGGAACGACCAGCCGGCCCCGCCTGGCGCAAGGAGCGTCGTGTCGGGCGACGAATCGAGGTCGAGCTTCTTCTCCACGATGAGTGCGGTCGGGGGCGGCGCGAAGACGGTCGCCGAGTCGGCGCTCGGGTCCGTCTGCGCGCTGTCGGCCGTGGCGGTGTTCTCGGTCGAGCCGGCCTTCGCCGCAACCGAGTAGGTGCACGTGTAGCTGCCGCCCACGGCGAGCGTGGACGGGACCGCGCAGCCGAGGTCGGCCAGGGCGTACAGGCTGTCCGCGAGGGTGACGCCGGTGAGGGTCACGTTGCCGGTGTTGGAGAGGACGATCTCGTAGTAGACGGTGGTGCCGACCGAGGTCGTCAGGCTGGAGGAGAAGTCACCGTCGGCGGCGAGGCCGACGCCCTTGGTCACGGAAAGGCCGGGAGACTGCGTCGCGAGCACCCTGGCCGAGTCGTCGACCGGCGCGGTCTCGGTGCTGTCGGCGGTTGCCGTGTTGTCCACGTGCCCGGCATCGACATCGGCCTGGGTGGCCGTGTACGTTCCCGTGCAGGTCATCGTGGCGTTCGGGGCGAGCGGCGCGCCCTGGGCCTTGTCGCACGAGAGCGTGCCGAGCTTCGGGTCGGCGATCGTCACGCCGTGGAGCGTCACGTTGCCCAGGTTCGTGGCGACGATGGTGTAGTGGAGGACGTCACCGGGACCGTCGTAGCTGGCCGTGTCGGCCGTCTTCACGACGCCGAGCGCGGGGCCCTGGACCGCCGGCACGATCGCCGAGTCGTCGACCGGCTTGGTCTCGGCGCTGGCCGCGGTGGCCGTGTTGTCCACGTGGCCGGCATCGACGTCGGCCTGGGTGGCGGTGTACGTGCCGGCGCAGGTCATCGTGGCGTTCGGGGCGAGCGTCGCGCCGGTCGCCCCCTGGACCGGGTCGCACGCGAGCGCGCCGAGGATCGGGTCGCTCACCGTCACGCCGTGGAGCGTCACGTTGCCGGTGTTCGTCGCGACGATGGTGTAGTGGAGGATGTCACCCGCCTCGTTGTAGCTGGCCGTGTCGGCCGTCTTGTCGATGCCGAGAGCCGGCTTCTCGATGAAGTCCCGCGGGTTGGTGACGGAGACCGTGACGGTCTGGCCGCCGACGATCGTCACCGGGCTCGGCGCGATGATCGGGTCGAGCCACTGGTAGTCCGTGCCCGCCGCGGGCGTGCCCGTCTCGGAGACCGCGCAGACCGAACCGGTCGGGATGTCGAACTGGACGCTTCCGCTGGTGCCGTCGGCGGCGATGTCGACGAACGTGGAGTACGAGTGGTTGCCCCCGCAGCCAATCGAGAAGTCAAAGCGGCCGCCGGGGAAGTGCGCGGCGTCGCCGGTGATCGTCTTGGTGATCTCGAGCACGCCGAAGGGGGTGGGCGTGGGCGTGGGCGTCGGCGTCGGGGTCGGGGTGGGCGTCGGCGTCGGGGTCGGCGTGGGCGTCGGCGTCGGGGTCGGCGTGGGCGTCGGGCGTCGGCGTCGGCGTCGGGGTCGGGGTGGGCGTCGGCGTCGGGGTGGGCGTGGGCGTCGGCGTCGGCGTCGGGGTCGGGGTCGGGGTGGGCGTCGGCGTCGGGGTGGGCGTCGGCGTTGGCGTCGGGCACCCGACCGAGACGAGGAGGCCGTTGACCAGCGAGTTGAAATCGGCGATTGCCGTGTGGCTGCCGCCGCCGATCCTGTCCATGACGGCGTCGACCCATGCCTGGCGGTCGGCGCTGCTGAACGGCAGGCCGGAGTCGGGCGCACCGACGTAGATGGAGAGCACCACCCAGCCGGAGGCGCGGGCGGCGTTGGCGGCGTCGATCGCCGCATTCGCACCGGCGAGCCAGCCGCTCGGGTCGGACGGGTAGTTGGTGTCGATGTTGGCGTTGCTCCACGGCACGTTCGGCGAGCCGTCGGTGACGACGAACAGCACGTTGGGCGCAGCGGCGCGGTCGTGGGCCGTGTTGCCGGCCGCCGCCGTGACCCCGACGCCGGTCGGGGTGCGACCGGTGGGCGTGCTCATGCCGTCGACGGCGCTCTTGAACGTCGCCGAGGCCACGAATCCCGAGGTCAGCGTCGACGCCGTGGTGGCGCCGAAGCGTGCACCTGCGTAGAGGCCGCTTCCGCCAGCGGCCTGGAAAGCATCGGCGAACCCCTTCACGCCGTTCTTCTGGAGCGTGCTCGCCCCGGCGGTCTGGATGGAGCCGGACCGATCGATGGCGAACCCGAAGTCGGCCTCGTCGCAGACGTCGGTGGGGATGGCCGGGTTGGCGGTACCCGCGTGCAGGGAGCCGAAGGGGGGCGCCGGCGGCGCGGCCTGGACGCTGACGCCGCCGGAGCCGCCTTCGGGCGGACCGGCGGCGGCGACACCGGTCGTCCCGGGGCCGACGAGGGACATGGTGATGAGAAGGGCGACGGCGAGCCACCCAAGGGCGCGAAGGCGAGCCTGGTGCCTCGCGCGCGGCTGCAGGGTCATGCGCAGTACCCCCGAGGTGAAGCGGCGAGGATCGCCGCGGATAAGACACGACCCGCCCCCGGACGATCGTCCTGGCCTGGTCCAGGACCACGCTAGCCCGACCCTGGCGACTGTCCATAGCAGCCCCCTTACAGCTTGCCGAACAATCCCCACCCGACCTCACCGGACCCCACCACGGCCGGTGCCGCCCGGCACCGCAAACGTCGCCGAACGTACTGGCCCATGGGCACCCGTCGGGGCCCCGCGTGGTGGCGCCGAGCACCGGCGCACGGATCCTCCCCCGGCCACGGCTATGCGACTTGTAAGGGGTCGGCCGCTAGGTTCCGGGGTGAGCGCCCGGGCCAACGTCCTGCCGGGCGACAAGACAGCCGGGAATCATCCATTGAAACGACGCACCTTCCGGACCCGTCGCAGGCCACCGCGATCCCGGAGCTCGGGCCAGACCCTCGTCGAGTTCGCGCTCGTCTTCCCCCTGTTCCTGCTCCTGCTCTTCGCGGTCATCGAGTTCGCCTTCGTCTTCAGCGCGATGCTGGGCATCTCGTACGCGACGCGCGACGCGGCCCTGATCGCAGCCGAGGCCGGCAACCAGACGGGTGCGGACTGCGTGATCCTGCAGACCGTCGAGAAGGCCGTGACTGCGCCGGCGGACGACAACCGGATCCAGTCGGTGGTCATCTACCGGGCCGACCAGAACGGCGTCGAGATGTCGCGGCGTCTCGAACACCTGGACCCGCGGCGGGTCGTACACCGCGCCGACGGCTCGTGCACCGTCCCGTACACGCGGACGACCACGGGCTATCCGGAAGGCCTACCGCCGACGACCGCCGCGTGGTGGTCGTGCAACTTCCGGACGGCTGCGGCGGGCACCCGCGACCTCGACATCGATCGGCGTGCGGGTCAGTCTACAGCCACCAGTGGGTGACGCCTCTCGGCGGGTTCGGCGGCAACGGCTTCGGCGGCCAGGGCGGCTCCGGGCTTCACCCTGACCCAGTCGAACTCCATGCGCATGGAGCCGATCCTGTGAGCCGGCTGCGATGGCGACGCGACGAGCGCGGCCAGGGCCTGGTCGAGTTCGCCCTCCTGGTGCCCGCGTTCACGCTCCTGCTGCTTGGCGATGCTGGAGTTCGGCTTCGTGTTCGACCACACGCTGACGATCCAGTACGCCTCGCGCGAGGGCGCCCGCGTGGGCTCGGCGCTGGTCAACGGCGGCGGACTGGCTGCCCTTCGCGCGACCTGTCGCCGAACGCGGCGACCGTGGACCAGCAGATCATCGCGGCCGTCAACCGCGTGCTCAAGTCGCCGCGGCTCGCGCGTCCAGATCGCCGAGATCCCGACGATCCGGATCTACAAGGCGAACGCGAGCGGCGGCGAACCGGGACCGGTGAACGTCTGGAACTACACGCCCGGCGTCGGACCCGTTCGTCGACGGCACGCCCGCTCGACTACTCGCAGCACGTCGACTGGCTGGTCGGCGTGCAGTCGAACGAACGGCGGATCCCCCGGATTCGATCGGCGTCTCACTCGTCTACACCTACCGCCTCCAGACGGCGCTCGGCAACGTCCTCCGCTTCTTCGGTGGCATCGGGCTGGTCGACGATCACGGTCTCCGACAAGACCGTGATGGCCTGAACCCGACGAACTAGCCGCCGACGGCATGCAACCAAACGAGGCCCGGACCCATGACGCCAACCGACCGTCGATCGAACGTCACCGACGTCCGCGAGCGCGGCCAGGTGATCGTCATCTTCGCCGGCGGCGATCGTGCTGTTCATGCTCCTGCTGGCCGTCGTCCTCGACGTGTCCTGGTACTGGGCCAACACCCTCCGCGTCCAGCGCGCCGCCGACGCCGCGGCGCTCGCCGGAGCGGTCTACCTGCCCGACGACGTCGCGCACGGCGGTCCTCCGCGCCCGGCAGGAAGCGCAGCAAGAACGGCTATACGGACCGCCGCGCGGTGACGCCGCCCGGGCAACGCGACCGTGACGCCCACGCAGGACTCGCCAACAACCGCCAGCTGAATGTCACCGTCACGGCCGACGTCGGGACGTTCTTCATGCGCGTCGTCGGGATCAGCTCGATCCCGCCACGCGCGCGTCGAAGGCCGAGTACGTCCTCCCCGTGCCGATGGGCAGCCCGCAGAACTACTACGGCGTCGGTCTCCTGACGGTCCCCACGGACACCGCGTCCAGCACCGGGTACCTGACCGGGACTCCGACCGGCAGCGGCAGCCAGTGGACCGGCGCGATCAACGCGAATGCGCTGCAGGACACGAACTACGCCACGTCGGCCCTTGCCAATGCCACGTTGGCGCAGCGCCAGCAGCAGTGGACCAGCTTCGTCCCCAACAGCGGTGCCGGCTCCCTTCCGAACCCTGTCAGCCCCGAAACGCTGACGATCGACGGCATCACCGTTCGGACGCGCGCGTTCATCAATGCGGGCACCGGCAACTCCACGACGTGCCAGCTGCAGGCGGAGCTCTCCTGGAATGGCGGAACGAACTGGACCACGGCGGTGCCGCTCACGACGCCGCTGCCGACGACGCCACCTGCCAACGGCACCTACCAGACGTTCGCCCCGACCACCGCGCCAGTCGCCACGTGGGGCGCGACGTGGACCCGCGCCGAGCTGACGGCGACGAACTTCCGCGTCCGGCTGTCGATCGTGAAGCCCGATGCGAACTGCGACATCGACTCGCGAAGATCGCGGTGGACACCCTCGAGGTGGGGGTCGCGTACACCTTCACGGGCGACCCCGCGCCGGTGAATGTCTTCGCACCGGACGGCGCGCTCCTGGCTCCCCAGCGATTCTGGGGTGCCATGCAGAGCCAGGGCGCGCCGAGCGTCCAGGGCGACGCCTACATGACCGGCTACGCGACCCGCAAGAGCCCCGTGAACGCCAGGTACGACCCGCAGAAGTACTACAACTACGGCGTCGACATCCACGGGCCCGCGGGCAGGTCTGGATCTTCGATCCCGGCTTCTGCGACACCTCACCGGTCACCGTCAGCGGCGTCTCCACCAACCAGGGCACCGGTGAGTCCTGGACCGGGGGCCGGCAGCAACACTGGCGGAAACGGGGCCAACCCCGTCCACCCGGTCAGCGCCCAGTACAACCTCTACGACACGCACGACACCCCCTACGACACGGCTGACGACACGCTGGTGGCCACATCCGGCACCGCGTTTCGCCAGAGCAACCTCACGGACCTGAACCTCGCCGGAAACACGGGCGCGGCGTACAGCAACCCGACCGACTGCTCAGCCGTGGCGTGGCACAACCACTGGTGGCCATTGCCCGGGGCACAGAACCTGGCGCCCGGGACCTACCGGTTGAACACGACGTCGCGGATCTACTCGGCCGCCATCGGCTCCCACCCGGCAGGCGCCGTGCTGGACGGTCCGACGATCAGACGGACGCGACCGGGCTCAATGCCTTCGCCATCTGGACGACGAACGGCGGCGCCATTGCTCCTCGCGTCTACGGCCTCGGCGCCATGGAGGCATATTTCCCGCTCCCCGGCACGAACCCACCGTCCGTGTTCTACCTGGCGCAGATCGACGCCCGTTACGCCGGCAAGTGGATGGACATCGACCTGTGGGATCCTGGCGACACCGGCAGCGCTCACGGCGGACCTCGCCTTCCTGGCCCCCAATGGTGGCGCCGGCGCGGTGACGAGCTTCTACTACAACTCCTCGGCGGGCACCGTGAAGCCCTCCAACTTCTCGTGCGGTCCCAGCACCAGCAGCCTGGTCTCGTCGATCAGGACGAGCGCGGGCGCCGGCGGCATCTACAACGGCTAGTGGCTGCGGATCTGCATCAAGCTCGACGACAACTACAGCGCTCCCGTCGATCCGGCATCGGGTGAGCCGGGCTGGTGGCGGATCAGCTACACCATGACCGGCAGCGGCGCGAGCACCGACCTGACGACCTGGGAGGTATCCATCCGCGGCAACCCGGTCCACCTGAAGGTGCCGTGAGCCACCACCGACGCTCCCGGAGAACGGCTCCGGTCGCCTCGGCGCCCGGCCGCTTCTCGCATTGCGAGGGCCCGTCGGATGTGCCGACCGAACGCGCGTTCGGCGACCGGACGCTGGCCCTGGTCCAGGGCGACATCACGCTGATCCCCGCCGACGCGATCGGCAATGCCGCCAACGCGGCGCTCGCCGGCGGCGGTGGAGTGGATGGAGCAATTCACGCGGCCGGCGGCCCGGCGATCATGGCCGAGCTCCGGGCGCAGTACCCGGGCGGGACTCCCACCGGCACGGCCGTGGCGACCGGCGCCGGGGATCTCCCCGCACGCTGGGTGATCCACGCGGTCGGGCCGGTCTGGCGCGGGGGCCGGCACGACGAGCCCAGGCTGCTCGCCGACGCGTACCGGTCCGCCATGCACGTGGCCGCGGATATTGGTGCGCGTTCGCTGACACTCCCTGCCATCAGCGCCGGCGTCTACGGCTATCCTCTCGACGAGGCCGCAGCTCTCGCGGTCCGGACGGTGGCCGACGCCTTACGGTCGGGAGAACGCCTCGATCGCGTGACGTTCGTCCTTCTCTCCCCCGGCACCCTCGCCGCCTTCGAGCGGGCGCTGGCGGAGTCCGAGGCGGCGTTCCCTGACGCGGCTCGGCGCGGACCGGCCGAGGGCGCGCCCCGGGCGGGTCAGTCGACTCTCGCCGGGTCGAACAGCAGCGAGGCGGCCGTCCAGCAGCTCGAAGACGCGCCGGTCGATCGCGTCGTCCGTGTCGCCCGCGTACTCCAGCACGAAGTCGGCGAACAGCGGGGCGAACTCGGCGTCCTCGGCCTGGAGCCGGCCGGCCACCAGGAGATGGCGGGCCGGCAGGCCCACCAGCACGCGGTTCCCGCCACCACCGAGCTCGCGCTCCAGGTGGGCGATCACGTCCGGGAGCAGGATCCGGCTGGCGTCCCAACCGTCGCCCGTGTCGGAGGAGATGACACGCCGGCCATCCGCCGCGTCCAGCGACCACGGCGCCGTCGCCGACCAGGCGCCCAGGTTGCCCAGCGCGGCGGTGCGGAGCATCGCCGGGGCGACGCCCCAGGCAGCGAAGTGGTCGCCGTCGGCGAGGACGTCGAAGCCGCCCGCCGCCAGGACGTAGGCGACGAGCAGGTCGACCGGTCCGACGTCGAGGAGGGGGTTGGCGTTGCCGGCCCCGCTCGCGGGCGAGGCCAGCGTCGCGAGGTGCAGCCCCTGGGTCCCGGCGGGGCGCATGACCGGGTAGAGGATCGGTCCCGCCGCCTCCCACGCGTACTCCGCCGTGAGCGACATCGGGCCCGCTGGGGCGACCGTCGCCACGTTGTCGTGGTGCGCTGCGTCGTCTGGCATCGGCATTGCCTAGGATGCGCCATCCGGGACGCCCAGGGAAGCCCCGGACGCACGCCATCGCGGCTCACGCCGCTCGAGGAACGCGCGCATCCCCTCCTCCTGGTCGGGGGTTCCGAAAAGCGCCCGGAAGAGGTCGCGCTCCAGGGTGAGCCCCTCCCCGAGGGGCGTCTCGTCGGCGAACCGAACGGCAGCGACGGCGGCCCGCACGGCTTCGCGCGGCTGGGCGGCCACGGTCGCCGCGAGATCCAGGGCGGAAGCCAGGGTCTCCGGCGCGGGCACCACGCGGGTCACGAAGCCGAGGCGCTCGGCCTCGAGGGCGGCGACTCGACGTCCGGTCAGGACGAGCTCCATCGCGCGCGCCTTCCCGATCGCCCGGGCCAGGCGCTGCGTGCCCCCGGCGCCGGGGATCACGCCGAGGTTGATCTCGGGCTGTCCGAAGGTCGCGTCGGTGCCGGCGACGATCATGTCGCAGGCGAGCGCCAGCTCGGCTCCTCCGCCCAGGGCGTACCCCCGGACCGCGGCGATCGTGGGGGTCGCGACCGCGGCCACGCGGTCCCAGCCCTCGAAGCCGGGTGAGGCGGCAAGGCTGGCGGGCGTCTGAAGCGCCAGCTCGGCGACATCGGCGCCGGCGGCAAAGGCCCGCGTCCCGGCGCCCGTGATGACGATCGCCCGGCAGGCCGGGTCCGCATCCATCGCCTCGACGACATCGGCGAGACGCAGGAGCAGCGCGAAGCTCAGGGCGTTGAACGAGCGCGGCCGATTGAGGGTCACGAGGGCAACGCCCGGGACCAGCTCCGGCGGCTCGATCACCGCCCCATCGGGGCCGCGGCGGCGCGCCGGATGCTCGACGAGAACCAGGTCGTCGGTGCTGTCGCCGGATGGCTGCTCGGCCACGTCGACCCTCCGCGCGGTGCCCGCCGCCGGGACGGGCGGTGTCGCCTGCCAGTATCCACGGCCCGGCGGTCGCCGGTCGCTCCCCGGCGCGCTGCCCGGCGATCGCCGCCGGGTTGCGTCGCGGGGGGGGACCGCGGCCGGTCAGCCGCCGGCGCGCCGCGCGGCCGTCGCCGCCGTCGATCGGTAGAAGCCGGCCAGGCCCTCCATGAAGAGGCCAGGACGCTTCGCGGGCACCTCGTGGCCGCAGTCCGGGACGACGAAGAGCCGGGCGTCCGGGAGCTGCCGGGCAAGGGTCACGGCCTGCGCGACCGGCACCACGGGGTCCCGGTCACCGACCACCACGAGCGCGGGTGCGTCGGCACGGCGAAGCTCGGCGGGCGTCGGCGGCTGCTGGGAGGCCACGAAGTCGGCGATGGCCGGCATGAGCCGCCGCCAGGCCCCTGGTCCCTGGGCCGCGTCGTGGCGCCGGGCGAGCGAAGCGGCCCAGGCCGGGTCCTGGCGCTCGATCCGCGCGACGTCGGCAAGGTGGCGAACGACGCTGGTCCGGGGCTCCCGCTCGGTCGCGGTTCCCACGAGGACGAGCGAGCGGATCCGGTCCGGACGATGCATGGCGGCTGCCAGCGCGGTGGCGCCCCCCATCGAGAACCCGACGAGATGGAAGGTGGAGATGCCGAGGCCATCGACGAACGCCTCCAGGTCGGCGACGAGATCCTCCAGCCGGAGGCCCGTGGAGGCGTCGTGGACGGTCCGCCCGTGGCTCCGGGCATCGGGCAGGTAGCAGGTGAAGGTCGCCGCCAGCCGGGGGAGCTGGGCGCCGAAGTCCTCGACCCCGGTCGACGAGGCGCTGTGCAGCAGGATCATCGGCGGCCCGTCGCCGACCACGTCGAACCCCACATGAAGCCCGTTGGCCACAAGGAAGCGCCGGTCCTTCTCGTCGATCCGCACGGCTCTGGCAGTCTACGGCGCGCCGATCCGGGCGGGCGTCCAGGGCGCGATGCCGCCGCCCGTGGGGCGGGACGTTAGTATTCCGGCCATGGCCCTTCGCCCCGCCCCGTGGGACCGCGCGTCCGGGCTGCCCGTCGCAGCCGACGGACGGCGCGTGCCCGAGATCGTGCAGCTTGGCCCTGACGTGCCCGACCTGGCGACGCTGTTCACGTTCGCGCGCGACGCCGAGCTGCGCTTCGCGACGCTGCGCCTCCGCCTGGAGGAGCGTGTCGGGATCGCGGACGGCGAGGCCCTCAGGGTGCACGAGGCGCTGATCCGGCATCCCGGCCACGCTCGCGTGACCACGATCCGGCCGGATCGCTCGCCGACCACCAACCACGACATCTGGCTCAGTGACGGCGAGATCGTCCGGGTCTACCGGTCAGGGCACCGGCTGGGGACGATTCGACCGGTGCGCCGGACCCTGGTCGGGATCGACGATCGCGACCTGCCGGGCACGTCGCGGCCGTACGTCCCTCTCACGGCCCTCCCGGCGAACACCCTTCCGGAGACGTTCGTGCATCCGGGCGGGTACTGCCAGAACGTCCTGGCCACCGGTGACTGCGCCGTGGCGGGAACGGGCACGGTCACTGGGCGCGAGGTGATCCTCCTGACGGTCGATCACCCGCGGACGGTGGAGATGGCGGGCGACCAGCCCGATCACAGGCTCGAGATCGCGGTCGACCGCGAGACGGGTGTCCTCGCTCGTCTCGTCGAGTCGTTCGGCGACGTCGTCACCCGCCGTGTCGAGGCGACCGAGCTGACGCCCGACGCGGCGATCCCGGACAGCGCCTTCTCGATGGCGATCCCGGCCGACGGGTCGACGATCTATTGAGGCGGGCCGCCGCCCGTCGCAGGGCCGCCTTCATCGCGGCACAGGTATCGACCGGCTGCGTTTCCTGAAGGGCTTCCCGGCTCGTCGGCCACAATAGGGCCGATGGAGCACGAGGCAGCCCTCATCGAGACCCTCGCCATCGGGCTCGTGGCCGCCTTCGTCGGCGGGATGCTCGCCCGTCGCCTCCACCTGCCGACGATGGTTGGATACCTGGTCGCCGGGATTGCCGTTGGCCCGTTCACGCCCGGGCTGGTCGCGAACCCGGAGATCGCCGGTCAGCTGGCCGAGCTGGGGGTGATCCTCCTGATGTTCGGCGTGGGGATCCACTTCTCCATCCCCGATCTGCTCGCGGTGCGAAGGATCGCCGTTCCGGGCGCACTCGGGCAGATCCTCGTCGCCACGCTCCTGGGAACGGGCCTGGGGATCATCCTGGGCTGGGGCCTGGCCGGGGGGCTGGTCCTGGGTCTCGCGATCTCAGTCGCCAGCACCGTCGTGATGCTCAGGATGCTCATGGACCGGAACGAGCTGGAGACGCCCCAGGGCCGCATCGCCGTGGGCTGGCTCATCGTCGAGGACCTCTTCACGGTCGTGGTGCTGGTCCTGCTCCCGGCGCTCGCGCCGGTGCTGCTGGGCCAGTCCGGGGCGAGCATTGGATCGGCGTTCGTGGGGGTCATCCTGGCCCTGGCCAAGGCCGGCGCCTTCGCCGCGGTGATGCTGGTCGCCGGCCGACGGGTCGTGCCGTGGATCCTGGACGCCGTGGCGCGCGAGCGGTCTCGTGAGCTGTTCACGCTCGCCGTCCTGGCGATCGCGGTGGGGATCGGGTACACAGCATCCGCAGTCTTCGGGGTCTCTTTCGCCCTTGGGGCATTCCTTGCCGGCGTCGTCCTCAGCGAATCGGACCTGAGCCACCAGGCGGCAGCCGACGCCCTGCCGTTGCGGGATGCCTTCGCCGTCATCTTCTTCGTCTCGGTGGGGATGCTCCTGGACCCCGCCTACGTGCTCCGCGAACCGGTCGCCGTGCTGGCAGTGACGCTGCTGATCGTCGGCGTCAAGTCGGCCACGGCGTTTGGCATCGTGGCGGCGTTCGGCTACCCGGTCCGGGTGGCCCTGACGGTGGGCGCAGCGCTGGCCCAGATCGGCGAGTTCTCGTTCATCCTCGCGACGGTCGGTCGTCTACTCGGCCTGATCCCCCCGGACGCCTTCCAGCTGGTGGTCGCGGGCTCGCTCATCTCGATCGGCCTCAATGCCGTCCTGTTCCGGCTCGTCGAGCCCGCGGAGGGATGGATCCGCGCCAGGCCAACGGTCCTGGAGCTCGTGGAGCGGCGTCCCCTGGGCCTGTCGCAGCTCTACCCCGGGCGCCGCGAGGAGCTCCGCGCGCACGCGATCCTGTGCGGATACGGGCACGTCGGGAAGCTCGTCGCCGGCGCCCTGGAGCGGCGCGGCTTCACCTACGTGGTCGTGAGCGACGACCACCGCGAGATCGAGCGGCTGCGCGAGCGAGGCATCTCGGCCCTCTACGGCGATCCCGCGAACGACGAGATCCTCGACCAGGCCTGCCTGTCCCGGGCCCGCGTCGTCATCGTGGCGCTGGCAGAGGCCTCGGCCGCCCGCATCGTGGTCGAGCGCGTGCGCGAGCGCGCGCCGCGCGTTCCCCTCGTCGTGCGCACCCACAGCGCCGCCGAGGCTGCCTATCTGAGCGGGCTCGGGCCAACGGTGCAGGCGGTCGACGCGGGACGGGAGGTGGCGATCCAGCTCACGCGCTTCTCCCTGCGCCGCTTCGGGCTCAGCGCCATCGAGGTGGATGCGATCGCAGGGGGCCTGCGCGACCGGGACCGGGGCGAGCCAGGGGTCGCCGTGCCGGCCGGCCCGCCCCACGATCGGTGGGGCTCCCCCGGCGCGTGGGTGGACCTCCTGCGGTCGGTCGATGTCGCGCCGGTGCGGGGGTGGGTCGAGCGACTCCGCTCGGCGACCGTTCGCCAGGCTCCAGGGCACGCGGACGAGCAGGCACCGGCGCCGCCGGACGAGCCGGCGCCGCCCGAGCCGGGCGAGCGGGCACCGGTGGAGCCCGACGAGCGGGCTCCCGCGCAGCCGGACGACGGAGGTCCGGGCCAGCCGGCGGAACGCGACGAGAGTTCGGATCGCCTGGCCGCGCCCCGATAGGAGGCGTTCAGGCCGGGGCGTCGAAGACCACGACCCGCCGGGCGCCGTCGCCGCGACGCATGGCCGCGAACGCGTCGCCGAGGTCGTCGAGGCCGATCCTCTCCTCGATCAGGCCGCCGATGGGGAGACGCCCGGCGACCGCGTGTCGCGCCAGCGCGGGGAACGTCTCCGCCGGGACGGACGAGCCGTAGTTGCTGCCGAGGAGGCGGATGCCGCGCTCGACGAACGAGTAGACGTCGAATCCGGCACGGACGCCCTGGGCCGTCATCCCGACGAGCGTCACGGTCCCGCCCGGACGGACCAGGTCGACGGCGAGCTCCGCGGATGCAGCAAGGCCGATCGCCTCGACGACGTGGTCCGCCCCACCGGGCAGCAGGTCCAGCAGCGCCGTGCGGGTTGACGCCGGGTCGCCGGCAACGATTCCGTCCGTGGCACCCAGCGCCTTGGCGCGGTCCAGCTTGTCTGCGACGCGATCGATGGCCACGATGCGGGCGGCCCCGCAGAGGACCGCTCCCATGACCGCCGAGAGCCCGACGCCGCCCAGGCCGATCACTGCCACGGTCTCGCCCGGGCGCACGGCTGCCGTCTGGGTCACGGCTCCGACCCCGGTGCTCACGGCGCACCCGAGGAGCGCGGCCTCGGCCGCCGGCAGCGCCGCGTCGACAGGGATCGCGGCCTCGGCCGCGACCACCTGGTGGGTGGCGAGCGTCCCGATCCCCGAGTAGACGCCGACCGGCGTTCCATCGGGACGCCGCAGCCGGACGTCGGCCGCGCTGCGGCGGTGGCCGGGGCCTCGCGGGGCCACGCAGAGGTACCCCTCCCCGCGGGCGCACGCGGGGCAGGCGCCGCAGGGGGCCGTCCACGCGAGCACGACCAGGTCGCCGGGCCGCGGGTCCGCGGGCCGTGCGTCGGCCGCGGGCGGTGCGTCGCCCGCGTCAGGGTCCGCAGGCCGTGGGTTCGCGGGCCGTGCGTGGCCCGCGTCCGGTTCGCGGGCGAGCGGGCCGGCGCCGGGCCCGACGGCGACGACGATGCCGGCGCCTTCATGCCCCATCACGACCGGGACCGGCCGATCCCAGTCTCCGTCGAGGACGTGGAGATCCGAGTGGCAGACCCCCGAGGCCAGCATGCGGACCAGCACCTCTCCGGGCCCGGGCGGATCCAGCAACAGCTCCTCCACCCGGAAGCCTTCGACGGGTCCCAGGAAGACCGCGCCACGGATGCGATGCGGCTCGCCGTCGGGCACGTCGACCGCCGCGCGGGCCGGGGCGCCGCCCGGCGGGCGGGCTGGAGCGCCTTGCGTCGCGAGACCCGGCGCATCGCTCATCGGGAGATGCTCACCGGCCGCCCACCTCGAGATCCGGACGGACCTTGCGGACCCAGTCGCGGAGCGCCCACTCGGTGGTCCGGAACGCGATCGTCGGCCATGGAATGGCGTCCATCGCGAAAGGCCGGACCTCGAGCGCCTCCGGCGTCGTCATCGGGGTCCCGCCGACGATCTCGGCCTCGAACGCGATGACGACGATCGCCGCCTCGGGGCGCGTGTACAGGCCGACGATCTCGCGAGGCTCCACGAGGAGGCCGGTCTCCTCGAGCGTCTCGCGAATCGCGCCCTCGCGCACCGTCTCGTCGATCTCCATGAAGCCGCCCGGCTGCGCCCACAGCCCACGGCCCGGCTCGATCCCCCGCCGAAGGAGCATCACGTCGCCCTGCGCGGTGACGGGGAGCGTCGTCACCACGAGGCGCGGGTTGACGTACGCGATGTAGCCGCAGGACTCGCACGCCAACCGCTCGCGGTCCTCCTCGGGCAGCGGACCGAGGCGGAGCGCGGCTCCGCAGCGGGAGCAGTAGTTGAGGGTTGCCGCCAGCCATGCCGGCACACCCCGCCCGGCCGCCGGGTCGAAGGCCGAGGGTTGGGCCGTCGGGTCGGCGGCGGCGCGCACGTCGGAGAGGCCCCGCGGGTTCTGCTTCCGCTGCCCGTGGCTCATCGATCCCTCATCGTGCGCTCATGCCGTGAGCACCAGCCACGCCGCACCGAGCAGCAGCGCGTAGAGGAGCACGGCGGCGGCCACCCACGCCAGCCGGAACAGTCCCTTGGCCCGGTCGACGGGCATCCAGGCCCAGGCGGAGCGCCAGATCCGGACGATCGCGTCGGCGTTGGCGATCGCGAGAAGCGGCGTCGCGAAGAGCACGCACAGCTTCACGAGGAGGCTGCCCGCGGGAACTCCCAGCTCCAGGGCCGTGATCGCCACGGTGCCGAGGACGAGGGCGGGCGCCGACAGAAGCACGTACCGCTTCTGCAGCGGCGTCGGCTTCGTCTCCGGGACGCTGCGCGGCGGGAGGCCGGCCAGGCTGGGCGGGACGGCCGCGACCGGAACCGCCTGGCGGTCCAGGACCCGCATGCCGCTCTCGTAGCGCTCGTCCTCCACGTGGGCGAGTGTAATCGGACGAGCCCGGTCGGGCCGCGATGCCCGTTGCGCGTTCCACCTGCCCGGTGCGGAGGGCGCAGCAGCCGGGCGGGTGGCCGGCGGATGGCCGCCGCCTGACCTGCCGCGGCGCGCGATGGCGCGGATGGCGTGCGGCGACCGACAGGTCGCGATTGGCCTACGCTCCACCTGCGCGCCCACGATCGTCGCGCAGGCGAGCGGATGGAAGGGGAAGCATGGCGAAGATCGGCTACGCGGCGATGCTCGAGCAGTTCCATCCCACCGACCTGCTCGACTGGTGCGCCCAGGCGGAGTCGGCCGGCTTCTCCGCCGGCTTCATGGTCTCCGAGCACTTCCACCCGTGGACGCCCCAGCAGGGCAATGCGGCATTCGCCTGGAGCTTCATGGGCGCTCTCGGGACCCGCACGTCGCTGCCCTTCGGGACAGCCGTCACCTGCCCCGGCTTCCGGTACCACCCCGCGGTCATCGCCCACGCCGCCGCGACGCTGGGCGCCATGTTCCCCGGCCGCTTCTGGCTCGGCCTCGGGGCCGGCGAGGCGCTCAACGAGCACATCCTCGGGGGCGACTGGCCGGAGATCGGCACGCGCTCGGCGATGCTGTTCGAGGCGATCGAGGTCATCACCAAGCTCTTCAGCGGCAACGTCGTGCGCCATCGCGGTGACCACTTCCGGCTGGAGTCCGCCAAGCTCTATACGCGCCCCGACCGGCCCGTTCCCATCTACGTCGCCACGGCCGGCCCCGTCAATGCCAGGAAGACCGGGAGGTTCGCCGACGGGATGATCACGGTCGGGGCGGCCGACGAGAAGATCGGCATGCTCTGGGGCAAGTTCGAGGAGGGTGCGCGGGAGGCGGGCAAGGAGCCGGCCGGGATGCCGAAGCTGCTCCAGATCCACGTCAGCTGGGCGCGCACGGAGGTGGATGCCGCCGAGAATGCCGTCCGCGAGTGGCCCAACGGCGGGATGCCCTTCCCGAAGCAGGACGTCAGGAACCCCGAGGACTTCGCGGCCATGGCGAAGCTCGTCCGGCCGGAGGACTTCAGGAACCGGGTCCTCATCTCGCCCGACCTCGCCGTTCACGCGGCGAACATCCAGCACTACGTGGACATGGGCTTCGACGAGATCCACCTCCACAATGTCGGGCGCAACCAGGCCGAGTTCGTCGAGGTGTTCGGCGCGGAGGTCCTTCCCCAGCTGCGCCTTGGCGCCTGACGCGCTCGGGATCGTGAACCCTCGCCGCAGCCGCTTCGTCCTCTTCGGTCCCCAGAGAGCCGCTGTCGGCCGCCCGCGATGAGCGCCCCCGGCGATCGGGTCGACATGGCAGTCGTGGGTGGGGGGATCGTCGGGCTCGCGACCGCGTACCGGCTGCTCGAGGCGCGGCCGGCCCTGCGCCTCGTCGTCCTCGAGAAGGAGGAGCGCCTGGGAGCGCACCAGACCGGGCGCAACAGCGGCGTCATCCACTCGCCGAACACGTACGCGCCCGGCTCGCTCAAGGCGCGCCTCTGCTCCGAGGGGATGCGCGACGCCCTCGCCTTTGCCGAGCAGCACGGCATCCCGTACGAGATCTGCGGTGAGCTGGTCGTGGCGACGGAGGAGGCCGAGCTCTCCCGCCTGGCTGCGATCGCCGAGCGTGCGACCGCGAACGGGGTGACGCTGCGCGTCCTCGGGCCCGAGGAGATGCGCGAAGTCGAGCCCAACGTCCGGGGGCTGCGCGCCCTCCACGTCCCCGGCACGGGGATCGTCGACTGGGCCCGGTTCGCGCTGGCCCTTGGCGACGCCGTCCGGGCCCGGGGCGGGGAGATCCGGACCGGAGTGCAGCTCGCTGCGATCCGCCGGACTCCCGGCGGCCTGGTGCTGGAGACGACCGCTGGCGCGATGGCCTCCCGGGACCTCGTGGCCTGCGCCGGTCTCCAGGCGGACCGAATCGCGGCGATGACCGGGGACGCGCGCGGAATCCGGATCGTCCCGTTCCGCGGCGACTACGCGGTGCTCCGCCCCGAGGCCCGGCGCTTCTGCCGGGCCCTGGTCTACCCGGTCCCGGACCCGCGCTTCCCGTTCCTCGGCGTCCACCTGACCCGCCGCATCGACGGCCAGGTCTGGGCCGGCCCGAACGCCGTCCTCGCCTGCGCCCGCGAGGGCTACCGGCGGCGCGATCTCGACCTCCGCGAGCTGGCCGGGATCCTCGCCGACCGCGGCTTCCTGCGCCTTGCCGGGCGCCACTGGCGGACCGGCGCAGCCGAGATGCTGCGGGACGTCTCGCTGCGCCTGTTCCTTCGGGCGCTCCGCCGGTACACTCCCGACCTGGCGCTCGCCGACCTGACCTGGGGCCCGTCCGGGATCCGGGCGCAGGCGCTGCGACGGAACGGGAGCCTCGTCGAGGACTTCGCCATCGCCGGCGGCGAGCACGTCCTCCACGTCCTCAACGCCCCGAGCCCCGCCGCCACCGCCAGCCTGGCAATCGGCCGCGAGCTGGCGTCGACGGCCGTCGACCGATTCGGGATCTGAGGGAGGCCGCGATGAACCATCGGAGCGCGTCCGAGCTGGCCGCCGGCATGCCGGAGGTCCGGCGGTCGCCGGCGGCGGTCGGGACCGTCGAGCTGATCGTGCGCCGCCCCGCCGAGGATGCCCGGGAGATCCTCCTGGCCGGCGAGCTGACGCCCGACGAGGGCCTGGTCGGCGACCACTGGCGGGCCCGGGGCAGTCGCTCGACGCCGGACGGATCGGCCGACCCGGAGCGGCAGCTGACGCTCATGAACGCGCGAATGGTCGACCTGCTCGCCGCGGGTGATCGCGAAGCCTGGCCGCTTGCCGGCGACCAGCTCTACGTCGACCTCGACCTCGGCGTCGACAACCTGCCCGCCGGCGCCCGGCTGGAGATCGGCACGGCGGTGGTCGAAGTCACCTCGCCCCCGCACACCGGTTGCGCCAAGTTCGGCGCCCGGTTCGGCAGCGAGGCGGTGCGCTTCGTGAACACCCCGGAGGGTCGGTCGCTTCGCCTCCGCGGGCTCAACGCACGCGTGGTGACGCCGGGCGTCGTGCGGCAGGGCGACGCCGTCCGGCGGCGTCCGCTGCTCGTGACACCGGAGGGCACCCTGCCCGGGCCGAAAGCGACGGCATTCGGGCGACCGGTCGACCGCGCCGGCGAGCTGGCCGGCAAGCCCGGTGTCATCCGCTTCCTCGAGGTCGCGCCGACCCGGGCGGTGATGGTGGACGGCGACGGCCAGCCGGGCGAGGCGACCTTCGGCGCCCGGATGCCCGGCCTCTACACGACCGCGTACTCGCTGCGCTTCGCCCTCAAGCGGCGCGGGGTGGAACGCCGGGTCGGGATGCTGGAGGGCCTCTACTGGACGGCCGACGAGACGACCGACCTCGACGTCATCCTGGGGCCCGCTCGCGGGACATGGCGCTGGACGCTCCTCATCTCCCTGCCCGACGAAGCCACCGACGAGGAGCTCGCCGAGGCCCTCGCGAAGGGCCGGGCGAAGGTCCCGCCGGAGATCGCGGATGGCCTCCGCATCGAGGCGCTGGCCGAGGGCGCCGTCGCCCAGGTGCTCTACCTGGGCCCGTACTCGGAGGAGCGGGCCACGATCGATCGCCTCCACGCGGCGATCGCCGCGGCCGGCCTCAGACCCCGGGGCCGGCACCACGAGCTCTACCTGGGCGACCCCGGCCGCTCCGCCCCCGAGAAGCTCAGGACGCTGATCCGCCACCCGGTCGAGCGGGCCTGACGCCGGGCACGAAGACGGGGCGACCGGTCGCCCGATCAGATGCCGAGGAACCGCTCCACCAGGCGGTGGCGCCACGTGAACGCCAAGAGGACGGCCCAGCCGACGAACACGCCCGCCACGACGGCGAGCTCGACGAGGACCGGCCGTTGGAGCGCGAAGACGGCCCGCCCCGCGGGCGTGGCGAGCACGACCAGGTAGGTGACGGCGAGGAAGATCGCCAGGAGCGCCGGCCGCCGATCCTTCGTCCGGGGCTCGATGACCGCCAGCAGCTGCACGGGCGGCTCGACGAGGACGACCAGCATGAGCCCCGCGAAGACGAGGAACGACGTCAGGTTGGACTGGGCCACCTTGACGGCCGCCTGGAGCGACGCGTCGTCGATCGTGCCCTCGACCATGTTGGTGAAACCGACGTGCAGGAAGAGCGTCCCGTACAGCACCGCCAGGCCGGCCAGGCTGGAGAGGACCGCGGCCGGCACGACGAAGCGGGCAAGCGTCCGGCCCAGCGACTCGCGGACGCGCTGGCCGGGCTGCGCCCAGACCGCCAGCATCGCCGTCGGGATCCCCACCGTGAACAGGGTCAGCGCCGACCCGTTCCGGAGGTCGATCGGGAAGAGGCCGATGACGAGCGAGGTCACGACGAGCAGCCCGACCGTCGTGATCCGGGTCAGGAAGAGCCGCAGGATGTCCTGCATCCCGTTGAGGATCCGCTGGCCTTCCTCGACCGCCGGGGCGAGCGCCGCGAACGAGTCGCCGGTGAGCACGATGTCGGCCACGCCCCGCGCGGCCTGGCTGCCGCTCTGCATGGCGATCCCGAGGTTCGCCTTCTTGAGCGACAGCACGTCGTTCACTCCGTCGCCGATCATGGCGACGTAGTGGCCGCGGCCGCGGAGAGCATCCACGAGGCGCTCCTTCTGGGACGGCGTGATCCGCCCGAAGACGGTCGTCTCCTCGGCGATCGCGCCCAGCGTCGCGTCGTCGAGCGCCTCGATCTCGGGACCGGAGACGAACCGCAGCTCCGGCCCGAGGCCCGCCTGTCGCGCCAGGGCCGTCACCGTCTCGGGGTCGTCCCCGGAGATGACCTTGGGAGTGACCCCTGCGGCTACGAACCGGGCCAGGGTGGAGGCCGCGTCCTCCCGCAGCTCGTCGCGCAGGACGACGAGGCCCAGCACCTGCATGCCCGGCGGCAGGCGCGCCTCATCGCCCTCCCCGGAAAGGGCGGCCACGTCCGGGTGCCCGGCCGCCACGAGGACGCGCAGCCCGCGCGACGCATACCCGTCGATCCGCGACCGGAGGGTGGCCCAGCCCGGCCCGTCCATCCCGGCAAGGGAGGGGCGGAGGTACTCGGCGGCCCCCAGGGCCACGACGCCGCGCTGGCCACCCTCCGCCGCCGCGAAGGCCACGGCGCTCCACTTGCGGGCGGAGGAGAACGGGATGTCCGCCGCCAGCGGGAGCGCCCCGGCCGGGCACGCCGCGGCGATCGCCTCGGCAGTCTTGTTGCGGACGGCCGCGCTGGCGACGGCGGCCCCGAGCGTCGCCCGCAGCTCCGCCTCGCCGCCGGCGAGGGCGACGACCTCCTCGACCACGAGACGGTTGGCCGTGAGCGTCCCCGTCTTGTCCAGGCACAGGACGTCGACGTTGCTCAGGGACTCGATCGCGTTCGACTGCTGGACCAGCGCCCCGTAGCGGATGATCCGCACGGCGCCCAGGGCGTAGGCGATGGCGATCGACACGAAGAGCCCGTTCGGCACCAGCCCCACGAGGAGCGCCGCCTCTCCCACCGTCTGCCCGGCGCCGACGAGCTTGAGCAGGTTGTTGAGCAGCAGCACGATCTCGAGATAGACGACGACCGCCAGGGCGACCCGGATCACGAGGTTGATCTCGGCCTGGAGGGGAGTCAGGACTCGCCGGAACGTGCGCGCCCCCGCCGTGATCCGGTTCGCCAGGCTGGCGCTCCCGACCGCGCCGACGACGAAGGTGCCACCGCCGTTCACCACGAAGCTGCCGGAGTAGACCGGCTCGCCGGGACGCTTGGGGACGAGGTCGGACTCGCCGGTCAGCTGCGATTCGTCGGCCTCCAGCGAGCCGTCGACGAGACTGCCGTCGAGCACGACCTGGTCGCCGGCGCCGACGCGGAGCAGGTCGCCCACGACGAGGTCCTCCGGCGGCGCCGCGCGCTCGGCGCCGTCACGGACGAGCGTCGCGGTCGGCCGGGTGAGGAGCGCGATGCGGTCCAGGGTGCGCTTGGCGCGGACCTCCTGGGCCACGCTCACCACGATGTTGGTGGCGATGACCCCCACCGAGACCAGGGCGTCGAGCGGCCGGCCGACGATCACGAGCAGGACGCCCAGCACGAAGATCACGTTGTTGATGAACGTGAAGACGTTCTCCCGCACGATCTGGGCATACGTCCGGCTCGTGGCGGGCGGCGCAGGGTTGCCGAGCCCGGACGCCCTCCGGCGCGCGGCCTCCGCGTCCGTCAGGCCGGACGCCAGCGTGGGCGAGAGGTCGGCCTCCGGGCCCGCGGGATCGACGCTCGGGGCGGGGACGGCGACGGCCATCCGCGGAGCCTAGCGCCAGGTGCGGACTTCGTCGGGGTAGAGGCGCACGCGGCGGTACGGCTCGCGGCCGCGCGAGCGGGATACGACGTTCGCCCGCTCGGCCATCTGGTGCTGGAGTCGCCGGACGTAGGCGTTCTGCGGCGCCAGCTCCACGGGCTGCGATTCGCGAACGACGAGGCCGATCGCCTCCTCCGTCTCGCGGAGGGCCGCCTCGCGAGGGTCCACCGCCAGCGAGAAGATCGAGGTCAGGCTCGCCTCCATCTGGGCGATCGTGTTGGCCTTGAGGACATAGACCGGGAGAGAGCGGTCCTCCGCCTCGCGAATGGTCGGTCCCTTCTGGCGGTACTCGCTGCGCAGGGTCATGACGACATCGGCCTCGTCGACGAGGCGGGCGACGATGACCGGGAGCTGGAGCTCCTTGACGGCCTGCTCCAGGCGTTTCCGGCTGATCCCGTGGGGAAAGACCCGCAGGGTCGGCAGGATCCCGGTCTCGACGCGGAGCGCCGGTCCGTCCTCCTCGATCGCCGTCGCGATGGCCCGGTCGGCGAGCCGCTCGTCGTCCGCGACGAGGTCCGCGGCGTTGGCCGGCCCGGTCCCCTCCTCCGCCTTGAACGCCTCCAGGGCCCGGGACGCCTGGTCGCGCCACTGGGCCTGGCGCTCCCACTCGCGAACCTCGCGGGCCCGGACGTCGGCGGCGGTCTCGGCCGGCGTGCCGCGCTCCACGGGCCCGCGGTCGGCGATCTCGCCGGCGACGAAGGGCGCCGCCGCGCCTGGTTCGCGGGAGCCGGCGGCGCGTGGCCCGGCCGCACGCGATCCCGCAGGACCCGACGCGCTGCCGTTGCCGCCGGGCCCCTGCCGATCGTCCAGCCGGGCGATCCGCTCGCCCGGGATCATCCGTCCGCCGGCGTCCCCGGTTCGCCCGCCGGCGTCGCCGGCTCGGCCCCGCGGCTCCCGCCAGCCGCCCGATGCACCCGGACGGTAGCCGGGTCGCGCCCCGCCGGTCGAATCCCAGGGCGCAGCCCGGTAGTCGCCGGTGCCGCGCCACCCGGGCTCCGGTCGCCACCCGCCCCCGCCCGACCCGATGAGCCCGGCGAACCGCTCGCGGCCCAGCTGCTCGCGCGGCGAGGGCCGCGGTCGCGACTGCGACGTGTGGACGCCCGCCTCGTCCTTCCAGCGCAGCTGGGGCGACACGGGGTCGCCGCGCAACATCGCGTCGACTGTCTCGGAGACGTCGGCGTGGACCATGACCCGCTCGCGGTCCTGGATCTCGACGATCGCGTCGAACGTGGGGGGCGCCTTGCGCTCCAGGACGCTCTTCTGGGTCCGCCGGCGGCGGGCCTCCTCGTCGCCGAGCGTGACGCTCTGGATGCCGCCGATGAGGTCCGAGAGCGTCGGGTTCAGCATCAGGTTGTCCAGGTTGTTGCCGTGGGCGGTCCCGATCAGCTGGACCCCGCGCTCGGCGATCGTCCGGGCGGCCTGCGCCTCCAGCTCGGTCCCGATCTCGTCGATGACGATCACCTGGGGCATGTGGTTCTCGACCGCCTCGATCATCACCTCGTGCTGCAGGGCCGGCGTGCGGACCTGCATCCGGCGCGCCTTGCCGATGGCCGGGTGCGGGATGTCGCCGTCACCCGCGATCTCGTTGCTGGTGTCGACGACGACGACCCGCTTGCCGACGTCGTCGGCGAGCACGCGAGCGGCCTCGCGGAGCATCGTGGTCTTGCCGATGCCGGGTCGTCCCATGATGAGGATCGACTTCCCGGACTCGACGAAGTCCCCGATGATCTCGATCGTGCCGTACACGGCCCGCCCGATCCGGCAGGTCAGCCCCACGATCTTGCCGCTCCGGTTCCGGATCGCGCTGATCCGGTGGAGCGTCCGCTCGATCCCGGCCCGGTTGTCGTCGCCGAAGGAGCCGATCTTCTCGACCACGTCGGCGATGTCGTCCTCCGTGACCTCGCGCTCGAGCAGCGTCACCTCGCTCTCCGGGAAGCGCGCCTCGGGCCGCCGGCCCAGGTCCATGACGACCTCGATCAGCGCGTCGCGCTCCGGGAGCGCGCGGACGGCCTCGACGATCTCCGCCGGCAGCGCCGCGAGGAGCGCCTCCAGCTCGTCGATCGATTCCCGGGTGCGTCGTTCAGCCACGGACGATCCCCTCAGCGGATGGCCGGCACCAGGGCCGGCTCGGCGACGCGGACGAGCGTCTCCTTCATGAGAAGCGTGACGGTCGCGATCGTGGTGAACCCCTCCTCCTCCAGGCGGTGCTCCAGTGGCGATTCGTACGTCCGGACGGGCGCGATCACGCCGTGGTCGTGGCGATGTCCGCCGCGCCCGGTGCGGGCGGCGATGACGCCGAGCCCGAAACGGACGAGGGGCCCGGCGTCGGCGCCGGGCAGGACCAGCACCCGGAGGTAGTGCGGCTGGTCCTCCTTGGCCACCCCCACCTGCACGAAGCCGATGGCCCCGGTCGGGTCGGGTGCTCCCTCGGGAGGCTCCTGCAGGAAGGTCTCGACGTCGGCGAAGCGAAGGATCGGCGTCAGGCTGGAGCGCGGCATCAGGGCGTCGCTGCCCTGCAGCTCCCAGTCGGCGATCCGGTGCATCTCGAGGCGCTGGACCGGGGCCGGCGTGACGGCGCTGTAGAGACGGAACAGGGCGACGGCGTCCGCCTGGCCGATCGGCCGGATCCCGTGGCTGTCGGCCTCTTCTTCGGTGAACGGCTCCGGCAACCTATGCTCGGCAGTCCGGAAGCAGATCATCTCGTCGCCGTAGCGCACGAAGCCGGCCTGCATGAAGAGCTCGACGTTGCCGGCCTGGTCGGCGCAGGCGACGTGGAACCGGGTCGCCCCGCGCCGGGCGACGTCACGCAGGCATGCCTGCACGAGCCGGTACCTGATGTCGCCGGCGTCGCCCAGCCCGATCGCGTCGAGCTCGACGATCGTCCATTCGTCGCGGTGGCCGTCGCGCTCCACCCGGAGAAGGCCCCCCAGGTGCCCGTCCACCTCGTGGATGTAGAGGCGGTCGTGCGGCCGGAATGCCCCCAGCGGCAGGCGGAAGAGCGTGAAGACGCCGATCGGCGGGCCTGCCAGCGGCAGGCCCAGCGAGCGGGCGCCCGAGTCCTCGGCCTGCGCCAGGCGGGACAGCTCGCCGAGCGCGGACAGGTCGGTGAGGCGAGCCGGCCGGACCTTCCCGGCACGCCCCAGCGGCGCGCCCAGGCGGCCGGTCATGCGTCCGACCTCGCCCGCCGGAGCGGATGGTGCCGCCGGCCGGAACCTTCGCCGGGGTCGGCGTGCTCGGCGGCCATCGTCGACACCAGGCGGTGGAAGCGGGTCTCGCCGGCGAGCTCCGGGTGGAACGCCGTGGCGATGACGTTGCCCTGGCGGACGGCCACGATCCGATCGTCGTCGAGGCGCGCGAGCACGTCGACGTCGGGGCCGGCGCCCTCGATGATGGGGGCGCGGATGAAGATGGCATGCACGGGACGCTCGCCCAGGATCGGCACGTCCAGGTCCGTCTCGAACGAGTCCAGCTGGCGGCCGAAGGCATTCCGCTCGACGATCACGTCGAGGAGCGGAAGGACCGGCTCCTCGCCCCCCGCGATCGCCCTGGAGAGGACGATCATCCCCGCGCAGGTTCCGAAGATCGGCGCGCCGGATCGGGCCAGGTCCAGGATCGGCTCCGCGAGACCCCAGCGGCGGATGAGGCGGCGCATGGTGGTGCTCTCGCCCCCCGGCAGGATCAGCCCGTCGACGTCGACGAGATCCTCCGGGAGACGCACTTCGACACCCGCGACGCCGATGGCACGCAGCGTCGCCAGGTGCTCGCGGAAGGCGCCCTGCAGCGCCAGCACGCCGATCCTCACGACGGGGCTCCTGCGCGCCCTGCGCGCCGGGTCGTCGCTACCAGCCCCGCACTGCGAGGCGCTCGCCCTCGGGGATCGCCTCCAGCGCGATGCCGCGCATGGGCGCCCCCAGCCCCTTCGAGACCTCGGCCAGGATCTTCGGGTTGTCGTAGTGGGTGGTGGCCTGGACGATCGCGTTCGCCGTGCGCGCCGGTTCCTCGCTCTTGAAGATCCCGGAGCCGACGAAGACGCCGTCGGCGCCCAGCTGCATCGCCAGCGCCGCATCGGCGGGTGTTGCGATCCCGCCGGCCACGAAGTTGACGACCGGCAGCTTCCCTGCGGCGGCGACTTCCCTGACCAGCTCGAGCGGGGCGCGCAGCTCCTTCGCGGCGACGAACAGCTCGTCCTCGCGCATGGAGGCCAGCCGCCGGAGCTCGGCGTTGACGGTCCGGATGTGGCGCACGGCCTCGACGATGTTGCCGGTGCCGGCCTCGCCCTTCGTGCGGATCATCGCGGCGCCCTCGGAGATCCGGCGGAGCGCCTCGCCAAGGTCACGGCAGCCGCAGACGAAGGGCACCTTGAAGGCGTGCTTGTCGATGTGGTTCGTCTCGTCGGCAGGCGTCAGGACCTCGGACTCGTCGATGTAGTCGACGCCGAGCGCCTCGAGAACCTGGGCCTCGACGAAATGCCCGATCCGGGCCTTGGCCATGACCGGGATGGACACCGCGGCCATGATCCCCTCGATCATCCCGGGGTCGCTCATCCGGGCCACGCCGCCGGCAGCGCGGATGTCGGCCGGGACCCGCTCGAGCGCCATGACGGCCACGGCACCGGCTTCCTCGGCGATCTTCGCGTGATCGGGCGTGACGACGTCCATGATGACGCCGCCCTTGAGCATCTGGGCGAGCCCCTTCTTGGTCGCCCAGGTGGAGGTTTCGACGGTCATGTGTGTCTGGGTTCCCTGGTTCGTTGCGCGGGTGGCTTGGTGCGACCGGGCCGCGGGGTCATGCCCGCACGGGTCACGCCGTCGCCCGCGCGCGTGCTCCGAGTATAGCCGAGGGGTTTCGCGAGGCCCCGGAGGGAGATGCGGCCCCCGTGTCGGCTAGAGTGGCCGGCAAGGCGTCGGGTCGCCGATGCGCACAGGAGGCCGGGTCGATGTCCGCCATCCTCTTCCGCGGAGCGCTGCTGGTCGACGGCATCGCCGACGCACCCCGCGAGGCCGTCGACGTCCTCGTCGTCGACGAGCGCGTCGTCGAGATCGGCGAGCCCCACGTCGCCCGGCCCCGGATCCCCGACCTGCGGATCGTGGACCTCGCCGGCCGGACGCTCATGCCCGGTCTCATCGACGCCCATGTGCATCCCTCGGCGGCCGAGGTGGTCGAGGATCTCGCCCGCCCGATGCCGACGTCGCTCCGGGCCCAGTACGCCCGGCGGGAGCTCGAGGCGATGCTGCGTCGCGGGTTCACGACCGCCCGCGACGCGGGCGGGTGCGACGCGGGCATCCGGACCGCGATCGAGCGGGGGCTGATCGACGGCCCGCGGCTGCTGGTCTCGGGCAAGGCCCTCAGCCAGACCGGAGGGCACGGCGACGACCGGGCCCTCGGCGAGGCGGACCCGTGGCCGGGCGTCTACCCCGGCGAGTTCGCCCGCATCGCAGACGGCGTGGACGAGGTCCGCCTGGCGGCCCGCCAGGAGCTCCGCCGGGGGGCCGACCAGATCAAGATCTGCGCCTCCGGCGGCGTCATGTCGGAGACCGATCCCATCGACATGACGCAGTATTCCGAGCCCGAGATCGCCGCGATCGTCGAGGAGGCTTCGTCGCGCGGGACCTACGTCATGGCCCACGCCTACGGCGCTCCCGCGATCTCGCGGGCCGTGCGCTGCGGGGTCCGCTCGATCGAGCATGCGAACCTCGTCGACGAGGCGGCGGCCGCCGAGATCGCTGCCCGCGGCGCGTACGTCGTCCCGACGGTCGTCGCCTACGACGCGCTCGGCAGGCATGGGGCGGAGAGCGGCGTCGACCCGCGCCGGCTGGCCAAGAACGACGAGGTTCGCGAGGCCGGCCTGCGAGCGTTCGCGATCCTCCGGGCGGCCGGCGTCAAGGTGGGCTTCGGGAGCGACCTGCTGGGCGCGCACCGGGACCTCCAGCCCCTCGAGTTCGCCCTGCGGGCGTCGGTCGAGCGGCCGGCGGACGTCGTCAGGTCGGCGACGTCGGTGAACGCCGATCTCATCGGCCGCCCGGAGCTGGGGCGCATCGAAACGGGGGCGATCGCCGACCTCATCGTGGTCGAGGGCAACCCGCTCGCCGACGTCGGCGTGCTCGCCCGACCGGCCGAGACGCTTCGCATGGTCGTGACCGCGGGCCGCGTCCGCGTCGACGCGCTCCGCGGAGACTGACCCTGCGGTCGGGCGACCGGTACCCTGTCCGGGTGCCTCGCCGATCGCCTGCCACCAGCGGGTCGGCCACGCCCTTCCCGGCGGCGGCCGCGTCCCCCCTTGCGAGCCTCGCGGACGAGATCGCTGCCTGCCGGGCGTGCCCGCGGCTGGTGGCATGGCGGGAGGCCGCGGCCGGGAACCCGCCGGCGCGCTTTCGCGGCGAGACGTACTGGGCACGCCCGGTGCCGGGCTTCGGCGATCCCGCGGCGCGCATCCTCCTCCTCGGCCTCGCTCCCGCCAAGGACGGCGGCAACCGGACCGGCCGCGTCTTCACCGGCGACCGGAGCGGCGACTTCCTGTTCGCGGCTCTGCACCGCGCGGGGCTCGCCAACCAGCCGGAGTCACACCACGGCGGCGACGGCCTGGCCCTCCGCGGCGCGTACGTCGCGGCGGCCGTCCGCTGCGCCCCACCCGCCAACAGGCCGCTCCCCGATGAGCGCGACCGGTGCGCGCCGTTCCTCCGCCGCGAGCTGGCGCTCCTGGTCGAGCTCCGCGTGATCGTGGCCCTCGGCCGGTTCGCATGGGAGGCGGCGCTGCGGGCCCTCGGGGCCGGGGGATCGGCCCTGCCGCAACCCCGGCCGCGATTCGGTCACGGCGCCGAGGCCGCGGCCGGTACCTTCACCCTCCTCGGCACCTACCACCCGAGCCAGCAGAACACGTTCACCGGGCGCCTGACGCCCGCGATGCTCGACGCGGTGCTGCTCCGGGCGGTCGAGGTCGCGACGTCCGCGGCTCCCACCCGCGATCGCGACTCGGCACCGGCGGCCCGGGCCGACCTGGGCTAGGCTTCCGCGCCATGAGCGAGATCCTCCCCGGCCCGGACCAGCGCCTTCCCGGCGGCGTCGGCCACGTCCACCAGGTCAACGTGTCGAGGGGCGGCGTGCCCAAGCTCCCGGTCCCTGGCGCTCGCGTCCACCGCCTCGGGCTCGAGGGCGACGGCCACAGCGAGCCGGAGCCCATCCACGGGGGCCCCGACGCCGCGGTCTCGCTCTACTGCGTCGAGGCGATCGCCCGCGTCGCGGCCGAGGGCCACACGGCCTTCGCCGGCGCGTTCGGCGAGAACCTGACGCTCGAGGGGCTGGACTGGGCCGCCCTGGGCGCCGGGGACCGCCTGGCGATCGGCGACGGCGGGCTGGAGATCGAGCTGACGAAGAACGCATCGCCCTGTACCACCCTCCAGCACTACTTCGCCGACGGGCGCTTCGCCAGGATCAGCCAGAAGGTGCACCCGGAGGACGCCCGGTGGTACGCCCGGGTGCTCCGCGACGGACCGGTCGCGCCCGGCGATCGCGTGACCGTGACCCGGCGGTAAGCGGCGGCTGACCTAGAGCCGGGCGAACCGGACGCCAAGCAGATCGCGGAGCACCCGCGGGCCGGCGGTCCCCGCGATCCCGACGCGCGCCGTCGGTTCGAACGCGGCCCCGGTGCCGGCGGACGGTGGCACCAGCCGGATCCGATGGTCGCCCAGCCACCCTTCGCGGTCGCCCGGGACGGATCCCGCTCCGGGCGGGACCGCGACGCCGGCCACGGCCGCATAGGCCCTTGCCGCCGCCGCGGGGTCGGGCACCACCAGCTCCAGGCCGACGAGTCGAGCGGTGCCGCCGAACGGATGGACGAAGGTGGACCGGGCCCGACGCGCCTCCTCGCCCCACTCGGGCCCGCTCAGCTCGTGCTGGATCAGGAACGGCGGCTCGGCCGGCCCCAGCGCGGGCGGGAAGGCACACTGCCAGGCGACGGTCGCCCCGTCGGGCCGGATCCGGGATCCGCGGACCGGCTGGGAGATCGACGACCCGGCGGCATGGAGCGCGGCCACCTCGCGGCGGACGCCGTCGGTCGCCAGGGCATACGTGACGAGGCCGGGCGTGCCGGCGTCGAGCGCACGGACGACGGCGGCCCCGATCGGATGGGCCAGGGCCAGCGTCCGATCCCAGACACCGATCAGCTCGAGGTACGCGTCGCCGAGGAAGACCAGGCGATTGTGGGTGCCGCCGCTCTCGTGGCGGCCGCCGCCGGTCGACGAAAGCCCGATGGCGTCCGCCAGCTCCGCCGCGCCCTGGTCGGGATCCTCCACGGCGATGACGAGATGGTCGATCCCGAGCAGCATCGCCTGAGCGTAGCGGACACCGATGCCGGGCGGGCGGACCGTGGCGCCCGCCGGCCGCCCGCCTGACGCGGGCCCGCCGCGATTTCGGTACGCTGCAGCCCATGCTTGCCTGGGTCGCCTTCTGGATCGTCGTCGCCGTGGTCACCTTCGCGGTCGCCATGTTCGCCATCCGCAACCGCGGCGTCCATCCCGGCCTCATCCTCGCGGCCCTCGACACGTTCGGGCTCGTCGTGGCCTCGTACCTGTCGATCGTCGAGCTCCAGGGCGGCGTCCCCGTGTGCGGACCGGTCTCCGGCTGCGTCGAGGTGGCCAACAGCCCGTACAGCCGGATCGCGGGCATCCCCGTCGCCGTCTTCGGCGTGGTCCTGTCGGTCATCCTGCTCGTCGCCGCCCTCGGCTGGTGGAAGACCGGAGATCGCCGCCTGCTGGCCCTGCACTACGGGCTGAGCCTCGTCGGCGTGACCTTCGAAGCCTATTTCATGTTCCTCCAGGTCTTCGTGATCGAGGCGGTCTGCGTCTGGTGCGCGAGCTACGGGATCAGCCTGGTCCTGAGGTTCGTGATCGCTCTGCTGGTCTGGCTGCGCCGGGACCAGGTCCCGGACAGCGCCGGCTGGTAGCCCGGCAGCGCGCGGCTCGCAGTCGGCAGCCCTTCGCCGAGACGGCCCGCCGTCGCCTCCTGCTACGATCGCGCCACCATGGACGGTGTCGTGCTCGTGCTGAACCAGAACTACGAGCCGCTGAACGTCTGCAACCTGCCCCGCGCCTTCCGGCTCCTGTTCGGCGCGAAGGCGGAGGTCGTCGAGTACGACCACCAGACGATCAGGACGCCGCGGGCCGCGTACCGCGCCCCATCCGTGATCCGGCTCCAGCACCATGTGCGCCGCCCCCGTCCGCGGGTCCGGCTGAGCCGCCGCGAGATCTTCTCCCGTGACAGCCACACGTGCCAGTACTGCGGGCGCCAGGGCCACGACCTCACCCTGGACCACGTCGTACCCCGCCATCGCGGCGGGAGCCACACGTGGGAGAACCTGGTCACCGCCTGCAAGGCCTGCAACCACCGGAAGGGCGGCCGGACACCCGACGAGGCGCGCATCCGCCTCCTCCGCGCGCCGTACGAGCCGCGGAGCGACGTCTACTCGCTCTTCACGCCCTACCTCGCGGACCAGCGCAACGAGCCGTGGCGAGGCTATCTCTTCCTGGGCACGAACTGACGGCGGGCGAGCTGAACCCGATCGACTCCGAGCGGGCCGGCGACGACGGCATGCAGGCCGGCGTCGGGACCGGCGGACCGCCTGCCCAGGGTCCGGCCGATCCTGCCGTCCTCGTCGGCGCGCCAGGGATCCCGGCCGGCGTCCGGCAGATCGCCCGCCGCCTGCGCGGCGCGGGTCACGAGGCGCATCTCGTCGGCGGCTGCGTGCGCGACCTGCTGCTCGGCGCGGACGCCTCTCGACTGGGACGTCGCCAGCGATGCCCGGCCGGATCGCCTGCTCGCCCTGTTCCCCGGCGCGCGATACGAGAACCGCTTCGGGACGGTGGTGGTGTCGCTCCCCGACGGGGCCTTCGAGGTCACGACCTTCCGGCGCGACGGCACGTACTCCGATCACCGCCGGCCCGACGACGTCACCTTCGGCAGGACGCTCGACGAGGACCTCGCCCGGCGCGACTTCACCGTGAACGCTCTCGCCATCCCGCTCGACGCGCACGGCGAGCCCGGGGCCGTCGTCGACCTCTTCGACGGCAGAGCCGACCTCGAGGCCGGCGTCCTGCGAGCCGTCGGCGATCCCCGGACGCGCTTTCGCGAGGACGCCCTGCGAATGCTCCGGGCGATCCGGCTCGCTGCGACCCTCGGATTCGTCGTCGAGCCCGCGACCCGGGAGGCGATCGCGCTCGAGGCACCCCTGGCGGCCCACGTCTCGCGGGAGCGCACCTTCGCCGAGATCGTTCGCCTGCTCCGGGCGGAACGACCGTCGGTGGGCCTGCGGATCGCCCAGGAGACGGGCCTGCTGGCGGTGGTCGCGCCGGACCTGGCGCGCCAGCGCGGGATCCCGCAGGCGAAGATCGCCACGGAGGATCTCTGGGATCACACCTGTCGAACCGTCGATGCCTCGCCGGCGGCCCCGCGCGAGGACCTGCCGCTGGCGCGCATCGCCGCGCTCCTCCACGACGTCGGCAAGCCGGCGACGTTCGCCGACGGCCACTTCCTGGGGCACGACGCGGCAGGGGCAGAGCTGGCGACCGCGTGGCTCGATGAGCTGCGAGCCCCGCGAGCCTTCACGGCCCGCGTCGCCAATCTCGTGCGCCACCACATGTTCTCGTATGGCGCCGAGTGGTCGGATGCCGCCGTCCGGCGGTTCATCCGGCGCGTCGGCCGCGCCGACGTCGACGCCGTCCTGGACCTGCGCGCCGCCGACAACGTGGGGAGCGGGCTGCCGGCCGGAGCCGAGGGGCTCGAGGAGCTGCGGGCACGCTGCGAGGCGCAGATCGCCGCCCACGTCGCGCTCGGCCGGGCCGACCTGGCCGTCGACGGCGACGACGTGATTCGCGCGGGCCTCCTGGCCCCGGGCCCGGCCCTGGGACGGCTCCTCGACGAGCTCCTCGAGCGCGTGCTGGTCGACCCGTTGCTCAACGAGCGCACGCGGCTCCTGGCCCTTGCCCGTGAGATCGCGGCCCCCGCCGGCGGCGCGGAGAACCGGCCGTGATCGAGCTGCTCCTGACGGCCGAGAATGCCCTCGCCCTGGGCCTGCTCGACCAGGCGGAGGGCACATTCCGCCAGGTGCTCGACGCCGACCCGCGGAACGGGATGGCTGCCGTCGGTCTCTCTCGCGTCGCCCTGGAGCGCGGCGACGACGCCGGGGCTCTCGTGCTTGCCAGGGCAGCGCTCGAGATCGACCCGGAGAATGCAGCGGCGCGCCGGATGGCCGATCGGCTCGAGGAGGTGGCACGCTACCGCTCGGCCGGCGCCGCGGGACCAGCGTGGCCAGAGGGCTCGCCGCCGGCCGATCGGCCGGATGCGGCGTCCGGCGGCCCGGGTGCGGCGCGCGACGCTGACCCGATCCCGGCGGGTGACGCGGATCCCGCCGCGCCGGAACCCGAGATCACGCCGGCCATGCCGGCCCCATCCGGGCCCGTCCCCGCGCGCCCGGGGCTCGTCCGGCGCCTGCTGCGGAGGTCCTGATGCGCGTCCTTGTCACCGGCGGAGCGGGCTACGTCGGGTCCGTCTCCGTCGAGGCGCTCGTCGCCGCCGGACATGACGTCGTCGTGCTCGACGATCTCGCCACGGGTCATCGCCGGGCCGTCGTCCCAGGCGCCCGCCTCGTCGAGGGCAGCTACGCCGATCCCGCTGGCCTCCGAGCACTCCTTGCCGCGAGCCCGCTGGACGCGGTCCTCCATTGCGCGGCGCGGTCGCTGGTCATGGAATCGGTCGCCGATCCCGCCCTCTACTACCGCGAGAACGTGGCCGGCGGCGTGACCCTCCTGGAAGGCCTCCGCGAGGCCGGTGTGCGGCGCCTGGTCTTCAGCTCGACGGCGGCCGTGTATGGCGTCCCGGCGTCCGTTCCCATCGCGGAGGATGCCGCCCTGGCGCCGATCAATCCGTACGGCGAGACGAAGCGCACGTTCGAGGGAGCGCTCCGCTGGTACGCCGCCGCCTACGGGCTGCGCAGCGTCAGCCTGCGCTACTTCAACGTGGCCGGGGCGTCGGAGCGCAACGGCGAGGTCCACGACCCGGAGACGCACCTGCTTCCGAACGTCCTCGCCGCGGCGGAAGGCCGCGGCGACGTGACCGTCTACGGCACCGACTACCCGACGGCCGACGGGACCTGCATCCGCGACTACATCCACGTCGAGGATCTCGCCCGGGCGCACCTGCTGGCCCTCGAGGTGACCGCGCCGGACGATGGGCGGACCGGCGGACCGGACCGGGGTGCGGTGGCACTGGCACTCAACCTCGGCAATGGCGGCGGCTTCAGCGTTCGCGAGGTGCTGGCGGCGGCCGAGGGCGCGACCGGGCGGCCGATCCCCTACCAGGTGGGGCCGCGCCGGCCCGGGGACCCGCCGGTGCTGGTCGCCGACGCGGATCGCGCCCGGGAGGTGCTGGGTTGGCGGCCGGCGCATCGTGGCCTCGGCGAGATCGTGGCCACGGCCTGGGCCTGGCGCCGGGCCCATCCGTCGGGCTACCGCAGCTGAGCGCCCGCGACAGCGCGGACGGGTCGCGCGGCCGACCGGGTCGCGCGCCACCGGGTCGCGCGCCCACGACGCCGCGGCCGCGACGCCGCGGCCGGGCACCAAATCGAAACGCAAGCGGCCCCGCTGCGGCACTGATCCGCCGCGGCGCCTGGCCTACCTTCGTCGGGATCGGAGGGGAGTCCTCGAGGCCAGTCGCTTCGTCGCCTTCGTCTCCGGCAGCCCGACGAGCGAGGACGCCGACGCCATGACCGCCATCGACCTGGTCCAGCCCACCTACAGCCGCGGCCTGGGGTCGCCCTCCGCGACCGCGACGCGCGTCAGCAGCGCCACGGTCGTGTGCGACGCGTGCGGCTGCCGCCTGACCACCCGGGAATCGGCGGACGACGCGGGCTACACCGGCGCCCGCAGCTGGTATCACTTCGTCGGATCCGCCGGGCGGGATGCGCGGGGCTGTGCGATCGCCTGCGCCGACGCGGCCCACGTCATCGCCTGATCCGCGGCCATAGCGGCCGCCTGCAGGACATCGCGTCGCGGGGTGGCGACGCGGAGCGCGGGATGCGGCGACGCGGAGCGCGGGATGCGGCGACGCGGAGCACGGGATGCGGTGGCGGCGCATCCGGCGCTTCGGGGGACGTAGCATGCGGACATGCAGCCCGATTCCCGCACCTGGCGCCCGCAGGCCTTCGGTCGGCGCAAGCCGAAGGAGCTGAGCGATCCCGTCGTCGAGCCCGCGTGGGACGGCGTGCGCGTCCTCGCCTACGCCGCGCGGAACGACGTCCGGCTCATCGACGCGGAGGGCGTCGACCTGGCCGAGGACCATCCCGAGATCACCGCCGAGATCGCGTCGGCCGCCCTGGCGGATGCGATCGTCCTCGACGGCTACCTCACCGACCAGGCGATGCGCTCCGGGGTCGGCGTCGACTTCGACATCGACCAGACGCCGGGCATGAGCGAGCACGTCACCCAGTTCTTCCTGGGCCGCCAGGCCGCGGACTACGTCGGCGGGAAGGGGCGCGTCCCGGGCCGGTCCACCGGGCGGACGATCGGCCAGGCCGAGGCCGCAGCCGCCGCGGACCCCGTGCCGATTGCCTTCGTCGCGATCGACCTCCTCGCCCTCGACGACGAGGACCTCCTCGACATCCCGCTCCTCGAACGGAAGCGACTCCTGGAGAGCGTCCTGCCGGAGGGAGAACGGGTCCGCCGGACGCCCTTCGTCCGGGAGCCGGCCGGCAGCTTCATCGTCACGTGGCGTGCGCTCGGCTTCGGGGGCCTCGCGTACAAGGAGGCCAACAGCCGCTACCACCCCGGCGACGCCAACGACGACTGGTCGCTCATCGAGATGCCGCGCCGCTAGGGAGGCTCCGGCGGGCGGGCGGGCGCCCGTGGTAGGGTGGCGAGGTGGCCTCCTCCGTCCTGACGCCCGCGATCTCCGCGGAGATCGAACGCCTCGGCCGGGCCGACCTCATCGTCGGCATCCCGAGCTTCAAGAACGCGACCACGATCGGCCATGTCGTGCGGGCCGCCCAGGCCGGCCTGGTCCAGTACTTCGCCGACCTGCGGCCGCTGCTCGTCAACTCCGACGCCGGCTCGCCGGACGGCACCCAGCGCGTCGTCGCCGAGACCGAGCCCCCTGACTACGTCGAGCGCATCCTTCTCGTCCGCCCCACGAACCGCCTGGAGCGCCTGACCCTCACCTACCCCGAGGTCGACGGGATCGGCGGCAAGGGCGCCGCGCTCCGGACCATCTTCGAGATCGCCGCAGTGCTCGACGCGCGGGCGCTCGTCGTCGTCGACTCCGACCTCCGGTCGATCACGCCCGAGTGGATCGAGCTCCTCGCCGGCCCCATCCTCAAGGGCGGCTTCGACTACGTCACGCCGCAATATGCCCGCCACAAGTACGACGGGACGATCACGAACACGGTCACGTATCCCCTCACCCGGGCCCTGTACGGCCGGCGCATCCGCCAGCCGATCGGTGGCGACTTCGGCGTCTCGGGCGACCTTGTCCGGCACTACCTGGCCCAGGACGACTGGACGCCCGAGGTCAGCCGCTTCGGGATCGACATCTGGATGACCACCCACGCCCTGGTCGGCGGCTTCGCCGTCTGCGAGACCCGCCTGGGCGCGAAGGTCCACGACCCGAAGGACCCCTCCGCCGACCTCGGGCCGATGTTCCGCCAGGTCGTCGGGACCATCCTGGGTCTCGCCGGACGCCACCCCGACGCCTGGCTCGAGATCCGGGGAAGCCACGAGGTCCCGGCCTACGGCTTCGAGCGCTGGGTCGAGCCGACGCCGCTCCAGGTCAACACGCTGCGGCTCCTCTCGGAGTTCGGGGCCGGCCGGGTCACCCTCGCCGAGACCTGGCAGGTGATGCTCAGCCGGGACCACGCCGCGGCCGCCGAGGAGCTGGCCGTCGAGGCGGGGCGGCTCGCCGAGCGGGCGGCGCGACGCCTGGGAACCGGCGGCGCCGAGAGCGGCACGGAGAGCGTCGGCACGGACGAGATGAGCGAGGCCGTGAGCGGCTTCCACTTCCCCGACGAGCTGTGGGCGGGGATCGTGTACGACCTCGTGGTGGCCGCGCGCTTCGGCTCGATCCCCATCGAACGCCTCGTGGCCGCGCTCGTGCCGCTCTACTTCGGGCGTGTCGGCAGCTTCGTCGTGGAGTGCCGCCACCTCGCCCAGGCCGACGCCGAGGATCGCGTGGAGCGGCAGGCGCGAGCCTTCGAGCTGCGCAAGCCATACCTCGTCGAGCGCTGGCGAGCAGCCGTCGACCTCGCGGCGGCCGCCGATCGCGAGGGGGAGGAAGCGTGACCTGGCGGACGCCCCTGCCGGCCCGGATCCTGATCCCGGTCGCCAACCCGGCGACCGCGGAGGACCTGGTCCGGATCGGGGCCGACCTGATGGACCCGCGCGCCGGCGAGCTGACCGTGCTCGGGATCGTGGAGGTGCCCGAGGACGTCGCGATGTCGGAGGGCGCGACGCACGCGCGACAGGCCCGGCGGCTCCTCCAGAAGGTCCTCGACTATGCGCCGCAGGGGACGCGGATCCGGCCCCTCGTCCGCGTCGGACGCCGGGCCTCCGAGGGCATCGTGGAGGCGGCCCGCGAGATCGACGCCGACCTCCTCATCTTCGGCTGGGGCGGCAGGCCCGCCGGCGGCCGCGGGGCCCCCGCGGGCCCGGTCTTCTCGCCCACGATCGACGCCGTCGTCCGGGACCCGCCCTGCGACATCGCCGTCGTCAAGCAGCGCCCGTTCGGCGAGATCCGCCGGATCCTCGTTCCCGTCCGCGGCGGCCCCCACGCGGAGCTCGCCCTCGAGTTCGCGGACGCCCTGGCCCGTCACCACGACGCCCGCATCACGGTGCTCCACGTGATCCCGCCGGGCGTGACGAGCACGGTCCGCGTCCAGTCCGAGCGAGCCCTCGCGACGTTCCTGAAGCAGCATGCGCGAGGACATGCCGACGGTGTGCTGCGCGAGGCGCCCACCGTTCGCAACGCGATCCTGCGTGAGGCCGAGAGCGCGGACATCGTGATCATGGGCGCCTCCGCCGTGCCGGAAGGGACGACCGCGGACTCGTTCCTGTTCGGAGCCCTCCCGGAGGCGATCGCGGCCCGGGCCACTCCTCCCGTGATCGTCGTGAAGACCCGCGAGCGGATCGGGCGGGCAACGTTCGAGGAGCTTGCCGGCCGGGCCGAGTCTCTGGTCGCCGCCGATCGGGCCGCCGAGGAATCGCGGGCGGTCCTGGCGCGCGTCGAGCGCTGGTTCGGCGAGTCCAACTTCCACCACGGGGAATATCGCAACCTGCGGCGCCTGGCTGTCCTGAAGGAGCAGCAGGGGCTGACGGTGAGTCTCGTCCTGCCGACCCTGAACGAGGAGGCGACGATCGGCGAGATCGTGGCCCGCGCGCGCCGCATCCTCGTGGACGGCGTCCCGCTCGTCGACGAGCTCCTCGTCATCGACTCCGCGTCGACCGATCGGACCTGCGAGATTGCCGAGGCCGAGGGCGCCCGGGTCGTGCAGCACCACGACGTGCTCACCCGCTACGGCTCCTACAGGGGCAAGGGCGAGGCGCTCTGGAAGAGCCTCTTCGAGACGAGCGGCGACCTCGTGGCGTGGTGCGACACGGACGTCCGCAACTGGCACCCGCGGATGGTCTACGGCACCCTCGGTCCTCTGCTGACCGAGCCGAGGCTGCAGTACGTGAAGGGCTACTACCAGCGCCCGATCGTCGAGGGCGGCGTGCTGAAGGAGGGCGGCGGAGGGCGCGTCACGGAGCTCGTCGCACGGCCGCTCATCAACCTCTTCTTCCCCGACCTCTCCGGGTTCATCCAGCCGCTCGCCGGCGAGTATGCCGGGCGGCGCAGCGTGCTCGAAGCGATCCCCTTCTTCACCGGCTACGCCGTCGAGATCGGCCACCTCATCGACATCTCCGAGCGCGCCGGCCTCGACGGGCTGGGCCAGGTCGACCTGGAGCGACGCATCCACCGCAACCAGGAGCTCGAAGGCCTGTCGCGGATGAGCTTCGTCATCCTCCAGGCCGTGATGAAGCGGCTCGAGGAGCGACGCCGCGCCCGACTCTTCGCCGAGCTCGGGTCGACCATGAAGCTGCCGCGCTTCGGCGACGATCACCTGAGCCTGGAGATCATCGAGCTGGCCGACCGCGAACGTCCGCCCATGATCCGCATCCCGGAGTACCTCGAGCGCCGCGCAAGCGGCGTGGTGGAGTGAGCGCGCGGGCCCGCCGGCCCGACGGCCCGACGGATCCGGGGAGCGCCGGCCGGCCGCTGGCGATCCTGATCTCCCCGGACTCGTTCAAGGGCTCGCTGACCTCCGTCCAGGTTGCCCGCGCGCTCGCGGACGGGTGGCTGCGCGCCCGCCCGGACGACGAGGTCCGCCTGGCCCCGCTCGCCGACGGCGGCGAAGGGACCATCGTGGCGATCGAGGCCGCCGGCGGCTGGCAGTGGCGCACCGCCGCGTGTCACGACCCGCTCGGCCGCGCGATGGAGGCGCGCTGGCTGGTCTCCACCGACCGGGGGCGCGCCGTCGTCGAGCTGGCCGCGGCGTCGGGGCTCTCGCGTGTCGCCTCGGAGGAGCGCCAGCCCGTGGGCGCGTCCACGTTCGGCACCGGCGAGGTGCTGCGCGCCGTCCTCGACGCGGGGATCCGGCGGATCGACCTCGGCGTGGGAGGCAGCGCCACGACCGACGGCGGCCTCGGCATCCTCGCCGCCCTGGGCCTCGGGATGACGGTCGATCCCGTGCTCCAGGTCCACCTCGACGACCTGGACGGTCGCCTCGGGGAGGTCGACCTGCGGATCGCCTCCGACGTGACCAACCCGTTGCTCGGACCGTCCGGGGCCGCCGCCGTCTACGGCCCGCAGAAAGGTGCGAGCGCGGTGGACGTGCGGAACCTCGATGCGGCCCTGGGTCGGTGGGCCGACGCGCTGGAGGCGGCCACGGGTCGCCGCGAGCGCGAGATCGCGGGCGCGGGAGCCGCCGGGGGCACCGTCTTCGGGCTCGCCTGCATGCGCGATCGGTTCCACTCCTTCGCGATCGTGCCCGGTATCGACCTCGTGATGGAGGCCACGGGGTTCGAGGCGAAGCTGGCGGGAGCCGACCTCGTCCTGACGGGAGAGGGCCGGATCGACGGCCAGACGGCATTCGGGAAGACGGCCCTGGGCGTGGCCCGGCGCGCCGCGGCGAAGGGGATCCCGTGCATCGCCGTCGGCGGCGGCGTGGAGCCCGAGGGCGAGGCGGCCCTCGCCGCCTTCGGCGCGGTGGCCGTCCCGGTCGTGGAGCGGCCGCAGTCGATCGAGACCGCGATGGCCGCCGGCCCGGCACCGCTCGAGCGCTGCGCGGAGCGCGTCGCCCGGCTGGTGGCGCTGGGGATCGCCGGGTGAGCCCTCCGGGGCCGGTCGGCACGGGCGGCGCCACCGGACCTGCCACCCCGGCGCGGAAGCGCAGCCGGAGGCCGGCCGACCCGGCGAAGACCTGGGCGCGACGGCTGGAGCGACAACGCCCGGGCCTCGTTCCGTTCGTGCTGACGGAGCTCGCCGCGCTCTACGGCGTCCCGCGACGCGACACCCGGCTGGATCCGGTCTCCGAGCTCGTCCTGACGATCCTGTCGCAGAACACCGCCGACGTGAACTCCGAGCGCGCCTTCGAAGCGCTGCGGGCCGCCTACCCGGCGGACGGCCCCGTGACGGTCCATCGGGTGGTGGCGCCCGACGGGACGGAGGCGCCGCCGGAGGGCTGGGGCGGACGCGGGCTCGACCCCGGGTCCGCGCCGGACTGGGCCGCCGTCGAGCGCGCCCCGCTCGACGAGCTCGTGGACGTCATCCGACCCGGCGGCCTCGGGCCACAGAAGGCGCCCCGCATCCAGAACGCCCTGCGCCACATCCGGGAGGCCACCGGCGGTGCCGGCTACGACCTGGCCCTGCTCGGAGGGATGGAGCCGGCCGCGGCGCGCGACTGGCTGACCCAGGTGCCGGGGATCGGCAAGAAGACCGCGTCGATCGTCCTGCTCTTCTGCTTCGGGCTGCCCCTGATGCCGGTGGACACCCATGTCGAACGGGTCAGCCGGCGGATCGGCCTGGCGCCGCCGAAGGCCGGCCCCGACCAGCAGCACGAGATCTACCGGCACCTCCTGCAACCCGACGAGGTGCTCCCGGCCCACGTCCTGCTGATCCAGCACGGGCGCCGGACGTGCGACGCGCGGAAGCCGGCCTGCGACCGCTGCCCGCTCGTGCCGCGCTGCCGCTTCCTGGATTCCAGGGCCCCGTAGTCGCGGATCGGCCCGTGCCGTGGAAGAGGCCGGCGGCGCGCCCCCGCGCGCTATGCTCGCCTGATGACGATCGGCAGCGGCCTTCCGATCCGAGCTCGCGTGACGCTTGCCGTCCTCGTCGCGGCCATGCTCCCGGTTGCCGCCCTCGGCACGGTCCTCGTGCTCGCGGGCTACCCGAACCTTGCCGCCGGGATCATGCTCGCGGTCGTCTTCTCGGCCCTCATCGGGATCGTCGTCGCGGCCCTCCTCGTGGCCAGCCTCACGCGGCCCCTGCGGGCCCTGGAGGAGGCCCTCGAGAAGGCGACGCAGGGCGACGTCGACCCCACGTTCCTCACCTTCCCCGAGGACGAGCTCGGCCGTCTCGCCGAACGCCAGGAGGCCCTTGCGGCCGACCTCGCCCGGCGCAACCGCGCGGTGGCTCGCATGGTCGAGGCGGTCACGTCGTGGACCCCCGCCGACGGGGCCGACCGCCTGCTGGCACGCGCCGCCTCCGACGCCCGGTCGGCGCTGGGCCTCATCGACGCGTCGATCGTCGTCGGCAGCCCGTCGTCCGTCGAGTGGGAGGAGCGGGTGCCCGGCGATCCGCTGCCGGTGCGAGCCGCCCTGCGGGCCGGGCGCGAACCGGTCGGGCTGCTGGTCGGCCACGCCCCGGCGACCGCCCGCTGGGAGCGGGCCGACCAGGACCTCCTCGAGCTCTTCGCAGCGTCGGTCGCCGTCGGGCTCCGCGACGCAGACCTGCTGGCCCAGGTGGCCGACCAGAACGGGCAGCTCCTCGCGCTCGACGCGGAGAAGGACGACTTCCTGCGGGGTGTCTCCCACAACCTGCAGACGCCGCTCGCCCGGATTCGCGCCTACGCCGACCACCTGGCCGAGGACCGGCCGGACGAGCGCCTCGCGATCATCGCGGAGCAGAGCGACCGGCTCTCGCGGATGGTTCGCCAGCTCATGCTGGCCAGCCGCATGGAGTCGGGGGTCGTGAGCCCGGTCGCCGAGGTCTTCTCCCTGGGCCCCAGGGTGCGCCGGGGATGGGAGGCGCTGGGCGCCGAGCACGTCGCGTTCTCCCTCGTCGACGAGACCGGCGGCTGGCTTGCGGTGGCCGACCCGGACCAGGTCGAGCAGGTGATCTGGGCGCTCCTCGACAACGCCGTGAGCCACGGAGGCGGCCAGCCGATCGAGGCCGCCGTGCGGGTCGACCCGGAGCGGGGCCTGGTCACGCTCACCGTCGCCGACCACGGACCCGGGATCCTCGACGGCGACCGGGAGCGCCTGTTCACGCGGTACGGCCGGGGCAGCCAGGCCGGGAGCCGCGACGGCTCGGGCCTGGGGCTGTACGTCGGGCGAGCCCTGGCGCAGGCCAACGGCGGAGACCTCGCGCTCGAGGAGTCGGCGCCCGGTCGGGGCGCGACGTTCACGCTGCACCTTCCGGGCGAGGCGCCCACCGAGGCCTGACCGCGAGGCGCCCGCCGAGGCCTGTGCCGCGAGGCGCCCACCGAGGCCTGACCGCGAGGCGCCCGCCGAGGCCTGGCCGCGGGGCGCCCTCCTCGCCGATCCGGGAGTACCCTTGCAGTCGGCGCGGCGCTCGCCGCGCCGGGCGGAGGAGGCAGGGCGTGACGACCGAGGAAGCTCGAACCCAGATCGACCCGCTCGGGGCGCCGCGGTTCGTGCGGATGGTTCGTCGCTTCGATGCGTCGCGGGCGCGCGTCTTCCGCAGCCTCTCGGACCCCGAAGAGATGGTCCGCTGGTTCGCCGAGGAGGTCCGCGGCTCGCTGGCCGCCGGCACTCGGACCACGCTCGTATTTCCCGACTCGCGCACCTGGTGGGACACCGTGACGCTCGAGAACGACAAGCTGTTCGAATTCCGTTGGCCGTGGCTGCCCGACGACACGTACGAGACCACGTGCCGCATCGTGTTCGAGCCGCTGGGGTACGGATCCCAGATCACGCTCACGGACGGCCCGTTCGACCTGCGCCTCCCCGGCATCCTCGGCGCCTACGCGGAGGCGAACGAAGGCTGGGGCGAGGCGCTCGCCTGGCTCCGCGGCTGGGTCGACTTCTCCGTCGAGCTGCGGCCGCGCCGCTACTGATCCGCCCGGCCGGCCCCCGGGTCGCCGGCGGCGCCGGCCTCCGACGCCGCGCGCGCCGGCCCGCGGCGCCGTGCGCGCCGCACCTGCGTCGCCGGCCCCCGGAGCCTAGCCCTGCCGCCCGAAGGCCGTGACGAGGAGCTGCCGGAAGCTGGGTGTCTGGCCGTACATGAGGACACCCGCGCTGTAGACACGCCCGGCTCCCCACAGGGCGATGACGATCGAGACGACGAGGATCGCGGCCGCGAGCGCCACGTCCGCCGCGCCGGCCTGCCCGGCGATGACCCGCGAGAGCATCACGTACGGGCTGGTGAACGGGAAGTACGAGAGGAAGATGAGCCAGCCGGCGTCGGCCGGGATCAGGCCGATCGAGGCGTAGACGCCGACCAGGTACGCCAGCGTCCCGATGAGCGACATCGGGGCCACCACGTTGTTGACGTCCTCCATGCGCGACACCATCGCGCCCGCCGCCGCGTAGAGGGTGGAGTAGAGCAGGTACCCCAGCACGAAGAAGACCATGAACGCCCCGAGGATGCCCGGCGTGAGGCCCCGCGGCAGCTCGAGCGAGGACGGCGGTGCACCCAGGACGGCCTCGGCGATCACCCCCTGCAGGGCGAAGGCCAGAAGGGCGGGGAGCGCCGCGGCCATCAGCTGGATCAACCCCAGGCCTCCCACGCCGATCACCTTCCCGCCCAGGAGCTGGAACGGCGTGGCGGCGGAGATGACGATCTCCATCACGCGGCTGCTCTTCTCCTCGGCGGCGCTCGTGGCCACCCATTGCCCGTACAGGACGATCGCCAGGAGCAGGAAGATCACCAGCACCTGGCCGACGATCGCCGCGGCGGCCATCTCGGCCGCGGTCGTCGGTTCGCCGGGCGGCGCCGGCGTGGGCTTCTCGACCGCCACGTCGGGCGGCGCGAACAGGGTGGCCTGCGCGCCGGCGGCGACGCCCAGACGATCGAGGCGGTCGGCGATCGCGAGCGCGAGGGAGGACTGGCGCAGGAGCTCGGGAGTCCGCCTCCCGGCCGGGTCGTTCGAGATCACGACGAACGAGAGGTCCGGACCCGGCACCCGGTCGATGACGAGCGCGGCCGAGATGCTGCCATCCTCGACGGCCGCGCGGGCTGCCGCCTCGTCGGGGATCGGCTTCACCTCGTAGCCCGCCTGGCCCCCGAGCGCATCGGCGTTGAGGATGCCCGTGAGCTGGACGACGGGGTTGGACGACGGCGGCGGATCGGCCTGGTTGACCACGCCGATCTTCTCCTGGCCGTCCCCCTCCACGAGGCGGATCACGACCGGCGCCAGCGCCAGTGCCGCCCCGGCGACGGCCAGCAGGATGGTGCCGAGAATGAAGGATCGGGTGTGGAAGCGAACGAAGAACTCGCGCCGCGCGACGGCCAGGATGTTGCGGGCAGTGACGTTCATCGAACCCCCGCCTCGTCCACGCCGCGCGCGGCGCCCGCCGCATCCGGGACGCCGGCCAGGGAGACGTCCTCGCGAGTCGACCGGCCAACGCGCTCGACGAAGATCTGCTCGATCGACGGATCGGCGATCTCGAAGAGGGTGACGCGCTCTCCGCGCGCGAGGGCAGCCTGCAGGATCACCTCGGGATCGGTGGTCCCGAGGACCTCCAGCTCGGCGTGGTCGCGACCCGGGCGGACGACGGCAACGCCCTCGATGTCGGCGAGCCAGGGGAGGTCGGGGTCGCCGTCCGTGGCGATCCGGACCACCTGCTTGCCGGTCGAGCGTTTGACGTCGCGGGTCGGTCCGGAGGCGACCAGGCGGCCGGCATCGATGATGGCCACTGCGTCGCAGAGCTCCTCCACCATGTCCATCTGGTGGGTGCTGAAGACCAGGGTCTTGCCTCGATCGCGCATCTCCAGGAAGGCGGCCTTCAGGAGGGCCACGTTGACCGGGTCGAGCCCCGTGAAGGGCTCGTCCATGATCAACACCTCCGGGTCGTGGAGGATCGCGGCGATGAACTGGATCTTCTGCTGGTTGCCCTTGGAGAGCTGCTCGGCGCGCCGGTCGGCGTACTCCGGCACGCGGAACCGCGCGAGCCAGGCGTGGACCTCCTTCTCGGCCGCCTTGCGGGGTACCCCGTACAGCCCGGCGAAGAAGACGAGCTGGTCGAGCACCTTCATCCGCGGGTAGAGCCCGCGCTCCTCGGGCAGGTAGCCGAAGGTCCGGCGGGGCAGCTCGGTGGACGGGCGTCCCTTCCAGGTGACCGACCCGGCATCGGCCCGGAGGATGTCCAGAACGATCCGCATCGCCGTCGTCTTGCCGGCGCCGTTGGCGCCCAGGAAGCCGAAGACCTGGCCGGGATCGACCGAGAAGCTGATGCCGTCCAGGGCCTTGACGGTCCCGAACGACTTCTGCAGATCGCTGATGACGAGGCTCATGCGGTGCGTCGTCCCTCGTGGGTGGTGGCGTCCGGCAGGGGCGCGGTCATGCGCGGACGTGGCACGCGTCAGGCCAGCGTACCGCCGGCCGTCGCGGCCCGGCAGGGACCGACGGCCCGGATGCCTGCCGAACTCCGGCCCATCGGGGGGCGCCAAACGGCACCCTCGGGGTCGGCCAGGTCGGGCCCCGAGCCCGGCGCGCACGCCCGACGCGGGCACGGACGGCCGTCACGGGCCGCTTCCGGCGGCGTCGTCGAGGGCCCGCGAGATGCGGGCCAGGCCCTCGGCAAGCTCGGCCGGGGGCGGCCACCCGAAGCCGAGGCGGAAGTACGAGCGCGGCTGCTCGAACCAGTGGCCGGGCCCGACGGCGGTGGCGTGGCGCTCGGCCAGGACCCGGTGGAAGGCGTCGGGATCGACTTCGGCCCCGGAGCGGATCCAGGGGAACCCGACCACGCCACCGCGCGGCTCCACCCAGGAGAGGCGGGGCTCTCCCGCCAGCCACCCCCGGACGGTCGCCAGGGCTTCCTCGATCCCGTGGAGGATCGGGGGCAGGAGATCGGCACGGCGCTCCAGCGCGCGGGCGGCGATCGCCTCGTCGACGAGGGATCCCGTGATGTGGATCTGCTCCTTGGCCGCGAGGAAGGCCGTCATGAGGTCGCGGTCGCGCGTCGTGAGCCAGCCGGCCCTGATCCCCGGCAGGCCGTACGTCTTCGACATCCCCGACACGCCGATCGCTCGCCGCGAGAGCGTCGCCGCCGGCGGCAGCGGCGAGCCGTAGGTCATCTCGCGGTAGGTCTCGTCGACCAGCAGGCGCGCCGCAGGATGCGCCTCCACGAGGGCCACGATCCGCCGCAGCGCGGCCTCGTCCAGCAGCGCCCCCGTCGGGTTGTGCGGATTGGTGATCGAGACCAGGCGCGTCCGCGGGGAGACGAGGGCGGCGAGAGCGTCGGGATCGGTCGCCCAGCCATCCTCCGGCCGCAGGTCGAGGATCCGGACGTCCGCCCCGATCGCGCGCGGCGTCTCGAGGTTCGTGGCGTAGTTCGGGCGCACGACCACGATCTCGTCGCCCGGCTCCAGCATGGCGCTGGCGACGATGAACAGCGCGCCCGCCGCTCCGACGGTCGACAGGACGTCGTCCTGGCCCAACGGCACGGCGTCCGCCGGAAGGGTGCGGCCCGCGTCGGCCGCGACGAGCTCGCGCAGCAGGGGCAGGCCGCGGTGGTCGCCGTAGCGGAGCAGGAGACCTCGGAGGTCGACGCCGAGGTCGTCGAGACTGGCGTCGGCGATGGAGCTCTCGGCGAGATTGCAGGTGATGGTCCCGTACCCGGTCTCCTCGGGCGACTCGATCTCGATGGGCATTCGGCGGTAGCGCATCCCGGCATGCTACGCGACCGCCGGCGCCCAGATTGCACAAGGTTCGCACCGGTGCTAGGGTTAGACACAGTATGTACACGATCAAGCAGGCCTCGGCTCGCTCCGGCGTCGGCGCGCCCCTCATCCGGGCCTGGGAACGGCGCTACGGCGTGGTCAGGCCGGCTCGCACGACCTCCGGCTACCGGCTCTACGACGATGCCACGATCAATGTGCTGGTCAGGATGCGGGCGCTGACCCAGTCAGGCTGGACGGCCTCCGAAGCCGCCCGCGCGATCTCCGCGGGCGAGGTACCCGTCGAGGCGGCGAGCGTCGAGGATCGCCCAATGACCGTGGCGAGCCCGCGGGAGGCCGCGCCGTCCGCGGCGGCCGAGCATCGCGCCCGCACCATCGCCCGATTCGTCGCCGCGGCCCAATCGACATCCCCCGCCGACACCGAGGCGGCCCTCGACGCCATCTTCGCGGCGGGATCATTCGAGGCGATCGTCGACGACCTGCTCCTGCCCGCGACTGCGGCCCTGGGCGACGCGTGGGCGGCGGGCACGATGAGCGTGGCGGCGGAGCACGCGGCCAGCGCCGCTGTCGGTCGGCGCCTCGCCGCCGTCTACCAGGCCGCGGGAGTGCCCGCGCGGCCATCCGTCCTCGTCGGGCTGCCGCCCGGCGCGCGTCACGAGCTCGGCGCCCTGGCATTCGCCGCTGCGCTCCGCCGTCGCGGCATCGGTGTCCTCTACCTCGGTCCCGACGTCACCGTCGAGGGCTGGATCGACGTTGCCTCGCGCACGCGCGCACGCGCAACCGTGGTCGGGGTCGTCGTCCCGACCGATCGCGAGGGCGCGACCGCCGTGATCGCGGCACTGCGGGCACAGGCCGTGCCGATCGTCGCGGTCGGCGGCGCCGCGGCAGGACCGGATCTGGCGCCGACGAACGGGCTCCTGGTGCTCCCGGCGAAAGTCGTCGAGGCCGCGGCGACCATCGCGAGGGCCGTGGGCCGCCGCGGTTGAGCCGCGCGCGGCGGGGCGTCAGCCGCCGACGGCGGGCCGTGCCGAGCGCCGTCAGCGCCCTCGGGCACCGGCACCAGCCGAGGCCGGCGTTCATTGGCCGGCGTTCAGTCGCTGACCCGCCGCCGCCGGGTCCCCCTCCCCGCTCAGCGCCGCGACGTCGTCCCACAGGCGCCGCCGCTCGGCCGCCGTCAGCCGGGTCGAAGGGATCCGATCGAATGGCCGCGGCCGACGATCCAGGTAGAGCCGGCCGCTCGTCGAGGCGGGCGCGGGATGCGTGGCGAGCCAGGTGATCGTGTCGGCGCCCTCCGCAGCGGTCCGCAGCAGCGGGCGCATCAGCCGGTAGAAGCCGGGCAGGGTCTCGGCGAGGCCCGGCGTGTCGGCCCACCCGGGGTGCATCACGGCGAACGAGACGCCGGACCCGGCAAGGCGGCGCGACCATTCCCGCACGAGCGCGGTCTGGGCCCGCTTCGACCGGGCATATGCACGCGCACCCGAGAACTCCCCGGACCGCGACTGCAGGTCGTCGAGGTCGAGGCGCTGGGTGTACATGCCGCCGGACGTCACGGCGATGACCCGCGCGGCCGGCGTCCGGCGCAGGAGCGGCAGCAGCCCCGCCACCAGTGCGAACGGGCCGACCACGAGGACGGCGAGGGTTGCCTCGATCCCGTCCGGCCCCTCGATCCGGTCCGGGTAGATCGCCCCGGCGTTGTCGATCAGCACGTCGAGGCGCGACTCGGTGGCGACGATCCGGGCGACCGCGGCCCGCACCGAGGCGAGCGAGCTCATGTCGGCGACGACCATGGGGAAGCGATCCTCCCCGTGAATCCTGACGAGCTCGTCGCGCAGGAGCGCCAGCCGCTCCGCGGACCGTCCAACGAGGACGACCCTCGCCCCGAGGCGCGCAAGCGTGTCCGTCGCGGCCCGGCCCAGTCCGGATGTCGGCCCGGTCACCAGCACGGTCCGGCCGGCCATCGCTCCCGCGGGCGGTGGCGACCAGCCGAAGAGCCGCCGCCGGACCGCGGGTCCGATTCGCGTGAAGCTGCCGATGACCGAGATCTCGAGGCCAGCGTCGAGGAGCGCCCGGGGATCCACGCTACGGCCGGAGTGTTCCGGCGAAGACCTGCCAGGCGAGGAGCGTCTTCGCCACGAGGCTGAAGAGCATGTACGCGCGCTCGCCGTAGAGGTAGTCGGACCAGCGTCCCGTCCTGCGGTACTGCAGGACCATGTTGATCGCGAAGACGTTGAAGCTCAGGAACAGCGTGACGAAGATCGCGATGACGAAGCCGGGGATCGGGGCGGCGCCGGGCGCCGTCGCCGCCGTCCCGAGGGCGATCGCGATGACGACCCAGGGGACGGCACCGGCGATGCACCCGAAGACGTAGTGGAGCCACTGGATCCGGGTCCGGCCCTCGTTCGCGGCCTCCATGCTCCAGCCGAAGAGGATCATCGCCGCGTTGACGCCGAAGATCGCGACGAGCGTCCCGATCTCCTGGATCCCCGAGAGCATCGCGATGACGACGATCATCACGCTCGACGAGAGCGCGTACTCGATCCAGCGGGCCGGGTTCTGGCCGCGCGCGAGGCTGCGCTCGTACCAGCGGCGCGCGGGGAAGGCAACCGCGAAGTGGGCCACCGCGCTGAGGGCGAAGAAGAGGGCCACGGCCGGCCCGATCGGGAGGTCGAAGAGCGCGCGCTGGGCGGGGACCAGGGTCTGCGTGGCCACGTCGAAGGTGAGGTAGCTGCTCACGACCGGCGCGGAGACGACCGGGCTCTTCGCGAACGAGATCGCGAGGATCGCCAGCGCCTGCACGGTATGCAGGCCGGCAAGCGACACGTTCCACCGGTGAAGGCTGCGCGCGCGGGCCGGCTCGATCGGCGGCAGCACGGCGTCGCGGTCCTGTACGGCCGGCATCGCTGTCGCGCTGCCGGTCGCCTCGATGACGGCCCGCACCGCCGCAGCGCCGCCGGTCGCCTCGATCTCTGTCATCCCTGGTGCCTCCGTGTCGTGTGACATTGTACAAACACTTGACACATGTGTGCGTCGATGTCTAGTATGCACACACCTTATACGAAACCTAGACAGGACGCAAGATGGCCACGCTGAACGAACGCATCGAGACCGCCCTTCCCCTCGACGAGGCATTTGCCTTCGTCGCCGACTTCGCCAACTCGAAGGACTGGGACCCGGGCGTCGCCACCTCCGAGAGGATCGATCCGGGGCCCCTCGCCGTCGGGGCGCGCTACCAGCTCGGCGTGCGGATGGGCGGCGGCATCGCGAGCATGGAGTACGAGGTCACGGCCCTGGAGCCGCTGCGCCGCGTGGTGCTCGCAGGCGAGGGCTCCGGCGTCTCGGCTGTCGACGACATCCGGTTCGAGGCAACTCCGAGCGGGACGCGGATCGACTACACGGCGGACATCCGGCTCCGCGGCGTGAAGCGGATCGTGGCGCCGTTCGCCGGCGGCGCCTTCGCGAAGATCGCTCGCCAGGCGCGTGACGGGATGCAGCGCGCGCTCGACGAGCGCGCCGCCGGGCGCTGAGGCACCGACCGATGGATATCGCGATCGTCGGAGCCGGCGTCAGCGGGCTCACCGCCGCCTACGCGCTGCGCCGGGACCACCGGGTCACTCTCCTGGAGCAGGAACCCGTCGCCGGCGGGCACGTGGCGACCGTCGCCGTGGAGACCGAGGCCGGACCGGTCCAGGTCGACACCGGCTTCATCGTCTACAACGAGCGCACCTACCCCCGCTTCGTCGGGCTCCTCGCCGAGCTCGGCGTCGCCACCCAGCCGAGCGACATGTCGCTGGGCTCCGCCTGCGACGCCTGCCGGATCAGCTTCAGCTCGCGGGGCGCCCGCGGCTTCTTCCCGAACGCGTCGCTGCTGGGGCGGCCGACCCATCTGCGGATGCTGGCCGACATCGCCCGGTTCTACCGCGACGCCCGCCGGACGCTCGACGCGCCCGAACGAACGCATGCGACGCTCGCGGCGTGGATGGACGAGCACGGCTACGGCCGCGGGTTCCGGGAGCACTTCCTGGTCCCCATCACGTCGGCCGTCTGGTCGACCGGGGCAGATCGAGCCCTGGAGTTCCCCGTCGACTACCTCCTCCACTTCCTCGACAACCACGGGCTCATCGGCCACGGCAACGCGCCGCAGTGGCGGGTGATCCGCGGGGGATCGAAGGAGTACGTCGCGCGTGTGGTGGCCGCCCTCCCGCCGGGATCGGTGCGGACCGGCGATCCCGTGACGAGCGTCGAGCGCGATCCGAGAGCGGTCACGGTCCGGACGGCGAGCGGCCGCGCGGATCGCTTCGACGCCGTCGTGATGGCGACCCACGCCGACGACGCGCTCCGCCTGCTGGCCGATGCCGACGCCACCGAGCGCGACGTTCTCGGCGGGTTCGAGTACTCGATGAACCAGGTCGTCCTGCACACCGACGCGAGCATCCTGCCCGCCAGCCCGCACGCCCGCGCCTCGTGGAACGTGCACACCGCGGACTGCCGGCTCCCCGGCGACGCCCTCACGATGACGTACCACATGAACCGGCTGCAGTCCCTCCCGGGCCCGATCCAGTACTGCGTCTCGCTGAACCCCGGCGATCGGATCGGCCCGGAGCACGTGATCCTGGAGCGAGCCTTCAGCCACCCGATGTACACGTTCCGGACGCTGGACGCCCAGGCCGGGGTCCGCGACCTGCAGGGCCACCAGCGCACGTGGTACGCGGGCGCCCACCTCGGGTACGGCTTCCACGAGGACGGCTGCCGGTCGGGCTTCGAGGTCGCCGAGATGCTCGGGGAGGTCATGCTGGGCGAGATCGGCCACGGCGACGTCGAGCGCGCAGCATGAGGTCCCACCTCCTCGAGGGCAAAGTTCGGCACCGGCGCGCGGGTCCGCGGGTCTACGAGCTCGAGCACGACGTCTTCTACTTCGCCCTCGACCTCGCGGAGCTCGACGACGTGATCGGCCGGCTGCACCTGGTCAGCCGCAACCGCAGGAACGTCGTGACGTTCCGCGATGCCGACCACCTGGTCGTGCCGTCGCGCGACATCGACGCCGACATCCGGGCCCACCTCCGGTCGGAGGGCCTGGAGCCCCAGGGCTGGCGGATCACGCTCATCACGAGCCTGCGGGTCCTCGGGTACGTGTTCAATCCGGCAAGCTTCTTCCTCTGCCGCGACGAGAATGGCATCCTCCAGGTCGTCGTCGTGGAGGTCCACAACACCTTCGGTGAGCGGCACCTGTACACGCTGCGCGCCGAGGGGCGGGGTGATCACTTCGTGGGGTCGATGGAGAAGAGGTTCTTCGTGTCGCCGTTCATCGCGATGGAGGGCCGGTACACGGTGCACGTTCGCGACGATCGCGAGGGCGTGCGCCTCGCGATCGACGAGCGCCAGGGCGACAAGCAGGTTCTGAGCGCGAGTCTGGTCCTGCGTCGCCGGCACCTGACGGATCGCACGCTGGCCCGGATGCTGGTGCGCCACCCGGTGCTGTCGCACCGGACGATGGGGCTGATCCTCTGGCACGCCCTGCGCCTGTGGCTGCGGCGCACGGAGTTCTTCCGGCACGGCCAGGTGGCGCCGCACGGCGGCGGGGAGCGAGCGACGCCATGAGCGGCGGCATCCCGCCGAAGACGGCCGCCACAGGCCCGCAGGCAGCGAGCTCGACCTCGCCGAACACGGCGACCTCACGCCCGCGCCCCGATCGGCTCGTCGAGCAGGTCGGCCGGCGGATCATGATCGGCGCCGCCCGGCGAATCCGGCACGGCCGCCTGGCGATCGTCCTGCCCGACGGCTCCCGGTACGTCTTCGGTGATCGCGGCTCTGACCGAGCGGCGGAGATGCACATCCACGACACGTCAGTCGTGGCGCGCCTGCTCCTCGGCGGCGACATCGGGGCTGGGGAAGCCTACGTGGATGGCCTGTGGTCGAGCCCCGACCTCCCGGCCCTGTTCCGCCTGGCGGCGCTCAACCGCGACGCTCTCGCCCTCTCGAGCGGGTGGTGGCGAGTGCCCGTGATGCTCCAGCGAACCATGGCCCACCGCGCTCGTCGGAACACGGCGGCCCAGAGCCGACGCAACATCGCCGCCCATTACGACCTGGGCAACGACTTCTACCGGCTCTTCCTCGACGAGACGATGACCTATTCGAGCGCCGTCTTCGCCACGCCAGACCAGTCCCTGGCCGACGCCCAGCGCAACAAGTACGCGGTCATAGCCGAACGGGCCGGCCTGCGCGGCGGCGAGCACGTCCTCGAGATCGGCACCGGCTGGGGCGGTTTCGCCCTGTACGCCGCCGGGGAGCTGGGCTGCCGGGTGACCACGATCACGATCTCGGCGGCCCAGCATCGGCTGGCGGCGGAGCGGATCCGGGACGCCGGGCTCGCGGACCGCGTCAGCGTCGAGCTGCGCGACTACCGCGATGTCCAGGGCACCTACGACGCGATCGTCTCCATCGAGATGCTCGAGGCGGTGGGGGCCGAATTCTTCAGTGCCTACTTCGAGGCCTGCGACCGGGCGCTGGTGGTGGGCGGCCGGATGAGCCTGCAGTCGATCGCCTTCCCGGACGTGGCCTACGAACCGCAACGGCGGCGTGCCAACTGGATCCAGACCTACATCTTCCCGGGCGGCCTCCTGCCGTCCCTCGCGGTGATCGAGCGGTCGCTGCATGGCACCAACCTGCTCGTCCGACGCGTGGAGGATGTCGCACCGCATTACACGCGCACCCTGCAGCTCTGGCGCGCGCGCTTCATGGAGCAGCTCGATGCGGTCCGGGCGATGGGCTTCGATGAGCGGTTCATCCGGATGTGGGATTACTACCTCGCGATCAGCGAGGCCAGCTTCGCCACTGGCGTGACGCAGGACCTGCAGATCGTCCTCGAGAAGGGCCGCGCGCTCGGCTGACGCCGCGGCGCGCGTCAGCGGCCGCGATCGGCGCGGGCTACGATCCGTCGGTGGATGCGAACGCGCTGATCGAGACCATCCGCCGCTCGGTCGTGGGCGACGACGAGGCCGCTGCCGGACCGTTCGGGATCCGTCGGGTCACCTACGCCGACTACACGGCATCCGGACGGAGCCTCTCGTTCATCGAGGACTACCTGCGCGACGCGGTGCTGCCCCTGTATGCCAACACGCACACGGAGTCGTCCGGCACGGGGCTCCAGACCACCCGCTTCCGGGCCGAGGCCCGCCAGATCGTGAAGGACGCCGTCGGGGCAACCGGCGAGCACGTGGTCCTGTTCGTCGGGTCCGGCTCGACGGCGGCCGTCGACCGGCTCGTCCACGTCCTCGGCCTGCGCCTCCCGGCGGAGCTCGACGAGCGCTACGACCTCGCCTCAAGGATCCCGGCCGCCGAGCGGCCCGTCGTCTTCATCGGCCCCTACGAGCACCACAGCAACGAGCTGCCGTGGCGCGAGTCGATCGCCGACGTCGTCACGATCCCCGAGGATGCCGACGGCCGGATCGACCTCGCCCGCCTGGAGGCCGAGCTGATCGCGCACGCCCGCCGGCCGCTCAAGATCGGGAGCTTCTCGGCGGCCTCGAACGTGACCGGGATCCTGTCCGACACCCGGGCGATCTCGGTCCTCCTGCACCGCCACGGCGCCCTCTCGTTCTGGGACGTCGCCGCCGCCGCGCCGTACGTGGAGATCGAGATGGCGCCTCGACGGCCAGGGCCGGACGCTCCCGGCGTCGTGCCCGCCGCCGGACCGGGCGGGTTCGACGCGGACGCGGCGCTCGACACGAAGGACGCCATCTTCATCTCGCCCCACAAGCTCATCGGCGGGCCGGGGACGCCGGGGATCCTGGTCGCCCGCCGGGACCTCTTCCGCAATCGCGTCCCGACCGTCCCGGGCGGTGGCACCGTCGCGTACGTCAACCCGACCGAGCACGTCTACCTCGACGACGTCGAGCGTCGAGAGGAGGGCGGCACGCCGGCCATCGTCGAGTCGATCCGGGCCGGCCTCGTCTTCCAGCTCAAGGAAGCGGTGGGCGTGACGCAGATCCGGTCCCGCGAGGAGGACTTCATCGACCGCGCGATCGAACGCTGGCGGGCCAACCCGTCCCTCGAGATCCTCGGGAACCCGGCGCTGCCGCGCCTCTCGATCGTCTCCTTCGTCGTCCGCCACCTCGGCCGGTACCTCCATCACGGCTTCGTGGTGGCCCTGCTCAACGACCTGTTCGGGATCCAGGCCCGCGGCGGCTGCTCGTGCGCCGGACCCTACGGGCATCGACTCCTCGGGATCGACCCGGAGCGCTCGCATGCGTTCGAGCGGGAGATCGCCCGCGGCTGCGAAGGGATCAAGCCGGGCTGGGTCCGGGTGAGCTTCAACTACTTCATCAGCGAGGCGGTCTTCGACTTCATCGTGGAGGCGGTCGACCTCGTCGCCCTCGAAGGCTGGCGCCTCCTCCCCCAGTACCGGTTCGACCCGCTCACGGCGCTCTGGCGCCACCGGGGCGAGCCAGTCGAGCCGCCGCTCTCGCTCCACGACGTGCGCTACGACGGCGGCGAGATGCGCTACACCGCGCACCGGCATCGCGAGCCCGAGGCGCGCCTGGCCGCCTACCTCGAGGAGGCCCGGGCCCTGCTCGCCAACCCGCCGCCCACCCCGGCAGGGATCGGCGGCGCCCTGGACGTGGATTCCGACTTCGAGCAGCTGCGCTGGTTCTGGCTGCCGTTCGAGGCCGCCGAGGAGATCGCCGGCGCATTGACCGGCCAACGAGGGTCTGCCTGACCTGCCGGCCCGGGCGACGCCGGGGGCCGGAGCCCTGGTGGCCACCGATCGTTGGGACCTGCGGCACGGCCGCCGGGCATATCGACCGGCATCCTCCGATCGGTCCGGTTCCGCCCCGAAGACGGATCGCTCGACACATTGAGCCCGCACCCCGCCGGGCATACCGTTCGGCCCAGACGGGTCCCTGGGTGTCGGGGCCCGCCATGGTCGGGCGGTCGGCGCGACCCGCGTCGCGAGCGCCGCACGACGGAGAAGAGGGCCATGGAGCCGAATGTCGTCCTGCCGCTGACGTCGTCCCTGCTGAGCTTCGTCTTCGCGGTCTTCCTGCTGGACCAGTGGCGCGAACGTCGCAAGCCGTACCAGCTGATCTGGACGATCGGCATGCTCTGGTACGGCATCGCGGCCGGCACCGAGTTCGTCGGCGGCGCGTTCGGGTGGACCGAGCCGCTCTATCGCGCCTGGTACCTCACCGGGGCGGTCTGGGTCGCGGGCTGGCTGGGCCTCGGGACGATGTACCTCCTGGCCAAGACCCGGTTCGGGTACGGCGCCGCGTTCTCGGTCCTCCTGGCGGGCCTCTTCACGTTCCTCGCCTGGCGCAAGAACGACTACCCGGACAGCGGCGCCTCGCCGTACGTCTACCTGCTGATCGCCGTCGTGGCGGCCGTCGCGATCGGGGTCGAGACGTACCGGGCCAAGGGACGCTGGGCCAACGTCGCGGGCGGATTGATCGTCGCGGGAACGCTCGTCTCGATCCCGATGGTGGCGTTCGCGCCGCTGGCCGCACCGGGCTACGCCCTCGACGCGACGACCGGCATCCCGAGCGGCGAGCTCTTCCCCGGCTACGTCCGGCTCCTCACGCCGTTCTTCAACATCACCGGCGGGTTCGCCCTCGTCCTCGGCGCGCTCTACTCGGCGTACGTGTTCATGCCCAAGCGACGGGTGATCCGGTACGACCTCCGGCGCGACCAGGGCACGGCCCGGTTCCTCCTCAACCTGGCCCTCTCACCCGTGGCCATCGGCGTCAACTTCGTGGCGTCCGTCCCCGGGGCGGTCACCGCGCTCCTCCGGGGCCAGCTCAACAGCCGCGTGCCCTCCACGCTGCTCCTGGCGATCGGCGGGTTCGTCCCTTCGCTGACGGGCAGCCTCGCGCGTTTCGGGATGACCAGTGCGTTCTTCCTGGGCGAGCTCCTCGGCGTCGTGTTCCTCTTCGCCGGCTTCCTCGTCTCCATCGAGGTCTTCCGGGAGATCCGGATTCCCTTCACGCACGTGGTGCTGTATTCGCGGCGGAGTGCCGCGTAAGGGCGGACGCACGCGAGAGGCCCAGAGTCCTTCGTAACTATACACTCACGGATGCTCCCCCTGGCGGCGACGATGCGCCGGCGGCGAGGCTGGCTGACCGGATGTCGGTCACCGCGATTCCATCGGGCGGGAGAGGTGGTCGCGGGCCGGCCGTTCAGGGCGTCGGGTCTGGCGTCGGCGCAGGAGTCGGGTCTGGCGTCGGCGCAGGAGTCGGGTCGGGCGTCGGCGCAGGAGTCGGGTCTGGCGTCGGCGTGGGAGTCGGGGCTGGTGTCGGGGCTGGCGTCGGCGTGGGCATGGCCGCGCCGACGTCGAGCCGCCGCTGCAGGACCACGACGCCGTGCCGGGCCAGGATCGTTCCGTCGGCGAGGACGGTGCCGAGCTGCACGAGGTACGACCCGGCCTTCGCTGGCGCCTTCACCGTCACGTCGACGGTCACGGACCGACCTGGAGCGAGTGGTGCGGCAAGGAGCGTCGAGCCGATGAGCGGGCCCGGCGTGGCGCGCTCCACGCGCCCGTCGTAGTAGGGAACGGCGGGGACGACCCGGGCCTCCAGCCTCGTGCCGGCGGGGAGCGCCCGGGCCCCCCGGTTCGTGATCGTCACGGCGTACGTGGCCGATGCGCCGGCCGCGAGCCGGACCGGGCCGCCCAGCACCGCGTACCCGGCGCCCCAGGCGCGCCCGTTGAGCCACCGGGCAATCGCCGTGTAGGCGCCCGCGGCGATGGCCTGGCGCGCCGCCGGATCGTGGAGCCTGCGAACGTCCCCATAGCTGGACATGAACAGGCCCTCGAGGAGAACAGCCGGGACCGCCGAGGCACGCGGCCGGTGGGCCGGATCGTAGGGCGAGAGGACGAAGAAGTCGTGCCAGTGGACGCCGCGACTGGCCGGCCGCCAGGTGCTGCTGCCGAACGGGCGCAGGGCGCTCACGACCTCGTCCAGGACCAGCCGGGCGAGCCGGCACGACTCCGCCCCGAAGACCCGGTCGGACCGGCACCACGTCGACGTTCCGTGGGCCGCCGGATCCGTCGACGCGTCGTTGTGGATGTGCAGCGACAGGTCCGGCAGCGCGAGCGTCTCCACGTCGACGCGTGCCTGCAGCTCGTCGAAGCCCGTGTACCTGCCGTCCGGCGAAAGGTCGAGCCGCTTCGGATTCACCGCGACGTCGCCCGTCCGCGTCATCACGACCCGGATTCCGGCACCCCGGAGCATCGCGGCGAGGCGCTTGGCGATGTCCAGATTGTACGCGTCCTCGTAGCTGCCGTCGGCGCCCCGCGCGCCGGGATCGGGGCCCCCGTGCCCGGGGTCGAGGACGACGACGATGGCGCCCGGGTTGGCCGGGTACGGGATCGCGCGAGCCTTGGTCGCGTACCCACTCCAGGCCACGGTCGTGCGGCCGCCGGCGGTTGCGGTGACCCGGAACCGATACGCCGCGTCCGCTACGACGCGGCCGGCGCCGTTGCGCCCGTTCCACGAGACAGCGTAGCTGCCCGCTGCCAGAGCCCGGCCCGCCATGAGCGTGCGAACGGGGCGGCCGGCGAGATCCGTCACGACGACGCTCAGCATCGCCGGCCGGCCCAGCCCCAGGCGCAGGGTCACGCGATCCCGCACTCCGTCGCCGTCGGGAAAGAACGGTGCGCCGGCGATCGTCATCGAGGTGACGGGCGGTGCGGCGGCCACGGGCGACGTCCCGCCCAGCACGAGCACGACGCCAAGGAGGAGGGCGAGGACCATCGTCCCCGGCGGCCGACCACGCGGCGGCCGGCCACCCGGCGTGGCGAAGGGGCGTCGGCGTCGTCGCGGCCGCACGGGCATGCGTCTGTCGAACCTCCGGCGACGATGGGTCGTGCAGGGACGATGGTGCTCCGCGGGAAGGCGCCCCGCAATCCCCACGTCCGGCGGCGTTCGTCGGGCTGGTCCAGGCCGAGGTCGGGGGCAGACGCGGCGGGTGAAGGCGACGGGTGAAGGCGGCGAGCGTCGTGTCGCTCGCCGGCCGCGCCTCGCCAGGCGCACTGCGATCGAGGTCGCGAGCCGCACCAGCTCGGCGCCGTACGGATCGCCTCCGGCAGGGCTCCTACCCGGCCAGCGCCGCAACGAGGGCCGTGAGGATGGCGATGGCCGCGACCGCGAGGGCAAGGAAGCGCCGCGGACTCGATGGTGCCCGCGGCGCGAGGGCAGCAGGGAGATGCGTGTGGTCGGCGGCCATCGCGACGATCCTGCCGGTCGGGTCGGGGCCCGCCAATCGCCCGTCTGTCACGGGCTCCGCGAACGAAGGGCCTGTGCCATGACGCACCGCAAGGCGCCAGGTGGGCGGGGTCCGACGTTCGCCGGTCCGGGCGATCCGCCTCAGGCCAGGAGGTCGGGGTACCAGGCGGCCACGAGCGCCACCCACAGGAGGAGCAGGTCGATCGCCACGCCGACGACCAGCCAGGGGTGGAAGCAGAGGACGAGGAGGGCCAGCGACGCGAGCGATCCGAGAGCGACCGCCGGGTCCCACGTCCAGGACGGCAGGAGCCCGAGCGTGGCCAGGGCCGCCAGGCCGTAGCCGGCGAGCGTCACCGCGACGAGGAAGAGGCCCAGCGAGACGGACGGCTCTGCGCGTCGCGCCGAGGCGCGCGCGAGCCCACGAGCGCTCCAGGTCGAACGGCCAGGGCGGCGCGCCGGGCTTCGCCGGGGGGCGCGGCGCGACGAAGCCCGCGTGGATCGCGGCATGCGCGACCAGGAACGCCGCGACGAGGAGACGGCCGATCATCCCCGCCGGCGGGCGTTCGCCGGCACGACCAGCCCGGCGGCGAGGCCCTCGCCCCACGCGCGGGCGCGCTCCAGCTCGCCGTCGACGAGGCGATCGAACAGCGGTCCCGTCGGCCCACCCACGTGGAAGCTCGCCGGGGAGGCGACGACCCGGAACCCGAGCTCGCGAAGGTGGCCGTCGGCGCCCTTCGCCGCGGAGCCCCACAGGATGCCGGGGCCCTTGATGCGCGTGTCGAAGGCCGCAGCGGCCGTGTGCGCCGACCCGCCGCGGACCTCTGCGAGCCACTCTCGGATGCCGATCCCGCGCGAGACCAGCCGGTCGGACGCGCGCCGCGCCGAATCGGCGCGCGACTCCGGCTTCGTCATGCCGTGGGCGTGCGTCGGGCCGCCGACGACGAGGAGGTCGACGTCGTCGCGGATCACGAGCGGCGCGGCCCCGACCTCCAGCGTCTCCGCCGGCATCCGGGCCGCGATGCCCGCGGCGATCGCCTGGGCGACATCCCGCGTGTTCCCGAACATCGACTCGTAGACGACCAGCGCGCGCATCTGCAGACTCCGGCGATTCCCGACGCGCGCCACGGTGGGACCTCTGCGCGGGGCGACGCCAGAGCCGGGCGGCCCCCGACTGGCACGTCGACCGGCAGGCGCTGGAGGGGTGGCGCGTGGACCCTGAGCCGACCTGCCCACGCCGGCGCGCCGCGAGCTCCGGGGCCACTGACGCCGGCGAGGTCCGGAGCCCGACGCCGGCGAGCTCCGGGGCGCTCAGGCGCCTGCTTCGCGAGGGCTCCGCTGCGCAGGGCCCCGGTGGACGAGCGCAATGGCCGCGCCGGGCACCTGGCGCGCCGCCCTGCGGAAGCCGCCGAGGTGCAGGCCGAGGAGGGCCAGGGCCAGGCCCGGGAGATGGAGGCGGCTGGGAACCGCCGCGGACCTGGCGACCCAGGTCGGATCGAACTTCGACTTGAAGAAGGCGAGCCCCTCCACGTCGTACCAGGGCCGGACGAGCCGCGCCGCCAGGGCGAGCGCGCGCTCCTCGAAGCCGTTCGCATCGGCCGCGATCCCCGCGAGCGGCGCCAGGCCGAGCGACAGAGAGGGTGCTCCCTCGGCGGCCATTGCCATCGCCGCCTCCACGATGCAGCCCTCGACGGCACCCGGCACCCGGCCGGGGACTCGCCGCATGAGGTCGAGGACCCACCCGTCGTCGCCCATCGGCCGGAACGTCGTGAAGGCAACGACGCCACCGTCCGCGCCGACGGCGACGGCGATCGCCAGGCGATCGATCTCTGCCGGGTCGAAGCGCCCGATCGTGAACCCGAGCTCGGGCCCGGCCGTGCGGCGCCAGGACGCGTCCGCCTCCAGGAGCCCCGGCAGGAGGCGTGCCCGGGCATCCTCGTCGAGGCCGTGATGGAACTCGAACGACAGGCCGCCGCGGCGGGCGCGGCTGATGGTATGGCGAAGGTTCGCACGCCGCGGGGTCCGGAGGTCGAATCCGTCGAGGCCCACGATCGCCTCGTGTCCCACGCGGAAGACGCGCATGCCCGCCGCCGCCAGCACGGGAGCGAATCGAGCGGTGGCCTGGTACACGGCGGGAACCTGGCCACGGGAGCGGCACGCGTCGCTGAACGAGGTGAAAGCGGGACCCGCATCGTCCACGCCGATCGGGTCGCCCAGGGCAACCACGAACCGACCTTTGGTGCCGGAGACGATCACGCCCCCGTCCGGGGCCACGAAACGGCGCTTGTCGCTCGCCAGCTGGAACGGCAACAGCGCTCCTCGGCCGCGGCTCCTGAGCGTCAGATCCGCGCGCTCGGCGACGGCGGAGGGCACGGAATCCTCCGGCGCCGGGAGCAGCGTCGCCAGGACGATCAGGAAGATGGGCAGCCGGACCGCGAGCATCGCGATCGCCAGGAGGTGGGGCTGGTCCCGCAGGAAGGCCAGCGTCCGGACGTCCGCGAACGCCAGGGACGTCGAGACGGTGTCGGCCGCCATCGCGAACAGGCCGGCGGGGGCGACCGCCGACGAATGGGCGACGGCGAGGGCCACCTCGGCGGCAGCGCCGAGCGCCGCGATGCGCGACGAGGACCGCAAGCGGTCCCGGGCGCCGCTCGGGACCGGTCACCCCGAACGACCGTCGCAGGATGACCAGGATGGCGAGCGATCCGAGCGCCACCGCAGCGCCGACGGGGTGGTGGAGAAAGATCCCCTGGGCCACGGCGGAGGCCGCGAAGAGGACGACCGCAAGGAGCCAGCCGAGGCGCTTACGTCGCAGCAGGCCGATCCCCAGGAGCGTCAGCATGCCCAGCCCGAGCGCGGCGGAGGCGAGCGTCGTGGGCGCCACGTCGAACGGGACCACCCCGAAGACGATGCGGCCGACCGCGCGGTGGATCGGGAGCACGCTGGCTGCGACGAGTCCGCCGACGCCGGCCGCGATGAAGAGGGCGATCGCCGGCGCGGGAGCGATCCCTCTCTCCGTCCCGACCAGGTGGCGCATCGACACGGCTGTCATCGCATGCAGGTCCGTTCCGTCAGGGGCCGGCACCGCGGAGGCACCGGATGGGGCATACAAGCGCACGCAGGCGCCGGATACAACCGCGCCGCGGTCGAGGTCTCATTGCGATTCGTTCATGAAGATTTCAGGATCGGGGACTTCCGGATCGGGGAGGTCCAGCCGATCCCGCGTCTGGACGAAGTCCGGGATGTCGGCCCCGAGGGCAATCCGGACGAGCGCAGCCGGAAGCACGGCCAGCCACTGGGCCGCGAACAGGCCTGCGAGAACGGCTCGCGCCGCGCGCGGGCCGCGGCGCGCGCCCGGTTCCAGGCGACCCAGGGCCTGCCACGCGAGGATGCAGCCGGCGCCCACATACGTCCCGGCGAGGGCCAGCGCGGGAGCCGGACGCCCTCGCGAGGCGCCTCCGACGACCGCCCCGAGTATCAGCGGGGGCAAAAGGAGCTGGCCCGCGTAGAGGCCCATGTCGAGACGGGTGCGGGCCGGCGCCCGCCGGCTCGTCGTCGCGGCAGGAAGTGACGTGAGGAACCGGCGTGCCGACCCCTCGGCCCAGCGCAGGCGCTGACGCCAGAAGGCTGCGGGGGTCGCGGTGGCGGCCTCCCAGACGACGAGATCCCTGACCCACGCGATCGGCACGCCGGCCGCGAGAAGCCGCGTGGAGAGCTCCAGGTCCTCGGTGAGGACTCCCGTCGGCCATCCGCCGACGCGCTCCAGCTCGGCGCGGGCGACCGCCATGCCGTTCCCTCGCAGCTCGCCGCCACCGCCGAGGGCGATGCGACGCTCCAGGAGGAACCCATCCAGGATCTGCTCGTCTGCCTGCAGCCGGGCTCGCATCGAGGTCCCGGCCCCAAGGATGCGGCGACGAGCCGTGAAGGCCCGCAGGCCGGCCCCGTGGAGCGCCGCGGCGCGACGCACGAACTCCTCGTCGACGCGGGCGTCGGCATCCAGGACCACGACGAGGGCCGCCTCGCCGAGGTCCTCGGCGCTGGCGAAGGCGAGGGCGTCACCTTTCCCCTTCCGGCCGCCGCAACGGCGGACGACGCAGCCGACAAGGCCGGCCGCGGCGAGGGCAGCTTCGGCGGACGCGCCCGTCCGGTCGACCGAGCCGTCGTCGACGACGACCACCCGAAACCGCGGACTGCCTCCCGGCGCCCGGAAGTCCTGGCGACCAAGATCGGAGAGGAGCCGTGGAAGCACGCGCGCCTCGTCGCGGGCGGCGATCAGCACGGTCACGTCCTCGGCGCACGATGGCGCGGTCGCGCCGTCGTGCGGCGGCACGACTCGATCCGGCGGCATTACGTGGTCGGGCGGCGCCGTGACGAGCCGCCGCCCGCCTCCTGGGCCTCCCGCACCGGGTGCACCGGGTGCGAGAGTGAGGGCGAGCACGATCGGCCCGGCAATCCCGACCCCGAGCCCCGCCGCGACGCGAAGCGGGCGCCGCGAGACCCAGGCGCCCGCCGCCGCGCCACCCACGAGCAGGGCGGCCGCGGCCACTCGTCGACCTGCCCGCACCCCAAAGGGCGGCGAGCCGTGTGGTCTGACCTCGGTTCGATCGTCGATGTGCATCGCCACCTGCGCTGGCCGAAGGGTGCCCGCGGGCATTGTGGGCCAGCGCGATGGCCGCGATCGGCGGGCCGGCCACGGGCGCGCCTGCGCCTTCGACCGGGCCGATCCGGCGGGAATGACAGCGTGCCCGACGGCGACCGGCGCTGCGGGGCGTCTCATCGCCTCCCCGCGACGCCGTCTCATGGTGCCATGGTAGATTTGACGGGCGCCGACATAGCTCAGCGGTAGAGCAGCTGTTTCGTAAACAGCAGGTCCTCGGTTCAAATCCGAGTGTCGGCTCCAGCGATCACGCACGAAACGGCCGTCGGTGGTGCCCCGCAAGGGCCCCGGCGGCCGTTTGTGTAGCCATGGACGCCGACGATGGGCCGGTTCAACCCCAGAGAATCGAGAGCGCCAGAGCTGAGAGGAAGAGCCCGATTCCATAGGCGCTATGGGTCGCGAGGTTCCGCAGCCGAGCGGCGCGGGGGTTGGGCGTTCTCGACGCCGCGATGCCGGCCCCCATGCCGGGCTGCAGGACGAACCAGGGAGCGACGATCGTGCCCAGGCCGATCAGGAGAGCCGGCCAGATCGTGGGGGACCGTGCCCAGGCAAGTCCCCAGATCGCGAGCAGAAGGAACGCGAACGCTATCCCGATCGAGTAGTGCGCCAGCCACCCGAGCGGTCGTTCCCCGCGAACTGGGTCGGCGGAAGCGATGCGCTCGTGGAAGAAGCGACGCCGCGGGAAGTAGCCGATCCACCGACCCAGTAGCGCGTAGTCAAGGCCCCGGATGCCGAACGCGCGTCGCGAGAAGAGCGCCCACGCATCCATCAGCGCGGCAGCTCCAACACCGATGATCACGCCGCGCGTGAGGAGCTCGACGCCGTCAGTCATTTCGATGCTCCCTGGCCGATGTTGTCGGGCGCTGCCGGCCCGATCGACGAAACTTCGAGGCCGACGAGGCGAGTGCTGACCTGCCACAGGCGAGCTGCTGAGCTCTCGTCGTACGACGCCTTGCTTGAGCGCTGCGGCCTGCCGTTGGCGAAGTACGTCCCGGTGACGCCCTCCACCTCCGTCGACGACGCCAGGTAGATCGACGTCGCAGCGCCCTGCTGCGGCGTCTTCATGAACGGTCGCCAGAGCGGCACGAGGAACCTGAAGATTCGCGAGGGATCCTCGGCGCCGAAGCCGCTGTTCACCACGCCGGGGTGCAGCACGTTCGCCGTCACGCCGGTGCCGTCCAGGCGGCGGGCCAGCTCGTAGGTGAACATGACACTGGCGAGCTTCGACTGGTTGTAGGCGGTCTGCCCGGAGTACTTGTGCTCGCCCTGCAGGTCTGCGAAGTCGATCGCGCCCAGGGACTGGGCGTTGGACGAGACCGTGACGACGCGCGCCGGGGCACTGGCCTTCAGCCGATCCAGCAGCAGGTTGGTGAGCAGGAAGGCGGCCAGGTGGTTCACGGCAAAGGTGTGCTCCAGCCCGTCGACCGTGACGTGGCGGGTGGCCCAGAAGCCACCGACGTTGTTGACCAGGACGTCGAGTCGCGGGTACGCGTCGAGCACGTCAGCGGCGAGACGGCGCACCTCGCCTGGGATGACAGGTCGGCGCCGAACGCGTCCACGTCCGCGTTGCCCGTCGCGCCACGGATCTCGAGCGCCGCGGCCTCGGCACGCCCGATGTCACGGCCGGTGATGGCCACGCGGGCGCCCAGGCGCGCGAGCCCAACGGCGGTCGCCCTGCCGATGCCGCCGGTGCCGCCGGTGATCAGGACGGTCTTGCCCGCCATGGACGGCGTCCCCCCAGCCTGACCGATCCCGATGTTCGTCATGCGGGGGTCGCCCGGGCGGCGGCCTCCGCCCTCCCGACGGCCGCATCGGTCGCGCCGTCCGGCCCGGCCACGAGGTACGCGATCATCGCGAAGAACCCGAAGTTGAAGATCCCGAGCAGGAGCAGGCACGGCGAACCATGTCTTGCTCTCGAGCTGCCAGGTGTTCAGCAGGGCCCCGATCCACGCCACGAGGCCGGCGGCCAGGCCGCCGACGATCGCGAGGCCGCCGGCGATGCCGAGCGGGAGCATCAGCCACGCGAGCGCGCTCCCCCTGAGCCCCACGATGTCGGGGCCGTTCATGACGAACGCGTCGTTCGCGTTCGCGATCGCCACGGCCACGATGGCCAGGACGGCGCCCGCGATGACGGCGAGCCCGCCGCCGATGAAGAGCCTGGTGACGGTTGCCTTGGACACGGGTTGTCTCCTTTCGAGATTGGCGAGGGACTGTCGTGATCGGTCGCGGCGAGATCGCCGAGCGGTGCGCGCCAGCGACCGTGTCGTTGATCAGCTGAGGGCCCCGAGGGCGTCGGCGGCACGAACCGGCGCGACGACATCTGGCAGAAGGCGCTCCGAAGACCGGAACCCCTTGGCGATTAGCCAGACGCCGAAGGCGACTTCGAAGAGTCCACCCGGGATCGACAACAGCGAGCGAAGCGTGGATTCCGAAGATCTCGGCGATCGCACCAGTGAGGTGGATCGCGTAGCCGACGACACCCCACAGCGCGAGGGTGCGAGGGACCATCCCTGTCCGGAACAGGAACCAGGTCATGAACAGGGCCCCGAACGCCAGCGTCCCTTGGCCAAGCTGGAAGGCGAGGGTATTCGCCTGCGTGAGGAGCGAGCCGAGCGCGCTGCCCTCGGTCGCGCCGGCTCCGGCGACGAACTCGGAAAGGGGGACCAGCATGAGCAGGAACAGCACGCCGAGGTCCAAGAGGACCACCTGGACCGTGATCGCGGCGAGGTAGACGAGCGCGGTGCGCTTGCCACGGCGCTCGGCGATCGGGAAGAACAGCACGCCCTTACCGATGTCGACGACCGTGTTGAGGAGCATGAGGAAGGCGCCGACGAGCAGCGTGGTCGAGTGCGCGGAGAGTGTGGCCATGAAGTCAGGCGCGGTCGTGACGGAACTCACCAGGCCGAAGCCGATTCCGTAGACCAGGAACCCGGCGATGAAGAGCGCCCCGAAGATCCTCGAAAAGCGCTTACCGGGCCCCTGCGGGTCCTCGATGGACTGGTTGGCAGAGGCGGCTGAGTCGCGGCCCTGAACGTTGGACGTCATGTCATCTCCTTGTCGTTGTTGTGTCGTGTCTGTCCGGGCCTCACGGCCGCGGTAGGTTGGAAGTGGCACGTGGCGTCCGCCGGCATCACACGGTGATCGCGACCTTCCCCTGCGCATGGCCGGTGCCAACGTGGTCGATCGCCTGCGCTGCGCTGCTCAGGGGATAGGTCCGATCCAGGACGGGCGTGACCTTGCCAGCCTCGATCAGCTCCTTAAGGGCGACGAGGTCGTCGTGGTTCGTGGAGACGAGGAAGTTCGCGGCTCTCTGCGTGCCCGATCGGAACATGAGCCTTGCCCGGATGAGCCGGCCCGCGCTCGAGAACCATCGGTTTCCGAAGTTCCCGCCGTTCGGGATGAGCACGCCCGTGGCGGTCAGAGCGCGTCGGAGGCGGGAGAGCGAGTGGTTCGAGACGTTGTCGAGGATGATGTCGTAGCGCTTCCCGCTCGCCGTGAAGTCCTCCTTCGTGTAGTCGATCACGTGGTCGGCCCCGGCCGCGCGGACGAGCTCGAGGTTCCGCGTGCTCGCGACCGCGGTGACCTCGGCGCCGAGCGCCTTGGCGATTTGGATGGCGAATGTGCCGATGCCGCCTGACGCCCCGTTGATCAGGACCGCCTGTCCGGCGCGGACCTTGCCGTGGTCCCGGATGGCCTGGAGGGCGACGAGGCCCGCCATCGGAACCGTGGCGGCCTGCTCGAAGGTCAGGTTGGCTGGCTTCAGGGCCAGCTCGTCCTCGGACGCGGCGGCGTATTCGGCGTACGAGCCGGTGGACGCGCCGAACACCTCGTCGCCTGGCTTGAAGCGCGTGACGCCGCTGCCGACAGCAGCCACATACCCGGCGACATCCGTGCCGCGGACGGCGATCTTTGGCCGGCGCAACCCATAGACGGGCCGCGCGATGTACGGCAGCCCGCTCATCACCGCCCAGTCGGCCGGATTGACGCCCGCCGCGCGAACGCGGACAAGCACATGGTGCTCCCCGATCGCGGGCCTCTCGATCTCCCGTAGTTCGAGCGCCTCGCCTGAGCCGTAGTTGTCCTGAACGATCGCCTGCATCGGATCTCCTTCCCTCGGGTCGGCGCCGCTCCTGATCGGAGTGCGCCAACTGCACGCTAGGGAGGACGCCGCCCTGTTCCATCCGGACGAACACGTACTCGGCACTTAGGACCGCGCAGGACGGGGGACTACGTACCCGCTCGGTGTTCCCCGCGATGTGGCGGAACCACCGAGCCAGCGACCATCCGGACCATGCCTACCTACTTGATCGAGGTACACATGGCGGACGCCGACGCGTTCGAGCTCGAGCGCGCCACTCGGATGCTGGTGGCGGCTCAGTCCCGGATGCGCGGGCAGGCGAGCTTCGCGCGAATGACGTTCGCCGGTCTCAGTCGCGCCGATGGTCGGCTCGTCTACTTGGTCGAAGCGGCCAGCCTCGAGTCGGCGCGACGCATGGTGAGCCTCGCCCTCCTACCACCCGGGCGGATTCGCGAGATCACCAACCTCGCGGACGCGCACCTACCCGGTGGTCGACACCCACGAGGCGATGCTGACCCTGGAGTTCAAGCCGAGCTTGTTGAGGATGTTGTAGACGTGGGTCTCGACGGTCCGCTCGGACAGGAATAGCCGAGTGGCGATCTCCTTGTTGCTCAATCCCTCGGCAATGAGCGTCGCGACCTCCCGCTCACGCTTGCCGAGCGGATCGGGCGTCCTGGCGGTCGGGGGCCCAGCATCTCGCACGACCTTCTTCCTCAGCGCGAGACCCACGGCGCCCTCCCGGTCGAGGTTCGCCCCCATTTCGAATGCCTTGTTGAAGCGGGCCTCGCCGAGCACGGCAGTGGACTGCTCTCGAGCCTTCGCGACCAGGGGCATCGTGAACGGGCTCGGCTGGGCCCCGATTGCTCGACGCAGCATCTCCGACGCACCCAGGAGCTCTGCCGCACGCTGCGCGCTTCCCGCCATCGCGGCGGCACTTGCGAGCGCTTCCATTCGCATCGCCAATCCGGGGCGGTCGTCAACGACCAGGCTGGCATCCAGTGCTTCGATCAGCGCCGCCTCGGCCGCAGCGTGATCACCCAGCATCAGGGCACCCATGCCGGCGCTGGTGAGGTGCACGCTGAGCATGAAGATCTCGTTGCACTCGCGGGAACGCGCAGCGGCGGCGAGTCCGACGTCCCGCATCCGGGTGAAGTCCGCGTCGACGAAGGCCACGAAGGCCTGAGACTGGGCGGCCGCGATGAACGACATGTCGTCCCCGAGGCGCGCCGCGAGCGCCGTCGCGTCTGCGGACGTAGCGCGGGCTGCCGACAGGTCGCCGGCGAGTACCTCCAAGGCCGCCTGGTTCGCGAGGATCCGCACGAGGAGGCCGTCGTCCTTCAACCGGCGTGCGAGAGCGGTCGCTTCCGCGACGGCCTCCAATCCCGCCGCATGGTCACCCTGGACGACGGCGAGGGTGATCTTCACGTAGAGCGCATGGCTTCGGATGGCCTCGTCGCCACCGCGCCGGGCGAGGAGGCCATCGATCCAGTAGACGCCCTCGCTCACCGCGCGGTGTCTCCAGTGTTGCCCGAGCCCGGCCGCCATCGCCAGGCCGAGGTTCGCCCCATCCGGGTCGGCGAGGCAGTGCCGCAAAGCCACGCGGATGTTGTCGGCTTCGAGATCCAGCTCATCAAGCAGTCCGAGCTGAGATGCCACATCAGGTCTGGCGAGATCGAACTCGGTGGGCCGGCAGAGGCTCGAGTAGAACGACCGGTGTGCGTCCTTCGCGATCGCCTCCTCCCCCGCTTCACGGAGCCGAAGCAGCGCGAACTCACGCATGGTCTCGTGGAGTCGATAGCGCGCCCTTCCTGACGTGCCCTCGCGGACGACGAATGAGCGCTCAACGAGATTGGTCAGGACGTCCAGCGCACTGAACCGCGTCGCTGTGCCCGCCTGGCCCACCTTCTCGGCTGCCTCCAGGCCGAACGAGCCGGCGAACACGGACAGGCGCCGGAGGACTGCTCGATCATCGGGACCCAGCAGAGCGTGACTCCAGGCGATGGTGGCTTCGAGCGTCTGGTGGCGCAGGGGTGCGGTTCTGCTGCTACCAACAAGCAACTGGAAACGGTCGTTGAGACGCTCGACGAGCTGCTCGAGGCCGAGGGTTCGGAGTCGCACGGACGCGAGCTCGATTGCCAGGGGGATACCGTCGAGGCGCCGCGCCAGCTCGACCACGGCAGCCCGGTTGTCAGGGGTTACCTCGAAAGGGGCGCCCGCTTCCCGTGCCCGCTCGACGAGCAGGGCGACGGCTTCCGATTGGGCGATCCGGTCGGGCGCCGCACGCCCGTCGGGCTCCGGGACCGACAACGGGCCAACCTGGAGAACCATCTCTCCGTTCACGCCGAGTGCCTGGGTGCTGGTCGCCAGGATCCGCAGCGACGGCGCCTCCCGCAGAACCGCATCGGCGAGCACCGCGCAGGCGTCGAGAAGGTGCTCGCAGTTGTCGAGGACGAGCAACAGCCGTTTGGAGGCGACGTACTCGATCAACCGGGACACAGGCCACTGGCTCGACTCATCGCGAAGTCCGAGCGATGTCATGACTGTCTTCGTGACGAGCTCTGCATCCTCCAGGCCGGCGAGCTCCACGAGCCACACACCGTCCGGAATGCCGCGTCGGAGGTCAGCTGCCGACCTCAGGGCCAGCCGTGTCTTGCCCACCCCACCCGTCCCGACAAGCGTCACGAGACGGGCGGTTGCCAGAGCGGACTTGATCTCCTGCAGTTGGCGGCGTCGACCGACGAAGGTGGTCAACTCGGCGGGCAGGTTCCCCCGCATCGCTGTGGGAGTAGACATCGTGCATGGCTCCGGACGTCGGTCGCTCGTAGTGTGACAGCAACGCCGTCCGCGACCGCGACCGCTTCCGGCCCTCGCCCGGTGGACCTGGCGCCGCAACGGAGGCCCTCTAGGGCCATGACCTTCCGCGCAGGGTGGCCCCCCGATCCACCCCCCCCAAACGGATCGCCCCCCAAGCACGGCCTGAGCGTGAGCACCCTGACACTGGACGCTACTTCGTCGACGGCAGGTCCTCTGTTCAAATCCGAGTGTCGGCTCCAGCGACCTGAACGAACGCAAGGCCCGGTCGATCGACCGGGCTCTCGTCTGTTCGGCGGGAGGGTGCGTCGGCATGGCAGGCGATTCCAGGCCCGCGACTCGACCGCCGGATCTTTGCCCCGCTCGACACCCGACGTACCGCTCCCGCGCGCGGGCTGTTACGTTGGCGCCGAATGGCAAGCCTGCTGCTCGAGACCAAGCTCTTCGTGCCGAGGCCGCGACGCGGCATCGTGGCCCGCGGAAGGCTGCGCGAGCGGCTGAGCCGGGGCACCGAGTCCAAGCTGACGCTCATCTCCGCGCCGGCGGGCTTCGGCAAGACGACGCTCCTGGCCGAGTGGCTGGCGTCGCGCCCCGGACCCGAGGACGCGGCGGCCTGGCTCTCGCTCGACCCGGCCGACGCCCAGTCCGCCTCGTTCTGGGCCTACGTCATCAGCGCGCTGCAGACGGCGGCGCCCGGCGTCGGCGCGACGCCGCTGGCGCTCCTCGAGGGGCCCCAGCCGCCGCCGATCGAGACGGTGCTCGCCCAGCTGCTGAACGAGCTCGGCGGAGTCCGACGCGACACCATCCTCGTCCTCGACGACTACCACGTCATCGACGCTCCCGACGTCCACGAGGCGATGGCGTTCCTGCTGGACCACCTGCCCCCGCAGCTGCACGTCGTGATCATCACGCGCGCGGATCCCCCGCTTCCCCTGGCCCGACTGCGAGCGCGCGGCGAGCTGACCGAGATCCGCGCCGCCGACCTGCGCTTCACACCCGACGAGGCAGGCGCGTACCTCAACGGGGCGATGGGCCTGGGGCTCGCCGACGGCGACGTTGCCGCGCTCGAGGGCCGCACCGAGGGCTGGATCGCCGCCCTGCAGCTCGCGGCGCTCTCGATCCAGGGGCGCGAGGACGCCACCAGCTTCATCGACGGATTCTCCGGCGACGACCGCTACATCGTCGACTACCTGGCCGAGGAGGTCCTGCACCGCCAGCCCGAGGACGTCCGGGCGTTCCTGCTCCAGACCTCGATCCTGCGCCTCATGAGCGGTCCGCTGTGCGACGCCGTCACCGGGCACGGCGGCGGCAGGGCCATGCTCGAGGCGCTCGACCGGAAGAACCTGTTCCTGGTGCCGCTCGACGCCCGCCGCGAGTGGTACCGCTATCACCACCTCTTCGCCGACGTGCTGCGGACCCGCCTGCTCGACGAGCAGCCCGATGAGGTGCCCATGCTGCACCGCCGGGCGAGCAGCTGGTACGAGGGGACCGGGGACACGGCCGAGGCGATCCGCCACGCGTTGGCGGGCGGGGACTTCGAGCGGGCCGCGGACCTGGTGGAGCTCGCGATCCCGGGAGTGGTCAGGCAGCGGCAGGAGGCCACGCTGCGCGGGTGGCTCGAGGCGCTCCCCGACGAGGTGCTGCGGGTCCGCCCCGTGCTCAGCAACACATCCGCCGGGTCGCGCCTGGTCAGGGGCGAGGTCGATGGCGTCGAGGGGCGGTTGCGTGACGCCGAGCGCTGGCTCGATGCCACCGGCGGGGCCGCGGACCTGGCAGCCGGACGCGCGGCCGGGATGGTCGTCGCGGACGAGGTGGCGTTCCGCCACCTGCCGGGTTCGGTCGCGGTGCACCGCGCCGGCCAGGCGCGGATCCTCGGTGATGTCCCGGGGACCGTCGCCCACGCTCGGCGGGCGCTCGACCTCGTGGCCGAGGACGACCACCGCTCCCGGGGCGGTGCGGCCGGCCTCCTGGCGCTCGCCGCGTGGACCGCCGGCGACCTCGACGGCGCGGGCCGCTGGTACGCCGCCGCGATGGCGGACCTGGAGAAGGCCGGGCACCTCTCGGACGTGATCGGCTGCGGGCTGGCGCTCGCCGACATCCGGCTCGCGCAGGGCCACCTGGGCGACGCGCTGCGCATCTTCGAGCGCGGGCTGGCAATGGCGACCGGGCAGGGCGGCTATGCGCTGCGGGGCGCGGCGGACATGCACGTCGGGATCAGCGGCATCCGCCTCGAGCGGGGCGACGTTGCGGGCGCCCACCAGCAGCTGGCGCTCGCTGATGGCCTGGGCGAGGACAACGGCCTGCCGCAGAACCCCTATCGGTCGCGCGTGGCGCTGGCGGCGGTGCGGGAGGCGGAGGGCGACCTCGCCGGCGCGCTGGAGCTGCTGACGGAGGCCGAGCGCCGCTACGTCGGCGACTTCTCGCCGGACGTGCGCCCGGTCGGCGCCACGAAGGCGCGCATCTGGGTTGGGCAGGGGCGGGTCGCTGAGGCCCTGTCCTGGGCGCGCGAGCGCGGCCTCTCGGCCGCCGATGACCCCGACTACCTGCGCGAGTTCGAGCACGTCACCCTCGCGAGGGCGCTCCTGGCGCAGGGCGATGCCAGTGGCCGCTCGATCCGAGATGCACTGGACCTCCTCGAGCGCCTGCTTCGGTCAGCGGAGTCCGGCAGCCGAATGGCCAGCGTCATCGAGATCCTGATCCTCCGGGCGCTGGCCCTCCGCGCGACTGGCGACCTCCGCGCCGCACTGGTCCCGCTCGAGCGCGCCCTCGCGCTGGCCGAGCCCGAGGGCTACGTCCGCACCTTCGTAAACCAGGGGCCCGAGATGGCGGCGCTGCTCGACGCACTGGCCAAGCGCGCCACCAGATCAGGCTACGTCCGGGGCCTGCTGACGGCGTTCGGGCGGTCCGAGCCCCGCACCACGGCGAGGCAGCCGCTGGCGGAGCCGCTGAGCGAGCGCGAGCTGGAGGTCCTCCGCCTCCTCGCGTCCGACCTCGACGGCCCGGACATCGCGCGCGAGCTCGTGGTGTCGCTCAACACCGTGCGCACCCACACCAAGAACATCTACGCGAAGCTCGGTGTGAACAGCCGCCGCGAAGCCGTGCGCCGCGCTGCGGAGCTGGACCTGCTGTCCCGGAGCCGTGGCGCTGACGGCCGCGGCAATCACCAGACGATGTGATGTCCGCTCACCACCTTCGCTCCTAGGTTCGGGTCAGACGCCGGACGGTCCTGACGCCGGCGCAGATCCTAGACACGAAGGAGGAGCGGCTTGAGCGGTGTCGCGGAGTTCATCGCACGAGGCGTGCTCATCGGCGTGGGCGGGTCGGCCCTGATGGGCGTCTGGGCGCTGGTCGCGCGGCGCGCGCTCGGCATCCGGGGCGTCGACTTCGGGCTGCTCGGCCGGTGGATCGGCCACTTCCCGCGGGGCCGGTTCGTCCACGAGCGCATCGGGGCGGCCGACCCGGTTCGGGGAGAACGGGCGGTCGGCTGGGCGGCGCACTACTCGATCGGGATAGCATTCGCGTTCCTGCTGCTGGCCGTCTGGGGGCTCGGCTGGGCCCGATCGCCCGCGATCCTGCCGCCAATGCTGGTTGGCCTCGGAACCGTCGTCGCGCCGTGGTTCGTCCTGCAGCCCGGCATGGGCTCGGGCGTCGCTGCGTCGAGGACGACCGACCCGCGCAGCGTCCGCCTGCGCAACCTCGCGACCCACGCCGTCTACGGCGTCGGGCTCTACGCGTCGGCGGTCCTGCTCTCGATCCTCTGGGCCTGAGCCGCGGAATCACCCCCCAAATCACCAGATGTGGGGATGCGCCCTCACCACATCCCCGCCGACCTTGTGATGGAACCAGGGCACGACGGCCCCGCCGGCGAGCCGCCCCACTCGGTCCCACCACAAGGAGCGCCATGAGCAACGTCCGCGACCGCCACGAGCCCGGGCGCTACGAGATCCGCGTCGGAGGCCACCTCGAGGCCCGGTGGGTCGCCTGGTTCGAAGGGCTCAGCCTCCGCCGCGACGGCGACGGAACCACCGTCATCCACGGCCCCATCACCGACCAGGCCGCCCTGCACGGCCTGCTCGCCAAGGTCCGCGACACGGGCCTGCCACTGGTCTCGGTGACCTGCGTCGAGGCTGACACCTCGACCGACTGACCGGGGCCCGTCGGCCCCCAATCCGCTGGGTTCCCAGCGTCCCTCACAGAAGAAGGAGACCCGCCATGACCTTCGCTCGCAAGTCAGCGCTCGCCGTCGGCGTGCTGTTCATCCTCACGTTCATCACCTCGATCGGCGCCGTGTTCGCCTACGGGCCCGCCCTCAGCGACCCCGCCTACATCCTTGGCGCCGGCCAAGACGGCCGCGTGTACCTCGGGGCGTTCCTCGAGCTGATGCTCATCCTCACCAACATCGGCTGCGCAGTCGTCCTGTTCCCGTTCCTCAAGCGCCAGAACGAGGCCCTCTCGCTCGGCTACGTCGCCGCCCGGATCGTCGAGTGCACGTTCATCCTGGTCGGCCTCCTCAGCGTGCTGGCCATGGCGAGCATGCGCGGCGCGGCGACGGGCGCCGACGCGAGCTCGCTCAACCTGATCGGCAAGACGCTCCTCGCCATCCACGACTGGACGTTCCTGCTCGGCCCGGGCTTCACCGACGGGATCGGGACCGGGATGATCCTGGGCTACCTGATGTGGCGCTCCGGCCTGGTCGGGCGGCGCATGGCGCTCCTCGGCCTCATCGGCGGCACGATGCTCGCCGCCTCCGGCGCCGCGGTGCTGCTGGGCTTCATCCCGCGAGGCGGCGCGGTGCAGGGCATCGCGACCATCCCCGAGGTCATCTGGGAGGCGTTCCTCGGCCTGTACCTGACCTTCAAGGGCTTCCAGTCGGCCCCGGTCCAGGCGCTCGAGAGCCGGACCGTCGGGATCGCGCGGGCGCTCGCCGCCTGACGGGAGGGGCCCCGAAGCCAGTCTCCGGGGCCCCTCCGCATCCGCTGACGCCCGGCGTCGCCAACCCCACGAGACAGGCAGAGGAGACACCACGATGACCAACGAGACCGTCGGCAGTCGTGCCGACCACCAGCACCCCGTCCGGACCGTTCCCCGGTTCGCGCTCCGCATCTTCTGGCTGCTGCACCGCGCGATGGTCCGGCTCAGCGGCCACCGGTTCGGCCTCAGTCGGCCCGAGGCCGGCGAGCGGTTCGGGATGCTGCGCCTCACCACGGTCGGGCGTCGCTCCGGGGCAACCCGGGTGGCGATCGTCGGCTACTACGAGGACGGGGCCAACCTCGTCACCCTGGCGATGAACGGCTGGGGGCGCACGGAGCCGGCGTGGTGGCTGAACCTCCAGGCGAACCCCGACGCCACGGTTGAGCTGCCCGACGGCCCCCGAGCGGTGCGGGCCCGCGCCGCGTCGGGCGAGGAGCGCGACCGGCTCTGGGCCAGGTTCCGCGACTATCCCGGCTGGGCCCCCGACATCGATGCCTCCGCGGCGCTGCGGCCCACCCCCACGGCGGTGATCGTCCTCGAGCCGCGTGATGCCCTGCCCGAGACCACCGCCCCGGCGACGAACGTCCCGGCGGACGTCCCCGCCCCGGCCGTCCAGACAGTGCTTACCGCGGACGCTCACTCGCCTCGCCGGCTGGCGCTCCGCCACCTCTGGATCGTCCCGGGGCTCGGCATCGCCCTCTTCGCCAACGCGCAGTCCACGACCTACGGCGTCGGCCTGGTGCCGCTCCTGCTGTTCGGGATCGTGCCCCACCTCCCAGCCCTCGCGGGGATCGGTCAGCCGCTCGGTCGCGGCCAGCTGGCCCCGCGCGCCGTCCCGCTCTTCAACGCGATGCACCAGCCGGCCCTGCCGCTGGCGGTGGCAGTGCTTGCCGCCACAGGCGTTCTGTCCCCGTTCTGGCTGGTGGGCGCCCTGGCGTGGCTCAGTCACATCGTCGTGGACTGGGGCTTCGCCAAAGGAATCCGGACCCGCGACGGATACGTTCGGGGCTCCGCCGGCGCCGGACGCCGAGCGCACCGAGGCGAAACGACCAGCGGACCCTCGGCCCAGGTCGGCGTGTCGGCTCCAGCATGAAGGAATGCAGTGCCCGGCCCCGGGGGCCGGGCACCGTGCGAACCCGCAGGATGACGGTCGCGTCCCACAGTTGCCAGGCCGAGTCGCCCCGCGATTCACCCCCCAAGCACGGGCTGAGCGTGGGCCCTCATATGGTCGACGCTGTTTCGCAAGCAGCAGCGCCAATCCGCCGCCTTGTCTGAGCGAAGGGATGGTTGTAGCCACGGGTGTAGCCAGACCGGTGGACGTCCTGCCGTCGCGGTGGACGGTTTGGGGCCTCTCGGGCGGCGTTTCATGCTCGCCAGGGGCCTCAGTGGACGCCGTCGGATGCCCGCTGTTCGGCTTCGTAAACAGCAGGTCCTCGGTTCAAATCCGAGTGTCGGCTCCAGCCTTTGCCCCATGTCCTCTGCATGGCTGGCAACGCCTCGTGTGACCACTGAGTCCGCGACTTTCGCCGCCGGGGTTGCATACAGTGGCGGCGCGAACGGGCACGGCTCCCACGAACACGCCTGCGGTCAATCCCGCCGCGAGGATCACCGCCGCAGACGACGGCCGAACGACGCCACGCGATGGGGAGTGAGCGACACCGCCACCTGCCTGGTCTTGGTGACTTCCAGGAGTGCGATGGGTGGTGACCATCGTTTCGAGCGGTCAGGCGGCTGCTGCCGCGTCCGGCCGTCCGAACAAACCGAGCTGGATCAGCATCCCGAGTTGATCCGGGACGCCCCAGTGCTCGACGATCTTGCCGTCAGCGAAGCGGATGACGTCGATCACCGTGATCTCGAATGACCGGCCGGTCGCCGGTCGGCCCATGACGTTGCCCGTGTTGACACCCGTCCCGCGACAGCGGATCCAGACCGTGTCGTCGCTCGCGATGAGGTCGACGATCACCAGCTCGAAGTCGCTGAACCAGGACCGGAGGGTCCGGATCGTCTCCTTGACACCCTCGATCCCCGGCTTCAGTCCGCGCTGATTCTCGACCGAATCCGGTGAGACGAGCTCATCGCAGACGCCCAGGTTGCCTCCGGTGAACCCTTCGGCGATCAGCCGGCGGGTGGCGGCGATGTTCTCTTGGACCGACATGAGGTCCCCTCCCTACTACACTGGCGCTATAGTTGCAACTGGAGTGATACTCTAGTTGCGTGAGTCCTGTCAAGCCCCCGTCCGACGGATCCCGCGACCGCCCGCGTCGTCGCGACCGGGCCGTGACGCGGGCACGGATGCTCGATGCCGCCCGGCGCCTGTTCCTCGAGCGCGGCTATGCGGCGACGACCATTCCGGAGATCGCCGCCGCGGCCGGCGTCGCCGTGCCCACGATCTACTGGGCGTTCGGATCCAAGCGGGCGCTGGTCAGCGAGATCCGCCGGGCCTGGTTCGAGGCGGCTGAGACGGGCGCCCGGCTCCGCGAGGTCCTGGCGATCGACGAGCCGGGCGCCAGGCTGGACGCCTACGCGGCATTCATGGGCAACCAGTGGGCGACCGGCGCGGAAGCGCTCGCGATCCAGCAGGACGCCATGCGTGCCGATCCGGAGATCGCCACCGAGATCGCCGCCGTCCTGGCGGAGCGCGCCGAGCGGCTGAAGAAGGTGGTGGTGCCACTCGCGCCGCACCTGCGCGAACCGCTCACGGTCGAGACGGCCCACGACCTCCTGCTGGCGCTCAGCATGCTGGAGGTCTACAGGGAGCTGCGCGACCGTGGATGGTCGGACGCGCGGTACCAGGCCTGGCTGGGCCGCGTCCTTCGAGAGCAGCTGCTCGGGCGCGAGTCAGCTGGCTGACGGAACGGCGGCACGTGGACCGCTCACGGTGCCGGAGGACGCCGACGGGCAGATCGACCAGCGGCGCCGGACCTCGCTTCGTTACGTCGTCACCTCGGGGTCGGTGGCGAGAACTGGCCCCATCTGGCGCGGCGTGAGGAGCACGTTGACCAAAGAAGAGGCGAGCCTCGGCACCTCCCCGTGAGCTGCTGGAGGTGCCGCGGGCGGACATCCTGGCGCTCGTTCGGATTGCCGAGCTGCTCGCCGAGAGCGCGGACCCGGCAGCGATGATGGAGCACGCCTTCCCGACGGTGATCGGCCGAGACTTCGCCGGTGTCGTCGAGGCCGTCGGGCCGGGCCGGAGCGATGTCGCAGTCGGCGACGAGGTGCTCAGCTTCATGACGGCGATGCCGCCCCTCCACGACGGCACCTACGCCGAGGTCATCGCCGGGCACGTAGGCGGGATCTGCAACGGGCGCGGCCCAGCCGCGTGCTTCGGTTCAGAACGGGCCACGACGAACCTGCCGTCGGCGACCAGGATCTGCCCGATCCAGAGCAGCAGGTTCGCGTTCATTCGTTCGTTCCGATTCAGATGCCGACCGGCTCGCGGACGAGCACGACCGTGGTTCGCCCAGGCCGCCACTCGCCGAGAATGAGGAGGACCTTGTCGAGGGAGGTGTCGACACCCAGGCGCTCCCGGACCCGGTCGTTCTCCCAGGGGAAGACGACCTCGCGGATCCGTCGCATCGCGGCATCGAGGTCGGGCACGAGCTTCTGGCTGCCGACGACGAGGATCAGGCGCCCCGCGCCCGCGGCATAGGCACCAAGCTGGCTGCCCGTGGCCGAGGCCGCCACGAGCGTGCCGTCGGCGGTGATCGCGGCGACGCTGCCCAGCATGAAGTCTGGCGCAGCAGAGAGCTTGCGGATCTCGCGGCCCTGCGTGGCCCGGTCCATCGCCATCATGCGCGGCCGGATCGCGTCGTACCGGCCCGACTCGACGAGCTCGCCGTAGAGCTCGATATCCTCGAGCGTCTTCGACTTGCCGGTGTGGACCTCCGCGCCCTCGGGGATCAGGCCAAGGACGAACGCGCGCGCCGCGTCGCCGTCGTCGACGACGACCGTCTCGATGTTGTGCGCGCGGAGGGCGGCCGCGACCTCGTCCAGGCGATGTGCGGCGGACGCATTGCCGGTGCGGCCCTGGTCGTCGGCGGTCACAGCGGGAGTCCGACCGCCACGACGCCGACAGCCACGCCGATCGCCAGGCTGGCAACGCCGATCTGGTTCGAGCGTGCACGGTCGCGCCGCCGGGCCTCGGCGTCCTCGACTTGCACGGTCTGCCCGAGTTCGCCGAAGTTGTAGATCCCCCGCGACCCGAAGCCGGCGCAGAACCGGAAACGGGCCTGGAGATACCCCGACGCGGCAATGGCCGTCGGGAGGGCGACCAATAGCCGGACCGGCCGCGGCGCGCCCACCCCGACGAGCCCGCCGAGCATGACGACCGCGGCACCGAGCCCGACGTGGCCCGCCCGGCGCCGCCTTGCGATCTCCGCAGGGCCGATGTTGCAGACCCCTGGCAGGTAGGCATCGCCGGACGCAGCCGCCGGCGTGCTGGGTGTCGTCTGGGACGCGAGCGTCATCGTGTGCTCCCTGTCTGATCTGTGGTGCTGTTCATCCGCCGCATCGCCCGCATGACCTGGCGCGGCGTGGGGGGTGGCGGCAGCGGGCTTGCGCCGCCGGCGCGGAACGCCTGGAGCATGAGGGCGGCGAACCGCCGCCACGCATCGGGCGCGTCTTCGCCGGATCCCTGGACGACACCGGCGTTGGCCATGAGCAGCAGGACGAGGTCCTCGGGGACGAAGTCGGCCCGCAACGCTCCGGCCTCCTGGGCCCGCTCGATCATGCGGACGGACAGCTCGTAGCCGCGCGCCCGGTGCGCCTCCAAGGCCCTCGCGGTTGGGAACGTCCTCGTGAGCACGTCCTTGAGGCCGCGGTCGGCGGCCTGCATCCCGCAGACGCGCTCGACGTAGGCGCAGAAGCCTGCCCAGGCGTCCGGGGCCTCGAGGGCCTCCTCGGCCGCCTGGGCATAGTCGGCCACCCTTCGCTCGAAGCAGGCGGCAATCAGGTCTTCGCGGGTCGGGAACCGACGGTAGAGGGTGGCGATGCCCACCCCAGCGCGCCCGGCCACATCCTCGAGGGGCACGTCGAGGCCTCGCTCGGCGAATGCGACCCCTGCGGCCTCCACGATCCGTCCCCGGTTGCGCTCGGCGTCGACGCGCAGGGGCTTGCTGGCATCGGCGGTTTCCATGCCCTCACCATACCCCGAATCGGAGGACAGCCTCCATTTGTGTCTTCGATCCACCGTATGCCTCCGATTCGCCCTCCAGTCGGTTACTCCCGCGGTCAGTCGGAGCCTGGAGTCGCGGAGTTGGACGCTGCTTCGGGGATGGGATGCGAAGAAGGCCGCCGGTGCTGCCGCCGCGCTGGCTCCGAGCTCATCGGGTGCCTGTGGGCTCACGCTCAATGTCTGTGCGGCGCGTCGCCGGGATCCCGCAAAGCCCATACTCTTGCGGGCGGGATCCGGCAAGGGCCATAATCGTCGCGATGGCGATCCCTCTTCCCCCTCCGGTTGCAGGCGTCCCGTTCGATGTCGAGACCGCCGACGGCCGGGTCGCCGGCTACCGGCTGGGCGAGGGGCGGACGGTCCTGCTCCTGCACAGCTTCAATGCGGCCGGAGCAGGCGTGGAGCTCGCGTCCCTGGCGTCACGGTTGGCCGAACACCGGCGGGTCGTGCTGGTCGACTGGCTCGGCTTCGGCACCTCGGAACGTCCGGACGCGCCGTACGGCTGGGCGCTCTACGGCGAGCAGCTCGAGCAGATCCGGGTCGCCGCCCTGGGGCCTGGTGAGACCTCCGTCGATGTCGTCGCGCTCTCGTTGCCCGGCCAGTATGTCGTTGTCGCCGCCGCCGGGCATCCGGAACGCTTCGGTCGCATCGTCCTCATCAGCCCCACCGGGTTCGGCCGCTTCAAGGGGAGCGCCGGTCGCACATCCCAGTATCTCTACCGGGCCCTGCGCCTGACGGGGATCGGCCGCCTGTTGTTCGCGGTCCTCGCCCGGCGCCGGGTGATCCGCTGGTTCCTGCGCCAGACGTTCGCGGATCCGGAGCGGGTCCCGCGGCAGTACGAACGGTACTGCTGGCGGACCGGCCAGCAGCCAGGCGCGTTCCGAGCCCCGCTGGCGTTCGTCTCCGGGCTGCTGAACGATCCTCGGGCGGAGGAAGCTTACGGGCTGCTCGCGAACCCCACGCTCCTCGTCTTCGGGGATCATCCGCGCTTCACGGACCCCGCGGCCTCGGAGGCGCTCGTCGCCGCGAACACCAGCCTGCGAACGGTCACGATCGAGCACGCCGGAGACCTTCCCCAGCTGGAGCAGCCCGATGAGACGGCCGCCGTGGTCGAGGGGTTCCTGCGCAACGAGGCCGGCTGATCGGATCTCGTGACGCGGCACGCGACGGAGTGGGCCCGGCAGATAGAACGATGACCGCCTCGTCGATTGCGCCAACGGCCGTCGTGTGGTTCCGGCGCGACCTCCGCCTGCACGACCATCCGGCGCTCGACGCGGCACTCGCGCAGGCCGACCGCGTCGCGCCCCTGTTCGTCCTCGATCCCGCCCTGATTGCCGGCCGCTGGCGGTCGCCGAACCGGACCTGGTTCATGCTCGCCTCTCTCGCCGAGCTGGCGGCGTCGCTCGAGACAGCCGGATCGGCACTCGCCGTCCGGGTCGGGCGCCCGGACGAGGTTGTGCCGGCGTTTGCGCAGGAGGTCGGGGCGAGGGCGGTCCACGTGAGCCGCGACTACGCGCCCTACGGACGAGCCCGGGACCGGCGGGTCGCCGGGGCGCTCCGGGAGGCCGGGGTCCCGCTCCACGCCACGCGAGGCAACCTCATCCATGAACCCGAGGATCTCGCGACGCGGTCGGGCACGCCGTACCGGGTCTTCGGCCCCTTCCACCGGGCGTGGTCGACCCTCTCGGTCAGGACACCGCTCGCCGCGCCGACGGTCATCCCGACCGACACGTCCCAGGCTCGCGCCCGGCCGAGGATGGGGACGGCCGACGGCCGGATCTCGGCCTGGCTCGACGCGCTCCGAGAGCACGGCGTCGACGCGGCGCAGGTGGAGAGCCTCGCCTCTCCGACCGCCGAGCCCAGTCTCGTCCCCGACCCCGGCGAGTCCGCGGCGCGACTCCGGCTCGCGCGCTGGACAGGGGCCGCCGGCGACCGGCCACCTCGCGTGCTGGACTACGAGCGCGGCCGGGACCTCCTCGGGATCGATGCAACCTCCCGCCTCAGCCAGGATCTCCGGTGGGGACTCCTCTCGCCGGTCGAGGTCGCGAGCCGTGTCTTCGCCGCGGGACCGGAACCGGGAGCAGACCGCTTCGTCGCCGAGCTCGCGTGGCGCGACTTCTACGCCCACGTCCTGTGGCACGACCCGGAGTCCGCCCGCCGGGCGACACGCCGCGTCTACGACGCCGTCCCCTGGCGAGACGACCCGGCCGCGGTCGACGCCTGGACCGACGGGTCGACCGGCTATCCGGTGGTCGACGCCGCAATGCGCCAGCTGCGTGCGACAGGCTGGATGCACAACCGCGCCCGGATGATCGTCGCGTCGTTCCTGACCAAGGATCTCCTCGTCGACTGGCGGGTCGGGGAGGCTTGGTTCATGCGTCATCTCCTCGACGGCGATCCGGCCAGCAACAACGGCGGCTGGCAGTGGGCAGCCTCAACCGGGACGGATGCCCAGCCGTACTTCCGGGTGTTCGACCCCGTGGCTCAGGGGCGCCGCTTCGACCCCGATGGCGCCTACGTCCGTCGCTGGGTACCGGAGCTCGCCGGTGTCCCAGTCGAGTACCTCCACGCACCCTGGACGATGCCGGACGCCGCCCGGGCCGCACCGGGCTGCCGGATCGGCCTCGACTACCCTGCGCCGATCGTCGACCATCGCGACGCCCGCCGCCGCGCGATCGAGGCGTACGCGTCCGTCCGCGCTGGCCAGGGCCGGGTTTCGGGGCCCGAATCCCGATGACCTTCGCAGGTGGCGACGATCGACCAGTCCACCCCTGCTCAGGCCGCAGGAGTGGGTGTGAGAACCGTCATGACCGCGACGAAGGCGTCGCTCGCCGCGGTCCACCACGACAAGCGGCCGGTCGCCAAGGGCGGGGAGACCGCTCGCCACATCAAGGATGCCATCGAGCCGCGCGAACTCGTCACCGAAGCTCGACACGCCCGACTGCATCCTGGTCAGGAATAGAGAAGCGGTTGGCGCCGCAGTCAGTCAGAGTCCACGCCACATAGCCGTCCGACATCGTCGCCAGGACGGTCATGCGCCCGCGATGATCTCGCGATCGGGTGGGCAGTTCCGGAAGTCACGGGTCTCCGTTCTGAAGCACAGAGGAGCGTGTCATGTCCTATGTCGTGGATTTCAGCAGCGTCTCGACGATCGGCCTGGAGTCGTCACCGGTCGCGCCCGCGCTCGCCGGTCTGCGGGCGAACGAGGCCCGCTACTTCAAGAACAAGTACGACCACGACTTCACCGTGGAACCGGCGAGCGAGGCCCACGAGACGATCGACTACGTGCACGGCATCCTCGAGGCGGAGCGCGGCCTCGTCATCTCGTCCCGCCCGCTCGAGGCGACGGCCTTCCAGGTCGAGAACATCCGGTGGGCGTACGTGTTCTACGAGAGCGGCCTGTCGATCAACGTGCTGTACACCCTCGACGACGCCGGCAAGCGTGCGGTCGGGTTCAAGCTCTCCGACGGGATGGAGGTCCCCGCCGAGCTCGCCTCGCGGTTCAAGTTCGCACGCCAGAAGTCGAAGCTGGCCGGAACCATCCGCGGCTCGTTCTTCGTGATCAAGGGCGAGTACTGATCTCCGCCTGGACGAAGGTCGGCGTCCGATCACGAGGGGCGCCTCCGGGGGCCGCCCTGCTGGGCGGGAAGGCGACGAGGGCGCAGCAGCCGACGAGCACCGCGACGACGACGACCAGGGACCTGACCGTCGCTGATGGAACGCCGGTCGCAGCGGCGCCGAACCAGACCGAGGTGATGATGGCCGCGCCGAGCGCACCCGCGAGTTGTTGCACCGCGCTGAGCGACCCGCTCGCCGACCCTGCCTCCTTCTGGTCCACGTCGCCGACTGCGATGTCGAACAGGGTGCCGATGCACAGTCCCATGCCCAGCCCGGTGACGAACATCGGGGGAACCAGCGACCAGGTTCCGATGGACGTGCCCTGGGCAGCGACGACCGCGGTCAGGATGACCACACCGGCAGCCGTCACCACCAGCCCGGCGAGGACGAGCTAGCGTCCGAGGCGCCCCATGAACGGTGCGGCCACGGGCCAAGGCTCCGAGGCCTCATACGTGCATGTCGGGCTGGCTCCCTACGGGTATCGGGATCGTGCCCCACGTCACCGTCCTCGCGGGGATCGGTCAGCCGCATGCGCGGGGCCAGCTGGCCCCCCCTCGCCTCGAGGCTCGTCCGGCACCATCGCGTGGTCGAACCGGTCCGCGGCGACGCCGGCGCGAACGAGGTGCAGCCGAAGCACATCGACTGCGGCGGCCCGGACCGACACCGGGTCTGCCGCAAGCCCCGTGGTCGGACCCGCGACGATGATGGCGAGCACTCGGCGGGCAAGCTCGCGGGCGCCGGCGGGCTCGAGGTTCGGCGCGGCGGCGACGATGACGCGCCCGAAGATCGCCTCTCCCTGGCCGAAGAACCCGGCGAGCTGCGGCTGGGACAGGGGCCGTCCCACCTCGCGCGCAAGGTCGACCGCCAGCAGGTAGGTCGGCATGACCTCGATGACGACGTCGACGGTCATCCGCAGCTGGACCAGCGGGTCGATGTCGGGGTCGATCCGCGTCGAGTCCCAGTCGAGGTGATCCTCGTCGATGAGGAATGTCGCGAACGCTGCCTTGGACGGGAAGTAGTGGTAGAGGGCGGCCGGGCTGAGGTGGCACGCATGGGCGAGCGCCTTGATCGTCGCGCCGCGATAGCCGTTCGCGCGGAAGACCGGCGCCGCAAGGCGGAAGAGCTCGTGGCGGCGGCCCGGGATGCCGGCCGCGAGCGCCGGGTCGAACGGCAGCCAGGTCACGGCTCACCCGTCCGTGCGCCGAAGGGTCTCCCTGACCAGCGTCCTGCTCCATCGCGCGGATTGTGCGCCACCCGCCCGCGGGAGGCGCCGGATGGATCCGAGCGTGCTCGCTGCGCCCGGCGGACGCGAGATCCGATCCGATGGAGACCAGGTCTAGAGGTCGGCTGGCTAGCGGTAGCCGCGCAGCGCCGCGACCGGCGCGAGCGCGGCGATGGCGAGGCGCGTCACGGGCCAGGGCGGACTCGAGGGACGGATCTCGCGACCGAAGGCCCGGAAGAGGACCGGAAGGTGGAGCGGCTTCGGCATGCCGCCCTTGCCAAGCTTTCCCTCGTTGGCGAGTCGGAAGAGGACCTCGAAGAGATGGCGAGTCTCGAGGGCGGGCCCGAAGGTCTCGACGTAGTGGGCCTCGGTGTCGGTCGGGTTCCAGAAGCGATGGTTCGGTGGCCGGTGGGATGGTCACCGTCTCGCCCGGTCCCGCCCGGAACTCCTTCCCGTCGACCCAGAACGCGAGCTCGCCCGAGATGATCTCGAACCCGCTCACCTGCTCGGGATGGGTGTGGTTCGGCTCGCGCTCTTCGCTCGCCGGGCTCCAGCACTCGATCCGCAGGGTCTGACGGCTCCCCGGGGCGACGGGACGGTCGCCCGGTTCGGGGTCGATGAAGCGCATCCGTTGTCCGGTGCGCTGGTTGACGATGAACGACTGGTCCACGCAGGCCTCCTCGGCAGCTATCGACACGACGCTGGGTCCCGCCTCAGGAGCGGCCCTCGCGGGGCGGCCGGCGGCGCAGCCCGACCGGCGTCGGTGCCGGTGTCCCGGCAGACGTCGAGCGGCGCGTCGAGGTGGATCGTCTCGCGAATGCGGCCCATGCCAGGCTCCCCACCAATCCCGAGTCTCCGGGTCGATCCCGATGGCCCCAAGTGGACCACGGCGGGTCCCGAATCCGGCAGGCGCTTCGTTCGAATCGGGCACTCGCCGAAGCCTCCGCCGGGGCGATGCCCCGGCTCCCACCAACCGCCGGCAGCAGGAGGCGCTCTGCTCCCCCGGCACGAGCCCCGCCACCGCCTCCTGCCGCAATGTCTGTCTCCTGATCGGGAGGCGTCGGAGCGTGGCGGGGCCGCGACGTGTCATCCGCGAGAGCATCGAAGATGACGGACCGCGATCTCGGGCCCGATCGGCATGTCGCACAATTGGCGGAAGAGGTGAGTCCGTGCCGAGCAGCCCCGACCGACACCCCGCCAGCGACCGCGGCGACGAGATCCCGAGCGTGCCGATCCGCGGGCTCGAGCGCACGGCGCCCCGCTCGGCGGGCCTCGCCGGGATCGTCTTCTCGGTCCTGTTCGTGGCATCCCTGCTGCTGGCCGGCTCCCGGCCACCGGAAGGTCTCGGCGACGCCGCATTCGTCGAGTGGTTCCAGGCGCAGGGGCTGGCCGCGGTCACCTTCTCGGCGCTCTACCTGGCGCCGTTCGCGGGGATCGCCTTCCTGTGGTTCATCGGCGTCATCCGTCACCGCATCGGCGCTGGTGAGGATCAGTTCTTCGCGACGGTGTTCCTGGGAAGCGGCCTGCTCTTCGTCGCGATGTACTGGGCCGCGGCAGCCGTGCTCGCGAGCCTCGTCGCCGGCAACCGCTACGATGCCGCCCCGGCACTGGGCGCCGGTCGCATCGAGGAAGTGCGCTCGGTCGCCTTCTCCTTCCTGTTCGTGCTGGCTGCGCGCGCCGCTGCCGTCTTCATGATCACGACCTGCACGATCGCCCGGCGCACGGCGATCTTCCCGCGGCCGCTGACGCTCGCGGGCTACGCCATCGCCATCCTGATGCTCCTGAGCCTCTCGTTCCTGCAGTGGATCGTGCTGCTCTTCCCGGTATGGGTCTGCGTGGCAAGCGGCTACATCCTCGTCGCCGAGCTGCGCACCCTCCGGGCGGCCCCCGGGCCGGCTGGCTGACGCTCACCAGCGCGTCGCAGCGCCCCGGGTCGCGAGCTCGCCGTCGTCTTCCGACGGTCGGCACCGATCGACTCCCGGGCCATCGCCCCGGCGTAGGATCGCCGTAACGGCTCGGTCAGCCACGACGTCAAGGCGGTCTACACCTACTACCTGGGCTTCTTCGACGGCAACCCGGCGACGCTCCACCAGCTGCCGCCGGTCGAGGGGGCCAGGAAGACGGTCGAGTACATGGGCGGCGCGGACGCCGTCCTGGCGCGAGCCCGCGCCGACTTCGAGAAGGGGGAGTACCGCTGGGTCGCGCAGGCGGTGAACAACGTCGTCTTCGCCGACCCGGACAATGCCGAGGCCCGCGCACTCCAGGCGGACGCCCTCGAGCAGCTCGGCTACCAGGCCGAGAACGGGACCTGGCGCAACTTCTACCTCTCTGCGGCGAAGGAGCTCCGCGACGGCGTCACGAAGGCCGCGGTGCCGAGCACCGCCTCGACCGACCTTGCGCGGGCGATGCCGTCGGCGATGATCCTGGACTACGTCGCCGTCCGCCTCAACGGGCCGGGTGCCGCGGACCTCGCCTACGTCTTCGACCTGTCGCTCAGCGACGTCGGCGAAAGGTATCTGCTCGAGGTCGGCAACGGCGTGCTGAACTACACCAGGGACGCCACGGTCGACCATCCCACCGCGACGGTCACGCTCACGCGTCAGGCACTCGTGGGGATCGTGATGGGCCTGGCGACCGTCGAGGACCTGGTCGCGGGCGGGTCCGTCGCGATCGACGGCGATGGAGCGGCTTTCGCGGACTTCCTCGGCCTGCTCGACAGCTTCGAGTTCTGGTTCAACATCGCCACACCGTGAGGCTCTCGCGGCCCGCCGACCGCCCGTCGGCCGGCCCCGGCGGGCCAGGCTCGGATAGAGTGCGCGGCGGGCGCCCTCGCGTCCTCGCGTCCTCGCCTCGATGGACCACAACCTGCTTCGGAGGACGGCACATGCGCCGCATGCTCATCGGACTGGGGATCATCACCATCGGCGTCGTGGGCGCGGCCTGCTCCTCGACCGGTGGTGGTGGTTCCGCCTCGGCGGGCGGGACCGGCGGCACGCTCGACGGCACCGCCTGGACCCTGAAGACCTACGCCGTCGGCGGCACCGCGACCCCGGTGCCCGCCGGCATGGTCATCGACGCGAAGTTCGCCGGGGGCAAGGTCTCGGGCTTCGCCGGCTGCAACGTCTACACCGCCTCGGCCACGATCTCCGGGTCGACGCTCAAGATCGGCCAGGCCGCGACCACGTCGATGGCCTGCGATGAGGCCGTCAGCAAGGTGGAGACGGCGTATCTCGCGAACCTTGCCCAGGCTGCGACGTTCACCGCGACGGCCGACAGCCTCACGATATTCGGCAGCGACGGCAAGCAGCTGCTCGTCTACGCCGCGGCATCCGCCAACCCGCTCGAGGGCGAGTGGAACGTGACCGGATACAACAACGGCAAGCAGGCTGTCACGTCGCCGATCGCCGGCACGACGCTGACCGCCACCTTCACGGCCGACGGCCAGGTCGGTGGGAACGCCGGCTGCAACAGCTACCACGGTCCCTACAAGCTTGACGGCACCTCGCTGACCGTCGGTCCGCTCGTCACGACGCGCATGGCCTGCGACCAGGCGATCATGGACCAGGAGACAGCGTTCCTGGCCGCGCTCCAGACGCCCACCAAGGTCGAGACGTCGGGAGCCACCGTGAGCCTGCGCGATGCGTCCGGCGCCACCCAGGTGGTCCTGGGCCCGAAGTGACCGCCGCGTCGTACGTGGCACGACACGTCGATCGTGGTCGGAGAGGACGACGACCCGTATGCTCCTCGCGTCGTCGGCGCGACAACCAGGGCCGCCCGGCCCGAGGTGGCTGTCCCTTCGCGCCGACGCGAGGAGGACGAGGATGCCTTCGGCAACGCACACGGTGACGATCCATCGCCCGGCAAAGGAGGTGTTCTCCTTCGTCGCCGATGGCACGACCGCTCCCCGGTGGCGTCCGGGCGTGCTCGACATCACGCTCGCGTCGGGGTCCGGCGTCGGCGCGACCTACCGCCAGGGCGTCAAGGGACCGGGCGGCCGGCGCGTCGCCGCCGACTACGAGATCACCGTCTTCGAGCCCGACCGCAGGCTCGCCTTCCGGGCGATCGCGGGTCCGGTCCGGCCGACCGGCGAGTATCGCCTCGAGGAGACACCCGACGGGACGCGGCTGACCTTCTCGCTCGCCGTCGAGCTCTCGTTCTTCAAGCGGCTCGTGATGGCGGGCGCGGTCCAGAAGACGATGGACGCCGAAGCCTCGGCGACGGAGCGCCTGAAGCAGGTGCTCGAGGCGCAGGGGCCCGCCGCGACCGCAGGACCCGCCGGCGGCTGAGCCCGGCCTGGCCGCTGGAGGGCGCCCGACGATCGAGAACGTCGATCGTCCGGGCCAGTCGAGGACGGTGGACGCTGGGCTGTGTCGGGCGCAGCGGGACGCGTTCCCGGCCGTCCTGCCGACGTCGTCCAGCTCGAGGGTTGGCAGAGCCTACGACACCGCGGGTGCGGGAGAGCCATGCGCGCTCGCCCGGCGGTTGCGCACGAGTGCGCCGATCCAGATGAGCCCACCGGCGAGCAGGATCAGGGCCGGGATCCACGGCGTGGAGAGACCCAGCCAGGAGTCGGGGATCGTCGCCCAGTGATCCCAACGCCACCGGCCCGGCGGCCGGGCAGGTCGGCAGCGAGGTCGGTCCGGGCGGTACGACCACGAGCAGCAACTGCGCGCCTTCGGTGACTTCGAGCCGATCGCGCCACTGGACGATCTGCTCGACCGTCCGGCCTGGAAGTCGGCCAGGAGCTGCGAATAGGCAAGGGGCGGGCGCGCGGCGAATGGGCCGCGCGCGTCGATCACCCCGCCGATGATCCGGCCAGAGCAGGAAGCCCAGGCGATCCAGCGCGTGCGAGGCATTCGACCAACCCTGGCTCGGGCGGCCCCTCCGCCCTCACACGATCTTCACGCACGCCACGGGTCAGGACAACGTGCCGATCGGCACAGACGTCAGGGCCGGCTCTCGGCCGCCCGCACGTCCTTGAGCCGGCGCCAGCCGCCCGCCCGGTTGTTCGCGACGATCTGTCTCAGGATGGCTGCCAGCGCCGTCGCGTTGATGGGCTCACCCTGGCGGATCGCGATGGTCCGCGCGGTCAGGTTGTCGTGGCCACCGGTGATGATGCCGTCGGGGTCGGGGACGATGCCACCGTCGTACAGGAAGACGTTGACATGGTCCTTCGCCGCGAGCAGGGCGCAGATGTTGCCGTGCAGGACGAAGTAGGGACGGTTGGTCCGCTTGATCGTCTCGACGACCTCCGGGTCCGCCGCGTGAGCCAGCGCCCGAACCTCGCGGCAGATGGCCCGCTGCCAGTCCGGCAGCCCCTCGATGTAGGCGTCCACGCGCGGATCTGCCGTGTCGCTCATCGCGCGATCATACGAGCCGACCTCGGCGATGGCGCAGGGTCGGCATCCGTCGCATCGGTCCCGGCACCGGAGCGCCGCCCTGGACCACGAGATCGTCAGTCCCCGCCCCCGGCGGGCGCGCCGGCCGGAACGGCGCTGAGCTCCGTGGCGATCGACGCGGCCCAGTCCCGCATCGCCGGCCAGTCTCGATGGTCTCCCCAGGGCGACGGGACCATCGAGACGATCCGCCGCTCGACGAAGCCGAGCTCCTTCTTGTCCGCCTTGCCGGGGAAGACCCGGTGCTCCCGTGCCCCGACGAGCTCGAGGAGCCTGGTGCCCTCGGCCGCGTCGGCGGGATCGACGATGTCGCGCCCGAGCGGCCCGCTCGAGAACAGCCACACGGAGCGCGTGCGCAGCGCATCCGCGGAGCCCTTGACGAGGTCCCGAGCGGGCGCCATCCAGCGGCCCCAGTGGACCGCGCTCCCGACGATGACGGCGTCGTAGGGGGCGACGGACTCCACGTCCTGGGCGTCGACGACCTCGACCTCGATGCCCGCCTCGCGGACGGTCTCGGCGATCCAGCCGGCGATCTCCCTGGTGCTGCCGTGCTTCGACGACACGGCGATCAGCGTCTTCATGGCGTTTCCCTCCTGGGACGCGCGACTCTTGCCCGGAGCTCGAGGCCGTCGCCTACGACACCGGCACGCGCGCGAGCGCGAGCGCCGGGTTGGCCATCTCCATCAGCGACACGCCGATGCCGTACGTCAGGAACCGCCCTTCGGGCACGAGCTCGATGACGCAGCTTCCGGCCTTTCGCGCCTCGGGCACGAGCTTCTCGAGGTCCTTCGACACCGAGCCGATGTCGAGCGAGCCGGCCGGGTGGACCGTCGCCCTGGCGTGGAAGGTGATGGTGGCCGGCGGGATGGGCGCAAGCAGCGCGAGGATGCCGCCGCGACGGACCGGCACGGTGACGGCGACCTGCTGGCCGGTCACGACCTGGCGCGCCTTCCAGCCATCCGCGGCGACTGCCACGAACAGCCGCCGGTTGGCGGTCCCGTACACGACACCGCTCGAGCGCGGCTCGCCCGCGGCGTTGACGTGGCTGACGACGGCGAACGAGGCCCTGGCGAGCGCCCGCCAGACCGCCTCGCTGCTCACGCGGGCCCTCTCGGTCGCAGTCTCGTTCGCTGCCGCGGCGGACGTGGTCGCCGGCAGCGCGCTCGTTCCGTTGGCGTTCATCGACGATGTCTCCAGCCCGGGTCACGGGGCGTCGCTCCTGCTCCGCCGTCGCATGACCCTCTCCCACCCTGCGGCTCAACCGCCACCCGGCGCATCCATCGTTGGACGGACGCGCTGGTTGGTTCTGGGGGGCGGGAGGAGAATGCGAAGCCCGAGGGCTCAGCCGAGCAGGCCGAGCTCCCGGCCCCGGGCAACAGCCTCGACCCGGTTCGCGGCCCCGAGCTTGCCCGAGATCGTGTGAAGGTGCGACTTGACGGTGCCCACGGTCACGAAGAGCTCTGCCGCGACCTGGCTGTTGGACCGCCCGAGGGCGACCAGGCGCAGGACCTCGAGCTCGCGCGCGGTGAGCTCCTCGACGAGAGGGTCGGGACCTTCGCCCTCGCGGCGACGGGGCTCGCGGCCGGCGTTCGCGAGCAGCGGGCCGATGCGCGCGAGCGTCGCCTGGGCGAGCCGCGCGCTCGGCGCGTCGCCGGCCGCTGTTGCGAGCTCGAGGGCGCGACGCGCGGCGGCCTCGGCGAGCTGGGGCTGCCCGAGATCGGCCCGGGCGCTGGCCATGACGGCCCAGACCGCTGCGCTGTCGGTCGCGCCCGACTCCCTCGGGGTCCGCTCGAGCTCCGCCTGGCACAGTCGGGCCGCCCGCTCGGGATCGCCGCGCATGATCGCGATCCTTGCCAGGTCGCCGATCGTGCGCCCCACCGCGAGCGCGTTGCCGGCGGCCCGCAGGTCGGGCAGCGCGGCTTCGTAGGCCTCGGCAGCCGCGTCGAGGTCGCCGGCACGGATCAGCGCCACGCCGAGCAGCGCCGCGGCCGTGCCATGCAGCGTCGCCGCGGCGTCCTCCGGGAGCCCGGCAGGGACGAGGTCGCGCGCGAGGCGCGCCTGCGCGATCGCGGTGGCGCTGTCCCCTTCGAGCCCGGCGAGCTGCGAGCGGAGGAGAGCGAGCTGGGTGGGAATCGCCGGCCGCATCATCGGACCGCCGTCGTGCCCGTCGGCGAGCGCGCGTTCGGCGTCGGCGAGCCGCTCGGCGACTCCCTCGGTCTCGCCGGCGAGGAGAAGGCACCAGGCGTACGAGGCGCTGAGCTGGGCATGGCCGCGGACGACCTCCGGCGGCAGGGCGTCGAGCCACCGCCGGACCGTGCTCAGCTCGCCCGCATTGACGTGCCGTCCCGAGGCGACCGCGACGATCCGGCTCGTGCGCTCGAGATCGCCGGACCGCAGCGCGTGGTCGATCGCCTCGTCGTCATCTCCGCGCTCCTCGTGCCAGGCCGACGCTCGCGCGTGCAGCTCGGCGACCTCGTCGGGACGGAGCGTCCGAAGCCGAGCGCGGAGAATCCCGGCGAAGAGCGCGTGATAGCGGTACCAGCGTCGCTCGTCGTCGAGCGGGGTGATCAGGAGGTTTGCGCGCTCCAGCCCTTCGAGGCGCGCCTGGCCCCCGGGCTCCCCCGTCACCGCCTCGCACAGCGGACCGCACAGGCGGTCGAGGATCGAGGTGCGCAGGAGGAACTCCTGGGAGTCGCGCGGCAACCCGGCCAGGACCTCCTCGACGACGTAGTCGAGGATGTAGCGGTGGCTGGCCCCGAACCGCCGCACCAGGTCGGCATGATCGGGTCGGCCGCGCAGGGAGACCGCTGCCAGCCGCAGCGCCGCGGCCCACCCCTCGGTTCGGTCGGTGAGCTCGTCGATCTCCGACGGGGGGAGGTCAACCCCGGACGAGCGGACGAGCGAGGCAGCTTCGGCCGCGGTGAAGCGAAGGTGGTCCGCGCGGACTTCGAGGAGCTCGCCGCGGGCACGCAGGCGCGCCAGCGGAAGCGGCGGGTCGGCCCGGGTGGCGATCGCGAGACGGGCCCCGGGCGGGAGACGCTCGACGAGCGCCGCGACGAATCCGTGGATGGCCGCTTCGTCGATCACGTGGTAGTCGTCCAGCACCACGACGGCGCCGCCTCCTGCAGCGGCGAGGCGGTCGAGGACGTGGGCCAGGGCCAGCTCGGGATCGAAGGACCCGGCGTCGAACGCCCCCGTGTCCGCCCGTTCGCCGGCGAGCTGTGCCGTGGCCGCCGCGAGATAGCGCGCGAACCGGACGATGTCGTTGTCGCGCGCGTCCAGCGAGACCCACGCGCCCCGGACGTCCGGCTGACCCAGCCAGTCGGCGAGCAGGGTGCTCTTGCCGAACCCGGCGGGCGCCGAGACGAGCACGAGTCGAGCGCCGGCGGAGGTGTCGAGCTGCGTCCGCAGCCGCTCGCGGTCGACGTGGCGCGTGCCTCGCGCCTGGACGCCGAGCTTCGTCGTGATCAGGGCATCTCGCCCTGGCATCTCCATCCGGCGATCGGCCTCAGCTACGGGCGTCGGGACGGCACAGGCCTCCGGAAGTGTCCCGGCGGCGAACGCGTTCGCCCAGAGCCGTTCGACGCGACTTCACCCGAACCTTTGCCCAGGCGGGCCTCTTCGACGTTTCAACCACCCGGTCCATCCGCGGATAGATGTGCCGGCCGTTGGTTGAGCCCCACGCTCCGTGATGAGATCCGGCAGCACAAGACCGGAGCATGCGAGGTCCCCGATGGCTCATTCGGTCCGCTACCAGGTCCGCGTGCGAGTGCAAGGGGAGCTCGATCCCGCCTGGTCGAGCGTGCTCTCGGATCTCGCCGTGGCGGCCGAGCCCGACGGAACGACGCTCGTCAGCGGGGAGCTGGCCGACCAGGCCGCAGTCCATGGGCTCCTCGCCGCGATCCGGGACCTCGGCCTGTCGCTCGTCACCGTCGAGACCGTCGCCGTCCCAGCGCCACAACCTCACGGAAGCACGTGATGGCGCCCTTGGCACGCGCTCAGCCTCCCAAGCCCTCCATGAGGTGGCGCGCCGTCGGCGCCGCTCATGGGACGGGGAGATCCGGGGCAGCCGGGGGCGTCGAAAGCTGGACCGGCCGGCCCATGAAGGCACCATATGCTCGCGCGGCCTCACCGAGCTCCTCGAGCACGTCGGCGGACAGGCGGCCGAACGGGATCGGGTCGACGACGATGTCCCTGGGCCTGATCGTCCGCCGCCATGTCCCTGCGACCTCGCCGTCCACGACGATCGTCGGCTTGAACATCCCGTTGCCGCCCGGGACGATCGCGGCGGCGTGCTCCGGCGCCAGGGCGGCCGTCCGGTCGCCGTAGCCGAGCAGGTACTCGTCAAACCCCGGCAGGAGGTGAACCCGGCCGGGCGGCGCGGCAAGGTCCAGGGTCTCCGGGGCGAGGTGGTAGGTCACGCCCTCGAGCTCGACGCTCGCGAGCCGGCTCCCCGCGATGGCGAGCCCGCTCCGCACGTCGCGCACGGTCAGCCCCGACCAGCGGACGAGGTCCCTCACCGTGGCGGGTCCGTGGCTCCGGTAGTACCGGAGAGTGAGCTCGCCGAGCGCCTCGTCGCGGTCGAGCCGCCGTGGATCGGACACCCAGTCCTCGAGCAGGGCGAAGGTCTGCCCGCGCCCATCCGACGCGCCCAGGACGAGCGTGCCGGTCTGCGCGAGGTACCACAGGAGGTGATACCCGCGTTGTCCCCGGGTGCTGACGCCGGCGGTGTCGAACGCGGCAAGGAGCGCCTCGCGCGGCATCGTCCTGCGGCCCGCCAGTGCATCGACCGCGATGGCCCGCGCCCGGTCCACGTCCGCGCCGGTGATCCCGAGGGCGGCGCGTCTCGCCGCCGCCGAGGCGAGGGCGCGCGACGCCGTGAGCTCCAGCATCCATCCCAGGTCGTCGGCGGCCACCAGGTGCAGCGTCCCGCGCAGCGGCCAGGACCGCACGATCTCGCCCGCGTCGCAGGCCGCCTCCACGCCTGCCTCGGTCGCGCCCGCGAAGCGGAGACCGACCGACCATTTCGCGCCCGGGAAATCCTGGGCCTGCATGCCCAGCATCCAGCGGACGGCCTCCGCCGCCGTCGCGGACTCGCCCGTCCCCAGGCGCTGGGCGGCGAGGCGCAGGCGGGTGATGCGCCGGCGACTCGGGTTGGCGGCAGCGCCTGGCATGGGCACAGTATCGGGCAGGGCGCACCGTCAGCCGGGCGAGCTCACGCGCTCCGTCGGCAGCGCCCTCGGTCCGGCTCAGGTCCGCCCGGGAAGCAGCCCCAGCTGGCTCATCATCGACAGCCCGTCGTACTGGTGCCAGTGTTCGGCGATCCTGCCGTCGGCGATCCGGAAGATGTGGATCTCGCCGATCGAGTAAGCACGGTTCGTCGCCGGGATGCCCATGAACGGACCGACGTGGCGGGCCCTCGCTGTGACGCGGACGACGACGCGGTCGCCTTCGGCGATCATGTCCTCGATCGTCCAGTCGGGCTCGGCCAGCCCGGTCGACACGCGCTGGATGGCGGCCTTGAGGTCGGCCTTGCCGTCGCCCGTGGATGGCCAGGTGTGCGGGACGAAGTCGTCGGCAAGGAGCTCGTCGACCGCCTGGAAGCTCCCCCCGATGAACACCTCTGCGACGAACCGCCGCACGAGGGCCTTGTTCTCCTCGACCGTCATGGCGCGACCCTTCACGATGCCTGGCGACCACAGCGGCCACATGGTGCCATGGTCCGGCGTCCCTCGAGCTTCGAGCCGATGCCCGAGCAGGAGGGCCGGCGGCGGACTACCCCGCGCTCCCGAGGCCCTGTGCAGCCGCGCGGGCAAGGCTGGGCCACGCGCCGGCCTGCTCGAGCGGGACGCGCACCCACGCCTTCATCGGCCGTCCCCTTCCCGACGGATCGAAGAGCACGGCACCGGGGAGAGCGAACGCCGCGGCGTGCGCCTCGCCATCGAGCTTGAAGACCATCGCGTCGCCGAACAGGCCCGCGAAGGCCTTGCCGCCGAGGTACAGGGTCGGCATCCCCATCATCTTGCCGTCCGTCGCGCCGAGCATCTGGGCGAGCTCGGCGGCGACCTGCGCGTAGCGCCCCTGGGCGTCGGCCGAAGCGATCGGACGATCCATGCTCACTCCTCCAGGATCAGCTTGACCCTGTCGAGGGCCGCGACCTCGGTTTCGCACCAGGCACAGGGGCCGCATGTCTCGAGGCTCTGCCGATCGATCATCCACCCCTCGTCGACTGTCGACAAGCCCTCGCGTCCCCTCGCTGCCACCATGCTCGTGGTGACGCTCATGCTGGCACCGGCGCTCGTCGCGATGACCGCGTTCCAGCTCGCCGCGGGCATCACCTTCACGCCCGGCGAGGTGATCGGCCCGATCGTGTCGCTCACCGTCATCGGCCCCGTCGGAATGGTGCTGGCGGCGGTCCTCCTCCGCGATGTCGGTGACAGGCGGGGGATCGCGATCGTCGGGTGACGGCCCCCGAACATCGCTGGCCGTGGGCCGCCGAGGTCACCGCGTGCATCTCAGGGTTTGGTCGACCCGCTCAACGTCTGCTCCGGTAGGACCTTGACGGTGATCGTCGTGCTCGCCCCCTGGCCCTGGAGGTCGGCCAGGAGGGCCGACATCGGCGGCAGCGTCCCATCGCCTCCGATCTCGGAGTCCACGTTGCCATCGGTCGCGGCGACGGTGATGACCCGGTAGTTCGTCCCCGTCAGCCAGGTCGTGAGGGCATCGCCGGCCTGCTGCTCCAGGCGGTAGTCGACCAGGACCCGGTAGCTGGTGATCCCGAGGGGCAGGATCACCACGACGAGCGCGATCACGATGACCAGGCCCGCCGTCCGCCTGGCTGCCCTGCTCGCCTGCTGGCGGGCGACCGTCCCGTAGCCCAAGAGCGCGAGGAGCACGACGCCGGCCAGCACGATCGCCACGAAGTTCGTGAAGAAGAGGAGGAACGCGCCGCCGGCAAGCCCCGCCTGGCCATCGGCGAGGAGGATGCCGGCCGCGGCCAGCGGGGGGACCAGCGAGACCGCGATGGCCACCCCGGGGAGGGCATCCGAGACGTCCTCGCGGCCGAGGGCGAACGCCCCGGCGGCGCCTGCCGCGAGCGCGACGACCAGGTCGAGGAGGCGAGGGGCGGTCCGGGCGAGGATCTCCGGGGTGATACTGCCTCCGGTGAGCGCGATCCGCGACATCAGGGCCGCGGTCGCCATCACGAAGACGACGCCGACCGCCACGATGGCCACCGAGCGGACGATGTTGCGCCCGTCGCCGATCAGGATGGCCAGGGATGTCGCCATCATCGGCGTCATGAGCGGGGCCACGATCATCGCCCCGATGATGACCGCCGAGGAGTTCCCGATGAGCCCGCCCGCCGCGATGACCGTGGCGAGGAACAGGAGCACGAAGAACTTCACCAGGCGGTCGGCGACGGGGGGCCGGCCGTACAGGAGCTTGTCCTCGAGGACCTCGAGGTTTGCCGGGAGCGGCAGGCCTCCGTGCAGCAGGCTGGCGATCCGCGTGAGCATGCTCCCTCACCTCCGACCCGATCCGTCTCCCGGTGAGTCGCCGTCGTCCATCCGCCGGCGGCGCCTCCCGACGAGCATCATGCCCTGCCCGATCGGCGGCTGCGTCGGCGCTGGGCACTCGGTGCTCCGCACATACCCCGACGGGAGCGCGACCGAGCGCGATGGCGCATTCGGCGGGTTCGTGCAGCACCGGTTGCCAGCAGGCCGAGCGTGGCGACACGCTGGACCGCCTCGGAGCTGAGCGGTCTGCTCGATGGCGCGCGTCCGGCAGTCGCCGGCGGCGATGGCAACCACGAATGCCCGGCCGAGTCCCGCGGCGGCGTGGTCGACGGCGGACGGCGGCGCGACGGCGCCGGTGGGGGGTGCAAGGTCGAGCATGGTCCTGACTCCTGCCCTGCAATCCCGTGCCAGGACCCTGGGTCGTCCGCGGCCCTGCCAGCCACCGCAGGACGACGGGGTTTTCGGACGGCGCTCATGGAGCCCGCTCGCTCGGCGCCCGGCGCTGGAGCGGCGGAGTGGACCTGGACGCCTCAGCTCCCCTCCGCCTGCACCGACAGCCCCGCGGCGGTCCACGCCTCGAATCCACCGATCACGTCGGCCACGCTCGCAAAGCCGAGGTCGCGCAGGGTCGCTGCGGCGAGGCTCGAGGAGTAGCCGTGAGCGCAGATGAGGATCACCGGGCGGGTGAGGTCGGAGAAGGCGGGATCGTCGTAGCCCGAGCTCGGATCGAGCCGCCAGAACAGGACCGAGAGAGGGACATGGACCGAGCCCGGGATGGTCCCCGTCGCACGACGGTCGTCGCTGCAGCGCGTGTCCACCAGGAGCGCGCCCTCGGCCATCGCGCGATGGGCAGCCTCGGGGGATAGGCGCTCGATCCGACCCCGTGCGGCCCCGAGCAGGCCGTCGATCGTCTGTCGCTCGCTCATCGCCCCCTCCCGATGCACGCTCATGATCGCCGCATCGTGACAGCGTACAGGCGCCGCGGCAGCCTCCCTTCCGCGTCGTCGGCGACCTCGACGGAGTGCCATCCTTCGGCGAGGCGCCCGACGTGCGCGCGGGGCAGCGGGCGCTGCGCCCGACCTCGCGTCAGCCTGGGGTGCGCTCATTGCGGGCGGCCGCCTCCGCGACTCTCGTGATCCGCGCCGCCCGAGTCTCGGGTCGCCGCGCGACCGCGATCCAGCCGAGCAGCATCCTTCGCGTCGAGGCGGGGAACGCCGCGAAGTTGACCTCGGCGTGCGGGCGGTTCTCGAGGGCCGTCGCGAGGTCGTCCGGTACCTCCAACCGCTCGGCGCTATCCAGGATCTCCCAGGATCCGTTCGCCTTCGCCCGGCGGATTGCGGCGAGGCCCGCCGGAGCCATCCGTCCCTCGCGGATCAGGCGCTCGACGCGCGCCTTGTTGGACGCCGCCCACACGCTGCGCGGCTTGCGCGGCGCGAAGTAGAGCTTGCCGCGCTCGTCGTCCACGTTGCCGCCGGTGCTGTCCACCCAGCCGAAGCACAGGGCTTCCTCGACGGCCGCCTCGTAATCGAGGCCGACTCGGCCGGACCGCGGCCGCCAGGTCACCAGCCAGGCGCCACGGACGGTCGCGTGGTTCGCCTCCAGCCATGCCCGCCACGTGGCGCGATCGTCGGCGTGGACGTGCGGCGCATCGTCGAGGACGGACATGCTCCGAGTCTAGTGCCGCCGCATGCCGGTGCGCGACGGGCGAGCGCCCGCCCGGCACGCGGGGATCGTGCCGGGCGACGCTTGACTCCGAGCTAGGCGGCCAGGCTGGTCGCAGGGGCGCCGACGAGCACGAACGCGGTCCGCCAGTCGCCGCCGTCGATGAGCTGCAGGCGGATGTTCAGCCAGGCGACCGCCTCGAGCTCGCGCGCTGCGGAGAGCGGGCCGACCAGGACGGGGCGGAAGCCGATGGAGGAGGCGAGCTCGGCCACGGTGGCTGAAGCGACGTCGTCGTCGGTGGCGTAGAGGGCGTCGAGCGTCGTGCCGTGCGTCGTCGGGTCCGCCTGGACAGCGCCGAAGATCGTGTTGAAGGCCTTCGCGACGTGCGCCTCGGGGAGGAGCCCGGCCACCCGTTCGGCCACGGAAGGCCCGCCGACGTTCGCCAGCCCGGAGTAGTCGGGCTTGAGCGGGTTCGTCGCGTCGATGACCACCTTGCCCGCGGCGACGGGGCGAATGTCCGCGACGACGGCCTCGACCTCGCCCGAGGGGACGGCGAGGACGATGGCCTCGGCCTCGCGCGCGGCGTCGGCGGTCGTCGGGGCCGCGGAGCCACCGAGGTCGCTCGAGACCTGCTCCGTCTTCTTCGCGTTGCGGCCCGCGAACGTGACCTCGTGGCCGGCTCGCATGAACGATCCGCCGAGCGCCTGACCGACGTTCCCGGTGCCGATGATCGCGATCTTCATGATGTGCTTCCCTGTCCTTCTCGCGAGCCGCGTCTGACTCTTGACGTGTGTCTGTTGGCAAACCACTATTGCCACTGAGCGAAGTCTCCCACGACTTCGTCCGGAGGTCAAGTATCTTGTCTGAAGACAAAGCAGGGATGGCCGCCCCCTCGATCCGCATCGGACACGAGACGCGGCGCTGGCGCCTCGAGCGAGGCCTGACCCTGGCGCAGGTCGGCGAGCGCTGCGGCCTCAACATCGGCTACCTCTCGCAGATCGAGAACGACAAGGCAGTCCCCTCGCTCGAGGCGCTCGCCTCGATCGCATCCGCCCTCGATGTCCCGCCCGCGTGGCTGCTGCTCGATTCCGCGTCGCCACCGCGGGTGGTCCTCGAGACGGACCGCCCGCGCACGGTCATGCCGAACGGCGGACAGCTGAGCGAGGTCGACGCGGGGACCTCGCGGGATGTCTGCATCCTCGAAGCGGTCGTGCCGGCCGGCGGCGCCACCGGCGTCCATGCCCATGCCGGGGATGAGCACCACGTGGTGCTGACCGGCAGGTGGCGGCTCACGCAGGGCGATCACGTGGTCGAGCTCGGTCCCGGCGACTACCTGGCCTGGGATCCGACGGTGCCGCACGACGTCGAGAACATCGGCGACGAGCCCGGTCGCCTCCTGGTGATCTACCCGCGCCATGCCGCGCGACGGCCGCACGGCGGATCCGAGGGCGGACCGGCGCGGGGCGAGGGCGACCTGCCGCCCGATCACCCCGAGAGACGTGCGTCGCCCGCCTGATCGTCTCGAGAGCCGCCGGCCGTCTCCGCGCTATCCGCTACGCCAGGCCGCGCGCCGCCCAGGCCACGGCGCTGACCACGAACGGCTCGGAGAGGACCTGCCGCCGGCAGGCCTCGCGCAGCTCCATGCGCCGGTTTTCGTCGAGGCTCGCCAGGTAGGCTCCGGCCGGGCCCACGCCGCGCGTGAATGGCTCCCACCAGGATTCGAAGGTCGGGTGCTCCAGGCTCACGGCGAGCGCGGCTGCCTCGATCTCGTGCAGTCCGGCGGCCCCGAACAGCTCGGCAAGGTGGCCCTCGCGGGTGCCGGCGAGGGTCGACTCGTCGTCGACCGACGGATCGAGCGCACGCGCGGCCTCCCAGAAGAGCCGGAGCGGCCCCTGGCTCCCACCGTGATCCCAGACGCACGCCGAAACGACACCATGACGCCGGGTCACGCGGGCCATCTCGGTGATCCCCGCGACTGGATCCTTCATGAAGTGGACGACGAGCTGCGCGAGAGCCGCGTCAAACGCATCGTCCGCGAACGGCAGCAGCTCGGCGGGAGCTTGCCGGACATCGACGCCCGGGTGGCGCGCCCGCGTCGCGGCGACGAACGGCTCGGACGGATCGACGGCCGCCACCGCTCCAGGCCCCAACCGTGAGACCAGCTCGCCCGTGAGCGCGCCGGTGCCGCAGCCGACGTCCAGGACCCGCTGTCCGGCGCGTATTCCCGCGAAGCTCGCCAGCTGACCCGAGAGCAGGCGGGAGTATCGACCCATGAAACCGTCGTATGCCTCGGCGGCGACATCGAAGCTCACGGGCAGAATTCTACGCTCTCACCGCGCCGGATCGCCGCCGACGGCGTCCTCGTGCTTCGAACGACGCCGTCGTTGACGGCGTTGACGACTGTCCGACCATGCTCCGACGACCGACAACCCGGCCGTCCGCCTCCCGTCGCGAGGAGCCATGTCCGTCGCAACCTCGGAGCTGGACTCCGTCCCGGCGCTCGTCATCGGTGACCCGCTGCGCGCACCCGTCGGGCGCGCCGTGGCCGCCACGCTCGTGACCGCCGTGGTCTTCGTCGTCTTCGCCTGGACCAGCAAGGAGATCAGGGCCCTGTACGGCCACGCGCCATGGCAGAACGACCCGTACGACGCCGTGGTCTCGTTCACCCTGTTCTTCGTGCCGCTCGGCGCCGCGCTCCTCGTGATCCGAGCGCTGCTCTGCCGGCGCGATGCGCCACTGCCCGTGACGCGCGTGGTCGGGGTGCTCCGCGCGTCGCGCGTCGTGCTCGCGGCCGTGCTTGTAACGCTCGCCGCCGACTGGCTCAGCGTGCTCCTGCGAGCCGACGAGGAGACGTGGACTGCGACGACCGAGGGCCTGGTCGTCGCGCTGGCAATCGTGACGCTCGTGGCAGGACCGGCCGCGTTCCTGGTTCACCACGCCGGGCTCGCGTCCCGCGGGTGGCGGTCGCCTGCGGGTCCCGACGCGCTGGCCGACGCCCTGGCACTCGGCCTGCAGTGGAGCGCGAGACTGGGGCCGGTCGAGGGGCCAGCGCGGGCGCTCGTCACGGCGGTCGGGACGCACGCCGCACCACTCCTGCGACGGCACCCGCTGGCGGCGGCGGCGCTGGGCTCCCTGGCGTTCGGCGCTGCGATCTGCGTGGCGGCGGTCCGGGAGGAGGGCGTTGCGCCCGTGCTCGGGCTCGTCTTCGGCGTCGCCTTCTGCGGGATGTTCGCATTCCTGGCGGCAGCGGGCAGCTACCTCGGACTGGTGCGCGCGGAGCAGCCCCTCGTCGGCGCCGGCCGTCGCCTCGCCGACGCCGCGGTCCTCGCGGCCGCCGCCGTTCCGGTCGCCCTCGCCTTCCGGGGGTCGCTGTGGTGGATCGTGGGCTCAACCGAGCCGACGGCCGACCTCGTCGAGCTGGTCGATCTCCTGCTCGTCGCGGCCGTGGCCACGTTCGCCCTCGTGGTCGTCGCTGAGACGCTCGTCGGCCTCCACCGGGGCAGACAGGTGGAGTGAGCCTCATGGTCAGCCTGGTTCGGCGGAGACCGGTCGCTCGCGCCGCGGGATCGGGAGCCTGATCCGGCCCTGGGCGATGGCGACCCCGAGGAGGATGACGACGGCACCGATCGGCTCGTTCCAGCCGAGGGGCTCGCCGAGGAACGCGGCCCCGACCACGACCGCGACCACGGGCGTCACGTACGTGACCGAGCTCGCGACCGCGCTTCCGGCGACCAGGACGATCTGGGTGTTCAGGATGTAGGCAACGCCCGAACCGAGCGCACCCAGGGCCAGCATCCCCGCGATCGTGTCGAACGCCACCGGCGTGACGATCCGCCCGCCCCCGAGAACGGACTCCAGGATGACGACCGGCACGAGGAATGCGGCACCGAGGAGGACCTGGCCGGTCGCGAGCGCGATCGGCCCGTCGCCGGTGGCCGCGAGGTGGCGTCGGGTATAGGGAAACGCCAGGCCGTAGCAGCAGATCGCGGCGACGCAGGCGAGGATTCCGGCCAGCTCGCCGCCCTCGAAACCCTGCCAGACGGCGAGGACGACGAGGACGCCCGCGAAGCCGACCATGAGTCCGACGATCCGCTCGCGCGTCGGGCGCTCCTCGGGGAAGGCGAGCAGCGTGACCGCCAGGGTGGTGAGCGGCGTCGCCGCGTTGATGATCCCGGCCATGATCGAGGAGACATGGGTCTCCCCGAAGGCGAAGAGCGTGAAAGGGATGCTGCAGAAGAGCAGGGCCGTCACGCACAGGTGACGCCAGGTCCGGGCCGCGGCCGGGAGTGACGTTCGGGTGAGCCGAGCGATTGCGAGCAGCGTGACCGCCCCGACCGCCAGCCGCCCGAAGGCGACCTGGACGGGCGTGAGCGACTGCAGCCCGAGCTTGATGAAGAGGAACGAGCAACCCCAGATCACGCCAAGCGCGAGGAACGACGCCTGCCAGGGCACCGCGCGACCGGACTTCATGAGCCTCCCCCTACCCCGAATGGCAGGTCCAGCATGCTCTCGCGCACGCGCATGCGCTCGCGGGAAGCGGACATCTCCGTCCCTCTCGGGCGCGACGTGGATGCGATGGGACGCGCGCATCGCGGATCGGCGCGACCTGTTCGCCGGCCGCCGACCAGCCGCCGGCAGGCGGGTTACCGTTGGCCGACGCGCTGCGACGGTCCGTGACCATCGGCCTCGAGCGGGTCCTGGCGGGTCTGCCGGCCAGGGCGCACAACCAGGAGATGGCGGGCGTGACCGGTGAGTCCACGGGCATGATCCATCTCTGCATCGCAGGCGCCACCGGCTGGGCCGGACGCGCCCTGGTCGACGCCGTTCTCGAGGCAGATGACCTGGCCCTGCGTTCGGCGGTCGCACGCTCGCCGCCGGAATGGACCTCGGCACGGCGCTGGGTCGGGACGCGCTGGACGTTCCCGTCTACGCGACCGTCGACGAAGCGCTCGAGGGGGTCGACGTCCTGGTCGAGTACACCTCGCACACGGCCGCCAAGGCGAACACGATGGCGGCGATCGAGCGCGGCGTCGCGGTCGTGATCGGCTCCTCCGGCCCGACCGCGGCCGACTACGCGGAGATCGACGCGGCCGCCCGGGAGCACGGCGTCGGCGTGATCTCCTCGGGCAACTTCTCGCTGACGGCGGCGATGGCGCAGGCGGCCGCGCTGCTCGTGGCCCGCCACCTGCCGCAGGCGGAGATCATCGACTACTCCAGCGCCACGAAGCCGGACGCGCCGAGCGGGACGTCGCGGGAGCTTGCGGAACGACTGGCCCAGGTCCGGCCGCCGGTCCTCGGTCGCCCCCTCGACGAGACCGACGGTCTCCGGGAGGCGCGGGGAGCGTCGGTCGCCGGCGTCCCCGTGCACTCCATCCGGCTACCGAGCTTCTCGGTCTCCACGGAGGTCATCTTCGGCCTCCCCGACGAGCGGTTGACGATCCGTCACGATGCCGGCCTGTCGGCCGCGCCGTACGTGTCCGGAACGCTCCTCGCGGTTCGCCTGGTGCTCGGGCGCGTCGGGCTGACGCGCGGGCTCGACACCCTGCTCCTCGACGCCCGGGACTGAGTCGACGTCCGCGCAGGGGCCGGGGCCGGCCATGCGCCCACCACCGGGTGGGTGTCATGCCGGGCGGGCCGGGCTCGCGCGATCGATCCTGATCTCGGTGGGCGAGCCGGGAAGGCGTGCGCTCTGGTCAGACCGAGCCGGTCGAGCCCGCGTCCGTGGCCGAGGTGCCGTCCGACGCGGCCTGGTCGGCCACCGCCTCGGACGGAGCGACCGGCGAAGCGGTGGGCACCGGCGCCGCCTCGTCCGTGCCGTCCATGGCCCGACGGAAGTCGCGCATCGCCCGGCCGATTGCCGCGCCGGTCTCGGGCAGCTTTCCCGGGCCGATCACGAGGAGCGCGACGGCGAGGATGAGGATCACGTGAACCGGCGAGAGTGCGCCCATGGCGGTCTCCGAGGCTTCGGCCGAATGGAGCCGCACGATACGCCACTTCGGGCAGGATCCGCGATCAGCCCGGGACGCCTGCGCGGCCCGGCCTCGGCGGGAACACGGACGAGGGCGCCGGCCACCAGGGCCGGCATCGCGACGGCGGGCTTCACCGTCGCGAGCGGAGGGGCCGATCAGCCGAGCGAGACGCGAGCGCGGACGCGCGGACCGCGAGACTCAGTGCTCGAGCCGGAACACCGGATAGCGCGCGGCGATCGGCTCGAAGTCCTCGACCGGCGCAGCCATCCGTCAGGACCGGGATGCCTGTCGCCCAGCCGCCAGCACCTCGTCGACCAGGGCGTCGGCGTCGTCGAGCGTCGAGCGCGGGTTGATGAAGCAGGGCCGGATCGCGAAGCGCCCGGCGACCCGCGTCGCGGACGGGATGCAGCGGCCGCGCGCCCGGACGGCGTGCAGGATCTCGTCGTTCAGGGCGTCCAGGCGGGCCTCGTCTGTCTCGCCCGCCGGCCGGTAGCGGAAGCAGCAGATGGAGAGGATGGGTTCGCGGAGCAGCTCCAGCTCGTCGCTCGCGCGGGCGCGATCGGCGACCCGCCGGGCGCAGTCCAGGTGCCGGGCGACGCGGGCGCGCATCCCGTCGGCGCCGATCTCGGCGAGGGTCGCCCAGACGGCGAGGCCGCGGGCCGGCGTCGAGAAGTCCAGGCCCCAGTCGGGCGTCCCGTGGCCCAGCTCGTCGAAGGGCGAGCCGGTGTCGCCCGTTCCGGGTCGGGTCGTCCGCTCGCGGTCGTAGTCGCCGGTCTCGATGGTGAAGGCGCGGCCGAGGACGCCCTCGTCGCGGACGATCACGGCCCCCGTGCCCACCGGCGCCGCCATCCACTTGTGGGGATCCACGGCGAAGGAGTCGTACGTCGCCACGTCCCCGTAGAGGTCGCGCACGCGCGCATCCAGGAGGCCGAAGCCGCCGTACGCCCCGTCGACGTGGAGCCACGTGCCGCGCTCGCGAGCGATCCGCGAGAGCTCCGCCAGCGGGTCCACGACGCCCGTGTTCACGTCGCCGGCGCAGCCGACGATCGCCACCGGCGTGCACCCGGCCGCCGCGTCCTCGTCGAGGGCGCGCTGCAGGAGGTCCAGGTCGATCTGCCCGTCCGCGTCGGTCGGGATGGAGCGCAGGTTCCGGCGGCCCATCCCCAGGACGCCCAGCGCGCGACCCACGACGTGATGCGTCTCCGTGCCGGCGTAGACACGCGGCTCCGGCAGGCCCCCGAGCCCGTCGAGGGACGGCCGCAGCCCCAGCCGCTCGCCGGCGGCCTGCCTCGCCGCACCGATCCCCAGGAGGTTGGCGGTCGAGCCGCCCGCCGTGAAGGTCCCCACGAAGCCCGCGGGAAAGCCGAGCAGCTCGATGAGCCAGCGCATCGCCACGGCGTCGATCAGGTTGGCGGGCGTCGCCCACCACTTCTGTGGCGACGCGATCGCCTGGACCAGGTCGGCGACCGCACCGATGGTCGTGGGGGCCGTGGTTACCCAGCCACTGAATCCGGGATGCCCCACGCGCAGCCCGTTCGCCACGACCTCGTCGCGAAGAAGCGCCAGCGTCCGCTCAGGGCCCATGCCGGCTGCCGGCAGCGGCTGGTCCAGCACCGGCTGCCAGGACGAGCGCCGCGTTGCCGGGTCGGAGCCTTCGAAGCGCAGGAAGCGCTCGAGGCCGGGAAGGACCACCGACAGCGACTCGGACAGGCCGTCGACGATCGCCGGATCGGGGCCGACGTGCTCGCCCGTGCCGGCGTGCTCGCCGATGCCGACGTGCCGGCCCGTGCCGCTTCCCATGGGCTGCTCGCCGGCCCTCGGCTCCTGCGTCACCACCGTCTGGCCCCTCCACCTGGCGTCCTCGCGAGACCCGACATGATGGGGGACGCGGGCATTTCTCGCGCCCGGCGGCACGTCATGGCTATTGACAGTAGCTATCATGGCGACGTATCGTAGCCATCGTCGATCACGACCATGGAGACCGAGACATGCTGGCAACGACATCACCCGCGAGCCGGGGCACGACGGTAGGCGCGGTGACCGGGGCGCCGCGGACGTGGCTCCGGATCGAGGGCGTCGCGGCGCTCGCCACGGGGGCGGCGATCTACCTCCAGGCTGGCGGCCAGCTCCTGTGGCTGGTCCCACTCCTGTTCGCGGTGGACGTGTCGATGGCGGGCTACCTCGTCGGCCCCAGGCTGGGAGCGATCGGGTACAACCTGGCCCACAACTGGGCGATCGGCCTGCTGGTCCTGGGCGCGGGCCTGGCGCTCGCGACGACCCCACTGGTCCTGGCCGGCGCGATCCTCGTCGCTCACGTCGGCATGGACCGCTTCGCGGGCTACGGGCTCAAGTACCCTTCGGCATTCAAGGACACCCACCTCGGGCGGCTGGGGCGATGAGCCCCGCGCGGGCGCGCACGTCGCGAGCCGCGATCGTGGCTGCGGGTCGCGCGCTCCTCGACGAGGGCGGGCTCGACGCCGTCACGATGGCGACCGTCGCGGTCCGGGTCGGAGTGAAGCCGCCGTCCCTCTACAAGCACGTCCGGGATCGCCCGCAGCTCCTCGAGGCGATCGCGACCGACGCGGCCGACGAGCTGGGAGGCATCCTCGCCGAGGCGGGAACGGGCCCAGGCGGTGACCCGACGGCCCGGTTGGCGGCGCTCGCGGACGCGTATCGGGCGTTTGCCCGACGCACCCCGCGAGCCGCGGCGATCCTGTTCACGGACCTCGGTCCAGGCTCGCGGCCCCCGGTCGAGGCCGCCGCGCGAGCCGCGCAGCCGGTGATCGACGTCGCCGCGGAGCTGGCCGGCCCGGACGACGCGCTCGCCGCGGCACGCGTCCTGACGGCATTCGTCTACGGCTTCACGAGCATGGAATCGGCGGGCGCCTTCCGCCTCGGGGGAGACGTGGAGGAGGCCTTCCGGCGCGGTATCGCCGCCCTGGCCCGCGGTCTCTAGACGATCGGCCGCGCGGCGATGGCGCGACGGCCAGCTACTTTGAGCGAGCCAGCCAGGCGATCCACGTCGCCTCGGATCTGCCCGCGGTGACGTCGTCCCCGAATCGCACCAGCGGGAGGCGCAGGAGGGACGGCTCGGAGAGGAGCAGCGTGACAAGTCCGGCCGCCTCCGTCGGGAGCGGGACCTGCCCGCCATCCCGCTCGGCGCGGCCGTCAACGTCCCGCAGCGCGGTCGGGCCCAGCCGATCGACGAACCGGCGAAGCTCCGCTCGGGCAATCGGCTGTCTGCGCAGGTCGACATAGCGGACGACGATCCGTCGCTCCCGGAAGAAGCGGACCGCCGCGCGGGTCGCCTGCGAGTCCTCGACGCCGAACACCTGGATGTTCGGCATCTTCCTGGTCGGCGTCTTGCCGAGCGGCGCCGGCATCGGTCAGGTCTGAGGGCCGGCGTCGACGACGGTCTGCCCGGACAGGCCGCTCACGACGGGGTGGCCGTGCGCCGCTCCCAGCGCGTCTCGACCGCCGGAGGAGCCAGGAGCGTCTGGAGCACCACGCAGTAGCGTTCCGTGCGTTCCATGAGCTTCGCCAGGCGCTCGTCGGGGACGTCGTCGCCGGCGAGGCTGAACCGGACCCGGATCGCCTCGAAGCCGACCGGCACTCCCGGGGTCCCGAGCGTGCCCCGGAGGTCGAGGTCGCCCTCCACCGTCACGCCCACCGTGACGCCATCGAGACCCATGTTCGTGGCGACCATCTGGCATGTCAGCTGGGCACAGGCGGCGAGGGCTCCGAGCACCAGGTCGCCGGAGCACGCGGACATCCCGGTTCCGCCCACGCCCGCGTGCGCCCCTGCCGCGTAAACGGCCCGGCCGATGTCGACCGAGCAGCTCATCGCCCCGTCCCCGCTGCTCCCGGTCGCTCGCAGGGTGATCCTGGCCGCGGATGGGTCGGCGCCGTAGCGCTCCTTGATCGGCTGCTGGAGCTGGCGGAGGTCCATGCGAATCCTTCCTCTCGTCGGGCTTCCTTCCTCGGCACCCGCCCTCCTCACGGATCATCCCCGCCCCGGCCACGCCGGGGATCCCCGTCTCGAAGCCGCGCTCGGCCGAGCCTCCGGCGGCTCACCGCCAGTTCGGGTCGAGGTTCCTGCCACCCCGGGTGGGCATCAGGTCGCGCGCACCCGTCCCGTCGGCGTTGACCACCCACAGATGGTACCCGTCGCCCGTGCTCGCCCGGTAGAAGGCGATCTGCCTGCCGTCGGGCGACCAGACCGGATTGCCGTCCTGGACCGCGTTGTGGGTCAGCCGTCTCGTGACCCTCTTCGTCGCCACGTCGAGCAGGTACACGTCGTTGCTGGCGTCGTCGATGCCGTCACCCCGGACGAAGGCGATCGTTCGCTGGTCCGGGGACCAGGCGGGGTTTCGCTCGGAGGCGGGGCTGGTCGTCAGCCGCTCGTACCCGCTGCCATCCGGCCGGACGATCGCGACGTCGTAGCCGGAGGTGCCTTTCGGATCGAGGTTCGCGGTGAGGGCCAGCATCGTCCCGTCCGGCGACCAGGCCGGCGACCGGAGCCGGTATCCGTGGACGACCTCGTGCGCGCCGGATCCATCGCTCCGGATCACCCAGATGGCCGAATCTTTGCTCGGCGGGACGGTTCGGACGAAGGCGATCCAGCCATCCTTCGACCAGGCCGGGAAGTAGTCGTCGGCCCGTCCACTCGTCAGCGGCCGCTCGGAGCCGTCGGCTTCGCGAATGTAGATGTCGCGCGTCCCGTTCACCTTGCGGGTGAAGGCGATCTGCCGGTAATCAGGCGACCAGGTCGGGAAGGTGTCGTCGACGCCGTTGTGCGTGAGCTGCGTGGTCTTCCCCGAAGCCGGGTCGAGAAGATACAGCTCGTTGTCGGTCTGGTTGGACCCGGGCTCCAGGTTGCTGTAGAAGAGGATGCCGGGCGAGACGGGCGCAGCCGGCGCGGGGGCGGCCGAACCGGGAGCCGCGGACCCGGGGGCTGTCGAACCGGGGGCGACTGATCGGGGACTGCTGCCGCTCGACGCGGCGGTCGTCGGCGAGTAGTCGCTCCGGGCCTCCCTGCCGGACGTGCGGCCGACCGCCGCCACCTCGACGCGCGTCCGATCCCCGATCTCGAGCGCCGCCCGGATCGAGCCATCGGCGGCGGCAACCACCGTCCCGGCCGGGTTCGCGTCGAGGGAGAGGTCGACATCCTCACCGCGGGTGAAGCCCGTCCCGGTCACCAGGACGGCCCTGCCCGGCAAGGTGCTCGCCGCGGAGACGGCGATCGAGGCGCCCGTGTCCGTCGGAAGGACGGCACGCCCGATGATGAGCAGGACGACGACGGCCGCGAGGCCCAGGACGATGCGCCGCCATCGGAATCGCGCAGGCAGGGGTGACGCCTGCCCTGGGAGCGGGCGGGCCGCCGGCGCCGGTTCGGGCGCCCGCATGGTCAGTGGGCCGATCGCCGGCGCCGGTTCGGGCGCCCGAGTGGTCTGAATTGGCTGTCGATCCTCGTCGCCATCCGCCCCGGCTGCGCCCAGCCGATCCAACCCGGCGGCCGCGGTGGTCCCCGCGAGGGCAGGCCCGGGGAGCGCGTCCTCGGCCTCCTTCGGCCCGGGGAGCGCCGCCTCGGCAGAGCCGCCCGCGGGTGGCAGGGCCGGGATGGGGACGCCCTCCTCGGTCATGCTGGCGGCCGCGCCCGCGGCGACCGCAGCCACGGGAAGGACACCTTCGGGCGGCGAGGTCCCGGGGAGGGCGCCGGGCTGCGCGTCGGTCACCTGGAGCTGGCCGTCGGGCTGGCTGGTGTCGGCCGGGACGGTCGCGGCCGCAGCGGCGGCGGCTCCCGCCGGGACCGGGTCTGGGCTCGACGCCACCTTGGGCGGCAGGTCCTGCGGGTCGCGCCGCGGGATCGCGGCGGCGTTCGCCACGTCGAAGAGCTGGCCGTCGGCCACCCGCATGAACAGGACGGGCGTTCCCCACTCGACGTCGTTCTGGTCGGCGTAGATGGCAAGGCGCGCCTCCGCAACCGCCGAATTGACGGGCCGACCCTCGGCCAGCATCGAGTAGAACTCCCCCGCGAAGAGGACCGCCGCACGGTCCGTGATCTCGAACTGCATCCCGATCACCGCGGGGATCTCGCGCTGGACCAGGCTCGTGGCGACCCCGGAGAACGGGTCGTCCACCGAGTTGCGGGCGCCCTCGCACGAGTTGAGCAGGACGAGTCGCAGCGACACCTTGTCGTGGAGGATGGTCGCGATCTGGTCCCCGCTCACCGGCCGGCCCCGACCGGCCTCGTCCTCGAAGAGGAGTGCTCCCTCGCCGCTCGCGTCGTCGAATCCGCCGTGGCCGATGTAGTGGATGATGTGGTACTCGTCGGACCTGAGCGTGCGGGCCAGGGCCAGCAGGCTGGCCTCCTCGAGCCAGTCGACGGAGACGGCCTTCGCATCGATCACGGGGCGGAGCGCCTCCTCCAGCCGGGTCCGCTCCAGTCCCGCGTCGAGCTGCCCGGCGTCGGAAGGTGCGCTGACGATGCCAAGGATCCGGAGCGGGAGCTCCACCTGGAGCGGCCGGCGGGGCTTCGGGACGTCGAGGTAGCGGACAACAGGGGTCCATGTCGAGATCGACAGGAAGTCGGGCTCGTCGAAGAGGTACTCCCATGGGATCCCACCCAGCTCGGGCACCTCGCTCAGCGACAGGGTGACCCGCAGCCCCTGCCCCGCGGTCCGGGCCTCGCCGAGGCATGTGCGATAGAGCTCGTCGACCTTGCCCGAGATGAGGGCCGAGAACAGCCGGCCGCCGAATGCTCGCGCAAGCCCCATCTCGGGCGACTCGATGCGACGGACGCCGCGGCGAGTTCGTCCGACCTTCAGGACGAAGTTCTCGAGCTCCGTCGCGGTGAACGGCGCGGCGAACGTGCCGGGCGCCTCACCCCCGAGCCCGCTGGCCGCGACTCGGTAGGACCCCGGGGTCGCTCCCCGCTCGATGCGCAGGCGAAACTCCGCGTAGGTCGTCATGCAGCGACCGCGTGCGCCGACACCCTCGCCATCTGCAGCCCCCCTCGGCAGGTCGCGAAACGATACCCCAGCCTCGCCGCGCGCCCCAATCGGCCCCGGTCAGCCTTGCGCCCGCTCACTCGTGGAGCGATCCCCCATCGGCGACAGACCGCGATCGAGGTCCGGCTCCTTCGCCCGTGCTGTGCCGAGGCTCGCCGGTCCGCCTCGACTAGGCGGGCAGGATGTTCTGGTTCACGTGGAAGAGGTTCGCCGGGTCGTATCGCTTCTTCACCTGGGACAGCCGTTCGTAGTTGCCCCGGTACGTGGCACGGACCCGTTCCTGGCCCTCCTCCATCATGAAGTTCACGTACGCACCGCCGGCGGAATACGGGTGCACCGCGTCCCAGTAGGCGACCGCCCAGCGCCTGAGCAGGTCCACGTTGGCCGGATCGGGATCGACGCCGGCGATCACCTGGGCGTACTTGGCATCCCGATAGGCCCACGCCGTCGCGTCGTTGGCGGGACGAGATGCCGCGCCGTTGACGGGGTAGATGTGCGACGTCGACTTCATGGTCGGCAGCTGGCTGCCGTGCTCGACGTGGCGCTCGATCGCCTCGTCGGTCAGGTCGTTGATGAAGTCGGCGCGCCAGTACCACTGGTCGCCGGCGGGATAGAGCGGATCGAAGGCGCTCTGCCAGGCGGGGAACGGCATCGGCGCGATTCCGTCGAGGGCGGGCGGCCCGAACGCCCGGACCGGGGCCAGCGCTGCCTCGGCCCCGTCCGCGGGTCCCGAATAGCACCACACCAGCGCGCACATCTTCCTGAGGTGAAGCTCCTCGGGGAACGGCGGGCCCGGCGGCACGGTGAGCCAGGCGAAGAACGCGCTCAGATCCTCGGGCGCATCATCGATGAACGTGTTCCAGAAGCGCATGACGTCGCGCGCCATCTCGAGGGGATAGAGCGTCGGCCCGGCGTAGACGGTGCTCACCGGGTGCAGCCGGAAGAGGAACGAGGTGACGATCCCGAAGTTGCCGCCGCCACCACGGATCGCCCAGAAGAGGTCGGGGTTGGTCTGGCTGTCCGCGGTCACCGTGCTGCCGTCCGCGAGGACCATGTCGGCTGCCAGGAGGTTGTCGATGGTGAGGCCGAAGTGGCGGGTGAGGTGGCCGATCCCGCCTCCCAGCGTCAGTCCGGCCACGCCCGTCGACGCGATGGTCCCGGACGGCGTCGCCAGGCCGAACTCGGCCGTCGCCCGGTCCACCTGTCCCCAGGTCGCTCCGCCGCCGACGCGCGCGGTGCGGGCGACCGGATCGACGTCCACGGAGTCCAGCCCGGACAGGTCGACGACCAGTCCGTCGTCGACGATCCCGAGGCCGCCGGCGTTGTGGCCGCCGCCGCGCACGGCGACGGCGATCCCGCCCGCGCGTGCGAATTCGACCGCGGTCACGACGTCGGCCACGTCGGCGCACCTGGCGATCAGGCGGGGCCGCCTGTGGATCATCCCGTTGTAGACCTGTCGTGCCGCGTCGTACCCCGCGTCATCGGGGCCGATGAGCTGGCCGTGGAATCCCGTGGGACGCATGGGAACCCCCCTCTCGGCGCTCGAACGCACCCTTCGGGCGGGTCGGTCTCGCCATTGGCCCGGGCGCGACGATCTGGGCGACCGCATGGGGACGCCGCGCCGGTAGGAGTCGGGACTCCCGTGCCTCCCACCCGATCGACGAATTGTGCGCTCGCAGCCCTGGAATGGGTAGCCCCAAGCTGGCCCGCATCGCCCGGCGGCCGCGAGGCGCCCTCGGCTGCCGCGTCCCCGGCGGCCGGACGGAGCGCTCCGGGCGCCGGCCCGAGATTGCCTGCTCAGCCTTCCGATCGCGGGCCCTGCGAGTACATCAGCGAGCCGGGTGTCGTGAGCAGCTCCCCGGTCTCCAGCAGCGTCTTCAGGCCGGAGAGGATCATCATCCATCCGCCGTAGAGCTCCTCGTTCGCGCCTTCGCGCAGCTGGTCGTGGGTGACGGTCAGGCGGCACGAGTCGCCGATCGGCTCGATCTCCCAGGTGACCCTCGAGGTCCCTTCGGCCCTGACGTCCTCGCCCCACAGCGCGTTGAAGCTCTGGACGAGCCGGCGCGGCGGGTCGACCTCCAGGTTCACGCCTTCCGAGATGGAGCGCGGCGCAGACGGGGAGCCGGCCACGTAGCGCGATCCGGCGGACCAGTCGGACTCGATGCGGACGCCGAAGTTGTACTTGCTGCGCATCTCGGGGTCGATGATCGCCTCCCACAGGCGTTCCGGGGTCGTCTTGATGTAGATCTCGAACACCTTCTCCATCGCCTGGTCCTCCAGTTCGTGCTTGAGTCCGCTCAGGGTTGCGGCCCACGGCTCTGCGTACTTGCTCACCCACCGGTCGTGGACGAGCCGGATCGGGACGGGATTCAGGAAGTGCAGCTTCTCGCGGCCACGACGCCTGGTCACCACGAGGCCGGCCTCCTCGAGCACCCTCAGGTGCTTCATGACGCCGAAGCGGGTCATCGGCAGGCGCTGCACGAGCGCTCCCAGGGTCTGCCCATCCTCCTCGAACAGCTCGTCGAGAAGGCTCCGGCGGGTTGGGTCGGCGAGCGCCCTGAACACCTCGTCCATGCCCGGGACTATATGTGACCTTCTGGTCACCTGTCAAGGGTCGTCTTCCAGCGTTGGTGTCCAGCGTGCGGGTCGAACCGCGTGTGGCGACCAGCGGTCCGGTGTCGGTTGTCGCCCGGGTCTTCGCCCTCCGAAGCCCGGGAGCGCGCGCTCGGCGCAGTCGGCGGCCCGCAGCGCCAGGGACCTCCGCCAGGAAAGTCCGCGGCCGAGCGGCCCTCGTCACCTAGGATGTGGCAATGTCCGGGAGCGCGCAGCAGACGGTCCTCGTCCTGTTCGTCGCGTTCCTCGTCGCATTGCCGCTCGTCGCGTTCGTCTCGGGGAGGCTGCGACTCCCGTACACCGTCGTGCTCGTCGTGGTGGGGCTCGTCGTCTCGGCACTCCCGATCCGCGAGGGCATCCAGCTCTCGCCGGAGCTCGCCGTCACGGTCCTCCTGCCGGGCCTGGTCTTCGAAGCCGCATATCGGCTCGACGGCGACGAGCTCCGGCGGTCGTTCGGCGGCGTCGCACTCCTCGCGGTGCCCGGTGTCCTCGTCACTGCGGCGGCGGTCGCCTTTGTCCTGAACGCTGCCACGGGCCTGCCCGTCAACGAGGCGTTCCTGGTCGGGGCGATCGTGTCGGCGACCGATCCCGTCGCCGTGGTCAGCACGATGCGGCGGCTCAACGCTCCCAGACGGCTGGTCACCCTCGTCGATGCGGAGAGCCTCTTCAACGACGGGACGGCGGCCCTCACCTTCGTCGTTGCGCTCGCGGCGCTCGGCAGCCGCCCGCCCACGATCGAGGAGGACATCCTGCAGTTCGCGGTGGGCCTGATCGGCAGCATCGTCATCGGCGCGGTCGCAGGCTTCCTGGTGTCGCGGACGCTGAAGGCCACGAACGACCACCTCATCGAGCTCACGCTCACGTTGCTGGCCGCCTACGGGACCTACCTCGTCGCGGACCTGCTGAACGAGTCGGGGATCATCGCAAGCGTCGTTGCCGGGATCGTCGTCGGCACCTATGGCCGCCGCGCGGGCATGAGCCGGCGAGCCGAAGAGGCGATCGACGTCGTCTGGGAGTTCCTTGCGTTCGTCCTGACCGGTGCCGCGTTCCTGCTCATCGGCTTCGCGATCCCGCTGAGTGCGCTGACCGCGGCCGCCTTCTCCATTGCCTGGGGCGTCGTCGCGGTGCTGGTGGGGCGTGCCATCGTCGTGTACGGCCTGCTGGGCGGCACGGCCCGGCTGGGGCACCGGGCCGGGCTCGGCCGCTCGCTGCCGCTGTCCTGGCTCCACGTCATGAACTGGACCGGGCTGCGCGGTGCCGTCGCGACGGCGCTCGCGCTGTCGATCCCCGAGGGCACGCCCGACCGCGAGCTCCTCCAGGGGATCGTGTTCGGGATCGTCCTCTTCACGCTCATCGTCCAGGGGACGACCGCCGAGCGGGTCCTGCGATGGGCGCGCGTGCACGGAGACGAGGACCTGGAGGATCCGGCCCAGCTGCGGGAGGCGGGGTCGGCCGACGACAGGGCGCCGTGGTGATCCCCGCCACGAGCAGCCGTAGGCCGGAGCGACTGCCACGCAGAAGTGAACGGCGACGGCCGACCGGCCGCCGTGCTCGACCCGAGACGGGTGGGATGGCGAGCGGGCTTCAACGGGCCGTCTCGCGGGTAGCCCATCGTCTTCTTGACCGCACCGCGATGCGCGCCTTAGCGTTGTCGTGCGCAGAGGTCGACGGGGTCGATGCGCCGCCGGCAGGGCGGCGAGGATGCGCGACGGATGTCGCGCGGTCGAGGGATGGGGGCAGCGATGCGCATCGTCGTCACGCACGGACGCGACCAGGCATTCCAGATTCCCGAGACGATGGGTCGTGCGTGGGCGGATGCCCTCCGCCACGGTCTCCGCTCGGCCGGCTACGCGCGGCCGGACGACCTCGACGTGCGGTTCGCGTTCTACGGCGACCTCTGGAGGCCCGACCGCCGCGAGCCGGCCGACGACGAGCGCGGCGGTGGCGTCGAGCCTGACGCCCTGAGGGCGCCGCCGACCGCCATCCAGGCGGCGATCGGCGCCGAGCTCCTCGGACCGCGCCCGGACGCCGAGCGGATCGAGTGGCAGCGCCTGGGACAGGTGGTCCGCGCGCTCGACGACGTGTTCGGTGTCGGGGAAGTGCTGCTCACGCAGTTCATGGGTGACCTGGACGAGTACTTCCGGGACGCGGACCTGCGGGCGACGGTGCTCGAGCGGGTGGCCCAGGTCTGCCAGGCGGACGCTGAGCCGGTGCTCCTCCTCGGCCACAGCATGGGAAGCATCGTGGCCTATGACCTCCTCGCGACGCGCGGGGCGCGACCGCTCGGGGTCGCCGGACTCGTGACGTTCGGCTCCCCGCTCGGCATGAAGAGCCTTCATCGGCACGTGGATGACCTTCACCCCGGAACGCCGTTCCCGGCAGGTCTCGCCGCCTGGACCAATGTCTTCAATGCGGAGGACTTCGCGACCGTCGTCCCTTCCCTGGCGCCCCTGTTCCCGGGCGTCGGCACGCGGCATGTGAAGGACGTGGGGGCCGAGGGTCGGGAGCCGTCCTTGCTCTCGCCCGGTGAGGGCCACGACCCGATCGTCTACCTCAGCTCGATGGCACTGGGCCGCGCAGTCCGCGAGATGCTCGAGCCGGTTCTTGCCGCGCCCGTCGTAGCGCCGCCGCCGCCGGCCGTACCCGCCCGATCGATCCCGCGGACGGGCGGTCCCGTTGCGACCCCGTCGGCGGGCGCGCCGGCACCGCAGCCGACCAGGGCGATGCCGCCGCAGGCCGCGCGCCCGGTCCAGGCCGAGCCGCCGCGGCCGACCAGGGCGATGCCGCCGCCGCCGGCCACTCGTCCGGTCCAGGCCGAGCCGCCGCCGCCGAACTTGCATGGGACGCCTCCGCGGCAGTTCGCGCGTCCGGTCCAGGCCGAGCCGCCGCGGCCGACCAGGGCAATGCCGCCGCTGCAGGTCGAACCGCCGATAGAGGCTGTCGCCGCGCCGCCGCCCGTGGCCGCGGGCGGAGACCGCGGGGGCCTGGCCGCCTCGCCCGGCGGCTCCGGCGGCGCCCCGGCACCCGTCCTGGTGCGCGGTAGCGACGAAGCGCTGGCCGTCCCGGGGACCGCCACCGCCCCCGCGACGAAGACCGTCGAGCGGGTCGCGTCGGCAGACTTCCCGCCCGTGGTCCTGCCCGGCAGCACCCACGACCTGCTCTTCGCCATCGGCGCCGCGGCCGCCTTCGCTCGCGCGGCCGACGTGGCGCTCGTCGTGCCGGCAGAGCAGCGGACGCTGGACCTTCGCGTCGGCGTCTACGCCCAGGACTTCGACATCCGGGTCGGCGACGAGGATCTCACCTGGCAGGCCATCACGATCAACCTGGATGACGCGTCGAGGAGCGTCTCCCGGACGTTCGCGCTGACGGCGCACGATGTCACCGAGAAGCGCGAGACGACGATCTACCTGACCGTCTACCGCGACAGCCTGCCCGTCGCCCAGGTGGCCCTCGTGACCACGATCGACCCGGCCTTCCAGCCGCTCCGGGCGTCGATCAGCCTGAACCTGGACGGGGCCGAGGATCCCGACTTCGTGCTGGTGATCATGGACCGCGGCAACCCGAAGGGCGAGGGGCCCTTCGAGATGTTCGTGAGCCAGAAGGGCGAGTTCGTCAACCGGCCGCTGGGCACGATGAACGTGACGATCAACGCCTGGAAGTACGCCCAGGACCGCCTCGCGGGCTTCAAGAGCGTGCGCGACGGAGCGACGGACAGGATGCGGTTCAACCGGGCAGAGAGCTTGGGACTCGCGCTCTGGCGGGACCTGCCGCCCGACTTCCAGCGCTTCTACTGGGACGAGCTCCACGGGCACGACTGGTCCATCGCCATCTACTCGCAGGAGCCGTACATCCCGTGGGAGCTGGTCCGCCCCCAGAAGGAGAGCGGGGAGCAGGCCGACTTCCTCGGCATCTCGTTCAGCATGGCCCGCTGGAAGCAGGCCGTCCGCTTCCCGGATCCGCTCGTGGTCTCGGGGTTCTCCGTCATCGCACCCGTGTACACCGAAGTGTCGGGCGCTCCGCCGCTGCCCGGCGCGCAGGAGGAGGCCGACGCGCTGGTCGCGACGTTCGGGGCCACGCGGATCGCCGGCGAGCTCGCCGCCGTGACCGAGCTCCTGGAGTCGACGCGGGGCGTGCAGCTCATCCATTTCGCGGGGCACGGCGATTTCGACCCCGAAGCCGACACCGACACGGTGATCAAGCTCGCCGACCAGTCGCTGGTCCCGGAGGACATCTACCGGGCGAACCTCGGCCGGGCCTCGCGGCCCCTCGTGTTCCTCAACGCCTGCGAAGTTGGCGAGGAGGGCTGGTCGCTCACGCGGATCGGCGGCTGGGCCGAGGCGTTCACCGACGTCGGATTCTCCGGCTTCGTCGGGCCGTACTGGGCGGTCAACGACACGGTCGCGCGCAAGGCGGCGCTCCTCTTCTACGGCGCGCTGCGCGACGGGGCGTCCGTCGGCGAGGCCCTCCAGGCGATCCGTCGCCAGTTCTACGACGAGCCGGACGAGAAGTACCGGGGCCACCCGAGCTGGCTCGCCTACACGCTCCACTGCCAGCCGAACGTGCACATCACGATCCCGGCCGCCGGGGTCGCGAGCAATCCGCCAGCGCCAGGCACCTCCGGGACAGGCGATCCCCTCGCCGCGCCCGGCGCGAAGCCCTGAAGGAGACCGACCGATGACCGACACCGACCCCGGCGCGAGGGTCTTCCGCCGGCTCAGCGCGACGGGCGAGGGACATGACTTCGACGACCCGACGCTGACCGAGATGGCCACCTCTTTGGCTGCCGACGGCGACCGGGAGCTGACGGGGGACCGCGGCGGTGACACGAGCGCGGCGCCGTTCGACCTCGGCATCCCCGCGCCGCGGGCGGTCGACCTCCTGGCCCTCTGGAAGCTGACCGGCAAGCAGCCCGACCCGATGGTTCTCGCGACGCTCGGGCCGCGGACGCCGATCCTCCTGTCGCACGCCGTCACGGCCTTCCCGGCACCCGGCAAGCCGCCGCGCGTGTGGGGGATCAACTACGCGAGCTCTTTGTTCGACGTGGACGCGACGACGGTGGACCTGGCCCCGACGAGCGAGCTGCTCGACGTCCTCAAGGTGGATGCGACGGCCGGGCTCAGCATCGGGCTCGGCGGCGAGCTGAAGGTGCCACCCGTCGCGATCGCCGCGATCCAGCAGGTCCCGGGCGTGACGCTCAATGCCGCGACGGTCGGCGGCAGCATCAATGAGACGGCGACGCTCCAGATCGACTTCACCATGTCGGTCCCGAAGGTGATTGCGGGCCCGGACGCGTCAGGCGGGGCCCGCTGGCAGCTCTACGCGCAGGACCGCGCCCTCAACGGCTACCAGGCGCTGCTCCAGACGGTGCTCCTCCCGCCGGGCGTCCGCGCCATCCGCGTCGACATCGTCGCGTCGGTGGCTGCCGCGGGCTGGTTCGGCCCGAAGGAATGGACCTACGCGACCGAGTCGTTCCAGGTCTCGCTGGATGGGCTTCCGAACCCCTGACCACCGGGGGCGCGGAGGGCACGCTGCACACCCTGCCCCGCGTTGACGCGACGCCCGGCGGGTCTCAGGGCAGGCGCGCGTCCCGCCCGGGGATCCCCAATGCCGACAGCTCGCCGGCGAAGCCCTCGAGGTCGTCGACGCCGACGTAGAGCGCCGGGACCATCAGGCGTCCCCACCGGACCGGCGTCCGGAAGTCGAGGCGGACGCCGCCCCTGGGGCTTCCGGCGAACGAGACATCCGCGTGCCGGACGCTGCGCCGCACTCCGATCGCCGTGATCCAGCGCCACGGCCCCTCGATCCGCCAGCCCGTGACGTTGGTCACGGGGACCCGGAACTCGAACCGCCCGAAGCGAGCCGTGACCTGGCCGTCGGCCACCGTCGCCCACGCTCGTTCAGGGGTGACCCCGAAGACGATGCGCAGGAACGGGCCCGACTTCCGCCCGATCCGGATCGGATATCGCGGCGCTTCCATCAGCGCGCAGGGTACCCCCGGATCCACGAGGACCCCCGACGCGCCGTCCGGCCAACCTGCCGGCCTGGCGGGGGCGGCGGGCGGCGCGCCCTGTCTCGTCGCCACCGGCGCGCACCCGGGGCGACATGACGCGATCCCGGTGAAGTACCGTGGGGTTCCGCACGCTGGAGGATCGAGATGGTCAAGGACGCGACCGGCCGCGAGGGCTACTCCGCCGGGGCGATGGCCAAGGAGCTTGGCATTCCGCCCCCCGCCGTGAAGAAGGCGTTGGCCGGTCTCAAGATCGAACCCGACTTCGTGAAGGCGGGCTGCGCCTACTACTTCGCGGAGCGCGTCGAGGCCGTTCGCCAGACCCTTCACTGATCGCAGAGGCGCCGGTCGCTGCCGTCGGCCGGGCGCCTCGTGCGCCGGCTCCCCTGGCGTGGAATTGAGGCGCGCCCGCTACCATCCGCGGATGCAGACCGAGCGGATCCCGGTGACCGGCGGGGTGGAGCTGGCGGTCGACAGGTGGGCGCCGGCCCCGGACGAACGGCGATCGGTCGACGTCGGGCAGGCGCCGGCGCCGGGTCGGCCCGAGCTTCCGCCGTTCGTGCTCGTCCACGGCCTCGCGTCGAACGCGCGCCTCTGGGACGGCGTTGCCACGGGCCTCGCGGCAGGCGGCCACGCGGTGGTGACGGTCGACCTTCGCGGCCACGGCCGCTCGTCCAAGCCCGACGGCCCGTACGACGTGCCCACGGTTGCCGACGACGTGGCGGCGCTCATCGCCGGTCTCGGGCTGGATCGCCCCGTGGTCGCCGGCCAGTCGTGGGGTGGCAACGTGGTCATGGAGCTGGCGGCGCGGCACCCGGCCGCAACGCGAGGCATCGTCTGCGTGGACGGCGGCTGGCTCGAGCCCAGCCGCGCGTTCCCGGACTGGGAGGCCTGCCGGCGTGCCCTCGCCCCGCCCCGCCTCGCCGGCCGGCGCCTGGCCGAGATCGAGAGCTACGTCCGCTCCGCCCACCGCGACTGGCCCGAGGCCGGCATCCGGGGCACGCTCGCCAACTTCGAGGTCCGACCGGATGGGACGGTCGCCCCGTGGCTGACCTACGAGCGCCACATCGCGGTCCTGCGCGGGCTCTGGGAGCACCACCCGTCCCGGCGCTACGGAGAGGTGGGCGTCCCGGTCCTCCTCGTGCCCGCCGACACCGGCGAGCCGGACTGGACGGAGCGCAAGCGGCGGGACGTGGATGCCGCGCTCGCCGCGCTCCCGAACGCGCGAGCGCGCTGGTTCACGGGTGATCACGACATCCATGCTCAGCGCCCGGACGAGCTCGGGGACGTGATGCACACGATGACCATGAACGGGTTCTTCGCATGAGCCGGCCGCCGTCCGAGGGCCGCGGGATCCTGGCGATCATGGGCTCGGGCGAGACGGCGCCGACGATGGCCAAGGTCCATCGCGCCCTCTTCGAGCGCCTCGGCCGCGAGCCCGCGCCGGCGACGATCGTCGATACGCCGTACGGCTTCCAGGAGAACGCCGACGAGCTCAGCGCCCGCACGGTCGAGTTCTTCGCGTCGAGCGTCGGGCGGCCCGTGTCGGTCGCCTCGTACCGGTCGCGCGACGTCGACCCTGTGACGCTGGCGAGTGCGGTGGCCCGGATCCGCGAGGCACGCTACGTCATGGCCGGACCCGGCAGCCCGAGCTACGCCCTGCGCCACTGGGCGGGCGGGCCGATTCCCGGCGCCCTGGCCGGCACGCTGTCGGGCGGCGGCATCCTGACGATGGCGAGCGCGGCCGCCCTCACCCTGGGCGCGGTGACGATCCCCGTCTACGAGATCTACAAGGTCGGGGAGGATCCGCGCTGGCTCGAGGGCCTGGACCTCCTCGCCCCGGCGACCGGCCTCCGCGCGGCCGTCGTCCCCCATTACGACAACGCCGAGGGCGGCAATCACGACACCCGTTTCTGCTATATGGGCGAGCGCCGCCTGCGGGTCCTGGAGCGGATGCTGCCGGAGGGCGTCTTCATCCTCGGCGTCGACAGTCACACGGCCCTGGTCCTCGATCTCGAGCGCCGCTCCGCATCCGTCACGGGCCTTGGCGGGATCACCATCCGGGTCGGCGGTCGGAGCATCGCCTACCCGAGCGGCAGCGAGATCCGCGTCGAGAGACTGGCCGAAGTCGCGCGCGGGCTCGCCGCGGGCAAGGCGGTGGACCTCGGCCGGGAGCGCGTCGATGGCGGCCCGGGCGCCGGACCGGGCCAGCCGGCGCGATCGAGCGCCCCCCTGCGCGACGCGGTGGCCCAACAGGAAGGAACGTTCATCGAGGCCCTCGACCGTGGCGACACGCGCGCGGCCGTGGCGGCGCTCCTGGACCTGGAGTCGGACATCTCCGGCCGGATCCGGAGTGGCGAGGACAGCCCCGACCTGGACAATGCCGACGCGACCTTCCGCTCGCTCATCGCCCGTCTCGGTGAGCGGGCCCAGGTCGGGATGCGCGACCCCCGGGCCATGCTGGACCCGTTCGTGATGGTGCTCCTCGAGCTGCGGGCTCGTGCCCGCGCCGGCCGCGACTGGGAGACGGCCGACCTCATCCGCGACCGGCTCGCGGCGGCGGGGGTCGAGGTCCGCGACCAGGCTGGCGGTTCGAGCTGGGTGCTTGCCGGGCAGACGCCTCGCTGAGGGGTCCGGCAGGAAGATGCGCGAGGCCCGATGATGTCTCCTCCCGCTCGCTCGAGGCGTCCCGGCTGGACACTCACACACGTGACACCACGTCCACGGGCAGCGCGGTGACCGCTGCCGGAGACCTCGACGACGCCGGCGAGACCGTCGTCGGCCGCGCCCAGCCCGTTCACCCCTACGTCCACGTCGTCATCGTCGCCGTCATCGCCGCCGTCGCCGTCCTCGCCTGGCTCATCGTCTTCGAGACGGTGAGCCAGCTCCTCTGGGAGAACGACTTCGTCACGTCGAACCGGTGGATGTTCCCGGTCATCTGCCTGCCGTTCTCGCTCGGCGTCGGCCTGCTGGTGAAGTACCGCCACGCCCCCACCAACCTGGACGGCTCGATGCTCGACAGCCTCGGCGGCGACCCCTCGAAGATCGACTGGCGAGCGCTGCCGCTGAACGTGGTGATGGCCCTCGTGTCGCTCTTCTCGGGAGCCGTGCTGGGCCCGGAGGGCGGGATCGGCGGCATCGCCTCCAAGATCGCCGCTCTCTACGGCGAGAAGGTGGGGGTCCCGGTCGAACACCGCTCGCGACTCGTCTTCTCGACGCTCGCCGCCGCGTACAACGGCCTGATCGCGAGCCCGCTCTTCACCGGGGTGTTGGGCACCGAGCTCGTGAAGGATCCCGAGGCACGCACCCGGAACCTGCCGGCAAACCTCATCGGCGGGTCGATCGGGTACTTCGTGTTCCTCGCGGCGGGGAGCTCGGGACTGCAGAACTACCTGCATCTCGCGCCCAGTCAGCCGTTCGCGCCCGCCGACGTCGTCCTCGTGGTCCTCTTCGGCATGGTCGGGCTGACCATGGCAATCGTCGCCGGCGGCATGTTCCGGGCGGCGAGCGCCTTCTTCGGGCGGTTCGAGGGCCGGGAGGTGGAGCGGGCGCTCGTCGCAGGGATCGCATTCAGCGTGGTTGGCATGGCCGCGCCGATCCTCCTGTTCTCGGGCGAGTCCCAGGTCCAGGCGGTCGTGGCCGATCCGGCGAAGTACGGGCCGTTCCTCCTCGTGGTGATGGCGCTCGTCAAGCTTGCCCTGCTCGCGGTCGCCTTCAAGAGCGGCTTCCTCGGAGGGCCGACGTTTCCGGCGATCTTCGCCTCGGTCTGCGTCGCTCTCTCGATCAGCCTGCTGTTCCCGGGAATCCGCATCGACGTGCTGATCGGTGGCGTCATGGCGGGATTCCTGATGGTCCTGTTCCGTGCTCCGTTCATGGTCACCCTGCTGACGGTCGTCATGCTCCAGGCCGGTGCCGTCCTGACGGGGCTCATCGTCCTCGCCGTGGCCGCGGTGATGATCGTCCAGCCCTATGTCCAGGCCGCCATCACGAGCCGCCAGGCGGCGCGGAGGGGACGGGCGGCCCGGGGAGGTCCGGCCGCGGGGTAACGGCGGGAGAAGCGCGCAGCCCGGGTCGCGGGCATCCCGGGCTCGAACCCACCCGCCGTCGGCGCGCGTATCACCGACAGGGGGCGCCAGCCCTGCTCGCGGGAGGACACCATGGCGACAATTCGCGAACTGATCTCCGGCCGGCCCCGGCTCGCGGCTGCTCTGCTGGTCGTCGTGTCGATCGTGATGGCCGCCTGCAACTCGGGCGGAGGTGGATCCGGGTACTGACCTCGAGGACGGGCGGCCCATCCACCTCCACCGCCGCCCGCGCACCGGGGCGCGCCGCCCCGGTGCGTCGACGCGTTGACCGGTGCCCCGGGTCATCGGTTCGCCGGCGACCCGGGCGAGACGGGCTTGCCGGGGCCGAGACGACAGAGGCCGGATGCCCCTGCGAGGGCGGCACCCGCGCACGCCGCCGATCGGCGATCATGGCGGCGACCGTGACGTGGCGCTCACCATCCCTCCGGGGATGCCTCCACCGCGCGGGCTGAAGCAGGTGCAAGCAGCCGGAGGGGCGCAGGCTCCCGATGACCGACGGGTTCGCATCTCGCCCGCCGGTCCGGATTCTCGGCGTCTGCGCCCGGGCCCCGCGCCAGGGCGCAGGCTGACCCGTGGCCCGACCGCGCCGCGACGTCACGTTGCTCTTCGCCACGCGCGGCCTGCGCATGTTCGGCTACGGCTTCCTGGCCGTCGTCCTCGTCCTGTACCTCGACGCGCTCGGATACTCGGGCGGCGAGGTGGGACTCCTGCTCGCACTCACCCTCATCGGCGACGCCGCCATCTCCCTCTGGCTCACCACGCATGCCGATCGGATCGGGCGGCGGCGGGTCCTGGTCGCAGGGGCCGGCCTCATGCTGGCCGCCGGGCTGGCCTTCGTGGCGACCCCGATCTACGCGGTCCTCGTCGTCGCCGCCACGATCGGCGTCATCAGCCCGAGCGGGAACGAGGTGGGGCCCTTCCTCGCCGTCGAGCAGGCGTCGCTCTCCCAGCTCGTCGATCCACGGGGCCGGACGGGCCTGTTCGCGCGCTATCAGCTGGCCGGCTCCCTGGCCACCGCCGTCGGCTCCCTGGTTGCCGGGGTCGTCGCCCAGCTGGCCATCGATCGCGGGGCCGGCACGGCAGACGCGTACCGGCTGGTGATCGCCGGCTACGCCCTGGTCGGGATCGGCCTCGCCGTCCTCTTCTCGCGCGTCTCGGTCGACGTGGAGGTGCCCGCGGCCGAGCTCACGGACCCGACGATCCGCTCGCGCCTCGGCCTGCACCGCTCGCAAGGGGTCGTGCTGCGGCTCTCGGCCCTCTTCGCCCTCGACGCCTTCGCCGGCGGGTTCGTCATGCAGAGCTTCATCGCCTTCTGGTTCAGCCAGCGTTTCGGCGTGGACCCGACGCAGCTCGGCGTGATCCTCTTCGGGGCCAACATCCTGGCCGGCGTGTCCGCGCTGGCCGCCGGTCCCCTTGCCGCCCGGTTCGGCCTGGTGAGGACGATGGTCTTCACGCACCTTCCGTCGAACGTCTTGCTGGCGCTGGTGCCCTTCATGCCGAGCCTGCCTCTCGCGGTGGCCGTCCTCCTGGTCCGCTTCAGCATCAGCCAGATGGACGTGCCGACCCGCCAGTCGTACACGATGGCGATCGTCGACCCTGACGAACGCTCGGCGGCGGCCGGGGTGACCGGTGTCGCGCGCAGCATCGGCGTCGCCGTCTCGCCCCTGATCGCCGGGCCGCTCTACCTCGGGACCGCCTTCGCCGGGGCGCCCTTCGTCATCGCCGGGGGCCTGAAGGTCGTCTACGACCTGCTCCTGTACCGCCGATTCCAGGCCGTCCGCCCCCCGGAGGAGAGCTCCGCGCCGCACCCGTGACGGGCGCCGCCGCCGCGGGGACGTTCAGGGAGCCGTCGCCTCGCCGAGCCAGGCCGATCCGGCGTCCCCGATCCAGAGGAGCCCGATCGGCAGGGCCAGGAGACGCCAGGACTGGTCGGGTGGCGTGACCGGGGAGATCGCCAGCGGCTGCCAGGTCAGCCCGTCGAACGAGGTCCACGCCGCGGGTCGCGTGCCACCCCGGTAGCCGACGAACCGCTCGCCGTCGGCCACGAGCTCGCCGTCCGGAACAAGCCCCGTGCCCTCTCCCTGGCCCTCCCAGACTCCGAGCGGTGGATAGCCGGGGAGCGGCTTCCACGCCCGGCCGGTCGTCGTCGACCACCACAGCGCCTGGCCCGGAGTGGCATTCGTGTCGCCCAGCCCCACGAGTCCGTTCGACCCAACCGCGAGGCTCCTGGCATAGCCCGGCCCCGACGCCGGCATCGTGACCGGTGTCCAGGTCCGCCCATCCCCGCTCCACAACGCCCCGGCGCGGTCTTCCCCCTGCAGCCCGACGGCGACGAACCCGCCCGCGACGGGGGCGATGTCGGAGCAGACGAACCCCGCGGGGAACGCGTCGAGGGGCAGCGTCTCCCACGCGACGCCGTCGCCCGAGCGCGCGAGGCGGCACGGGCCCTGCGCCTGCGTTGCCAGGAGGCCGGGCGCGACCGGGGGCGCGACGGGAACGGCGCGCGCGGCCACGATCGTCGCCGGGCGGCGCACCTCGACGACGGCCGCCGGGCGATCCCAGGTCCATGCGACCAGCCCCGGCTGCCCGGCGACCATGCGCGGCCGGTCGAGGCCTGCGTCGCCCCCGTACACCGCGGGCATCGGGAGGTCCGGTCCGGGGTGGGTGGTCCAGGTCTGGCCGTCGGACGATGCGACGACCTGCAGGGGTGGAGTGAGCGCCAGGCAGTCGAGCCCGAGGGTCCGGATGTCGCCGGGGCCACAGGTGCTGGCGCCGCCCGTGAGCGTGAGCGCGGCCACGCCGCCCGCGGTGGGCACGACATCGAGGATCACGGTGGAGGCGCCGAGGACGCCGGGCGCCAGGGCGGTCCAGGTCGCGCCGTCGGGCGAGACCCAGGCGGGCGTTCGCGACGACGCGCCGCTGACGATGGGGATCCCGACGGCGATGAAGCCGCCCTTCCAGCGGACCACGGATCGCACGCCGGCGAGCGGGTCGCCATCCACCAGGGCTCGCCACCGGATGCCGGTCCAGGCCGTCGTCGCGGGCGGCGGGACCGGCGTCGTGAAGCCCGGCAGGGGGCTCGGCGCCGGTGCCGCCGGCGACGGCGTGGCACCCGTCGAGGCGGGCGACGGGCTCGCGGCCGTCGCCGGCGACGGCGACGGCGACGCCGACGGACCTGACGACGCCGCGGCGCAGCCTCCCAGCACGAGGATCGCGGCCGCCGCCAGCGCCGTCGTGGCGACGAGGTGGGACCTCTCCGTTCGCGGGTGCATCGCGGGCTCCTTCCGGGTGGTGCGTCTTCGAGGCGAGTCCGGATCACCATCCGACCGTATTCCTGTGGACGGCCGTCCACAAGTCCGGAAGATCATGGAACGGCAACCCGGGCCCTATGACGGGCCGGCGATCGGTCTGCAGCAGCGCGGCCACGCACGGCGCTCCCCCTGGCGCGGTAGGCTCGTGTCGCGAGGTCGCGCCGGGCGGCCGGACCGGCCGCTCCCTCGAGGGACCAGCACCTGGAGGCAGACGATGGGTGACACGGCGGAGATCGGCGTCTTCGGCGGCTCGGGCTTCTACTCGCTCCTCGACGACGTCCGCGAGGTCAAGGTCGACACGCCGTACGGGGCGCCGTCGGACAGCGTCTTCCTGGCAAACGTGGGCGGGCGGAAGGTCGCCTTCCTGCCGCGCCATGGCCGGCGGCACACGATCCCGCCGCACCGGATCAACTACCGGGCCAATATCTGGGCGATGCGGGCGCTCGGCGTGAAGGCCGTCATCAGCCCGTGCGCGGCCGGGTCCCTTCAGCGGAAGGTCGCGCCCGGCGACTTCGTCGTCTGCGACCAGTTCGTGGACCGCACCCGGGGCCGCGACGACACGTTCTTCGACGGGCCGATCGTGAGCCACCTCAGCGCGGCCGAGATCTATGACCCGGTTCTTCGTTCGATCGCCATCGATGTCATCCGCGAGCACGGCATCCCGCTCCACGAGCACGGCACCGTGGTCGTGATCCAGGGCCCGCGCTTCTCGACCAAGGCCGAGTCGACATGGTTCTCCGACGCCGGGTGGGAGGTCATCAACATGACCCAGTACCCGGAGGCCTACCTCTGTCGCGAGCTCGGGATGGCGGTCGTCAACATCAGCCTGATCACCGACTACGACGCCGGCGTCCTGGAAGGAACCGAGGCGGTCGACGCCCTCAGCGTGCTGGACGTCTTCCAGCAGAACGCGAGCCGGATCCAGAAGGTCGTCCTGGAGATGATCCGCCGGTTCCCGGAGGACCTGGACGCCCTGGGGGCTCGCGAGGCGCTCGCCGTCACCCGCGGAGACGGCCACGTGATCTCGCCGCTCGACGTGCGGCTGTTCGAGACCGGCCTGTAGACGGCCCGGGTCAGGTCGCCGCCTCGACGGCGGCGAGGCCTGCGCGTCCGGCGTCCGCCAGGCGCGCAGGCTGGTGACCGGCGGCCGGCTCTCAGACGCCCGACTCGGCGGCGACGCGGCCCGCCCGGATCGCGGCGACGAACGCCGCGTGGTCGCGCTCGTTCTGTTCCGCGTAGGCGACCGCGAAGTCGCCGATTGCCTGGTCGAAGGCCTTGTCGGTGCCGAGATAGCCCGCGACCTCGGCCGGCTGGCCGGATCGGGCGTGGCCCCGGGCGAGCGCCCACCCGCACAGCTCGCCCCACGTGGTGAGGTCGTCGATCGTCATGGCGTCCACCACGGCGCCGCCCTTCTGGTCCTGCAGCTGGCGGACGTACCAGTGTCGGCCCCCGGTCCCGACCGTCCAGCCGAGGAGGACGTCGCTGGCAGCCTGGAGGCGACGCTGGCCGGCCACGACCCGCGCTCCGTGGCTGGGCTGGCGGCTGGGCGGCAGGAACCGCTCGAGGACGGAGGCCTCGGCCTGCTTGACCTGGAGGAAGAGCGGGTCGTCGTCGTCGCCACCCAGGAGGAGGCCGGCGAAGGCGCCGAGGCCCACGCTGCCGACTCCCACGACCTTGAGCGCCGCATCGACGAGCTCGTAGCGGTCCAGGAGCACGCGTCGGTCCTCGGCCACCGTGTCGCGGTAGCCGGCGAGCGCGGACTCGATGAGGGCGGGGGTCAGCTCCGGCGGGTGGGTGATCACCGGGGGGTGGTCGACGATCCGACGACGTCCGCCCGCGTCGACCGCGGTCAGCTTCGGGAGCTCGTGGAGCGCATCGTGGTGGTGGGCCGACTTCACGGTCTGCTGGAGGAACGGCCTCGCCCGCTTGTCGACGAACGCCAGGATCCCGGCTGCGTCGACCCGCGAGTAGTAGACGTCGATCGCCGGCATCGCGGCATATTCGGCCATGCGCTGGCGGTACGCCTGGACGGCGAGGTGGACCGCGTGCCGGGTCGCGTGCGCGTCGAATCCACGAACCCGGCCCGCGACGATGAGGCTGGCGGCCAGGCGCCTGACGTCCCACTCGAACGGGCCGTGGAGCGTCTCGTCGAAGTCGTTGATGTCGAAGACGAGGTCACGCTCCGGCGACGCGAAGAGGCCGAAGTTCGAGAGGTGGGCGTCGCCGCAGAGCTGGACGATGATGCCGCTCGCGGGCATCGGCGCGAGGTCGGCCGCCATCGGCAGCGCGGCTCCCCGGTAGAAGGTGAAGGGCGAGACCGCCATCCGGCCGTTGCGTATCGGCACGAGGCCCGGGATCCGCGTGGCAGCCTGTCCCTCGAGGAGCGCCACGGGGTCGGGTCGATCGGGCGCCGGCAGCCAGCCGGCGAAGGTGGCCAGTGGCACACGGGCCCGGACCGCCTCGCCGGCCTTGCCGCGCTCCTCCCGGGTTGGGAGCGGAGACACGATCCCTGCTCAGCCTTCCGCCGGCGCCGACCCGCTGGCGGGCGGCCCGCCCGCGGGTTGCGGGCTCACGGTGGCCTCGTAGGCGGCGAGGACGTCGCCGGAGGTCGCGAAGATCCGCTCGGCACCGATCTTCTCGGTGAGACCGTAGGCGTCGAGCAGCTTTTGCACGGCCGGATCGACGCTGCACAGGACCAGCTGCGCGCCACGGCGCTCAAGCTCGCTCGCGACCTGGCGCACGGAGTCGGCGCCGGAGAAGTCGAGGTCGCCGATGGCGGCCGTGTCGATCGCCAGCCACCTGATCGGCGGATCGGCGGCGTCGACGATCCCCATGATCTCCTCGCTGAAGCGGCTCGCATTCGCGTAGAAGAGCTCCGCTCCAAAGGCGTAGATGACGAGGCCGGGTGCGGCCTGGACCGGCTCCGCGACCTGGCCGAGCAGCAGCTTGCCGTCGGGCGCGAACGAGACGATCCGGTCGTGCGGCTTGTAGACGTGCATGAGGACGACCACGACCGACAGGACGATCGCCAGGATGATCCCCTGCTCCACGCCCACCACGACGACGGTCGCGGCAGTGGCGAGCGCGACGGCGAACTCGTCCCGGCGGAGCCGGTAGACCCGGCCCATCCCGGCGTAGTCGACGAGCTTGAGCCCGATGAGGAAGACGACCGCCGACAGGACGGCGTTCGGCATGTAGGAGAGCGGCACCGTCAGGAAGAGCAGGACGACGACCACGATCACGCCCGTGGTCAGCTGGGCGATCTGGCTCCGGCCGCCGGCGCTGTCGACCATCTCGGTCTTGGTCGGGCTGCCGTTGACGACGAACGTCCCGGAGAGGCCGGCGGCGAGGTTGCCCAGGCCCAGGCCGATCAGGTCCACGTTCTCGTCGAAGCTGTCGTCGTACTTCATGGCATAGGCTCGGGAGGTCGCGGCGGACTGGGCGAGGATGAGGATGAACATCGAGAAGGCGACCGGGAGGAGAGCCACGACGTCGCTCGCGAGCTGGTCTGCCGGGATCGCCGGCAGGCCGATCGGGGGCAGGCCGCTGGGAACCGACCCGATGGTCGTGATCCCGCGAGCCGCGAAGCCGAAGACGTAGCTCGCGACGATCATCCCGACCACCGCGATGAGCGCACCCGGGATCTTCTTGTTGACCCGCTCGAGGCCGACGATGACGACGAGGACCGTGACCGACACGGCAAGGGTCGCGTAGCTCGACTCGCCCGCGGCGATCGCCTTGAGCGCGTTGGCGAACTTCTCGAGGGTCGTCCCGCTGCCCTCGCTGACCCCGAAGAGCCCGCCCACCTGGCCCAGCGCGACCTGGATCCCGACGCCCGTCAGGAAGCCGATGAGCACGCTGTGGGAGAGGAAGTTGGCGATGAAGCCGAGGCGGATGATCCGGGCCACGATCATGAAGACCGCGCAGATGATGGCCGAGAGGCCGGCCATCGCGACCCACTGCGAGGACGCGGGCGCACCGGCGGCGGCGATCCCGGCGAGACCCGTTGCCATGACCGCGGCAGTCGCCGAGTCGGCCCCGACCACGAGGTGGCGCGACGAGCCGAAGATCGCGAACGCTGCCATCGGCAGGACCAGGGTGTAGAGCCCGGTGATGACCGGCATCTCGGCGATCTTCGTGTAGCCCATGACCTCGGGCATCGCGAGCGCGGCCAGGGTGGCGCCGGCGATGATCTCGGTGGGCAACCGCGCCGGATCGAACGGCAGGATGCCACCCAGGATCAGGGACGAGTGCCGCTTCTGCCGGGCCGTCGTGGACGCCATCCGTACCCCTCCTCCTGGCGCGCCGAGGCATCGACCGCCGGGCGCATCATGACCCGTGATGCCGCGCGGGTCTAGAGGGGAACCCAGGGTGGCAGCGCCGGCCCGCCTCCGCTCCGCGAGCGGCGCGTCGTCAGGGCACGGCGAAGACGAGGCTCTGCACGATCGGCGATGCGGCCGCGACCAGCTGGCCCCACACCGAGCCGTCGAAGGCGTCGACGTCCACGACCACCGTCCCGCCCCCCGGGACATCGAGCACGTCCAGGCGCAGGCGCTCGGACCCGGCCACGACCCAGCGCAGCTGGCCGTCGGAGCCGACGAACAACGGGACGGTCGGGACGCCATTGGCGAACGGACAGGACGTGGTCCAGCCGGCCGCGATCGCGACGTCGAGCTCGGTCCCCCGGAGCCCGCCGACCGTGACGATCCGCGGGGCGCCGACGGTCAACCCGGGGAGGCCGCGGATCCAGGCAACCAGCGCGACCGACGTCGCGGCGACGCCGGGCTGCGCGGAGGTGGGACAGGCCGGATCCTGCGACGCCGGCAGGGGATCGCGGAAGAGGTGAATGCCGACGACGTCGGATTCGACGGGCTGGAGCTGGAAATACCCTGCCTGGTCCGACGGGTTCCACCAGCCGGCGGGCAGCGTGTACGTGACCGGTGGCTGGAAGACCTGCGAGGCGTGCGTGCCGGCCGGCAGCGCGGCCGGGAGGCTGGGGGCCGGCGTGGTCGCCGCTCCGCAACCGGAAAGCAGCACGACGGCCAGGGCCAGGGACATCGCAGCCCGAGCGAGCGTCGTCGCGCCCAGCACTCTCGGTCCCTCCTGTTCCGTTGCGGTCCCTCCCGTTCCGTCGAGCCCGGCCTGGCGAGGCGGCTCGCCGCCTCGAAGTCTAGCCCGCGCGCCCGGGCCGCCGGCGACGCAGTCCCGTCGCTCGTCGCCGCTGCCGGCCGAGGCCGCCCGGCGGGACCGGCGCCGCGGCGACGAGAGCCGCGGTCGACAGGGGCCGTCGGCGAGGTATCCTCGTGGTGACTCCGGCGACCGCCGGAGGATGGCGCTCGAGGGGGCACGGCGCATGTCCTTTCCCACCGATGCCGGAGGGTCCTGGGCCTCGATCGATCGAGCGCGCACGGCGCCGTCGGCGACGATGAGGTCCGGAGCGAGAGCGATCTTCGTGGCGCCCGGCGACCAGACGGCCGGGCGGTTCGGGCTGTTCCGCTTCGAGATGCCGCCGCGGTCCGGCGGCCCTGCCGCGCACTACCACCGCACGTTCTCCGAGTCCTTCTACGTGCTGTCCGGCCAGGTTCGCCTGTACGACGGGGCAGGCTGGATGACCTCCGGCCCGGGCGACTTCCTGTATGTGCCCGACGGGGGCATCCACGCCTTCGCCAACGAGAGCGACGAGCCGGCGTCGATGCTGATCCTCTTCGCGCCGGGGACGCCGCGGGAGCGCTACTTCCTGGAGCTCGCTGAGATTGCGGCATCCGGCCGCACGCTCACGCCCGAGGAGTGGACAGCCCTCTATGCCCGGCATGACCAGTTCATGGTCTGAGGCCCGGCCCCGGGCGTCGTCCGTGCGGCGGCTGCCCAGGCGGGACGTCGATCCGCCGGGCACGGCCGGCCCGGGCGGATAGCCCGCGGCTGCAGGGAGGGAAGGCGGGCAGCGCGGTCTGCCCTGTCGTCCCTTGTCCCGTCGCAGGGACCGGTGATAGCGTGGCTCCATGGGAGGGACGCGCTCGACAACGGCGAAACGCTCCGGGACGGCGGGAGCCGGCAGCCGGGCCGCCCGCCCGGCATCGCCGAACGGCGGCGCCCGCTCGGGGGCGACGCCGGAGTCGATGGCCCTCCAGGGCGGCGGCGTGCCGGAGGAGGCGATCGCCGGCATCCTGCAGTCCAGTGCCATCGAGCAGGAGGTGCTGGAGCGCCTCCAGGGAGCTGCCGGCAATCGCGCGGTTGCCCAGATCGTGCAGCGCCAGGGCACCACGCCGGCGCCGGCGGCCGGTGTCACGGCCGCCTCCCCATTCGGACCTGTCCCGGCTTCGACCACCGCGGCCGTGCCCGCGGACCTGGTGGCCTTCCGGGCGGCAGGACCGTACCCGGCAACCGACGCCGGCACCACCATCCTCCCGAGCACGGGCCGGGGCGGGTTCCAGGCCCGCTACGACGCGACCGCGATGGTGCTCACGATCACGATGAACGTCGGCATTAACTTCATCGACGGCATGAGCGAGACCGGCGGCGTGGCGGTCGCAGCGGACCCCAGCCTCAACGGCGCGGCGAACACCATCAACCGCCTCCCGAGCGAACAGCGGACGGCGGCCATCAACCAGTGGAAGTGGAGCGGCGACCAGGAGACCTGGATGGGGGACTTCCGCTCGCAGGTCCAGGGCGCCTGGGGGACGGCCGGCCACGGGCTCCAGTTCCAGAGCAGCCATGCCGGCTGGGAAGCCCAGCTGGCGAGCGTCAACGTCGTGGTCAACACGCAGGACAAGAGCCTCACCGGCCCGCCGCCCGCCGGCGCCTCCTCGATCCCGTCCACGGCCGGCCCGACCCACTGCACGGCCAACGTCTACAAGACGCCCCCCGGCAACAACGACTTCGGCGCCGGCGTCCTGCCCGGGTCGCTGACGAGCGCCACCGACCAGACGCTCGACATCGGGAGCAGCCAGACGGTGACGCACAGCCATCTGCTGAACCAGCGCGTCTTCTTCGATCGCGGGTCGGTCGAGCTGAACGCCGCGGCGCAGTCCGACCTGCTGGCGATCATCAACAGCTTCCAGACGCCCGCCGGCGGCGCCGGGACCTCCATCAACATCGTCGGCCACGCCGACACCACCGGCGGCGGCACGACCGCGGGCGATGCCCGAAACCAGCGCATCTCCGAGCAGCGAGCCCAGGCCGTGGCCGACTTCCTGAAGGCCACGCGCAGCGGCGGGGGCACGCTGTCGAATGCGGCAACCCGGATCGCGACCACGACCGGCGTCGGCAGCGCGGAGGGCGGCACGAACGCGGCGGCGCGGCGCGTCGACGTCAACTTCGCCGGTGGCGGCCAGCAGAACGTGGCCGCCCACGAGTTCGGGCACATGCTCGGGATGCGCGACGAGTACGCGGTCGACCCGGGCGGGGTGATCAGCGGGTCGGCGGGCACGACGGGCACTGCGACCGACCAGGACCCCTCGGTGCAGGCCACGGGCCTGGGACGGTCGATCAAGGAGAACAACGACAACATCATGTCGCTGGGCGGGACCGTGCGGGCGCCGCACATGGTCAGCTTCATGGAAGCCCTCCGAACGGTGTCCGGCTCGAACGAATGGCGGCTCAAGCGGTGAGCGCACGTCCCGGTGAGCCGCGGGAGGCGGTGCCGGTGGTCGAGTATCTCGTCCGGGCCCGGAGCACGTGGGGCACGCGCCTGTACGTCGACGGCCGCACCGAGGAGTGGCAGGACCCGGCCGGTTGGCGGCCGCTGGTGAAGGTCGCGCCGTCCGAGGTGGCGGCGTTCGTCGAGCTCGCCCGCGGCCGCGGATTCCTGGATCTGCCGGAGGTCCTGGCCGGTGGTGAGTCCGTAGACGACGGCTCCGCGGTCTCGTGGTCGATCACGGTGGGCGGCAGGCGCCATCGCGTCACCGCCCGGGCGACCGGGTCCAGCCTGGACCCCGTCCTGCGGGCCCTCAACGACGCGCTCCAGCTGATGATCGGCCGCGCGCTTGCCGTCGCGGCCGACGAGGCCGGGCACGGCCCCGGGACGTAGCGCTCGCGTCAGCCCCGGCGCGGCTCGATGCGCGGCGGCGAGCCGGACACGACGACGGGAACGATCGAGCTCGAGTCGACGGGCAGGCTGGCGGCGATGTCGTCGAGGAGGCCCGCGCCCGCGAGAAGGTGGCCACTCCATGAAGACCGGAAGGCGGCGGCGAGGTCGGGAGTGGTCCGCCACAGCTGCAGCGCGGCCCGTGCGGCGTCGGTCATCACGAGATCGCCAGGCGGCTCGCGTCGCGACCCTGGGTCAGGGCGGCCATCCGCCGTCGCAAGGTCCCGGTCGTCGACGCCGGCGGCGGCCAGCACCCGCTCGAGCAGGCACCCGGCGGCGATCGCGTCGTCGATCGCGAAGGCGCCCCGCCTGCCCGCGCAGACGACGCCGAGATCCGCCCCGGCGTCACGGGCCATGGCGTACGCGGCCCGGCCGACGGCGCCGGCGTTGAGCAGGCACCCGACGAGGACCGGCGATCCGGCCGGCAGCGCGCGCAGGACGGCCGTCCCGTTGCGCGTCGAGAGGACCGCGATCCGGCCGGCAACGTCGGCCGCCGCCACCTCGGCCGGCGAGTTGCCGACGTCGAACCCGGGCGCCCGGACGACCCGACGCTCCCCTGCCAGCAGTGCCGTCGGGCCGAGTCGCCCGGCGATCCGCCGCGCCTCGGCCAGGCTGGCCGCCGGGATGACGGCCGTCGCACCACGGTCGAGCAGGGCGACGATCGTGGAGCTCGCCCGCAGCTCGTCGAGCACGACGCAGACGCTGTCCGTCCAGCGCCTGGCCTCGGCGGGCACGAGGGCGACATCGATGCGCATGGTCTCTCCATGGGGTGGACCGGGGATCCGGCCGACCGGTCCATGGTCGCCGCCGCCCGCGGACCGACGACAGGGCCATTGGCGGTGGCGATCCGATCCGTTGCACACTGCTGCCGCGCGGCCAGAGCCGCGACATGGGACAGGGACACGAATGGAGAAGGGGGCGGCGGCGTGAGCACGGGCCCGGAGATCGATATCGTCATCGAAGCGGTCCGGCGGCGAGCATTCGCCGTCGCGGTCGACTGGCCGGGCTGGACCCGCAGCGGACGCGACGAGGACGCGGCACTCGACGCGCTCCTGCGTGCCGGGCCTCGCTATGCGGCCGTCGCCACGGCGGCGGGGATCGGCTTCGCGGCGCCGGCGGATCGATCCGGGCTGACCATCGTGGACCACCTGCCCGGGAACAGCGGGACCGAGTACGGCGTTCCCTCGGTCCCGCTGGCCGGGGACGAGGAGCCCGTCGACGAGGCGTGGTTCGCGCGCCAAGCGGCCATCCTGCAGGCCGCGTGGGAGGCGTTCGACGGAGCCGTGGCGCGCCATGCGGACGCCGAGCTCTCGAAGGGTCCGCGCGGCGGCGGACGCGACCTGCCCGCGATCGTCGGCCACGTGGAAGAGGCCGATCGCGTGTACCTCGTCCAGCTGGGCGCTCGGCCGCCGAAGGGTCCCGGCGGGCCCGCGCCCATCTCGGAGATCCACGCGGCGGCCCTCGCGACGCTCCGGGCACGGGTGATGGCACTGCCCGTGGAGAACGCCAGCCGTGTGGCGAAGCCGTGGTCGCCTCGTCGGTACGTGCGTCGAGCCGCCTGGCACGCGCTCGATCACGCCTGGGAGATCGAGGACCGGGCGATCCTGCGCGCCTGAGCCTGGATCGCCCGGACCCAGGACGGTGCGCCCGCCAGGCGCCCGCGGGTGGGCTGGACGGGTCGAGGCATCGGCTGCCGCGTGCCGTCGGGGACGGCGCCGCGGCACCGTCCCCGACAAGTGGCTGCCTACAGGTGGAGCACCTTCGCGAAGGCGCGGGCCATCACGAAGTAGCCGAGCGTGGTCGCATGGTTGTCCGGGCCGAGCGGCGGCGGCGTGCAGACCCAGGTATAGGCGCAGATCCTGGCCACGTTGAGCGGCACCTTGCCGAGGCCGGGGAACCAGACGAGCGGGGTGAACTTCGTCGTCGAGAAGGCGCTCTCCACGTCGGCGACGCGCATCCCGAACGCTGCGTAGATCTGCTCCACGCCGTCATTGATCCCCGTGATCGCAGCCACGGAGAGCTGCGCCGTCGCCGGGTCACCCTTCAGCCAGAACGCGAGGAACGGATCGTAGAGGTTCATCCCCACGATCGGTACCGTGGGGGCGGCCCCACGGAGGGTCCCGAGGATCGCCGGCAGGTTCTTCTGGATCAGCGCGACGCCCGGCGGCACGCAGGCGACGCTGTCCTGGCACGGGAAGTCGTTCCATCCGATGTCGATCGTGATGAAGGAGACCGACGTCGGATGGGCGGCGATGAAGGCCACCGCCTCGGCGAGCTGCGACCCGTGGGGATACGCGCAGATGCCGCCCGACATCATCGTGGCGGTCGTCTCGCCGGGGCAGCCCAGCTTTACGTGGCGCAGCTGCCGGTCGTGGGCGCGGGCCATGCGGTAAAGCTGGTCCGCGTAGCCCTGGTTGGTCCGGTACATGGTGTCGGGGTCGCCGATCGGCTGCTGCCCGGCCGCCAGGGAGTCGCCAAGTGAGAGGTAGTAGTCGACGCCGTGGCCATGCACCGGTCCCGACGTCGCCAACGCAGGGCCGGTCAACGCGACGGTGAGGAGGGAAGCAGCAAAGAAGGCAACGAGGCGCCGCATGGGCACGCCCTCCCGGTTCTGGCCGCCCCGCGCGTTCGGGGTCGTCCGATCGTCCGGCGAGAGCGTGCGGGGGTCCAGTGTCAAACGGCCTGCGAGCGGGGGAGGCGGCCGCCACCGTCCGTGGCGCGCTCGAGGGTCGAGCAGGCAGCGCCGGGGTGTACGCTTCGACCGAAGCGATGACGGGAGCACTGGAGGTCCCGGGATGAACGACACGAGTCGGCGCGGGGGTCCTGACCTCGCGACGATCCGCGCCGCGCCGAAGGTCCTCCTCCACGACCACCTCGACGGTGGGCTCAGGCCGCTGACGGTGATCGAGCTCGCGCGCGACGGCAGCTACGGGGGCCTGCCGACCACCGATCCCGCCGAGCTGCAAGCCTGGTTCCACCGCGGCGCCGACCGCAAGAGCCTCGAGCTCTACCTCGAGGGCTTCACCCACACCGTGGGCGTCATGCAGACCCCCGAGGCCCTCGAGCGCGTCGCCGCGGAGTGCGCCGCGGACTTCGCGGACGACGGCATCGTCTACGCCGAGGTCCGCTTCGCTCCCGAGCTGCATCTGGATCGCGGGCTCACGCTGGAGGAAGTGGTCCGCGCGGTCCTGGCCGGCTTCCGCCGCGGCAGCGCCGGCCGCCCGATCGAGATGCGGACCCTCCTGACGGCGATGCGCACGGCGGCCCGTTCCCTGGAGATCGCCCAGCTGGCGGTCCAGTTCCGCGACGAGGGCGTCGTCGGCTTCGACATCGCCGGCGCCGAGGCCGGATACCCGCCCACGCGCCACCTCGACGCCTTCCACTACATCGCCCGCGAGAACTTCCATTTCACGATCCACGCCGGAGAGGCCTTCGGGCTGCCGTCGATCTGGGAGGCGCTCCAGTGGTGCGGCGCCGAGCGGCTCGGCCACGGCGTCCGGATCGTCGACGACATCGGCGTCGGCCCGGACGGGCGGGTCGCGCTCGGACGGCTGGCCGCCTACGTGCGCGATCGGCGCATCCCGCTCGAGATGTGCCCGACCTCGAACGTGCACACGGGCGCCGTCGCATCCATCGAGGAGCACCCGATCGACCTGCTCCGGCGCCTCCGCTTCCGGGTGACGGTGAACACCGACGACCGCCTCATGAGCGGTGTCACCCTCTCCTCCGAGTTCGCCGAGCTGGTCCGGGCATTTGGCCTGGACCTCGCCGAGATGCAGTGGCTCACCCTCAACGCGATGAAGAGCGCCTTCTGCTCGTTCGACCAGCGCCTGCGGATCATCAACGAGCAGATCAAGCCGGGCTACGCGCGGCTCGTCGCAGTCGCGTCCCAGGCGGACATGCTCGTCGGGTCGCCGGGGCCGGCCCGGGCGGCGCTCAGCGCATCGTGAGGGCCATCACCGCCTTCTGGGCGTGGAGCCGGTTCTCGGCCTCGTCGTAGACCACCGAGTGCGGACCGTCGATCACGGCGTCCGCCACCTCGATCCCGCGGTCGGCGGGGAGCGGGTGCATGTAGATCGCGTCCGCAGAGGCCAGGTCGATCCGTCGCTCGTCGGCGATCCAGTCCGTGTACTTCTTCGCGATCTCGGCGCCCTCGGCCTCGTCCTTCGCGGTCAGGAGAGCGCCCCAGCTCTTGGCGTAGACGACGTCGGCGCCGCGCATCCCGGCGTCGAAGTCGTCCATGAGCTCGAAGCTGCCGCCGGACCGGCGTGCGTTCTCCGCCGCCTGGTCGACGACGTCGCCCGGGAGCCGGAACTCCGGCGGGTGGACCAGGCGGACGTTCATGCCGTAGCGAGTGGTCAGGAGCGACAGGTCGACCGGCACGCTGATCGGCTTCTGGTAGCTCGCCGCGTAGGCCCAGCTGATGGCGATCGTCCGGCCGCGCGGGTCGCCCTTCTTCTCCAGGATCGTCATGAGGTCGGCGAGCGACTGGTGCGGATGGAACAGGTCGCACTGCATGTTGAGGACCGGCACCCGGCTGGCCTCGGCGACGTCGCGGATGTAGCGGTTCCCGACGCCCCAGTCGACGTTCCGGATCGCGATCCCGTCGTTGTAGCGTCCCAGGATCTGCCCGATCTCCCGCGGCGTGTCGCCATGGGAGATCTGGGTGGTCCGGCTCTCGATGAACTGGGCATGCCCGCCCAGCTGGGCCATGCCGGCCTCGAACGAGGCCCGCGTCCGGGTGGACGAGAAGAAGAACAGCATCGCCAGGACGCGGTCGCGCAGGAGCGGGTGCGGGATCCCGAGGGCCCGCTCGCGCTTGAGCTGGAGGGCGACGTCCAGGACGGTGTCGATCTCCTCCTTCGTCCATTCCTGGAGGCTGATGAGGTCGCGGCCGCGCAAGCCCGTCTGCATGGCTGGGCCCCCTACTCCGCCGCGCCCAGCACGAGCGCGAGGAGCCCCATCTTGAGCGCGACGCCGTTGAACGCCTCGGCCCAGTAGCGCTGGTGGCGGGTGGCGTCCACGTCCTCCAGGAGCTCGTCCATCCGGGGCAGGGAGTGGAGGATGATCGAGCTGCGCTTGGCCTTCTCGCGCAGGAGCTGGCGGGTGATGCAGTACTCCGGCGGCGTGAGGCCCACCTTGTCGCCGCGCTCGACGCGCGACGCGGTGTAGTCGGCCTGGACCACCGGCTCCATGTAGATCACGTCGGCTTCGCCGATGACGTCGCGGACGTCGCCGGCCTCCTCGTAGTCGACGTTGAGCGCGTCGATCTCGGCCTTGAACTCGGGGAGGAGGCTCATGTCCGGCGGGCCGACCACGATCGCCTTGGCGTCGAACTGGGACAGGGCGTACAGGATCGAATGCATGGTCCGCATCCGCATGTCGCCGACGAGCAGGTAGGTCAACCCGTCGAGCGTGCCCTTCTCGTTGAGGGTCGTGTAGAGGTCGGTGAGGACCTGGGTCGGGTGCTCGCCCCAGCCGTCGCCGCAGTTGATGATCGGCACGGACGACCACTTCGCAGCCTCGTGCGGAGCGCCCTGCTGGAAGTGGCGGATCGCGATGACGTCCGCGTAGTACTCCAGCATGTGGAAGGTGTCCTTGATCGACTCCTGGTAGAAGTCGCCGGCGCGGGTCATCTTCGAGTCCGAGAAGCCCAGGACGTGCCCGCCCAGGCGATGCATCGCGGCCTCGTGGGAGAGGCGCGTCCGCGTGCTCGGCTGGTAGAAGGCGGTCAGCAGGGTCTTGTTCTTCAGCAGGTCGGTGTTGCGACGGTCGCGGGCGAAGGGTCGCAGGTCGTCGGCGACCTGGAAGACCCGGAAGAACTCGTCCCGGCTGAAATCCTTGAGGGACAGGATGTCCCGGCCCAGGAAGCTCCGCATCAGATTCCTCCGTTCATGGCGTGGCGGGAGTGGAGGCGCTGGTGCGCCACACGAGAGATGGGCTGGTCGCCGGACTCCGGCGCCGGCGGGCGCCGCACGGCGCCGGTGAACAGGACGGCGACCGTTTCGTCGGGCCCGACGGCGCGCGTCCGCGCGAGGTCGAGGAGGCCGGCGAGCCCGGCCGAGCCCGTGGGGTCGACGTCGATCTGCGTGGTCGAGCGCGCCAGGTCGTTCGCCTCGGTGAGCGTCGCCTCGGAGACCACCACGGGCCCGCCCCCGCTTGCCAGCATGCCCGCGACGCAGGCACGCCAGTCGTAGGTCTCGTCGTCGATGATCCCGTGGGCGACGCTGTGCGGCTCCTGCTCCCATGGCCACATGAATGCCGACCGGTGCCCGGCAGCATCCGCGAGAACCCCGTCGGGCGTCTCGCCGGCCACCACGCGGGCGCGCACACGCTCGAACGCCCGGGCCAGCGGGTGGACCGTCGCCGGCTGGACGGCGTGGATCCGCGGCAGCGCGGCGCCGCCGTACCGTAAGCCTGCAATCACGGATGACAGCAGGGCGCCGCCGCCGACCTGGACGACGACCCGGTCCAGGCGCGCCGGCCCACCCGGGGCGCCGACGGCCGCCGCCAGCTCCCAGCCGAGCGTCTCCCCGCCCTCGATGGCCAGGCCGTTGAGGTTGCCCTGGCACGTGAAGGGGACCGCGCCCGCGTCGATGGCGCGCAGGAGCGCGTGATAGGTCGGGTCGCCGGCGACGCCGGCGTCGCGCTCGCACACCGTGCAGGACGCGCCCAGCGCCCGCAGCCGCTCCACGACCACCGGGTCTGCGTCGGGCGGGATGAACACCTCCAGGCGGCGCCTCGCGGCGCGGGCGACGACCGCCGCGGCAAGGGCGGCGTTGCCGCAGGACGCGATGGCCAGGGCCGCTCGCCCGGCACCCGACTCCACGCCGCGGGCAGCCTCGCCCGCGGCGTCCGCGTCGCGACGCGCCTCGTCCACGCGCAAGCTCCAGGAGCGTCCCGAAGAGGTGGCGCGCCTTGTGGGAGCCGGACACGTTGCCGGTCTCGTCCTTCACCCAGACACCGCCGCGTCGGCGGAGAAGCCCAGCGCGTCGGAGAGTGGCCCGCTGCGGGCGAACGGCGTGGTCCGGAAGCTGTGGCCGTCCACCAGGATGACCTGGGCATTCAGCCGATCGACGAGATTGACGTACTCGGCGTCGCTCCAGCCGAGCGCCCGGGCCCGGTGGTAGGCATGGAACCGCGTGCGCCAGCGGACGAACGGGTTGGGCGCCTCGACGTCCTCCGGGAAGGGGACGTTCGCCGTGTCCAGCACCCGCACGAGGACGTGGTCCACGTCGTCGCCCGGCCTCGCCGCCGGGCAGGCGAAGGCGAGGGGCCCGTCGTCCGCGAGGCGCGACCCGCAGCCGCCGCAGACGAGCGCCGAGGGCAGGGCGGCCAGCCCTTCGGAGCGGGACGCGACCCCGGGAACGGCCCTCGTCATGCGTCCGACTCGACGCCGGCCCGGGCGTTCATCTCCGTGATGGCGGCGTCCCAGGCCGGGACATCTTCGCGAAGCCCGCGCCAGAACGCCTGGTCGCGCCGGGCCACGAAGTCGTCGAATGCCACGCCCTGCTGCTCCACCCAGGTGAAGTAGCCGAGGTTGAAGATCCGCTCCCGCTCCGAGGACGTGAGCTCGAGGAGGTCGTCGGTGCCCGCGCCAAGCACGTGCTCGCCGTACGTCTCCGCCGCCTGGGCGGCCCCGAAGCCGGCCGCGAAGTCGCGGCCCAGGATCTTCTCGACCTCCGTGAGGTACATCGCCGCGCCGTCGGTGGCGATGGTCACCACCGCGTCCTCCGGCCCCAGGTCAAGCCGCTTCGCCGTCTTGATGGCCGCGAGCACGTTGCAGATCGACGAGATGCCGAGGGACGGAAGGGCAGCCAGCACCGTTTCGGGGACGCCGCGGCCGGCCAGGTGGGCGCGGCCGGCATCCGTGTTGAGGAGCACGAGAAGCCGGTCCGTGGCGCGATCGGAGATGTCGACGACCAGGTCCGTGTTCATGACGTTGTGGATCAGCGGGATGTGCTTGTCGCCGATCCCCTGGATATTGTGCTCGCCGAAGCCGTTCCGCAGCATCGTCGGGCACTCGAGCGCCTCGACCGCGACGATCTTCGTCCCGTGGCGATCCTTCAGCCAGTCGCCCGCCCCGATCGTGCCGGCCGAGCCCGTGGCCGACACGAACGCCGCCGGCCGCAGCCCGGGTGTCGCCTGGGCCAGCGACTCCACGACCCGCTCCAGGGCGCGGCCCGTCACCGCCCAGTGGACGAGGTGGTTCCCGTACTCCGAGAACTGGTTGAGGATCACGTTCGCCGGATCGCGGGCCAGCTCGGCGCACGCGTCGTAGATCTCCTTGACGTTGCTCTCGGTGCCCGGAGTGCGGATGATGTCGGCCGGGTCGGCGACCCAGCGCTCAAGCCACTCGAAGCGCTCCCGGCTCATGCCGGCGGGCAGGACCGCGACGCCACGACAGCCAAGGATCCGCGAGATCGCCACGCCGCCCCGGCAGTAGTTGCCCGTCGAGGGCCAGATCGCGCGCTGGGCCGTGGGATCGAACTCCCCGGTCACCAGGCGAGGGACCAGGCAGGCGTAGGCCGCGAGGACCTTGTGGGCCGCGATCATCGGGAAGCGGTCGCCCAGGGCGACGACGATCGGCGCCTCCACCCCGGTGAGGGACGGCGGGAGGACGACGTGCTCCGGGACGGCCACGCTCGTGCGGCCCCCTGTCCCGTTGTGCCAGTGGACGCGGAACAGGTTGCGGGGGTCCGGCGCGTTCGGCTCCACCGCCGCCAGCCCGGCCCGCGTCGCGGCGGGGATCGACGGCGGGTCGATCAGCTGGGCGAACGTCGGCAGCACCGTCCGCGTCTCGCGGAACCGGCGCACCGTCCGCTCGTAGGCCGTGCGATCGGCAAGCTCGCCGCCCGGGACTCCCGTCATGGTCGCTCCTCCACTGCGGGCGCCGGGGCCCGCACGCGCCTGCCTGCATCGGGCCGGCTCGCGCGCGACAATCGGGCCGGACGGCACGCTCCCGGCGGGGAGCTGCTGGACGAACATTCGGGCACCGACGGTGGTCGTCGGAAGGGCCAGTTGGTCCCCGCCTGCAGGACCGGGGTCGCACGATGCACTTCATCCTGAACGGCCGGAGCGTCTCGATCGAGGTCGAGCCCGGCATCAGCCTCCTGGAGCTGCTCCGCGAGGGCTTCGGGCTGCGGTCGATGAAGGACGGCTGCGCTCCGGAGGGCTCCTGCGGCGCGTGCACGGTCCTCATGGACGGCCGGCCGGTCGTCTCCTGTGCCCGGGACGCGGATCGGTGCGACGGCCGTGAGGTCGTGACCCTGGAAGGCCTCCCCGCGCCGGTTCGGGCCGCCTGGGCCGATGCATTCGTCGCGAGCGGCGCCAGCCAGTGCGGCTTCTGCTCCCCCGGGATCGTGATGAAGGCCGAGGGGTTGCTGCGGCGCGAGCCCTCGCCGGCTCGCGAGGAGATCGCCCGGTCGCTGGCCGGCAATCTCTGTCGCTGCACGGGCTACGTCAAGATCGTGGATGCGATCCAGGCGGTCGCTGCGGGACGCCTGGGCGAGACTCAATCGCGGAGCGAGGAACCCGGCACGGCAGGCGCCGCGGGGCCCGGCATCGTTGGCGCGCGCACGGACCGCGTCGGGGGGCGTGCGATGGCGCTGGGTGAGCAGGAGTTCGTCGCCGACATGGTCCGCCCGGGGATGCTCCACGGGGCCCTCCGGTTCAGCGACCATCCGCGCGCCACCGTCCGGCGCATCGACACGCGCCGCGCCCTCGCCGCGCCCGGCGTCGTGGCGGTCGTCACCGCGGCCGACGTGCCGGGTGACCGGATCGTCGGCCTCATCAGCCACGACTGGCCGGTCTTCGTCGCCGAGGGCGAGACGACCCGCTTCGTCGGGGACGTGCTGGCGGCGGTGGCCGCGCGGACGCGGCGGCAGGCACGGGCGGCGGCCGCCCTCGTCGATGTCGTGTACGAGGTCCTCGAGCCGGTCGTCGATGCGTTCGTGGCGCTGGCACCCGGCGCCCCCATGATCCACGCGGACGGCAACCTGCTCTCGACCTCGGTCGTCCGCCGCGGCGACGTCGAGGTCGCCCTCGCCGGCGCGTCCCATGTCGTGCGCGAGCGCTTCACCACGAGCGCCGTCGAGCACGCGTTCCTTGAGCCCGAGGCCTGCCTGGCCGTGCCCGCGAGCGAGCCCGGCGCGCCCGCCGTGCGCCTCTACTCGCAGGGCCAGGGCGCCTGGGACGACCGGCGCCAGGTCGCCGCACTCCTCGACCGCGCGGAGACGGCCGTCCGCGTCACCCAGGTCGCGACGGGCGGGGCATTTGGCGGCAAGGAGGACCTCTCCGTCCAGGGGCAGACCGCGCTCCTCGCCCTCGTGACGGGACAGCCGGTGCTGGTCGCCCTGGCGCGCCGCGAGAGCCTCCGCCTCCACCCGAAACGCCACGCGCTCACGCTGGACTACGAGGTGGGCTGCGACACCGAGGGTCGCCTCGTCGCGGTGCGGGCCCGGATCGTCGGCGACACGGGCGCCTACGCCAGCGTCGGGGCCAAGGTCCTGGAGCGGGCGGCGGGCCATGCCTGCGGCGCCTACCGGGTCCCGAACGTGGACGTGGAGGCGCGCGCCGTCTACACGAACAACCCGCCGGCCGGCGCCTTCCGCGGGTTCGGCGTCCCCCAGTCGGCGTTCGCCATCGACGGGTGCCTCGACCGCCTCGCCGAGCGGGTCGGCCTCGACGGCTGGGAGATCCGCTGGCGGAACGCGCTGCGGGTCGGCGACCGGTTCGGCACGGGCCAGATCCTGGGTCTCGGCGTCGGCCTCGAGAAGACGCTTCTTGCAGTGCGCGACGCCTACCGCGGCGCCCGGCTCGCCGGGATCGGCTGCGGTGCGAAGAACGTGGGGATCGGGAACGGCATGATCGAGCGCGGGCGGGCGATCCTCCGGCCGGAGTCCGACGGGACGCTCACCCTGTGGCATTCCTGGACCGAGATGGGCCAGGGCGTCCACACGGTCTTCGCCCAGATCGTGGCCCAGGAGCTGGGCGTCGATCCGGCCAGCGTGCGCGTGCTCGTGGACACCGAGCAGGAGCTGGACACGGGCGAGACGACGGCGTCCCGGGCCACGACACTGGGCGGCCAGGCCGTCGCCGACGCCGCCCGCCGGCTGCGCCGGGCGCTCGAAGCGCTGCGGCCGGGCGGCCTGCCGCAGGACCTGGCGGGCCACGAGTTCGTCGGCGAGTTCGTCGTCGACTGGACGACGCCCATCGGCGAGGGCGTCGATGACCCGGTGACCCACCTCGCCTACGGCTGGGCGACGCAGGTCGTCATCCTCGACGAGCAGGGCCGCCTGGCCCGGGTCGTGGCCGCCCACGACGTCGGGCGGGCGATGAACCCGACGCTCCTCGAGGGCCAGGTCGAGGGCGGCGTCCACATGGGCCTCGGACTGGCGCTCACCGAAGCGTTCGTGACGCAGGCCGGCGTCCCGCTGACCGACACGCTGAAGTCCCAGGGAATCATCCCGGCAGCGGGAATGCCGCCGGTCGACGTGATCATCATCGAGGAGGACCAGCCCGAGGGCCCGTACGGGGCGAAGGGGGCCGGCGAGGCGGTCCTCGTGCCGACCCCCGCGGCGGTGGCCGGCGCCCTGCACGCGTTCGACGGAGCCTGGCGAACGGCCCTCCCGATGCGCGACTCGGCCGCTGCGCGGGCGGCCCTGCCGCGGGTCGACCTCCTGCCCCGCGCCGGCGCTCGCGGGGCCGCCGGGCACGGCAGGATCCGGGCCGCCGATTCCGGAGCGGGCGAGTGATGGCGGCGGTCACGCCTGGTCTCGTGTGCGCGCACCACCACCTCTACTCGGCGCTCGCCCGCGGCATGCCGGCGCCGCCGAGGGTCCCGACCAGCTTCCAGGAGATCCTGGAGCAGGTCTGGTGGCGCCTCGACGCGGCCCTGGACCTGGAGATGATCCGCTGGTCGGCGATGCTGGGCGCCCTCGAGGCGCTGGAGAACGGGACCACGGCGATCGTCGACCATCACGAATCGCCCAACGCCATCGAGGGCAGCCTGGACGTCATCGCCGAGGCCTGCGCCGAGGTCGGGGTCCGGTCGCTGCTCGCCTACGGGGTCACGGACCGTCACGGACCCGACGGGGCCCGGCGGGGCCTGGCCGAGAACGAGCGCTTCATCAAGGCGGGCGGTCGGGGCCTGGTGGGGATCCACGCCGCCTTCACCTGCTCGGACGCGTCGCTGCGCGCCGCCGCGGGCCTGGCCGAGGACCTCGGGGTCGGCGTCCACGTCCACGTCTGCGAAGGGATCGGCGACATCGACGCGCCGCGCCGGCTCGCCGGCCTGACCGGCGACGACTGGCTCCTGGCTCACTGCGTCCACCTGCCGACGGACCACGCCCTGCGGGGGACGATCCTGCACAACCCGATGTCGAACCTGAACAACGGGGTCGGCTACGCGAACCCGGCTCGCTTCTCGAACCCGGTCGCCCTCGGCACCGACGGGATCGGCGGCAACGTCCTGGAGGCGTTCCGGCTGGCCTACGTCGTGCAGCGCTCCGTCGACGTGACCTGCGGGCCGGACACGGCCTGGTCGTGGCTCGCGAACGGCTGGGACATCGTGCCCGAGGCCCGCCTCGACGAGGTGACCTGGTCCTACGATCCGATGGACCCGTGGCAGATTGCCTTCACCCCCGGGATCATGCCGCGACGAATCACGATCGACGGCGAGGTGGTCTTCGCCGAGGGCCGGCCGACCCGGGTGGACGCGGGCGAGATCCGGGCGAAGGCCCGCGAGCAGGCCGCCCGCCTGCACGCCCGGCTCTGAGCGGAAGGGATCACCGAATGTCCGAACGCTTCCGCCCCCTCACGATGGAGCAGCTCACCGACTGGGCCTTCACCGAGCTCGAGCAGAAGGGCTCGCTGTTCAACGTCCCCAGGTCGGCCTTCTTCGTGCCGCGTGCCGATCACCGCTTCCGACGCCGCGAGTACGGGGTGGAGCTGGAGACGCCCTTCGGAGTCGCGGCCGGGCCGCACACCCAGATGGCCCAGAACATCGTCGCGTCGTGGCTGGTGGGCGCCCGTCTGATCGAGCTCAAGACGGTCCAGACGCTGGACGAGCTCGACGTCCACAAGCCCTGCATCGACGTCCAGGACGAGGGCTACAACGTCGAGTGGTCGCAGGAGCTGAAGATCCACGAGTCGTTCGACGAGTACCTGCGGGCGTGGGTCCTGATCCATGCGCTCCACCGTCGCTTCGGCTGGCCGGGCGACCGCCCGGGCGTCGTCTTCAACATGAGCGTGGGCTACAACCTCGAGGGGATCCTGCGGCCCAACGTGCAGTGGTACCTCGACGCGATGGCCGACGCATCGCGCTACCTGCCGGCCTACGTCGACATCGTCGCCGGGCGCTTCCCGGCCGTCCGGGAGATCGACATCCCCGCCCGCCTGTCCGACACGGTCACCCTGTCGACGATGCACGGCTGTCCGCCCGACGAGATCGAGCGCATCTCGACCTACCTGGTCGAGGAGCGCGGCCTTCACACGTCGGTCAAGTGCAACCCGACGCTGCTGGGCGCGGACCGCGTGCGGGGAATCGTCAACGGCGACCTCGGGTTCGTGGACGTGCCGATCCCGGACGAGGCTTTCGGGCACGACCTGAAGTACGCCGACGCGGTCCCGATGTTCCAGCGCCTGCGACGCGCTGCCGCCGAGCGCGGCCTCGTGTTCGGGCTGAAGCTGTCGAACACGCTGGAGGTGGAGAACTGGCGGAGCGTCTTCGACCGCGATCCGACGATGTACCTCTCGGGCCGGGCGCTCCACGCGGTGACGGTGAACCTGGCGGCGGCCATCGCCGAGGAGTTCCGGGGCGAGATGCCGCTCTCGTTCGCCGGCGGAGCCGACTGCTTCAACGTGGCCGACCTCCTGGGCGCCGGGATCCGCACCGTCACCGTCTGCTCGGACCTGCTGAAGTCGGGCGGCTACCTGCGAATGCTGCAGTACGCCGAGAAGGTGGATGCCGCGTACGACACGGTCGGGGCGCTCGACACGGCCGACTTCGTGCGCCGGACCGCGGCTGCCGACGGGTTCGCCGGCGACGGCACCGACGTCGCGGCCTGCGCCCTGTTCAACCTGCGGGCGTACGCCGGCCGGGTCCGTCATGACTGGCGCTACCGCAAGGACGCGTTCCGGACCGATCGGTCCAAGACGCTGCGCGTGCTGGGCCCGTTCGACTGCATCGCGGCCCCCTGCCTCGACGAGTGCCCGGTGGACCAGCAGGTTCCTCGTTACATGGCGGCCGTGCGTTCGGGAGACGTGGCGGAGGCCGTCCGCATCACCCGCCTGGACAACCCGCTGCCGGCGATCCTGGGCCGGGTCTGCGACCACCTCTGCGAGAACACGTGCATCCGGACTCACCTGGACCAGCCGCTGGCCATCCGGCAGATCAAGCGCTTCATCATGGACCAGGAGGAGGATCCGGCCGCGGTCCCGCCGGGGCAGTCCGGCGCCCCCGCGTCGTCCTCCCGCGTGGCGGTCATCGGTGCCGGCCCGGCCGGGCTGGCGGCCGCCGAGTGGCTGGCCCGCGCCGGGATCGGGGTCACGGTCTTCGAGCGGCAGCCGTACGCCGGCGGCATGGTGGGCGGGGCGATCCCGGCCTACCGCCTGCCGCAGCCGCAGATCGAGCAGGACCTCGCCGTCCTGGCGCGCCTGGGCGTCGAGATCCGCTACGGGCAGCGCGCCGGTGTCGAGGTCACGCTCGATGGGCTGCGCGGCGCCGGGTTCGCCGCCGTGTTCGTCGCCGCGGGCGCTCAGCGGGCAAAGCGCCTCGAGCTGCCGGGCGAGGACGCCCGGGGCGTGATCGATGGAGTGACCTTCCTGCGCAGCGCCCGCGAGGGCCGGCCGCTCGCGCTCGGGGCGCGCGTCGGCGTCGTGGGCGCCGGCGACACCGCGATGGACTGCGCCCGGACCGCCCGCCGGGTGGGCGCGACGTCGGTGGCGCTGGTCTACCGCCGGACCGTCGACCAGATGCCGGCCGACCCGGAGGAGATCCACGCCATCCGGGAGGAGGGCATCGGGATCGTCGAGCGGGCGCGGCCCGTGGCGCTCCGCGTCGAGGGCGGCGCGCTGGCCGGACTCACCTGCCTCCGGACCGAGTACCGCGGGACCCGGGACGCGGCAGGCCGCAAGGTCCCCCACGACGTCCCGGGGTCCGAGTTCGAGGTCGAGCTGGACACGCTGATCCTCGCGATCAGCCAGCACCCGGTGCTCGACCTCTTCGGCGACCGGCAGCCCGAGCTGACGCCGGCCGGCTTCATCGCCGTCGACCCGGAGACGCTCGAGACCTCGATCCCCGGCGTGTACGCAGGCGGAGACGTCGCCGGCGGCGGGCCCGCCTCGATCGTCAAGGCGGCCGCGGACGGCAAACGCGTCGCCGCGGCAATCGCGACCGCGCTCGGGGTCGCGCTGCGGGCGCCGGCCGAGGCGGCCGCGCGCCCGGACGTGCAGGCGCTCACGGTCCGGCGGGCCCGGCGCGAGTACCGCGTCCCGATCCGCTCGAGCGATGTCCACCGCCGCGACGGGTTCGAGGAGACGATCCTGGGCTACTCCGCCGAGGAGGCGATGCGCGAGGCGGGCCGCTGCCTGGACTGCGACCAGATCTGCAGCCTGTGCGTCGGGGTCTGCCCCAACGTGGCCCTGATGACGTACGAGACGGCGCCCGTGCGCGCCGACCTGCCGGCGCTGGCGGTCGTGGACGGCGCCGTCGTGGTGAGCGGCTCGGCGCCGTTCGAGGTGGGCCAGCGCCTCCAGATCGCGGTCCTGACCGACCTCTGCAACGAGTGCGGCACCTGCGTGACCGCCTGTCCCACGTCCGGCACGCCGTACCGCGACAAGCCACGGCTCTACCTCGACCGGGCCGACTTCGAGGCCGAGGCAGCGAACGCCTTCATGCTCCTCGGTGACGGCATGATGGAAGGCCGGTTCGACGGCGCGACCCACCGGATCTCGATGAACGGCCGGATCGAGTACGAGGCGCCCGGACTGCGCGCCGTCCTCAGGCGCGACTCCTTCGCCGTCGTCGAGGCGACGTCGACCGGGGCGGCCGACGGGGAGGCGGTGTCGCTGGAGCCCGCCGCCATCATGGCGACGATCCTGGCGGGCATCTCTGGATCGCTGCCGCACATCCCGACGGCCGCGGCGGGCGGCACGCGGGTTGCGGCCCCGACCGCTGGCGAGCAGCAGCCGCAGAACGGTCGGCGGGATCACGCGGGCGGCGCGTGACATCCGGCCCTTGCGCCCGCCGCCGCGGACCCGTACGCCGACGCTGGATCCTGGTCCCCCTGCTGACCGTTCCCCTCAAGGCGCTCGGCCTGGACGCGGGAGGGCGGCGGATCCAGCACGGCTGACCCGGCCGTCGCCGCCGCGCCCTCGTTCGCGGCGCCCGCCCCTGCGGACCTTGTCCGGCGTCGCTACCAGCCGCCGGCGTCGCGGACGATGCGGTGGAGGACCCGGCCGGCGACCGCGCGGCGATACGCGGCGGTGGAGCGGACGTCGTCGATCGGCGCGATCTCGGCGCCGAGGGTGGCCGCCGCGATTGCGGCGACCTCGGCCGTCGGCGGGGCACCCTCCAGCGCCGCCTCCGTGGCACGAGCGCGGATCGGCGTCGGGGCGACCGAGCCGAGCGCCACGCGGACGTCGCGCCACGTGCCCCGGGCATCGTCCTCGCCCCAGCTCCAGGCGACGGCCATCACCACCACGCTGATCGCCTGCGCCCGCCGCGTGCCGACCTTGCGGAAGGCGACCATCCGTCCGTGCGGCAGCGGGACCCGGATGCGGACGATCAGCTCGTCGGGGGCAAGGGCCGTCCGGCGGTAGGCCGGGAAGAAGCTCGCGGCCGGCACGCTGCGCTCGCCCCGGGCGCTGCCGACGACGATCTCCGCGTCCACCGCGACCAGGACGGGCAGGCTGTCGCCGGCCGGCGAGGCGGTCGCGAGGTTGCCCCCGAGCGTGCCGCGGTTCTGGATCTGGGCCGCGCCGACCTGCCCGGCCATCTCGGCCAGGAACGGGGTATGCCGGGCCACGAGGGGATCCCGGCGCAGCTCCGCGTAGGTCGTGGCGGCGCCCAGGGCGAGCACTCCCTCCTCCAGCCGGATCCCGCGGAGCTCGGAGAGGGCGCCCAGGTCCAGGTAGCCGCGCGGGTCGGGGATCCCCGCCGCCCGCTCCACCAGGGCGTCGGTGCCGCCTGCGATCGGGCGCCAGCCGCCGCCAGCCAGGAGGGAGAAGGCGTCCGCGAGCGAGCGCGGCGTGACGGTGGACGGGTCACCGAGGTCCAGCGAGGCGCCGGCCCGGGCGGCGAGAGCCCCGACCGCCGCCGGGGGGCGGGCCGGGGCCGGGACGTCGGCAACGGGGGCCTCGGCCGCCAGCCGGAGCGCCTCGACGATCCGCCCGTACCCGGTGCAGCGGCAGAGGTTACCCGAGATCGCCTCGCGGATGGCCTCGTCGCTGGGCGCCATCCCCGCCACCGCCGAATCGAGGAACGCCCGGCCGGCCATCAGCATCCCCGGCGTGCAGATCCCGCACTGGACGCCGCCCGTGGCGATGAACGCCGCCTGGAGCGGATCCAGGCGACCGCCCGCGGCCAGACCCTCAACGGTGCGGATCGCCCGTCCCTCGACCTGGCAGACCGGGACCAGGCAGCTGTCGACGACCTCGCCGTCGAGGAGCACCGAGCAGGCGCCGCACTCGCCCTCGCCGCAGCCCTCCTTCGAGCCGGTGAGGCCGAGGTCGAGCCGCAGGACATCGAGAAGCCGCCGCCCGCCCGGGACGACCGCCTCGATCGGCTGCCCATTGACGGTGAAGCGGAACGGCGCCGCCGCCTGCTCGGGAGGCGCCGCGGTCGGGGCGGTCACCGAACCCCCTCCGCGACGGGGGGGTGGAGCCGCTCCTCCTCGAGCGCCCGAAGCGCCGCGAGGACCCGGGCCGGAGTCGCCGGGAGCTCCGTGATCCAGGCGCCGGTCGCGTCGTGGATGGCGTCGATCACGGCCGGAGCGCCGACGTCCATCGGCAGCTCGCCCAGGCCCTTGGCGCCGTGCGGGGCGTCGGCGAAGGGCGCCTCGACGAAGTGCGCCTCGATGGCCGGTGCGTCGAGCGCGGTCGGGATGAGATACGTCGCGAGGCGGTCGTTCCGGTAGCGCCCGTCGACGACCTGCATCTCCTCGATGGTGGCGTAGCCGACGGCCTGGAGCGTGCCCCCCTCGACCTGGCCCGCCGCCAGCATCGGGTTCACGACACGGCCGGCATCGTCGACGGCGACGACCCGCCGCACGGCCACGACGCCGGTGTCCAGGTCGACGTCGACGAACGCCACGGCCGCCGCCCAGCCGTACGCCGGGTACGCGTCGCCGCGGTAGCGCTCCTGGTCCCACTCGATCCCGGGGTAGCCCTCGAACTGGGCGTCGATGCGGGTTGGGCCGTGCACGGCGGCGTCGTCGCGCCAGGTGTCGGCGAATGTGCCCCCCGTCCGCGCCTCGACCTGCGCCCGGAGCCGAGCCGCCGCGTCGGCGATCAGGCCGCCGACGACCATCGTCGTCCGCGATGCCACCGTAGGCCCGCTGTTCGGGACGAGCGCCGTGTCCAGGGGGGCCGGCTCGACGGCCTCTGCCGGGACGCCCAGCACGTCGGCCGCGATCTGCGGGAGGACGGTGGCGGCCCCCTGGCCGATCTCCGTCTGGGCCGTCAGGACCCGGATCCGCCCGTCCGCCGCGATTTCGATCCCGACCCGGCTGGCCAGCGTCTTCTCGCCGCTACCCGTGAAGCCGGCGCCGTGCCAGCCCAGGGCCAGCCCCACGCCCGAGGCGACCCGCTCCAGGCCAGGCTGCTGGCCGTGGGCGGGCTCGCCGGCGTGCGCCTCGGAGGAGCGGCGGCGCCGGCGAGCGTTGGCCGTCCTGGCCCGCTCCGCCTCGAAGCCCGAGGCCGCCTCGGCCCGCTCGAGGACGTCGATGGCCGCGACGCTGTCACGGAGCACCTGGCCGGTCGCGGTGACGTCACCCTGCCGGTAGGCGAGACGGCGCCGGAGCTCCTCCGCCGGCAGCTCGAGCGCCTCGGCGATGCAGGCGAGGTGGATCTCCGCGGCGAACTCGGTCTGGGGCGCGCCGAAACCCCGGAAGGCGCCGGCGGGGACCGTGTTCGTCATCACGGCGCGGGCCCGGACCCGCACGTTGGGGCAGCGATACGGCCCCGTCGCGTGCAGCGCCCCGCGCGACAGGACGACCGGGGAGAGCGTGGCGTACGCGCCGGCGTCCATGACGACCTCGATGTCCTGGGCCACCAGGCGGCCGTCCCGGGTCACGCCCGTCCGGTGGCGCACGACCGCCGGGTGCCGCTTGGTGGTCGCCGCGATGTCCTCGTGGCGGTCGTAGGCCATCCGAACCGGACGCCCCGCCGCCCGCGCCAGCAGCGCGGCGTGGACGGCGAGCATCGACGGGTACTCCTCCTTGCCGCCGAAGCCGCCCCCGGTCTCGGCCTGGACGACGCGCACCTTGTCGACCGGCAGCCCCAGCGCGCGGGCCAGCGCCGCATGGATGTAGTACGGGCACTGGAGCGAGCCTGTCACGGTCATCCCGCCGCCCGCCTCAGGGATGGCGATCATCGCCTGCGGCTCGATGTAGATGTGCTCCTGCGGCCCGACGCGGTACTCCCCCTCGAGGACCAGGTCGGCCTCGGCGAAGCCTCCCTCGAGATCGCCCTTCGCGATCTCGTAGCGGGCAAACGCCTTCTCGGAGGCGAGCAGGTCCAGCACCGGCGGCAGCGGCTCCGTGCGAAGCCGGATCGCGGCCCGCGCGGCGCGGGCCGTCGCCGGGTCCGGCGCGGCAACCAGCACGACGGCCTCGGCATGGTGCCGGACCTCGTCGGAGACCAGCGCCGGCTGGTCGTCGTACATCAGGTTGACGACGTTCTCGCCGGGGATGTCGGGGGCGGTCACCACGACGACCCGGGACCAGTCGAAGGATGGGTCGCGCTCGACGCCCAGCAGGCGCGCCCGCGCCTCGCTGGAACGCACGGTCAGCCCGAACCAGGCGCCATCCACCACCAGGTCGTCGGTATAGCGCGCGGCCCCCGTCACCTTGGCCGGGGCGTCGCGGCGGGCCACCGACGTGCCGATCAGGCCGCTCATCTACGGGACGATGCGCGACAGCCGCGCGCGCGTCAAGCGACAGACCGCCCGCGCCGAAGGGCTCTCCGGCCGGTGCGGAGACGGCGGGGCACCGCGGGCCCGGCGCGGCGTGGGGCCGGCGCGGCGTGAGCCGGCCCCATCTGCGGAAACAAACCCCCGCTACTGGCGCGCCATGTGCGCCTTCAGCTCGGCCTCGGAGTCGACGATGAGGTCCCCGCTGACGTCCACGACCACCTTGTCGAGGCGACCGCTGAACTTGAACGGGCTCGTGTACTCCGGGGTCACCGGGGATCCCGGGTTGTGGCCGCAGCTCACGCCGCCGGGGTTGAACATGAACGGCGTGGTGTGCGGCGCGTCGGCGCTCGCGACCAGGGCACCGTCCAGGTAGAGCTGGAGCCGGCCCGGGACACCCTTGCCGTGCGGCAGGTCGGGCTGACCCGTCGGCTCGAACTCGAAGCGCAGCTCGTGCCGCCCGGCCGGCAGCCGGTCGGGAGAGGAGACCCCGAAGTGGTTCCGGGCCACGTAGTTGTGGACGTAGTGCAGCTTGCCGCCCTTGACGTAGAGCGAGTAGCCGCCGGCCGCAGTGCCCTGGCAGAACAGGACGCCCTCGGCGCCGGCGTCGGGGATCTCGACCCAGGCCGTGATGCTGTGCGGGCGGTTGAACAGCCGCGGCGCGGCGAAGTTGGGGATGGACTGTGTGCCGGGGCGGTAGGTGTACTGGTTGCGCGGCAGCGAGACGAGCGGCTTGTCGGCCACCATCCGCGCGAGGCCGCTGCCGTCGACGGGCATGACCCCGTACTTGCCGGCCTCGACGTACCAGGTCCCGATCAGCTCGATGAGCTTGTCCCTGTGCTCGGCCGCGAGGTTGTGGTTCTCCGCCGGGTCCTCGTCGGTGTGGTAGAGCTCCCAGCCCTTGGCGTCGAGCTCCGAGAGCTTCTCGGCGGAGATCGGGTTGCCGAATCCCGTGCCGGCCTCGGCGAAGGACGGGCCCGGCCAGGGGCAGACTGCCCGCCAGCCGTCCTTGTAGATCGCCCGGTGGCCCAGCATCTCGAAGTACTGGGTGTGGTGCCGGTTGGGAGCGTCCGGATCGTCGAGCGCCTCGGCGAAGCTCACGCCCTGGATCGGTGACTGGGTGACCCCCCGGATCGTTCCGGGCGGCTCGACGCCGAGCAGGTCGAGGACCGTCGGCACCATGTCGATGATGTGGGCGTACTGCGAGCGGACCTCGCCGCGTGCCTTGATCCCGGCCGGCCAGGAGACGATGAACGGGTCCGTGGAGCCGCCGCGGTAGGTCTCGCGCTTCCAGCGCCGGAACGGGGTGTTCCCGGCCCAGGTCCAGCCCCAGGGGTAGTGGTTGAAGTGGGCCGGGCCGCCGATCTCGTCGATGACCGCCAGGCTCTCCTCCAGCGGCTCCTGGGCGTTGTTGAAGAACTGGGCCTCGTTGGTCGTGCCGGTCGGGCCGCCCTCGGCGCTGGCGCCGTTGTCCGAGATGACCATCACGATCGTGTTGTCGAGGACGCCCTCGTCGCGTAGGAAGTCGAGCAGCCGCCCGAGGTGGTGGTCGGTGTGGCTCAGGAAGCCCGCGAACACCTCCATCATCCGGGCCGAGAGCCGGCGCGCCTCGGGCGGCAGCGACTCCCACTCGGGGACGTCGGGATCGTGGCGCGACAGCTCGGCGTCGGGCGGCAGGATGCCCGAGCTCCTTCTGGCGGGCGAACACCTTCTCGCGGTAGGCGTCCCAGCCGTCGTCGAACTGGCCCGCGTACCGGTCGGCCCACTCTCTGGGCACGTGGTGCGGCGCGTGGGTCGCTCCGAAGCAGAGGTGCAGGTAGAAGGGCTTGTCGGGGTCGATCTGCCGGAGGTCCGTGATGAACTCGATCGACTTGTCGACCAGGTCCTCGGTCAGGTGGTAGCCCTGCTCGGGCGTCCGGGGCGGCTCGACCGGATGGTTGTCGTAGACGAGGTCGGGGTACCACTGGCTCGTGTCCCCGCCCAGGAAGCCGTAGAAGCGCTGGAAGCCGCGCCCGAGCGGCCAGCGGTCGTACGGGCCGGCCGCCGTCTCCTGGTTGCTCGGCGTCAGGTGCCACTTGCCGACCATGTACGTGCCGTAGCCCTGCTCGAGCAGGATCTCCGAGAGCATCCCGTTCTCGAACGGCATGACCCCGTTGTAGCCCGGGTAGCCGCTGGCGAGCTCGGTGATGCAGGCCATGCTGTTGCTGTGGTGGTTCCGGCCGGTGATGATGCAGGAGCGGCTCGGCGAGCACAGCGCCGTGGTGTGCATGTTGGAGAAGCGCAGGCCGTCGGCGGCGAGCGCGTCGAAGGTCGGCGTCGCGATCGGGCTGCCGTAGCAGCCGAGCTGGCCGAACCCGGTGTCGTCGAGGACGACGAACAGGACGTTCGGGGCTCCTTTCCGGGCCCGCGTCGGGGCGGGCCAGGCCGGGCTCGATTCGTCGGCCGTGCGGCCGATCACCCCGGGAAACGGAGCGCCAGCGGGGTACTCGACGATCGGCATCAGGTCACCTCCCGTGAGGGCTCGTCCGGCAGCGCTCGGCAGCCTCATGAGCCTGAGGCCGGCCACCACCTGTCTGCCGGGCAGGGTACCGCACGGGCTGCCGCGTCATCACCCGATGGGGCGAGCGCCGGCGCGCCCCGCGACGAGCGGCGCAGGTCGTCAGGCGTCGAGGCGCGTCCGCAGCGTGGCGAGCTGCTCGGCCAGCTCCGCCGGGAGCCGATCGCCGAAGCCAGCGTAGTGCTCCTCGAACTGCGGCATCTCGTGCGCGTAGGCGGCCGCGTCCACGCGGAGCAGCTCGTCCAGGTCGCCGTCACGCAGCGTCAGCCCCGTCGTGTCGAGATCGCCCGGCGCCGGCAACCAGCCGATCGCCGTCTCCTCGGCTTCTGCCTCGCCATCGCAGCGCCGGAACATCCACGCGAGGACCCTGCTGTTCTCGCCGAAGCCCGGCCACAGGAAGCGGCCGTCGGCATCGCGACGGAACCAGTTGACGTAGAAGATCCGCGGGAGCTTGTCCGGCGCCGTCGCCCGCCCGACATCGAGCCAGTGGGCCCAGTAGTCGGCCATGTTGTAGCCGCAGAACGGGAGCATCGCGAAGGGGTCGAAGCGGAGCCTGCCGATCTCGCCGAACGCTGCCGCCGTCGTCTCGGAGCTCATGATCGAGCCCAGGAAGACGCCGTGGGTCCAGTCGAATGCCTCGCGGACGAGCGGCACGACCCCCGCCCGACGCCCGCCGAACATGATCCCGTCGATCGGGACGCCGGCTGGATCTTCCCAGTCGGGGGCGATCGCCGGGTCCTGGCGCGCCGGGACGGTGAACCTGGCGTTGGCGTGGGCGGCCGGCCGGCCCGCGGCCGGCGTCCAGTCCCGGCCCGTCCAGTCCACGAGGTGCGCCGGCGGCGTGTCCGTCAGGCCCTCCCACCAGACGTCGCCGTCGTCGGTCAGCGCCACGTTCGTGAAGATGCAGTTCGCATCCAGCGTCCGGATCGCGTTCGGGTTCGTCTTCTCGCTCGTTCCCGGGGCCACGCCGAAGAAGCCGGCCTCGGGGTTGATGGCATACAGGCGGCCGTCCTCGCCGAGGCGCATCCAGCAGATGTCGTCGCCGACGGTCTCCACCGTCCAGCCCGGCAGCGTCGGGACCAGCATCGCCAGGTTCGTCTTGCCGCAGGCGGACGGAAAGGCGCCGGCGAAGTGCTTCCACCGCCCATCCGGTGCGGTGACCTTGATGATCAGCATGTGCTCGGCAAGCCAGCCCTCGTCGCGGGCGATCGCCGAGGCGATCCGCAGCGCGTAGCACTTCTTGCCGAGCAGGGCATTGCCGCCGTAGCCGGAGCCGTACGACCAGATCTCTCGGGTCTCCGGGAAGTGGACGATGTACTTCGTCTCGGGATTGCAGGGCCAGGGAACGTCGAGCTCGCCCGGGACGAGCGGAGCGCCGACGGTGTGGAGGCAGGGCACGAAGTCGCCGGTCCGGCGGATCTCCTCGAGGGCGGCCGTGCCCATGCGGGTCATGATCCGCATGTTCACCACGACGTAGGCGGAGTCGGTGACCTGGACTCCGAGACGGCTGATCTGCGAGCCGAGCGGTCCCATCGAGAACGGGATGACGTACATCGTCCGCCCACGCATGGAGCCGCGGAAGAGGTCCGTCAGGGTTGCCCGCATCTCGTCCGGGTCGTGCCAGTTGTTCGTGGGGCCGGCGTCGACGGCCGTGCGCGAGCAGATGAAGGTCCGGTCCTCGACCCGCGCGACGTCGCTCGGGTCGGAGCGGGCCAGGAAGCTGTTCGGGCGAAGCTCCTGGGAGAGGGGCGTGAACGTGCCGGCCGCCACCAGCTCGTCGCAGAGCGCCCGGTACTCCTCGTCGGAGCCGTCGCACCAGTGGACGCGATCCGGCGTCGCCAGGGCGGCGATCTCGTCGATCCATCTGGCCAGGTCCGGCATCCCCTCGGGGCGGGCGAGCCCCGGGTATGTCGTCGCAGCTCGACCGGCGTTCTCCTGCTGGCTGGTCATCGCGTCTCCGCCTCCGTCCCGGCACCGTCGCGGCCGCGCGCCCGGGCCTCTCCGGGCGAACCATAGCGGCCCTGCCGCCGGGCGTGGGCGGGCCGACCCGCCCGGGATCACGGGCTGAGACGCCTGATCCCCTGGCATCCGGGCACAAGCGCACGGGCGGCCGCCGGCGTGGACGCGGCCACGCTACCCTGCGCCCATGCCATCGCGACGGCACCCGATCCATCGGTGGCGCCGGTCGAGCCTTCGTGCGCTGCTCGCCGGGTCGCTCGTGCTGGGCGCGGTCGGCTCCTGCGAGCTGCCGAAGCCCCACGTCCCGACGATCTCGGCGTCTCCCGACACCCTGGCCTTGCTGGCTCCGGCCGGAGTCCCGCCGCACCCGGGTGGCGGGGTCTCCCGCCAACCCGCCTGAGAGCCGCGTGGCCCGGGCATTCGACACCGCGTATGCGGACGGCGGCGTGCCGACCTGGGACATCGGCCGGCCGCAGCCCGCCGTGACGCGGCTCGTCGAGGCGGGGGCACTCGGGCCCGCGGACGCGACGGTCCTGGATGCCGGCTGCGGCACGGGCGAGCACGCCCTGCTCCTCGCCGCGCACGGCCACCCGGTGGTCGCCGTCGACGTCTCCGCCGAGGCGGTCCGGCGCGCCCGGGCGAAGGCGGCCGAGCGGGCGAAGGCGGCCGAGCCCGCCGCATCGGCCCGCCGGGCCCTACCGAGGTTCGTGGTCCACGACGCACTCGACCTGGCGATCGTCGTCGCGGACGAGGGCCGGCGATTCGACATCGCCCTTGACGTGGGGCTCTTCCATACCTTCTCCGACGAGCAGCGTCCGCGATACGCGTCGAGCCTGGCCGCCGCCGTCCGCCCCGGCGGCCGGGCATTCCTCCTCTGCTGGAGCGATCGCAACCCCTTCGGGTACGGGCCGCGCCGGGTGACGCGCCGCGAGATCAGGGCGACCTTCCGCGCATCGGCCGGGTGGCGGGTGGAGCGGATCGACCACGAGGAGCTGCTCTCGCGGCTGCCGGGCGGCCGGATCCACGCGTGGCTCGCCCGGCTGACGCGGCGGCCCTGATCCCGTCGATCAGGTCGCGTCGTCTCCTGCCGGCGGCAGGGTCGCCTCCGACTCCTGCGCGCCCGCGATGCCCGTGGCCTCGTCCGGCGAGGCAGGCTGCGCGTCGATCGCCGCGGATGCCGTGGGGCGGGGCCGTCTCCGGGGTGCCGCCCCGGATTCCGGGCGACGTCGGCGCTGCACCGGGCTGGACGGCCTGCCCCGGGCCGGGCTCCGTCTCCCAGTCCTGCCACGCCACGTCTGGATGAGCGGCGAGGTAGGCCCGCACCGCCATGCCGACCGTCGGGTGGAAGTGGTCGGCGCCGAGCCGCTCGTAGATCCCGTACACCTGCAGGCGATCCTTGACGTGACCCTTCAGCTCCGCGAAGTGCAGCTCGATGCTGCGCCGGGCCAGCTCGGTGATCAGCTCCTCGAGCATGTCGGCTGCCGTCGTGTCGATGTCCGTCATCGGCTCCGAGGCAACCGCCAGCCAGTGCGTCGGACCCGGCGCGTGGTCCACGACGTCGAGAGCGTGCTCCCGGAACAGCTCCGCGTTGGCGAAGAAGAGGGGCGCATCCCAGCGATACAGGATCAGCCCGGGCACGAGCCGGGCATCCGGGTGCCGCTCGGTGTCGTGGTAGCCCTTGTAGTTGACCACCCGGCCCAGGACCGCGTCGTGCGGTCGCCAGGCTCGCCGGACGAAGTTGAGGAGCGACAGCCCGACGGCGGCGGCGATCCCCGGCAGCGCGCCGAAGAGGGTGACGGCCAGGAAGGCCACGACCGCGAGCCCGAGCTCCGACCGGCGCAGGGTCCACAGGCGGCGCAGGCCCGCGATGTCGAAGAGGCTGAGGGCGGCCGAGACGACCACGGCGGCGAGGGCCGCGGTCGGCACGGGCGCCAGGAGTCCGGGCACGGCGACCAGCAGCAGGAGGATCGCTCCTGCGCCGACGAGGCCCGTGACCTGGGTCCGGGCACCCGCCGCGTCGGCCACCGGGGTGCGGGTCGCACTCCCGCTCGAGGCGAACCCGCCGACCAGCCCGGCCGCCACGTTCACCACGCCGAGGGCGGCCAGCTCGTGGTCGGCATTCACCCGCTCTCCACGACGGGCGGCAAACGCGTGCGACATGACGCTCGTGTCGGCGAAGGAGATCAGGGCGATCCCCAGCGCCGCCGGGAACAGGGTCACCAGGTCGGACCAGGAGACGGCCGGGATCCCGACGGCCGGCAGCCCGCGGGGTACCTCGCCGACGACCTTCAGCTCCGACGAGAGACCGAAGGCGTAGACGACGATGCCCGCCCCGACGACGGCCACGAGGACCCCGGGGATGCGGCGCGAGACCCTCCGCAGCCCCAGGATCACGGCCAGGCTGGCTCCCCCGATGAGCGCGGCGAGCGGCACAACCATCCCATCGGCGATCCCCTGAGCCAGCCCGACGATCCCTCCGACGACGTCGCTGGCGTTCACCGAGAAGCCCAGCATCTTCGGGAGCTGACTCACCAGGATCGTGAGGGCGATCCCGTTCATGTAGCCAACCCGGATCGGCCGCGAGAGCAGGTCCGTGACGAAGCCGAGGCGGGCGACGGCGGCCCCGAGGCACATGACCCCGGCCATGATCGCGAGCGCGCCCGCGAGGGCGACCGAGCGGGCCGGATCCCCTCCCGCGAGGGGAAAGATCGCGGCCGCAACCAGCGGCAGCAGCGCCGAATCCGGCCCGAAGACGAGGATCCGCGACGGGCCTACCAGGAAGTAGGCGACGAGGGCGCCGATCGTGGCGTACAGGCCCGCGATCGCCGGCAGGCCCGCCGCCTCGGCGTACCCCATGCCGACGGGGACGAGGAGCGCGGTCAGGGTCAGCCCGGCGATCACGTCGTCGCGGAACCAGGCGCGCGTGTAGGTGCCGAGCCGGGCGATCGTGGGCAGGGCCTCCGCCAGCACGACCCCGACGCGGCGGGACGGACTCACGTCCTCTGCCGGGACGGCGCTGGGTTCAGGCTCGTGCACGCCGAGTCCCTCCGACCCGCGGCGGGCGCTCGGCCGCCGCGCTCACGCGCATCATGCGCCAGCGGTCACGCCGGGAACGCCCGGAATGCCGCGGGACGCCGCGACACCGGCCCCCGACGCGGCCCCGACGCCGGAGTGCCGGGCGGCCGGCGGCCGCGGCCCGGGTCAGCTCGCCGGCGTCGAGACCCTGCCCGCCTCGATCGCGGCGAGGTAGGCCGCGTGGTCGCTCGCGTTCACGTCGGCGTACGTCTCGGCGAAGTCGGCGATCGCGCCGTCGAACGTGTCGGATGTGCCGAGGTAGGCCGCGATCGCCACCGCGTCCCCCGTCCGGGCGTGGGCCCGCGCCAGGGCCCAGCCGCAGGTGCCGCCGTAGAAGCCGAGACCCGGAGGCTGGAGGGTGGCGATGTCGACCGAGCCCTTCATGTCCCACAGCTGGCGCAGGTAGAAGTCGCGGCCGCCCGGGCCCCGGGTCCAGCCCAGGAAGATGTCGGAGGTCCCCTGCATGAGCTGCTGGCCGACGACGACCCGCTGGGCGTGGCTGGCGTGGGCGCTCGGGGCCAGGTGGGGCTCCAGCACCGACGCCGTCGCCTCCTTCGCCTGCAGGATGAGCGGGTCCTGCTCGTCGCGGCCCTGCAGGACGAAGATGAAGCAGCGGGTGCCCACGCTGCCGACGCCCACCACCTTGAGGGCGAAGTCGACGAAGCGGTAGCGCTCGAGGAAGTCGCGCCGGTTCTCGGGCATCGTGGCCCGGTAGTCGGTGAAGACCTTGTCGAGCGCGGCTGGCCCGCCGGCGGTCTCGACGTGGGTGACGACGGGCGGATCGTCGAGGATGACCCGGCGGCCGTCGACGATCCCCGTCAGCGACTCGAAGGCGCGCATGCCGTCGCGCTGGCGGGCCTTGGAGAAGATCGCCTCGAGCCGGCCCCGGCGACCGGACGCCTCACGGCCCTGGAGAAGGCCCGACGCCTCGGCCGCGGCGCGGATGTCGTCGACGGTGAGCGAGGCGTACCAGACCTCCATCAGGCGCATCCCGGCGTAGCGGGCCATCCAGGAGCGGTAGCCGCGGACGGAGGCCATCGTCGCCTTGCGGACCGCGGCGGGGCTGAAGCCGTTGGCCCGCCCGGCGATCACGACGCTCGCGGCGAGCCGCTTGACGTCCCACTCCCAGGGCCCGGGCAGCGTCTCGTCGAAGTCGTTGGCGTCGAAGACCAGGGTCCGCTCGGGCGACGCGAAGAGCCCGAAGTTGGACAGGTGGGCGTCGCCGCTGGCCTGCACCAGGATGTCGGTGCGTGGGGTCGAGGCGAGGTCGAAGGCCATCACCGCGGGCGTGCCCCGGTAGTAGGCGAAGGCCGACTCGGCCATCCGCTCGTGGCGCAGCGGCACGAGGTCGGGCAGGCGGTCCGCCTCCTGCGCCGCCAGGATGGCGATCGGGTCGCGCCCGGGCGCCGGCTCGAAGGCGGCGTGGCTCACCCGGGGGACGCGCTTGCGGGCCGCCTTGCCCTCCTCCGTGCGGGCCGACGGGTCAACCCAGGGGCGTGCCGTCCAGACCGGGCCCGTCGGTGGCTCGACCTGCCAGGCGGCGTCGTAGGCGGCCGCGGTGGCGGCGTCCGGGACGGTCTTCCTCGGTCGCCGCACCGGCTTCGTCGGCTCGGTCATGTCTCGGGTCCTCCCTCAGGGCGCGGCGGCCGATGGTACGTCCGATCCGGCGAGGCTGAGCGTAACCGTATCCCCTCTGATCGACCACGCAGGACCTGCAGGCTGCGACCGCGGGCTCGCCGGCAGCACGAACGCACGTCTGAGACGGGCGGCGGAACGCCTCCCTCCCGCGAAGGCGGCGAGGCCCATCGCGGCTGCCGGCTACCCTGCGTGCTCGGCGCCGCGTGGGGTTCCACGACTGTAGACGCCCCCATCGGGGACCTCGGCGGCCTCCGGGATCCCGGGGTCCGCCGCGCTGGCTCGCTCGAACCAGGCGGCATAGCGTCGGGCTCCCCACGCCGCGGTGACGCCGTGAGCGACGAGGCTGAGCGCCACCGTGAGGAGCACGACGTCGGTGATCGCGTTCGCGTTCGGCACGGCCTCCTCGACGACGACCCCGGCGAAGACGATCGAGGCGAGGCCGCGCGGGCCGAACCACCCGACATAGAGGAGCGTCGGCGCGGCGAACCCGGTCCGCAGCATGGCGATCGCGACCGGGAGCAGGCGCACGATCGTGAGGCTGAGCACGGCGTAGAGGACGGCCTCGGGGGTCGCCCGTCCGAGGACGGGGCCCAGCAGCCCGGCGCCGAGCAGCAGGAACCCGATGGCGGTCAGGACGTCCGCGATCTCCTCGGGCAGGTGGAACGCCTCGTCGTCCACGTGACCCCGGACCACCGCCCCCGCCGCCAGGCCCGCCACCCAGACGGCAAGGAAGCCGCTCGCCTCGACCTGGTCCGCGACGGCGAACGTGCCGGCCGCCAGCGCGACGAGGGCGATCGACTGCCAGCGCCTGGCCGCGAGGCTGCGCTCCGAGGCGATCCGGACGAGCCACCCGCCTCCGAGGCCCGCCACCAGCCCGATCAGCGTCGAGCCTCCGAGTGCCACGAGAAGGGTGTCCGCGGCGCGAGGCTCCGTCTCGCCGCCACCGGCGACGAGGCCGACCGTGATGAGGATCGTGACGAATGGGAGAGCCAGGCCGTCGTTCAGGCCGCTCTCCACGTTGAGGGCGTTGCGGATGAGCGCGGGCACGCGGGGATTTGCGACGACGGCCTGGCCGAGCGCGGCGTCCGTGGGGGCGAGAATGACGCCGACGAGGGCGGCCTGCCACAGCTCCACACCAGCGAAGACCACGGCGGCGATGGCAGCCCCCGCCACCATCGTGAGCGGCAGGCCAATCCCGAGGAGCCGCCCGGACAGGCTCGGCTCCCTCGTCCAACGGCGGATGTCGAGACCCGACGCGTCGGCGAAGAGGACCATCACGAGCGCCGCCTCGAGGAGCAGCATCAGCAGCTGGTCGTCCGCCGCGAGGTCGACGACGCGGAGCACGGGCCCGGCGACGAAGCCGGCGGCCGCGAAGAAGATGGGCGCCGTCACGATCGTCGACGCGAGCCGTCGCGAGACGAGGGCGTACGCCAGCAGCGCCACGGCGACGAAGGCCAGCGGCTGGAGCACCTCGCCCTCCTTGAACGTGATCGGACCCGCCCGGCGCACGGTACACCGCGCGACAGCGGGCCTGTCGCTCGTGGTCGGCCTTCTCCGGCGCAGCGGCGTCATCGCCGTCCTGGGCGGGCAGAGCCTCTGCGCCTCTGCGGGCAAGGCCGTGGCGGTGAACGAGCCCGCGTCGAGCTCGGTGGCGCCGCGGGGCGGTGACCGACGCCTGCCCGGTCAGGTGGCCGGGACGATCGCCACCTGGCGGCGTCGTCCAGTCAGGCGCCGGCGCCGTGGCAGTGCTTCACCTTCCGGCCGCTGCCGCAGGGGCAGCTGTCGTTTCGACCGGCCTTCGCCACGGCGGCCCGCACCCGTGCGTCCTCCGCCGCATACCACCCGACGAGCTCGGATGGGGCCCGGCCCCGGCGCAGGAGGTCGGACATCATGGTCATCGGGCGGCGGATGTGGCCGAAGAACGCCTTGTATCCCGCGCACAGGTAGTTGAGCCCGGGCTCCCCGTCGGGCGTCTCGATGAAGCGGTCCTTGGGGCAGCCGCCATGGCAGGCGAAGCGAACGTCGCACTCGCGGCAGAACCGCGGCAGGCCGTCCCGCTTGTCGAGGCCGAACCGGCGCTGCTGATCGGAGGCGACCAGATCCACCATCGGCGTCTCCGCGATGTTGCCGAGCTTGTAGGCCTCCTCGACGAAGTGGTCGCACGAGTAGAGATCCCCGTTGTGCTCCAGGGCCAGGGCGGTCCCGCACGTCTCGGAGTGGATGCACAGGCCCGGCGGCTCGCCGTGCCAGTTGGCCAGGGCGACGTCGAACATCTGGACGTAGACCTCGCCGATGTCGCGGCGGACCCATTCCTCGAAGACGCCGATGAGGAACGACCCGTACTGCTCCGCCGTGACCGACCGGTCGGTGACCAGGCTCCCCTCCTGCCGGTACAGCGGACGATCGCGCCACGACGTCCACGGCGCAGCCTGGGCCAGGCCCGGCGACAGCCCCAGCTCCGCGAGCGGCACGTCGATGCGGGGCGCGGGCAGGCGCTCGATGATCGGGATGAACTGCATGAAGCGGGCGCCGCACTCGTCGCGCAGGAACCGGTAGACCTCCACCGGATGGTCGGCGTTGGCACGGTGCAGCGTGGTGAGCGTGTTGTACTCGACGCCGTGCGCCTGCAGCCGATCCAGGCCCCGGCGAACGCGCTCGAAGGTCGGCGCCCCGCCCTTGTCGACACGGTAGGCGTCGTGCATGTCCGGCGGACCGTCGATGCTGATCCCGACGAGGTAGTCATGCTCCTTGAAGAAGGCCGCCATCTCGTCGTCGATGAGGGTCCCGTTCGTCTGGATCGTGTACTCGACCGTCATTCCCGGTTTACGGTGCTTTTCCACGTACGCAGTCGCCCGCCGGAAGAAGTCGACGCCCATCATCGTCGGCTCGCCGCCCTGCCAGGCGATCGTGACGTGCGGGATCCGGTGCGCCTCGATCAGCTGCCGGACGTACTGCCTCGAGGAGCTCGTCGGCCATCCGGAAGCGGCTGCCCGGGTAGAGCAGCTCCTTCGACAGGAAGAAGCAGTACTCGCAGTCGAGGTTGCACGTCGCCCCGGTCGGCTTGGCGAGCAGGTGGAAGGCCGGCGGGCCGGGGGTCGCAGGGGCGGCCGGGCTCAGCGCTTCGACGGGACGCATCCTGCCACTCTATTCGACGCGCGATACGACGCGCGCGAGCGACGACGTCGGCCGCCCGGTCAAGAGATCGTCACGACGTCGGCCCGCACGTCGAGCGGCTTCTCGCGCGACAGGGCGCCGGCTACTCCCGGGATAGCATCGCGGCAGCCTCGCGCTCCATGTCCACGTAGGGCTCGCCGCTCACGTCGACCGCGACCCGGTGGATCGTGCCGCCTGTGAAATGGTACGGCGACCCGCCGGGGTAGTCGTCCGTCACCGGCTCGCCGCCGTCACGACCGACCGCGAGGCCCTCGCCGGCCAGCGAGAACATGCCCGGCTGGGTCTTGATCCGGCCCTCGCCCACCTTGGTCTCGCCGTGGTACAGCGACAGGATGCCGGTGGAGACATGCGGCGGATCTTCTCCGTCCTTCTCGAAGGCCGCCGACAGGATGAGGTTCTCCCCGACAGGCAGGTCGACAGTGGCGACCACGTGCTGCTCGAACATCCCCACGAAGCTGTTGACATAGTGGAGCCGGTTGTCCTTGACGTACAGGGCGTGGCCGCCGAAGCGCGCCCCCTGCGAGAAGAGCACGCCCTGCGCCCCCGGCGTCGGGATGTCCACCAGCGCGCCGATCGCGAACGAGCGGTTGCGGATGTTGACGGACAGCGCCTCGGGGACCTCGGCCAGGTCCGGGTAGTACACGTACCGGTTGCGCGGCTTCGTGAGCTGCGGCCGGGGCGTCAGGATGATCTCGAGCGGCGTCCGGTCGTCGAGCGGGAACGCACCGTTCCGGCCCGCCTCGGCATACCACAGGTTGACCAGCTCGCGCAGCTTGTCCGGCTGCTCGGCGGCGAGGTCGTGGAGCTCCGAACGGTCGGTCTCGACATGGTACAGCTCCCAGGTGTCGTCGTTGAAGTGCCCCCAGCCCGACAGGGTCGGGTGGGTCGTGACGGCCTTCCAGCCGTCGTGCCAGATCGCCCGGGAGCCGAGCATCGAGTAGAACTGCGTGCCCCGCGAGGACGGGGCGTCCGGCTGGTCCACCGTGTAGCGCATGCTCACGCCGTCGAACGGCGCCTGGACGTGGCCCTTGATTCTGCGCAGGCATCTCGACGCCGAGGACGTCGAGGATCGTCGGCGCGAGGTCGATCGCGTGGTGGTACTGCGACCGGATCTGACCCGCCGCCACCTCGTCGCCGGGCCACGAGATGATGCACGCGTCCGACGTGCCGCCGTTGAACTCGTAGCGCTTCCACATCTTGAACGGCGTGTTGAAGGCCATCGCCCAGCCGTTCGGGTAGTGGTTGTAGGTCTTCGGGCCGCCAAGCTCATCGAGCATGGCGAGGTTGGCCTCGAGGCTGTCGGGGATCCCGTTGAACAGCAGGTTCTCGTTGACCGAGCCGTCCGGGCCGCCCTCACCCGAAGCGCCGTTGTCCGAGACGACGATGACCATCGTGTTCTCGCGCTCGCCGGACTCCTCGAGGAAGTCGAGCAATCGCCCGATCTGGTCGTCGGCGTGCGAGAGGAACCCGGCGTAGACCTCGGCCATCCGGGCGAATAGCCGCTTCTCGTCAGCCGAGAGCGAGCCCCAGGGCTTCGTGTACTCGAGAGGTGGGAACGGCTGCCCGTCGGGGCCCTTGCGCGTCTCCGCTGTCCCGATCGGGTTGAGCGGCGGCAGCTCCGTGTCGGGCGGGACGAGGCCCATCTCCTTCTGGCGGGCGAGCGTCTCCTCGCGCATCGCCTCGTAGCCCATGTCGAACCGGCCCTTGTACTTCTCGATCCACGGTTTCGGGGCGTGGTGCGGGGCGTGGGCGGCGCCCGGCGCGTAGTACAGGAAGAACGGCTTCTCAGGTGCGATGACCTTCGAGTCCTTGATGAACTCGATCGCCTTGTCCGTGATGTCGACGCTGAGATGGTAGCCGTCCTCGGGCAGCGTCGGCGGGTCGACCGGGTGGTTGTCGTACACGAGGTCCGGTGCCCACTGGTTGGTCTCGGCGCCGAGGAAGCCGTACCAGCGCTCGAACCCGCGGCCGCTGGGCCAGTTCCGCCGCGTGGCGGCGACGGTCATCTCGTCGGTCGGGCACAGGTGCCACTTGCCGACCATGTACGTGTTCCAGCCGCGCTCCGCCAGGATCTCCGACAGCATCCCGTTCTCGGGCGGGATCACGCCATTGAGGTTGGGGAAGCCGCTGGAGGCTTCGGTGATGCAGGCCATGCTGTTGCGGGTGTGGTTTCGCCCCGTTAGCAGGCAGGCGCGCGTCGGCGAGCACAGCGCGGTCGTGTGCCACTGCGTGTAACGCACGCCGGCTGCCGCGATGCGGTCGATGCTGGGCGTGTCGATGGGGCCGCCGTAGCAGGACATCGCGGAGAAGCCCACGTCGTCGAGCACGATGTAGACGACGTTCGGCGCACCTTCGGGGGCCTTCGGGGCGCCGAAGGGCGCCCAGTCCGGCACCGAGTCACGGATGTCGACATTGATCGTGCCTTTGAACGTGGCGCTCATGGAACCCCCGTCATCTGCTGCCGCCTGATCCAAGCGTGAGGTACGGTGCCAAGAATGCGCCTCGCGTCAATCGCGCGCGGCCGGAGGCGCGCGCGCCACGCCGGCGGTCACAGCACGCCACAATCCGGCGTGACGACGGCTGCAGTCGATCGAGGAGGTGCCGGGATGGGCGAGCCCCGGGGGCCCGTGTCGAACCGATCGGAGACGAGCGCGGGGCCCGAGCCGAGCCCCACGGCCCCCGCCGGGGCTTCGGAGATGGCAGTCGTCGCTGCGCTCGACGAGGCCGGCCGCCAGCTGCGGGCGCCGTGGGCGGCGAGCCTCGCCGGGCTCCTCTTCGCCGCCTTCTTCACCGCCGCGATGGTTCTCCTGCGGACCTCCCCCGTGGTGACCGCAGGCGATGTGGAGCTCGTGCGACTCTTCGCAGAAGGGCGCGACTTCTCCGTCATCGTCGGCGCGCTCTACCTGGTGCCGTTCGCGGGCGTGATGTTCCTGTGGTTCGTCGCCGTCATCCGCGACCAGGTCGGCGAGCGCGAGGATCGCTTCTTCGCGACCGTCTTCTTCGGCAGCGGCCTATTGTTCGTGGCCCTCCTGTTCGCCTCGGCGGCCGCGGCGAGCGCTCTCGTCGTGGGCGTGCGCTACTTCGGCCAGGGGGTGCCGTCGGCGACCCTGATGGGGCTGATGCGGGCCCTGTCGTACACCTTCGCGTTCGGGTTCATGACGCGCGCCGCAGCGGTCTTCCTACTCTCGGCGGCCACCATCGGCCTGCGCAGCAGGACCTTCCCGAACTGGTTCGCGTGGACCGGCTACTTCTTCGGAATCATCATGCTCCTCGGCGTGAGCTTCGTGGACTGGGTGATCCTCGTGCTGCCGGCCTGGGTGGCGGTCGTGAGCCTGTTCATCCTCCGCCGGGAGCGGATGCGCAAGCGGGCGGCCTGAAGTCTCCGCCGCCTCCCACGCCGGCGCCCCGGGCGCACGACAATGGTGGCGCGCCTGACCCGGCCCGCCGGCGACGAGGGAGGAGACCCGAGACCGATGAACGGCACCCCGCGCATCGAGATGAGGAGCACGGCCTACGAGCTCTTCATGGCGCTGCTCACCCTGCTGTCGACCCTCAATCTCGTGCTGATCATCGCTCCGCTGCTTGACGGCGCGGGCAAACAGGTCGTGCTCGCCGTCGAGGTGGTCCTGACGCCGATCTTCCTCGCGGACTTCCTGATCCGCCTGGCGACGGCACGGCCCAGGCGCGGGTACTTCCTGCACGGCTGGGGCTGGGCCGATCTCGTGGCGGTGGCCCCGCTGCTCCGGATCGTCCGCCTCTTCCACGTGGCCGCCGTCGTGCGCGCGCTCCGCTCCCGCGGCCCCGGCTCCATCGCCGAGGAGCTCTACGTGGCGCGCGCCTCGGCCACGTTCTACATGACGATCTTCCTGGTGATCCTGGTCCTCGAACTGGCGGGGGCCCTCGTGCTCGACGCCGAGGCCGGCGCGGCGGGCGCCAACATCAAGACGCCCGGCGACGCCCTCTGGTGGGGGTACGTCACGATCACCACGGTCGGGTACGGCGACCAGTACCCCGTCACGCCGATGGGCAGGGTGATCGGCGTCTTCCTCCTGACGGCGGGCGTGGCCCTGTTCAGCGTCTTCACGGGCTTCATCGCCAACGCCTTCCTGGCACCCCGGCGCAGGCGGCGGCTGGCCGTCCCCGCCGAGGCCGGCAGCGTGCAGGCCGAGCTCGAGGCGATCCGCGAGCTGCTGGCCGAGGGCGAGGACCGCGGTGCCGCCCTGCGCTCGCGGCTCGACGCGCTGGAGCGGGCGGTCGTCGCCGCCGCCCCACCCAGCGCGCTCACCCTGGACCAGCACCGGGAAGGGCCCGCCGGAGCCGGCGGCATGTCGTGACCGATCGCGTCTCCGCCGGCATCCTGCTCTACCGCCGCCCACCCGGCGGCGGGCTGGAGGTCCTGCTCGGGCATCCCGGGGGCCCATACTTCGCCAGGAAGGACGCCGGCGCCTGGTCGATCCCGAAGGGCGAGGCCGAGCCCGGCGAGGACCTGATCGCGGTCGCTCGCCGGGAGTTCCGCGAGGAGACCGGGCACGCCGCGCCCCACGGACCCGCCATCCCGCTGGGAGTCGTGCGCCAGAAGGGCGGCAAGCTGGTCCACGCCTGGGCCTTGGAGGGCGACCTCGACCCGGCAGCCGCGGTCAGCAACACCTTCGCGCTGCCGTGGCCACCGGGCTCGGAGACGCTTGTGGCTTTCCCCGAGATCGACCGCGTGGCCTGGTTCGGCATCGGGGAGGCGCGACGCCGGATCAAGGAGGCCCAGGCCGCCTTCCTTGACCGCCTCGTCGCCTCGCCCGCCTGACGCAGCCGGTCAGCCCACGTTGCTGGCGCCGTGCCGTCGGCTGTCCGCCTCCAACGCGTAGACTGGGAACGTCCCCCGAGAGTCCCTCGTGCGGAGGTCCTGATGTCCCGCTTCAGCGACGCGCTCAACCTTCAGATCGGCAACGAGTTCGGTGCATCCCAGCAGTACGTGGCGATCGCCGTCTGGTACGACGCCCAGACGCTGCCCCTGCTCGCAGCCCACTTCTACCGCCAGGCCGTGGAGGAGCGCAACCACGCGATGATGCTCGTGCAGTACCTCCTCGACGCGGAGGAGGCCGTTGCGATCCCGGGCCTCGAGGCCCCGAGGACGACCTTCGAGGGTCCCGTGGAGCCTGTCGCGGTCGCCCTGGCGCAGGAGCGGCGCGTCACGGACCAGATCTCGGCACTCGTGACGATCGCGCGCGACGACAACGATCGAATCGCCGAGCAGTTCCTGCAGTGGTTCCTCAAGGAGCAGCTCGAGGAGATGTCGAGCATGAGCGCGCTCCTGCGGACCGTGGAGCGCGCCGCGGCGGTGAACATCCTGCTGGCCGAGGACTACCTCGCGCGGACGGCGGGTCAGGCCGGTGGCATCCAGGCGGATGCGCCGCGGGCGGCGGGCGGCGCCCTCTGATCCGGGCCGTCCAGCGCGCCGGGAGAGGGATCCGGCGGGCCGCCCTCGCCATCGCTCTCGCCGGCATCGTGGGGGCCGTCGCCGGCTGCGGCGCGGTGGCATCGCCGAGCCCTCAACCCTCCCCGACGCCACCGCCGATCCCGGAACCCTCGTTCACCGGCGGCACCGCGAGCGCGCGCCTCTCCCTGCCGGGGAGGGTCACGTGGGACGGCGGCTGGTGCGAGCGCGGGACGGACGACGCCTGGCTGGCCGTCAACATCGGCTTCCCGAACGGCGCGGAGTACTTCGGCCTCGTCGTAGGGCAGAGCGCGTACACGCCGGACGCGACGCGACCGGCGCTCGGCGGGGGCTCCTTCGGGGGGAACGACGCCGTCATCACCTGGCGCCACGAAGGGACGGCCGTCAACGTGGTGCGGGGCGGACTCGTCGTGGAGGTGGCGAAGGACCTGTCGCTCGGCTCGTTCAACGGTCGGCTCGCCGATGGGACGCAGGTCGCGGGCAGCTTCTCCTGCTGAGGCCGGTGGATCAGGCTCGGCTGGGCGCGCTCGTCCCCGCCGGGCGCCGACGTCCGTGCTTGCAGCGGGCCGGAATCCGCGCCCGGCGGTGGGAGTGACGGCCCGGGGCGTGGCCGCGTCCGACCCTCAGTGGTACGACGACGAGACCCGCTGGCGTCCGGCGAACACGCCGATGCCCCACGTTCCCAGGTCGAGGAGGAACGCCGCGACCAGGAAGGCGATGTTCAGGAGGCTGAGGCCGTTCGCCTGCGTGAGACCGTAGACGAGCGTCGTCCACGGGAAGAACAGGAAGCCGCCGAGGAACCAGACCGGCGAGCCGAGGAGCGAGCCCCAGTAGGACTGGTCGTTCGACCAGCCTACGAGCAGCACGAAGCGCGGCATCAGGACGCCGAGCACTGCCGTCACGCAACCCATCGACCATCTCCCATGATCCCCGGCCCGCCGCGACGAGGCTCATCGCCGTACCGGTCGTGCATGCCCAGCGGCTCGTGTCGAGTCCGCGGCTGACCGCAGCGTACGCCGGCGCCGGGAGCGACGGAAGGCCTCCGCGTCGGCCAGCCCTGCGTGCTCGCGCTGGCCACGCGGCGGCACCCTCAGCCGGCTGCGCGCACCTCCCCCAGGCGGCCGACGAGGAAGGCTCGCTCCGCGTCGTTCGTGACCAGGACGAGGGCGCGCTCGTAGGCCGCCGCCGCGCCCGCGCGCCGTCCGAGGCGACGGAGCAGGTCCGCCCGCGTGGCATGGAAGAGGTGGTAGTCCGCCAGGCTCCCGTCGGCGCCCAGGGCCTCGACGAGGACGAGCCCGGCAGCCGGGCCGTCGGCCATAGCAACCGCGACGGCGCGGTTGAGCCGCACGACCGGCGTCGGAGCGACGTTCTCCAGCACCCGGTACAGCGCGGCGATCTCCGGCCACGGGGTCGCCCCCGCGGATTCGCTCCTGCCATGACACGCCGCGATCGCTGCCTGCAGGAGGTACGGGCCCGGCGTCGCTCCCGGCGGCAGGTCCCGGAAGCCCTCCTCGACGAGGGCCAGGCCCTCCTGGATCTGGGCGCGGTCCCAGCTGGAGCGGTCCTGGTCCTCGAGGAGGACGAGGCTGCCGTCGGCCGCCGCGCGTGCGTCACGTCGCGAGTCCTGCAGGAGCAGGAGGGCCAGCAAGCCGCGCGCCTCGAGCGCGTCGGGCATGAGCGAGGTGACCAGCCGGGTCAGGCGGATCCCCTCGGCACACAGGTCCCGCCGGACCAGGGAATCGCCCGCCGTGGCGCTGTAGCCCTCGTTGAACACGAGGTAGAGAACGGCGAGCACGCCGTCGAGCCGCTCGGCCAGGAGGTCGTCGGGCGGCACCCGGTACGGGATCCCGGCGTCGCGGATCTTCTTCTTGGCCCGCACGATCCGCTGGGCCAGGGTTGCCTCCGGGACGAGGAACGCGCGGGCGATCTCCGGGGTCGTGAGCCCGCCCAGCGTGCGCAGGGTCAGCGCGACCCGCGCATCGAGGGCCAACGCGGGGTGGCAGCACGTGAAGACGAGCCGCAGCCGGTCGTCGGCGAGGCGACTCTCGCTCCCCAGGCGCACGATCGACTCCGTTCCTGCGGCGGCGAGGCCGCGTTCGATCTCGACGAGCTTCTCGGCGTGACGGCGCGCGCGGCGCACCCGGTCCAGTGCCCGGTTCCGGGCCGTCGTCGTGATCCAGGCTCCGGGGTTCGCCGGGATCCCGTCGCGCGGCCACGTCTCCAGCGCCGCGACGAAGGCGTCCGCCAGGGCTTCCTCGGCCACCTCGAAGTCGCCGCCGAGGAGCCGGATCAGGGTTGCCAGCACGCGGCCCGATTCGTCCCGGAATGTGCGCTCGGCGCGCGCGCGGACGACGTCCGCGGCCGCCACGTCATCCCGGTCCGTCATGCGGTCAGCGGAGCCGGCACGTCACATCGCGATGACCGGGCGGACCTCCATCGAGCCGTACAGCGCGCCGGGACAGCGCGCCGCGGCCTCGAGGGCAACGTCGAGGTCGTCGGTCTCGATGAGGTAGTAGCCGCCGAGGACCTCCTTCGTCTCGGCGAAGGGTCCATCGGTCGTCAGCGTCCGGCCATCGCGAACCCGGATCGTCGTGGCGGCAGTCGTCGGCGCGAGCGGGTCCCCGGCCCGGTAGATCCCCTTGTCGCGGAGCCATTCCGTGTAGGCGTCCCAGGGTGCCATGTCGGGCATCCCCTGGTCGCCGCCCGCCGCGTTCTCGGGCACGTAGATCAGGAGCATGTACTGCATCCGTCTCTCCTCCTGCGCTGGCCGGTCGCTCGGCCGAGCGACCCGTTCAACCTGACGACGAATGGCCCGGCCGGGGATCGACAGGACGCGGGCCGTGGGGCAAGGGTGCCCGGCCTGTCAAGTGGGATCGCCGAGACGGGGGTCCGTGGAGTATCGTGGCGGGGACACGCAACGTCGGCACGGCCCGCAGGGCGAGCCTGCGTTGGCAACGAGTGGCGGGCTGGTCCTCGACGGCTGGATGGTGTCGTCGACCGAACGGGGACGAGTCCATGGCGGCTCGGCGCCGCCGCTTCACCCCGAACCGGGGACATGACCGCGGTCGCAGCGTCCATTCATCCGGGCGTCGCCCCACTGTCCGTCCACCGAAGAGGCGAGGCGCGTCCCGGTCCCCCGCACAGCAGGAGGTTCTCAATGGCGCTCGGTCCGCTCGAGTTCATCGTCATCGGCTTCGAAGGGAACCGCTTCAACGGCGAGATCGCCCGGGAGATCTCGAAGGTCATCGACAAGGGGATCATCCGGATCGTCGACGCCGTGCTCATCACGAAGGACATCGATGGCGAGGCGGCGATCGTCGAGTTCGACAACGTCGACGACCCGAAGTTCGCGGACTTCGCCCCGCTCCTGGGCGACCTGATGGGCCTCCTCACCCCCGAGGACGAGGTCGAGATCGCCTCGCGCATCGGACCGAACACATCGGCGCTCGTCATGCTCTTCGAGCATCGCTGGGCCGAGCACATCAAGGACGCGATCCTCGGGGCCGGCGGGTTCCTCGTCACCCGCGAGACGATCTCGCCGGAGGCCCTCGCGGAGGTCAGCGCCGAGCTCGAGGCTGCGGCCGCATCGGCCTAGGCAACCCGACCCAGAGACCAGCAGGTTACGAAGGAGATCGAACGATGATGCGACGACGCGGCAGGCCCCTGGTCCGCATGGCAGCCACGACGGCGGTGGTCGCCGGCACGGCCGGCGCGGTGAGCCACCACCAGCAGCAGAAGTACGCCAACCAGGCCGCCGAGCAGCAGGCTCAGACGGGGGACGCCCAGCAGGCCGCCTACGATCAGGGCCTCGCCGACGCGCAGGCCCAGGCTGCGGCAGCCGCCCCGGCCCCCGCCGCCGCCCCGGCGAGCGGCGGGATCGACATGGAGCAGCTCAAGCAGCTCGGCGAGCTCCACACGGCCGGCATCCTCTCCGACGAGGAGTTCGCCGCCGCGAAGGCGAAGCTGCTCGGCTGAGCGAACGCTCCTGAGGCCAGCCTGCGAAGGACCGGGCCACGCGGCCCGGTCCTTCGCCGTTTCTCGGTCCGGGGCGGAGGCCGAAGGCGGCGCCCCCGACCGAAGGCGGCGCCCTTCTCGACAGGCCGCCGTATCCTCCGGGTCATGCCGTCCTCTCCCGAGATCCTCGAGATCGCCGGCCGCGAAGTCGCCGTCACGAACCCCGGGAAGGTCTTCTTCCCGGACGCTGCCGGCGGCCCGATCACGAAGCTGGAGCTCGTCCGCTACTACGTGGCCGTGGCCGACGGCGCCCTCCGCGGGGCGGGCGGGCGGCCCATGGCCCTCAAGCGCTACCCGAACGGGGCGGCCGGCGACTTCTTCTTCCAGAAGCGCGCTCCCGACAAGCGGCCGGAGTTCGTCCGCACCGTCGAGCTGAGCTTCCCGTCCGGCCGGACCGCCGACGAGATCGTGGTCGACGATGCGGCGGCTCTGGCGTGGGTCGCCAACCTCGGCTGCATCGACCTCAACCCGCACCCGGTGCGCGCGGACGACGTCGACCATCCCGACGAGCTGCGGGTCGACCTCGACCCCGTTCCCGGCGTGCCATGGGATGACGTCCGGCGGGTGGCCCTCGCCGTCCGCGAATCCCTCGCCGACGCCGGCCTCGTCGGCTGGCCCAAGACGTCCGGCAACCGGGGGATCCACGTGAACGTCAGGATCGACCGGCGCTGGGCCTTCCCGGAGGTCCGGCGGGCTGCTCTCGCCCTGGCCCGCGACGTCGAGCGGCGTGTCCCGGCGCTGGCCACGAGCAAGTGGTGGAAGGAGGAGCGCCACGGCGTCTTCATCGACTACAACCAGAACGCCAAGGACCGCACCGTCGCGTCCGCGTACTCGGTCCGGCCGCGCCCGGACGCCCGGGTCTCCACGCCCCTCCGATGGGAGGAGGTCGCGGAGGTCGATGCCGCGACGTTCACCCTGCGGACCGTGCCGGAACGCTTCGCCCGCGAGGGTGATCCGCACCGCGGGATCGACGAGACAGCCGGCAGCCTCGACGGCCTCCTGGAGCTGTCGGCCCGCGACGAGACCGAGGGCCTGGGCGATGCGCCGTGGCCGCCCAACTATGCGAAGACGCTCGACGAGCCGCCCCGCGTGCAGCCGTCGAAACGCCGGATGAGCACCAAGCCGTTGATCGAGATCGGGCGAGCGGCGAAGCAGTCCGACGCGATCGCCGGCCTGGAGCGCTGGAAGGCTCGCCACCCGGACGCCTGGCCCCACCTCCGGCCGGCGGACATCCTGGTGGACTCCATGCGCGGCCGCTCCACGACCTGGACCCGGATCCGCCTCAACCTGGAGAACGTGCCGCCGGACCTCCGCCCTCCGCAGGAGCCGCTCGACCCCGAGTACGACCCATGGCAGGGGGTGGATTGGCCGGGGAAGCCGTCGAGCTGAGTGGGCCGGACTGCCTGGTCGGCGGCTGAGCACGGAAGAGATTCCGGGATGTCTCCCGGGGGCTTCTGACCGCCGGGGTGGTCATGACCGTCACCGGGTCGATCGCGACCCAGGTCGCGGTGACGACCGCGGTGGTCCCGCTCGGGGGCGCGCTCGCGGCCGCCGGAACGCTTTCCATCGTGGCGGGCGCCGCCGCCGTCAGCTCGAAAGCCGGGCTCCGCGCGCGCTGACCGTCCAGGTGCGCCGCCGCCCTCCGACCGCTCCACGTGGCCGCGTCCCATGCGGGTATCGAGCGCAGCCGCGTGAGGCGGCCGAGTCCGGGGTCCGCCTTCTCAGTCATCCTCGGCCAGCTCGAACACCTCCTCGATCCGGCGGCCGAAGGTCCGCGCGATCCGCATGGCCAGCACGAGCGAGGGCACGTAGCGGCCCTGCTCGAGCACGATGATCGTCTGGCGCGTGCATTCGGCGCTGTCCGCGAGCGCCTGCTGAGTCATCTCGTCGGCCTCGAACCGGAGCCTGCGGATGTTGTTCCTGATCGTGGCCTTGGGCATTGAGTCACGCCCGCCGGTAGCCGATCAGGATGCTCACGCACGAGGCCAGCTGACCGACCAGCAGGCAGGACCAGAAGATGAGGTTCAGGTAGACGCCGGGGATCCCGGGCTCGCCGCGGAAGCTCTCCGTCAGGGCGATCGTCCAGACCGCAAGCAGGACGACGATCGCGGCCGCCTGGCCCGCGGGCGCCCGTGCGAGGATCGCGCGGTCGCGTTCGTCGAGTCTCTCGCCAGCTCGCGAAGACCACACGCCGACGAGCAGGCCTGGCGCGGCCAGCACGAGCAGGCTGGCGACCATCAGCCCCGTCACCAGCAGGCGCACGGCGTCATCGGCGTCATAGACGGTGGGGCCGATCCAGACGACCAGCGCGCCTGCCGCCAGCATCGGCGGCAGGCCAAGGACCAGCGCCCACTGCACACGACGCTGCATCGGCGTGGTTGGGAACGACTCTCCGGGCGGCATGACCAGCGGCGGGGCGATGGTGCGGGAGTATCGCGCGGCGGCGAGGACGGCGATGAAGACAAGGCCGAGGGCGAAGACGGTCCAGAGGATCACATGCATGGTTTCCTGCCTCGTGGGGACCGCGTCAATGTAGTAGTTTTCTTACACAATGTCAAGAACTTCTTACCGCTGTGCCAACCACCCGAGGTCGATGGCATCGCCTCGAGGCGGCCCGCACCTGGAGCGGTGCCGGCAGCGACCGGGGGCGCGCCGGTTGTCCTGCCCGTGGTGGACGGCACGCCATGGCGCACGTTCCGGGCCATCAGGGAGACGGCCCGCCATGGCCGATCGCGCCCACCCAGTCCTGCCGCCGGCCGGCCGGCCCGGGGATCGCACGAATTGCGCCCCGCGAAGCAGGCCGTGCTGTCGCGCGGGATCGGATAATGCTCGCCATGGCAAGACCTGCGGCCCAGGCCGAGCTCGAGGGCGCCCGCAACGTCGACTTCCCGCTGCGCGGCGAATGGAGGGCCGTACAGACCCCTGGGAGCCGCATCCCCAGCCACGGCACCGACATGCTGGGCCAGCGCTACGCGTTCGACCTCATGCGCTTCGATCCAGAGAACGGTTCGCAATACCACCCCGCACGTGGCCTGAGGACGCTGCTCGTCGGCGTGCCCACGCAGCAGTGCCATGGCTGGGGCGAGCCGGTCCACGCCCCGCTCGACGGGGAGGTGCTGGCGGCCCGCGACGGGCTCCGGGAGCGCAGCCGGATCCACCCCGTCCGGGAGCTCGTGCTGGTCCTGAAGAACAGCCTGACCTTCCGCCCGACCCCACACCACCTGCATCGGGTCATGGGCAACTACGTCATCCTCGGGTGTGGCGACGTCTACGCCGGGTTCGCCCATCTGACGACCGGCTCCGTGGCGGTCGCGGCTGGCCAGCAGGTGCGAGTCGGCGACGTGCTCGGACGGGTCGGGCACACGGGCAACTCGACGGCTCCGCACCTCCACTTCCAGCTCATGGACGACCCCGACCCGCTTGCCGCGCGGGGCGTCCCATGCGGCTTCTCCGAGTACGAGGTCTGGCGCGACGGCGCCTGGCAGCGTGTCGAGAACGCGATCCCGAGGGACACGGACTGGATCCGGTCGGTACCGGGCTGATCCGTCGAAGTGCCCCGCAGGGTGACCTCGGCGTGTCTCAGCGTGAGGCCCGACGCGCCTCGATTCGCGCAAGCTGGTCGACGTCACCCAGATCGGCAAGCGTGGAGGCGCCTGCTGCGACGAGCGCGTCATCCCCGGCGAGGAGCCCCAGGTCGGCCTGGACGCGGGCCACGAACGGACCCGCACCCATCGCCTCGTAGCCGGCGAGCGCGGCACGAAGGAGGACCTGGTCGTGGGTCGCGGTCCCGAGAGCCCGGCGCGCAGCCTCGCGCACCAGCCCGAGGTCGGCTGCCTCGGCGCGCTCGAGCAGGCGTCGCAGCGGCGGCGGATCGAACGGATAGGCGCGGTCGGCGGCAAGGGTCAGAGCGTACGCCGCGTGGTCATCGCGACCCTTGAGCGTCTCGGACGTCTGAACGAACTCGCGCTCGATCGCGGTGAGGTCGAGGCTGGCCATGGCCAGGTGCCGCCGCACGTTCAGGGCAGGCAGCCGATCGCCGGAGAAACGCCCGGCGATCTCCTCGATGATCGCCAGCCAGCGCCCGATCAGGGCCTCGTCGCGCCGGGCGCGAGCGATGAAGAGGGCGGCGTGGAACCCGTGCTGCGCGTAGCCGGCTGCGTCGCGCTCGAGCTCCTCCCAGGCGTGCTCGGCCTGGAAGGCGAGCCGCGTGGCCTCGTCCCAGCGACCCCGCATGAGGGCGTGGAGGATCGACCAGGCCAGGAGGCTGAGCGTGAACGAGGACGTTCGCGACGGCGGCAGCTCGGCGAGTCCCTCCCGCGTGGCAGCCTCGGCCGTGTCGAGCCGCCCCAGGACCGTGGACGTCCAGGCGACCATCGTCCGGGCATCCAGGCGCTCGAAGATCGGCAGGCGCGGACCCATGCTCACCCGCTCCTCGCTGCGGCGCAGCGCCTCGAGGTGCAGGGATGCGTCGACCTCCTGGGCGGCCAGGGCGTCGAGCGCGGCGCTCTGGAGGGCCGCGTCGTCGAGCTCGAGGGCGAGGGCCAGCGCCGCCTCGCCCGACGCGCGCCCCTCCGCGGCTCCGTCGTCCCGGTCGATCCACGCGTTGAACGCCTGGGCCAGCAGGAAGAGGCAGCGAGTCCGCGGGTCGGAGACCTCGCGCAGGAGGCGCCGGCCCTCTGCGATGAGCTCGTCCGCGCTGAGGCTCCCCGGCGCAGGGGGCGACCCACCCGACCAGCGGGTGACGATGAGCGCCTCGGAGGCAACGAGCCGGAGCCGGTCCGTGGCCGGCCTGCCGAGCTCGATTGCCAGTCGCCGGGCCTCGGCGAACGCCTCGGCAGCCTCTGTCCCATAGCCGCGAGTGGTGCCGAGGACCTCGTACAGGCCGGGCAGCTCCTCGGGGTCGGCCAGGGCGATCGCAGCGCGCAGGTGGCGGGCTCCCTCGACGTTGGCGGCCACCGCAGACGCCGCGACGGCCGCCCGGCGAAGCCATTCGACCGCCCGGACCCGGATGCCCTCGACGACGGCCGGGTCCAGCAGGTGGCGGAGGCCCGCCGCCTCGCGGTAGTGGAGCGCGATGAGCTCGGCCACATCGTCGGGGCGGTCGCCCGCCTCGGCCTCGAGCCAGGCGCCGGCCGCGGCGTGGAGCCGGGCGCGCTCGGCCCTGGGGAGCGTCCCGTACGCCACCTCGCGGATGAGGATGTGGCGGAACGCCAGCTCGTCGCCGCGGTCGGCACGCACGAGATCGCGCTCGACGAGGTCGTCGAGGGTCCGGTCCAGCCCAGGCTCCAGGGTGGGGTCCAGCGCGACGAGCGCCGCGGGCCGAAACGAGCGGCCCAGGACCGCGCCGACCTGGACGGCCCGGCGAGAGGACGGCTCCAGCAGGTCGAGCCGTGCGAGGACCACGCCCTGGACCGTGTCCGGCAGCTCCCGGAGAGCCGCGGCGACCGACGACGCGCTGCGGTCGCGGCCGACTCGCTCCATCACCGAGCGGGCCAGCTCGCCCGCGAAGAACGGGTTGCCCTCGGACCGCGCGACGATCGCCTCGACGGCGTCGGGCGCCGACCCGTCGAGGAGCCCTCCGACGAGCGTGGCCAGCTCGCGGTCCGGCAGCGGCGCCAGCGACAGCGAGACATGGTTGCGCCGACCGCCGCCCCAGCTGGGGCGGCGGTCGAGGAGCTCGGGGCGGGCGATCGCCAGGACCAGGAGTGGCGTGTCGGCCCGCGGCGCGAGGAGCAATTCGACGAGGAGCAGGAGCGCGTCGCTCGACCAGTGGAGATCCTCGATCACGAGGACGAGCGGCCGCCGGCTGGCGACTGCCTCGAGCGTCCGGCGCCAGGCCGCGAACACGGCGGCCTCGTCGCTCGTCTCGTCGCCGCTGGCCCCGACCGTCGCGGCCAGGAGCCGGGCGGTCTCCTCGACCGTGGCGATGCCCAGGTCGCCGAGGCGCGCGACGAGCCTGCGGTGGAGGTCGGCGGGATCGACCGCGCCCGGCCGGAGCAGGTCGCCGCCGTCCTCCATGAGGCCGGCGAGGAGCGCCCGCAGCGGCCAGTAGGTGAGCTGGCTCCCGTAGGGCAGGCACTGGGCCAGGGCGACGAGTGGCGGCTGCGGCTCCCGGGCGAGCTCGCCGAGGAACTCCTCGACGAGCCGCGTCTTGCCGGTCCCCGGCGGCGCGATGATGGTCACGAGGTACGGGCGGCGCTCCTCGACGACCCGCGCGGCGACCAGCTCCAGCTGGGCCACGTCTGATCGGCGGCCCACGAAGGACGTCCGCCGACGAGCTCGCCGGGCCGGCCCGACGAGCCGGGCCGCCCGGACGGCCGCCGATCGTCCGCGGGCCGCCTCCTCGCCGAGCGGCCCGAAGGCGAAAGCGTCCGCCGCCGCGGCCGCGGTCCGCTCCCCCACCACGATCGCCCACGGCTCGGCGCCCTGCTGGAGGCGTGCCGCGACGTTCACCGCGTCACCGGTGACCAGGAAGTCCCCGGCGCCATCAGCGTCCCGGCTGGCGACGACCTCGCCGCTGTTGAGGCCGATGCGGATCGGCAGACGTTCGCCGAGGGCCGGGTCGTACCGAACGCGGTCGCGCAGGACGATCGCCGCCGCGCAGGCGCGGACCGGGTCGTCGCCGTGTGACGCGGGAAGCCCGAAGACCGCCATCACGGCGTCTCCGATGAACTTCTCCACCCTGCCGCCGTGCTCGGAGACGGTCTCCCGGGCGATCCCGAAGAACCTCGCAAGGAGCGCCCGGAGATCCTCGGGATCGAGCGTCTCGCCGAGTCCGGTGGAGCCGGCGACGTCGGCGAACAGGACGGTGACGAGGCGGCGCTCATCGGCCATGGCCGGCATGGTACGGGAGGTGGCCGGGACGCCGATGCCTCGTCCGACCGGCGCCGGGTCCGGACCGCCGCCGGGCGCTACGGCGCCGGCGAGGGTCGAGGACTCGTCCGTGGCGACGGCGAGGCAGGTGGGTTCGGGAACAGGGTGCGAGCCAGGATCCGGATGACGTCATCCCCGACGAAGGGCTCCACGTTGAAGACCACGGCCACGGCCACCTTCTCCGTCGGGAAGTACCGGATCGCCGCCCGCGTCCCCGTCAGCGCGCCGGTGTGGCCGTACGCGACCCGGCCCTGGAACGTCACCCGGCTCACGCCGAGCCCGTATGCCGTGACCGAGCCGTACAGGTAGGCCTTGACGAAGGTCAGCATCTGGCGGAGCGCCGCCGCGCTGAGGACGGTGCCTCCGTACAGCGCCCGTGCCCAGCGGGCCAGGTCCTGCGACGTGGACGCGATCGCCCCGGCCGAGCCTGCCGCGGTCACCACCGACGTGAACGGGACGACGTCGCTCCCGTCGGTGCGCGCCTGGGGCGTCGGCCCGCGGGCCCCGGCGATCAGGCGGTACGCACGCGCCGGCGCCGCAGGCGGGTCGTCGACGGCCTGGACGTAGGTGGAGTCCAGCCCGAGCGGCGCGATCAGCTCCTGCCGGACCAGGGTCGCCCACGGGGCGCCACCGACCGCCTCCGCCACGAGCCCGAGGAGAGCGTAGTTCGAGTTCGAGTACGACCAGCCCTTCCCGGGCGGGAAGACGACGCCCGGCCCCGCGTAGCCCGCGAGGACCTCCTTCATCGTCCAGACCCGCTTCTTGTCCCGGTTGAGGACCCGGTCGAAGCGTGGGTTCTGGAAGTAGTCGGTGATGCCGGCGGTGTGGTTGAGGAGCATGCGGATCGTGATCTTCCGCGCGTTCGGCCACTCCGGCAGCCAGCGCGAAAGGCGGTCGTCGAGGCGCACCTTGCCCTCGTCGACGTAGCGCAGGATGAGGGCGGCGGTGAACGTCTTGGTCACGCTGCCGATGGCAAACGGCGTGCTCGGGAGGACCTTCCGGCCCAGCCCCACGTCGGCCATGCCGCGGACCCCCGTCCAGGTGGAGCCGTCGGGAAAGATCACGGTGGCCTCCACGCCCGGCAGGAGCATCGACTTCTGGGCGGCGGCGAGCGCCCGGTCGAGGCGCGCGGCCAGGGCCTTCGGGACCGTCGGGGAGGCGGCGGGGGTTGGGGTCGGGGGTGGCGTCGACGACGGGATGGCCGACGGCGACGCCGGAGCGGCCGTCGCAACCTGGCCGGGGGTCGCCGTGGGGACGGGGGTGAGGCCCGCCGCGGCCGACGTGGTGGGCCGGGGCGTCTGGTCCAGGCGGGCAGCGCTGCGCATGTCCGCCCCGGGCGGCGTGCCGGCGACCGCCCAGCCGGCGGCGAGGCTGGCCGCGAAGACCGCGACCAGGGCGAGGGCGGCCGCCAGGCGTCGCCCGCGGCGCGGCGGCCGGGACTCCATCGACCAGCCCTGCGTCATCGGGCGTGCGCCCCGAAGATGTCGGACAGCTCGTACGGCGGCGTGGACTCCAGCTGGTCGTAGCGGCAGTCGACCGGGAGGCGATCGGGACGCCAGCGCACGAAACGCGTCGCATGGCGGAAGCGATCGCCCTGCAGGTGGTCGTAGGCGACCTCTGCGACGCTCTCGACGCGCAGCGGCTCCCAGGTCAGGTCCTTGCCCCGGTTCCAGCGGCTCTGGGCACCCGGCATGCGCCGCCCGGCGGCGGCTTCGGCCAGCTCGGCGGTCGCCCAGTCTCGCCACGGGTGGCCGTCGAGCGCGCCTTCCCGCAGGCTCGCCAGCTCCTCGACCAGGTCCCGCCGGCGGGCCGCCGAGAAACCGGAGGCGACGCCGACGTGATGGAGCGTGCCGGCGTCATCGTGGAGCCCGACGATCAGCGACCCGACGCCCGTCCCGATCTCGTCCTTGTGCCACCGGAACCCGGCCACCGCGACATCGGCGGTCCGGGCGTGCTTCACCTTGACCCAGCCCCGCTTCCCGGGCTCGTACGGGCCGTCCAGCCGCTTGGCGATGACCCCGTCGAGGCCCGCTCCCTCGAAGCGCGCGAACCAGTCGGCGGCGACGGCGCGATCCTCGGTCATCGGCGTCACGTGGACCCCGGCGATGCCGCCCGGGATGCGGGCGGTGAGCCCGCCGCGCCGATCTGCGTAGGGCCGGTCCCGCAGGTCGTCCTCGTCGGTCGCGAGGAGGTCCCACGCGACGAACTGCGCGGGTGTCTCTGCGGCGAGCAGCTGGACCCGCGACGCCGCCGGGTGGATCCGCAGGAGGAGCGCGTCGAAATCGAGCCCGCGTGGGCCGGCGATCACGATCTCGCCGTCGACGACGGACCGCTCCGGCAACGCGGCGCGGAGGGGCGCCTCCAGCTCCGGGAAGTAACGGTTCAAGGGCCGGAGGTCGCGGCTCTGGACGAGCAGCTCGTCCCCGTCCCGGAAGACGACGGCGCGGAAGCCGTCCCATTTGGGCTCGAAGGCCCAGCCGGGGCCGTCGGGCAGGGCAGGCTGCGGCTTCGCCAGCATCGGCTCGAGGGCGGGTGGGAACGGAAGGCGCACCCGCGGATTATGCGCGAGCGCGCCTAGCCTGCCCCGGCGAATCTCAGGCCGGTTCGTAGTCCTGGTAGTCGGGCCACCAGATCGCGGCGTCCACCGCCTCTGCCGCGCGCGTCAGGCCCTCGTCGCCGGGCGGCAGCGGCTCGCCGTCGAGCGTTCCGATGCTGGCCACGACGTTGATGGCGATCGCCCGCGAGATGGACCGCAGGTCGGCCACCGGCGGGTAGAGCGCGCCGCAGGCGAGACGCTCGGGCGCCACGATGCCTGCCAGCGTCCGGGCGGCCACCAGGAACTCCGCGTCGCGGATGCCCCGTGCACCCGCCACGATCGCCCCGAGCCCGACCCCCGGGAAGATGAACGAGTTGTTGGCCTGGCCGATCACGCAGGTCCGGTCGCCGCGCTGGACGGGCGGGAAGGGGCTGCCCGTCGCGCACATCGCGCGTCCGTCGGTCCAGTCCGCGACCTGCTCCGGGGTCGCCTCGGTCTTGCTCGTCGGGTTCGAGAGGGGGAAGACCAGCGGCGCCGGGCAGCCGGCGGCGAGCTCGCGGAGGAGCGCCTCGGTGAACGCGCCGGGGGTCTGGGTGGTGCCGATGAGCGTGCCCGCGCGGACCGCGCGCACGGCGTCGACGGGAGAGCCGTCGGGGGGGAGGCCGATGGCGGCCAGGTCCTCGTCCGTGAGCCCGAGGGCGGCCTTGTCGTCCTCGATCCCCGGGCGGCTCGTGTAGACCAGCCCGCGCGTGTCGAAGAGGATCGTCGAGCGCCGGATCGTCGACGTGTCGACGCCCGCCTCGCGCTGGGCGGCATGGATCAGCCGGGCGATCCCGATGGCGGCCGCTCCCGCGCCCAGGAAGACGAACCGTTCGCCCGCGAGGGGCCGGCCGAGGTGGCCGAGGCCCGCCAGGATCCCGGCCAGGACGACCGACGCGGTTCCCTGGATGTCGTCGTTGAACGACGGCAGGCGGTCCCGGTAGCGATCGAGCATCCGGATCGCGTTGTGCTGCTTGAAGTCCTCCCACTGGAGGATCGCCCGCGGGAAGACCGTCCGCACTCCCTCCACGAACGCCTCGATGAAGTCGTCGTACTCAGGACCGCGGAGGCGGGGGTGGCGCCAGCCGAGGTAGAACGGGTCGGAATGGAGGGCGGCGTTGTCGGTCCCCACGTCGAGCGAGACCGGCAGCGTCCAGGCCGGGTAGATGCCGGCGCCGGCGGAGTAGAGCGCCAGCTTGCCGACCGGGATTCCCATCCCGCCCGCGCCCTGGTCGCCCAGCCCGAGGATCCGCTCGTTGTCCGTGGCCACGATGAGGCGGACCTCGGTCTGCGAGGCGTTCCGGAGCACCTCCTGGATGCGCCCCACGTCGGCCGGCGTGATCCACACGCCGCGTGGGCGGCGGAAGATGTGGCTGTACTCCTGGCAGGCCCGCCCGACGGTCGGGGTATAGACGATCGGCAAGAACTCCTCGAGGTTCTCGGCCAGGAGGCGGAAGAACAACGTCTCGTTGCGGTCCTGCAGGGCCGCCAGGCCGATGAACTTCTCCAGGTCGTCCGCCTTGCGGCGCACGTGCTCCAGCTCCAGGGCCAGCTGCTCCTCGAGCGTCATGACGTACGTCGGCAGGAGCCCGTGCAGGCCGAACCAGTCACGCTCCTCCTCGGTGAACGCGGCGTCCTTGTTGTAGAGCGGCCGTCCCAGCAGGGAGCGACCGCGGAACGCCACGCGGAGCGGCGTGCGCGGATCGGGAGGTGCGGCGATATGGCTCAATGGGTCACCACCACGGTTGCGGATGTATGGGTCACGACGTGCTCGGAGACGCTCCCGCGGAGCACCCGGTCGAGGGCGCTCAGACCGCGGGAGCCGATGACGATGGTGTCGAAGCCGCCCTCGACGGCGATGCGCTCGATCGTCCGGGCCGGGTCGCCCAGGGGTTCGAGAAGGTCGACCTGGAGCCCGTGCTCGGCCAGCACGCGCTGGGCCTCGTGGAGCTCGCGGGCGCGGGATTCGCCCCCGTCCCATGGCTCCGTCGGCTTCCCGTCGGAACCGACCGGCACCACGGACACAACGCTCAGGGATGCGCGGAACGCGAGGGCCAGCTCCGCCGCCGTCTCGAGGGCGCGGCGTGCCGGCTCTCCTCCGTCGTACGCGAGAAGGATCCGTTCCATCGCCTGACTCCCGCGCGCGAGTCGGCCTGACGCCGGGTCGGCTCGGTCTACGGCGACAGGTTCGCCCCGTATCGCGTGCGGGGATAGGGCTGGTGGACGCGATCTCCCGGGCCGGTCGGATCGCGAGCGGGTGCCGCCCGACTCGGGACGCGGGTCCGGCGCGGCGCCTTCCCTGTCAAGGGTCGAGCCCGGCCTCCGGCCGGGCTCGACGGCGCTCCGCGAGGGGACGCCCTCCTGCGTGCGACGCGCGCGATGAGGTCAGGCCTCGCTGCTCTCCGCGTCGGCCTCGCCGGCCTCCGCTTCCTCGCCCGCCGGCGCGCCCTCGGTGATGACGCCGACCTCGACCTCCTGGACCCGCGGCGGAGAGACCTTGAAGACGATCTCGTCCGGGTCGGTGAGAAGGTGGACCCCTTCCGGGATCGTGAGGTCGCGAGCGTGGATCGCCGCCTCGAAGTCGACCAGGACAGCCAGATCGACCTCGATCACCTGCGGCAGGTGATCGGGGCGCGCCCGGACCTTCACGCTGCCGCTCGCGTTCAGGAGCGTTCCGCCGTGCTTGGAGACCGCTTCCGATTCGCCGGTGCCGTGGACGGGGACGTCGACGGTGAGCTCTTCGGACATCTTCACCGCGAACAGGTCCACGTGGAGCGGGCGGCGGTTCACCTTGTGGATCTGGACGCCGTGGATCAGCACGGGCTGCGCCCGCTTGCCGTCGATGGACAGGTCGATCAGGGCGTTCGGGCCGACGTGGCGGCGCAGGATGTCGAACTCGTGGGCGTCGAGGGTGACCGGCGCCGACGCGACGCCATGGCCGTAGACGACGGCCGGGAGGCGCCCGTCGCGGCGCAGGCCGGCGACAGCCTTGCCGGTGACGGTGCGGTGCTCGGCGCCGAGCGCGGGGCGGGTGGACGTCATGGTGATCCTCTGGTGCGTGGCAGGTCTGCGTCGGCGGCGGCGCCGGGATGGGCGCGCCCCGGGGCGACGGCGCAGCCGTCCTCGCGGCCGGGCGCCCGATCGTGCGCAGGGTAGCACGGCTTCGCCGTGCGCCGGGTGTACGATCGGGCCGCCATGGTCGCCACCATCCTGATCATCGAGGACGAGTACGCGGTCGCCCGGGGAATCGAGTACGCCCTGGCCCAGGAGGGCTACACCGTGACCGTGGCCCGCGCGGGCGAGGAGGGGCTCGAGTTCGCCGCCCACCAGGCGCCGGACCTCGTGGTGCTCGACGTCCGGCTGCCCGGGATGGACGGCTTCGAGGTGCTCCGGCGGCTCCGCGCGACGGGGGCGAAGATGCCGGTGCTGGTGCTGACGGCGCGCGACGACGAGGTCGACAAGGTGATCGGCCTCGAGCTCGGCGCGGACGACTACCTGACCAAGCCGTTCGGCCTGCGGGAGCTGATGAGCCGCATCCGGGCGCTCCTGCGGCGAGCGTACGGCGACCTCGCGGATGCCGCCGGCGGCCGCGTCATCCGCCACCGCGACCTCGTCATCGATCTCGAGCGGCGGCGCGTGCAGCGCGGCGGCGCGCGCCTCAGCCTCACGCCGACGGAGTTCGAGATCCTTCGTCATCTCGCCAGCCGCCCCGGCCGCGTGTACACGCGTGGCGAGCTGCTGGAGCTCCTGCGCGACTACGAGGCCCTGGACCAGGACGAGAAGACCATCAACGTCCACATAAGCCACCTGCGCGAGAAGATCGAGGACGACCCGTCGCAGCCGGTCTTCGTCCTGACCGTCAGGGGAGCCGGCTACGCGTTCGCCGATCGCTGAGCTGGACGAGCGGCGAGCCATCGCAGCTGCCGGGAGCCCCGGCGCAACGGTCGCCGCGTCCGCGCGCACGGGCCCCTCGTTCCAGGCGCGCCTGACGCTCGCCTTCGTGGCGGTCGTCGCGGCCTCCCTCCTCGTCGTGTCCGCGATCGTCATCAACCGCCTGGACGCCTACTTCCGCGACCAGGAGCAGACGGCGCTCGAGGCGCGCAGCGCCGTCGTCGCGCGCCTGGTGGACCTCTTCTCCGTCTCGGCCGCGGGAGCAGAGGCCGTCGTCGGGGCGGGCAATACGCTCAATCCCGATGTCGCCGCGGCGCTCGCCAACACGAACTTCCTGACCTTCCTGACCGACCAGGTGGCCCTGGCCGATGTCGAGATCCAGATCGGCGGGGCGACGCCGGTCGGCGGCGGCAGCTGGGTCGTGACGCCGGCGCGCAATGGGACGTTCAGCGAGTCGCTGACGGCCAAGCCGGAGTCCGGCCAGGCCCGCGAGCCCCTGACGGCGGTGCACCAGCTCACCACCGACCCGGCCCAGCCGCTGCAGGACCCATGGGGCATCGTCACGACCCTGGCCAACCCCTATACCACGCGCGCCTCGACGCTCGGCACGATCACGGGGCTGCTCGCCATCACGGCCTTCGGCGCGCTGCTCACCACGCTCATCCTCTCCGCCTACCTCGCCGCCCGCTTCACGCGACCGTTGCGCCGCCTGGGCGACGCGACCCGGCGTCTCGGTGCCGGCGACCTCTCCGGGCGGGTGCCGGCCGCGGAGCTCGAGTCCTCGTATGCGGAGGTGGCCGACCTCGCGCGCCAGTTCAACGTGATGGCCGACCGCCTCGAGGAGTCGGTCGACCTGATCCGCCGCGATCGCGACCGCAGCCGGGACTTCCTGGCCGACGTGTCGCACGAGCTGCGGACACCGCTCGCGGCGCTGCACATGAACACGGAGCTGCTGCAGGGGCCGGCAGGTGACGACGCGACGACGCGGGCGGAGTTCCTGGGAACCAGCCGCCAGCAGCTGGATCGCCTGGATTGGCTCGCCCAGAACCTCCTCGAGCTGTCCAAGCTGGAATCCGGGCTCCTCCGCCTCGACCTGCGGCCCGACGACCTCCGCTCGACGGTCGAATCGGCGTTCGAGCAGGCCGAGCCCGCGGGGCGACGGCGGGGCGTCTCCCTGGAGCTGCGCCTCCCCGCATCCCCGGTGCGCGTGCGTCACGACCCGCAGCGGATCGGGCAGGTGGTGGCGAACCTCCTGGGCAACGCCATCAAGTTCACCCCGGGCGGCGGCTCCGTGCTGGTCACGCTGGAGCCGCACCGCGACGGGGCCCGCCTCGAGGTGCGCGACACGGGCGTGGGGATCGACGCCAGCGAGATCCCCCACGTGTTCGAACGGTTCTACCGGGGCTCGCGCGCCAACGAGGCACGCGGCTCGGGGAGCGGCCTGGGCCTGGCCATCGTGAAGTCGATCGTGGACATGCACGGAGGCCGCATCTCCGTGGAGAGCCGAGTGGGCTCCGGCACGACCTTCACCGTCATCCTGCCGCGGGACCCGAAGCAGGCGCAGGAGATCGAGGCCCCGTCATCCGATCGCCCCCTGGGTGGCCCACAGCCGCCTCCCGAGGCGCCGATGTGACGAATTCTTCACCCGCCCGCCGCCTGCGCCGCAACTCGGAACGGCGACGCTAGGGGCTGCACGAATTCGCCTGGTCCCGCCCGGCCCGCTCATCCACCGTCTTCCGGAGCAGCAGACGCATGACCGACCCCTTCGACCCGACCCGCGACGCGACCCAGGCTGCGCCGGCCCCGGTTCCCACCCCGGCGGAGCCCGGGGCCGGCGACGCCGGCCCATCTCCTGCGCCGCCGGCGACCTGGGAGGACGGCCCGACCCAGCCCGTCGTCTACTCCCCGGCCGCGGAGCGCCGGCCCGCGTGGACCGATGCCGCCGTCGAGACCGACGCGGAGAACGTGGCACCGCCGACGCCCAGCAGCTGGTACGAGCCGGAGCCCGTCCGCGCACCCGCGCCTGCCGCCAGGGCACCGCGCCGCGGCGGCATGGTCGGCGTCGTCATTGCGGCGTCCCTCGCGGCTGCCGTCGTCGGGTCGCTCGGGACCTACGCGATCCTTTCCGCCAGCGGCGCCCTCGACCACCAGGTGGCCACCGTCGCCCCCGTCAGCCAGGGCCAGCAGGTGACGCAGCCCGTGCCCGTCGCCATCGACGAGAGCTCGGCGATCACCCGGGCGGCGGAGAAGGTGTCGCCGGCGATCGTCACGATCGCCGTGAGCGGCACGGCCGGCAACCCCAACGACCCGTTCGGCAGCGTGCCCCAGTCCGGGGTCGGGTCGGGCGTCATCTTCGACGCGAACGGCTGGATCATCACCAACAAGCACGTCGCGGTGGACGCCCAGAAGCTCTCGGTGACCCTCCAGGACGGGCGGGTCTTCAACGGCACGGTCTACGGCATCGACACGCTGACCGACCTGGCCATCGTCAAGGTCGACGCGAAGGGCCTGCCGACCGCGCCGATCGGCGATTCGTCCACGGCCAAGGTCGGCCAGCTCGCGATCGCCATCGGCAGCCCGCTGGGGACGTACACCAACTCCGTCACGGCGGGGATCGTGTCGGCCTTCGGGCGGACCATCACGGTCCAGGATGGGACGGTGATCCGCAACCTGATCCAGACCGACGCGGCGATCAACCCCGGCAACTCGGGCGGTGGGCTCCTCGACTCCGCCGGAAACGTGATCGGGATCAACACCGCGGTCGCCCAGACGGCCGAAGGGATCGGCTTCGCGATCCCCATCAACATCGCCCGCCCGATCATGCAGCAGGCGCTCGCGGGACAGAAGCTCGCCCGCCCGTGGATCGGGATCCGCTATGTCGCCATCACGCCGGCCATCGCCGCGCAGAGCAAGCTCGCCGCCGAGCAGGGCGCCTGGGTCAACGCGGTCGACAGCTCCGGGCAGTCGACCAACCCGATCCTGCCGAACAGTCCCGCGGCCGCGGCCGGCCTCAAGGACGGCGACATCATCACCACGGTCGACGGGACGACGATCGACGCGAAGCACCCGCTCGACGACATCCTCACCCAGTACGCGCCGGGCCGGACGATCGCCCTCGAGATCCTTCGCGCCGGGCAGAAGCAGACGCTCACTCTCACCCTGGGGACCCGCCCCGCCAACCCGTAGCACCCCCGGGGCGCGGCCTGCATCCTCCAGTCGAGCCCGCTCCGGCTTCTCCTGACCCCCGGTCCATCCTCGCGGACCGGGGGTCAGCGCGCCCGGCGAATCTCGACGCCGGCCCAGTCGAAGTCCCCGGGGAGCGGCGCCGCGGGCTTGCGGACGCGGACGGTCACCGCTCCGGCCGCCGGGTGCGCCGCCAGGACGGCGGCCGCGATCCGCTCGGCGAGCGTCTCGACGAGGCCGACGTGCCCGCCCTCGACGACCCGGCGGGCGGCCGCGAAGAGCGCCCCGTAGTCGACCGTGCGGCCGAGGTCGTCGCTCGTCCCGGCGGGCGCCAGGTCGACCTCGAGGACGAGGTCGACCTCGAACGGCTGCGCCCGCTCGGCCTCGAACGGCAGGACTCCGTGCCGCCCCCAGAAGCGCATCCCGCGCAGCTCGATCCGGTCGGTCATCGGTCGCCGTGCCAGCCGTCCGGCCGCCAGCCGCGAACGACGGCGTCGGCCGTCCGTGCCGCCCGGACGTTCGCCCGCACGTCGTGGACCCGGACGATGTCGACGCCCCCGACGATGCCCAGCACGGTGGTCGCGGCCGTCGCTTCCAGGCGCTCCTCGGGTGGCAGGTCGAGCAGCCTGCCGAGCGTCGACTTCCGGGATGCCCCGAGGAGGAGCGGACGTCCCAGGGCCCGCAGGAGCGGCAGCCCCCGGAGAAGGGCCAGGTTGTGGGAGGGTGTCTTCCCGAACCCGAACCCCGGGTCGATGATCAGCCGATCCCACGGCACGCCGGCGCGGACGGTCCGCTCGAGCGCCCGCTGGAGGTCCGCCAAGATCTCCGCCAGCAGGGCGACGTAGCGCGCCTCGGCACGGTTGTGCATGACCACGAGGGGGACGCCTCGCTCGGCGGCGACCCGCGCCAGGGCGTCGTCGTCGGCGACGCCCCAGACGTCGTTCACCAGGTTGGCGCCGGCGTCGAGCGCGGCCCGGGCGACATCGGGCTGGACGGTGTCCACCGAGAGGGGCATGTCCGGCAGGGCGTCGCGCAGGGCACGGACGACGGGCACGACGCGAGCCGCCTCGTCGGCCGCGTCGACCGGGGCGTGGCCCGGCCGGGAGGAGGCGCCACCGACGTCCAGGAGATCGGCGCCCTCATCGCTCATCTGCAGGGCCAGCGCGACGGCCGCCGCCACCGGGTCTCCGCCCGCGGCAAGCAGGCCGTCTCCGGAGAACGAGTCGGGAGTCACGTTCAGGATGCCCATCACGAACGTGCGCATTCCCCAGGCGAACGTGCGGGGCCCGATCGCCAGCGGAGCAGGCAGGTCGGGCAGGCCCAGCCCGGCATCCGCGGGCAGGGCGACCGAGGGCGTCGCCGCGCCCCCGCTGCCGGCCGGATCCGGGGCCACCACGCCCCGCTCCCCGGGAACGGCACGGCCGGAGGTGGAGGAGGCACCCACTGCGGACGCGTGATCAGCGTCGGGAGATCGGTCGGCGGCGGCCATCGGCGCGATCCTACGCCGGGTCGCGCAGGTCCGGGTCGTCGACGAGGAGGGAACGGGCCACGCCGACGAGGTAGAGCGAGCCGGCGACCACGACCGGCCCATCGGCGGCGGCGACCGCGGCGGAGACTGCGCCGGCAGGGTCGTCCACGACGATCGCCGGGCCCGCGCGCTGGCCGGCCACGGCCGACCAGCGCGCGGCGAGGTCGGCGGCCGGGAGCGCCCGCGGGCCCCCGACCGTCGTGGCCACCACGCGGGCACCTGTCAGGCACGTCGCGCCGGCGAGGGCGCCCAGCACGCCGTCGACGTCCTTGTCACCCAGGATCGCGAGGACCAGCGTCGGCGGCGCCGGGCGGCGCCCGCCCCCGTTCCTCAGGAGCGGCCGCAGCTCGTCGAGCGCCGCGGCAAGGGCCGCCGCACCGGCCGGGTTGTGGGCGCCGTCCAGGAGCACCTCGGCGTCGGCGCCGCCGGGCCCGCCCCCGGCCACGGTCAGGAGCTCGAGGCGACCCGGCCAGCGGGCCGCGGCGTAGCCGGCGCGCCGTGCCGCGGGTGGCACGAGCGCGATCCCGGCCGCGCCGAGAGCATCGAGCACCGCGTCCGCCACCGCCACGTTGGCTGCCTGGTGCCGGCCCAGCAGGCCCACCCGCGTCGCAGCGAGGCCCGGCAGATCCACGATGATCCCGCCGCGGTCCATGGCTCGCACGGGAGCCGGGGGAGCCTCCACGAGGTCGACCCCGAGGCGTCTCGCCCGCGCCCGGATCACCTGGAGCGCCGATCCGGCCGCACCGGTGACGGCCAAGTCGCCGCGGACGACGATCGCGGCCTTCTCGCGCGCGATCGCCTTGATCGTCGCTCCCAGCCACTCCGTGTGGTCCAGGTCGACGTTCGTGATGGCGGCGACGCCGCCGTCCCAGGCATGCGTGGCGTCGAGCCTGCCGCCAAGGCCGACCTCGACCACCGCGAGGTCGACTCGCTCGCGGGCGAACCAGCTGAAGGCCAGCGCCGTCATGAGCTCGAACTCGGTCGGCGGGCCGTGCCGTTGCGCCACGGCGTCGGCAAGCGGGAGGACCGCCCTGACCAGGTCGGTGAAGGACGCCGGGTCGATCGGCCGACCCCCGATCCGGAGCCGCTCGCGATAGGTGACGAGATGGGGCTTGGGCGTGTCGCCCGCCCGGTAGCCCGCCGCGCCAAGGCAGGACGCCACCAGGGCCACGACGCTCCCCTTGCCGTTGGTGCCCCCGATCAACGGCCCCCGGACCTCGCGCTCCGGGCCGCCGAGCGACCGGAGCAGGGCGCGGGTGCGGGCGAGACCCAGGCGGATGCCGAAACGCCCGCGCACCTGCACGGCGGCGACCGCCTCCGCGAACGTCGCCGGGAGCGCTGGCGGCGGCGCGGACCCGCTCGCGGGCCGCCCCGGCGGCGTCACCGCGTCAGCTCGTCCTCGTAGAAGACGCACTGGTTGAAGCGCGCCGCGAGACAGACGTCGTTCACGTAGCCGCCCTCCAGGTGGACCCCGCCGCGGAGCTGGCAGCGCGACACGTTCGTCTCCTGGCGGACCAGCGCCTTGAGGAGGTGGGGAGCCTGGATGGGCATTGCCCCGCGAGCTCCCGACATGAAGAAGTGGGGGCAGATGTTGCGGCGCAGGCTCGGCATCCCGAAGCCGGTCCGCGGGGCCGCCGCATTCGGCGTCGCGGCGGGACCCCCCATCGCGCCGGCGACGCCTCGCCGGCCGGCCGGGGTCGCCGTCCCGGGGCGAGAGGCGAGGGCCGCCGCCTGCAGCACGGACGACGATATCCGCGGGAACGCCGCTACCCGCCTGATCGGCGGGTGCATCGGGCGAGGCGCCTGGGAAGGCACCGACCGGGGGGCGGCCGGGCGGCCTGCGCCGGGCGCGATGGTGGACAGCCGGGCAGCGGGACGCGCGCCGGGGCCGACGCCGATGATCGTGCGGAGCGTGCTCGGCGCTGCTGGCCGCGGGTCCTGCGAGGTGGCGTCGGCACGCCCGCCGGCGGGCGCGGCGGCGACCGGCGACGGCCCCCCCCGCGTCTGCTCGCTCTCTGGCACGACCCGACCTCCAGCAGCGCACGTCCGGGACGTCCGCGAAGGCATCCAGCGTACACCGGACCGCATCCCCCGGGGCGGCGAGGCTGGCATTGGTCCGGGCCGCCCGTGTCCCTCGTGGCGAGCGTGCGACAATGCGCTCCGATGACGTCCCGCCGCGACCGGCCGAGCCAGGTACGCCCCCGCCCGCCCTCGTCCGGCCGTCCCCGCCAGGCGACCTCCGCGCCCCGGCGGCCCATCGTGCCCCGGACCGTGGGGCTCCGCTCGCCGGAGCCGGCGCGCGGGATGCCGCTGGCCGCCCGTCTGGCGCTCGTGGTCGCCGTCGTCGCCCTGGCGGCGGTCGTGGTGACCACGGTGACCGGCGCCCTGCCCCGGATCGTCTCCACATTCGGGACCGCCCTCGGCGGCATCACCGCCGCGGTCAGCAGGACGCCGCTCCCCGTCGCGAGCCAGCTCCCCATCGCGGCGCCCCCTGCCCTCGACGCCCCGCAGAACCCCTACACGAACAAGGCCACGACGGATCTCACGGGCACGGTGCCCTCGGAGGTCGTCGGGCGCCCGGGCTTCGTCATCCGCATCTACGTGGCCGTCCCGGACCAGCCGGCCGTCCCCGTGCGTGACGTCGGCGTCGGCGAGACGACGGCGTTCGTGGTTGCCGGGCTACGCCTCGAGCCAGGCCGCAACAACATCTCGGCCAGCCTGGTGGGGCCCGGCGGAGAGAGCGAGCCGTCGTCCGTGATCACGTTCATCCGCGACCAGTCGAAGCCGACCATCACGGTGACGACGCCGAGGAACAAGGCCACCGTCAACGGTGCCACCGTGAAGATCACCGGCAAGACGAAGAGCCGGGCCACCGTCGTGGCGCGGAACGAGGCCAACGGGACGGCGGCGACCGCAGCCGCGGGCAGCAACGGCGCCTTCTCGCTCCAGGTGCCCCTGAGCCCCGGCACGAACGGGATCGCCCTGACGGCGACCGACCTGGCGGGCAACGTGGGGACCGCCGTCCTCACCGTCCGTCGGGGACCGCGCAACCTCGGCATCGCGGTCACGGCGTCGTCCTACCGGATCAGCGCGGCACGGCTGCCCCGGACGATCGAGCTGCGGGCGGTCGTGACCGACCCGAACGGCGGTCAGCTGGCGGGCCAGTCGGTCACCTTCACCCTCACCATCCCCGGCGTGCCGGCGATCACCGGCCAGGACGTGACCGACGGCTCCGGGACCGCGACCTTCCGCACGACGATCCCGGCGGGCGCCACGCAGGGCACCGGCCTCGGGACGGCCTTCGTGAGCACCGGCCAGTTCGGCGACGCGTCGGGACGCGTCTCGATCACGATCATCAAGTAGGCGCCGGACCCGGGCGCGGTCGCACCCGGCCGGACCCTCGCCACCGCCAGGATCGACCGTCCGTTCGATTCGACCGTCCGTTCGACGAACTCAGGAAACCCCTCGACAGTCCGTGCGTGCGCAGCTACGATCCGCGCATGCCGAACTGGCGATGCCCGCATTGCCGAACGCCGCAACCGGAGGCGGCGCGCTGCTGGGTGTGCCGGCGCTCGAGCACGAGCTGCGCGACATGCGTCCATTTCCGGCGCTCCGTGGCGCCCCCCATCGGAGGGACGTGCGGGCTCGACCTGTGGGCGATCCCGCTCCGCGGCGACGAGCTCCACGGCTGCTGGCGGCCCGTGCGCCCCGGCCGAACCGTCGGCCCAGACGCTCTACCGGTCGTCGACCCGCTCGGCCCGGCGTTCGCCGTTCCCGGGGGGATCTGGGCCGACCCGGAGGCCTGAGCCCGCGCCGGCCCGGTCCACCGTGCTACGGCGTCGGGGCCGGCGGGCTGGCGGAGAGCAGGATCGGCGACCCGACCTTCACGGAGGTGCCGGGGGCCGGGTTCTGCGCCGTCACGACGTCGCTGTCGGCCGGCGTCGCGCCCTGCCACTGGATCACGAGACCTTCTGACGTCGCCTGCGCCTTGGCCAGGCCGACCGTCAGGCCGGTGTAGGTCCCCACGGCCACGGTCGGCACCGGAGTCGGCGTCGGCGCCGGCGTGGGCGTGGGCGTCGGCGCCGGGGTCGGCGTGGGCGTCGGCGCCGGGGTCGGCGCCGGGGTGGGGCTCGGTGTCGGCTCCGGGCCCTTCGAGACGTCGTAGTCGATCGCCGTGCCGGTCGGCACCTCGGTGCCGGCCGGGATCGCGGTGCCGATGACCGACCCGGCGGGAATCGCCGGGTCGAAGTCCGAGGTCCGCACGCCGAGAGTCAGCTTGGCGTCGGTGATGGCCTTGATCGCGGCGTTCTCGGTGAGCCCCTCGAGCTGGGGCACCTGGACGAGCTCCTTGCCCGAGACGACCTCGATGGCGACGGTCGATCCCTTGTCGATGGTGGTCCCGGCGGGCGGATTCTGGCTGACGATCGTGCCTTCCGGCTTGTCATTCCGCTTCACGTATGTCGGCCCGAGGACGATCCCGAGCTGCTGTGCGGTCGCCGTGGCGTTGTCGAACGACTGGTCGACGAACGAGGGCAGCGTCACCGTGCCGGGTCCAGGCGTCGCGGCCGGCCCGTCGGCGGTCAGGAGGCGGAAGAGCAGGAAGCCCACGATGACGAGGATCACGAGTCCCAGCAGACCGGCCAGCCAGATCCACGGGCTCGTGCGGCCCGGCTCCTCGGGCTCCTCGGGCTCCTCGGGCGGGACGCCCGCGGAACCGGCGTAGGCGTCGGGCGGATACTGCCGGGCCGCCGTGACGGCGGCGGCGCCGGCGACGACCGCCGCGCCGGAGGCCGGTCGCGGTGCACCCTCGTCGAGGAACGCCTCCAGGGCGGACGCCATCGCCTCGGCGCTCGGGTAGCGGGCGGCGGGGTCCGGGCTCAGCGCGCGGCGGTCGATCGCCTCGAGGACCGGCGGCACGTTGGGGCGGACGTCGGAGACGAGCGGCGGCGGCGCGGAGATACGGGCCATCGCCACGGCCGCGGCGTTGTCGCCCTCCCAGGGCCGGCGCCCGGTCAGGAGCTCGTAGAGCACGATGCCGAGGCTGTAGATGTCGGACGCCTCGGTGGCCTGCTCGCCGAGCGCCTGCTCCGGGCTGAAGTAGTGGACCGACCCCAGCGTGACGCCGGGCAGGGTCAGCCGTGCGTCGGCCCACGCCCGGGAGATCCCGAAGTCGGCCACCTTCACCCGGCCGTCCGCCGAGACCAGGATGTTGCCGGGCTTCACATCGCGGTGGACGATCCCTCGCGCGTGGGCGGCGCCAAGGGCATGGGCCACCTCGGCTGCGAGCCTGGCGGCCTGGCGGGGCGGCAGCGGGCCGTTGCGGGCCAGCAGGGTCGCGACATCCTCGCCGTCGACGAGCTCCATGACGATGTACGGGCCGTCGGCGTCGGTGCCGAAGTCGTAGACCCCGACGATGTTCGGGTGGGTCAGGCTGGCGGCGGCCTGCGCTTCCTGCTTGAAGCGCGCGACGAAGTCCGGGTCGCGCCCGTACTCCGGGTGAAGGACCTTGACCGCGACCTCGCGGCCGAGCTGGGCATCGGTGGCGCGAAAGATCGTCGCCATGCCGCCCTGACCCAGGAGCTCGACGAGCCGGTATCGGCCGCCAAGAACGTCGCCGAGCGCTGCCACTCCTGGTTCTCCCTGGTTGATGGGGGGGTTCGTCGGTGGGACGGATCAGAGATCGAGGCCGCGGATGTAGTCGGCGAACTCGGGGCCGAGGTCGGGCCGCGCGAGCGCCAGCTCGACCGACGCCTTGAGCCAGCCCATCGTGGTACCGGCATCGTAGCGGGTTCCTTCGAAGGCGTACCCGTGGACCGGCTGCTCCTCCATGAGGGCCTCGATGGCGTCCGTCAGCTGGATCTCCCCGCCGGCGCCGCGGGGCGTCTGCTCCAGCTTGTCGAAGATCTTGGGCGTCAGGATGTAGCGCCCGATGATGGCCATGTTCGAGGGCGCCACGTCCGGCTCCGGCTTCTCCACGACGCGGTCGACCCGCCACAGGCGTCCAGCGTGGCCCTCCACCGGCTCGCCGCCGATGACGCCGTACCGCGAGGTCTCGTCCGGCGGGACCTCCATGACGGCCACGACGGAGCCGTGGGTCTGGTGATACGCATGGATGAGCTGGCCGATGCAGGGCCGCTCGCCCACCACGACGTCGTCGGAGAGGATCACGGCAAAGGGCTCGTGGCCGACGAGCTCCTTGGCCATCAGCACGGCGTGGCCGAGGCCAAGCTGTTCCTTCTGGCGCACGTAGGCGATCTGGGCGAGGTCGCTGATGTGGCGGATCTGGCGCAGGCGCTCGATCTCACCACGCTCCTCGAGCAGGTGCTCCAGCTCGTAGTTGAGGTCGAAGTGATCCTCGATCGCACGCTTCTGGCTGGAGGTGACGATGATCACCTGCTCGATCCCGGCGGCGACGGCCTCCTCGACCGCGTACTGGATGACCGGCTTGTCGACCAGCGGCAGCATCTCCTTCGGCTGGGCCTTCGTGGCTGGAAGGAATTGCGTGCCCCAGCCGGCGGCGGGGAAGACGGCCTTGCGAACGCGCATCGGACCTCGAATGCTGGGTGGGATCGGTGCGGGCGCGGAACCTCGACGGGGTGCGCCCAGTATACGCAGGGGTCTCCCTCCGCCCGACGGGCCGGCGGCGGGTAAGGCTCGGCGGCGGCCGGTCCGGCTCGGCGGCGGCCGGTCCGGCGGGGGGTCAGGCGGCCCCGCTGGCGGCCTCGTGCGGCTCCGCGTCCTCGCCGCCGCGCTGGAGCAGCGCCGCGGCGGCCAGCACGAGCAGCCCGCCTGCGAGCTGAGGTGGGCCGAGCGCCTCCCCGAGCACGATCGCAGCGAGGACTGCGCCGAAGACCGGCTCGAGCAGGGCCACGATGGAGGTGCGCGTCGCCCCGATGGAGCGGATCCCGACGAGAAACAGCAACGCGGGGATGCCGGCCCCGGCGATGCCCGCCCAGAGCAGGGCCGGCAGGGCAGCAGGCTCCCGGAACGGCAGCCCGGCCGCGTCGCCGGCCCCGGTGGCAAGGACGAGCAGCAGGAACCCCACCGCCGTCACGCCGATCACGCCGAAGGTCGCCTCCTCGGACGGGATGGATCGGAACCCGCGCCGGCCCAGGAGGACGTAGACCGCCTGCATGGCGGCGGCGAGCAGGGCCAGGGCGAATCCCGCGGCGTTGAAGGCGCCGCCGACCGTCACGCCGCCGAGCACGACGATCGCCATCCCGAGCAGGGCCAGCCCGAGCGCGAGCGTGCGGGTCCTCGTCAGGCGCTCCTCGCCCAGGAGCACTGCCGCGCCTGCCACGAGGGCGGGGTAGGTGTAGAAGCCGAGCAGGGCGAGCGCGATGCTGGTCTGCTCGAAGGCGGAGAAGATCGCCAGGTTGAGCACGAGGCTGGTGCCGCCCGCCGCCAGGAGCGCGGCCACCGCGCGCGGCGGAAGAGCGCGCCATCGCACGCGGTCGCGGCCGCGCGCGTGGAGGACGACGAGCAGCGCGGCCAGGGCCGCCACGCCGATCGCCGCCCTCCAGAGGGAGAAGGCGAGCGGGGTCAGCCCGGCGTCGTAGGCCGCGCGGGAGATCGGCCCGAGGGTGCCGAAGAGGCACGCGGCGACGGCGACCGCCAGCGTCCCGCCGCGGCCTCCCCGAGATCGGCTCAGGGGAACGGGCCCCCTGGAACGCTCGTGACCGGCGCGGTCGGCGGGCCCGGCGGGTCCGGCCGGCGGCGGACGAGGACGAACCTGGTGAACGGGACGCGGAACTCGGCGAAAGCCTCGACGCTCACCAGGAAGCCGAGGAAGAGGAAGACCGCCGCGAGGAACTTGCCGACCTGGAAGAACTCGGTGATCCCGAAGCGCGACAGGGTGTCGCCCGACGACGCCGCGAAGGCCCCGATCGCAATGAGGATCGTGGCCGGCACCCGACTGTGGATCCTCCCGGAGGCGAGGGCCCGGGCTGCACCCGGAAGCGACGCCACGAGGTTGACGCAGATCGCCACGGGCGCGATGAGCAGGTTGAAGAGGAACTCGTCGCCCTTCTGGTTCGGATCCAGCGAATAGTCGAGGACCCGCTTCTTCGGCATGAAGACGTACGCCGAGAAGATGGCCCCGAGCGCCAGGCTCAGGCCCCCCGTGACGTTGAGGAACGGGGTCAGCAGGCGAAGGCTCCCAGGGAACAGGTCCGCGGTCGGGACGCCCGTGACCGGGTCCACCGCGTAGCCGGGCGGCGGCAACGTCGTCGTCAGCATGAGGCCGAGGCTCAGGGCCGTCGCGCCACCCACGGCGAGGGCCGCGATCCGCGGCCACCGGTCGCTCTGGAAGTAGGTCTCCACGGCGACCGCGACCGCGAGGATGCCGGCGGCGATGAAGTAGAGCACCGGCGTTGATCCGGCGCCCTCGTACTGGTACCTGCGCTGGGTGAGCAGCGTGAACAGCCCGGCCAGGAAGAGGCTGAAGGCGAACGCGTACCCGAAGCGGGTGCGACCCAGCAGGAAGGCGGTCCCCAGGCCGAGCCAGCCGGCAGTCCAGACGGCGCCGGCAAGGTACCAGCTGCGGTAGAGGCCCTCGTTCCATCCCGCTGCCGCCGCCACGGCCTCGCAGCCGGAGGCGATGCCGAAGAACGTCATGCCCACCGCCCAGATGAGCTGGAAGGGCCGACGGCGCTCCCGCCACTGATCGAGGAGGGCCAGGGCGAAGACGAGCGCGATCAGCGACGTCGCGGCGGGAAGCAGGACGGACAACGCGGCGATGACCTCGGAGGCCCGCGGGGCGGGCCGGATCTCAGGCGGGGATGAGCTCGTGGTCGTCCCGGTGGAGGCCGTCGCAGAGGCCGAGCCGCGGCTCCTCGCCGGGGACGACGACGGGGCGCATCAGCTCTCGGACGGCCGAGCGGCGGCAGAACAGGTAGCCGCGCGAGCGCATCCAGGCGCGGGCGCAGGCCGGGTCGGGATGGAGCTGGTACGGGCCGGGGTTGATCCGCGTGGAGCCGGCCCAGGACTGGGCGACCTCGGTCGCGACCACGTCCATCACGTTGAGGCGGAACGGGGTGCCCTCGATCACCCCGCTGCACCCGCGACAGCGGATCGCGACGTTGTCCTGCTGGATCGTGGGGATCCGGATCCCCTGGATGTCGAACGGCACGGCCGAAGGGTAGCAGACAGGTGCCCGGCAAGCTGGTACCCCCAAGGGGATTCGAACCCCTGATCTCCACCTTGAAAGGGTGGCGTCCTAGGCCTCTAGACGATGGGGGCCCCGGCGCGGCGAGTCTAGCAGGGGGCCGCCGGGCACGGCCGCCTGGGGTCGGGAGCACGTCGGGTCGCCGGCCGCGTCGAAGGCCGGCTCAGGGCGTGGCGCCCCACAACAGGGCAAAGATGGCGGCGGCCCCGAAGCATCCGAAGGCGACGAGGCCGGCGACGCCGCCGAAGACCGCCGCCATGACAGAGCGACCCGGGCGGCCGGAACGCGCCGCGCGGACCGTCTCGATCGCTCCGGCGATCGCGAGGGCCGAGAAGACGATCCCGAGGACGGCGGCGCCGGAGGCGAGCATCGGGATCTGCGTGGCATCCCGCACCGTGATCGCATACGCGAGGTAGCCGATCGACCCGGCGACCGCGATGAACAGGATCACCCGCGTCGGCGTGACCTTGACGGGGCCGATGTGCGCACCCTCCCGAACGCGCGATCCGTCCGGGCCCCGGCGTGACACGTGGCCGCGCTCGTTCATGCCGCCGGCTTGGTGCGATGGTAGACCGCGACGTTGTGGGAGATCCGCGCCCGACGCAGGCCGGCGGCGGCGTCGCGGCCGGCCGGCCCGAAGGCGCCCTCGAGCAGTCCTGCCGCCTCGCCCAGGTCCGTGGCACGCCAGAAGGCGTGGATCACGTGGATCCGGAACCCCGCCTGCAGGTACCAGCCGTCGCGACGGCTCCAGCCCACCAGCTCGGCCGTGCGGGCTGCCCCGCGGAGCGCATCGAGATCGTCGCGCCCGTAGTCCTGCAGGACGAGGAGTCGACCGCCCGGGCGGAGCACCCGATCGGCCGCCGCCAGCGAGGCGGGCGACGCGCCGGCGAACGACGACCAGAGACTCAAGAGCGCGTCGATCGACGCCGGGGGCAGGTCCGCCAGGAGGCTCGCGAGACGGGCGTCATTCACCGGGCGGCGCCTGCCGGGCAGCGGCAGCACCGTCACCCGTGCCCCGACCTCCCGGAGCTCGGCGACGCGCGAGGGTGCATCGCCGAGCACCGCGACGTCGGCCCCCACGACACAGCCCAGGGCCGCGATGGCACGCTGGATCTTGCCGTCGGCGTCGAACGCGGCAACGAGCCGGTCGGATGATTGCGGGCGCGCGGGAATGAACGGGAGGTCAGGCACCACGACGGAGTATAGGCGGGGTCCCTCCCCGTCCTCCTTCGTCGACGTGCGGCGGGCGGCCTGCCATCACTCCGGCGCCAGGACGACACCCGCCCGCCCACCGAGACGCAGGCTGGCCGCGCCATCGGGAGCGACCACGACCCCCTGGTCGCCGGCGGAGGTGGACTGACCCGCCGCCCCGGCGACGACGACCGGGACGAGGCGGCGCCCTGCCAGCGACGGTGCCGCGATGGGAAGCTCGACGGCGTCGGTCCCGGCGTTGACGGCGACGAGAAGCGTCTGACCGGCGGCCGTCGGGTCGTCGCGGCCGCCCCGCACGAGCGCAACTGCCGAGGCGGACGCGCCGGCGACCACGACGCGATCGGCGCGAAGTGCCGGGCAGGTGCGGCGGGCGGCAATGGCCGTCCTGTGGAAGTCGCGCAGCTGCTCATCGCGGCCGTCGGCGCCCGCAGGGAAGGCCCGCCGGCAGTCGGGGTCGTTGCCGCCCTCCATCCCGATCTCGTCGCCGTAGTAGATGCTCGGCGCGCCGGGCAGCGTCATCTGCAGGAGGACTGCCAGCCGGACGGCCGCGAGGTCGTTCGAGAGGAGAGAGCGGATGCGGGGCATGTCGTGGGAGGAGAGGAGGTTGAGCATCGCCGCGTTCGTCGCGGGATCGTACGCGGCGAGGAGCTCCATGAGGCGGGCGCCGAAGGCAGCGCCGTCCCCCGGCCGGACGTGCCGCGACAGCTCGTGGTGGGCGGCGACGAGGTCCTGGTCCAGCGACGGGCCCCCGACGAGCGAGAGGATCGCCTCGAGGAGCGGGTAGTTCATGAGCCCGTCGAACCGGTCGCCCGTCAGCCACTCCGGGGCCGTCTGCCAGATCTCCCCGACGAGGTAGGCCTCGGCGTTGGCGGCCCGGCAGCGGCGCCGGAACTCCCGCCAGAACGCCGGGTCGTCGATCTCCTCCGGCACGTCGAGTCGCCAACCGTCGGCACCGAACCGGAGCCAGTGTTCGGCGACCCCCCAGAGCATCTCGCGGACCTGCGGGTTGGAGGTGTTGAGCTTGGGCAGCGCCGGCAGGCCCCACCAGGCACGATAGCCAAGGCGGTCCAGGCTGGGGTCGCCGGAGGCATAGGCTCCGGCCTCCGCGGCCGCTTCCTCCCGGAGGGGCGGCGCCTCCGGGTAGGCCCGCAGGCCGCCCCGCTTCGCCAGGACCGCCGGGGAGAGATGGAACCAATCCCGGTACGGCGATTCGGCGCCCGCCTCCAGCACGTGGTGGAAGGCCCAGAAGCCGCGGCCGACGTGGTTGAAGACGCCATCGAGGATGACCCGCATCCCGCCGGCGTGCGCAGCGTTGAGAAGCTCGCCCAGGGCCGCGTCGCCGCCGAGCAGCGGGTCGACTGCCAGGTAGTCGTAGGTGTGGTAGCGGTGGTTCGAGGCCGAGCTGAACACGGGGTTCAGGTAGATCGCCGTGATACCCAGGTCGGCCAGCTCGGGCAGCCGCTCGACCAGGCCCAGCAGGTCGCCACCCTTGAAGCCGTGCGCGGTGGGAGGCGCGTCCCACGCCTCCAGCGGGCCCGGCGCGACGAGTCGCGAGGAGCGCGCGAACCGATCCGGGAAGACCTGGTAGAAGACGGCATCCCGGACCCAGGGCGGGGGTTCGGCGGTCACTCCTCCATCGCCCATGACGGATCTCCAGGACCAGGGGGCATCTCGAAGGTCGCGGGTGCGCGGTTCCCGTGCATCGGCTGCGTGCTCTCCTGCCTCGACCGCTCGGGGCGGCCCGACTGTTGTGGCCGACGGCACACGGCGGGCGGTTCCGGGCCAGGCGTCAAGCTCGCGACCCGCCCCTCCCCGTCGGTCACTCTGCTGCGGCAGCCATCTTGGCCCTGCGGGGCGCGGGTCCGCTGGAGCCCCGCACGATGAGCCGGGTCTCCAGGCGCCGGTGCTCGGGAGCGGCCGGCCGCCGTCCCTCGATGGCTGCCAGGAGCATGCGACATGCCTCCTCGCCCTTGCGACGGACTGGCTGGTGCACGGTCGTGAGTGGAGGCTGAACGTGGCGGGCAAGCTCGATGTCGTCGAACCCGACGACGCTGAGGTCGGCCGGGACGGCCAGGCCGAGCCGGCCGGCCGCGCTGATCGCCCCGATGGCCATCACGTCGCTCATCGCCAGGACCGCAGTCGGACGGAGCCCATCCTCCCACGCCCTCGTGAAGCAGGCGTCGCCGCCGTCCACCGTCGCCGGCCCCATGACCGTGCACTCGTCCGTGAGCGTCAGCCCGGCGGCCTCGAATGCCGCGCGGTAGCCGGCAAGCCGCCGCCCTACGACCCCCCCGGAGTCACCGTCGAGACCAGGCGGGGGCGGCTCCACGCCGATGATCAGGAACGCCTGGTGACCCAGGGACAGCAGGTGCTGCGCCGCCACCCGCGCGCCGCCCTCGTCGTCGACGTCCACGGCGTCGTGCTCGGGGAACGCGGTCGAGTCGACGAGCACGATCGGCAGGTGTGCCCTGCGAATCTGCTCGATCTCCGGGTGCCCGTCCGACAGCCCGATCGCGACGAAGCCGTCCACGGTGGCCCGGCCGACGGCGCGGGCCAGCGAGCCGTTGACCGGCGAGATGAACAGGAGTCCGTAGCCTGCCTCCTCGGCGCCCGCTGCCACGCCCTCGCTGAGTGCCGCGAAGAACGGGTTCGCGAACACCACGGACAGCGTCTGTGGCGTCAGGATCCCGATGGTCCCTGTGCGTCGCTGCGTCAGCATCCGGGCGACCGGGTGCGGCCGATAGCCCAGCCCGTCGGCGACCTCGCGGATCCGGCTCGCCGTGGCGGGGCTCAGGCGCTCCGGGCTGTTGAACGCGAAGGACACGGCAGTCTTCGACACGCCCGCCGCGCGCGCGACGTCGGCGATCCGCGGCCGGCCTCGCTGATGCTCCACGCTCCCTCCCCTCCTTGCCCACCCGGGCGATCCCGGCGGGCCCGCGCCGGATGCACAAAAACCGGTTTAGCAAACCGGTTCAGGGACACTAGCCCGGGTCCCCGAAGGTGTCAAGACAGTCACCTTGGGCGGGCGAAGCGGCAGTGAACGCGGCCCCGGACACGCCGCGACGGGCAGGCGGCCGGCGTGCCGCACCGGGAGCCCGGGCATCTGCTCTGGACAAGGCATCTGCGCTGGCGGCAGGGCATCTGCGCTGGCGTCGCCGCGCGTGGCAGAATCGCTCCATGGCCCCCGCCCGCGGCCGGCGGATCCCGCCGCCCGGCCTCCTCCTCTTCCTGGCCTACGGCTTCGTCATCCTCGGCGGCATCGGGCTCTCCCTGCGCTGGGTCGTGGACCAAGCCGTCGGTTCCCCGCTGAGCCTCCCCGGCATCGTCGTGATGGTCCTCCTCGCCTACACGATCTTCACCCTGACCCTGGTCCTCCAGCGCAAGGAGGCGGCCCGCGGGCTTGCCATCGGGCTGGTGACCCTCACGATCCCGGCCGTCGCCCTCTTCGCGGTCAGTCCCGCCCCGGCGCTGGCGATCGTCCCGGCCGCCCTGGGGATCGCCCTGTTCGCGGGCCTGCGCCGGCCCTCCGTGAAGGCCTGGCTCTCCGAGCCCTAGGGTCCGCCGGACCGTTTCGGCGTCCTCGGCTACCCTGTCGGCTCCATCGGTCCGCAGGTTCCATGCGAGGATCACTCCACCGTGTCGAAGCGCTCCCGCTCGTCGCGGCCAACCGGCCCGACGACCCCGCCCCCTCCCGCCGGGAGTCGCACCGCCCGGCCGCCCGCGGCCGGGTCCGCCGGAACCGCGCCGGGGCGCCGAGCCCGGTCCACCGCGGCGACCGCCCCTCGCTCCCCGTTCGAGCGCTACCGGGGCGCCATCCTCGGGGTGGCGATCGTGGCGATCGTGGTGGTCGGTGGGGCCTTCCTGTTCGTCAGCGCGGCCCAGCCCGCCTATGCCTGCGGCAGCACGCTCGTCCCGGAGACGCCGGGGAGTCCTGCCCCGGGGGCGACGCCGCGTCTCGGCCAGGTCACTCGCGACCTGGGGCGCGCGCACGTCGAGACGGGCAGCCGGGTTACCTACGAGTTCTGCCCGCCGACGTCCGGCTCGCACTACAACGACCCGCGCTACGGACCGATCGCCACGCGCTTCTACAGCTCCGACGACAAGACCGTCCCGGAGGGCTGGGTGCACAACCTGGAGCACGGCATGCTGGTCGTGCTCTACCGCTGCCCCGAGGGCTGCGACGCCGCCGCCCAGGCGGCGCTGAGGGATCTCCAGGGGCAGCTGCCGCCGAGCCCGCTGTGCGGCTTCCCGGCCACCTCCACCGTCGTGGTCACGCGCTTCGACGAGCTGCCCACGCCCTATGCCGCGGTCGTGTGGGGACGCGTCTTCTTCCTGGACAGCCTGGACCTGAAGGCGATCACGACCTTCCAGCAGCAGAGCGCCGATCGCGGCCCCGAGCCGCAGTGCCAGAACGCCGTGCCCGGAGCGAGCCCATCGGCGGCGCCCTCGACGGCGCCGGCACCCTAGGGCGCCCCTGGAGGACGCGGCGTGCGCCTGATCGCCTACCTCGACGACCTCGACCTGCCTGTCACGGGGATCCTCACCGGGGACCGCGTCCTGACCCTGGGGCTCCTCGCCGAGCGCGCAGGCATGCGCGAAGAGCTCGCCTACCTCGATCCGCGGAGCCTGCTCGGCGAGGACGCGGACCTCGCCGGGACGCGCGCGGCGCTGGCTCGCGCCATGGCGCTGGGCCTCCAGGGCGTCGCCGCCGCCTCGCTGCGACCCGCGCCGCCCCTCGAGCCCGGCAAGATCGTCTGCGTCGGGCAGAACTACGCGAGCCACGTCCTGGAGCAGGGGCTCCCGCTGCCCACGCGTCCGATGCTCTTCGCGAAGTTCGCCAACACGGTCGTCGGCAGCGGGGATCCGGTGGTCCGCCCTGCGACGACGCGCGCCCTGGACCTGGAGGCCGAGCTCGCGGTCGTCATCGGCCGGCGGGCCCGCCGGGTCGCAGTGGCCGACGCCCTGGCGTACGTCGCCGGCTACACGACCGCCAACGACGTCTCTGCGCGCGACCTCCAGGGCAGCCGGCCGGCGCTCGGCGAGGGTGAGCGCGGCGACGGCCAGTGGCTGCGGGCCAAGGGCTCCGACACCTTCCTGCCGCTGGGACCCTGCCTCGTCACGGCGGACGAGCTGGGCGACCCGGGCGACCTTGCCGTGCGCGGGTACCACACGCCGGCCGGCGGCCCTGGAGCGGGCCGGGAGGTCATGGTCCAGGACGGCCGGACGTCGGACATGGTCTTCCCGGTCGCCGAGCTGATCGCGTTCATCTCCGCCAGCATCACCCTGGAGCCCGGCGACCTCGTCGTGACCGGCACTCCGTCGGGCGTGGGCGTCTTCCGCGAGCCCCCGGTCTTCCTGGTACCCGGCGACGTCGTCCGGGTCGAGGTCGAGCGGATCGGCGAGGTCACGAACCCGATCGTCGATGCCGACGGCAATGCCCCGGCTGCGTCGCCCGCAGCTCTCCTGCTGGCGGAACGGGGCGCCACGGGCCCTGCCGGGAACGCCGCCCGCCCTGCCTGATCCCGGCGCAGGACTGCTCGCGAGGGCGCAGAATCGCGCCAGTCGGAGTCCCGGTGCCCGGCGGCCCGCCGCGGGCATGCGAGGCTCGATCGAACAGGGAGGCGGCGCATGCTCGCCCTCGTGAAGGCGGCGCCCGGGCCGGGGCTGGAGCTCCGCGAGGTCCCCGAGCCCGTGACCGGGATCAACGACGTGCTCATCCGGGTCCATCGGACCGGGATCTGCGGGACGGACCTCCATATCGCGTCCTGGGATCCGTGGGCGGCCCGGGTGATCGTGCCGCCGCTCATCGTCGGGCACGAGTTCGTCGGCGAGATCGTGGCGGTGGGGTCCAACGTCGGCGACTTCGCGGCGGGCGACCTCGTGTCCGGCGAGGGCCACGTCATCTGCGGCCGCTGCCGCCACTGCCTGGCCGGACGCCGCCACCTGTGCGCCAGGACCATCGGCCTCGGCGTGGGGCGTGACGGGGCCTTCGCCGAGTACGTGGCGCTCCCGATGACGAACATCTGGCACCACTGGGCCGGCATCGACGAGGAGGTCGCCGCGATCTTCGACCCCTTCGGCAACGCCGTCCACACGGCCCTCGCGTTCCCCGTCCTCGGCGAGGATGTCCTGGTCTCCGGCGCCGGGCCGATCGGCCTGATGGCGACCGCCGTCGCGCGGCATGCCGGCGCCCGCTTCATCGTGGTCTCGGAGCCGAACCCGGTTCGCCGCTCGATCGCCGAGCGGATGGGGGCGACCGTGGCGGTGGACCCACGCGAGCGCGACCTCCGGGACGTCGGGCGGGAGCTCGGGATGGTGGAGGGATTCGACGTCGCCCTGGAGATGTCGGGCAACGCGGCGGCCCTGCGCGCGGCGATCGCCGCCATGGCCCACGGCGGCGGGGTGGCGATCCTCGGGATCCCGACGGTGGAGATCTCGCTCGACGTGAACGAGATCGTCTTCAAGATGCTGACGCTCCGCGGCATCTACGGTCGAGAGATGTACGAGACCTGGTACAAGATGACGGTCATGCTCCAGTCGGGCCTGGACATCACGCCGGCAATCACTCACCGGTTCTCGTTCCGGGACCACGAGGCGGCCTTCGCGGCCGCCCGCTCCGGCGACGCCGGCAAGGTGATCATGGACTGGATCGCATGACGCTCGACGGCGAGGAGGCTGAGCCGATGGCAACCCTGGCGGACCCGCTCGCCCACCTGTCCGCGGAGCTCGACGAGCTCAAGGCGGCCCACCTGTATCGGCCCCTTCGCGTGATGAGCTCCGCGAACGCGACGCGGGTCACGGTTGACGGCCGCGACGTCATCTCGCTCGCCTCGAACAACTACCTCGGGCTGAACACGCACCCCCGGCTCGTCGAGGCTGCGGCGCAGGCGGCCCGGCGCTTCGGCGCCGGCTCCGGCGCCGTTCGGACGATCTCGGGCACGATGACCCTCCACGAGGAGCTGGAGGCGTCGCTCGCGGCGTTCAAGCAGGTCGAGGCGGTCCTCACCTTCCAGTCCGGCTTCACCTGCAACACCGGGGTCATCCCGGTCGTGGCCGGCGAGCCGGACCTCATCGTCTCGGATCAGCTCAACCACGCCTCGATCATCGACGGGATGCGCCTGTCGAGGGCGCCGCGCGTGGTCTACCGGCACAAGGACGTGGCGCACCTGCGGGAGCTGCTGGCAGTCGCGCGGCGCGGCGGCCGGCCCGACGGCCAGCCATACCGGGCGATCGTCGTGGCCACCGACGGGGTCTTCAGCATGGACGGCGACATCGCCCCGCTGCCGGCCATCGTGGAGGCGGCGGAGGAGTTCGGGGCGGCGGTCTTCGTCGACGACGCCCACGCGTCGGGCGTGCTGGGACGCAACGGCCGGGGCAGCGTCGACCATTTCGACCTGCACGGGCGTGTCGCGATCCAGGTGGGCACCCTCAGCAAGGCGATCGGGGTGCTCGGTGGGTACGTCGCAGGCCCGCTCGCACTCCGCGAGATGCTCATCCAGCGCGGCCGCCCCTTCCTGTTCTCCACCTCGCACCCACCCGCCGTGGTCGCCGCCTGCCTGGCGGCGATCCAGGTCCTGGAGGACGAGCCCGAGCTCATCGAGCGGCTCTGGACCAACACGCACCGTTTCAAGGACGGCCTTCGCTCGCTCGGCTTCGACACGGGGGCGTCCGAGACACCGATCACCCCGGTGCTCGTGGGGGACTCGGCGCTGGCCATCCGCTTCGCCGACCGGCTCCTCGAGGAGGGGGTGTGGGCGACCTCGGTCGTCTTCCCGACCGTCGCCGTCGGTGCCGCACGCCTGCGCACGATCGTCACCGCCGCCCACGCGGACGACGATCTCGACGCCTGCCTCGGGGCGTTCGGACGCGTCGGGCGGGAGCTGGGGATCGTGGCCGGGTGACCGGGGTGGACCCGGGGCTGCCGGCGCCCGGCCCCGAGGCCGACCGGGATCTGCCGCTCGACGCCCACCTCCACACCGATCTCTCGCCCGACAGCGACGTCCCGATCGACGTCTACTGCGCCGCGGCGATCGAGCGAGGCATCCCGGAGCTCGCGATCACCGACCACCTGGACTTCGATCCGCGGGCACCGTCCTACGCCTTCGCGGACTTCGCCCGCCGCGAGCGAGTCGTGCGCGAGGCTGCGGCACGCTGGGTCGATCGCGGCCTGGCGCTGGACTTCGGGGTGGAGATCAGCTACGAGTCCCGCCGCGAAGGCGAGATCCGGGAGCACCTGGCCGGACATCCGTACGACTTCGTCATCGGCTCGGTGCACGCGATGGGGGGCTCGCCCTACACCGGCGAAAGGATCGCCGGCTGGGTGGCCGGCAAGTCGATGGCGGAGATCGTCGCGCCGTACTTCGCGGAGGTCGAGGCGGCCGCGCGCAGCGGCCTCTTCGACACGCTGGGCCACCTCGACTATGTCAAGAAGTATGTCGTGGACCACGTTCCGCCGGCGGCGTTTGCGGCGGCGCCCGAGGTGTACGAGCCGGTCCTCCGGGCCCTCGTGGAGAGCGGGACCGGCCTGGAGGTCAACGCCTCGGGACTTCGCCACGCGCCACGCGAGCCATACCCCGCGGCGTGGGTGGTTGCCCGCTTCCGGGAGCTGGGCGGCGAGGTCGTGACCGCGGGCTCGGACGCGCACCGCGCGCACTCGTTCGCGTATGGCCTCGGGCGGGTGTATGCCGTCGCCGCGGCCGCCGGTTTCCACGAGCTGGCGATCCGCCGCTCCGCCGGGACGCCGCGACCGGCCGACCGCGTGCCGATCCCGGACCGGCTCCGCGCGCCGTCGTCGGTGCCGCCCTGCGCACCGGCGCCGCGGACGGCCCGGACCCGCTAACCTGCCCGACCATGGAGCTCCTCGTCGTGGGGTCCGGCGCCGCCTACCCCGACCGGCCCGGCACCGCGTCCAGCACGTACGTCGTCGAGTGCGACGGGCGACGGCTGTGCCTCGACCTGGGCCAGGGAGGCTTCGCCGGGATCGCCGGCCGGTTCGAGCCGGCCTCGCTCGAGGGGCTCGTGATCAGTCATCTCCACCCTGATCACTTCATCGACGTGATCGCCCTGCGGCACTACCTGCGCTACGAGTTCGCGACGCCTCGACGCCTCCGCGTCCTTGCCCCGGCGGGCCTGGGCGAGCGTCTCGACTTGCTGCTGGCCGAGCCGGGGTTCGCTGCCGAGGCGCTGGACATCCAGCCGCGCCGCCCGGGGCTGACGACGATCGGCCCGTTCATCCTCGAGACCATCGTCGTGACGCATACCGAGGAGAGCTACGCGGTTCGCGTCTCACGGGCGCAGGATCCGGGCGCACCCGCCCTCGTCTACTCGGGCGACTGTGGGCGCGCCGCCGACCTGGAGCCGCTGATCCGTCGCGGCGACACGCTCCTGGTCGAGGTCGCCTTTGGGGCGGGGCCGGTTCCGGTCGGGGACCTGCACCTCGACGGCCCTGCGGTGGGAGAGCTCGCGGCGGCCACGCAGCCCGCCCGGGTCCTCCTGACGCACCTGCAGATGCGACGCGACCCGGCCGCGACGCTCGCCGCGGTCAGGGCCAGGTACGACGGGCCCATCGCCCTCGTGGCGGACGGGGAGACCTGGTCCATCTGACCAGCCGCGTGCAGCCACAGCCGGATCGAGCGTCGGCGGCACCGGCGCGGCACGACGAATCAGAGAGACCGGGGCCCGGCGATCGGGCCCCGGTCTCTGCCATGCCTCGAGAGGCAGTGCCTGGTCTAGCGGCGGCGGCGCGCCTTCGACGGCATCGCCGGGGTCAGGAGCAGGACGGTCGCGAGGAGGCCTGCGATCGCCAGGATGGCGATCCGCCAGCTGTCGCCACCCGGCGTCCCACCAGTCGGGAGCGTCGAGGTCGGCGGCGGGGTGACCTTCGGCGTGGTGTGCGGCGTCGCCGTCGCCTGTTCGACCCCACCGCTCTCGTTGGTGAAGGTGCAGGTGACGGTCTCGCCGGCGTTGATCACGATGCCGGTGACCGTGCCGCCGACGAGGTCAACGGTGCCGCGAGCGTCACCGACGGCCGCCGGGCGGACCGTGGTGTCGGCGGTGACCTTGCACTCGGCCGCGGTAAGGGTGAAGTCCGTCTTGCCCACCTCGGTGGCGTCGACCGTGACCGAGCCGTCAATCTGGTCGAGGGCCACCGTGACCGACCCGTCGGCGCCGGTCACGACCGTCTGGTCCAGGCCTCCGCCGAGGGTGAACGACCAGTCGACGCCGGGGACGAGGGTCTGCCCCGCGCCCGGGTCCAGGTCGAGCTGCTTCACGATGACGAGCTGGGCCGCCTGAGGTCCAGGGGTCGGGGTGGGCGTGGGCGTGGGGGTGGGCGTCGGCGTCGGCGTCGGCGTCGGGGTGGGCGTGGGCGTGGGCGTGGGCGTCGGCGTCGGCGTCGGGGTGGGCGCCGGGGTCGGCGCCTCGCACGCAGGCAGGCTCAGGTCGAACGTCTTGGTCCAGCCGTTGGCGCCCGTCGGGTCGTCCCAGGCGGTGACGGCCACCCGTGCCGTGTGGGCGGCCGTTGGCGGGGAGACGGGCCACGTCTGGCTGAAGCTGCCCGCGAACGCGAACGGCGAGCCGGAGACGGCGACGCCATCGATGGAGACGGCGACGTGGTTCGGCGTCGGATTGCCCGAGCTGTCAGGGGCAACGTAGTTGAAGATGTTGACCTCGAGCCCGGCCTTGCACGTCAGGAACACGCCCTGGTTGTGGCCGAGGGCAACGCCCGGCGTGAAGATGGCGGACAGCACCATCGCGGCAACCACCATCCAGCCCACGCGGCGGAAGGTGGAGTGCCGTCGGCGAACGGCGACGGAGCGAGAGTTCATGGTCACGTTCCCCGAGAGATGCGGCGGGAGAGTTGCCGCAGGTGAAGGCCATCCTCCCGGACCTCCCCAGGGGTGGCCTGCACACCCGCTCATCCGGTCGGAGTGCGAGCATCATGCTGCATCCACAGGGGGCCGTCCAGTACTGATTGGGTACTTCCGTACGCGATTTCTCTACCACTAACCCACCCGGACCGCACACGAGCCGCTGCTGGTGGTGCGAGCCGGCACCAAAACGCCCAGGACCGACCCGGTACCGATGGCGGCAGACTCGGTCGTGGGGTACCAGGATCGCCCAGCCGGCACCTTCGGAGAGGTCTCGAGATCCGATCCGCGGGCGCGCCCTCGCCCGCGCCAGGCCGGGAGTGGATGGGCCGGTCGGCTAGGATGTCGCGGTGCACGACGCCGCCACCGCCCTGACCCCGCTGCGCACCCGCGTCCGGGGCGTGGTCGCCGACGCGTGGGAGCGCGCGGTCGCCTCCGGCGCCCTGCCGCCCGCACCGGACGGCGTGGAGCTGCCAGCCGTCGAGGTCGAGCGACCAGCCAGCGCCGAGCATGGCGACCTCGCGACGGGACTCGCGATGAAGCTCGCCCGCCCCTACCGCCTGCCGCCCCTCCCGATCGCGCAGGCCCTGGCGGCGGAGATCGCTGCCGGGATCGGCCAGCCCGGCTCCACCGTCGCAGCCGTCTCGGTGGCAGCGCCGGGGTTCCTGAACCTGTGGCTGGCCGACGACGCCCTGGAGGGTCTCGTGGCCGGCGTTCTCAGGACCCCTGAGGCATGGGGGCGCGTCCGCGCGACCGCCCCCCGCCGTGTCAACGTTGAGTTCGTGTCGGCCAACCCGACGGGACCGCTCCACATCGGCAACGCCCGCGGTGCCTTCGTGGGCGACCTTCTGTGCCGGGTCCTCGAGGCCGCCGGGCACGAGGTCACCCGGGAGTACTACTTCAACGATTCCGGGGCCCAGGTCCGGAACCTCGGCGGCTCCGTTCTCGCGATCCGCCGCGGCGAGGCCGTCCCCGAGGATGGATACCGGGGCGCCTACGTCCACGACCTCGCCGGGGCGCTCCCGCCCGATATCCGGGCGGCGGCGGAGGCGGCCGGCGACGGCGCAGGGGAGGCAGGGGAGCGCGATGCCGCGTGGGTCATCGGCGAGTGGGCCTCCGAGCGTGTCCGGGCGGGGATCGAGGCATCCCTGGCAACACTCGGCGTCCACTTCGACGTCTGGAAGAGCGAGGGATCGCTCTACCGAGAGGGCTGGGTCGAGCGGGCCGTGGAGCGACTCCGGGCCTCGGGCCACCTCTACGAGGAGGGCGGCGCGCTCTGGTTCCGCTCGACGGACTACGGCGACGACAAGGATCGCGTCGTTCGCAAGTCGAACGGCGACTACACGTACTTCGGCTCGGACATCGGCTACGTGGCCGAGAAGTTCAGCCGTGGCTTCGACCACCTCGTCTACATCTGGGGCGCCGACCACCACGGCACGGTGGCCCGCCTGAGGAATGCCGCATCGGCGATGGGCTACGACCGCGAGGCGGTCCAGATGCTTCTCCTGGCCTGGGTGCGCTTCGTCCGCGACGGCGTCGAGGTCTCGATGTCGAAGCGGGCTGGCGAGTTCATCACGCTCGACGAGCTCCTGGCGGAGATCGGGGTGGATGCCGCCCGCTGGTTCTTCGCCGGCCGGGGCTACACCTCGGGCATCGACTTCGACATCGAGCTGGCCAAGAGGCAGTCGAACGAGAACCCCGTCTACTACGTCCAGTACGCCCACGCCCGGATCGCCTCGATCCTCCGCAAGGCCGCCGGCGTGGGGCTGGAGCCGGCCGCCGGCGTGACGCCGGGATCGCTCGGGGGCGGGCCGGCCACGCCGGAGGGTTCCCTCGTCCGGGCGCTGGCCCGCTTCCCGGAGGTCGTGGAGGACGCCGCCGCGGTGGAGGAGACCCAGGGCGTGACGGCCTTCGCGACGGACCTCGCGACGCAGTTCCACGCCTTCTACCGCGACGCCCGGGTCGTGGACCCCGACGAGCCGGAGCGCTCGCGTTCGCGCCTCGCCCTGGTCCGGGCTGCACAGCTCACGCTGGCTGGCGCGCTCCGGCTGCTGGGGATCTCGGCCCCCGAATCGATGTAGCCGGATCGACGGTTCAGCCGCGGGAGACGGCGCGCGCCAAGCTGCCGAGCGCGGCCGTGTCGCTGGCCACGAGCACGGCGACGGTGCCGACCGTCGCGCCTTCGATCGGCCGAAGGACGCGCACGTCGGCCGACCCCGGGAGGTTGGCCGCGGCCGTCCTGGCGGCCGCGAGGAACTCGTCGGCGTCGGCTTGCGTGTCCCACGCGGTCAGCAGCGCCAGGGCGTACGAGCCGTTCGGACCGCGCAGGTAAGCGTAGCGGTCGCCGCCCCAGCCGGCCGCCGCGGCCTGGGCGTCGGGGGCCTTCACCCCGTTCTGGCCCAGCCAGACCGACAGCTGGAACTCGCCGAGAGTGTCCTCCGGGGTCCCGCTCCAGCCCGCTCCCATCGCCTTCGCGAGCGTGGCGGCGGCCAGGGGGACGGCGACGGGCTTCTCCCCGGCCTGGTACTTCTCGGGATGCAGGATCTGCTCGGTGGAATCGGGAAGGCGGCCGTAGACGGCATTGACCGCGTCCCAGCCGCCGCGGGCCCAGATGCCACTCACGAAGGCGAGGCCCTGCTGGTACGGGAACATCAGCGTGTCGCGGAGGATCGCGGGCATCGTCGCGAGCTGGGCCTGGGCCGCCGGGTCGACCTGCAGGAGCTGCCCCAGCTCGGCGACCGTGAGGTGACGGCTCATCCACTGGGTCATCAGGAGCACCGCGTCACCCTCGAGCAGGCTCAGGCGGGCAAGCGAGCGGTCAGCCTGGCCCGGGACGTTGGTGTCCGTGCCCTGGGGGCCGAAGTTCTGGTCCTGCAGCGCGTGGGTGTACTCGTGCGAGAAGTACACCTTCTCGGCGGCGGCGCTCGATCCGGACCTCGAGATCACGAAGATCTGCTTCGCCTTGGGCTCGTAGAAGGCCACCGCCTGCGAGGACATCAGGTCGATGTAGAGCGAGTCGAGCGACGCGTCAGCGGGCAGGAGCCCGAGCGCCTTGAGTGTCGCCTCGGAGGTGGCGATCGTCTCGGGCGGATACGTGGCCCGGTAGTCCGCGGCAATTCGAGCCCTGGCTTCGGCCTCGGAGAGGATCGTCGGCTCGATCCGCTGCTTCGCCGGAAGGCCGCGCAGCGCGATCACCTGGTCCTCGATCTCGCGATAGAGGGTGGACGCATCCACCGACGGAGCCGGCGTCGGCGCCGGCGCGGGCGTCGCCGAGGGCCCGATGGTCGCGCTGGGGCCCGGCCCCGTGCTGCCAGCCGCGGAGGGGCTCGGCGCGGCATTGCTGCAGGCGGCCGCGAGCAGGGCGACCGCCGCGGCGACGGCGATCGCGGCGATCCGCGTGCCCGGAGATCGACGCGCGGGCCCGCGGCGGGCAGCCCCCCGCGTGGAGGTGGCGCTCATCCCGGGAATTCTGGCACGACGTGCCCGGGTGGCGGTTTCTTAACCTCCCCCGGCGTTGTGCCTGAACCTGCGACGCTCTAGTGTTCGCCATGGACCTGCGGGACCGAGTCGATCCCTCCGACACCCACAGATCCGCCCTCCCTCCCTCGACCGGGGGCGCCGATGGGCAGGCGCTCCCGGTCTTTTCATGTCCCGGCGGGCCGTCCGTCGCCCGGCGCCGCGGCGTGCAGGTCGCGTGCAGTCGGGCGTGGCAGAATCCCCGACCATGGAACTCACGTGGTATGGGCGCACCTGCGTCCGGCTCAAAGGGCGGGACGCCGTCGTGGTCGCGGACCCGTACCAGGCGGTCGTCGGTCCGACCGGGCGCGGGATCACCGGGGACATCGTGACCTTCAGCCACCCCGACGACACGCCCCTGCCGAAGGCCCGGGGCCGCACGACCCGCGATGGCGCCACCTGCCTCCCGGCCAGCCTGGACGACGCCTTCGTCCTCGACGGCCCGGGTGAATACGAGGTGAAGCACATCCTCGTGAACGGCGTCCGCACCTTCCGGGACGACCAGCGCGGTGCGGAGCGCGGCCGGAACGTGGCCTTCGTCATCGAGGTCGACGGCGTGCACGTCATGCATCTCGGCGACATCGCCCACACGCTCAGCGAGGAGAAGCTCGGCGAGATCGGCCCGGTCGACGTCGTCTGCGTGCCGCTCGGCGGCCAGCTCTCCCCCACCAAGGCTGCCGAGCTCGTCGCCCAGCTCGACCCCCGGATCGTCGTTCCCATGGCGGTGTGCGACACCGACGAGGCCTGCGCCCCGGTGCTCGCGAAGTTCCTCCACGAGATGGGGGCGACGGCCGGCGAGCCGCAGCCCCGGCTCTCGATCATGCCCAGCGGCCTCCCGGAGGAGACGACCACGGTCCTCCTGGAGTCTCGCGGCAGGGCCTGACGCCGGCCCGGCGGGGCGGGCCTGGCGGGACGGGCCTGGCGGGAGGCGCCGCCCCGCGCCGGAGGCGGCTCAGCGACCCGGCGCCTGGTCCGGCACGCGCACACGGCCCCCGAGGACGACGGCTCGCGCGATGTCGGCACCGGCCCAGTACGGGATCTGGGAATGGGTCGGGACGTCCCAGGCCACGAGATCCGCGCGCAGACCCGGGACCAGGGCGCCGCGGTCGCGGAGGCCCAGCGCGGCCGCGGCGTTGACCGTCGTAGCCACCAGGGCCTCCGCGGGATCGAGATGCAGCGCCAGGATCGCGGTGGTCATGACCAGCGGGAGGCTCGTGACCGGCGACGTTCCCGGGTTGAAGTCCGTGGCAAGGGCCACCGGGACCCCGGCTTCCACCAGCGTTCGCGCGGGTTCGCGCAGCGCGAGGCCCAGGAACCACGACACGGTTGGCAGGAGCACGGCCACGACGGGCCGCCCGGCCGCCGCCGAGGCCGCGAGCGCGCCGATCCCCTCCGCCGACGGCGCGCCCAGGTGGTCCGCCGACAGCGCGCCAAGCTCCGCCGCCAGCTCGGCGCCACCGGACGGGGCGAGCTCGTCGGCGTGGAGCCGGATGCCGAGGCCGAGGGCGCGGGCCGCGACCAGGATCCTGCGAGCCTGGTCCGCGCCGAAGACGCCCGTCTCGCAGAAGACGTCGCAGGAGCGCGCGATCCCCTGCGCGGCAACGGCCGGGAGCTGATCGCGAATGACCGCGGCGACGTAGGCCTCCGCGGCGCCGGCGGCGTCGCCCGGGTGAGCGTCGCGCACTTCCTGCGGGACCGCGTGGGCTCCGAGGAAGGTCGGGATCACGTCCACGGGTCCTTCGGCTGCCAGCCGGTCCGCGACGCCCAGCAGCCGGAGCTCGGTCGGCACGTCCAGCCCATACCCGGACTTGGCCTCGACGGTGGTCGTGCCGGTGCGCAGCATCTGCCGGAGCCAGCGCCGGCCGTGAGCGAGCAGCGACGCGTCGGACGCCCGACGCGTCGCTCGGACCGTGGACAGGATCCCGCCGCCCGCCGCGAGGATCTCCAGGTAGGTCGCGCCACGCGCCCTCTGGACGACCTCGTCCTCGCGCGAGCCTGCGAACAGGAGGTGCGTGTGCGCGTCGACGAATCCCGGCGTCAGCGTGGCGCCGCCGGCGTCGAGCCTGTCGAACGCACCGGGATCGCGACCGGTCGCCTCGAGCGCCGCGGCGAGGGCCTCCTCGGCCTCGGACGCCCGCGAGACCGCCACGATCAGCCCGTCAAGGCAGGCGACGGCGGTGCCGGGGGGGGCGATCGCCGGATCCGCCTGCGCTGACCCCGTCCGCAGGCCGCCCGCGAGCGTCGCGACCTCGGCGGCGCCGCCGACCAGGAGCCCGCGGGCCGCTGGGTCCACGGCGCGATCGCCGGGCGGGCGGCCCGGGTCCGTCATGCCGGCCCGCATCGGCGGCTCGGGCCCCGCGTGGCGGCGGGCATCAGCGGTCGGCCGTCTGCGCCAGGCGCAGCTCCAGCGCCATCAGCGGCGAGGCGTCCCGCAGCATCAGGAAGCTCCCGGCGGCCGCGACCCGGTCCTCGGGCGGCTCGTCGCGCGGGACGCCGGCATGGTCGGCGACGGCCACGAAGGCCGCCAGGGGCGCCAGGCCGATCAGCTCCGACTCCGCGATCTCGATCCCGTCCTCGGCGGCCTCGGCCCGGACCATCTCCCAGGCAACCCAGAGTGGCGTGCGAACGAAGTCGAGGATGTTCATCGACACCTGCGCACGCCCCAGCTCGTCGATGAAGAAGCCCTTCGCCTGGACGGCCGGCAGGCCGCCCGAGGACTCCCGGATCCGGTGGGCGATGCGCCGGGCCAGCTCCAGGTCGTCGGTCGCCAGGTTGATGTTCCAGGCGATGAGAAACGGCCGGGCGCCGACGCAGGTGGCTCCGCCCTGCGGATGCATGGCTGCCGGGCCGAAGTCGGGCTCGCGTCCGCGCGTGGCGATCTCCGTCCTCAGCCCCTCGTACTGGCCCCGGCGCACGTCGGCCAGCTTGACTCGATCGGGCCGGCTGGCCGCAGCACCGTAGAGATAGACCGGCAGGTCGAAGCGCGTCGCGATCCTCCGGCCGAAGTCCCGCGCGAAGCCGATGCAGTCCCCGAGGGTGGTGTCGCCGAGCGGCACGAAGGGGACGACGTCGACGGCCCCGATTCGGGGATGCTCGCCGGACTGCTGCTCCATGTCGATGTCGCGGAGAGCGGCGCCCACGAGCCGCTCCAGCGCGTCGGCGACGGCCGCGACCTCGCCGGCCAGCGTGAAGACGCTCCGGTTGTGGGAGCGATCGCTCGTTCGATCGAGGAGGTGCGCGCCGGGCACCGAGTCCAGGGCGGCCGCGAGGCGGTCGACCACCTCGAGGCGGCGCCCCTCGGAGACATTGGGGACGGACTCCACGAGCGCCATGCCGCTATCGTGGCACACCCATGAGCGCCCACGAGAGGCCGCCGGCCGCCGCGCCGGGCGAGCGCGAGCAGCCGCCTCCCGCCGCGAGCCTGCTGCGCCATCCGGACTTCGTTCGGCTCTGGGCCGGCCAGACGATCAGCCAGCTGGGATCGCAGGTCAGCGCGCTGGCCATCCCGTTCGTCGCGATCGAGATCCTCGACGCGTCGACCTTTCAGGTCGCCCTCCTCGGCGTCATCGACTTCCTGCCCTTCCTGGTGATCGGGCTGCCGGCGGGAGTCTGGGTCGATCGACTCCGGCGCCGGCCGGTCATGATCGTCGGCGACCTGGGTCGGGCTGTCGCCCTCGCGACCATTCCCATCGCCTTCCTGGCTGGCGCCCTGACGGTCATCCAGCTGTACGTCGTCGGCTTCGCCGTTGGGGTGCTGACCGTCTTCTTCGATGTCGCGTACCAGAGCTACCTGCCCTCGCTCGTGACGCGCGACCAGCTCCAGGACGGCAACGCGAAGCTGGAGACCAGCCGGGCGAGCGCGCAGGTCGTCGGCCCGGGGCTTGCAGGCATCCTGATCGGCACCCTGCGGGCCCCGCTCGCAGTGGTCGTCGACGCCCTCTCGTTCCTCGCATCGGCGCTGTTCCTCCTCCTGGTTCGGCGGCCCGAGCCGGCCCCCGACGCCCATCTCGTGGAGGGGCAGGCGAGGCCGGGGATGCGCCGCGAGATGACGGAGGGCCTGCGCTACGTGCTGGGGCATGCCTACCTGAGGAACATCGCGGCCTGCACGGCGACCGCCAACCTGTTCGGCAACGTGGCGACGTCGGTCCTGCTTGTCCTGGCCGTTCGAGAGCTGGGCATGTCCGCTGCGGTCATCGGCATCGCGTTCTCGATCGGGGCGACGGGCGCGCTGCTGGGCGCCCTGGTCTCCAACCGCGTCTCGCGCCGGCTGGGTGTGGGCCCCACGATCATCGTCTTCGCCGGCATCGCCGGCCCGGCGCTCCTCCCACTCGCGCTGGCCCCGGCGGGCACGTCGACGCCGGTGCTCGCCGCCCTGACCGCACTGTCCGTGTTCGTCGCCGGGTTCGCGGCGGTCGTCTACAACGTCGCCCAGGTCAGCCTGCGCCAGGCAATCACGCCGGCCCGGTTGCAGGGCCGCATGAACGCCACGATGCGCTGGTTCGTGTGGGGCACGATCCCGATCGGGGGCGTGCTCGGAGGCGTGCTGGGAACCGTGCTGGGCGTCCGCGAGGCGGTCGTCATCGGCGCCATGGGCGAGATGGCCGCGATCCTGCCGGTCCTCTTCAGCCCGGTGCGGGACATCCGCGAGATGCCGGCCCCGGTCGACGAGGAGCCATCGGCCGACGATCCGGCGGTGCCCTGACGCCGGCGCGGCCCTGCCCGTCGGGACCCGGCGCGCCGGCGGCCGGGCCCGGCAGCGGCCTACCCGCCCCCGTCCCGCATCGGGATCCGCACGCCGCGCTCCCGGGCCACGTCGAGCGCGCGCTCGTACCCCGCATCCGCGTGGCGGATCACGCCCATCCCGGGGTCGGTCGTCAGGACCCGCTCCAGCTTCTGCGCGGCAAGGTCCGTGCCGTCCGCGACCACCACCATCCCGGCGTGCTGGCTGTACCCGATTCCCGTGCCGCCGCCGTGGTGGATGCTCACCCACGTCGCGCCCGCCGCCGTGTTGACGAGCGCGTTGAGGAGCGGCCAGTCCGCCACCGCGTCGGTCCCGTCGGCCATCGCCTCCGTCTCGCGGTTCGGCGACGCGACCGAGCCCGAATCCAGGTGGTCGCGCCCGATGACGATCGGGGCGCTCACGGCCCCGGACCGCACCAGCTCGTTGAACGCCCGCCCCGCCACCGCCCGCTCGCCGTAGCCCAGCCAGCAGATCCGTGCGGGAAGGCCCTGGAACGGAACCTTCGCCTGGGCCATCTCGATCCAGCGGCGAAGACCGGCGTCGGCAGGGAAGAGGCGCAGGACCTCCGCGTCCGTGCGCCGGATGTCGGCCGGGTCGCCCGAGAGCGCCACCCAGCGGAACGGCCCGCGGCCCTCGCAGAACTGGGGCCGGATGAAGAGCGGCACGAACCCGGCGACGTCGAAGGCATTCGCCACGCCGGCCTGCTGCGCCTGCGCCCGGATGTTGTTGCCGTAGTCGAAGACGACCGCGCCCCGATCCTGGAAGGCGAGCATCGCCCGCACGTGCGCGGCCATCCCGTCGAGCGCGCGCCGCTGATAGACCTCGGGCTGGGTCCGACGGAGGACCAGCGCGTCGGCCAGCGTCATCTCGGGAGGCACGTAGCCGCCGAGCGCATCGTGCGCCGACGTCTGGTCGGTGACCGCGTCGAACGGCTCGCCCTTCGCGGCCCACGCCGGCTCGATCTCGGCGGCGTTGCCGACCAGGGCGATCGAGAGCGGCTCGCCGCGGGCGGCCGCCTCCCGGGCGATGGCGAGCGCGGCGTCCGGGGAATCGGTGAGTCGGTCGACATAGCCGATCTCGTGGCGTCGTCGCGCCCGCGCCTCGTCGACCTCGATGGCGATGACCACGCCGTCGTTCATCGTGACCGACAGGGGCTGGGCGCCGCCCATCCCGCCGAGGCCGGCCGTGAGGACGACCCGCCCCCGCAGCGTCCCGCCGAAGTGCTGGCGGGCCAGCTCGGCGAACGTCTCGTACGTGCCCTGGAGGATCCCCTGCGTCCCGATGTAGATCCAGGACCCGGCCGTCATCTGGCCGTACATCATCAGGCCGGCCCTCTCGAGCTCCCGGAAGTGCTCCCAGGTGGCCCACCTGCCCACGAGGTTCGAGTTGGCGATCAGGACCCGCGGCGCCCACGGGTTCGTGCGGAAGACGCCGACGGGCTTGCCCGACTGGACCAGGAGCGTCTCGTCGTCGGCGAGATGACGGAGCTCCCGGACGATCGTGTCGAAGGCCTCCCAGCTGCGGGCTGCCCGGCCGGTCCCGCCGTAGACGACGAGGGCGTCGGGATTCTCTGCAACCTCCGGGTCCAGGTTGTTCATCAGCATCCGGAGGACCGCCTCCTGCTGCCAGCCGCGGCAGGAGATCTCCGCGCCGCGGGGGGCGCGGACCGGGCGGGCACCGGGGAGGGGCGGGGCGTCGTGGGCGCCGGGTGAGGTGCTCATGCGGGGAGTGTCGCGCGACGGGAGCGCCCTGTCACGTCGCCGAGGATGGCTCTGGGGGGAACCTCGACGGGCACCGCCGGAGCTCCCAGCCGGGCGACGACGCCCGCCCTGTCGTGAACGCCCCGGGGTCGAGCCCGCGCGTGCCGCCAGCGGCCGGGACCGCGCGGGTCGATCCGCTACCCTCGCAGTGCCATGCCGATCCTTGCCGTTCGCCGCTGGGCCGATCTCGACGCCGCCGAGCAGGCCCGCCTCCTCGCCCGCTCCACCGCCGCCATCTTCGAGCCCGGGCTCGGGCGGTCGATCGAGGCCCTCTTCGAGGACGTCCGAACCCGCGGCGACGTCGCCGTCCTAGACGCGACCGAGCGATTCGACGGCGTCCGCTTCGCGGCCGACGACCTCCGCGTCCGCCCCGAGGAGCTCGCCAAGGCTCACGCAGCCTGCGACCCGGACCTGCTCGCCGGGATCCGCGAGGCGATCCACAACAGCCGCCTCTTCAACCAGGCCCAGGTCCGCGCCACGGCGCTGGGCTGGCTGGCGGAGCTGCGCCCGGGCTTCGAGCTGGGCGAGCTGGTCTCCCCGATCCCGTCCGCCGGGCTCTACGTCCCGGCGGGCAAGGGCAGCTTCCCGTCCGTCCTGGTGCAGATCGGCGTTCCGGCCGTGGTGGCCGGGGTGCCGGAGATCGCGGTTCTCGTCCCGCCGATGCCGGGGACAGGGGCGGTGGATCCCGCCACCCTTGCCGTGGCCCACGAGCTGGGCCTCTCGAGTGTCTTCCGGGCGAACGGTCCGGCCGGGATCGCCGCCCTGGCGTTCGGCACACGGATGCTCCCGCGAGTGCGCAAGATCGTCGGACCCGGCAGCCCCGCGGTGACCGCCGCACAGGTGCTTGCGCAGCGGTTCGGCACCGCCACGAACATGCTCTGCGGCCCGTCGGAGAGCCTCCTGCTTGCCGATGCAACCGCCGACCCGTGGCGCCTGGCTCTCGACCTCGTCAACGAGGCCGAGCACGGGACCGACTCGGCGGCCCTCGTCGTGACCGATGCCGCGACGCTGGTCGGGGCGCTGGAGAGCGCCGTCGCGGAGCAGGTTGCCACCCTCCCGGAGCCGCGGCGCGCCTACGCCACCGCCGTTCTCGGCGACCTGGGCGGGGTCCTCCTCTTCGACACGATGGCCGATGCCGTCGCCTTCGCCAACGAGTACGCCGCCGAGCACGTGCAGGTCGCGACGGCCGATCCCGAGGCGACGCTCCGCGGCCTCCGGTACGCCGGCGAGATCCTTCTCGGGCAGGACACCCCGATCGGAGCCAGCAGCTACTCGATCGGGATCCCGGCCACGCTCCCGACCGGCGGCTTCGCCAGGCTCAACGGCGGCGTCACGGCGCGGACCTTCCAGACGACGACCTCCATCGCGCGGCTCACGCCAGAAGCGCTGGCTGGCCTCGCCGGGCCGACGACCGCGCTCGCCGACCACGAAGGGTTCCCGGCCCACGCCAACGCCTTTCGCGGACGGGGCCTGGGCTGACCGACGACGGTTCGGGCTGATCGGCGAGGCCAGCGCTCATCGGGGGCGGCCGACCGGGTGCCCGGAGCGCCGGACCCTGCGGCGGGCGCCGACGCGTGAGGTCGCGGCGGGCGCCGGCGCGTCAGAGCTCGCGGCGGACCACCGGGAAGCGTGCGTCCGTGACCGCGACCGAGAAGCCGGCGAGCTCCCAGAACGCCGGCGTGGCGGCTGACGTGGCATCCGGGGCGGGCCCGATCTCCGGGTATGCCTCGACGGCGGCGAAGCCGCGCCCGGCAAGGTCCTCGCAGACCGCCGCCACGAGGCGCCGGCCGTACCCCCGGCCCCGATCGCCGGCGGTCACGGCGACGCAGGTGATGACCGCGGGCAGCGGCGTCTGCGGCAGCCGCGGATAGAGCTCGCGGAGGCGCAGGGCGCGCGGGTACGCCGAGAGCGGGCCGAACTGGGCGTACGCGACGGGGCGCTCACCGGTGTCGGGGCCCGGGTTCGGGCTCCCGTCCTCCGGGTCGACGACGAGGAGCACCTTCGCGTAGCTCCCGAAGACCGCCAGCCCGCGGCCCAGGAGCGCGAGCTTGGGCGGCGCCCCAGGGGCGACGGTCGGGCGGGCGGCGCGCTTCGGCGCGAACGGGTTGTCGTCCGGCAGGCCGTCGTCCGGATCGAGGACGAAGGGATTGACCGGCGCCGTTCTCTTGAGGGCGAACGGGTTGTCCTCACGGGCCTCGAGATCGGCGAGGAAGGGGTTCGACGGCGGCCGGCGGGCGGCCGACGACGCCTCTCCAGCGGCCGGCTCGGCCGGGCGCAGCCAGCTGACCCGGTGCGCCCTCGAACCCCGGTCGGCGTCCTCCCAGTAGTCGCAGCTGCGATGGTCGAAGGAGGCGTCGGCGCAGGGAGGGAGGAGGCCAAGGGTGGCGACGTCCGTCACGTCGACGATGCGGATCCGGTCCATGCTCGGATCGTACCCCCCGACCGTCGGCGTGAGGATCGCAGGGACGCACTGGCGCCCGCACCGGCCGAGGCGGGCCTCCCGGCCGGCCCGCCCACGAGGATGGGAAACCCGGCACTGGCCGGGCGGTGAACGCCGGCCCGACACTCGGGCCATGACTGCGACCGCCGAATCCACCCCGACGTCAATCCCGGGCTCGCCGGCACTCGTCCCCGGCAGCGTCACGCCCCCGCCTGAATTCACCGGAGCGCTCAAGGCGGCATCCGATGCGAGCCGCGTCGCCTTCCGCTATGCCAACCGCTACGGCATGGTCCCATTCCACCGGGCGGGGCTCGCCGCCTGGCTCGGCAACCCGGTGACCGGCTGGCAATGCCTCGTGACGACGATCGGCCGCCGGTCGGGCCTCCGGCGCCATACGCCCCTTGCCTACTTCGTCGCTGACGGTGCCGCCTGGGTCATGGCCGGGTATGGGCCGTCGACCCTCTGGTACCGGAACATCCTCGACGATCCGCGCGTCGATCTCCTGCTCCCGGGCCGCCCGCCGATCGCCGCGCGCGCGACGGAGGAGCGGGACCCCAGCGTCCGGGCCCGGATCCTGCCGCCGCTGTGCCGTTCGATGGCCGTTCCCGGGGCGATCACGGGCTGCTTCCCGCCGACCTCGACGGACGAGCGAATCCTCGAGTGCATCTCATGGATCCCACTGGTCCGGATCGCGCCGGCCGACGGATCGTCGCTGGCCGCCGGACCGGAGGATCCCGGCGGACTCGGATGGACCTGGCGCCAGGCGCTGGCCCTCGCGGTGACGGCCATGGGCATCCGCGCGCTCCGGAGGACGCTCCGGGGTTGAGTCCGGGATCGGTTCGTCCATGCCAACGGTGCGTACACACGAACCGTCCGTGTCGCGTGCTCCATCCGGCCCGCACGCGCTTCAGGCCGGCAAGACGCCGAGCAGGCGAAGCCCCTCAGCCGCCAGGCGAACGGCGAAGAGGAGCAGCAGGGCGCCCAGGACCGCCATGACCGCGTGGTAGCGGCTTCCCCGAAGACTGCCGCCGGAGCGCCCGGCGACGATGGCGACCAGCATCTTGGCTCCCACGAGACAGCCGTAGAAGGCGGCCAGGAAGGCGGCCGCGGCAAGCGGACCGTCGCTCCACGCCCGGATCAGGGTGGGAGCGCCGACGGTGATCCAGAACAGGTAGGGGTGCGGGCTCAGGGCATTGACGGCGGCGCCCCTGGTCCAGGATCGCGGTGCTTCGTCGGCCCGCCCCGCGTCCACGCTCTTCGTCCGTAACGACTCGATCCCGAGGTAGGCGACGAAGGCCGCGCCGGCGAGGGAGATGGCGCCCAGGAGGCCGAGGGCGGTGTCGGCTGCAGCAGCGACCAGGAGGGTCGCGAGCAGCACGATCGGGAGGTCGGTGATGAGCGGGGCGGCGGCGACCTTGAGCCCCTCCCGCGTCCCGTAGCGGATCGACTGGGCCAGCACCAGGGCCAGCAGCGGGCCCGGGGAGAACGCCGCCGCGAGCCCCAGGACGGCGCCCGTCGCGAGGTACTCCAGCACCGGCGTGCTCGCGGGTCCGCCGTCAGCCGTCGACGAGGTCGGCCAGCGCCCCCGTTCGCACGATCCTCGTCACCGCCTCGATGTCGGCCCCCATCTCGCGGTCGCCATGCAGGCGCGGGACGACCGCCCGGATCCGCCGGTGGGCGTCCGCCACGCCCACGCCGGGCCCGGGCGCGTCCGCCGCCGCCGGCCCCAGGGACGACGCGACGAGGTCGCGTCGCAGGTCGAGCGCCTGCGCCCCGACCATGAGCTCCAGGGCGAGGATCCGCTCCACGTGGTCGAGGACCTCGCGCGCGTGGCGCGCCGCCGTCGCGCCCATCGAGACGTGGTCCTCCTGGTTCGCCGAGGTCGGGATGGAGTCCGCCGAGGCCGGGTGCACGAGCACCTTGTTCTCGGAGGCGAGGGCGGCCGCGGTGTACTGCAGGATCATCATCCCCGAGTTGAGGCCGCTCTCGGGGGCCAGGAACGGCGGCAGGCCGCCGTTGAGCCGGGCATCCACGAGGAGGGCGATCCGGCGCTCGCTGATCGCGCCGAGCTCCGCGACGGCGAGCTTGGCGAAGTCGAGCGCGAGGGCGATCGGCTCGCCGTGGAAGTTGCCGCCCGAGATGACCAGCCCGCCGCCGGTCGCCGCCGTGCCGGGGTCGGCGACGCCGCCCCCGGCAAAGATGAGCGGGTTGTCGGTGGCCGCGTTCATCTCCACGTCGAGCACGCGGCGCAGGTGGTCGAGAGCGTCGCGCACCGCGCCGTGGACCTGGGGCACGCAGCGCAGCGAATAGGGATCCTGGACCTTGTGCGTCGAGCCGTGGTGGTGCGCCATGAGCCCGGAGCCGCGGAGCAGGTGCCGCATCTCGCCGGCGACCGCAACCTGGCCGGGGTGCGGGCGGGCCAGCTGGTAGGCGGCGGCGTACGCCACGTCCGTCCCGAGCAGGGCCTCCACGGTCTGGGCGGCTGCAACCGAGGCCGTGCGGACAAGGCGGTCTGCGTCCGCCAGGAGGAGCGCTCCGATCGCGCTCATGAGCTGCGTCCCGTTGAGGAGCGCCAGGCCTTCCTTGGCCTCGAGGATGAGCGGCTCCAGGTCCGCCTCCTTCAGCGCCAGGAGCGCGGGGATGACGTGCCCGCCCATCTCGACCTCGCCGCGTCCCACCAGCGGCAGGGCGAGATGCGCCAGCGGGGCGAGGTCGCCCGAGGCGCCGAGACTCCCCTGGGAGGGCACCACGGGGTGGATCCCGAGCTCCAGGAATCGCAGGAGCCGGTCGACAACGTCCGGCCGGCAGCCGGAGTGGCCCAGCGCGAGGGTGTTCGCCCGAAGCAGGAGCATCGCCCGGACCACGTCGCGGGGCAGGTGCGCGCCGACCCCGACCGCGTGGCTTGCCAGCAGGTTCACCTGGAGACGGCGGGCGTCGGCCGGCGGGATGAACGTCGTCGCGAGGTCCCCAAAGCCGGTCGTGATCCCGTAGACGACATCGCCCGCATCGACGAGGCGCGCGACCACTGCCCGCGCCTCCGCCATCCGGGCTCGTGCGTGGACGTCGAGGACGGCGCTCGCGCCGCCACGGGCCACGGCTTCGACGACCGCCACGGTCAGGTCGGCCCCGGTCAGAACGATCTCCCCCGCCGGCGAGCCGGGGCCCGGTGGTCCGGGCTCGAAGTGCGGGCCGCTGGGGTGGTCGACCGGGCGTGCCGTGGGTTCGCTCACCTCGCGAGCATAGTCCCGCCGACTCCCGGTCGGCCGGCCGAACGGTCGACGCGCGCCCTCGACGATCGGACCGACGAGATCGGGGCACCTTCCCCCACGGGCGTCGCGTATCCTCCCCGACGATGCTTGCCTTCATCGACCAGATCGTCATCCCCTTCCTCGAGACCCTCTACGGCGCGGCCGGGTACCTCGGCGTCATGCTGGCCATGGCGATCGAGTCGGCGATGATCCCGCTGCCCTCCGAGCTGATCCTGCCGTTCGCCGGGTTCCTCGTCTCCGACCCCAGCCAGATCGAGCCGATCACGGGCCAGCCGTGGAGCTTCTGGATCGTGGTGATCGTCGGGACGATCGGGAACACGCTGGGGTCGCTCATCGCCTACGCGATCGGTGCCTGGGGCGGCCGGCCGTTCCTGGAGCGCTACGGCAGGTACCTGCTGATCCGCCAGCACGAGATCGAGATCGCCGACCGCTTCTTCGCGCGGTGGGGCTCCCAGACGGTCTTCTTCAGCCGCCTGCTGCCGATCGTCCGGACGTTCATCAGCTTCCCGGCGGGGGTCACGCGGATGGACCTGCGGAAGTTCGTCGTCTACTCGACCGCCGGCGCCTTCCTGTGGTCGATTGCGCTCGTGTGGGCCGGCGTCCAGCTGGGACAGAACTGGGAGGAGATCCGGCGGCTCCTCCAGCCGTTCGACCTCGTGATCGCGGTGGCGGCCGTGGCGCTGGTCGCCGCGTTCATCTGGCTCCGCCTCGGACGCCCGCGCCCCGGCCGGCGGCGCGCTCCCGACGCGGGCGGCGACGCCGGGACGGAGTAGCGCCGGACCGCGCGCCCCGCGGACGCGGGCGCCCGGCGGGTCATGCTCCGGGGGCCGGCTCCCAGGGCGCCCGGCCTGCCGGCGCGACGTGCGACGAGTCGTTGACCGTGAGGATGCGCGCCTCCTCCGGACGGGCTCCCGACGGCCAGCGGAGGACCGTCAGGTTTGCCTGGCTCTGCGTGAACCGCCGACGGTACTCGCCGACCGGCACGCCCACGCCGACGCAGAGGAGGATCCGGTTCAGGGTGCTGTGAGCGACGGCGAGCACGACCGGGTCATCCCCATCGCGCTCCGCGCCCCACGCCACCAGGTCCACGAGGAAGGATCGGGCGCGCGCGGCGACGTCCGCCCCTGACTCGCCGTCCGGGCAGGCGAGGGATCCGGGGTCGGCGATCCAGCGGGCGCGGGACGCGGCGTCGAGGGCATCGATCTGCTCGTAGGTCAGCCCCTCCCACGCCCCGTAGTCCATCTCCATGAGCCGCGGCTCGCGTTCGATGAGCCGGCCGCGCGCAACCGCCTCGGCGGTCTCGATGGCCCTGCGCAGGGGGCTGCTGACGATGCGATCGAACCGCTCGTCGGCGATCCGCGCCGCGAGCGCGGCCGCCTGGCCGCGGCCGGCCGCGGACAGGCCCAGGTCGATCCGCTGCCCCAGGTGCTGCTCGGGGTCGGAACGGTCGGTCAGGCCGTGACGGGTCAGGACGAGGGTAAGCACCACGGATCGAGTCTAGCGGTCCAGGCGCCGTGGCGAGGTGGACCCGCGGCGAGGGGTACCCCTTGACGTATCGGACAGGGGCCGGCCCGCAGGCCGCTGGGGCCGCCCGCAGGCCACGCGCAGACGCCGGGGCGCCGCAGCTCTGGGGGTTGCCGGCGGGCCCGCCGCGCGGTGGGAATCGCCGCAAGACGGGGCTAGAATGGCGCCATGAGCGAGACCACGCACGACGACCACCCGCCGGCGCACGAGCCGGACGACGCCGGCCACGGTCACGCGGGACACGACGAGCATGGCGACCATGCGTCGGCCCTCGGGCCGATCAACTGGGCGGCGTGGGGGGCCGGTCTGGTCGGCGTGGGCGCGGGGATTGCGATTGCCGTCTGCCTGTACGTCGCCACCTCGCTGCGGTAGCCGCCGTGACAACGCTCTACGGGCCGAACTCCGTCGCCGCGGAACGCCTTCTCGACGACCTGGATCACCTCCCCCCGGGGGCAATCGCGGCGCTCGCGGCGGCAGGCGGAGGGTCGTTCGGCACGGCCGAGGACGACCCCGGCGTCGCCGCCCGCGGGGAGCTTCGCGCGCGCCTTCGAGAGATGGCCAGGGGGGCTCGCCGTCTTGACGCGGTGCGCGCGATCGGCGACGAGGTCGCGGCCTGGGCGTCGAGCACGACCCACTGGTTCCCGGCGGGGGTGGCCGGCGCCGGGGAGAGCACCGCGGAGATCGGCCCACGCATGGCCGCCGTGCCGATCGTCCTGGACGCCGCCTACGCGGTGGTGCTCGAGGACCTCCTCGACGACGACGAGCTGGACCTGCTGATGGCACCCTGGGAGGAAGTCGTCGGGTCACCGTTTGGCGACCGCCCGGACAGCGTCGACGACGAGCGCGAATCAGCGTTCGCGTCCGAGGCGGAGGACGGGCTCGTCAGCCTGGACGACGCGGACGGCGACGACGCCGAGCCGGCCTGACGGGTGCGAGCGCATCCAGCCGCGCCTCGGTGGCGGTCGGACCGGGCGCCGCAGGGCTAGAACAATCCGACGACGTTCCCGTCGGCGTCGATGTCGATCTTCTCGCCCGCCGGGTGCGACGGCAGGCCCGGCATCGTCCGCATGTCGCCGGCGAGGGGGTAGATGAAGCCGGCGCCGGCGGCGAGGCGCACCTCGCGGACTGGGAAGCGGAAGCCGCTGGGCCGGCCCTTGAGCGCCGGGTCGTGGGACAGGGAGAGGTGCGTCTTGGCGACGCAGACCGGGAGGTGCCCGTAGCCGAAGGACTCGTATTCGGCGAGCGCCTTCGTGGCGGCCGGCGCGAAGTCGACCCCGGCGGCGCCGTAGACGCGGGTGGCGATGGTCTCGATCTTCTCCCTCAGGGGCATCTCGTCCGGATAGAGCAGGTGGAAGTCGCCGCCGTCCGACTCGGCGGCGTCCCAGACTGCTGCGGCGAGCGCCTCGGCGCCCCTGCCGCCCTCGGCGAAGTTCGTCGTCACGACCGCGTCCCGGGCGCCTGCTGCGAGGGCGACCTCGCGAATCGCGGCGTATTCGGCGGGCGTGTCGGTCGGGAACGCGTTCATGGCCACGATGACGGGGACGCCATACGAGCGCACGAGCTCCACCTGCGCGGCGAGATTCTCCCCGCCCTTCCGGACGGCCTCGACGTTCTCGGTGGTGAGGGCCGGGTCGAGCGGCCTCCCGGCGACGATCCTCCCCACGCCGCCATGCATCTTGAGGGCCCGCACGGTGGCCACGACGACCGCGGCGTCGGGCCGCAGCCCGGACGCCCGGCACTTGATGTCGAAGAACTTCTCGGCCCCCATGTCGGCGCCGAAGCCGGCCTCGGTCACCACCATGTCGGACGTGGCGAGGGCGACACGGTCGGCGAGGATCGAGCTGTTGCCGTGGGCGATGTTGGCGAACGGGCCGCAGTGCACGTACGCCGGGCCGCCTTCGAGCGTCTGGAGCAGGTTCGGCTTGATCGCGTCGCGCAGGAGGACGGTCATCGCACCGGCGACGCCCAGGTCCTCGGTCGTGACGGCTCGGCCGTCGCGGCTCGTGGCCACGACGATCCGCCCGAGACGTGCCCGGAGGTCGAAGAGATCGCGGGACAGGGCCAGGATCGCCATCACCTCGGACGCGACGGTGATGACCCACTCGGTCTCGCGGGGGACCCCGTTCTCCTTGCCGCCGAGGCCGATCACCGCCCGCCGGATGGCGCGATCGCTGATGTCGACGACGCGGGGCCAGCGGATCGAGAAGGGATCGATGCCCAGGGCGTTCCCGTGGTGGAGGTGGTTGTCGAGGAACGCCGACGCCAGGTTGTGCGCCGCGCTGATCGCGTGGATGTCGCCCGTCAGGTGGAGGTTGAAGTCCTCCATCGGGATGATCTGGGAGTAGCCGCCGCCGGCGGCGCCACCCTTGATCCCGAAGACCGGACCGAGAGAGGGCTGGCGGATCGCCACCGACGCCTTCCGCCCGATCCGGTTGAGGCCCTGGGCGAGACCCACCGTCGTCGTCGTCTTGCCCTCGCCGAGAGGCGTCGGCGTGATCGCGGTGACGACCACGTACTTGCCGCGCGGACGCTCGCGCTCGGTGCGCTCCACGCCCGCGAGGGTCACCTTCGCCTTCGTCGGGCCGTAGTACTCGATCTCGTCGGCGCGGAGACCGAGCTCGGCGGCGATGTCGCCGATGGGCCGCGGCGTGACGGCGCGCGCGATGTCGAGGTCGGACGGGAACGACATGGGATGCCTCCGGGCGCTCTGTTTCAGCGGGCGGGCTGCGACAAGGGAACGATGGGAGCCGCGACAAGACCCGCGACGCTCACGGCGGACCCCCCGGCGTCGCGGCCGCGCCGGACGGGGCGCGGAGCGAGGAGCTGCCCGGCGCAGTCCGCCCCTCGGCCTGGTTGCGAGCCGCCCGGACCAGGTGCGTCAGGAGGATCGCGTTCGTGAGGGGCCCGACGCCGCCCGGCACCGGCGTGATCGCGGATGCGACGCGGGCAGCAGACTCGAAGTCGACGTCGCCCGTCAGGTGGCCATCGACGACGTTGATCCCGACGTCGACGACGACAGCGCCCGGCTTCAGCATCTCCCCGGTCACGAGGCCGGGCCGTCCCGCGGCCACGACCACGACGTCCGCTGCGCGGATCTGGGCCGCGAGATCGACAGTCCGGGAGTGGCAGATCGTCACGGTGGCGTGCTCGCGCAGGAGGAGGAACGCCGCCGGCTTCCCGACGATGTTGGAACGGCCGACGACAACCGCGCGGGCGCCCGCCAGCGTGACGCCGGAGCGGCGCAGGAGCTCCACGGCGGCGTGGGCCGTGGCAGGGAGGAAGCCGTCGTAGCCGAGGGCCAGCAGGCCGGCATTGAGCGGATGGATTCCGTCGATGTCCTTCGCCGGGTCGAGGGTGTCGATCACCACCCGAAGCGGGATCGCGGGTGGGAGCGGCTGCTGGACGATGATCCCTGCGACCGCCCGCTCGGCGCCGAGGGCCAGGATCTCGCGCCCGAGCGCCTCGGCGGTGCAGTCGTCGCCGAGCTCGACGAGGCGATCCTGGATCCCGACCAGGCGACAGCCGTCGAGGATCTTGTGGAGGTAGACCGTCGACGGGGCGTCGCGCCCGACGATGACGACCGCCAGCTCGGGTGCGTACCCGTGCGTTGCCCGGAACTCGCTGACGTCGGCCGCGACGGCCGCGCGCACCTCTGCGGCGATCGGCCCGCCCCGCAGGAGGCGAGGACCCTGGTCGTCGAGGAGCGTCACGTGCCGGATTCCGGCGGATCCGGGACCGCGGCCCCGGGTGCCTCATGGGCCTCCGCAACCCCGGCTTCGGGGTCGCGCAGCTCGCCGCGCTCGACGTGGGCCCGGGTCGACTCCGCGAGATCTTCGATCTCGGCAAGCAGGACCTCGACGCGGCCGCGCAGCTCATCCGCGAGGGCCGCGTCGCCGAGCGACGGGAGGTTGACGACGACGTTCTCGGCGGCCCCGTGCGCGGCGGCCTCCACGAGCCGGGAGGCGACCGCGAGATCGCTCGCCGCGTTGAGGTTGCTCCGGCCCGCGAGCGCTTCGGAGGCACGGACGACGTCGCGGCAGGCCTCGAGGGTTCGCAGCGGCGCCTCGGCAGCGACACGCGCCGAGGACCGGATCGCCGCGCCGCGCGCCGTCCTGGCCTCGTCGGTGTCGCGAGGCAGCTTCAAGGCGGCGGCAAAGGCGGCGTACGCATCGGCGTCTTCGTCCGCGAGCGCCAGGAGCCGCGTCGCCAGCTCCCGCCCGATCGCCCCGTGACGGGCGTGGCTGGCCCCGTAGGCCGCGTACCTCGGCCGATCCACCGACAGCGACGCGACCATCGCCACGAGCGCGGCGCCGCACGATGCGGCAACGGCCGAGGCGGCACCACCTCCGGGGCTGGGGGTCGCCGAGCCAAGGAGCTCGATGAACCCTTCGAGCGACATCGATCCGAAGCGGGGGGCGGCCATCTGCGACATGCGACCGATTGTATGAGGCGGGTCACGGCCCGACAGAGCCGTCCCGCCCGGGAGCCCGGGCCGCCGGACCCGGCTCCCGGTGACCGCCGGCCCGTGGGCCGGCGTCCCGCCGCGGCCGGGCATGGCCGGGCCCGGGGCGAACGCGGTACCGGTCGCGCCCACCCCGGGCCCGAGGAGGATCAGCCGCCGTGGAGGACGACGGCCAGCGGCGACGCCGGGTGGAGGACCGGCGCGGGAGGTGCGGGTGACGGACGGAAGGCGGTCAGGCCGCCCTGGCGACGGCCGGGTCGAGACCCTCGACGAGCCAGCGCCGGCCACGGTGACGGAAGGTGAGCGCCAGGCGCACCTCTGGAGTGTCCACCTCGAAGGTGGTGCGCGGGCCGATCTCGACCGGGTAGGCGGAGCGCTCGCGGCGGACTTCCGCGATCGCGGTCACCAGGATCGTTCGACCGTCCCAGCGGATTTCCCGGGGGCGCCCCGAGAGCCAGTCGGTCCGCACGCGGACCTCCACCGGATCGACGCGGGTCATCGCCATCGACGTTGCTCCTTCTCGGCAGCCTGGCGTCGCCCGGGGCACTCGGGAGACAGAACACCTGTTCGACTCGGTGGGACTGTAGATCGAACACCCGTTCGATGTCAAGCCCCGGCGTGGAACTGGAGCGAGGATCGGCGCCGTCCGTGCCATCTTGTTTGGCACGGGCGTTCGATGCCCTCAGGAGTCGTCCGAGCGGGCGCCAGCGTCGCCACCCGGGTCGGCGCCGGCCTCGGGGTCCGCGCCGGCCTCGGGGTCGGCCTCGACCTCGGCGCCGCCTTCCGACTCCGGGATCCCGTCGGGATCAAGCGCCGCGTCGAGCTCTGGAGCCGCCCCGGGATCGGGAGCGGCCTCGGGATGGAGGGGGGCGCGGCCGACCCGCCGACCCTGCAGCGGCTGGAGCGGGTCCCGCCCGCCCGGATCGGCGAGCCGGTCGCCGAGCAGGCGAGCGCGCGTGAGGGCGTGGCTTCCATACCTGCGACGGATCTCGTCCTGCGCCTCCACCGCCTTCCTGCGTCGCGGATCCTCGGTCGCGAAGAGACCCATCTGGGCCGGCTCGCCGAGGCCGTGGGCGCCGACGCCCAGCAGGCGGATGCGGCGCCCCCTGACCTCCGGGCGGACGAGGTCGAGCGCCGTCCGGAAGATCGGGTCGGCCAGATCGGTCGGCTCGGCCAGCGTCCGCTGCCGGGAGACGGTGTGGAAGCTGCTGTCGCGGACCTTCACGGCGATCGTCGAAGCTCGCACCCCGCCGGCGCGCAGGCGCGACGCGACTCCCTCCGAGAGGGCCAGCAGCGTTCGCTCGATCGCGTCGGCGTCGGCCGTGTCGACGTCGAAGGTGTGCTCGTGGCTCACCGACTTGGCGGCCGCCTCCCCGGTCACGGGCGACGGGTCGATTCCGCGCGCCCGATCGTGCAGGGTGGCGCCGTGGGCGCCCAGGCGACGCACGAGCACGTCGACCGGCAGTTCGGCCAGCTCGCCGATCGTGCGCACGCCGTGCTCGGCGAGCACCGCGCGCGTCTGCTGCCCGACGCCCCAGAGCCGCCCGATGGGCAGCGGCGCCAGGAAGGCGGCCTCCTCGCCGGGCGGCACGACGACGAGGCCGTCGGGCTTCCGAAGGTCGGAGGCGACCTTCGCCACGAGCTTGGTGGTGGCCACGCCGACACTGGCCGTCAGTCCGACCTCACCGCGAACGCTGGCCTTGATCCGGCGGGCGATCTCCTCCGGTGGTCCGAAGAGCACCTCGCTGCCGGCGACGTCGAGGAACGCCTCGTCGATCGAGACCTGCTCGAGCAGCGGCGTGAACCGGCCCATGATCTCGATGACCCTCCGGCTCTCGCGGCGGTACTTCGCGCCGTCGACCGGGAGGAAGGCGCCACCCGGGCAGAGAGCGGCGGCAGTCCGCAGCGGCATCGCCGAGCGCACGCCGAACGCGCGTGCCTCGTAGCTGGCCGCCGACACGACCCCGCGCGCGCCGGGATCCCCGCCCACGATCACGGGCCTGCCGCGGAGCTCGGGGCGGTCGCGTTGCTCCACCGCCGCGAAGAACGCGTCCAGGTCGACGTGGAGGATCGTGGGGCTCGTGCGCATGCCCCTATCATCGCGGCGACATGACCCCCGCCGAAAGCCCCGCGGCGCTCCCCGTCGACACGCGGCGGTCGCTCGTGCGCGAGCGCCCCCGGGAGGTGGCCGCGCTCGGCCTCGTCGCGTTCGTTCTCGCCTGGTACGCGCCGCCGGTGGCCGTCGCCGTCGCGTGGCCGTTCCTCTTCCTGGTCCCGGGCTGGCTCCTTGTCAGCCGCGCGGTTCCGCGGTTCGGGCCGGCAGCCCGCCTCGGCGTGGGGATCGTGACGTCGACCTACGTCGCGGCCCACCTCGCGAACGTCGTCGGCCTCGCGGCCGGCGGCTTCGACCGCCCCGTCGCCCTGGCGACGGCGGCCCTGCTCGCGGCGGCCAGCCTTGCGCTCGCGGCGGCGCCCCTGCCGTTCCTCGCCCCGCCGCCCTCGCTCGACCTGCGGGGTGCCCTCGACGCGGCCCGTCGCGAGAGGGCGCCGTTCGTGCTGGCCGCGTTCGCCACGTTCCTGGTCGGCGGCATCCTGGCGGCCAACGCGTGGCGCGAGATCCCGTCCGGGTGGGTCTCCGGGGGCTGGAACTGGAGCGACTTCCTGGTCCACGTGGCGATCGGCCAGAGCATCGTCGAAGGCAACTTTCCACCCCAGGTGCCGTATTTCGCGGGCGTCCCGCTGACCTACCACTGGTTCGCCGACTTCCACGGCGCGGTGGCGGCGGCGACCGCGGGCCTGCACGTCATCCCGGTCTTCATCGTGTCGAGCGCGATCATGGCCGGCGCCCTCGCGCTGCTCGCCTGGGAGCTGGCTCGCCACCTGACCGGGAGCCGGCGCGCGGCGACCATCGCGACGCTGCTCGTCGTGGTCGGGGGCGGGATGGGCTGGATCCGGCTGGTTCTCGACCTGGGTGCCGGGGCCGGCTCCGTGGTGGACCTGGTCCGGGCCAACTCGTACGACAACACGTGGGCGCCAGGCTGGCCCTACTTCAAGATCGCCTCGATCCTGGGGACCGGCCTGTTCCCCCACCGGGCCACCACCTTCGGGCTTCCCGGGCTGCTCGCGGTGCTGCTCCTGGTGCGCGTGTCGCTGGGCCGCCGACCGGCCGGGATGGCCCTGGCGGGTGTCCTCGCGGCACTCCTGGCGCCCTTCCAGTTCTACTTCTTCCCCGCCACCTACCTGCTCGTCTTCCTGTACGCCCTGTCGCGGCGGGCGTGGCGGCGCCGGGGCTGGATCCGTGACGCCGCCCTGTTCCTTGCCCCGATCGTGGTTGCCCTGCCGTTCGTCGTCGGTCCGGCGCTGCTCCAGCACGATCGCGGATCGATCCGGCTGGTTGCCGGGTGGGCGGAAGCGCCGATCGCGGACGGCCTGGCGGCGGTGGTCTTCTTCTACGCAACCAACCTGGGCCTGCCGCTGCTGCTCGCCCTCCTGGCCCTGGCGGTCTCCCGCCCGCCCGCCCGGGCGTTCCTGGCGGCCTGGGCCGTCGCGCTCTTCCTCGTCCCCAACCTCGTGGTCGCCAGCGCGGTCGAGTTCGACATGAACAAGTACTTCCAGGTCATGTGGGTCGCGCTGGCGATCCTCGGCGGGTGGATCCTGCGGCGCCGGCCCACCGCGGTGGCCGGGCTCGTCGTGGCGTTCGCCGCGATCTCTCCCGCGTTGGTGGCGACCTGGCACCTCGTCTCGGAGCCGATCACGCTGTCGACGGCCCAGGAACGCGCCGCCGTGTGGATCGCGGCCAACACCCCCCAGCGCGCCGTCTTCGTGACCGACGCCTACATCAACAGCCCGGTCGACTACGCGGGACGCCTGCGCATCACGACATTCGGGCCGTACGCGGCCAACCTCGGCTACGACCCGGCGCCGCGCCAGGCCGACGTCACCGCGGCCTACTGCGACGGCCCGGACGCGGCGGCGCAGGTGATGGCCCGCTACGGGGCGACGTACGTGCTCTCGTCGGGAGGGATCCCGGACTGCAAGGGCAGCGAGCCGACCGACTTCTCGGCGAGCCCGCGCTTCGAGACCGTCTACGACGTCGACGGCGTCGAGGTCTGGAGGCTCCGCGGCTGATGGGCCGGCACGGTCAGAATGCCCATCGCCCAAGGGCAAACTCCGCCGTCAGCAACCCCAGCAGGATCGACGAGGCCACGAGCAGCACGAGCCCGAGCCGGTTGCGCGCCAGGCCCCCGAGCATCAGGAACATCGGGAAGACGCCGAGGATGTACCTCGGGACGCTGATCGGCCAGGAGATGCTGGCGAACATCAGCAGCGACAGGCCGGCGTACACCGCGTAGCTCGCCCGGCCACGCGGCGCCACAACGGCCCACACGGTGGTCGCCGCGAGCATGAAGAGCGCAAGCAGGGGCGCGAGGTAGACCGTCAGCCAGCTCGCCTCGGATCGTGGGGTCGACACGGCCGCCAACAGGGACGAGAGCGCCTGCCAGGGCGGGACCGTCTCGACGCGGAACACGTCGCGCTGGATGCCCATGAAGAACAGCGGGTCGCCATAGGCCAGCCAGTTGACCCCGACGTACACGAGCGGACCGCCGAGGATGAGGAGGAGGCCCAGCATGCGCGGCGAGCGCGGCTTGCCGCGCAACTCCACGAGGAGGGCCGGCAGAAGAAGCACGCCCGGCAGTCGGGTCAGGGCCGCCAGGAGCCCCATTGCGCCGGCCCCCACCCAGTCGGTCCGCCGGGCCCGCAGGAAGGCCCACGCGGCGAAGGCCAGGAAGAGCGGCTCCGTGTACGGCGGGACCAGCGCAAATGACGTCGGAAAGACGTTCATCGCGAGGACCGCCCCGCGGGCGACCCTCCGGTCGGCGCCGTCCAGGCGGGCGAGCCGGTAGATGGCGATCGCGGCTGCCACCGACGCAGCGAGGGACAGGACCAGCCCCGCCACCAGGGGCGGCATCACGAAGGAGCCGACCCGCAGGAGCGCGGGCAGGAGCGGAAACAGGACGGCCCGCGCGGGATCGACGTAGCCGACCGTCGCCACCTCGAAGTAGTGCGGGGCGTCCCACGAGTTCCAGAGGTCCAGGGGGATTCGGGCCCTCGAGGTCGCGTCGCCGAACAGCACGACCGCCAGGGGGGCGATCACGAGGAGCGTCAGCCGGATCCCCACCGTCAGGAGCACCGCGTCGGCGAACTCCGCCGACCGCAGCCAGCTGCGGAGTCGGCCGATCACGGCGTGTTCGCCGCGAAGACCACCAGCTGGACCCCCGGGCGAAGCGTGTACCGGCCCGCCTCCCGGTAGCGGTCGCTGAACCCGGCCGGCAGCGTGGCCAGCTGATCCTCCCTGACGATCTGGACCGGCGCCGCGACATCCACCACCTTGGCGTAGAAGCCTGCCTTCTTGTCGTCGCGCAGGTACCACGGCAGCGGCCAGTAGTCGGGTGACATCACGACGATCCCCAGCTGGCCGGCGGCACCGCGGCGAGCGTCCTCCGCCCGGAGCCAGGCGACGAGGTCGAGGATGTCGCGCTTCGTCTGGACGTAGACGTAGGCGTTCTCCTCCACGTCGTAGTCGCGGAAGGCAAGCTGGACGGCCTGGACGGAGCTGAGCACGAGGGCCCCGGCGAACGCGACGGCGGCGCCGGTCCGGACGGCCCGCCGTCCGCCGGCCCAGGCCCGGCCGAGCGCGTAGCCGGCCACCAGCGCGTACGGGACCAGCCAGCTGAGCATCAGCCACGGCGTCTTGTAGCCGATCAGGGAGTAGGCGAGGAGGAGCCCGGTCGCCCACGCGGCGGCGAAGATGGCGAACCGGCTGCGACCTTCCCATGCCGCCCAGGCCGAGCCCGCGAGACCGAGCAGGAGGATCGGGAGCTCCTCCTCCGCCATCCATCCGACGTAGGCCAGGGGCCCCGAGACCTGCGTGGCGCCCGACGTCTGGGTCCAGATCGTCAGGCTGCGAAAAGAATCCAGCACGCCGGCCGGGAAGTTCGTGAAGAGCGACGAGAAGAGCGTGACCCAGATCACGGCGAAGACCGCGGCGGCGCCGGCGAGCGAGCCCAGGAGCCGATCCCGGCCGCCGAACCGGGCCAGCTGGTCCGCGGGCCGCGCCCTGCCCTGGCGGGTTCGCGACGCCCGCGGCGGCGCGCCCGCCGGCGGGCCGACCGGCGCAACCCCGGGAGCGGCGGCGAACCGCGTCGGCCGCCCCAGGACCCTCGGCGCCATCCGCTCGTAGACGGCGACGCATCCGGCGGCGAGCGCGAGGACGACGACCGTGATGATCGCCGTCTCCTTCGTGGTGAACATGCCCGCGAGCGCGGCGGCCGCGCCGACCAGGAAGCGCGTGCGCCCCGTCTCCCACCAGCGCGCCGCCGCGAGGACGAAGGCGAGCGTGAAGCAGACCAGCAGCATCTCGTGGATGGCGTAGCGGGAGAAGAAGACCATCCCCGGCGAGACCGCCACCAGCGCGGCCGCCGCGAACGCGCCGGACCGGCCGATCCAGCGGCGCGCGAGGAGCACCAGCCCGAGCGTCGCCAGGCCGAAGACCGCCGGGACCAGCCGCATCGAGACGTCGCTCAGCCCCACGAGGAACCCGGACAGAGCCTCCGCGTAGAACAATGTCGGGCCGTGGTAGTTGGCCGGGTCGTACGTCCACTGGCCGGTCCGCAGGAGCTGCGTCACGAACCAGCCGTTGACCCCCTCGTCATTGTGGAACGGAGCGAGCGGCAGGTCCCAGAGCCGCAGGGCGGCGGCGACCGCCACGAGGACCGCGAGAGCGCCAAGGAACGCGACCCGGGTCCGGCGCCTCGGATCGACGAGCGTCGCGGTCGCCACCGGGGCCGACCCGGCGGCGGGCGAGCCCTCTGGAGGAACGCCCGCCGGCGGCGTCGAGTCGTCGCCGGCGATCCCCGGCGGGACGGCCGCGCCCGCCCTGCGCCGGCGCGCGTCAGACTGGCGGTCCCTGCGGCTCACTGTGGAACCCGGTAGAGGCGGTACTCGCCGACCTCGGTGACCAGGGGCAGGCGAGCGAAGAACGCCTCGTCCACCGTCAGCGCGCCCCGCTCGACGGGCGTCACCTCCACGTACTGGACGCCATGTGCTCGCAGGAGCGCGAGGGCGTCGGGGCCGCCCGCGTAGATCGTCCCGATGTCCTTCTCGCGATCCGCGTAGGCCAGGCCGTGGGCCCAGATCCATCCCGGGTAGCCGAGCAGGGAGCTGCGGCCCGTGAGGTAGACCGGCGTGTTCCATGTCGGGGCGTTGAGCAGGAGCGCGTCCTGGGGAACAGCGGCGCGCACGCGAGCCGCGAAGGCGACCGCGTCCCCGTCGAACTGGCCGTAGGAGGTCTGGCCGCTGACCACGCGTCCCAGGTCGAGAGTGCCAGACAAGATGAGGGCCAGGAGAGCCCCGGCCGCCGCGACCCGGCCCGCCGCGCGTGAGCTGCCGCGCCAGCGGCCGCGCCACAGCGCCGCGACGACGAGCGCCACCAGCGGGGCGGACCCGACCCACCAGTAGAACAGCACCTTGATGTTGTCCCAGGTCCAGGGGGCCAGCTTCACCACGTTCGGGATGACGAACCAGGCGACGAACGGAAGCCAGAAGCGGAGGAGGCGGCCGTCGACGAGGGGCGGCCCGGCGCCCCACGGGACCCGGCCGGCCAGCAACCCGACCCCAAGGAGCGGGATGAACAGGCCCGCGTTCAGGAGCCAGAACGTGACCGGATCCGTCGCCCCGCGGTCCCAGCCGATGGCAATCCCGAAGAAGGTGCCGGCGCTGGTGGACGTGTCGGCGACCAGGAGGAGGGCCGACGGGGCGGCCACGAGCCCCGTCGCGACGAGATAGACGACCCATCCCCGCCAGCGACCGTGCCTCCACTCGGCGAAGAGCAGGCCGAGAAGGAACCCCGTTCCCAGCAGGACCACGAAGGAGTGGGTGTGACCGAGAACCAGCGCACCGGTCGCCACTCCGGCGACCGCCAGCCGGATGGTGCGCAGGCGCCGGGTCGAGCGCGTCGCCGCGGGCTGCAGGGCCAGCCAGAAGAGAGTCAGCGCGACGACCGTCAGCGGGAGCCCGAGGAGCAGGCTGCGCTGGGGCACCAGGAGAGTGGTGATCGCGTTTCCCCAGCGCCACACGGAGTCGGGAAGGATCGTGTAGTCGTGCGGAGGAGCCAGGAGAGTCCCGACCAGGCCGCCGCTCGCGGTCCGTGCATCGCCGAGGAGCATGACCCAGCCGAGCCCGCCCCCGAGAAGGACCAGGAGCGGGGTGAGCCCGGCAGCGATCCGGTCGCGGGTCAGGGCCGCCGCGAAGCGGCAGAGGACGCCGATGAGCGCGGCGCCGAAGACCAGGCTGGGAAGCAGCAGCGCCTCGCGAAGCGAGGCTCCGACGAGCACCAGCATGCCCGAGAGGTAGTCCGCCAGAAACGGGTACGTGAACGCGGCGCCGGCATATGTCGGGTCCCTCGGAGGCAGGTTCCCGGCCCAGCCGAAGCTGGCCACGGCCTGGAGGTGGAACGGGAGGTCGCCGAGGTTGTTGACGTAGCCCGTGCCGATCCCGCCCGGCCCCTCCAGCATCACCCGGTCGACGACGAGCCACAGGAGGGCGGCCAGCGCGGCAATCCCGGCCAGCGCCAGGACGGCCGCCGGCCAGGCGGTCCCGGCGCGGCGGGCCAGGGCGCCGAGTGCGGCGAGGTCGTCCCGGGCGGCGCCGCGGAAGCGGGGCAGCGCCAGCAGGAGCGCCGGGGCGGCAGCGGCGGCCGTCGCGAGCAGGACGCTGGCGGGGTTCGCGCCGAGGACGAACCCGGCCAGCAGGCCGATGCCGGCCAGCGCGACGAGGCCCGTGGCAGCCCCGGTGAAGGGACGCGACGCGGCGGGGGCATCCGGGTCGTACCAGTAGGTCGCGACCGTTCCCCCGACAACGGCTGCGGCCAGGATCGCCAGCGCGGCGATCATCGCGGTTCAGCCGGAGGCTTCGGCATCATCGCGTCCGGCCGCGCCGGCGCTTCAGCCCTTGGGCTCCACGATGATCGTGACCTCGGGCGTCATGCCGGCGTAGACCCTGACGGCCACCTTGTACGTGCCGAGCGACTTCAGCGGCTGGTCCAGGTCGACCTTGTGCTTGTCGACCGCGATCCCGCGGCGACCAAGCGCGTCCGCGATGTCCTGGGTCGTGATCGAGCCGTAGAGCTTGCCACCCTCACCTACCTTCACGCCCATCGTGAGCGTGGTGGAGGCGATCCGGTTGGCTGCGATCTCGGCGTCGCCGCGCTCCCGCTGGCGCTTCTCCTCGCGGCTGGCGATGTCGTGCTGCCAGGCTCGATATGCCCCGCCGGCAGCCGGCACGGCGAGCTTCTGCGGGATCAGGAAGTTCCGGGCGTAGCCGTCGGCGACGTCCTTGAGCTCGCCGCTCTTGCCGATCTTGGGGACGTCGCTGGTCAGAATGACCTTCACGCGGGTGAACCCTCCTTGTCGAGCATGCCCCGAACGCGCGTTCCCAGGTCGGCCTCGCGGACGAGGCGGGCCGCGAGCTGGAGCACGGTGGGGATTCGGTGGACGATGCGGCGGATCAGTCGCGGGACGAGCCGCCGGACGCGGCGGACATCCTCGTCGAACGCCGCCCGGGCAAGGCCGACGGCCGCCAGCTGGTCCTCGAGAGCCTCGTCGGGCACGCCCGCGAAGAACGCGTCGACGGCCAGTGCCGCGACCATGACGTCGTCGAGGACGCCGAGCAGCGGGAATTGATCGGGGATCACGTCGATGGGCGAGACCACGTAGCCGAGCGCCGCGGCGAGAACCGCCTTGCGCGACGCCGGCACCCGCCGATCGCCGAGGAGCCCGGCCAGGATCCGGGCGTGCAGCGGAAGCCGGCCCGCGAGCGGCAGCAGGGCCAGCAGGGTGATCGTGCGACCGATCATCGCCCGCCGGCGCCTGCCGCGCCGGCGTCGGGCCGGCGCCGTCGAAGTGTCCCTGGGGTCCGCCATCCTCGTCGGGATGCTCCATGCGGGCCGCGCCTCGCGCGCCGGCCGAACGGGAAGTCTAGCAGCACCGTTGCATCGGCCCGATCCGCGCCTGCGGTCGTCCGTCGCCCGCCGGGCCGTCCGGCCCGGTCCGACCGGGTCCGACGGGGTCAGGCCGGGTCAGGCCCCGGGCGTCGAGCCGCCACGGGCGGCGAGGGCGACCTCGATGGCCCGGGCGAGGCGCTCGCCGGTGGGCTGCCCGACGAGCGGCGTGACACCGTGGCGGCCGGCCGTCTCCATCCAGGACGGCTCCATGCCGGAGGCGACGAGCACGATCGGGACATCCGGGTGCGTCTCCCGCATGCCCTCGATGAGCGCCTGCGCCCCGTCCGGCTCGCCGGTCACGAAGGCGTCGTACACGAGGACGTCCGCGTCCTCCGCGAGATCGCACGGCTGCCCGTTCAGGATCGGGCAGCTCGCGCCGACGGGCCCGAGGCACTGCCGCGCGTCGTAGCCCCTCCTGCGAAGGCTGTCCACCTCCTGGTCCGACAGGTCGATGTCATGGTGGATGACGAGGACGCGAGTCATGGGACGCCACCTCAGCCGTGGGCTTTGAGGGCCGAATGGTCGCGGCTGGCGAGCCCGGAATCCAGTGCCGAACGTCCTCGTCTTGCGCTTGACATTCGAACGGGTGTTCGGTACCCTCCGTGGAACGGCCGGGAAAGGAGCACGCGTGACCAGGCACGATGCCGAGCGCAAGCGCAAGATCCTCGACTACATCGCGGCGATGATCCGCGCCAGCGGCGTCCCGCCGTCGGTCCGGGAGATCGCCCACGCGGTCGGGCTCGCCTCGACGTCCGCGGTCCACCATCACCTGCGAGCGCTCGAGGAGGACGGCTATCTCGACCGGGGGGCCTCGCAGTCGCGCATGATCCGGTTGACGCCGAAGGCCGCCCTGCTGATGGGGCTCTCGTCGGAGCTGATGCCGCAGGCGATGCCGGTCGAGGCCCACGTGCTGCCGGTGATCGGCGAGATCGCCGCGGGCGGCCCGATCGAGGCATATGCCAGCACGGACGAGTACCGTGCGATCCCGGACCTCCTGGCCCCGTCGGGCGATGCGTATCTCCTGCGCGTTCGCGGCGACTCGATGATCGACGCATTGATCGCTGACGGTGACTACGTGGTGATCCGGCCGCAGCAGACAGCCCGCAACGGCGACATCGTCGTGGCCCAGGTCGAGGAGAATGCCGTCACCCTGAAGCGGTTCTTCAAGGAGGACGGCCGGATCCGCCTGCAGCCGGCCAACCCGCAGTACCCGGCCCAGTTCTACGACGACGTCCGGATCCAGGGAAAGCTGATCGGCGTCATCCGCCGCCTCGACTGACGGTCGGACGGGGGATTCCGTCCACAGCCCGTCCACACGAGGGGGCGGCTCTCGCACGGCGACGTTGACGCGCGTCCCGGACTCGTGGACAAGTCCCTCGCGCCCGGGCGCGGCGCGCGTCAGGATGTCGGAGAGATCCGACCGCAGCATCCGGAGTCCCCGTGGCCCTCGACCGCCTTCCGCCCCAGAGCCTCGAAGCCGAGCAGTCGGTCCTGGGCGCGCTCCTCATCGACCGCGACGCCATCATCGAGGTCGCGGACATCCTCAAGCCGGCGGACTACTACCGCCAGGCAAACGCGACCATCTACGGCGCGATGCTGGACCTGTGGGAGCGCCGGGAGCCCATCGACATCATCACCGTCGCGGAATCCCTCGAGCGGAGTGGCAACCTCGAGGCGATCGGCGGTCGCGGATACCTCTCGTCGCTGGCGGAGCAGACGCCAACCGCGGTCTTCGCCGCGCAGTACGCGCGGATCGTGGAACGCAAGGCAGTCCTCCGGAACCTGATCGCCGCCGCCGGGCGAATCGCCGGGATCGGGTACGAGGACACGCCCGAGGTCCAGGAGGCCATCGACCGGGCCGAGCAGGAGCTGTACGCAGTCTCCGAGCGTCGGCTCGCCGCCGGCTTCAGCCCGCTCAAGCAGCTTCTCCACGACGCGTTCGACCGGCTCGACTACCTGCACACGCACCGCGGCGAGATCAGCGGCGTGCGGACCGGCTTCCCGGACCTCGACGCGCTGACCACCGGCCTGCAGCCGTCCGACCTGGTCATCCTCGCCGCGCGGCCGTCCGTCGGCAAGACCAGCCTCGCTCTCAACATCGCCGAGTTCGCGGCGATCAGCAACACGCCGCCCAGGTCGGTGGGCATCTTCAGCCTGGAGATGAGCAAGGAGCAGCTCGTGCTGCGGCTCCTCTCCTCGGTCGGCGGCATCGACAGCCAGCGGCTCCGGACCGGCTTCCTCGACGAGATGGACTTCGTCGGCGTGTCAAGGGCGATGACCGCCCTCTCCGAGGCTCCCATCTACATCGATGACACGCCGAACATCAGCACGATGGAGCTGCGCACGAAGGCCCGCAGGCTCCAGGCCGAGGCCGGCCTCGACCTGGTGATCGTCGACTACCTCCAGCTCATGCAGTCGTCGACGACCACCAAGGACGCCAACCGCGTCCAGGAGGTTTCCGAGATCAGCCGGGGCCTCAAGGGATTGGCACGCGAGCTGAAGGTGCCCGTCCTCGCGCTGTCCCAGCTCTCCCGGCAGCCGGAGATGCGCGAATTGAAGGAGCCGCGCCTGTCCGACCTGCGTGAGTCGGGCGCGATCGAGCAGGACAGCGATCTCGTCATGTTCCTGTGGCGCGAGAAGGAGCGGGGCCAGGAGGACCACGACGCCGAGGGGGAGGTGGTCAAGCTTCGGCTGGCGAAGCACCGCAACGGGCCGACCGGCGAGATCGACCTCTGGTTCAAGAAGAGCCAGACGCGGTTCGTCAGCTACGCCGGCGAGCGCTTCAGCGGCGCCGCCCCGTAGACCCGGCGGGGAGCGGCCGACGTGGCGTGTCGGCAGGAGCGGCGGGTCGCGCAGGCCGACCGCCTCCAGGGTCCCCCGCCGCCGTCTGCGACGCCGACGGGCGCCGGGCGCTGGTGCCGTCTGCCCCGCGGCCGGACATGCCGCGCTCGTGCAGCTCCAACTTCGAGCGGGTCCGACCGGCCGTGCCGCCCAGCGGCCGCGACGCCCATCGCCCGCGACGCCCATCGCCCGGGCTCCCGGCTCGCCTAGACTTCCGACACACGGCCGGCGCTCGCGTGCGGCCCCGCTCGGAGGCACAGCCATGGGCGTCATCATCATCAGGGAGATGGTCGGCACGAGCCCGACATCGTGGAGCGACGCGGCGCGCCAGGCCGTCGCGACGGCATCCCGCACGGTCCGCAACATCCGGACCGTGGAGGTCGTCAAGTCCACCGCCGTCGTGGAGAACGGCGAGATCGTCGAGTATCGCGTGGACCTGAAGATCGGCTTCGAGTACGACGGCTGAGCCGTCGCTGGCGGCGCCTTCCGCGCAGCCGGCCGCCGACCCGCCGACCTGCTGATCCGCTGACCCAAGATAAGTGGCCGGTGAGCGTCGTGCCGCAGCATGGGCCGCATGGCATGGCCCCTCCCCGATCTCGCCCCCGGCCTCGCGCGCCCGGCGCGCTCGGGCACCGACGCGCGCAGCGCGCTTGTGCCCGTCGGACCGGGTCGACCGATGGAGGGTCAGGCCAGGCCCAACGCCGCCGCGCCCCGTGAGCTCCCGATGAGCGATCTCGACGTCTTCGGGTTCCCGGTCCAGATCGGGAAGGTCCAGCCACCCTTCCTCCCCGCCGAGACGCTCGAGCGCCAGCGGCTGCTCGGCTGGATCGCCGCCAAGATCCACGCCCGGCTGGTCCTCATCGTCGCCGACGCCGGCTACGGCAAGACAACCCTGCTCGCGGACTGGAGTCGACGGACGCGCCTCCGCACGCTCTGGTACCGCCTCGACGAGACGGACCGCGACTGGGTCGTGTTCGTGAACCACGTCGTCGCTGCGGGCCGGGAGATCGACGCCGCGTTCGCCCCCAACACGATGTCTCTGATCCGGGAGCTCGGCGCGGGCATGGGTGACCGCGGTGCGATCGTGCGCACGCTCCTGGCGGAGATCCGGGCCTGGGTCACTGGCGGGACGGTGCTCGTGCTCGACGACTACCAGGTCGTCGACGACGCTCCGGAGGTCCGAGAGATCGTCCGGGAGCTCGTTCTGCGGGGACCCGAGCGCCTCACCCTGGTGGTTTCCACGCGGCGGTCGCCCACCTTGCCGCTCGCGCGCCTGCGGGCGCTCGGCGAGGTCGCCGAGCTGTCGACGGCCGACCTCCGGTTCGACCACGCCGAGATGGAGCGGCTCTTCCGGGAGACCTACGGGCACCCCCTGGAAGCCGACCTCCTGGAAGATCTGGCCCGCACGACCGAGGGCTGGGCCGCGACCCTCCGCCTCGTGGAGACGGCTGTGCGCGGGCGCCCGCGCCACGAGGTCAGGGCTGTGATCCGGAGCCTGTCGGCGCGGCACGGCGACCTGCACGACTACCTGGCCGAGGAGGTCGTCGGCAGGATGCCATCCGAGCTGCAGGACTTCCTCGAGCGCTGCGCCCTCCTCCACGTCGCAACGCCCCAGCTGGCAGCGGTCGCAGCCGACGTCCCGGTCGCCAAGGCACGCAGGCTCCTGGACGACACGGAGGATGCCGGGCTCCTCTCGCGGCGCGGCCGGACGGGGCAGGCCGGCCGGCTCCTCCACCCGCTGGTGCGCAGCTTCCTGGAGGGCCGGCTCCTGGATGCCGTGGGTCCGGAGGGGATCGCGGAGATCCACGCACGGATCGCAGCGGCCGCCGAGGCCAACAGCTGGTGGCTCGCCGGCCATCACTACGCGGCCGCGGGACGGAGCGAGGATGTCGCTCGGGTTCTCTCCCTCTCCCTCGAGGAGATCCTGGGCGCGGGCGGGGCGCAGGCGGCCGTCGACCTCATCGCCGCCGGAGGTGTCCCAGATCAGGGTGGCTGGGCCCAGGCGCTTGCGGCGCGCTCCTTCCTGCGGGAGGGCGACATCGCCCGTGCCCGCGAAGCGGCCCAACGCGCACTGGACGCCTCAACGCGCGGCGACCCGACGATCAGCGTGACCGTCGCCCTGGCGACGCTGACGACGGTGGAGTGGAATGCGGGCGACTACGCAAAGGCCGTCGAGGCTGCGGTCAGGCTCCAAGAGGGCACCGCAACAACGATGTACTCGGCGATTGCTGCAGCGTGCTTGGCGGGCGCGGCTTGTATGGTCGATGGGTCTATCCCCAACGCCCGCGCCATGCTTGCAGAAGTCGCCGTGCTTGCGAGGCAATTCGGCCATCGTCACTACTACGGCATCTCACACCTGAATCTGGCGTGGATCGAGCGTGGCCTTGGTGATCCGCATCGAACGCGCGACCATGCGCAGACATCTCTCGAAGCCCTGGCAGAAACGTCGGCAGGTCCCGAGATGGACACGGTCCGCACGGTGCTGGCCTGGGCGCACGCTCATGTGGGAGACGTCACGGCGGCGCTCTCCGAGATCGACGCCGCGCTTGCCTCGCGCTTCGCCCAGAGTCGCTTCGAGACGTTGCTCGAGGCCGCGGACGCGATTGGCGCCTACGTGGATCCGGATCGCGGACGTACGCTCCTGGCCGAGGCGGAGACGGTTGGGGCGCGGACTGCTGCCGAGAGCACCTATCTTTCCCTCTTCCGCGCAGAGACCTTGATCCGCATGGGTCAGGCGACAGAGGCAGCTGTCGTTCTGGACGCGATCCCGACGGGTCGCCACACGGGATACCCGGGGTTCTACGTGCGGGTGAAGCTTGCTCGCGCAGTCGCTGCGATGGTGGCCCAATCCGCTGATGCTGACGGGCACATCCAGGCTGCGCGCGTCCAGGCGGAGCGCCAGGGGGCCATCGGGGCCGAGCGGGCGATCCAGCTCCTCGAGGCCCTCGAGCGCGACACTGACTCCGCCTCGTCGGCCGTCTCGGCACTCTGGACGGTCGAGCCCGGGATCGTGGTCGCGCTGGCTGAAGCCGTCCTGGCCCATCTCGCAGACCTGAACGATGGGGCGCTTGACGTGATCCTGCAGGCCGCTTCGCGGCATCCGCGACGCTGGCTCCCGGGTCTGCGGACGGCGGTTGACGCCGGGACGGCCCGGGATCGGTGGGCGGCTGGTCGGATCGTGGACGCGATCGGCGAGAAGTCCGACGTACGGCGACTCCGAGGCCTGAGCCGCGAGCTCAAGGGACCGTATCGCGTCCCGTCACTCGGCCGAGAGCTCGCCAGGCGGACAGCTGACCGCGTCTGGGTCGAGGATCAAGGGCGCGTCATCGTCAAGATCGGCGGACGGGTGATCCCCGGATCGGAGATGCGCCGAAAGCCGCTCGCCCTCTTGTGCTTCCTCCTGAGCCGCCCAGGGATGTCCGCCACCCGCGATCAGGTGTTGGACGCGCTCTGGCCCGACGCCGACCCCGACCAGGCGGTCAACTCGCTCCACCAGACGGTCTACTTCCTGCGACGGATCATCGAACCGTCGTATTCGGACGACCTGTCACCGGGATATGTCAACCAGGACACTGAGCTGGTGTGGCTCGATACCGAGCTCATCTCGAGCCGGAGCGTCACCTGCAGGGGGAAGATGCGTGCCCTCGGCTCCGACCCGCCGTTCCCGGCCGTGATGGCACTCGCAGCGGAGTACCGCGGGCGGTTCGCTCTCGACTTCTCCTACGACGACTGGGCATCGATGCACCGCGAGTCGCTCCACGCTCAATACCTGGAGGTGATGGAGCGAGCGATCGCGTCGAGCACGGCCACCGGGCGCTTCACGGACGCGCTGGAACTGTCCCGGTGCGCGCTCGAGACCGACCCGACGCTCGACCAGATCGAAGCCAGCCTCGTAAAGATGTACCGGCTCCTCGGAGCCCATGCGGCGGCGACCGAGCAATACCAGCACTACACGTCGTTCATGCGCGAGCAGCTTGGCATCGATCCACCCCCACTTGACCAACTGTGAAGAGAGCTGGATCGTATGCAATCCAGTGCGGATAGGGAACGTTACGTATTGACCGACGCTCAGAGCTACACCTAGAGTCCGGCTGCCGACTGGTACTCAGGTACTAGGAAGCACTATCAATATCGGACGCGCAGATGCCTCGCCTGAAATGGGCACTTAGGGCGTGGCGGAGCGACTAGTGCAACCGACCGGTCTAGTCTGGTCGGTTTCTGTGTTCTACCGAGCACGGGAACCAGCTTGGAGGGCAACGATGGCTCCCGAGTCCGGTTCGAAGGGCTTCTAGCGGCGAGTGTTGAGGCAGTCAGGGTATCGAGTGATGAAGCACCGACTCCTGCGCCTCCTGGTGGCGGTCACGACACTGACCGCTACTCTGCTTGCCGGTGGCGCCTCACTGAAGGGGCTCTAGGTACTTAGGTCCCATACAGGTCGCCGAATCGGCACGGTAGACTTCTACGTGCCGAAGTCGGAGTGGACCTGAGGTCTAATGCCTCGAAGCCTCAAGATATATATCACTGGGCTCGTGGCCCTCAGTGCTGTGGCACTGGCGGCTACGAGCCTTGTGATTCGTGTCTATCCGCAGATCGCTCTAGGAGTCTTCGGGACCCCGCAATTCGACATCCTTGCGGGTGTTGCCTTCTGGACGGTACTCACACTCCTGGCATCGGCGTTCCCAGTACAGATGCCGCGTGGCTCGATCATCAACACGTCGATCGCAACGTTGGTGGCGGCAATGAGCCTGGGCGGACCAACGGCGGCAGGTTGGGTCGCTCTGATCGGAACGACGGAGCTGCGGGAGCTGTCGGGGCGCGTGCCTTGGTACGGCACACTCGCGAACCACGCTGGACTTGTTCTTCCAGCGGTGGTTGGCGGAGTCGTCACGAAGACGATCACTGAAGCGATCGGAGCCGAATTCGGCCTATTCGGCGATTTCTGCGCGGCGATGGCTGGTGCCGCCATCTTCTTCGTTTTGAATGTCGCCTCGACTTCGATCACGGTATCACTCAAGACCTCGCAGTCATTCAGGACGGTCTTGCTCGGTGATTTGCCGACGTACTTCGCCAACTGGGTGGCGCTCTCGCCGCTCGCTTGGCTGATGGCGTTCGCCACGCTCATGGTGGGCTGGTGGGCCACACTCCTCTTCGCGTCTCCCTGTCTGGATCATGCGTGGAGCTCTCGACCAGATCGTCGAGATCCGCGTGATGTTCACCCAGACCGTTGAGAGTCTGGCCGGTGCCGTCGATGCACGCGACAAGTTCACGGCCGGCCACAGCCGGAATGTTCAGCGGATCTCGGTCGATATCGGGCGGGTGATGCGGGTGAGCGAGAAGGAGCTGGAGGCCCTGGAGTGGGGCGGGCTGCTGCACGACATCGGCAAGATCGGCGTGCCCGACAACGTGCTGAACAAGCCCGACCGGCTGACGAAGGAGGAGCGGGCGATCATGAACGCGCACCCCGTGAAGGGCGCGAACATCATCGCCCCGGTCACAAGGCTCGCTCCCGAGCTGCCGATCATCCGGCACCACCACGAGTGGTACAACGGCTCCGGCTACCCGGACCGCCTGATCGGCGACGAGATCCCGAAGCTCGCCCGGATCCTGCACGTGGCGGACGCGTTCGAGGCCATGACCGCCGCGCGGCCCTACCGCATGAAGCCACTCTCCACCGACCAGGCGATGGCGGAGCTGCGGAAGTTCGCCGGAGTGCAGTTCGACCCTGTCGTGGTCGATGCCTTCGCTCGAACGCATTGGGCTGCCGGCGCGCATGACCCCGGCCGAACCTCGGAGCCGCGGCCGCCCGTGCCGCTCCTGGCGCAGGCTGCCGGCAGGATGACTGCGGCCGCCGACGATCTCGACGGCCGCCTCGACGCCGGGCGCGCCGCGGTCGAGCGCGGCGACCCCCGCTCCCGACCCCGCGTCCTGACACAATTCCTCTGGATGAACAACGACGAGCGCCTCCGGGCGACCGCGCGGGCTCCGCTCGCCGCGGTCGCCTGACATAGGAGCATCGGATGCTCCTCGCCGGGATCATCCTCGGGCTCATCGCCGGACTCGGCGCCGGCGGTCGCATCGACAACCTCCTGGCGGTGCGGCTCCGCTGGACGCTGCTGATCTTCGTGGCCCTCGCTCTTCGGCTCGGAGTCGAGGCTGCGCTGATGCGCGAGATCGAGATCGCGGATCGGCTCCGCGTCCCTCTGCTCGCGGCAGCGTATGGGCTCCTGTTGGTGGCTCTCTGGGTCAACCGTGCTCGTCCGGGCATCGGCCTGGCACTGGTGGGCACCCTGCTGAACGCGACGGCGATCCTCGTGAACGGCGGCTACATGCCGGTCTGGGACCAGGCGCTGGCGGCAGCCGGCCTGAGCCCGACCGACGTCCTTTCACCGCTCCATTTCGTCATCGGCACGTTCCCGCTCTCCGAGTTCCTGCGCCACGCAGGGCCCGCTCGGCGACGTGATCCCGGTGCCCCTGCAATTCGTGCAGAACGTCCTTTCCGTCGGCGACGTCCTCCTGGCCGCCGGGCTCGCCTTCTTCGTCTTCGCCAGCCTCCTCCGCGAGCCGCGCGACGTCGCCGCACCCGCCGAGCCTGCCCTCGACGGAGGCGTCGCGACCGCCGGCGCTTCGGGACCGGAGCGGCGGGTCCGACCGGCCACAGGGCTGGCCGCGACCTTCACCGAGACCATCGGGCTGGAGCGCCCGCTGATCCTCGGCGGATCTGGAGCCGGGATCGCGGTCCCGACCCCGACGTCCGCACCCGATGCGGCGGGCGGCCTCGCCGACGCCCGGCGCGGGCTCCTCACCCGGGCCCTGGGGCATCCCTACGTCCGCCTCGCCCAGAACGGCTCGTTCGGTGCCCTGTGGATGGGCCAGCTGGTCAGCCTGTTCGGCGACCGGGTCCACCAGATCGCCCTCGTCTTCCTTGTCCTGGGAATCACCAACTCGGCGCTGGCGGCCGCCCTGACGTTCGTCGCCGCCACGCTCCCGAACATGGTCCTCGGGCCGGTCGCGGGCGTCCTCGTCGATCGCTGGGACCAGAAGCGGGTGATGGTCGTGAGCGACCTGCTCCGGGCCGCGATCGTCCTCGCGGTCCCCGTCGCCGCCGACGCAAACGTCCTTTTCGTGTACCCCCTGGTCTTCCTCCTCACGTCCATCTCTATCTTCTTCAGGCCGGCCCGGACGGCGGTCATCCCCAGGATCGTGCGGGAGGACGAGCTCGTCGCCGCGAACTCCGCGATCTGGCTCGGCGACTCGATCGCGGACGTCCTCGGGTACCCGCTGGCCACGCTGTTCGTGACCATGGTGGGGAGCTCGCTGGCCGTGGCGTTCTGGCTCGACGCGGCGTCCTACCTCGCCTCGGCGATGCTCATCGTGACGATGGCGATCCCACCCGTGGTCCACGCGACGGTCGCGGCCCTTCCGGGGATCCGCGGGATCCGCGAAGACCTCTCCTCCGGCTGGCGCTTCCTGCGCGAGGAGCCGGTCCTGTTCGCCAACACGCTGCAGGCGGTGGCCGGCCAGTTCGCGATCGGGATCACGATCGGGCTGATGGCGATCTACGCGCGGGATGCGCTCGTCTCCGATCTGATGGGGCCACAGGCCCGCTACGGCTTCATCGAGGCCGCGATCGGGATCGGCAACCTGATCGGAGGCTTTGCGATCGGGCTGGTTGGCAGCCGCATCGCCAGGGGCCGCACGATCATCGTCGGGTATGTCGCCTACGGCGCCTGCATCGTCGGCCTTGCCCTGACCGGGAACGTCAGCGTGGCCCTCGGGCTGGCCCTCGGCATGGGTGCCGCGAACATGGTCTTCGTCATCCCGACCCAGACGCTGTTCATGGAACGAACCCCGGAGGACATGATCGGGCGCGTCATCTCCTTCCGCTTCTCGGCCGTGTTCGGCTCGATCACCCTGGCGATGGCCGTCGGCGGCATCCTTGGCGAGCTCTTCGGGCCGACGCCCGTCTTCTTCGTCTTCGGCGTCCTGACGATCCTGGCCGGCTTGGCCGGGCTCCTGAGCCGGCCGCTCCGGGACGCGTAGGGTGCTGATCCTGCAACCCACGAGGTGTGCCGGGCGGGGCCTGCCGCGCGGGGCCTGCCGACGCTCCGGTACACTTCCGGGCCGGAGCGCGCACGCGGGCGATCGCGGCGCCCCCGCGCTCGCCGCCCGCATCGACGGCACCAGGGAGTTGACGACACAACCATGACCGAGCCCGACGGGCGCGCGCCCGACGAAACCACCGACCCCGAGGCCGAGGCAGCAGATGCCGAGACCGCCGACGCGGCGGAAGAGTCCGACTTCGAGACGGCCGAGGCCAGCGAAGGGGAGCTCGGTGACGAGGGCGAGGACTTCGAGGAGGGACTCGAGCCGGAGTCGGATGTGGCCGCTGGCGCTGCAGGGGCTGTGGGGGCCCCAGGCAGAGCCGGCACAGGGGCCGGCGGCCGGCGCCTGGGTCGCAGCGGCGCCGCGGCGCCGGAGCACGTTCCCACGGCTTCGGAGCGGGCTGTCCACATCGACGACCGGATCTCCAAGGTCTTCGTGGCCGGCGTGGCCGTGGTGTTCGCCCTGATCTTCCTCAACGCCCTGCTCCTGGGACAGGGCGGCCTTCTCACCTCGAAGGCGACACCCAGCCCTGTCCCCAGCGAGTCGCCGGCCGCGTCGGTCGCGCCGAGCCCATCCGGGTCGTCGGCGCCGGGTCCGTCAGCGACAGCCAGCGCCACGCCGGCCGGGTCGGTGTCGCCGGCGCCGAGCGGGACCCCCGTTGCGCCGACTGCCACGCCCGCTGCGCCGAGCGCGACCCCGGCTGCGCCGAGCGCGACCCCGGCTGCGCCGAGCGCGACGCCCGCTGCGTCGGCAACGCCGTAGTCGCATCGACGGCCCAGGCCAGGGGGCCGGGTCGCGGGCCCGTGCCCCAGCTGGAGACCGGCAGTCCCGCCGGCCCGGCCGGCGTATCCTCGGAGCGTGACCCGGTCAGGCCCGGACGAGGCACATGCGCGCGGCGCCGAGGCGCGAGCGCGACGGTGAACCGCGGCTCGGCGGCACCGGTGGCGGGCGCGACCAGGGCGGCCCCGGCGATCCCTTCGCCGCGGCCCGGACGGCGATGCTCGAGAGGCAGCTGCGGGCGCGTGGCGTCGTCGATCCACGCGTGCTGGCGGCCATGGCGGTCGTGCCGCGCGAGGAGTTCGTGCCGGACCACCTTCGCGACCTCGCCTACGCGGACGAAGCGCTCCCGATCGAGCACGGACAGACGATCAGCCAGCCACTCATGGTGGGGCTGATGACCCAGCTCCTGGCGCCCGGACAGGGTGATCACGTGCTGGACATCGGGACCGGGACCGGCTACCAGGCCGCGGTTCTGGCGGAGATGGGCTGCCGCGTGACCAGCGTGGAGCGCCTCCCCGCCCTGGCGGCAGCCGCGCGGGACCGGCTGGCGGAGCTGGGGTACGGCGACGCCGTCGACGTCGCCGTGGGAGACGGGAGCACCGGAAGCTGGGGCGGCCAAGCTCGCTGGCGCGGGATCCTGGTCGCGGCCGCGGCGCCGCGCATTCCGGGCGCCCTCGAGGCGCAGCTCGCCGACGGAGGCCGCCTCGTGATCCCCGTCGGGCCCCGTCACGAGCAGGAGCTCGTGCTCGTGGAGCGCAGCGGCGACCGGCTCACCACGACGTACCACGGCGCCTGCGTCTTCGTCCCGCTGCTCGGCGAGGGCGGGTTCCGCTGATCGTGAGCGTGTCGATCGGGGCCGGCTCGATCGTTATACTCGCCGGGCCATGACCCATGTCTTCGTCGCCCCCCACCCCGACGACGTCGCGCTCTCCTGTGGCGGACTGATCGCCAGCCTGCGCGAGCTGGGCCAGAACGTCACGATCGTCACCGTCTTCTCCGGCAACGGGGCGGCTGCAGGCCTGACCCAGTACCAGCGCGAGGCGCTGGGGTTCGGGAGCAAGGCAGTCTGGCCGACGACGGAGGCTTTCAACCGCGAGAACATCCGCGCCGACCAGCCGCTCGACCCCGGATCCGACGCGCCGTACCGGGCGGAGGCCCGCCGGCTGGATGCCACCCAGGCGGAGGCGGACGCCGCGGCGAAGCGCTTCTGGCAGCGTTCGTCGTGGTACCGCCGGGCCGACATCCACAACCAGCCCCTCGCGGGGCAGGCGGTGATGGACGACGTGCCCCAGCAGGGCGCCGTCCTGACGACCGAGCTGGTCGAGGCGAAGATGGCCGGCGACCTGATGGCCACCCGGCGCCTGGAGGACGAGCGCTACGCGTACTTCGCGGAGGCCTCGATCGTCTTCCTCGACCTCCCGGACGCCGTCTTCCGGGGCTACGAGGGCGACGAGCAGCTGCTGGCCGCCCCTCGCCCCGACGACCGCGCCCCGGTCGACCTCCTCGTGAAGGAGATCGCCCGCCTGGAGCCCCAGAAGGTCTACCTGCCACTGGGGATCGGGGATCACGTGGACCACCAGCTGACGCGCGGTGTGGGACTCGCGCTCCTGGAGCTGGGCCGCCGCTGGGTGATGCCGGGTCCGGAGTACGCCGGGATCGTCGCCTACTACGAGGACTTCCCGTACGCGTGGTGGAACGACTTCCGGCGCCTGGACGACCTGCCGGCCGGCGCGCTCGCCGGCCTGCCCCGGGACGTGGGCCTGACCCCGGAGTACGCCGACATCACCGAGACGGTCGAGCGCAAGATCCAGGGCCTCACGCTCTACGAGAGCCAGCTCGACCGGCTCTTCGGTGGGAAGGCCCAGATGGGGGATGCGGTCCGCGGCTTCGGCACGAAGGTGGCGGGCCTGGCCGGCCTGGCCGGCTTCGCCGAGCGGTACTGGGCTTCCTCGAAGCTGTAGCGATCCATGAGCGCGCCGCGGCCACCCCTGGTCTCGACGCCGGCCGCACCCGGGGACCGCCTGTCGCGGCGCGGTGTCGCGCTCGTCCTGGCCGGCCTCGTCGCGGCGCTGGGCGTGCGCCTGCTCCTGATCCCGGCGAACGACGGCCTGCGTGGCGACCTCGACCAGTACGCCAGATGGGCGCACCGCCTGGCGACCGATCTGCCGTTCGGTGCGGCATACCAGCTCGACATGTCGTACATGCCCGTGCTGGTCGCCGTGTACGAGCTGCTGGCCCGGACGGTCCCGGCGTTCGTCGTCAATTCCGACGCGAGCGACCTCGTCGTGCGGATCGCGCTCAAGGTCCCGCCGCTGTTGGGCGACCTCGCGATCGCGGCAGGCCTGATCGCACTGCTCCGCCCGGATTGGACCAGGGCCTGGATCACCGCGACCCTGGTGCTCCTCGTGCCGGCCACCTGGTATCTCAGCGCCTGGTGGGGCCAGTTCGACGCGATCTTCGTCGCGCTCGCCCTGTGGACGGCCATCCTCACGGTCCGCAACCGAGCGGTCGCGGCCGGCATTCTCCTGGGGCTCATGCTCATGACCAAGCCCCAGGCGCTCTTCCTCGCGGTTCCGTTCGCGGCCTACGCGATCGGCTCGTGGGGCGTCCGGCGGGCCGCCGGCTTCGTCCTCCTGGCCGGGCTGACGTCGGCCCTGACCTGGCTCCCGTTCCTGCCCTACGGCGGGATCGGCGACTACCTCCGCGACGTCTCCTACTACCAGAATCACGACTTCCCGATCCTCTCGGTCCGAGCGTGGAATCCCTGGTGGCTCGTCCAGGAGTGGGCCGCCGGGGGCTCGTTCCTGTTCGACTCCGAGCCGATCGTCGGGCCGATCACCGCGCGGATCGTGGGGCTGGTCGCGACGGCGTTCTCCAGCGCGCTCGTCTTCGTCGCCCTCGTGCGGCGACCGAGCCGGGACCGCCTCTTCCTCGGGCTCGCCGCCACCTCCCTCGGGGCCTTCTGCCTGATGACGACGATGCACGAGCGCTATGCGTACGCCGCGCTCGTCTTCCTCGCGCCGTTGCTGGCACGCCCCGTCGTTCGTACGGTGTGGGTGGTCCTGGCGGCCACCATCACGCTCAACGTCGCCGCGGCGGCGGCGCCGACCGGCGTCCCGGGTTCGGTGATCCCGCTGGCGGGGCCGCTCGGCGTGGCCGGCAGCCTGGCGATGATCGGAGCGACCGTGGTGGTGTTCGCCCTCCTCCTCGTCGGCGAGGCAGACGTCGGGGAGCAGGGGGCGGCCGTCGAGGCGGGCGAGGCACCCGCCCCGTTCCGAGCCGAGCCAGTCGACGGATGACCGCCTATCAGCGCTGCTGCACTCAGCGCTGCAGGGTATAGACGGCGCCGAGGGCATCCTCGTAGGCCACGCGCCACGGCGAGCCCGTGGTGCGGAGCGCCGTTTCCAGCGCCGGCTGCGTCGCCGGATCCACGACGACGACCGAGGCGGCGACGCGCTGGAGGGTGGCAAGGGCGCCGGCACCGCCGGCCACGATCGTCGCATAGTCGGCCCAGGCGGACGCGGGAACCACCTCCACCCGCGAGTCGACCATCACCGGCACACCCGGCGAGGCCCACTCGAACCAGGACGCCCACGGCTGCGGCACGACGGCCCGGTCGGTTGGGCCGGCAACCTCGGCGAGCGCCACCGCGAGCCCGCCGGGCGCGTCCCGCAGCAGCCCGTCCGGGCCCGTGAGCGGATCTGCCGTGCGCCACAGCGGCTGGACGAGCACGACGACACCGGCGAGGACCGCGACGACGGCCACGTTGAGCCGCCGCAGGTGCCGGGGCTCCTCGCGGCGCGCGCGGGCCGGAGGCAGGAGCGCGGCGACGGTCGGCGCCAGGGCCACGGGGGCGCCGAATGCCCACCAGGCCACCCCCCGCTCCGCATAGGCTCCCAGGAGCGCCAGCCCCGCGAGCCAGGCGAGCGTGGGCCAGGCCGGCAGCCGGCCGCGGCGCCACGCCGCGAAGAGCAACCCAGCGGCCCCGACGACGGACGCGTAGAAGAGCAGCCCGGTGACCGTCAGCGGCGACGTCCGCTGCCACTCCGTGATCAGGCGCGTGATCTCCCCGTTCGTCGCGATCCCGAGGGCGTAGCCCCAGACCGCGGGTCCGAACGGCGTGACGCAGGTCGCTGCGAGCGAGAGGGCAAGCACGACCAGCAACCGTCGAGCTCCCGGGCGATGCGCCAGCAGGTCGTCCACGAGGGCGACGACGATCGCCGCGGGGCCCAGGAAGAAGCTCCCGTGGAGGTTCGCCCAGGCCAGCACGAGGAGGGGGATCGCCCAGGCGAGCCGGGGCCGCCGGTCGCGCCAGGCCAGGATCGCGACCACCGCGGCGAAGAGCGCGATCCCGAGGAGCTGGGCACGGAGGCCCAGCGCCGCGATCCCCACGACGAAACCGGCAAGGGCCAGGAGAGCCGCCGAGCGCGGCCCCAGCCAGCGCATCGCGCCGGCCGCGACCATCCCGGCGGCAGCGGCCACCAGCACCGCGCGCAGGACGACCAGCCCGCCCCATCCGGTTGGCCCGAAGACGACGGCGAACAGCACGCCGGCGCCCCATTGCTGGTTCAGCCACGGCTCCCCGAAGGCCGTGAAGGTGAACGGGTCGGTCCGAAGCACGGACAGCGCGCCCAGCATCAGCTCGCCGGCTCGCACCTGGTAGGCCAGGTCGACGGTCGACATCGGTGCGATCGTCGCGGCGAGCGCCGGAAGCAGGATCGCGAGGGCGAGCCAGAGGCGGTCGCGGGTCATCGCCCGCCGCGCACCGCGACGTTCGCGGCCATGTCGCTGCCCGGCGTGGATCGCACGGCGCGACTCTAGCAGTGCCCGGAGGGCCGTCCCTGGCCCGTTGGTACCGCGTCAGTTGGCCGCCGCCGAATCGCGGCTCGCACCGCTCGGGCGTGAAGGATTTGCGAGGTGGACCGGTCCTACCGGAGCGGGAACCCGGCCTGGGCCAGGCTCGCGGGGGTCACGAGCGGGGATGGCGCCCCGAACAGCCGGCGCAGCAGGAAGTACTCGGGCAGCGGTCGGTCGTCCGTGACGAGCGGCCCGGAGCCGGCGAACGACCGGACCTGCCCGCCGTCGAGCCAGACGAGCCGTGGGATGAGCGCGGACCACGCGGCGACGGTCTTCGCGGGCGAGTCGTACGCCCCGGAGATGTCCTCGAGGATCCCCGGCCGGGCCAGCACCTCGCGGATCGCGGCGTCGGAGAACGCCATCGGCTCGTCCGAGCCGAGCATGAAGAACCCGTAGCTGCCCGGGCCGCGGAGCACCAGGACGTTCGGGAAGACGTCGGCGAAGGTGCGGATGTGCGCCCGGAACTCGTCGATCGTCTGCCCGTAGGGCACCCACTGCATCATGATCCCGCCCGCGTTCAGGCGGTCGTGGCCGGCGCGGTAGTACTCGCGCGAGGAGATGACGGAGACCCCGGAGCTCTCGATGGGCGGCGGCGGGTCGGTCACGATGATGTCGTACCGCTTGTCCGTCAGCTCCATGTAGTTCCGGCCGTCGGTCACGACGACGCGCCCATCGGGGTTCGCGAGGACCTGCGCGGCGTCGGGGTAGAAGTACCCGAACATGCCGGGGACCGAGGGCACGAGCTCGACGGCGTCCGTCCGCAGGCCGGCGACGACGCCCGAACGGAACGCGGAGCCCATCCCGAAGGCCACGGTCAGCGCGCTCGTCGAATCCGGCCGGAGCATCAGCGGCAGGATCGGCATGAGCCGGGCATCGACGGTGAGGAGCGTCATCGACGTGCCGGTCACCCAGAGCTCGGGGTAGCCGCCGACATTGCCCGCCTGGACGGAGGCGATCTCGTCCTCGGCGGTGGCGTACAGCTGCCCCTTGTGCGCCTCGATCCTCGCCACGCTCGGGTCGACGAGGACGCTGCCCGTCGCGAGCGCAACAACGATGACCGCGGTCGTCGCGGCGCCCAGTCCGTAGGTCGTGATCCGTCCCGCGCGTGACCAGGTCCGGGCCTCGTGGGCCAGCACGAACGCGAGCGCAACGTTGACCAGGGCAACGAGCCCGATCGCCTCCGGTGACCCGATCGCAGGGATGACGAAGAACGGCACGACGAAGGTCCCGACGATGGCCCCCAGGGTGTTGGCTGCCAGCAGCAGGCCGGCGCTCGTCGCGACCTTCCCCTCGCGGCCGGCGACGAGCGCGGAAGAGACGGGGAAGCTCAGGCCCATCACGATCGTGGCAGGAAGCACCACGAGCAGGACGCGCCAGAAGAGGATGTCGATGACCCCGTCGATCCGCCCGGCACGGAGGGTGAACTCGACCGGGACCGAGATCACGAGCGCCACGCCGGCGAGCGCCAGGACCGCCACGATGACGTTGGTCCCGGCGAGGAGGGCGACCGGCCTCCGGATCCATCGCCGCAGGAGCGTGAACAGCAGCGCTCCGATCGCGATGCCGCAGAGGAAGACCACCAGGATCAGGGTGAAGACGTACGTGTAGTTGCCGGTCCCCGACGCGAGGAGACGCGTCCAGAGGACCTGGTAGGCGAGAGACGTCAGGCCCGAGACGAACGCGACCAGGAGCGCAAGGCGCGGTCGGGGGTCGTCGACGGGACGGTCGCCGGCTGTGGCCGGGGCCTCCGGTCGGTGCGGCCCGGCTGAAGCACCCGCAGCAGCCCCCGGGGCGACCGCGTCGGACGCCGCGGCCCGGCGCCTGCGATCGATGACGATGGCCGTCAGGCCCGCGAGCCCCGAGCACGCCGCCGCCACGACCAGCGTCTCGGTGAGGCCCAGGGCCTCGATCAGCACGAGGCCCGCCGCCGCCGCGCCGATGATCGCCCCGATCGTGTTCGCGGCGTACAACCGCCCGAACGCCGAGCTGAGGTGCGCGGCGTCCCTCGAGAGATAGCGGGTCAGCGTCGGCAGCGTCGCGCCCATGAGGATCGTCGCCGGCGCGAGCGCGAGGAGCGCGAGCCCGAACCGGACGAGGGCGAGGACCTGCGGCGACGCCTCGAGCGAGGTGAAGGCGCCGCGGTAGACGTCGCCGATGAGCCGGAAGGTCACGGGCGTCAGCAGGACGACGACCACGAGGATCGCCTCCAGCAGGCCGTACAGCAGAAGCGGACGCCTGACCCGGTCGGCGAGGCGGCCACCGCCCCACGACCCGATGGCCATGCCGCCGAAGAACCCGGTGAGGATCGTCGAGACGGCCTGGGTCGTGTTGCCGAACACGAGGACGAGCTGGCGCGACCAGACCACCTCGTACATCAGGCCGGCGGCGCCCGACAGGACGAAGATGGCCAGGATCGACCAGCGCCGGGACGTCATGGGAGCGCCCGGATGGGCGCGAATGGCCTGGCGCGGCTCGCACGACGCCGGGCCCGTCCTCAAGTCATCGATGAGTGTCGCCACGCGAGGAAGTATGGGAGAAGCCCCGGCGCAGGGTTGGCTTCGGTTGGTGGCACGGACGTGGTTCTGTCGGATTGGGGTCCGCCCCGGTCCTCGGCCCTCAGACCGCGACCGCGACCTCCATCGGGCGGACCGCCCGGGCGCCCTCGTCGTAGATCTCCTCGACCGCGTAGACCATCAGCTCCACGCAGAAGCGCTCGTGGACCAGGTCGTGGCCGCCGCGCGCCAGCATGTCCGCGAAGGCGTGGTCGGTGAGGAGCCGGATGATCGCCGCGGCAAGCGCCTCCTCGTCGTGGGGCGGGACCAGGAGCCCGGTCCGGCCATCCTCGATCATCTCCGGGATGCCGCCGACGGCCGAGGCGATCACCGGCCGCGAGAGCGCCATCGCCTCCAGGATCGTCAACCCCTGGGCCTCGCGGTACGAGGGCAGGACGGCCACGTCGAGCGCTGCCGTCACGGCCGGGACGTCGTCGCGACGGCCGGTGAAGACGACGCTCCCCACGATGCCGAGGGCCGCGGCCTGCGCCTCGAGCTCCGCCCGGCGGCTCCCCTCGCCGACCACGAGGAGCCGGGCGTTGGGGACGCGACGCAGGACGCGTGGCCAGGCGTCGAGAAGGGTCGGATGCCCCTTCTCGTGCTCCAGGCGGGCGACGACGCCGACGATCTGCGCCTCCGGCGGCATGCTGTACTCCTCGCGCAGCGTGCAGCACGGGTCGGTGTGGTCGTAGCGGACGAGGTCGACGCCGTTGTAGATCCTCGAGACCGGGGTGGTGCTCGGGCGCTCGTCGGCGATCTTGTGCTCGATCGCGCGGCTGACGGCGACCAGGTGGTCCATGCGGGGAGTCAGCAGCCGCAGGACCTCCCGGTCCTCCAGCGTCCGGATCCGGCTGGAGTGGACCGTCCCGACGATGTACGGGCGCGGGTGGCCCGCCTCGGCCAGGGCGAGCGCCGCGCGCGTTCCGACCAGCTCGGCGCGGTACATGTGGTTGTGGACCACCTCGGCTCGAGCGTCGGCCAGCAGCGTGGCCACGACGCCCACCGCGATCGCGTCGTCCGGCTCGTCGATCACGTGGACAGGGATCCCCAGGCGGGAGATCTTGCGCTCCGCGCTGCCGTGTGAGAGGGAGATCACGATCGGCTCGTAGCGGGCCCGGTCCAGGCGCGAGAGGAGCGTGTAGACGTGCTCCTGCGCCCCGCCGTTCGTCCCGGTCGCCAGGATCTCGACGACGCGCACGGGCCGCCCGCCGGGGACCGGTGGCCGGTCCTTCGGCTTGACGCAGGGATCGCCGGGAAGTGGTGCGCCCATCTCTAGTCGCCCGTTCGCACGACGAGGAGTCGCTGGATGGGCTCGTCGGATGCGCCCCACTCGTACTTGTAGGGCTCGTCGCCGCGGAGATAGTCGAAACGGCGGCGGCCGGCGAGGATCGCGCCCTCGATCGCCTTGGCGCTCATGAGGACGCCGGGCGACAGCTCGCGGGCCTCGGGGTCGACGCCGGCGTTGTAGAGGTACCAGGCATTCTCGTCCTCGAACCAGACGCCGGCGGCGATCCGCCGGCCCGCGACGGTCAGGAAGTGCAGCTGGACGACGTCGTCGCCATCGAGGAGCTCGAAGAGCCGGCGGAAGAACGTCCGGCTCTGGTCACCACCCGCGGTCGGCGGGAAGAGCCCTCGCGTGCCCCAGCGCTTCTGGTGCAGGTCGACGAACTCGTCGAGTTCGGCCACCGGGTCGGTCGAGCGCACCATGCGGACGTCGCCGGTTGCCGCCGCGCGGCGCAGCTTGCGGCGGATCTCGTGGCGCTCCTTCTTGCCGAGCGTCCCGAGGTAGGCGTCGAAGTCCGCGCCGGGCTCGAAGGTCACGACCGGGCACACTTCCTCGCGCTCGCGGACGATCGTCCATCCGGCGCCGGTCCGCGCGCCGAATGCCTCGGCCAGCGCGTCGGCCGCCGGGTCGCCGCAGCGGAGGCGGCGCAGGTCCAGGACATCCCACGGCGCCGGGTGGTCGGGGTCGTGGGCGCCACCCGGCGTCGCGAGCGCGTCGGTCACGGCCGTCGCCACGGCCGGGAGGTCGGCCGGCCGCGCGAGCACGGTGGCGTAGTCGACGTGGTAGCTGGCCCCGAAGAAGACCGCCTTGGCCGTCGGCGCGACCGCGGTGAGCGGCAGGTGGGCGTCACCGCGGAGGCGCGTCCTGAGGATCGCGTCGTCGGGCTCCACCTCGTGGCGGTGCATGAGCGGGACGATCGCGATGGCCGCATCCGCGTCCGCGGCCGAGGGGTCCACCACGACGAGCGTCTGCTCGTGGGCATTCGCGCCGTAGGCGTCCCACCAGGCGCGGTGGACGCCCCAGCGGGCGAACGGCGTCGCCCACGGCGAGGACTTGGCAAGCGCGTCCCACGCCGCCGGGTCGATCGTGTCGAACGGGCGCCGCACGGCGAGCAGGCTGCCTGGGATCGCCGGGGGACGTGCCGCGCTCTCGGCCGCGCCCGCCTCGCCGGCGGGCGCGGCGGGACACGGGGCGTCGAGGTCCGTGGGGGGAGCGGTCATCGGGCCCGAGAATAGCACCGGTTGCGCGCGCAACGGCCGCAGCGGCCTCGTCGGCCACGGCTCGCCTCGGCCCGGGCTCGCAACCAGCGAGACTGGAGCGACCGAGCGACCACGGACGCGGCACGTTCTCCGCTCTCGCCCCGGCGCCGGTTGTGCGGCCGACGATCGAGTGGCCCCGGAGTGCCATTGCAGGCGATCGAGCCCCCGAGGCCCACAATCGTGTCGGGCACCCATCGGATCTGCATGCATCGCGCCCGAGGCAGTCATGCGGCCGGCTCATTCGATCGTCGACAGGATCCGCCTGAAGGCCCCGACGGCGATCCGCACCGTCGAGGCGCCGTGGTACTTCCCGGCCGTTGTCCGGGGTGCACCAGCGGTCATGATTGCGCGTGGCCCGTGTCCACCTCCTCGACAGCCGAAATGCATGGGATGGCCGAGGCGGCATCGACCTCCCAACGATGGAAGAGGGGCATTCGACGGACGGCTTCAACCCCGCCCCTGCAGGTGACAGGCTGGAATGGCCATGATCCACCGGCGGCAGGCCAAGCGGTTCACTCCACCGAGCATCTGCATCCCACGCACGGCGCGCGGATGGGACGCTCTCCTCATCGCGGGCTTGCTCCTGCTGGGGGTCGCGATTCCATACGTCACGGGAGTGATCGCCGGCTCCCTGGAGATCCCTCGCAACGATGACTGGGCATACCGGCGGATCGCGTTGGAGCTCGCCGGAACGGGCGTCATCTCACTTCACGGCGTGACAACAATGATCATCGGCCAGATCCTCATCGCGCAGCCCCTCCTCTGGCTATCGGGGCTGCATCCCTGGGCCTTCACGGCCGCCGGCGTCCTCTTTGCGACTGGAGGAGTGATCGGTGCGTACGTGTTGGCGCGGCAGTTCCTCGCCCCACTGCGAGCGGTTCTCCCCGCGCTCCTGCTGCTTCTCTTCCCGGGCTACCTCGCGTATGCGACTTCGTTCATGAGTGACGTCCCGGCCCTTGCAGCTCAGCTCTTCTGCCTGGCAATGGGTGCCATCGCCTTCCGACGCCGCCCGGTTCGCGAACCCTGGCTCCTCGCTTCGGTGGCAGTGGGTTGCGGCGCGTTCAGCGTTCGCGAGTTCGCCATCGCGGCACCTGCCAGCGTGCTGGTGGGTGCGATCTGTGCCGAACCACGGCGCTTGCGACACTGGGGGCTGGCGATCGCTGTTGCGACGGGTGTTGGCCTCCTTTCCCTGTTCCGCTTAGACCTCCCGGGCCAGGACCTCGGTGGCGGGATTCTCGTCGTCTCGATCTCACAAACGACACAGGCCCTGGCGATCGTGGCCCTCGTTCTCTCGCCGGCTGCGCTCGCCGGCGCCCTTCGATGGCGTTCCCGCTGGCAGCGCCTGGACGTGGTCATCGGGGCAGAGATCGGGCTCGTGCTGGCCGGAGCCCGCCTGTTCCAGTGGTACCAAAACGGCACGATGCCACTGGTGATCCTGAACAAGATTGCCTCGCAATATGGTGCTCCGCAGAGGGAGATGTTCCTCGGGGACAGGCCGCTCCTCTTCGGCGATGCGTCGTGGGCTATCGTGAATGGATTGGCGCTCGGCACCACGGTCGCGGTGCTGGCTGTTGGCGCAGGGATCGCTGGTGCATATCTCCGTCGATGCGATCGCTCGCTAGGGATGCTGATCAAAGGTTTGGGTTCGCCAGTCGGATTGCTGGTGCTGTTTTCGCTGGGTCTGGCAATCGGCTTGACGGTGTACGGCTCCACGCGCGCCGTCTTCGATCGGTACTACTGGGCTCTGGTTCCGCCGATCGCCACGCTCTACCTGTACGTGCCCCGAAGCATCGCATCGCCTCGGGAGACGTCGGCCAGCCGGGTGAGCCTCGTCTTCGTGGCTCTCGCGATGACCATCCTCGCGGTCCTGACTTCCGTGTCGGTGATCTTCATGCTGAACTCCAACGCCTTCGATGCCGCGCGCTGGCGTGCAGGAGAACGGCTAGTACATTTGGGCCTGAGGCCCGAGGAGATAGACGCAGGAAGTGAGTGGGTGAGCTACTACAGAACCTCGGCTAGCTCCGCGCTCCGAGAATGCGGGTTTGTGACGTCAAAGAACGTGAAGCCATCAGGCGTCGAGCTCGTCGGGACCATGGGCTATTCCCTCTACCTCGTCGGGGGCCAAACGGAACCGCTCTACGTGTACCGACGAACCGGCCCAGAGTGCATGCCGGACTGAGCCCGCAGGTCCTTGGGCTTTCGGCCCGGTCCGTTCAGTCGTCCCCTCGTACTTCGGGTCCGGATCCACGTAGAGCCGAAATGCGCAAGTCGTCCAAGCTCTGGGCTCTCAGGAGGTGTCAGGGACGCGTCACGGCGCCAAGACGAGAAGGGCTTGCCCGCGGTCAACGAGTCCCTCGGTTGCGCGCTGACCGGCGGCGGGGATCTCCGCTGATCGTCGACAGCACGGACGGGTAGCATGAGGCGCATGCAGCCCACGGCGCCCGGGACATCCAATCGGTTCGATCGGCGCCTCGATGGGCTACGGGATCATCCGACGCTCGGGCGACCGATCAGGCTCTACCTCCGCCACCGCGAGCAGATCCTCTACCTCGTAGTCGGCGCCTGGAACACGCTCTTCGGGTACGCGCATGTGGGCGCTCATGCAGTACCTGCTCGGCGACTACCTTCCCTACTATGTCGTGATCTTGCTCTCGTGGCCGATCGCCGTGCTCAACGCCTACATCTGCTACCGGTACATCGTGTTCCGGAGCCGAGGTTCCGTGCTCAGGGAGCTTCCGCGCTTCTCGCTGGTCTATCTCGTGACGCTGGTCGTGAACCTCGCCCTGCTGCCCGTCGCCCTGCGGGTGCTGCCGTTCAACATCTACGTGATCCAGGCGCTCTTCACCGCGGGTGTGGTCGTCTGCAGCTACCTGGGCCACAAGTACTACAGCTTCGGAGGCGAGCGCCTCAGGGACACCGCTGACATGCCCTTCTACGATCCCCCTCCCGCAAGGAAGAATTGACCGGTGGCTCGACCGCCGAAAGGACCCGCAGTGCCTTTGCTGACGATCCTCACGCCATGTTTCAACGAGGAGGAGAACGTTCGCGAGGTCTACCGGCAGGTCAAGGCGGCGATCGAGACGGTGCCCGATTGCGACTACGAGCACCTGTTCATCGACAACGCCTCGAAGGACAGGACCGTCGAGATCCTGCGCGAGCTCGCGGCGGCGGACAGGCGCGTCAAGGTCATCGTGAACACGCGGAACTTCGGCCACATCCGGTCGCCGTACCACGCCTTCCTGCAGGCGCACGGCGATGCGGTCATGGGCTGCGTCGCCGACCTCCAGGACCCTCCGGAGCTCATCCCCCAATTCGTCGCGAAGTGGCGCGAGGGCTACAAGGTGGTCATCGGCGTGAAGCAGGGCAGCCACGAGTCGTGGCTCATGGCGCGAACGCGGAGGTTCTACTACTGGCTGGTCGCCAAGCTCTCGTCGGACGTGGAGCTGGTCCACAACTTCACGGGGTTCGGCCTCTACGACAGGGACGTCGTCGAGGAGTTCCGCCGCACGGAGGAGCAGTACCCGTATTTCCGGGGCCTCGTCAGCGACTTCGGCTACGAGCGAGCCGAGATCTCGTACGTTCAGCCGGCGCGCACGCGCGGCAAGACCAAGAACAACTTCTTCAGCCTCTACGACGTCGCCATGCTGGGCATCACGAACCACTCCAAGGTGCCGCTGCGCATCGCCACGATGGCGGGGTTCACCATCTCGATCCTCAGCCTGCTGGTGGCTCTCGCGTACCTCGTCGCCAAGCTCATGTTCTGGAACGAGCTGCAGCTTGGCCTGGCACCGCTGCTGATCGGGATCTACTTCTTCGGCGCGGTGCAGCTCTTCTTCATCGGGGTGCTCGGCGAGTACATCGGTTCGATCCACACCCAGGTCCACAAGCGACCGCTCGTCGTGGAGAAGGAGCGCATCAACTTCGACTAGGTCAGCTCGCGATCGGGCGGCACCGCGTAGAGGACCGTCTCCCAGCGCTCGTCGCTGTAGCGGCGGAGATAGCTGCGGTAGCCCGGCCCCAGCGAGCGGACGAGAAGCGGGAGGTCCCAGAGGTCCTCGGGTTTGTGGTACAGGCTGACCGCGAGCACCGGCAGGTTGTTTCGAATGATCCTGGCGCCGCCGACGAGGGCATCGTGCTCCGCGCCCTCGACGTCGAACTTGATGTAGGTGGGTCGGCAGTCGTCGAGGATCTCGTCCAGCGGGGCCATCTCGACCATGTCGGCACCGGATCCGACGGTCGACCCGACTGTCCCCGTGGTCTCGAACCGGACCGCGCCACGGCGCGAGCCGGCGGCGACTGGCTCAACCCGGATCGGACCGATGCCTGACCGGCTCCAGTCGTCGACCCGGTCCTGCAGTGCACGGCGACTGACCGCGTCCGGCTCGATGGCGATGATCTGCTCGAACTCTGCCCCCCTGGCCGCCAGGAACGCCTCGATGCTGTCCCCGGTGAACGCTCCGCAGTCCACGAACACTTCGCGAGCCGAAGGAAGGATCAGGTCTGGGGGGAAGTACGTCTCGGCCGAGGGTCGTGGCGCCGCGAGTGCCGAGTAGTCGAGCAGGAAGCGCCAGCGGACCTGCGAGCGGTACTCGGCCTCGGACTCGGCATCGGCCCAGATCGAGGCGGCCGCTCCGATCTCTCGCGCAGATTCGGCGAGCCGCTCGGGGCTCCCGAAGACCAGGCTGGGCGGGTGCGGCACCGGAAGGACCCATGAGAGCTCGGCGCAGGTGACCCAGGGAACTCCCAACCCCCGACACTGCTCGATGACCCGGGAATTGGTGTAGACGGTGACTATCCACAGGGCGTCCCGCCCGTGACGCGACGCCGCGGCGTCCGGGCTCAACACGGCGAGGCCGTCGACCTCACTGCCCCAGAGTGAACTGTTGTTGTCGACGAAGGCCAGCGGCGTGAACGGCAGGCCTTCCATGTCGCGGCGTGTCTGCCTCCCCAGGTTGCCGGCTCCGAAGAGGACGACCTTGGTCCGCCCCGCGATTCGCCCCGCGATGTCGGCGCGTCGGCGTTCAGCTGCGCGCCGCCAATCCGTACCGAGCAGCGTGTCAAGGTCCGCCGCCGATCCGGTCATCGGGGACCTCGCCGTCCCTCGAGATTCGCGGACTCAGTGCTCGCGAACAGCTGTTGCTCGACCATGCCCGCAATCACGTGGTACACGAACTCGTGACACTCCTGGATCCTCGCGGTGTCACGCGACGGCACCGCGAGCAGATGGTCGCAGTCCAGGCTCATGCCCTCCGCTCCTGCCTCACCCGTGAACCCGACGGTGACCATCCCGCGCTGCCGACCGGCCCTGATGGCCCTGAGGACGTTCGCCGAAGCCCCGCTGGTCGAGAGGGCGATCAGCACGTCACCGGGACGCCCGAGCGCCTCGACCTGGCGAGCGAACACGTCCTCGTAGGCGGCGTCGTTCGCGATCGACGTGAGGACCGACGTGTCGGTCGTCAGCGCAACGGCAGGCAGGGGGCGGCGATCGAGACGCATGCGGTTGACGAACTCGGCTGCGAAATGCTGGGCATCGGCCGCACTGCCACCGTTGCCGCAGATCAGCAGCTTCCCCCCCCGGTCGAAGCAGATGGCGAGGCGTGCGGCGATGTCGGCGATGACCGCCGATGACCCGGCGACGGTGCCCCGAACCGCCTCGACGTGGGCGGCCAGTTCTTCATCGAGCCCCATGTTCAGCCCCTCTCTCGCTTCCCATCTGTCAGGTTCACGGCAACGCGAAGGGCCTTCCGCACATCCGGGGCGTCCCGTCACCTAGATCGCCGTCCAGCCGCCGTCGACGACCAACGCATGCCCTGTCACATAGGACGATGCATCGGACGCCAGGAAGAGGAGCGCTCCGGCCAGCTCCTGAGGTCGCCCGTGCCGCCCCAGGCATGTTCGTGAGGCGAGGCGCCCCAGGAATGGATCGGAACCGTCCACGGAGTTGGCGCCGGCCTCCTCGGTGTTCGAGAACGGCCCGGGAAGGATCGCGTTGGCGCGGACTCCGTACGCCCCCCAGAAAGAGGCCACGTAGCGCGTGAGGGCAAGGGTGCCGGCCTTGGCTGCCGAGTAGCCCGGCGGGTTCAGGAACGTGGTCCCCGCATACAAGCGGGGGTCCGGCGCCACCAGGGCATACATGGTGGATATGTTGACGATGCTCCCTCGGCCGCGCGCCTTCATTCCTGGACCGAGCTTCTGGACCGTCAGTGCGGGCCAGTAGATGCCAGACGTGAAGTGTCGCGTCCATTGCTCGATCGTGGCCGTCTCGAGGGCGCCGTCACTCGTGTTGAAGCCCGTGTTTGGTCCAAGCTCGTATGCGTTGTTGACCAGGACGTCGACCTCCTCCTGCGCTGCGAGCTCGTCCAGGACCGCGGAGAAGGCGGTGAGGTCGTACATGTCGACCCGGAATGAGCGGACGCGATCCAAGCCGAATTCGCGGCTCCACTCCCCGGCCAGGTCCACGAGCCGCTCCGAGCGTCCGATGGCGATCAGCCGCGCCCCGTTGCTGAGCAGCGTCCGCGCGAACGTGCGCCCGAAGAACCCTGTCGCCCCCGTGAGCACCGCGGTCCTGCCCTCCAGCGAGAACAACGAGCTCGCCTGAAGGCTCACCAGCAGCTCCGTCCACCGTCGATGACCACGTTCGCGCCGGTCATGTACGACGACGCGTCCGAGCACAGGAAGAGGATGGCGCCCTGGTATTCATCGACGCGGGCCATACGCGAGAGCGGGATCAGAGCGCTCAGCCGGCTCACGAAGTCATCGGACTGGCCGGCGTAGACGCCACCCGGGGAGATGGCGTTGACGCGCACACCTCGGTCGGCCCAGTACGTCGCCAGGTAGCGCGTCAGGCCGACGATTGCCGTCTTGACCACCGAGTAGGTCACGGGCTTCGCCGGTTGCTCGTCCCTCGGCAGACCTTCCTGCATGTACAGCCGCTGATCCGGGGCGATGACGGCCAGGTCGGAGGCAACGTTCAGTATCACGCCCTTGTTCCGGCGCGCCATCTCGGCCCCGATCACCTGGCTGCACAGAAACGCTCCCGTGAGTCCCACGGCGATGTCGGCCTCCCACATCTCGAGGGAGAAGTTCTCGAGTCGCGACCAGGCAGGACCCCCGGCTGCCCCGACCGTGGGGTTGTTCGCCGCGTTGTTGATCAGGATGTCGACGGTCGCGAACTGCTCCAGGACCGTTGCCAGCAGCCCCGTCACCTGATCGGGGCGGGTGATGTCAACGGAACAGCCCAATGCCCTCACGCCGTACTGTTCAGTGAGCCGATGGGCGCGAACCTCTGGCTCGGCGCCGGCCAGGTCGACGAGCACGGGCACCCCTCCGGCCGCCGCGATGATCTCGGCATGCTTGTATCCGAGCATCCCCGAGCCGCCTGTGATCACCGCGACCCGACCTGTCAGGTCGAAGAGCGTCTCGACTTCTCTGTGCATCAATCGCTCACGTGCTGCGCGTCTGTCCACCGTCCGCCACCAGGCACGACCCGGTGATGAACGCTGCGCGATCGGAGGATAGGAAGACGATCAAATCGGCGACCTCCTCTGCTCGGCCAAATCGCCCCAGGGGCACTTCCGCCTCGATCTCACGCAGAACCTCGTCCCGTCGCTCGGCCAGATGTCGCTCCCATGAGCCGCCGGGAAACAGGATGTTGCCCGGGGCAACGGAGTTCACGCGGACGTTGAACGGCCCCACCTGGCGGGCGAGGTTCTTGCCGTAGCTGACCATGGCGGCCTTCGCGGCACTGTAGGGCAAGGGCGCACGCGTGCTCTCGAGCCCGACGATCGACGCGACAAGAACGATGCTTCCGTGACGGGATCGGGTCATCGCGGGGAGAACCTGCTGCACCAGCCGGTAGCTGCACGGAGAGGTTCTCCTCGATGAGGCCGTGCCAGTCAGATTCCTGGAGGTCCCAGCCGATCGGGCCGCGACCGTTGCCGACGTTGGCCACGAGACAGTCCAGCGGGCCCCACCGATCGCTGACCGACGCGAGGACCGTCCTGATGACGTCAGCGTCACAGAGGTCGCCCTCACAGGCCACCAATCGCTCCTGGCTGAACTCCAATTCCAGGGATGCTCGCGCCCGGGCCAACGCCACGCTGTCGCGTCCCGTGATCACGGTCCGGCAACCCTCGGCAAGGAAGGCGCGCGCGGTGGCGAAGCCGATGCCCCGCGAAGAGCCTGCAACGAGGACCACCTTGTCCTCGAGGTGAAGATCCACGCCTATGCCCTGCCGGCCTGGAGCGCCAGGACATACTCGCGGTTTCTTCTGGCCCAGCCCACCTCGTCGCCAGGTGTTCCGCGGGCGACCTGCAGCACGAAGTCTCCCGTATAGCCGATATCGCTCAGGCAGCCGAAGAGACTCCCGAAGTCCGCGTCCCCGCTTCCCAAGGGAACGGTACCGCCCCCCCTGACGCGGTCCTTGATGTGGACGCTGCCCACGCGGTGTCCGTACGCCGCGAACTCATCCATCGGGTTGTACCCGAGCGAGGCACTGTTGCCCGAGTCGTAGTTGACCTTGAGCATGGGGTGCGGCAGCCGTGCCAGCAGGTCGGCAAATCTGCTCGGCGATAGCGAGGTCTCCAGGTGCAGCTCCACGCCAGTCTCGTCGACGGTCGGGAGCACGCGCTCCAGGAGGCCGACGACGTGGGCCAGCTCGGCGTCCGAGTCGATGCCCGAGGCGTCCACGAACGGAAGGACCACCCGGCCCGCGCCCAGCATCGCGCAGCGCCGGAGGAGCCAGGCCAACGTCCTGGTCCGATCCTCGACCTCTCGCGGGTCGGCTCGCAGGAGCGGCTTGTCCATGAAGTAGTCCGCGCACAGCGAGCGAACCAAGACACCACTCTCCGCCGACAGGCCCTTGACGAGCGCCAGGCCGTCGTCCGCGGCGATGGGATTCACGTCCGCCCCGTGGAGGTCGTAGATCCATTCGATGGCATCGAGGTCTGCGGCCGCGGCCAGGGCGAACTCGTCGCGCCAGTCCTCGCGCGGGAAGCACTGGATCCTGCCCTCGAAGGGCGGCAGCAGGCGCCCCTGCATGATGGCGATGTGCATCAGTCGTCCAACATCGGGATGATCATGTTGGAGCGGAACTCCGCCCGGTCAAGGAAGGGCCACAGATCCTCGAGTGGTTTCGAGACCATGCTGCCGTCCGGGCGCTGCATCGACGAGAGCCGGGGCGCCCGTTGCTCCTCGGGGGGCGCCAGGACCTCGCACAGGACAGGCCCCGGCGTGTCGAGGACCGCGCGAACCTGCTGGCACAGGTTCTGCTGGCTCGTGATCGACAGCGCGGGAACTCCGTAGGCTCGGGCAACCTCCTTCACGTCGGGAAGCGTCAGCCCACTCGAAGAGTCCGCTGCGACCCGGTGCTGGAAGTAGTTCTCCTGGGAGGCGCGGATCGAGGCGTAGCCATTGTTGTTGATCACGAAGAGCTTGATCGGCAGCTGCAGCCGTCGCACCGTCTCCAGCTCCTGGGCGTTCATCTGGAAGCTGCCGTCGCCATCGACACAGACTGTCCGCCGCCGACCCGCCCCAAGACAGGCACCGATGCTGGCCGGCAGGCCAAAACCCATCGCGCCGAGGCCACGTGAGTGGAGTATCCGCTGGTTCTCTTTGACCTGAAATGCGAGGAGGAACAGCTCGACACCGGCGCCGGAGCTGCCGGAGGCGACGATGTCCTCACTGCCCAGCTCCTCGGAGAGGGCCTCCGAGAGGCAGTAGGTGCTCACGCCCTCACGGAGCTCCCGGTATTCAGGCAGAACGACCGGATAGCGCCGCTTCCACTCCTGGCACCGCTGCACCCACTCGCCACGGCGGGGCACTGGCGACTCACCCAGCTGCCGATTGAGCTCCCGCAGGAAGGCGCCGGCATCGGCCACGACGGGCAGGTGCACCGTCGTCTTCATCTTCCTGATCTCCGCCTCGTCGATGTCCACCATCACCTTGACCGCCGACCGTGCCAGCTTGTCGTGGGCGTACCCGGTCAGGGCCATGTCGAGCCGTGAGCCGATCACCAGCAGCAGGTCTGAGTTCTGGAGGGCGAAATTCGCGCCCCGCGGAGCGATCGACCCGGGGCGTCCTGCAAACAAGGGATGGTTCTCTGGCATGAGGTCCATCGCCAGCCAGGTCGTCAAGACGGGAACCTGCAGCGTCTCGACCGCCTGACGGAATTCGCCGACGGCCCCGGCGGCCCGGATGCCGCTGCCGGCGACCACCGTGGGACGCTCGGATGAGCGCAGGAAGCCGAGCAGCTCCCCAACCTGAGCCTGGAGGCCGCCGTCACCGGTCCTGACCGGCGGGGAGAACCCGAGGAGTCGGGCGGGATCGATCTGCGCGGCCTGGACATCCAGGGGGATGTCGACCCATACCGGGCCACGGCGGTCCGCGAGCGCCAGATAGACGGCCTTCTCCAGGTGGTAGCGGATCGTGGACGGGTCCTCGATCGTGACCGCGTACTTGGTGATCGAGTCGACGATCGAGACGATGTCGATCTCCTGGACACCGAGGATGCGCACACCGGAGTCCCGCTTCAGGTCCTCGCGCTTGACCTGACCGGAGATGACAAGACAGGGCATCGAGTCGAGCCAGGCCGAAGCGACCCCGGTCACGGCGTTGGTGCCGCCCGGGCCAGTCGTCACCATCGCGACACCCAACCCGTTGGAGACTCTTGCGTATGCCTCGGCAGCGATCGAGGCGGCCTGTTCGTGCAGGTTGCAGACGAACTCGAGGTCGGTCCGTCGGCCGAGAGACTCGTTGAGGTGCATTGCCCCGCCACCGGGCAGCATGAACACGTGCCCGACACCCTGCTCGGCCACGAACTGCACGACGTAGTCGGACAGCTTCATCTCGGTCATGCCTGGGCCACCCTCGCCGAGGACCTACGGATCAGCACGAGGCTCTCGATACGGGAGCGCACCGGATTCCGGCAGGGTTCCCGCCAGCAAAGAGTCGATCACCTCGCGTACCGAGCCGCCGCCTCCCGGCCGGGTCGTCACCACGCTGGCCCGCTCCACGGCTGCGGAATGTGCGCTCGCCGGCGCCACCGCCAGGCCGCACAGCCCAAGGGCCTCCAGGTCATTGACGTCGTCGCCGATGAAGCAGATCTCCGCGAGCTCGAGATCGTGCCGCGCCGCGAAATCACGGACCGCTGCAGCCTTGTCCTTGCAGCTCGGGTAGGAATCCGGGATCCCGAACTTCGCGGCGATCGCATCGAGCAGCCCCCCGCCTTCGCCGGAGATGAGCGCGAAGACGAGTCCAGCCCGCCGACCCAGCGACACGCCCATGATGTCGGCGAAGGCGATCCTCTTGGACTCGTGACCGGCCTCGTCGAGCCACACCGTGCCGTCCGTCAGGACCCCGTCCACATCCATCGCGATGGCCTTGATCGCCACGCTCAGAGCCCGACCCGCCGCAGCTTCTGCATCACCGGGATCTCCGACGGAAGAACCGACTTGACGCCGTCACCGAGCGCCTCCTCCACGAGCCGGATGTCCCGGACGACCCGCATGATGCCGTTCGGCTCGAGCGAGGCCGAGTGATCAGATCCCCACATCGCCCTGTCGAGGGTCACGTGCCGCTCCACCACGCATGCTCCCAGTGCGGCCGCGGCAACGGAGGATGCGATCCCGGTCTCGTGACCCGAATATCCGATCGGCACGCCGTAACGCTGACGAAGCATCGGTATGACGCGGAGATTCAGCTCCTCGTACGGGGCGGGATAGGTGCTGCAGCAGTGGAGGAGCACCAGGTGCTCCTTTCCAAGGACGTCCACGGCATGGTCGATCTGGTCCAGCGTGCTCATGCCGGTCGAGAGCACGATCGGCCTGCCCTTTGCCCTGGTGTGGCGAAGAAGGGCGTCGTCGGTGAGAGATGCCGAGGCGATCTTGTAGAAAGGGGGGTCGAACTGGTCGATGAAGTCGACCGACGCCTCGTCCCAGCAGGAGGCCGTCCACGCGATCGACTTGTTCCGGCAGTACGCGTCGATCCGCTGGTAGTCGACCTGCCCGAACTCGAGCCCGCGCTTCAGGTCGCCATTCGTGTCGCCGAACGGTGATTTACGCGGCCTTGCCAGCTCCTCCGGGGTGTAGACGACCTCGATCGTGCGCTTCTGGAATTTGACGGCCTCGCAGCCGGCAAGCGACGCGACATCGATGAGCTTCTCGGCAAGCCGGGGATCGCCATTGTGGTTGATTCCGATCTCCGCGAGAAAGAAGCATGGGTGCCCATCGCCGACGGCGCGATCTCCCAGCAGGACTTCCATGACGTGTCTCCCTCGTCGGTCGTTTCCCAGGCGTGATTCTCGGACACGGCGAATTGTAGGTGGCGCCGACGACATGAACCTGCCGGGCAGACCTAGTCTCGGCCAATGGGCATCGGTCCTGCCAGATGCCACAGAGACGTGCGCCGCACGGCGTCGGCCAGGGCGACGCGAGTGTGGAGACCGAGCTCGCGGGCCGCACGTGCAGTCGAGGGGACGTAGCGCGATGGCGGTGCTCCTGGGGCCGTGGAGGCGGCGATCCGAACGGGAATGCCCGGCCGAACGACGCCTGCCACCACGTGCGCGAGGTCGGCGATGCTCACGTCTGCCTCCGAGCCGACGTTGTACGGTCGGCCCGACTCGCCTCTGAAGAGGATTGTCCACAGCCAGATGGCGAGGTCGGCGGCATAGAGATACGAACGGCGCGCCGTGCCATCGCCCGTCACCTCGATGCGGTCGCGATACAGCGCGTCGCGGATGAAGTTGCCGATGGCGAAGTTGGCGTCCAGGGGCAACAACGGGCCGACGAACGCGAAGCAGCGCGCGATCTTCGCTTCCAGCGTGCTCTGCGCCGAGGCAACGGAGCAGAGGTACTCCGCGGCGCGCTTGCCGTGGGCATATCCGGCGGACCCGTCGTCCGGAAGAGGCGCCGGAGCGAACTCCTCCGGAATCCGCGCGCAGTCCGGCGGTTGCCTGCCATACACGGCTCCAGAGCTCGTGAGCAGCAGCTTGCGCGCTCCGCGGCGCAGGGCGAGGCCAAGAACCCGCTCCGTCCCTTCGACTGCCGTCTCGAAGGACGCCGCGGGCGACTCACCGAGAGCAGTCTCGGTCGCCATGTGCAGGACGTGCGTGACGTTCACAGGTGGGTCGTCGAACGACCTGACGTTGCCAGCGTGCAGCGCCACGACCGAGTGTCCCGCAACGTGCGGGGCGGCGTCGGCGAAGCGACGGGGATCGCGGGTGAGGACGATCGCCTCGGCGCCCAGGCCAAGCTCGTCGTTCGCCTTGAGGAAGCTCTCCAGCATCCAGCGGCCGAAGAAGCCGGTGCCGCCGGTCACGAACAGCCGACCGCCGCGCAACTCCTCCCACAGGCCGTGGGTATGCTCCAGGACGTGATCCAGGTCCCGCTCCGGAAGCGGCCGGGACCTACTCCCAGGCATCGGTGCGGATGTCGACTTCGGGGACGCCCCGCTCGCGAAGCTGCGTCGGTGAGCGCGGCGAGCATCTGCGGCGGGCCGCTCAGGTAGAAGACCGGGTCGGGCCAGGCGCGCGATCGCCGGCCAGGCGGCGGCAACCTGGAGCCGACCGTCGGTCTCCTCGCAGACCAGGCGGTAGGCCAGCGAGGGCACCTCGCGCGCGCAGGAGGCGACGAGGGGACGGTAGACGAAGAGGTCCGGCGTGCGGGCACCGTAGAGGAGCAGCACGCGCGGTGCCCGCCCCGCCGCGAGCGACTGGAGGAAGGCGGTGAACGCGGTCACGCCGGTGCCGCCGGCGAAGAGCACCGCGTCGCGCGCTGGATCGACGACGAACTCGCCGTACGGGAGCTTGACCCAGGCGTCCACGCCCGGCGCGAGCTCGCGCTCCATGCGCGTCGTGAACGGGCCCTTGACCGCGTAGGTGATCGCCAGCCGGTCGCGCTCGCCCGGCGAGCTGGCGATCGAGAAGACGCGCGACTCGGGCCAGAAGCCACCGGGCTCGTTGGCGTCGAGAGCGAGATGCAGGAACTGCCCCGGCTTGAAGCTCGGGACCGGCTGGGACGGGGTGAGCTCGACGCTGTAGACCCGCTCGCCGTGGTCGGTCACGCGCCGCACCGTGCAACGGATCTTGCGGACGACGGCCACGCCTGCCTCTCAGCGCTCCGCCTGCGCCGGCGAGCCGCCGCCGGCGCCCGCGGCCGAGGATCGCGCGCCGGCCATGAAGCGCTCGAACGCCGAGGCGACGTAGTCCAGGCGGACGTCGTCGAGGCCGGGGTAGACGCCGACGAAGAAGGTGCGCTCCATGACGACGTCCGTGGTCGCCAGGTCGCCCACCACCCGTCGCTGGATGCCCTGGAAGGCCGGGTGCCGGAGCAGGTTGCCGCTGAAGAGGGTGCGCGTCTCGATGCGGTTCGCTTCGAGGTAGGCGGTCAGGTCGTTGCGCGTGAAGCCGGCATCCTCGCGCACGGTGATCACGAAGCCGAACCACGAAGGGTCGGTGTGCGGCGGCGCGACCGGCAGGAGGAGGCGGTCCTCGAAGGGCCGCAGCGCCTCGAACAGCCGGGCGTGATTGCGCCTGCGCGCGGCGACGAAGTCGTCGAGACGGGCGAGCTGGGCACAGCCGATGGCCGCCTGCATGTCGGTGGCCTTCAGGTTGTAGCCGAGGTGGCTGTACACGTACTTGTGGTCGTAGCCGTACGGCAGGCTGCCGAACTGCTGGGAGAAGCGCTTGCCGCAGGTGTTGTTCTCGCCGCCGGCGCAGTAGCAGTCGCGCCCCCAGTCGCGCACGGAGCGGGCGATGCGCGCGAGCTGCTCGTCGTCGGTGAGGACCATGCCGCCCTCGCCCGTCGTGATGTGGTGCGCCGGGTAGAACGACAGCGTCGCCAGGTGGCCGAAAGTGCCGGTGAGGCGCCCGCGGTGCCGCGATCCGAGGGCGTCGCAGCTGTCCTCGACGAGCCACAGGTCGTGCTCCTGGACCAGCTCCGTGACCGTGTCGAGATCGAAGGGCACGCCGAGCGTGTGAGCCAGCATGATGGCCCTCGTGCGGTCCGACACGGCCGCGCGCAGCTGCTCCGGGTCAGCGTTGTAGTCCTCCAGGCGCACGTCGACGAACACCGGCAGCAGGCCGTTCTGGACGATCGGGGCCACGGTGCTGGGGAAGCCCGCGGCCACCGTGATGACCTCGTCGCCGGGCTTGAGCCGGCGTTCGCCGAGCTTGGGGGACGTGAGCGCGGTGAGGGCCGCGAGGTTGGCCGACGAGCCCGAGTTGACGAACAGCGCATCGGAGACCCCGAGGTACTCGGCGATGCCGGCCTCGAACTCCTCGGTGAAGCGGCTGGCGGTGAGGAAGAAGTCCAGGCTCGAGTCGACGAGGGATCGCAGCTCCTCCTCGCCGAACACCCGGCCGGCGTAGCGCACGGGGTCGCGCTCGGGATCGAACGGCGCGCGCGCATGACGCTCGCGCCAGTACCGGCCCACCAGCTCGAGGATCTCCTGGCGCGTGTCGGTCACCTGGTCGGCCTCATCTGCTCTCGGCGCCTTGTTCGGTGGCGGCCCAGGCCAGACCGGCGGCCCGGGCGTCGTCCTCGTAGGCCTGCACCTGGCCCCTCAGCATCTCGCGCGCCGCCACGACGCTCGGATCGCGGTCGTGCTCGCGGTACCACGTGGCCGTGTGACGCACTGCCGCCTGCGCGTTCCAGACCGGCGCCCACCCCAGCCGCTCCCGCGCCCTGGTGCTGTCCAGGCTGAGCCAGTGCGCCTCGTGAGGCTGCGCTCCGGCGGCTTCGGGCGCGGTCCACGATCCCGAGCCCCATTCCTCGAGGAAGCGCTCGACGATCCAGCGCACGGGGCGCGCCCCGCCCTCGTCGGAGGGTCCGAAGTTCCATGGCCCCTGCCGGGAGTGACCGTCGCGCAGCAGCAGCGAACCCAGCCGGAGATAGCCCGACAGCGGCTCCAGGACGTGCTGCCAGGGGCGGACCGCGTCGGGGTTTCGGACGACGACGGGCTCGCCGGCCGCCAGTGCGCGCACGCAGTCGGGGATGATCCGGTCGGCGGCCCAGTCGCCGCCCCCGATGACGTTCCCGGCGCGCACGGATGCCACGGCGGCCGAGCCGGCGTGGCTGAAGAAGCTCTCGCGGTACGCGGCCGTGATCAGCTCGGCACAGCCCTTGCTGGCGCTGTACGGGTCGCGCCCGCCCATCGCGTCGTCCTCGCGGAAGGCGCGGCCGCCCTCCAGGTTCTGGTAGCACTTGTCGCTGGTGACGACGACGACCGCCGCCACCGCGTCGCAGGCACGGGCCGCCTCGAGGACGTTGACGGTCCCCATGGCGTTGGTCGCGAAGGTCTCGTGGGGCCGGGCATAGGCGATGCGCACCAGCGACTGCGCGGCCAGGTGGAAGATCACGGACGGCCTGGCGGCCGCCACCTCCGCCGTCAGCCGGTCGCGATCGCGCACGTCGGCGACGACGTGCCGGATCCGTCGGCCAAGATCGAGTGCGTCGAACAGGCTCGGGTCCGTCGGCGGGTCCAGCGCATAGCCGGTGACCTCCGCCCCGAGCTGTTCGAGCCAGGACGTGAGCCATGCGCCCTTGAAGCCGGTGTGGCCGGTGACGAAGACCCGCCGGCCATCGAACGCGCCGTCGAACATCACCAGCGCTTCCAGGGGGCGGCCCCGCCGTCCCAGAGCTCCTCGAGGGTGCGCTTGTCGCGCAGGGTGTCCATCGGCTGCCAGAAGCCGTGATGGCGGTAGGCGGCAAGCTCGCCGTCGCGGGCGAGCCTTTCGAGCGGGTCCTTCTCCCACAGGGTTCCGTCACCCTCGATGTAGTCGAGGGTGGCGGGCTCCAGCACGAAGAATCCCCCGTTCATCCAGCCACCATCGCCCTCGGGCTTCTCCACGAAGGCGCGCACGGTCGTCCCGCTGGCATCCAGCTCCAGCGCCCCGAAGCGGCCCGGTGGCTGCACGGCCGTCACGGTGGCCAGCTTGCCGTGCGCCTCGTGAAAGGCGAGCAGGGCGGCGAGGTCGATGTCGGCGACGCCGTCGCCGTAGGTCATCATGAAGCGCTCGCCCGCGACGTACGACGAGACGCGCTTGAGGCGCCCGCCGGTCTGGGTCTCGGCGCCCGTGTCGACCAGGGTGACGGCCCAGGGCTCGGCGGCGTTCTGGTGCACCTGCATCTCGCGGCTGCGAAGGTCGAAGGTCACGTCGGCGTTGTGCAGGAAGTAGTTGGCGAAGTACTCCTTGATCAGGTAGCCCTTGTAGCCCAGGCAGATCACGAAGTCCGTGAACCCCTGCTCGCCGTAGCCCTTCATGATGTGCCAGAGGATGGGGTGATCACCGATCTCGGCCATCGGCTTCGGCCTCACCTGGGTCTCTTCCGCGAGGCGGGTGCCGAGACCCCCGGCGAGGATCACCACTCTCATTTCGCGCCCACCTCCCGAGATGACGAGCCCGGACGATGGGCCGCGCATCCACTCCTGCTGCGCCTCGAGGCGTCGCGGTACGGCTGAGCGGCCCCAGAGAGAGACGTTCAGACTGCCGGCACGCTCCGCAAGAGCATATAGGGCAACCGTCACCGTGAGGAACGACGCATCTCCTATCGCGATGAGCCACGCACGCTGGCAGAGTTGCATGCCGACCCTCTCTCATCCCAGCCTGGGAAGCGCGCCAGCCGACTCACCGGAGGTGACGAGAATCGTGTCCGCCCGCGATCGCCTCGCTGCCGCCCTGGCGCGATGGAGCGGACGGCCCACCCTCGTCGCCGTCGCTGTCGTCAATGCGCTCACCGGCATCGCGATTGCCGCGTACCTGGCACCCGCTGCGTTCGGGGCAGACGCTGACCTGTTCCGTCGGTGCGCGCTCGTCGTCGCCGAGGGCCGGGCCGGCTCCTGCGGCACCTCTCTACTCTCCATCTGACAGCGCTCGTCGCCTGGCCGCTGACGTGGGTCTCGTCGGCCACGGCGATGGTCGTCGTGAGCGTGGTTGGGCTCGCAATTCTCGCCATCGGGGTGACACTGGAGACTCGTGGCAGGCGCCCGTCGACCGCGTGCTGGTTGCCGTCGCGGCTCTCGGCTTCGCGCCGGTCGTCTACGAGCTCCTCCTGGGCCAGACGACGCTCCTCATCGCCGCGGCGCTCTATCCCGTGGCCCGTCACCCGGACACATTCAGGAACGGCCTCCCGTTGGGGATCGCTCTTGCGCTGGCACCGAAGCCGCTGCTCCTGCCGCTGCTGGTGTGGATGCTGATCTGGCGGCGGCACGCTCTCACGGCCGCGCTGCTGACTGCGCTGACGCATGACGTGCTTGGGCGTGGCACTTCTGGGGCTCGATCAGTACCGCGAGTGGCTGTCGGTGCTCGTGGGAGTCGGACGCGAATCGGCGGCCGGCACTCTCCGGCTTTCGCACCAGGGCAACTTCTCGCTGTGGCCCCTCGACACGGCGAGGCTCGCTCTCGCGTCCGCCGTGGGCGTCGCGACGCTCTGGACGATCCGGCGGGACTGTTCCCGGGGATTCGTCGCGTCGCTCTTCGCGGGTCTGCTGCTGGCCCCGTACACGGGGCTCTACGCTGCCTCGATCCTGCTGCTCGCAGTGAACCCGGCGCTCGCGTTTGCCCCGCGCGCAACCCGCGCTCTGGCGTTGACGGCGAACCTGGCGCTCGCGCTGCTGCTCGGCCTCGCCGCCTGGAGCATGCTCGGCTTGGGCGCGTGTCTGCCGTTCGAACGCCCGCGACGAGCGCGCCGACTGGTGAGACAGGCGTGAGGTAGCGCTTGGCGCCTGCCTGCACCGGACCATCCGGCCAGGGTGACCTGCACCGACCGGGCGGGTGGACAAGAGTCCGCCGGATCCGGCAAGGTACCGGACAGCACGGGCGGATGCGCCGGATCCGCCTCGTCGGCCCGCATCCCCAGCGGGCATCCCAAATCCCGATCCGGCGCGCATCCCATCGTCGCCACGCCCCAGCGTGGCGTTCCGGTAGGAAGGAGCGACATGTCGTTCGATGTCCGAGTCGCCCTGCGGGCGGCCGCCTCCCTCGCCACCTCGACGAGCAGGATGCCGCGGCGCGGCCTCCTCGTCGCCCTCCTCGCAGCGCTGCTTGCGGCCGGCACCGTGGCCGCCGCCCCCGCCCCGGCCGCCGCCGCCGCCAGGATCAAGGTCGCGGTGGTCGTCGGGCCCGTCGGTTCCCTGACCAGCCGGTACATCGCGAATGCGCGGTCCTACGCCGCCCTGGCGCGCTCGTACGGCGCGACGGTGGTCGAGGTGTACACGCCCAACGCGACGTGGGCCCGCGTCCGGGCCGCTGCGCAGGGCGCCAACCTGCTGATCTACCTTGGCCACGGGAACGGCTTCCCCAATCCCTACAACGCGATGCTGACCCCCGCCAAGGTCGACGGCTTCGGCTTGAACGCGTACGCCGGGAGCGGCAACACGCGGACAACCTATTACGGCGAGTCGTACGTCCGGACCCAGATCCGGCTCGCCTCCAACGCCGTGGTGATCCTCAACCACCTCTGCTACTCGGCCGGGAGCTCGGAGCCGGGCAGGGCGAACCCCTCCCTCGCCGTGGCGAAGAAGCGCGTCGACAACTTCGGCGCGGGCTTCATCGCGGCGGGGGCCAGGGCGGTGTTCGCGGAGACCCTGGGGAATGCCGCGTACATCATCCGGAACCTGTTCGGGACCAGCCGGACGATGCTCCAGATCTTCTGGACCAGCCCCGACCGGACCTACTCCCACCGGAGCTCGTTCATCTCCGCCCGGACGCGCGGCGCGACGGGGATGCTGGACCCGTACAAGCCCGGCGCCTTCTACCGGAGCATCGTCGGCAACCTGTCGATGACGACAGCCACGTGGCGACCGTGATGCCTGGCGAGTTCGGCGGTGAGGGCTCGCCGCAGAGACGGCTCCGCGTCGCCTACTAGGCCGGCCTCGACGGCAACCGGGACTACCACTCCACGCTAGGGGTTGTAGTTCCAGTAGACACCGTACGTGCCGACGGCCACGCCGAAGAGGATCAGGCCCCGCCAGACCCAGCCGACGCCGTGGCGGGCGGCGGCCATCGCGCACAGGGCCATCACGAAGGGGAAGCAGTCGAGCGCGTAGCGATAGCCGAACTGCCACCAGCCGCCGCCGTAGTAGAGGAGGCTGGGCGCGAGGACGAGCAGGGCGGTGACGCCCAGGGCGATCGTCTCGCGCTTGCGCCAGTCGGCGCGAAGCGCCAGCAGCAGGCCCGGGCTCGTCAGGAAGACCGACAGCCCGAGGCCGTCCGGCCTGAACCACGGGAAGTCAGGGATCGACGTGCCCAGGTGCCACAGGAAGTACTCCAGGTTCATCGAGAGGTGGGCCAGCGAGAAGACGCCAAGCGCCCGACGCACCTCGAGAAAGGCGGGGAGGGTGGCGAGGCCGTACCCGGATTCGAACGGGTTGCCGAACCGCACGGCGTTGTACCAGAGGGCGAAGGCGAACGCGGGCGCGAAGCCCAGCGCGACGAGCGCCGTCTTCGCGACGATCTCGCGTGCCGCGGCGCCGGGGTCGGCCGGCAGGCGCCCGCGGATCCCGTCCGGCAGTGCCCGCCAGGCCCAGAAGGGCAGGCCTGCCACGAGCGTGGCCCGGGTCAGGAACCCCGCGCCCGACAGGAGCCCCATCACGACCGGCCGGCGCCGGCCGAACGCCTCCAGCAGGCCCGCGAACGTGATGATCGATGCGATCAGCTGGCCCGTGTGCCAGACCCCGCCGCGGACCGTGATCCACCAGGTCATGGTGCTGAACCCGAACAGCAGCAGGAGCCAGGCTCGGTCGGCCAGCGACGCCACGCCCAGGCGGCCGGCCAGCCGCCAGAGGAGCGCCAGCCCGGCGGTCGCCAGCAGCGCGTTGACGACGGGCTCCAGGACGACCGCCGTGTCCAGCCCGACGAGCGCGACCAGCGGCGCCAGCACGATGGCGGGGAACGGCGCGAACGGCACGTAGACGCGGACGCCGTCGATGACGACGTCGAACGGACCGAGCGCATGCTCGAGCCAGTACCGCGCGTGGAGGAACGCGTCCGCCAGGTAGAAGAAGTCGGGCCGCCCGGAGTGGAAGTCGCGGGCAGACCACCAGTACACGACAGCTGCGGCGACGAGGAGCGCCAGGAGGGTGGCGGGGGCCCGATAGCGGCGAAGGGTCTGCTCCACGGCGATCACAACGCTACGCCACGCATCGCCGGACCGGCTCCCAGGCTGTCGTCACGGCATGCATCCCCGGCGGCCCGCGGCGCCAGGGCACCCGCGTCGCCCCGTCAACGCCGTCGCTTCGCCACCCTCCGGTGGAGGAACGGCGTCCGGAAGAGGTCCCAGCCGACGCGCAGGCCCAGGCGCAGGCCCGGGTGCATCCGGGAGCCGTGCTTGTCCGACCAGCGGATCGGGACGATGGCGATCCGGTAGTCGCGGCGCCGGGCGAGATAGATCAGCTCCACGTCGAAGACGATGCTGGTGATCTTCTGCCTCGCGAACAGGTCGTGCGCCGCCACGAGGCTGAAGCCCTTGAAGCCACATTGCGTGTCCTGGACGTGGCCCACCGCCCAGACCGACGCGAGGTCGTGGAAGATCTTCCCGAGGAACCGCCGGAAGCCGGGCTGGGTCCGGCGCATGTCGCTGCCGTCCGGCTGGATCCGACTCCCGAGAGCGACGTCGTGGTCGGCAAGCGCCTCCACGAGGAGGGGCAGCTGGTCGGGCGGGGTGGCCATGTCGGCATCGGCGAAGATGGCGAGGTCGGTCTCGGCCGCAAGCATCCCGGCCTTCACCGCCGCGCCCTTGCCGCCGTGCGGGACGGACAGGAGGGCGAGCCGGGGGGCGCCGGACGGCGTCGTCGTGAGTGTCTCCGGGCGCTCTCGGACGAGGGCTGCAGTCCCGTCGCCGCTCCCATCGTCAACGACCAGCACCCGGACGTCGTCGGGCAGGCGCGCCGAGCCCGGGGCGCCGTCTCGCTCTTCTGCGTCGTGGCGCCCCAGGTAGCCGAAGAGCTCGTCGAGCGCCGGCCCCAGGCGGGCCTCCTCGTTGTAGGCGGGCAGGACGATGGTGAGACTGGCTGCGGTCATCGCGCGGAGTCTATCGGCTCGCGCCCCACGTCGAGCGGGAGGCTGTCGAGCGCGAGGCTGCCTGCCGATCGCGAGCGCCGGCATGACGGCAGGTCTGCGCGGCCCTTGCTCGCCGGCGCGGGCAGTGGGAAGGTGCGCAGATGACCGAGCGCCGCCGCGAGGATGAGGGCATGGGCGCCATCGCCGGCAGCGACCCCCCCGGCGGCGCGCGTCGGCCCGGCATCCTGCAGGTCGGCACGTCGTCCAACAACCTCCTGCGGTTCGCGTTGCTGGCCGTCGTCGCCCTCGTCAGCGCCTGGGCGTTCACGTGGAACCACGGCGCCTACAACTTCGCCCGTGACATCAACATCCCGCTCCAGGCGGCCGACCGTTGGCTGGCGGGCGGATCGCCGTACGTCGCCGCCGACTTCGCGCCCGGCGCGGTGCTGCCCCCGTTCCTCTACCCGCCCTACGTCCTGCCGTTGATCGCGCCGCTCACCCTGCTGCCGAGGATCGTCGTGGACGTGGCGTGGATCGCCATGCTCGTCGCCCTTGCCTGCTGGTCGTTCCGGACCCTCGGGCTCCCGGTCCCCGTGTGGCCGCTCCTCTTCGTGTGGCCGCCCCTTGCCGAGGGAGTCTTCGCGGGCAACGTCCAGGTCCTGCTGGCCGCGGCACTGATCGCGCTCTACTACCGCCGGCCGGGGGTTCCTCGCGACGTGGCCGATCCGGCCGAGCGCACCGGGCGGATCGCGCTCCTGGCCACGCTCATGCCCGCCGTCAAGACCGGCCAGTTCCAGCCGTGGCTCCACGTGCTCCGCCGCCGGCCACTGGCCGCTGCGCTGGGGGCGGCCGCCGTCGGGCTGCTCGTCGTGGCCACCCTGCCCCTGCTGGGAGCCTCTGCGTGGGCAGACTGGCTCGCCCAGGTCCGGCGCGCGGCCGACCCGGCCTGGCTCTTCGGGGGCTTCAGCCTCGTTCGCCTGGTCCCGCCGTTCGGCGTCGCGGTCGTGATCGCGATCCGGCATCGCCGCCCTGTTCGTGAAGGGCCCTCGCGCCGGCGCGCTCGTCGGGACGCTGCTGGTGGTGGGCGCCCCCTCGCTCTACCTGTCGGTCACGCTGATGCTGCTGCCCGCATTGGTGACGATCCGTCGCGAGGTCGCGCTGCTCGGCGCGGCCCTCATCGCCACGTCGACCTACGCCGGCGCCTGGCTGGGGATCGTGATCGTCGCGACGGCGATCGCGACGGCCGGGCGCGTGCCGGTGCTGCTGGAGCCCCGAACGGTGTCGAGGGCCGCGGCCGCGGAACGACGCTAACCGCTCGGCTGGACCGGGTCGCCGTCGGGAGCGCGCCGACCCGCCCAGGCGACGATCGGCAGGAGGACCAGCGGCAGGCCGAGCACCGAGTAGAGAAGGCCCCCGGGGGCATGCAGCAGGACCGCCAGCCACTGGCCCCAGAGTCCGCCGAACGGGAGCGCGACGACGACGAGCACCGCCAGCGCGATCCACCAGGAACGATGGCGGACACCCATCAGCATCAGCGGGGCGAACGAGGGCTTGATCACCACGAGGATCCACGGCCAGGCCCATCGGAGCCCAGCGGCCGCGATGGCCATCATCCACAGGTCGGTGTTGCCGACGATGAGCATGCCCGACGTCCGGGGCCACGCCAGGCAGGCTGCCATCACCGGCCAGGTCCAGCGCTCCGGGCGCCAGCCGGCGATCGACCACGCGGTGAAGCCGATGGGGATCGCATACCAGAGGAATGGCGGGAGCCAGACGAACGGCAGGAAGAGGAGGAGCGCGATCGGCGGGTGCAGGAACGTGTCGGGGCCGTAGTCGAACGGGGCGGCGACCTCGGACGCGACATACGGCGTGCCGGTCTCCAGCCAGCGGATCGTGGCCGCGATGTAGTGGGCACGGTCCCAGTCGACGAATGTCCGCCCGAAGTCGCTCGCAAGCGCCCAACCCAGCACGATGGCCGCGGCTCCAAGCAGGCCCACCGTCAGCGGCCCGGACCATCGGAGGACGAGCGGATGGGTCGCGAGCCGGCTCCCCGAGCCCGGCCCGGGTAGGCGCCAGAGATGCCAGCGTTCAGAGCCGGTGGCGCGGCCCAGGCCATCTCTCATCTCGGGACGGCTCGCGGGACGCGCGGTCGGGTGGCGGGCAAGATCCCCTCAGGTGCGAACCAGAAGTCCATGGGCGGGCGCCGACCACGTCCGGCGGGCGGGCCGCGTCGGCCAGGCACGAGCCGGGCTGGCAGAGGCGAGACCGGGGTCACGCCAGCCCAGACGGGTGGGCTCGTCGAAGGAGCTGGCCCGCTGTTCATCGCGGCTTCGCCGTGAAGCGACACGGGAACGTCGCGCTTCCCAAGCCTGATGACAGCCAGCAGGATGACCCACGAGTTGATCCACACGATGGGCAGAGAGATCCAGACGGCGACCGGGACGAGCCAGCGCCGGCCGGTCGCGGCACCGAGGGCGACGAGGGCGGCCGCGAGCACCAGCCGGACCAGCAGGAGCTGGCTTCGCCCGGGCGAGGCGAGGAGGAAGGCGATCCAGTCCGCCCACGCGGTGGGATCGAGGGCGAAGGAGACGATGACGATGGCGCCGGTGGTGCCGACGGCGATTGCCAGGGCGCGCCACTCGCGGCGAACCACGAACCAGCCGAGGCCGACGGCCGGCGTGACCTTGGTCAGGATCGGGAACGCCCAGGTCACGGGCCAGCGGAAGCCCAGGACGATGGCCGCAGCCATGAGGAAGTGCACGTTGCCCACGCACAGCTCGTAGATGATCGGGAGGGCGAGGATCGGAACGGCCCACGGCCAGGGCCGGACGAGCCAGACGAGGATCGCGATGGAGATGGCGGTCCACAGGGCGAAGAAGACCGGGAACGGCAGCGCCCCGAGCGGCGCCAGCAGCTGGGCGAAGGCGGGCGAGTAGAGGTAGGTCGAGATGTCGCCGACGCCGGACCCGACATAGGGATGCGCGAGGTCCACCTGCCAGTACGCCCGGGCGTCGACCCCGGCGAACTCCCACGGCCTGATCCCCTGGACGAAGAAGAACCACAGGGCGCGGCCGATCCCGACGACGACCAGCGCGTCGCGCATCGGGCGCGCGAACCGCGACGCGCCCGCGCCGACCGCGCTCAGCCTGGCGTCCGCCTGGAGGATCATCAGCTTCCGGCCCTTGTGGCGAGGGGACTTCCGAGCCCTCGCGGAGTGTACGGTTGGACCACCCGGCCGGAACTGGGACGGAGGTACCGTCGGAGCCCATGTCGAAGCGCGCTCGGCTCGCCTGGTTTGCCGCGGTCATGTTCGTGGCGATCTTCGGCGTGGCCGAGTTCGTGGGCTGGATCCTGGAGTCGGTTGGCGGTCCCAGCTGGTGGGCGATCGACTTCCAGATGGTGGTGGACGCGGGGCGGCGCCTGATCGACGGCGTGCCGCTCTACTCCGACCCGAAGTTCCTCTACCCACCCCTGGCGGCCGTGGTCGGGGCCCCGCTCACGCTGGTCGACCCGATGGCTGCCTCCATCGCCTACGCTGCCGCCAAGGTCGGGCTTGCCGCGGCGTGCACGGTCGGGCTGACTTCCGGCTGGGCACGCCGGGACCGCCTCCTGGCGTTCCTCGGCGTCCTCACCTGCCTGCCGTTCCTGCACGATCTGTTCCTGGGCAACGTCAACACCCTGATCGTCGCGGCGATGGTCCCGGCGATCTTCGGCGCGCCGCGCGCCCGGAGCGGGATCCTCCTGGGGTTCGTGGCCGCCGCGTTCGCGAAGCCGCTGATCGTGCCGGTGCTCCTGTGGCTGCTGGTCTGGCGGCGTCCCGCCTTCGTCGGCGCCGTCGTCGCCGGCCTCGGTGCTACGGCGTGCGCGGCCCTGGTGGCCGGCCCGGGCTCGTACGAGGAGTGGCTGCGGGCGCTCGCAGCCGGGACGCAGTATGCCGCGCCATTCGCGGGAAACCACGGCGTGACGGCCCTGGTACCGCAGCTCTACGCGCCGGTCGCCGCGGTCACCGCGATCGGGCTCGTCCTGGTCCTGTGGCGTCGGGGTCCACGCGTCGGGCTCGCCTGGGCTTGCGCCTCCGGCATCCTGCTGGCGCCTTATGCCGGCACCTACTCGGCGTTGCCGATCGCCCTGGCCCTGCCGGCGATCGGCCCTCTCGCGCCGATGTTCGCCCTCGCCATCGTGGCACTCTCGCCGATTGCGACGACGCATCCGCTTCCGTTCTACGCCGCCGCCATCCTCCTCGGCTCGCTCGCGCTGCGCGAACCGATCCGCCATGCTCGCTCGCCCGGCGCCGTGGGTCTCGAGCCACGGCGCGGGTAGCCCATCGGTCCCACCCTGAGCGTACGGGTCCGCCACGGGACCGGGTGGTGCTACCGTGCACCGCCGTGAGGACGCCGCTTGCCCTCTATGCGCTGGCGCTCGTCGTGCGGCTGGTGCTGCTCGCCGGCTTCCCCGACCCCGCCTATCCCGACTCCTTCTACTACGTGAACGTCGCCCACAGCCTGGCCGCGGGGCACGGCTTCTCCATCGACGCCGTCTGGATCTTCGCGGAGGTCGGTGGGGCGATCCCGGCGAACCCGACGCTCCCGATCCCGTCCAACGCCCACTGGATGCCCCTCGCCTCGATCGTCCAGGTGCCGTTCATCTGGCTCCTGGGCCCGACCGCGATCGCGTCGGCGTTGCCCTTCGCTCTCGCGGGGGCGCTCGCGGCGCCGCTGACGTGGGCCCTGGCCCGCGACGCGGGTGCGACCCGGCTCGTGGGAGTGGGCGCCGGCGTGCTGGTGGCGATCCCCGCTGCGAGCGCCGTCTTCATGGCCCAGCCCGACAACTTCGGCCTGTACCAGCCGCTGGTCGCCGCGGCGCTCTGGATGGGGGCGCGCGGGCTGCGGGGACATGCCCGGTCCTTCGCCCTCGGCGGGCTCCTCGTCGGCCTGGCGACGCTCGCGCGCAACGACGGTGTCCTGGTCGGGGCGGCGCTGGGGATCGCGTTCGCCTGGGATCGCTGGTCTGCGTGGCGCAGCCGCGGAGCCCGCGCGCCGGCGATCCCCCTCTGGGCGGCGGCCGCCTGCTTCGCCCTCTTCCTCGTCGTGGTGGCGCCGTGGCTCGCGCGCCAGCTGGCGGTCTTCGGCTCGATCTCGCCGTCGGCCGCGTCCGGAAAGGTCCTGTTCATCCGCTCGATCGACGAGTGGAACAGCATCACCACGCCGGCGAACCCGGAGTGGCTCCTCTCCCAGGGCCTGGGCCCCCTCCTCGTCAGCCGGATCGGCGGCCTCGTCGCCGCCGTCACCATCTTCTCGCTGCTGGTCGGGGGTGCCTTCCTGGCGCCGTTCATGGCCATCGGAGGGTGGGCCCGCCGCCGCTCGCGCGACTTCGGTCCGTTCTTCGTGTACGCGGGCCTCCTCCTCGCGTTCTCCGCCCTGGTCTCGGCGGTCCACGTGCCGGGCGGAACCTTCATCCACTCGGCGGTCGGTCTCGCGCCGCAGGCCTACGTCCTGGCGCTCGAGGGGATCGCCGTCGGGGTTGCCTGGATCGCTGCCCGGCGGTCGACGTGGAACGCCGCGACGGCCACGCGCTTCTTCACGGTCGCCGCAGTCGGGCTTGCCGTGGTCCTGGCGATCGGCAGCGCGTTCGCCACGCAGGCGGCGTGGGCGGCGCGCCGCGACGACTTCCTGCTGGTGGATCGAGGCCTCGCGGACGCCGGGGCGCCACCTGGCGACCGCGTCATGTCGATCGACGCGTCGGGGACGCTGTACTGGACCGGACACGGCGGCGTCGTGCTGGTCAACGACCCGCTCGCCACGATCGAGGAGGTGGCCCGCGCCTACGACATCCGCTGGCTGGTCCTCAACCGCGCCGACACCGTGGCCTCGGTGGCTCCCATCCTGGACGGCGGTCCTCGGCCGTCGTGGCTGGGGGACCCCGTGGCCAGCCGGCCTGCCCACCAGCCGCCGGACGCCGCGCCGCTTCCGGCGGGCGCGCTCGGCGTGGCGCTCTACCCGGTCTGCCTGGACGCCGGCGATACGCGCTGCGTGGAGGCGGGGCCGTGACCGTTCCGCGGGTGTCGACGAACAGCCCCGGAGCGCCGGGCTCCTGGCGGCCATCCCCTCGCGAGGCCTGGCTGAGCGCGGGCCTGGTCTTCCTTGCCGCGCTCCTCGTGCGCCTGTGGGCGGGCGCCCAGGTGCCATTTCCGATCCCCGAGGACACGACCTACTACTGGGACGTCGCCCACAACCTGGCCCTGGGCCACGGGCTGGTGTCCGATACCATCTGGAGCTTTGCGACGCCGGCCCGCGACCCCGTCACCGGCGTCTTCGGCTTCACCTTCCCGCGCCCGGCATTCGAGATCTGGTTGCCGCTGCCGACGCTGCTCGGCGTCCTGCCCCTGCTCGCCTCGGGTTCCACGCAGTACGCCACGACGCTGGTGGTCCCTGCGGTGCTGGGCGCCATGGTGCCCGTGGCCGCCTGGCGGATCGCGGCCGACCTCGCCGAGGAGCTCGAGCTTCCCCGCGAGCGGGGGCGGATGCTGGCGCTCGGCTCCGGCATCGTCGGGGCGATCTGGCTCCCGCTCGTGCTGCCTTCGGCGCTCCTGGACTCCACGGTGCCGTTCGGCCTTCCGGCGCTGTTCGCCTGCATCCTCGCGGTCCGGCTCCTCCGCCGCCCGCCCGAGCGCCTGCTGGACTGGCGCCTCGTCGGGCTGGGCGTGGCCATCGGCGTCGCGGCCCTCGCCCGCAACGAGGCCGTGTGGCTGGGCCTGGCGTGGGCGCTGCTCGTGCTCTCCGCGTTCCGCGGACGCGGCGCGGCGTCCGTCGCGCGCGCCGTGGCCGTGCCCGGCGTCGTGGCCCTCGCAGTCCTCACGCCATGGCTGGTCCGCAACTGGATGGTCTTCGGGAGCCCGCTCCCCGGCCAGGCCGTGGCGAACGCCTTCTCGCTGACGGGCTTCGACATCTTCGCCTGGAACGACCCGCCGACGCTGGCCCGCTATCTCGCGGCAGGCCCGCAGGCATGGGTCGGTGACCGCGTGGACGGCTTCCTCCACAACTTCATGAACGTTCTCGTCGTCCCGGGCGTCCCGGTCTCGGCGCTGGGCCTGGTCGGGCTCCTGGTCGTCGGGCGGGCGCGCTCGCTGCGTCCCCTGCTGGTCGTCGCGCTGCTCACCTTCTGGATCACGACCCTGGCCTTCCCGGTCGCCACGACGTGGGGCACCTATCTCCACGCGTCGGTCCCCACCCAGGTGCTCCTGCTGGTCGCGGCAATGGCGGCCCTCGACGAAGGACTCGCCTGGATCGGGCGGCGTCGAGGCTGGACGAGGCCGGTCGCGTGGCTCGGCGTCGCCTTCGCCGGCGTGAGCGCAGCCCTCTTCATGGTCCCCGGGATCCTCGCCTACGGGTCGGTCGCCGCCCAGACGGAGGCGCGGTACACGGACCTGCTGGCCCGGCTCGCGCGGGCGGGGGTCGCCGTGGAGTCGGTGGGTCCGCTCATCGCCAGCCATCCGATGTGGGTCTCGGACGTGGGCCAGGTCTCGACGCTTGCGCTCCCCGACGAGACCCCTGCCGACGTCGCCGACCTCGCCGCGGCGTTCGGGGCACAGATCGTGATCGTCGATGGCGAGCACGGCGCCTGGCCGGCCATCCTCGCCGAGGGCGGCCCGGGGGCATCCTGCTTCGTCCCCGTCGATATCGGACCGCCCGCGGATCCCGCAGGAGACGCCTTCCGCGTCTACCGCGTGGCGTGCCCGTGAGCGCTCGTATACTGGCCGCCAGATGAGCGCGGAGATCGGCGCCGGCGACGCGGCGACAGGGCGGTTCGACACCCTTCACGCGGAGGCGAAGGAGGCGCTGGCCTACGCCGCGAACACCCTGCGCGCACTGACCGAGCGATACCGCGAGGCCTTCCACGAGGAGATGGCGGGCTGGCACGAGGATCGCGACGCGCTGGACCGGGTGGACCGCCAGGCCCTCACGGACCTGGACGCCGCCAACCCGGACCGCAACGGCACGACCGGGCCTGCCGCCGGGAGCGGCCCCGTGGCCCCGGCCGAAGCAGCCGAATCGGCCGCCGAGGAGGGCCGCGCCTCGGAGCTGCGGCGGCGGATCGCCCTGCAGACCTCGGAGCTGGGCGAGCGCCAGACCGAGCTCGGCCGCTTCGAGCTGGCCGTCCGCGGCCTGGAGCGCACGTGGCTCTTCCTGGAGCGCGGCGACGCGTCGCTGCTGGCCGACCGGGCCGCACCGGATCTCGCCGACGACCTCCAGATGCGCCTCGTCGAAGCACGCGAGGCCGAGCGTGCCCGCCTCGCGCAGGAGGTCCACGACGGGCCGGCGCAGGCGCTGGCGAACGCGATCTTCGGGGTGGAGTACATCGAGAAGATCCTCGATCGCGACCGGGCCGCGGCCCGGACAGAGCTGCGCCTCCTGCGCGAACGTCTCCGCCGCGAGCTCGACGACGTCCGTGCCTTCATCAGCCAGCTGCGGCCGCCGCTCCTCGACGAGGTGGGCCTCGACGGGTCGATCCGCGAGGCCGCCGACACGCTCACCGCGCTGAACGGCGTGACGATCGAGCTCGAGCTGCAGGCGCCTGCCGCCGTGCTGGGCGACGCGGAGCAGGTCGTGGTCCTGCGGGTGCTCCAGGAGTCGCTCCAGAACGTCCGCAAGCACGCCGGCGCCCGCCACGCCTGGATCGCCACCCGGCTCGTCGACGACCACTGGATCCTCGAGGCCCGCGACGATGGCCGAGGCTTCGACACCGAGACGGTGAACGCGCCCGGGCGGCGCACCTTCGGGCTGCAGTTCATGCGAGAGCGGGCGGAGCTCGTCCGCGGCACCTTCGAGATCCGTTCGCGGCCCGCCGGCGGGACCGTCGTCGTGCTCGACATCCCCGTCGGCGAGAGAGGAGGCAGCGCATGACCTACTCAGGGCAGGACCGCAGGCGGGGTGGCCCCGACCGACGGGGCAACGGAGAGCAGATCCGGATCCTGCTCGTCGATGACCACGCCCTCGTCCGCGTCGGCATGCGGGCAATCCTGGAGCGGGAGCCCGATTTCGAGATCGTGGGCGAGGCCGACGACGGCCGGTCGGCCCACGACGCGGCGCTCGAGACCGACCCCTCGATCATCCTCATGGACCTGTCGCTGCCGGCTCCGGGTGGGATCGAGACGACCCAGCGGGTCAAGCGCGACCTTCCCGCGACCGGGATCATCATCCTGGCGCCCGAGGAGGACGAGGAGGCGCTCTTCCAGGCGATCCGCGCGGGTGCCGCCGCCTTCATCCTGAAGGACGTCGGTCCCGACGACCTGGTCACGATCATCCGGCGCGTGGCGAACGGCGAGTTCCTCATCAACGACAAGGTCTTCGCCAAGCCGGCGGTCGCCTCGCGGGTGCTCAAGGAGTTCCGGGAGCTCGCGATCTACGGCCAGGAGGCGGCGCCCGTCTTCGCTCCGCTGTCCCCTCGCGAGGTGGAGATCCTGGACAACATCGCCCAGGGCATGACCAACAAGCAGGTGGCGTACCAGCTCTCCATCAGCGAGCAGACGGTGAAGAACCACATGAGCTCGATCCTGCGGAAGCTCGCCGTGAACGATCGAACCCAGGCCGTCGTGTACGCGATGCGCCAGGGCTGGATCCGGATGCCCGAGGACTGATCGTCCGTCATGCCCGCCGACCCCGCCGCGTCCCCGGCCCCCGGCACGCCCGCGCCACCCGCGGCGCCGGGCTCGGCGGCGGCGCTCGCAGCGACGCTCGATCGCGACCTGGAGGGGCTGGCCCGGGAGCTCGACGAGATCGACATGCTCGTGGGCCAGTCGCGCACCGAGGCGGCGCGTCACGAGCAGAAGCGGGTCCAGGCCGCCGAGCGTCTGGCCGCGCTCGGGAACCAGGCTGCGCCCGCGGAGCTCGCCGAGGCGAATGCCCAGCTCGTGACGGTGACGAGGCGGGCCACCCTCATGGAAGCCCAGCTGGACGTCCTGACCGGCAAGCAGAAGACGCTGGCCCGCTACCGCGACGGCCTGGCGCGAATCCGCGAGGCCGTCGGCGGGCTCGCCGGGGATCTGGCGGCACCACCCGGCGAGGTCGAGTCGCCGGGAACGGCCCCGGCCGACGGAGCGGGCGTGTTCGCGGGCAGCATCCCGACCGGGGCGATGACGCCCGCGCTTGGCCGGGTCGTGCTCGCCGCCCAGGAGGACCTGCGTCGCGACATCGCTCGGGCCATGCACGACGGGCCGGCCCAGAGCCTCACGAACATCGTCCTCCAGGCCCAGATCGTGGAGCGCCTGCTCGACCGCGACCCGGTGACGGCGCGCGCGGAGGTTGGCGAGCTGACGGCGATGGTGCAGCGGACGCTGGAGGCGACGAAGACGTTCATCTTCGACGTGCGCCCCATGGTCCTCGACGACCTGGGCCTGGTCCCGACGCTCCGGCGCGTCGCCCGTGACCGGAGCCGGCGGGCCCAGGTGCTCATCGAGTTCGAGTCGATGGGGACGGATCGACGCCTGTCGATGGAGCTGGAGAGCGCCGTCTTCCGCGTCACCGACGACGCGGTCGCCGGGCTGGCGAACGGCGGCCCGGAAAAGGTGACGATGCTCCTGGACTGGGGCGCGGAGCTGGAGGTCGCCGTCCGGGCGATCCACGCGGCTTCGGCGGACGCCGCCGAGGAGGCTCCGCGACCCGACATGCCGGACGCGCTGCGCGCCATGGTCGACGAGCGGCGGGCCCGCGCGGCCGCGATCGGACTCGTGGCCTGGCTCACGCCGACCATCCGGCGCGAGATCGCCGAGCGGGCCGCGACGGTCGGCGGGAGGGTCGAGTTCAGCGCCGACGGCCGCGGCGTGACCGCGCGCTTCCCACTCCCGGCGCCGCCGCCGGACGCGTGACCGGGGATCCCCGCCGGCCGGGCAGCCCGGCCCTGGGCGCCCGCCATGGCACGGGCCAGGGGCTGGTGGAGTTCGGGGCGATCCTCGCCCTCGCTGCCCTCGTCGCCGTCGCCGTGCTGGTCTTCCTGAGACCCCAGCTGGCCTGGGTCCTGAGCATGATCGGCACGGAGGTGGACAAGGCGGGGCAGGTGCTCGCCGGCCTTGCCCTTTCGTGACGGGCCGCCAAACGTACCGGTGTCCCGCCGTACGAAGTGGTGAGTGGCGGCGGCGGTCGCGCCGACGTAGCCTCCGTGTTGCCCCAATCTCGGGGTGTGCGCACTCATACTCTGGAGGCCTTCATGGCGCTCATCAACTACGTCCTCTCCGTCCTCGACCGGGACGAGGAGGGGCAGGGACTCGCGGAGTACGCCCTCATCCTCGCCCTCATCGCGATCGTCGCGATCGTCGCCCTGATCTTCCTCGGCGGCCAGGTCTCGAAGATCCTGTCGACGGTCGGCAACTCGGTCTAGCCACCGACCCCCTCACGTGACAGGCGCGATGCCGGGTCCCCGAGGACCCGGCATCGCCGTCTTCCGGTGGAGCCGACTTCCGGGGGCGCCGAACCTGGCCCAGGCGGGGCCGCGGCGCACCATCCAAGGGTCCTCCGGGACTTGACACCCCTTCCGGGGCAGCCCTACCGTGCAGGTGCCGCAGGTTCCGGACCAGCCCGCATCGGGCCGGCCGGCACGGCGGACGAAATCATCCCGGGGTCGCGGTGACCCCATCCAGCTCCCGCCGGTCGCGGGGGACTCTCGAGGAAAGGAGGTAACCACACCATGGCGTATCTGTCCGGACTCATCTCGTATTTTCTGGATCGCGACGAGGAGGGCCAGGGTCTCGCGGAGTACGCGCTGATCCTCGCGCTCATCGCGATCGTGGCGATCGTGGCCCTGATCTTCCTGGGCGGCCAGGTCTCGAAGATCCTGTCGACGGTCGGCAACTCGGTCTAGCCGCCGAACGGTGGAACGGGCCGCCGGGAGCCCCCGGCGGCCCGTTCTCATCGCCGCCCCGTCGGGGGCTCCAGCGGGGAGCATCACCAATGGATCCGGCACCACGCCGGTGCCGGCGGACTGAGCCCAAGAATCGCCAGGACGGCCAGGGCCTCGTCGAATACGCACTCATCCTCGTCCTCGTCGTCATCGTCTGCATCGTCGGCCTGACGTTCTTTGGCACCACCGTCTCCGGCTACATCAGCACGATCGGCACCTCCATCTGATATCGATACCGGCCGCCCCAGGCGGCCGGTATCTCTCGCTTTGGCGCCGCCGCGGAGAGCGCGTGCATCCGAGAGGGCTCGTGCGGCAAATCCTTCCATTTGTTCCCAACGGTCCTAGCCCATTTGTATAGTCGCGCGGCCCTTGGCCGGTGCTAGAGTGGTGCCGCCTGTCACACGGCAGCTGGGAGACCAACCTTGAAGCGCAGCAATCGCCTGATCCTGTTGATCGGCCTCTTCCTGGCGGCGGTCGCGTTCGTCGGGATCATCCTGGTCCTCGGCGGGGGAGGCGGCGGCGCCGCGCCGGACGCCGGGAAGACGACGGTCGTCGTCGCCGCGGCGGATGTCCCGATCGGGACCACCCTGACGGCCGACCTCGTCACCACGAACGACGTCAAGACGGCGGACAAGCCCGCCGGCTCGTACACGCTCACGAGCGAGGTCATCGGCCGCACGGTCACGACCGAGCTCCAGAAGAACCAGCTGATCGACGCGAACGTGTTCTCGGCGACGACCGTGAACCCGGACGTCGCCCGCCTGCTGGGCACCGGCCATCGCGCGATGGCCGTCCAGGTCGACCAGGTCTCGGGTGTCGGCACGCTCGTCAAGCCCGGCGACCGGGTGGACGTGGTGATCGGCATCTCGGGCACCGACAAGTTCCCCGTCGTGACCACGGACCCCGTGACCAAGCAGATCACCATCGTGCCCGGCATCAACTCGACGTCGGTCAAGGCGATCATCCAGAACTCGGAGGTCGTCGGGACCCTCCTGCCGCCGCCGACGACCACGGACACGACGAACCAGGGCACCGGGTCCACGACGACGCCCACCCTCAACGGGCAGACCCAGATCGTCATCCTGTCGGTGTCGGACCAGGAGGCCGAGGTCCTGCGGTTCGGCCAGATCGACGGCACGATCACGCTCGTCCTGCGCTCCCCGCTGGACAAGGAAGCGCCGAACGACGAGACCACCGGCATCACGCTCCGCCAGCTCGTCGACAAGTGGGCGGTGATCCCGCCGGAGGTCGTCGAGACCGTGGTGCCGAAGACCAAGTAGGCACCTGCGTTGCGGGGGCGAGCCGCGCGGCCGCCCCCGCCGGACCGACCACGCCACCCAGTCCATCCATCCAATCGAGGCGAAGGCCAACCGGCCGATGACCGACCAGATCCGCGTCCTGATCGTCGACGACATCCCGGAGACGCGCGACCATCTCACCAAGCTTCTCGGCTTCGAGAAGGACGTGGAGGTCGTCGGAGCGGCCGCATCCGGCGCCGAAGCGCTGGAGATGGCGGCTGCGCATGCTCCCGGACGTCGTCGTCATGGACATCAACATGCCCGAGATGGACGGGATCACCGCCACGGAGCTCCTGATGGCGCGCGTCCCGTCGGCGGCGGTCGTGATGATGTCCGTGCAGGGCGAGGCCGACTACCTGCGCCGCTCCATGCTGGCCGGGGCCCGCGAGTTCCTGGTCAAGCCTTTCAGCTCGGACGAGCTGACGGCCTCGATCCGCCAGGTCTACCAGCGGGAGCGGGAGAAGCTCGGCCGGATGGCGGTCCCGGTCGCCGAGAGCCGCGCGCCCGTGGCGGCCCACGAGCCGGGGCGCGTCGTCGCCGTCTTCAGTCCCAAGGGCGGCGTCGGGCGCACGACAATCGCGGTGAACGTGGCGGTCGCCGCCGCCTCGGAGGCCGGCAGCGAGGTCGTCCTCGTGGACGGCTCCTTCCAGTTCGGCGACGTCGGCGTCCTGCTCAACCTCAACCCCAAGAACAAGTCGATCGCCGACCTGGTCCCCGAGCTGGAGGCCGGCGGGGAGCCCGAGTCCCTCGACACCTTCGTGATCACCCATTCGACGGGCCTCAAGGTGCTCCTGGCGCCGCCGTCTCCCGAGATGGCCGAGCTGGTCACCCCCTCGGCCATCCGGCGGGTCCTCGACGTCCTCCGGTCCAGGAGCGACGTCGTGATCGTGGACTGCGCGGCCGCGTTCAGCGACTCGACCCTCGCCGTCCTGGATTCGGCCGACCTCATCCTGACCGTCCTCACGCTCGAGATCACGAGCATCAAGAACATGCGGCTCTTCCTGGAGGTTGCCGACCAGCTGGGATACCCCCAGGACAAGATCGAGCTGGTCCTCAACCGCGCCGACTCGGCGCTCGGCATCCGCGTCGCGGACGTCGAGCATTCGATCGGCCGGAAGGTCGATCACATGGTGGTCAGCGACGGTCGAAGCGTGGTGTACGCCCTCAACCGGGGCGTGCCCTTCTTCGTGAGCAACCGCGAGGCGCAGGTGTCCCAGGACGTCCTGCGCCTCGCCCGAGCGCTCCTGGGAGCGCCGGAGGCCGCGCCTGCCGACGCGCGGAAGACGGCGCCCAAGAAGTCGCTCTTCGCGTGGCGGTAGCCGGTCGATGAGAGCTCTCCTCCGGGAGCCTGAAGGGTTGGTTGGACGATGTCCCTGCTGAAGCGAATCGAGAGCGCCAGGCCCGGCGGAGCCGGCCCGGGACCCGCGCCGGGAGGTGCGCCGGCACCGGCAGGTCCGGGCGCCCCGGCGGGCGGCGCCCCTGTCCTGGCACCGGCGCAGCGGATGCTGCCCACCACGCCCGTCCGCGAGTCGTTCCGGGACGTCAAGTTCCGGATCCAGAGCCGCGTCATCTCCGACCTCGATCCGAAGCTCGACCTCTCCAACCAGGTCGAGGTCCGCCGCCAGATCGAGGAGATCTTCGGCAAGGTCATCGACGAGGAGGGCCTGGCCCTGACCCGCGCCGAGCGGGTCAGGATGCTGGAGCAGATCACCGACGAGATCATCGGCCTCGGGCCGCTGGAGCCGCTCCTGCGCGACGAGTCGATCACCGAGGTGATGGTCAACGGCCCGCGCCAGGTCTACATCGAGCGGAACGGCAAGCTCGAGCTCACGAACGTCGTCTTCCAGAACGACGATCACGTCATGCGGATCATCGACCGGATCATCGCCCCGATCGGCCGCCGCGTGGACGAGTCCTCGCCGATGGTCGACGCCCGCCTCACCGACGGCTCCCGCGTCAACGCAATCATCCCTCCCCTCTCGCTCGTCGGGCCCGTCATCACGATCCGGAAGTTCGCCGCTTCACCCTTCACGGTGGACGACCTGATCCGCTTCGGGACCGCGACGCCCGAGATGTTCGACTTCCTGAAGGCGTGCGTGGAGGCCCGCCTGAACCTGTTCGTCTCCGGCGGAACCGGCTCGGGCAAGACCACCACCCTCAACGTCCTCTCCTCGTTCATCCCGAACGACGAGCGGATCATCACGATCGAGGACGCCGCCGAGCTGCAGCTCCGCCAGGAGCACGTCGTCACGCTGGAGTCCCGGCCGGCCAACATCGAGGGCCGCGGCGCGATCCCGATCCGCGAGCTCGTGCGCAACGCCCTGCGCATGCGGCCCGATCGGATCATCGTCGGGGAGTGCCGTTCGGGCGAGGCCCTCGACATGCTCCAGGCCATGAACACCGGCCACGACGGCTCGATGTCGACCGGCCACGCCAACAGCCCGCGCGACATGCTGTCGCGCCTCGAGACGATGGTCCTCATGGCCGGCGTGGAGCTCCCGCTGCGGGCCATCCGCGAGCAGGTCGCGTCGGCGGTCGACCTCATCGTCCACCAGGCCCGCCTCAAGGACGGCACCCGGCGCATCACGAACATCACCGAGGTCCAGGGGATGGAAGGTGACGTGATCGTGATGCAGGACGTGTTCGTCTTCGAGCAGACGGGTGTCGTCGAGGGGAAGATCCAGGGCCGGCTCAAGCCGACCGGGATCCGCCCGAAGTTCGTCGAGAAGTTCGAGGTGATGGGGATCCACCTGCCGCCCGGGCTCTTCGGCTTCGTCTACTAGCGGGCGGGAGGACATGCCGTGCCGCTGACCATTCTCGTCGCCGCCGTCGCGGCGGTCGCCATCCTCCTGATCGCCGTCGGGATCGCCTCCGGCAGCAGCGGGACGGGCGTGAGCGCGCGCCTCGAGCGCTACGCGTCCGGGCGCCAGGACACCAAGAAGGCCGACACGGCGAGCGCGTCGCTGGGCGACCTCATCTCGCAGAGCGCCGCGATCGCGCAGCTCAACAAGGCCGTGGAGCAGCGCGACTTCGCGACCAACATCGCCCGCGAGATCGCCCGCGCCGACCTGAAGCTGAAGGTCAGCGAGTACCTGTTCATCTGGGTCGGCCTGGTCGTCGGCATCCCGGTGGTCATGTACCTCGCCGGGTTCGCCTTCCCGGCGCTCCAGAATCCGATTCTCCTGATCGTGGGAGCAGTGGTCGGCTTCATGCTGCCGCGCTGGTATGTCCGGCGGCGCCAGGGGAAGCGCCTCAACCAGTTCAACAAGCAGCTGCCCGACACGATCACCCTCATCGCCAACGCCCTGCGGGCCGGCTCGTCCTTCCTCCAGGCCATCGAGCTGGTGGTGCGCGAGGCGCGGCCGCCGATCTCGACGGAGTTCGCGCGGGTCATCCGCGAGGTCAACCTTGGCCTGCCGTTCGAGACCGCCCTGGAGAACCTTGTCCGTCGCGTGCGCTCGGACGACCTGGAGCTGATGGTCACCGCAATCTCCATCCAGTACCAGGTCGGCGGCAACCTCGCCGAGATCCTCGACTCGATCGCGTTCACGATCCGCGAGCGCGTCAGGATCAAGGGGGAGATCCGCACGCTCACCGCACAGCAGCGGATGTCGGGCTACGTCGTCGCCTTCCTCCCGATCGCCCTTGCAGGCTTCCTCTTCCTGATCGCCCCGGGCTTCCTGCAGCCGATGCTCGACCCCGACGTCGCCATCTTCGGCATCCCGGCAGGAATCGTCCTCATTGCGATCGGCGGGATCATGATGTTCGTCGGCTTCATGATCATCCGGCGCATCGTCGACATCGAGGTCTAGGACATGGAGTCCGCGCTCCCCTTCGTCATCGCCGGCGCCGCCGCCCTGGCGATCCTCTTCGTGGCGATCGGCCTGGCAGGGTCCTCCAACGTCGACCCGGTGCAGGCCCGCCTGACCCAGCTCGGCTCCATGCAGGCCAAGAACCTGGAGGAGCTGGAGCTCCAGCAGCCGTTCTACGAGCGGACCGTCCGGCCGCTGGTGGGGCGCCTGTCCGGCACGGTGTCGCGCTACACCTCGTCGTCCTTCACGTCGCGGACCGAGAAGAGCCTCGCCATGGCCGGCAACCCCGGAGACCTCCGGATCGGCGACTGGCTGGGCATCAAGGCGATCTGTGCGGTCGTCTTCGGGATCCTGTTCTTCCTGCTGTTCTTCTTCCTGCTGAACACCGGGATCGTGCTGGCGATCGGTCTCGGCGTGGCCGGCGTGGCGGTCGGCTACATCGCCCCGGAGTTCTGGCTCAGCCGCAGGGTCCGGGCGCGCCAGCACTCGATCATCCTGCAGATCCCGGACGCCCTGGACCTGCTCACGATCTCCGTCCGGGCCGGCCTCGGCTTCGACGCCGCTCTGGGCAAGGTGGTGGAGAAGATGCAGGGTCCCCTGGTGGACGAGTTCCGCCGGGCGCTGGCGGAAGTCCGCGTCGGCAAGGCGCGCCGCGATGCCCTGCGTGACATCGTCCCGCGCACCGAGGTGCCGGCCCTCACCAACTTCATCGGCGCGATCATCCAGGCCGAGCAGCTGGGTGTCTCGATCAGCAAGGTGCTGCAGGTGCAGTCCGAGCAGCTCCGCATCGAGCGTCGCCAGCGAGCCGAGGAGATGGCCGCCAAGGCGCCGATCAAGATGCTCTTCCCGCTCGTCGGGTGCATCTTCCCCTCGCTCTTCATCGTCATCCTGGGCCCCGCGATCATCCTGATCATGAAGAACCTGGGCGGGCCGAACGGGCCGGGCAGCTAGGGCCGCCGGCTCCCCCGCACGACGCCACAGGCTGCGGGTCACCGACCGGTGACCGGTCCTCCGCCGAGCGCAGGGGATCCCGTGAGCCCTGGCGGCGAACGCCGCCTGCGTGCCCGCAACGAGACGCGAGGCTCCGTCGTCGCGGAGACCCTGGAGATCGCCGAGTCGTTCGGCGGCCGCTTCATGGGGCTGATGGGTCGCTCCGCGCTGCCCCCGGGCGGCGGACTCTGGCTCCGCCCGGCGTCGAGCATCCACATGCTGTTCATGCGCTTCCCGATCGACGTGGTCTTCCTCGCGAAGCCCGACGCCGACGGAGCCCGGCGTGTCGTGGCGGTTCGAGCGAGGCTGCGCCCGTGGATCGGGGTGGTCTGGTGGGCGCGCGGAGCGGACGGCTGCCTGGAAGTCGCGGCGGGCGCCGCGACGGCCTCGGCGACGGTCGTCGGCGATCTTGTCCGGCTGGATGCCATCGACCGCGGCGAGTGAGCGCCGGGCGTGTCTCCGGCAAGCGGCGAATGAGCCGCGGCGAGTAAGTCACGGATGCGCCGCGGTTGAGCCGGATCCGCCATCCTGGGTGCATGGCCGGCCTCGAGATCCCCCTGTCGGTGCACGCCGCAGCGCTGCCGGGCCGGCTCCTCGACCTCGCGTTCCCGGCGAGCTGCGTCGGGTGCCGCCGGGAGGGAACGGCCCTCTGCGCCGCCTGCGCGCGTGCCTTCTCCGCCCGGGCCGGCGTTCCGGCCGGGATCATGATGGGGATGCCGTCCGACGTGCCGCTTCCGCTGGTCCAGCTCGAGTGGTGCGCTCCGTACGGAGGCATTGCCCGCGACGCCCTGCATGCCCTCAAGTACGCCGGCGAGCGCCGCCTCGCCGGTCCTCTCGGCGCGGCGGCGGCGGCACGCTGGAGGGAGGCCTGCGTCGGGGGGGACGTCCTCGTCCACGTCCCGGTTCACGCAGCACGGCGAGCCGCCCGAGGCTACGACCAGGCGGAGCTGCTGGCACGCGCCGCCGCCGAGTCGCTGGGGCTCCCGGCCACGCCGGCACTGCGCCGCGACCGCGCGACGGCGCCCCAGTTCGAGCTGGGGCGGGATCGGCGGGCCTCGAACGTCGCGGCCGCCTTCGCCGTGGCTCCCGCCTGGACCTCGACCGTTCGGGGTCGCTGGGTCGTCCTGGTCGACGACGTGGTCACCACCGGCGCGACCCTCGCTGCATGTGCCGAGGCGCTGCTGCGCTCCGGCGCCGTGGCGGTCTCGGCGCTCACGGTAGCCCGGGAGGCCTGACGGCACCCTGGCGGGCGAAGTCGCCGGGAGGCGGCCCTATACTCGACGGAACGGGCTGCAGCCGGACGCCGCGTCCCGCGGATCGGCCGGCCCGCGCGCACCCTGGAGGTCTGCCGTGAGGACGATCGTCAAGGGCAAGAACATGGACGTCCCGGATTCCGTGCGCAACTACGCCGAACGGAAGATGCGGCGCCTGGAGCGCTTCCTCGACGACCGGACCGACGCGATCATCGAGCTGTCCGTGGAACACCACCGGAGCGCCGACGAATTGCGAATCGCGGATGTCACCCTCGACATCGACGGCCAGGCGCTCCGCGGGCGGGCGGATGGGTCAACCTGGGAGGCTGCGATCGACGAGGTCGTCGACAAGGTCGAGCGGCAGGCCGTCGATCACCGTGAGAAGCCCCGGGTCCGGGCGCGCGCGCCCCAGGAGAAGGAGATCCTTGCCCGGATCGCGGATGGCACCGCCGAGGCGGGTCGCGAGCGGCGCGTCGTCAAGACGAAGCGGTTCGCCATCGAGCCGATGTTCGAGGAAGACGCCATCGCCGAGATGGAGACGCTGGGGCATGCGTTCTACATCTTCGTCAACGCCGAGAACGAGCGCCTCAACCTCGTCTACCTGCGCCGGGACGGCGACTACGGGCTGATCGAGCCGATCGTGGCCGGGACCTACACGCCGGGTCGAGGCTCGAAGTCGGCCGCCAGGGGCTGAGGATCGCCCGGTCCCGTTGCGGGGCACACGGATCTCTCGCCGGGCCGGAAGGTACGATGCCGGCACGATGTCACCCTCGCGCCGCGCGCCTGCAGGAGCTCCCGACCGCGCGCCATCAGGAGCTCCCGGCCGCGCTCCTGGCGCCGGCGTCGCTCCCCGGCGACCAGCGCTCCCCGACGGCCGCCCGCTGGGGGCTCACCTGCCCCTGGGCGACGGGATGGTCCGTGCCGTGGAGCGCGCCCACGCCATCGGGGCGGATGCACTCCAGGTCTTCGTCGACAACCCGACGGCATGGAAGCGGCGCGCCGAGCCGCCTGCCGAGCTGGGGGCCTTCCGCGAGCGCCTGACCGCCCTCGCCATCGGGCCGGTCGCCGTGCACGCGTCGTACCTCGTGAACCTCGCAGGCCCGGCCGACGACCTGTTCGAGAAGTCGATCGCGCTCCTGGCCCACGAGGTGGCGGTGGCCCCCGACTACGGGGCGCGGTTCGTCAACGTCCACGTCGGGAGCCACAAGGGTGCCGGCGTCGCGTTCGGGGTCTCCCGGATCGCCGAGGGCCTCGCCCGAGTCCTCGTGCAGGATCCGGCGGGGCGCCTCGACGGCAGCACGCCGGCGCTGCCCGTGCTCGTCCTCGAGAACTCGGCCGGCAGCGGCGACGGGATCGGGGCCACCATCGAGGAGCTGGCGGCGATCTTCGAGGCGGCCGCCGCGCGCGGCGTGCCCGAGGCCAGCCTGGCGCTGTGCCTCGACACCGCCCACCTCTGGGGAGCGGGCCACGACGTCGCCGGCCCCGACGGCGTCGACGCCCTCGTCGCCGAGGTCGACGCGCGGATCGGGCTTCGGCGCCTGGTGATGATCCACCTGAACGACTCCAAGGCCGGCCGCGGCTCCAACCTCGACCGCCACCAGCACCTTGGGGCGGGCGAGATGGGCCGAGGCGCGGGCCTCGGGCGCCTGTTGTCGCACCCTGCGCTGGCGCACGTTGCCTACTATCTCGAGACGCCGGGCATGGACGAGGGCTACGACGCGGTGAACATGGACCGCGCGCGCCGCCTCGCGGCGGGTGAGGAGCTGGATCCGCTCCCGCCGGAGGCGTTCGAGCTGCGCGGCGCGCGCGCCCGCACGCCCGCGGCATGATGGCGGGCACGGTCCGGGTCGGGCGCCTCCAGGGTCGCGCCCTCGACGTCGTGGTCGTGCTCGCGCTCCTCGGGCTGGCGGCCCTGCTGCGCCTCCCGGACCTGGCCACGCGGGGGCCATGGGACACGGACCAGGGTGAGCAGATGCTGGCGATCCGCGCGATCGTGAACGGGCAGCTGACGCTCCTTGGCGCGCCGACGTCGACCGGTGGGCTCCACCACGGCCCGGTCTTCTACTACCTCGGCGCGCTGTTCGCGTTTCCGACCGGCGGAGACGACCCGACGGCCGTGACGTTCGGGATCGCCCTCGGCGGCATCGCGACCGTGGGCTTCACCTGGTGGCTCGTGCGGGCGGCCGGCGGGAGCAGGCTCGGGGCGGCCGTGGCCGGCCTGCTGGTGATCGTCTCGGCCCAGATGGTGGACGCCTCGGTGCGCCTCTGGAACCCGGCCTTCGTGGCCCCTGGCGCGGCGCTGGCCGTCGCGGCGGCGCTCCAGGCCCGACGGGGCAACCCCCGCTGGTGGGCCGTCGCGGCGATCGGGTTCGTCGTTGCCGCCCAGTCCCACGTCCTGGCCTGGGCGCTCCTGGCGCCGATGGCCGTCATCGCGGTCGCCGAGCTGCGCCGGCGGGATCGCCGCACGACCGTCTGGATCGGCGTGGCCGTCGCGATCGTCGCCGCCTCCTTCGTGCCGCTCCTGGTGCACGAGCTGACGACCGGGTTCTCCGAGCTTCGGGGCGTCCTGGAAGCGCGGGGCGGCCTGGCAACGGACGAGGCCCCGCCGTGGGCGATCCGCGCGGTGTTCGTCCCGTTCCGGATCCTCTCGGTTCCCCTCGTGCGGGACGTGCTCCTGTGGCTGCCGGCGACCACCCTGGCCGCGGCCCTGGTCGTCGGGGCTGGGGCGCTGAGCGCCCGCCGGTCATCCGGCCACGCCGCCGAGGGCAGGATGCTCGGCCTGGGACTGGCGCTGGGAATCGCCGTGCTGGTCGTCGGGGCGCCGTGGCTGGCCCAGGTGACGCCGCTCTACGTCGACCACTACCACCTCGCGCTCGACCCTCTCGTCTTCGGCCTGCTGGGCCTGGGCGCGGGGATCCTGTGGCGGACGCTGGCCGGCCGGGTCGTCGTCGCCGCGCTCGTCGCCGCGATCGCGGCCTGGAACCTGCTGCTGGTACCGCTGCCCGCCGTGAATGCCGACGGAGGCTGGCCGGCAGGGCTGCAGGCGGGCCAGCACGTCGTGGCGGTGAACGGCGCCCAGCCGAGTGCGATCGCCGGCGTGCCGAAGTTCAAGAAGACGACGGCGGTCGACTACCCGATCACGATCCTGGGCAGCCCGCCGGTCGCGCCGACCGACGCCAGCCGGGTCACCGTCCTGTGCGACGCGCTCTTCGAGACGGTCGTGGGCATCGCCTGCCAGGGTCCCGCGGAGGAAGCGCGCCTGGCCGAGCTCGGGATCCAACCGGGACCGCTGGTGACGCGCTTCCTGGCGGCGCCCGGCCGCTGGATCTCGATCTACGAGATCGCCGGGCGCTGAGCCCGGCCCCCGACGGCACGAGCGAACGCCGGCGCCCCAGAACGCCGGCGTTCGCTTCCCCGAGACCCGGGAGAGGAGGGTGCTCCCGGGACGGTCGTCTGAGTTGGCTATGGCCTCCCCGGCGGGCGCCTGCCAAGCATGGATGCCGGTCTGCCGGTCGCGACGCGTCGATCGGTCGGAAGCCCGACGACAGAGGCGAGCGGCGTGGGTGACGGGCGAACGATCGCGTGATCGGGCATGCCCGGGCGCCGAACCGCGTTCACGGGCCGCGCATATCGCCGCATCCGAACGGCGAGGTAGTACTCCATGATCTGGCGCACCTGTGGCTCGCCGAGGGCATCGTCCCCTCGCAGGGCGTACTCGACCCGGGCGGTCGGGTTCACGGTCGCACCGCTGGAGACCAGCCCCAGGTAGAGCGGCGCGTCGGCGTCGTCGCGGAGCTCGCGCAGGCCGCGCGCCAGCTTGGTGGCCGTGCCCAGCGACGGGGTGCGGTCGCCGCGCACGAGCCGGGAGATGGTGGAGTGGTCGACGCCCGAAGCCTGCGCCAGCTGGCGCTGGGACATCTTCTTGGCCTTGAGCTGTGCGCGCAGCCACTCGTTGAAGGGCCGGCCGTTCTGCTCAGTCATTCCCGGTGGGCGCTCCATGGGATCCTCGCGGCACGTCCGCGTGGGCCAACTATCGAGAGCGGCGCATTCCGGAACCATGACCCGTTCGTACTGCCGGTCATGGCCGCCCGGAAGGCGGAGTACCGAACGCACCTGGACGCGACCGGACGACCATGTGGACGCGCGGGCACCGACGTCCCGGGGTCGCGCCGGCGCCGAGGTCAGGCTCTCGTGGGGAACCCCTCGGGAGCCGGCGGGATGCGCCCCTCGCCGCGGGGCTTCGGCGAGATCACGTAGGCGATGGAGCCGAGGACGATCACCGAGAAGACGCTGATCACGCGGTCCAGGAGGGCGATCGCGGTCGCCTCGGCGATCGGGACGTGGTAGACGAACGTCAGGACGCCGATGATCCCCGCCTCGACGATGCCGAGCCCGGCGGGCGTGAGCGGGACCGCGGTCAGGAGCGACCCGATGAGCGCGACGAAGACCGCCCCCGACAGGCCCAGCGAGACACCCGGGAAGGCAAGCGCCTGGACCACGAACCAGAGGCGCAGCGCCTCGGTCATCCAGATGAGGCCGGTGAGGATCAGCAGGCGCGGCAGCGCGCGCATCCCGATCGCCCCGAAGACGCCCTCCTCGAAGCGCTCGTAGAGCTCCAGGATCCGCGCCTTGCGCGGCAGCGGGAGGGCGGCGAGCACGCGGGCCCCGGCGTTGCGAAGGAAGAGCAGGATCAGGGCCAGGGTGATCATCACCCCGACGCCGAGCGCCGCCACCACCTGGATCCCCGGCGGCAGCCCGCCGCGGAAGCTCCAGAACCCTGCCGCGAGGCCCATGATGACGATGACGAAGAGGTCGAGGAAGCGCTCGATGAAGACGGTCCCGAAGGTCCGGGAGAGCGACGCGTCGCTGTTGATCTTGAGGAGATAGGCGCGGTACACGTCGCCGAGCTTGGCGGGGACGACGCAGTTCACCAGCCAGGACAGGAAGATGATCTCCGTGGCGTCCTTCGTGGGGCAGTAGAAGCCGGTCCCCCGCAGGAGCAGAGCCCAGCGGTACCCGCGCAGCGGGAAGCCCAGGTAGTAGACGACGAACGCGGCCAGCACGAGGGCCGGGTTGGCCGCCGCGATGAGCGCCGGGACTTTCTCCAGCTGGCGCCAGTTGAGCGCCACGAAGACGATGATGACGGCGAGCGGGACGGCGATCGAGATCCACGTCCGCGGCTGGCGCAGGCGCCTCCCGAGCGACATCTGCTCGGGCATGACCTCGTGGGCCGGTGTCGCGGATGGGGGCGTGGGCACGGCCGGGGACGTGGGCACGGCCGGGGGCGTGGGAGGGGGCGGCGTCGCGGAGGTCACGGTTGGCCGTCACCGGAGGTCGATCCCGGGTCCTCCGTCGCGGCCGGGACGACCCTGCCGCGGCCGCGGGCGCGCTGGACCAGCTTGGCCAGCGGCGTGATGGCCCGGACGTAGTACGACGCGCGGCCCGGGACCAGGCTGGCCGACGGCAGCGCGGCCAGGAGCCCCGCCGGCGTGGACGGGTCGCCTTCGAGGCGCGTCGCCGCCACGCCCACCTCCAGGGTGGAGTGGGCGTCGGAGACGGCGACGCCCGCGATCCCGGTCGACCGGGCGAGCTCGGCGGCCTGCTCGTTGCCTTCGCGGAAGACGACCCGGGCGTTGTAGACCTCGACCCAGTCGACGAGATCGACCAGCGCGCGGATCTCGTCCTCCGCCCTGCCCATCGATCCGCGGTAGCGGTCGAACGGATGCGGGATCCCCACGAGGCCGCCCTGCGCCCGGGTGCGGGCGATCGTCTCGGCGGGCGATAGCCCCGGCGGGATCGCCTCCTCCAGGAAGACGCAGATCAGGTCGCCGCCGGCGGTCTTCACCTCCTCGCCGACGATGATGGTGACCCCGGGGATCGCCGCGGCGCGCGCCCGCAGGGCGCCGTCGATTCGATCATGGTCCGTGATGGCGAGGTGGGTGATTCCGCGGTTACGGGCGGCCTGCACCACCTTGAGCGGATCGGCGAGCGAGTCGAAGCTCGCGCTCGTGTGGCAGTGGAGGTCGATGAAGGCGACGCCCGGCGACGCGTCGAATCCCCGGTCGTCGGCCATCGTGGGCGGTCAGACCTGCTGGACCAGCGACTTCTTGAAGAAGTCGAAGTGCTCGAGGGCGAGGCCGGTGCCCAGGGCGACGCAGTTGAGCGGGTTCTCGGCGACGTGGCAGGGGACACCGGTGACCTGGGTCAGGAGCCGGTCGACGTTCCGCAGCAGGGCGCCGCCGCCCGACATGACCATGCCCTTGTCGATGATGTCGGAGGAGAGCTCGGGCGGGGTCTGCTCCAGGACCCCGCGCACGGCCGCGACGAGCTGCTGCAGCGGCATCTCGATCGCCTCCATCACCTCGGACGAGGTGATGGGGATCGTGCGCGGCAGGCCGGCAATCAGGTCCCGGCCGCGGACCTCCATCTGGAGCTCGCGCTCCAACGGCAGGGCGGTCCCGACCGCGATCTTCACCTCTTCGGCCGTCCGGTCGCCCACCATCAGGTTGTACTTCTTGCGGATGTAGCTGGCGATGGCGTCGTCGAACCTGTTGCCGCCGACCCGCAGGCTGTTGCTGACCACGATCCCGCCGAGGGCGATCACCGCGATCTCGCTGGTCCCCCCGCCGATGTCGATGATGAGGTTTCCCGATGGGCCGCTGATCGGGACGTTGGCCCCGATGGCGGCGGCCAGCGGCTCTTCGATCAGGAACGCCTCGCGGGCGCCGGCCTTGAGGGCCGCGTCGCGGACGGCGCGCTTCTCCACCGACGTCACGCCGGCCGGCACGCTGATCATCACTTCGGGTCGGCCCAGCGAGAACGTCCCCTTGCGGGCTCGCCCGATGAAGTAGCGCAGCATCGCCTCGGTGATCACGTAGTCGGCGATGACGCCGTCCTTCATGGGGCGGATCGCCTGGATGTTGCCGGGTGTGCGTCCGATCATCTCGCGGGCTTCCTCGCCCACGGCGACGATCCGGTTGTCCTCGCTCACCGCCACGACGGACGGCTCCTGGATGACGATGCCGCGGCCCTTGACGTACACGAGGACGTTGGCCGTGCCGAGGTCGATGCCGATCTTCATGAAGGAGTGGTGCTCACCTGCTCGGGGAGGCGCTCGATACGGGCGCCCAGATCGTGGAACTTGCGGTCGATGTTCTCATAGCCGCGCTGAACGTGATGTGCCCCGCGGATCGTAGAGGTTCCGTCCGCCGCCAGGGCGCCCAGGATGAGCGAGGCGCCTGCCCGCAGGTCGCTGATGACCACTTCCGCGCCCCGCAGGTTGGCCGGGCCCGTGATCTCCGCGTGGTGAGGATCAAGGATGGCGACGGCGGCCCCCATCTTGCGCAGCTCGCCGAGCCACTCGAGGCGATCCTCGTAGATGGTCTCGTGGACGTGGCTCGTGCCGCCGCACCGGGTCATGAGGACGCTCGTGGGGGACTGCAGGTCGGTGGCAAACCCCGGGTACGGGCCGGTCTCCACGTCGAAGGCCCGGTAGGCGCCGGAGCCGGGTTGGAGCCCTTCGACCTCGATCGTGTCGCGCCCGCACGCCACCTGGACGCCCATCCGCCCGACGGTCTCCACGAACGAGCCCAGGAACTCGCAGGGCGCTCCCTCCAGGGTGATCCGCCCGCCAGCCACCGCCGCGGCCACGACGAACGTCCCGGCCTCGATCCGGTCGGGGATCACGCGATGGTCCGCGCCCCGCAGGCGCCGCCGCCCCTCCACCACGATGGTGTCGGGCTCGGTGCGCTCGACGGCCGCGCCCATCTTCTGGAGGAACGCGACGAGGTCGTCCACCTCCGGCTCCCGGGCGGCCGGGCGGATCACGGTGCGGCCCTCGGCCAGCGTGGCGGCGAGCATGGCGTTCTCGGTGCCCATGACGGACACGAACGGGAAGGTCACCTCCGCGCCCCGGAGGCGGCCGGGCGCCTTGGCCAGGTAGTAGCCGTTGCGATACTCGATCTCGGCGCCCAGGGCGCGCATCGCGTCCACGTGGAGGTTCACCGGGCGACGCCCGATCCGGTCGCCGCCGGGGTTGCTGATGATGACCCGGCCGAAGCGCGCCAGGAGCGGGCCGAAGAGGATGAAGCTGGCGCGCATCTTGGCGGCAGCTTCCAGCGGTACGAAGAGCCAGTCGACGTCGCCGGCGGCCACCTCGTAGACGCCGTGCGCCGGGTGGTCGACCACGACGCCGAGGTCCCCCAGCGTCTCGGCCATGACCCGGACGTCCTCGATCTCGGGGACGTTGGTGAGGCGGCAGCGCTCGCCGGTCAGGACGGCCGCCGCGAGGAGCTTCAGGGCGGCGTTCTTGGCCCCGCTGATGTGGACCGTCCCGGAGAGGGGCCGGCCGCCCTCGACCCGGAAGACTTCTCGCGTGACGGGAGCCGGCGTGAACTCCCAGTGGAACGGGCGGGCGTCCGCCATCTCCTTCGCCGCGCGGCCGTGCCGGCGCTAGGCGCGCCGGCGCGGCCCCTCCCGGTGACGCCGCTCCGCGACCCGGATCCGGACCAGCGCCACCTGCAGCGCGGCGCGGGCCTGGGCGACGTCGGCGGGCTCCACGAACCCGGCGTCGAGGGCGCGCTCGGCCTCGCGGCGTGCCTCCTCCGCCCGCTCGAGGTCGATCTCCGCGGCGAGGTCGGCGGTCTCTGCCATCACCACGACCTTGTCCGGGCGCACCTGGACGAAGCCGCCGACGATGGCGAAGGACTCCTCGGTGCCGTCCTTGCGAACGCGGAGCTCGCCCGCCCCCAGCATGGACAGGAGCGGGGCGTGGTGCGGCAGAACGCCGAGCTCGCCCTCGCTGCCCGGCAGGATGACGGAATCGACGTCGTCGCTGTAGGCCAGCTTCTCCGGGGTGACGATCTCGAGGCGGATGGGCATCTGGCGCTCCTAGCCGGCGAGCTTCTCGGCGTTCGCCCGGACGTCGTCGAGCGTCCCGGCGAGGAAGAAGGCCTGCTCGGGGAGGGCGTCGGCCTTGCCCTCGAGGATCTCCCTGAACGAGGCGACCGTGTCGCGGATCGGGACGTAGACGCCGGAACGGCCGGTGAAGACCTCCGCCACGAAGAACGGCTGGCTCATGAAGCGCTGCAGGCGCCGCGCCCGGGCCACCGTCGCCTTGTCCTCCTCCGACAGCTCGTCGATGCCCAGGATCGCGATGATGTCCTGGAGGTCGCGGAAGCGCTGCAGGACGCGCTGCGTCTCGCGGGCCACGTCGTAGTGATCCTGGCCCACCACGAGCGGGTCGAGGACGCGCGAGGTGGAGGTCAGCGGATCCACGGCCGGGTAGATGCCCAGCTCGGTGATGCTCCGCTCCAGGCGGATCGTCGAGTCGAGGTGGGCGAAGGTCGTGGCGGGCGCCGGGTCGGTGTAGTCGTCGGCCGGGACGTAGACGGCCTGCAGCGAGGTGATGGAGCCCTTGGTCGTGGAGGTGATCCGCTCCTGGAGGGCGGCCATCTCCGTCGCCAGGTTCGGCTGGTAGCCCACCGCCGAGGGCATCCGGCCGAGGAGCGCGGAGACCTCGGATCCGGCCTGCGTGAACCGGAAGATGTTGTCGATGAAGAGGAGGACGTCGCGGCCCTCCTCGTCGCGGAAGTACTCGGCCATGGTCAGGGCGGTCAGGCCGACACGCAGCCGGGCTCCCGGCGGCTCGTTCATCTGCCCGAAGACGAAGGCCGTCTTCGTGATGACGCCCGAGTCGGTCATCTCCTTGATCAGGTCGTTGCCCTCGCGCGAGCGCTCGCCCACGCCGGCGAAGACCGAGACGCCCGCGTGCTCCTGGGCGACGTTCCGGATCAGCTCCTGGATGATGACCGTCTTGCCGACGCCCGCGCCGCCGAAGATGCCGACCTTGCCGCCCTTCTTGAAGGGGCAGATGAGGTCGATGACCTTGAGGCCCGGTCTCGAAGACCTCGACGTCGGTGGTCTGCTCGTCGAAGGCAGGCGCCGGGCGGTGGATCGGCAGGACGTGGGTCCGGTCCACGGGCCCCGCGCCGTCGATCGGGTCGCCCAGCGACGTTGAAGACACGGCCCAGGGTGGGCGCGCCGACCGGCACGCTGATCGGGGCGCCCGTGTCGTGCACCTCGGTGCCGCGGGCCAGGCCGTCGGTCGTGGTCATGGCCACCGCGCGGACCCAGTTGTTGCCAAGGTGCTGCTGCACCTCGCAGACCAGCGGGTCCACGCCCGGGCGCACGATCTCCACGGCGTTGTAGATCCCGGGAAGCTGGCCGGGCGGGAACTCGATGTCCACCACCGGGCCGGTGATCTGGATGACCCGGCCGATGGCTGCGGGTGCGGCGGTCGCCATGGGTACGTCTGCCTCCTGCCGGCGTCAGCGCGCCTGGGCGCCGGACGCGATCTCGATCATCTCGCGGGTGATGTTGGCCTGGCGCACCTTGTTGTAGGAGAGCGTCAGGTCCTCGATGAGCTCTTCGGCGTTCTCGGTGGCGCTCTTCATGGCCACCATCTTGCTCGACATCTCCGAGGCCGTCGTCTCCAGGATGGCCTGGAAGACGCGCGTCGCGACGTAGCGCGGCAGGAGCTGGCGGAGCACGGTGGCCGGGTTCGGCTCGAAGATGAACTGGTTGCCGGGAATCCCGTGGGTCTCGGGGGCGGGCTGGATCGGGAGGATCTGCTCCAGCACGGGATGCTGGACCAGCGTGGAGATGAAGCGCGGGTAGACGAGGTCGATGCGGGCGTAGGTGCCGGCCAGGAAGTCGTCGGTGATCAGGCGGGTGAGGGGCGTCACGTCGGCGAAGCTTGGTCGATCGCCGAAGCCGGCGAAGTGGGCCTCCAGCGGAAGGTGCGCCCGCCGCAGCGCGTCCCGACCCTTGCGGCCGACGGTGACCACGGCCAGGTCGCCCGGGTGCTCCAGGATCTCCTTGACCGCGAAGCGAACCGTGTTGGTGTTGAGCGGGCCGGCCAGGCCCCGGTCCGTCGTGATCACCACGAAGAGCCGCTTGCCGTGCTCGTGGTGGGCCAGCAGCGGGTCCTGGGTGGCGTCGAGGACCGCCGCGAGGTCCGCGATGACCTCGTCGATCTTCTCGCTGTAGGGACGGCTGGAGAGCGTCGCATCCTGGGCGCGCTTGAGCTTCGACGCGGCGACGAACTGCATCGCCCGCGTGATCTGCTTGATGTTCTTGACGGCGCCGATGCGCCGCCGGATGTCGCGCTGGCTGGCCACGCTCCGCTCCTGCGCTCCGGTCCGCTACGCGAGGAAGCTCGCGCGGTAGGCCGCGACGGCGTCGTCGAGGCCCTTCGCGATCTCGTCGTCGAGCGCCCTGGTCTCCGCCAGCTTCGCCAGCAGCTCCGGCCGCTCGGTCTCCAGGTAGCGGTAGTAGCCCGCCTCGAACTCCTTCACGCGCGGCGTCGGGATGTCGTCGACGGCGCCCTTGGTGGCCGCCTGCAGGATGGCCACCTGCTTCTCCACCGGGAGCGGCTGGTACTGCGGCTGCTTCACGATCTCGGAGAGCTTCTCGCCCCGGGTCAGCTGGTCGCGCGTGGCCTTGTCCAGGTCCGACGCGAACTGGGCGAACGCGGCCAGGGCGCGGTACTGGGCCAGGTCCAGCTTCAGTGGGCCGGCGACCTTCTTCATCGCCTTCGTCTGCGCCGCCGATCCCACCCGGCTGACCGAGATGCCGATGTTCAGCGCCGGCCGCTGGCCGGCGTTGAAGAGGTCGGTCTCCAGGAAGATCTGGCCGTCGGTGATCGAGATGACGTTCGTCGGGATGTAGGCCGACACGTCGCCGGCCTGCGTCTCGATGATCGGGAGCGCCGTGAGCGAGCCTCCGCCGTGCTCGTCGTTGAGGCGCGCCGCTCGCTCCAGGAGCCGGCTGTGGAGGTAGAAGACGTCACCCGGATAGGCCTCCCGGCCGGGTGGACGGCGCAGCAGCAGGGCCATCTCGCGATAGGCCCAGGCGTGCTTGCTGAGGTCGTCGTAGACGCACAGGGCGTCCTTGACCAGGCCCTGTCCCGGGACCTCGACGCCGTTCTCCATGACCTCCTCGCCCATCGCCACGCCGGCGTACGGGGCGAGGTACTGGAGCGGGGCGGGATCCTCGGCGCCGGCGACGACGACGATGGTGTGCTCCATCGCGCCGTACTTCTCGAGCGTCGCGACGGTCGAGGCGACGGTCGACAGCTTCTGGCCGATCGCCACGTAGATGCAGACGAGGCGCTTCCCCTTCTGGTTGATGATCGCGTCGATCGCGATGGCCGTCTTGCCGGTCTGCCGGTCGCCGATGATCAGCTCGCGCTGGCCGCGGCCGATGGGGATCAGCGCGTCGATCGCCTTGATGCCGGTCTGGACCGGCGTGTCCACGCCCTGGCGGACGATGACGCCGGGGGCGATGCGCTCCACCGGGCGGGTCTTCGTCGCCGCGATCGGGCCCTTGTCGTCGAGCGGGCGGCCCAGCGGATCCACGACCCGGCCCAGCAGCTCCGGCCCGACGGGGACCTCCACGACGCGTCCGGTCGTCTTGACGACGTCGCCTTCCTTGATGGCCGTGGCATTGCCGAGGATGACCGTGCCCACGGTCTCCTCTTCGAGGTTGAGGGCCATCCCGTACACGCCGCCGGGGAATTCCAGGAGCTCGGAGTAGAGCGCGGCCTCCAGGCCGTAGACCTGGGCGATGCCGTCGCCGACCTCCACCACGGTCCCGACGTTGCGCGTCTCCGCGGTCGCGTCGAAGCTCTCGATCGAGGACTTGATGATGCTGATGATCTCGTCGGATCGGATGGCCATGGATGGTGCTCCAGTCGGTGGCGGCTGGCCGGCGGGCGACCGGCACGGCGTGGGGCGGGTCAGCGGGCTCCAACGACGATGCGGTCGCGGAGCCGCTCCAGGCGCCCCCGCACGCTGGCATCGATCAGGCGATCGCCGATCCGGACGGTGAGGCCCCCGATGAGCGAGGGGTCCGCGACCGTGACGATCTCCGCCCGCGCGCCGGTGATCTCCCGGACACGGGCGCCGATCGCCTCGAGCTCGGCCGGCTCGAGCGGGATCGCGCTGCTGACGGTCGCCCTGACGACGCCGTGCTCGCGATCGACGAGCCGCTTGTACTCCGCCGCGACGGTCGGGACCGACGCGAGCCGGCCCCTCTGGGCGAGGAGGAGGATCATGTTGAAGGCCGGCGGCGAGAGCCGCGACCCGAGCAGCCGGGTCAGGATCTCCCGGCGAGCCGCGAACGGGATCGCCGGGCTGTCGACGACGCGCTCGACGTCGGGCTGCAGCACGACGTCGGCCGCCAGGCGAAGGTCGTCGCCCCAGGCGTCGAGGGTCCCGTCGCGGAGGGCGATCTCGAATGCGGCTTCGGCGTAGCGGCGGGCGGCCGTCGTCGCGCGGGCCATCAGGAGCTGGACCCCGGGGCCTGCGTCTCGGCCAGGAACTCCTCCACGAGACGGCGCTGCCGCTCCCCGTCCATGGACTCCCCGACGATCCGGCCGGCGGCCGCGATGGCGAGGTCGGCGACCTCCGCGCGGAGGTCGGCGATCGCCCGGCTCTTCTCGGCCTCGATGTCGGCCGCCGCGCGAACGCGCATCCGCTCCAGCTCCTCTCGCGTGGCCGCGATGTCGGCCTCGCGGGTCTCCTGGGCAAGGCGCTGCGCCCGATCGACGATCTCGCGGGCCTCGCGACGAGCCGCCGCGATCTCGTCGGCAACCCGGGCGGCCGACGCCTCCAGGGCCGCACGGGAGGCCTCGGCGTCCTTGAGGCCCTGGTCGATGACCGCGCGGCGCTCGGCAAGCCGACCGCTCAGCGGCTTGAGGATGATGATCCACGCCAGGGCGAAGAAGACGAGGAAGTTGAGGGCGGCGACGATCACCCAGAAGAAGTTGATCGTGAAGCCGCCCGCGGGCTCGGCCGCCGTGAGCGCAGCGGCGGAGCGGGCGACCTCGCTGACCGCGGCGAAGAGGTGCACTCCGGGCTCCGGTGGGGTCGCTGGCTACTTGATGAAGATGGCCAGCAGGCCCACGACGACCGCCAGGACGCCGAGGCCTTCGGCGAAGGCGGCAAGGATGATCGCGAGGCCGCGGATCTGCGAGGCCGCGTCGGGGTTGCGGCCGATGGCGGCGCTCGACATGCCGGCGAGGATGCCGATGCCGATGCCGGGGCCGATAACGCCGAGGGCCGCGAGCCCAGCGCCGAGATGCTCCATGTTGACCTGTTCCTCCGTTCGGCCCGGGTCGTCCGGGTCTGTTGGGCCTGGGTTGGACCCGCCCGTCAGTGGGCGGGCGATACGACGAGGTGCTCGTGCTCGGTCGCCTCCTCGGCGACGAGCGCGGCATCGTGGATAGCGTGCTCCTCCTCGTGGGACTCCATGGCGACGAGCGCGAACATGAGGGTGAGCGTGCTGAAGATGAGGGCCTGGACGAAGTTCAGCATCACCTCGAGGCCGTAGATCGCCACCGGCAGCAGGGCGACGGTGAGGGCCGTGATCACGGCGAGGGCAACCTCGCCTCCGTAGATGTTGCCGAACAACCGCATGCTCAGCGTGATCGGCTTCACGAACTCGAGCATGAGCTCGATGAGGCCCACGAAGACGGCGATCAGGCCGGCCCCGACCCCGCTCCGGAACTCGCGGAACGGGAAGAACTTGCCGAGGTAGCCCAGGCCGAGCGCCCGGAATCCCTGGGCCTCGAAGTAGACGAAGGCGACGAGGGCCAGGCCGATCGTGACGTTGACGTCGCTGGTGGGCGCCCGGAAGTACTCGATCCTGCCGACCGGCGGCACCAGGCCGCTCCAGTTGCAGAAGAGGATGAGGATGAAGAAGCACGCGAAGATCGGGACGTGGCGGGCCGCGGCCGCTCCCCCCGTCGAGCGGGCGAATCCGTCGAGCGACTCGAAGGCCCACTCGACGAAGTTCTGCAGCCGCCCCGGGACCTGCCGCGGGCGGAAAGTCGCGACGATCCCCATTGCGATCAGCACGACCTCGATGATCCACATCGTGAGCAGCGTCGACGTGATGCTGGGGTGGAAGGTGATCACGAGCGAGCCGGTCGGCATCGGGTTGGCCGGGTCGAGGTCCAGCACGACGTAGGGCGGCGGGAACTCGAGGTTTCCGTTGATGAAGCAGACCGGGAAGGCGCAGGCGTCGCCGGGCGCCCCGCCCTTGGGGAACGGTGGGGCGACGAGGAAGGCGAGCACGTCGAGGACGACGACGGCGAGGACGAGGTAGACGAGGGGGTGCACGCGGCGCCACGCGGGCCGCGTCGCGGCCGCGTCGGCGGTGGCAGTGGCGGTCTCGGGCCCCTCGTCGTTCGCCACGGTCGCTCCATGCAGTCGAGGTCGTCGGCGTTGCCGCGCCCCGGGGACGTCAGTCTTCGAAGTCGGCCAGGAAGCGGTAGATCAGCCGGTACACGACGCGGGCCCCCAGGCCGAGCCCGAGAAACAGCCCGACGAGCAGGAGGAACGGCAGCGTCCCGAGTTGCTGATCGGCCCAGTACCCCGCCAGCACGCCCGCCAGAACGGTCACCAGGAGGACGATGCCGATCTCCGAGAAGAGGGCGAAGTACGCGAACGTCCGTCCGGGCATGGCGCAGCGGGGGTCCCTCCGACGCGGCGCGAGTATAGCAAAGGGTTGCGGGAGGGTCGCAGGGGCTGCCCGCGCAGGGTGCGCGAGTCCCCGGCGGCCGGCGGGCCCTACGGGGTCGGCGGCCGGCGACCCTACGGGGACGGTGAAGGCGGCGGGACGACCGGCGGCTGGGTCGGCTTCGGCGTCGGCGGATGCGGGCGGGGCGTCGGGGCGGGCGGGCGGGGCGTGGGGCGAGGCGCAGGGGCGGGCGGCGGCGGGGTTGGCCGGCGCGTGGGGCGCGGCGTCGGCTTCGGCGTCGGGCTGGCGGTCGGCGTCGGGCTGGGGCTGGGGCTGGGGATCGGGCTGGCCGTCGGGCTGGGGCTGGGGCTTGGGGTCGGGCTGGCCGTCGGGCTGGGGCCGGGCGTGGGCATCGGGCTGGCCGTCGGAGCGGCCGGGGGCGCCGTCGTCGCATTCACCACGCCACCGGCGGACGGGAGTCCCTGCGGCCAGATCACCACGACCGCGAGCGCGGCGAGGACCAGGACGAGCAGCACCGCGGAGGTGTCCCGCCAGAGCCGGCGCCGGGGCGACGCCACCCACTCCGTGGCGCCGGGCACCGCGGCGGGCTCGTCCCGAGCGGCGGCCGGCTCCGGCGCGGCTTCGGCGATCGCGGGCGCGGCGGCGGCCATCGCGGCCGGCTCCGGGGTCGCCGTGGCAGGCCCGTCCGGGGCAGCGGCAATCGCGGTCGACTCCGGGGGCTCTGCGGCGGTGATGGTCGCCGCGACGGCGGCCATCGCGGCCGCGGCTTCGCCGGCCATCGCGGGCGCGGCAGCGGCAATCGGGGTCGACTCCGGGGTCGCCGTGGCAGGCCCGTCCGGGGCAGCGGCAATCGCGGTCGACTCCGGGAGCTCTGCGGCGGTGATGGTTGCCGCGGCGGCGGCCATCGCGGGGGCGCCCATCGCGGCCGGCTCCGCGGGCGCGGCGGCGGCAATCGCGGCAGCGGCAATCGGTGTCGACTCCGGGGTCGCCGTGGCAGGCCCGTCCGGGGCAGCGGCAATCGCGGTCGACTCCGGGGGCTCTGCGGCGGTGATGGTCGCCGCGGCGGCGGCCATCGCGGCGGCGGCCACGTCGCTCGACTCCGGCGGGGCGGTGGTGGTCGCCGACGGCTGCGCCGACACCTGCGGCGCCTTCGATGGATCGGTGAGCCACGCCAGGCGCTCGAGGGCGGCCCGGCTGCTGACGACCAGCTCCTCTTCCTCGGCCCGGCGTCGGCGCGCGCGCAGCCTCCTGGCCACGTAGAGCGCGAGCGAGAGCGCGACGATGACGACGAACGCCGTGCCCGCGACGACCGGGAGGAGCTCCATCGTCAGCGGCGTCCCTCCTGCCGCTCCTCGTCACGCGCGGCGCGGAACGCCTCGGCAGACCCCGACCCCACGATGGTCTCGCCGACGAGCAGCCTGCGGTCGTCCGCAGGGTTTGCCTCGTAGCGCCCGCCTTCCGTCAGGACGGCCAGCACGAACAGGCCGCGGCCGCGGAGCGCGGCGACGGTGACGCCGTCCAGGCTGCCACCCGCGGTGACGTGGAGCTCCTCCAGGCTGAAGGAGAGCTCGCCGTGGGAGAGGGCGGCGTCCAGGAAGTCGACGACGCGCGGCCGGATCGCAAGCTCGGCCAGGCGGCGTCCGGCCATCGTGTACGGGGAGACGATGCGATCAGCGCCCGCTCGGGCCAGCTTCTCCTCCGCGGAGGGCGTGCTGGCCCGGCCGACGACCAGGAGGCTCGGGTTCAGGGCGCGCGCGGAGAGGATGACGTAGACGTTCTGGGCGTCGGAGTCGATCGTCGAGATGAGGCCGCGGGCCCGCTCGATCCCGGCAGCCCGCAGGGTCGAGTCGTCGGTCGCGTCGCCCTCGACGATCAGGTGGCCGTCCGCACGCGCCCGATCCAGCGAGTCCGGGTGGATGTCGATCACGGCGAACGGCGTCCCCTCGTGGACCAGCTCCCGGGCAACCGTCGACCCCACCCGCCCGTAGCCGCACAGGACGTAGTGGCCGCGCAACTCTCCGACCGCTCGTGCCATCTGGCGGGTCCGGCTCCTTCCGCTCGTCGCCTCGGTGATGAGGTACTCCGTCACGAGCCCGACCGTCCCGAAGACCAGGACGACGCCCGTGCCGGACATGATCATCGTCCAGACGCGACCCGACGCGTCAAGTTCGCGCACCTCCTTGAAGCCGACGGTGGTGACGCTGATCACCGTCATGTAGATGGCGTCGAGGAAGGTCCAGCCCTCCAGGACCATGTAGCCGGCGGTGCCGACGGCGATCGCCAGCGCCACGATCGCGATCCACGTTCGGAGCCCGGGGGCGCCGAGGAGGACCAGCAGCGTGTCACGCACGCCCGCTTCGCCGCCCGGCCTCGCCACGCCCGCTCCTCCGCCCTGCACGCGACCGCGCCCGGCGCGCCGCCCGGGCAAGCGTAGCGCGCTCACACGTCGTCGGGCGCCCGCTCCTCCACCGTCCGGTCCAGCACGAGGATCACCACCCCGAACACCAGGAACGCTCCCAGGAACGCATACAGCTGGCCGGTTCCCGAGAGAACCAGCGACAGGGCGCCGAGGGCGGCGCAGATCGCGTAGATGAGCAGCACAGTCTGCGTGTGGCTCAGGCCGAGATCCAGGAGGCGGTGGTGGATGTGCCCCCGGTCGGCCGAGAACGGAGACCGTCCCCTGGAGAGCCGCCGGACGATGATGTAGAACGTGTCGATGATCGGCACGCCCAGCACGAGGAGGGCCACCACGACCTTGGCGCTGCCGAGGATCGAGAGAAGGGCCAGGGTGTAGCCCAGGAACATGACCCCGCTCGTCCCGATGAAGATCGACGCGGGGTGGAAGTTCCAGCGGAGGAACCCGAGGAGCGCCCCCGCCAGGGTCAGGCACAGGAGGGCGACGACCGGCTCCCTGGCGGGCCCGGTGAGGCTGATGATCCCCAGCGTCACCGCAGCGATCAGGGCGATTCCCGACGAGAGCCCGTCGAGGCCGTCGATGAAGTTCATGCTGTTGATCATCCCGATGATCCAGACCATGACGAACAGCGCCCCCCACACGTCCTCGAGCCTGATCACGCCCGGGCCGAAGGGGTTGGCGATGGCGCCGACCGTGATCCCGAGCGCGACCGGGATGAAGGCGACCAGGATCTGGCCCCCGAACTGCCAGCGAGCGCGAAGATCGAAGCGGTCGTCCAGGAACCCGAGCAGCATCGCCGCCGTACCGCCGAGAAGGAGCGCGACGACGTCGCGCCGGTCCGGGTCCTCGATCGGGCTCCACAGCCCGACGGCCGCGTCGTAGGCGACGAGCGCGGTGACCACGACGAGGAAGGCGATGCCCACGGCGATCCCGCCGCCGCGCGGCACGGGGCTCGTGTTGACCCGCCGCTTGTCCGGCTGATCGATCGCATCGACGCGCTTGGCCACGCGCCGCACGGCGGGCGTGAGGACGAGCGCGATGCCCGCGGCCGCGAGGAAGGCGACGACCGCGGGGACGAGGATGGCCGCGTCGGTCACCGAGCCGTCCCCGGGCCGCGGTCCGTCACGCCTCCGGCAGGCCCGGGACCGGGAAGCGGGCGCAGATGTCGCGCACTTCCGCCCCGATGCGGGCGTGCTCGGCCGGCTCGTCCTGCCGGACGAGCGTCTCAACCAGCAGGCGCCCGACATCGCGCATCTCCGCGGCGCCGAAGCCGCGGGTCGTGGTCGCCGGCGTCCCGACCCGGATGCCGGACGCCACGTTCGGCGGCGCCGGATCGTAGGGGATCGTGTTCTTGTTGACCGTGATGCCGACGTCGTCGAGGAGCCGCTCGGCCGCCTTGCCGGTCGTTCCGAAGGGCCGGACGTCGATCGAGAAGACGTGGGTGTCCGTCCCGCCCGCGATGATCCGGCCGCCCCGCCCCGCGATCTCCGCGGCGAGGGTCCGGGCGTTCTCGACGGTGCGGCGCTGGTCGTCGCGGAACTCCTCGGTCGCCGCCAGCCGGAGGGCGATCGCCTTGGCCGCGATGACGTGCATCAGCGGTCCGCCCTGGATCCCCGGGAAGACTGCCCGGTCCACGGCCGTGGCCAGCTCGGGCGAGCCGAAGATGAGCCCGCCCCGCGGTCCCCGCAGCGTCTTGTGAGTGGTCGTGGTCACGATGTCGGCGTGCGGGAACGGCGACGGGTGGACCCCGGCGGCCACCAGCCCCGCGATGTGGGCCATGTCGACGAGAAGGTAGGCGCCGACACCGTGGGCGATGGCGGCCAGCCGCTCGAAGTCGAGGATCCGCGAGTACATGCTCGCGCCGGCGATGAGGAGCTTCGGGCGGACCTCCCCGGCCTGGTGTTCGAGGGCCTCGTAGTCGATCGTCTCGGTCGCCGGGTCCAGGCCGTAATGGTGCGCCTGGAACCACCTGCCGCTCAGGTTCACGCCGAGGCCATGGGTCAGGTGTCCGCCGTGGTCCAGGCGCAGTCCCAGGATGCGGTCGCCCGGCGTGAGCACGGCGAAGAATGCGGCCTGGTTCGCCTGGGCCCCCGAGTGGGGCTGGACGTTGACGTGCGCGGCACCCGGGAAGAGGGCGCGGGCGCGGTCCTGGGCCAGTCGCTCGGCGACGTCCACCCACTCGCACCCGCCGTAGTAGCGCCGCCCGGGCAGGCCCTCCGCGTACTTGTTCGTGAGCCAGGAGCCCTGGGCCTCCATCACCGCCGCAAACGTGTAGTTCTCGCTCGCGATCAGCTCGATCTTCCAGCGCTGGCGGTCGGCCTCCCCCTGCATCGCTGCCCAGATCTCCGGATCGGCCTCGGCGATCGACGCCCACGCGGAGCGCAGCCCGCCCGTGATGCTCACTCGCGACTCCTCCGGCCCTTGTGCCGGCCCGCTCCCCGTCCGGCGTCGCCCATTCTGGCCCATGCGGGGACGCGCCGTCGGCGGGCGGTCCGGAGCGCGAACCGAGTTGGCGGGGCCGGGACGCCGGGTGGTTCAAGCACGCGGCCGGCGCCTGCCCAGGACATGCTCCTCCAGGACCTGAGCCGCGCCCTCGTCGACGAGGGGCGGGGCGATGATCCGGGCGACGGCACGGACGTCCTCCGGAGAGCCGCTCATGGCGACGCCGATCCCGGCCTCGGCGATCATCTCGCGGTCGTTGAGCTGGTCGCCGATGGCAAGGGTGTCGCGGAGGTCGATGCCGAGCCGCCGGGCGAGGAAGCGCACTGCGAGGCCCTTGTTGACCCCGGGCGCCAGGAACTCCAGGAACATCGGGTGGCTGACCGTGGCGTCGGCGCGACCGGCGAAGTCCGCGCGCGCCCGTGACAGGGCCGCGTCGGCACGGGGCGGCGGCGCCACCGAGATGACCTTCGTGACGGGGCGCCGGACCCACGCGTCCAGGTCGGGCACGACGACGACGCGCCCGAAGCTCCAGCGCGAGTAGTCCTCCGCGCTCTCGTCGTCCTCGGGGATGACCATCCGCTCGAGGTGGTTCAGGTGCGGTGTGAATCCCTCGGCCCGGCTCCAGGCGATGGCGTCGCGGGCCGCGTCGGCGGCCAGGGGCAGGTGAAGGAGGAGCCGCCCGAGTCGCGTGCTCCCGGGATCCGGCATCTCGCGGATCAGCGCGCCCTGCATCCCGACGAGGGGCGTCCGCAGCCCGAGCTCACGGGCATACGGAAGCGCGGAGCTGGTCATACGCCCGGTGACCAGCGCCACGTGGACGCCGCGCGCCACCACGGCCCGGATCGTGCGGAGCGTGCGCGGCGGAAGGCGCAGGTCCTCGCCGATCAGCGTTCCATCGAGGTCGAGGGCGACGAGGCGGACCCGGCTGCGGCTCACCCGGGCGGTGCCGCGGTCGCCGGGCGTGTCGTTGCGACCGGGGGTGCCAGCACCGCGACGCGAGGACGGCCGGCCAGGTCGGGCTCGACGCGCGCGTCCCAGCCGGCGAGCTGCCCGGCAACCGCGGCGTGCAGCGCGGCGCCCTGGTCGCTCCCGATCTCGAGGAGCGCCACGCCGTCGGCGGCGAGACGCTCCGGCAGGAGGTCCAGGAGGCGGCGGATGACGTCGAGGCCATCCGGGCCGCCATCGAGTGCCGCGACCGGCTCGAACGAGGCCGCGACCGGCAGGTCCGGGACCACGTCGGCGGGGATGTACGGGAGGTTGGCGCACACGACGTCGAACCGGGCCGGCACCACCAGAAGCCCCGCCACCCTGCCCGGCGGCGGCAGCAGGTCGGCGCAGGCGACCGCGACGCGATCGCCCACTCCGTGGCCCACCGCGTTCTCCCGGGCCAGGTCGGCGGTGTCGTCCGAGGCGTCCGAGGCGATGATCTCCACCTCGCCCAGCATCCGGTTGCGGCGGAGCGCCACGGCCAGGGAGACGGCGATCGCCCCACTGCCGGTGCCCACGTCGGCCACGGCGAGCGGCGACGTTCCCGGGGGCCGGGGGGCCCGGACGAGGCGATCCACGATCTCGCCGAGGGCGATGTCGACGAGAACCTCGGTCTCGGGTCGCGGGATCATCGCGCGGGGGTCCATGGCGAAGGCGAGCCCGTGGAACTCCTTGAGCCCCCGGATGTACGCGATCGGCTCACCCGTCTCGCGGCGCCGGAGCGCCTCGGCGAAGCGGGATGCCGGCTCCGGTCCCACGGGCTGCTCGGGATGCGCGATCAGGCCGGTGCGGCCGGCTCCCATCGCGAAGGCGAGGAGCAGCTCGGCGTCCAGCCGGGGGCTCTCGGAGCCGCTGGCCCGGAGACGCCCGACGGCATCGCCAAGGAGCTCGCCGATCGTCGCCATCGCGGGGTCCGCGTCGGCCGGGCACCTGCCCGGGCCTAGGCGGCGCCGTCCTCCCCCATCAGGATCTGCAGCTTCTCGGCCTGGCTCGTCTCGGCCAGGGCGTCGATCAGGCGGTCCAGGTTGCCGTCCAGGACGCCCGGAAGGTTGGAGAGGTCCATCCCGATCCGGTGGTCGGTGACCCGGTCCTGCGGGAAGTTGTAGGTCCGGATCTTGTCGGACCGGTCGCCCGAGCCGAGCATGAGGCGGCGGACCGCGGAATCCGCTTCGCGCTGCTTCGAGCGCTCGAGATCGAGGAGGCGGGAACGCAGGATTGCCAGCGCCTTGGACTTGTTCTTGTGCTGGCTCCGCTCGTCCTGGATCTCCACCACCAGCCCCGAGGGCAGGTGCGTGATGCGCACGGCGGAGTCGGTGGTGTTGACGCCCTGGCCCCCCGGCCCGGAGGCCCGCTTCACCTCGATCCGGAGATCCCGCTCCTCGTCGATCGCGAGATCCGTCTCCTCGGCCTCCGGGAGCGCGACCACCGTCGCGGTCGACGTGTGGAGCCGGCCCGACGACTCGGTCGCGGGGACGCGCTGGACGCGGTGCGTCCCGCTCTCGAACTTCAGGCGGCTGTAGGCGCCGTCGCCGGAGACTTCGACGACCGCCTCCTTGACTCCGCCGATGCCCGTCTCGTTGAGGGCCATCACCTCGGCATGGAAGCGGTGGCGCTCGGCCCACCGGAGGTACATGCGGAGGAGGTCGCCGGCGAAGAGCGCCGCCTCCTCGCCGCCGGCTCCGGCCCGGATCTCGAGGATGACGTTCTTGTCGTCGCTCGGGTCGCGGGGCAGGAGCAGGACCTTGAGCTCGTCGACGGCGGCGGCCTCGGCCGCCTCCAGCCTCTGGACCTCCTCGCGGGCCATCGCCCGCATCTCCTCGTCGCTGTCCGCGTCGCGCATCTCGCGCGCGCCGGCCAGCTCCCCGCGGATCGTCTCCAGCCGGCGGTACGACGCGACGACCGGCTCGAGGCGTGCCATCTCCTTGCCGAGCCTGCGGAGGGCGTCCGGGTCGGCCGAGGTCTCCGGGAGGGCCATCTCGCCCTGCAGCATCTCGTACTGCGCGACGACCGCGCGGAGCTTCTGGTCGAGCGTGTCCACGCTCTCAGCCCCCGGCCACGGGGGCCGGTGGCGCGCCCGCAAGGACGAGGGGCGACCGCTCGATCGTCCCGCTCCCGGCGGGCAGCGCCTCGCCATCGGCGGCCATCGCCTGCTCCATGCTGACGATCGCGACCTCGAGCATGTCGTCGGTGGGCTGCTTCGTGGTGATCCGCTGGACCCAGATCCCGGGCTCGAAGAAGACCCGCACGAAGGGGTTGCCACGGTGCCGGGCGCCGAAGCGAAGCAGCTCGTACGAGACGGCGGCGATCACCGGGATCAGCACCACGCGGCTCAGGATCGTCAGGAGGATGTCCTGGCGTCCCACGAGCGAGAAGGTCACGATCGAGACGAGGATCACGACGACGAGGAACTCCGTGCCGCAGCGCGGGTGTGCTGTCGGGTACTTGCGGACGGCGTCCACCGTGAGGGGATCTCCCGCCTCCAGGGCATGGATCGTCATGTGCTCCGCGCCGTGGTACTGGAATGTCCGGTGCACGTCCGCGGTCCGCCCGATCAGGATCAGGTAGCCCAGGAAGATCGCGACCTGGACGCAGCCTTCCACGACCCGCTCCACGATCCCGGGCTGGCCGCCGGCGACGAATTTCGCAACGATCAGCGGGACGAAGAAGAAGAGGCCGACCCCGAAGACCAGCGTGAGCCCCAGCATCAGGGCCACGGAGCCCTTGCCCAGGTCGGCCACGTCGGCCGGGCGGCCGTCGGAGGTCGTGGCGGCGGGGAGATCCTCGGCAGCGGCGACGCCGGCCGACCGCACCAGCCAGCGCGTCCCGACGACGAGCGTCTCGTAGAGGACGACGAGCCCGCGCAAGAGGGGCAGCTTGGCCCAGCGGGTCCCGCGGAATCCGGTGCCCAGCCGTTCGTCGGACCAGACAATTCGACCGTCCGGATGGCGCAGGGCCACAGCGATCGCGTCGCGGCCCCGCATGAGGACGCCCTCGATGAGGGCCTGGCCGCCGTAGGAGAACCGAGCCATGGCGAGAGTCTACCGGGCAGGAATCGCGACGGCGGGCCCTGCTGCCCGCGGCCCGATCGCGGCGGGTCCGGGCGCGCGAAGGCTGGCGGCCGGCGTTCGAGAGAAGGTCAGCGCAAGGTCCGAGGTCAGCGCCAGGTCCGTGGTCAGCGCCCGGTCGACGCGCGGTCCATGCGGCGCTGGAAGCGCTCGACCTGGCCGGCGGTGTCCACGATCATCTGCTTCCCGGTGAAGAACGGGTGGCAGCTGCTGCAGACGTCGACGCGGAGCGACTCGCGGGTGGAGCCGACCTCGAACTCGGTGCCGCAGGTCCCGCAGTGGACCTTGGCCTGGTGGTACTTGGGGTGGATGCCCTGCTTCATCTGGACCTCGAGTCGGCGTCAGGCGCCGGCGGCTGCGGTCTCGGCGACGACCGGGGCCTCGGCGACCGCGGCGGCCTCCGTGGCGGCAGGCTCGACGCGGACGCGCTTCTTGCTGCGGGTCTGGTGCTCGAAATGCACCCGCCCGGTGACGGTCGCGAAGACCGTGTAGTCGCGGCCGAGGCCCGTGCCCGAACCGGCGAGGAAGGTCATCCCACGCTGCCGGACGAGGATGGAGCCGGCCGGGACGATCTGGCCGTCCCCGACCTTCACGCCCAGCCGCTGACCGACCGAATCCCGGCCGTTCTTGGAGCTGGAGCCTGCCTTCTTGTGGGCCATCGATCAGTCTTCCTTCTTCGCGGCGCGGGTGCGCTTCGGCTTCGGCGGCGCCTCGGCGTCGGCAGCCTTGGCGTCGTCGGCCTTGGCCGGCGGTGCGGCGGCCCTTGTCCTGCGTGTGCTCGCCTTCTTGGGTGTTTCCGCCTCGGGAGCGGCCTCGGCGGTCTTCGACGCGAGCGTCGCGGCCAGCGCCGCATCGGAGGCGGCCTGCTCGGCCGCAGCCTGCTCCAGGCGCTGCCGCTCGGTCTTCCTCGCCTCGGCGGCCAGGCGCGCCTCGTCGGCGGCGCTCTTGCCGTTGAGGGTCACGTCCGTGATCCGGAGGACCGTCTGCTCCTGCCGGTGGCCCTTCTTGACCCGGCGCCGCGCCTTGGGCTTGTACTTGAACGAGATGACCTTGTCGGCCCGGTCGTTGCGCAGGACGGTGGCGCTGACCGTCGCGCCGTCGACCACCGGGCGGCCGATCGCCGCGTCGTCGCCGTCCGCCACGAGCAGGACGCGCTCGAGCATGATCTCCTGGCCCGGCTCGACCTCGAGGAGCTCGACCGCGAGCTCCGTGCCGACCTCGACGCGGTATTGCTTCCCGCCGGTCTCGATGACTGCGTACATGGGTCTCCGGGTGGGGCCGTGGCGCGCGGGCGCGGGGCCGCTGGTGAAGCGGCCGGGAGGGGCCGCGGATGGCACAGCGAGGCGCCGAGCATTGCCGGGCGCGAATGAGGAGTGTACGGCGCACTGCCCGGTCGGTCAAACGAACCGCCGACACGAACCGCTGACAGCGAACCGCTGACAGCGTGCGAGCCGCTGACGGCGAGCACCGCGGTCCGTGCCGGCGCTGGCCGAACGCGGATCGCGCTACGCCAGCAGGTCGCGTCGCCTGAAGATGACCACGGACCCGACCCAGCCGCCGATCGCGACCACGGCGAACACCGCGACCGAGGTCCACGGCACCACGCCGGCGTCGATGAGGTCGGTCGTCATGACGTACTTGAACGCGCCGAAGTCGGCCAGCCAGGCGAGGTCGACCTGGACCACGGCGACGACGTTCAGCAGGTACATGGCAATGAGAGCGCCGGCGGCGACGCCCGCGGCGGTCCCGCGGCTCAGCGTCAGCGCCCCGACGAGGGACGCGACCCCCGCGACGGCACAGCCGAAGAGCCACAGGATCACCGCCGCAGTGAGGAACCTGCCGGCATCGAAGCCCGCACCGACGACCACGCCTGCCATGAGAACGCCGGCAACCGTCACCACGGCCAGGACGGCGAGCACGAGCGCCTGGCACAGGATCGCGGCGACCAGCGACTGGACCCGCGTCAGCGGCGTTCCGAGCGCCAGCTCGGTCCAGCCGCTCTCGACATCCGCCGCGACCGGGCGGGTGGCGAGGATGATCGCCGCCATGGCCGCGACGATCGGCCACAGGAAGCTGCCGACATAGGTCGTGAAGAAGACGCCCGGGTTGGCCAGGCTGCCCGTCATCCCGAAGGCGGCCATGAACTCCTTCGGGAAGATCTTCATGTAGTCCTCGATGGCCGCCGCGTTGTCGAGGATGATCGGGTACATCGTCCCGATGATCGCGCTGTAGACGACGGCGATGACGGCGAGCCAGAAGGTGATCATCCGGCTTCGGCGAAGCTCGAGGCCGAGGGTCAGGGCCGTCATCGGGACACTTCCCCGGGACTGCCGGCGCCCGCCGCGACGGTGACGGCGTCCGTGTCGCCATCCGACCCGGCGCTCGAGGCGCCGCCATCCGACCCGGCACCGGACGACTCGCCATCCGCCCCGGCGCTCGAGGCACCGCCGAGGGGTGTGGCAGTCCGGCCTTCCGAGCCGGCCACCGAGCCGTCGTAGTACCGGAAGAAGAGGTCCTCGACGTCGGGGGTCGAGATCGCGACGTCACGCACGTCGAGCTCGGCCAGGCGCCGCAGCAGCGGGTTCACGTCGCCGCGCACCATCAGGTGCACATCCTGGCCGGTGCTGGACAGGACCGTGACCCCGGGCAAGGAGAACGCCCCGTCAGGAGCCGGCTGGGCCAGGAGCAGGTTGACCGACCGCGTATGGTCCCCGACGAGCGCGGCCACCGTGGCGACCTTCACCAGGCGGCCCTCGCGGATGATGGCCACGCGGTCACAGCAGCGCTCGACCTCGGTGAGGTTGTGGGAGGAGAGGAAGACCGTGCGGCCGGCCCCCCGCGCCTCGGCCACCAGGGCCAGAAACTCGCGCTGCATCAGCGGATCGAGGCCCGTCGACGGCTCGTCCATGACCAGCAGCGCCTCCGTGCCCATGAACGCCTGCACGACCCCGACCTTCTGGCGGTTGCCGCGAGACAGCTTCCTGATCTGCACGCCGGGGTCAAGCTCCAGCCGGTCCGCGAGCGCCCGCCAGGATCCGTTCGACAGCCCACGCAGGGCGCCCAGGTGATCCAGCGTCTGGCCGGCCGTCATCTCGCCGAGGTAGCCGGGGTCGCTGCCGAGATGCGCCAGCCGTCGATGGAGCGCCGAGGCGTCGCGCCAGGCATCGAGTCCCCAGATGGTGGCCGACCCCGCGCTTGGCCGGATGAGGCCGAGAAGGACGCGGATGGTGGTCGTCTTGCCGGCTCCGTTCGGCCCGAGGAATCCGAAGACCTCCCCTTCCCGGACCGTGACATCGAGGTCCAGCACCCCGCGGCGTTTGCCGTACGACCGCGTCAGGCCCCGAAGCTCGATCGCCTCGGCCATGCCGCACCTCCTGGGTCACGCGTCGAGTGCGATTCGCATGATCGACCTGCGATCGCGACGACGTCCGCACCGCCAGCCCCAGAAGGTGAGCCTCCGCACGCGGGCGCGCGAGGGCCGAGCGGCAGGATCGGCAGGGGCCGAAGTCCCGACCGTATGGCGTCGGAGGTCAGCGCTGCGGCGCCAGGGGCCGCGGGCTGCGGCGCCATGAGCCGCGCTGCGCCGCCTGGGCCGCGGGCCGCGGGTGAAGCTGGGCCGCCGTGCGACAGGGGTCGCAGGCGGCAGCAGCGGAGGAGAGTGCCGCGCGGGCGAAGCTGGACCGCCGTGCGGCCGTCAGCGCGCAGTCGGCGCGTCGGAGTCGTCGGCCATGATCAGGCGCTCTCTGATCACGGAGCGCACGAGGAGAGCGGCGGCCGGTGACGGGGCGGGCGGCTCGCCCAGGGCGGCCACCACCTCCTCGGGCCGTCCGACGGCGTCGGGGGAGTGGCGCACGCGGATCGCCAGGGTCACGCCCTCTCCGCCGCTCGAGCGCACCCGAAGGTCCAGCAGCAGGGCCCGCAGGTCGTACGCGGTCGTTCGCTTCTCGCGGCGCCGTTCGCGGGGGAGCGAGGCAGAGGCGAGCAGCGCGAGCGCCGCATCCTCGAGCGCCCGGCGGGGTGCGCCCGTGACGAGCACGCAGTAGTCGGCCGCGACGACCGCCGCGGGGGCGGCCGGGGCTCCCACCCAGACATCGTGAAGGTCCACCAGCCGCCACCCTGTCGGGAGCACGCGGACGATCGAGGCGCGCACCTGGGCGGCTGTGCAGCGAGCCGAGAGGTAGACGTCGACAACCTCGCGCTCCCCGGCGATGCCGAGCGGCAGCGGTGCCGCCGGGGCGACACGGACGCGGCCGCCACCCTCGCCAGCCAGCGGCAGCCCCGACGGAGCGAGGATCGTCGCCCAGCTCCGTGCGCCCTCCTGGCCCCGGCGATCGGCCTCCGACGCGGCCGGCTGCGCGACGTAGAGGCGCCAGCGCTGGCGGGGCGGCACTGCCTGCGACGCGACGCGGCCAGGAGTCGTCGAACCCGTGCTCGACGAGACTCCCGGACGGGTCGCGGACGGCCCTGGTACGTGCGTCACGTCTGCTAGTCTGCCGGAAGGATGGAGGTCCCCGCCGCACCGCCTGCGCCGCCGCCGGCGTCGTCGCCCGCGCCCGCCGGCCTTCCGGTCCCCTCGCGACGCGTCGTCGTGTTCCTTGCCGGGTGCGGAGTGCTCGCCTGCCTGTTCTGGGTCGGCCGCGACGTGCTTGCTCCATTCGTCGTCGGGGTCCTCATCGTGTACCTGCTGGATCCCGTCGTGGAGCGCCTTGCCCGCATCACGATCGCCGGTCGGCGGGTCCCGCGAGCCCTGCTCGTCCTCCTCGTGTACGTGGTGGCCACGCTCGTCCTCGTCGAGTTCCTCATCCTCTTGGTCGTGCCCCTCGTCGAGCAGGTCCGCGCCTTCGTCGCGGTCGCTCCCGGCTACCTCGACGACCTCAACGCCCGGCTGGCCGAGCTTCTCGGCTGGTGGAACCGCCTGGACCTCCCGGCCGACGTCAAGGACGCCATCGACAAGGCGGCGGCGGATCTCCTCGCCAACATCGGGTCGCTCGTCCCGACGATCCTGCGCCCCGTCTTCAGCTCGGTCGTCGGGTTCGTCGGCTCCATCTTCGGGTACCTCGTCATCCCCGTCTGGACCTTCTGGATCCTGAAGGACCGTCCGGCAATCGTGCGTGGATTCGACCGCGCCGTCCCTGCGGGCTGGCGTGCCGACACGTGGGCGACGCTGGGGATCGTCCGGCGCGTCTTCGGGTCGTGGATCCGGGGCCAGCTGATCCTCGGCCTCACCGTCGGGATCGGGACGTTCATCGGCCTCATCGCTCTCGGGGTCCTCGTGGACCCGGTCTTCTCGCGCTACGCCGTGCTGCTGTCGGTGATCGCGGCCGTCATGGAGCTCATCCCGATCATCGGCCCGATCATCGCGGCGATCCCCGCCGTCCTCCTCGGCGCGACCGCCGGGCTGCACGGTGTCGTCGCTGCGCTGGGCCTGTACTTCGCGGTCCAGCAGATCGAGAACCACTTCCTGGTGCCGAAGATCCAGGGCGACGCGACGAGGCTCCACCCGGCCGCAGTCATCTTCTCGCTCATCCTCGGCGGTGCGATCGCCGGCCTGCTCGGCGCGATCCTGGCCCTGCCCGTCGCGGCGACCCTGCGAGACCTGTATGTCTACGCGTTCCGGCGCGCCGGCGGCCTGACCTCGGAGGAGGCTGCGACGGGCGACGCGCGCGGCAGCCACGACGTGGGGCCGGAAAGCCTCGAGCCCGAGTCCCCGGCGGTCCACGACGAAGCAGAGCTCGAGGCCGGGCTCCGGGTCGGCGCAGGCGAGGTCGCCCGCCCGGCCCTCGCCCCCGGCCCTGGCGACGGTTCCTGAGTGGCAGGCTCGTAGCAGCCTGCGTGGGCCATCCCTGGGCCGACGCAGCCTCGGCGCGGGGATCGACGACAACCGCCACGACGAGGAACGGGGTACCTCGACGACAAGCGGGCCAAGTCCACGTACTCGGGCGTATCGCTTCGAGGGCGTGGCGACGGCGAGCCGGCTACCACTCCGCCCGCTGCTGACGGATCGAGATGCTCTGGAGCACGCCGAGCCCGATCGCCATGCTGATCAGCGACGAGCCGCCGTGCGTGATGAAGGGCAGAGGGATGCCGGTGATCGGCATGATCCCGAGGACCATCCCGATATTGACGGTGAGCTGGAACAGGACCATCGACGCGATCCCCGCACCGACCATGAGCCCGAACGGGTCATGCGAGCGCCAGGCGATCGTGAGCACCCGCCAGATGAGGGCGGCGAAGAGCAGCAGGACGACGACACAGCCGATGAAGCCCAGCTCCTCGGCGACGATGGCGAAGACGAAGTCGGTCGTCTGGACCGGCAGCAGGTCCGACTGGTTCTGCGCTCCGTTCGTGAGACCTGCGCCGAGGAGCCCGCCCGACGTGACCGCCTTCTGCGCAGTGAGGAGCTGGAAGCCGGCTCCCAGCGGGTCCTTGGCCGGATCCAGGAAGCTCGTGAGGCGTTCGCGTTGGTAGTCGTGGAGGACGTAGGTCCAGACCAGGGGCAGGGCCGCCAGGCCGACGGCGGTCAGCGCGCCCAGCCAACGCAGGCTCGCCCCCGCCATGAACAGCATGCCGCCGAGGATCGCGAAGAAGACGAGGGACGTCCCGAGGTCGGGCTGGAGCATGACCAGGACCCACGCCGGAGCGACGACGAGGCAGGCCCCCAGGATGGAGGTGAGGGAGTCCAGCTTCTTGTCTCGGTCGGCAAGGTAGCGCGCGAGCACAAGGATCATCAGGATCTTGGCGAGCTCGCTGAACTGGAACTGGAAGCCGAGGATGGTGATCCAGCGCGATGACCCAGCGTCGGAGTCGCCGAGCGCGAGCGTGGTGGCCAGGAGCAGGAGGTTCACGACGTAGATCGGCCACGTCAGCGTCCTCAGCCAGCGGTAGTCGAAGACCGTCACGAGGGCGTACACCACGATGCCGAGGCCCGCCCACACGAGGCCCCTCGCGAAGGTCGAGCCGGCGACCATCGCCTCGCCCAGCTGCGCCGTGGTGTGGCTGTAGGCCATCGTCAGACCGATCGCAGCCAGCAGGACGGCGTAGACCGTGAGCTGGATGTCGTAGTCGCGCCAGGCCATCCCCGACGCCCTCGCCGCGAGGCCCGTCGATGCGTTCCGTTCGACGCGCAGGACGCCCATCAGGTGCGCCCCAGGTAGAAGTTGGTCCGCTCCAGGAGCACCGGCAGTCGGTAGTCCTTCTTGATCCCGAAGTGGAGCTGCAGGTAGTACTTGGAGACCTCGGTCGCGACGTTGCCGAGGGTGCGCGAGTCGTAGGTGAAGACCGCGAACAGGAGCTGGGAGTCGGGCTTGGTGACGCTGCCCGCCGGGTTGTCCTTCTTCCAGGCGTTCTTCGGAACGAAGCCGACGAACCAGTGGCTGTAGGGAAGGACGCCGTTCTTGTCTCGGATCCCGAACTCGGCCGTGCCGGTCTTGCCCGCCACGACGATCGGGAGGTCGACGAGGTTGTACGTGTGGCGGCTGGTGACGACACGACGGGCGGCCTGGCGCATCGTCGTGAAGACGGATGCGGGCGCCTTGATCCTGCGAATCAGCTTCGGCGCGAACTTGCGGACGATCGTCCCGTCGGGGCCGCGGATCTCGCGCACCACCTGCGGCTGGTAGAGCTTCCCGCCGTTGGCGACGGCGGCGTACGCGTTGGCGACCTGGAGGATCGTCGCCAGGTCGTAGCCCTGGCCGATCCCGGCCTGGAGGACCTCGCCCGGGTAGATCTGCTGGCCGTAGTTGTCCATCTTCCACTGGTTCGTCGGCACGAGGCCGCCCGCCTCGTTCGGCAGGTCGATGCCCGTCGGGCTGCCGAAGCCGAGCTGGCGCGCCCAGTAGCCGAGGCGCTCGATCCCCAGCCGATACGAGAGCTGGTAGAAGAACGTGTCGCTCGAGTGGCCGAACCCCTCGTAGATGTTGAGCGGGCCCCAGCCCTGCTTGTTCCACTCCCAGAACTTCGTCGTGCCGAGCTGGACGTACGGCTTGCTGAGGACGGTCGAGGTCGTCGTGATGACCTTGTCGGCCAGGGAGCCGGTCCCGGCGACGACCTTGTACGTCGAGCCGGGAGGCTGGATGTCCCCGATGGCGTGGTTGATGAGCGGCTTGTTCGAATCGCCGAGCAGCTTGCTGAACTGGGCGTTCGAGATGCCGCGCGAGAACATGTTGGCGTCGTAGGTGGGGAAGCTGACCATGGCGAGAACCTCGCCGGTCTGCGGGTTCATGACGACCATCGCCGCTCGCTTGAGACGGGCCTTGTTCATGCCCCACAGGAGAGCCTTCTCGGCGAGCTTCTGCTCCTTCGAGTCGATGGTCAGCACGAGGGAGCTGCCGGCCTGCGGCGGTGTCTCGACGCCGATGACGCGGACCGTGCGGCCGGTGGCGTCCTTCTCGACGCGCTGCGTCCCGTACAAGCCGCGGAGCTGGGATTCGTAGCTCAGCTCGACACCGGCCTTGCCGATCTTGTCGTCGGGCAGGTAGCCCTTGGCCTGGAGCTCCGTGTAGCCCTCGGCAGAGAGAGGGCCCGTGTACCCCACGATCTGCGTGAGGAGCGTTCCGGAGAGGTAGTCGCGGCGGGGTTCCACCGTCACCTCGACGCCCGGCAGGGTGAGTCCGTCCTCGGCGATGAGGCGGGCAGTCGCCTCGGGGACCTCGCGAGCGATGGCCACCGCGTCGAACCGCGAGACGGATCCCGCGTCGACCGTCGAGTTGATCGCTGCCGGCGTGGTGCCCAGGAGGCCGGAGAGGCGCTCGACGACGTCCGCCCGTCGCGAGAGCGGCAGGTCGGCCGGGCGGATGCGGACAGTGAACGTGGGGACGTTCTCCACCAGGGGCCGGCCCGCGCGGTCGTAGATGAGCCCGCGCGTCGAGGGGATCGGCTCGAGTGCGATCCAGCGCGTGTCGCCGATCTGGGCGGCGGGCGCACCGTTCACTGGCGGGCGCGGCGCGAGCTGCATGGAGGACAGGCGCAGGGTGAGACCGCTCAGCACCACGACGACGGCGATGCCGAACACCACGAACCGCGCCGGCCGCCGCTGGTGCGAGAGCGGCTGCTCGAGGGTGCTCACCAGTCCACCCTCTCGGCTTCCTCGGCCCGCGAGCGGCGCGCGATCGCGAGGGCTGGCGGGGCGATGAGGGCGGCGAAGATCGCGGCAAACACGGCGGAGGTCACGATTCCGGTCGCCGGGTCGGCTCCGACGGGGACGCCTCGAAGCGCCTCGTACAGCGCCACGGTGAGCGGCCCGGCGAGCCCTGCGAGACCCGCCGCCGTCACCACGATCACGGCGTAGCGGGCGCGCACGAAGATCCGGCCGATCACCCAGGCGGCGCCGACGGCGAGAAGATCGATGAAGGCGGTCAGCCCGAGTGGCCGCATCAGCAGTACGTCGATAACCAGCCCTCCGAGGAAAGCCCACACGAGGCCACCCTCGAGGCCCAGCGCCATCGTCCATACGACGGCGATGACGAGGACGAGATCGAGACCTCCGCCGCCTTGTGCGGCGAATGGCAGGACGGTCGACTGAATGAGCGCAGCCACTGCGGCACCGACCGCGGCGAGAACCAGGCTCAAGACGGTCGTTCCTCAGTTTGCCCGTGGCCGCCGGCCTTGCCCGGCCTGACCACGGGGTCTGCACGGTCGAGTATACCGACCCCTCGTATCTGGGCAATGGGACAGGAGTCTTGACGTGATCGGAGTCTCCAGTGGCGCCATCAGGGGTCCAGGGGGATACGCCGAGATCCGATCGCGTGGGGGCCGGGGATCGCCAGCGAGCTGCGGGGCCAGATGACCCGAGAGCGTGGCGCCCCCTTCGGGGGATCGCGGTGAGCACCGGGTGCCCTCGGCCGGCGCCTCGTCGTGAGCGTCGCCGGCGCCTCGCCGTGAGCGTCGCCGGGCCTCGTCGTGACCTCCGTCGGCGCCTCGTCGTGACTTCGGCGGACGTTGATCAGTCAGGCGATCGTGGCGCCGGCCGGATGGCGCACTCGTGCCGACGGGACGGGGCGTCCGCCGTCCGTGAGATGTGCCGACGGACTGCGAGGTGACGCGCGCCCAAGGGGCCATGTTTCACGTGGAACGAGGGTCCTGTCTTCCGCAGGGACCGCGGCGTCGACGACCGTTCCGGCGATGTCCAGTGAAGGGGCAGCCAATCCGGCGATAAGCCTCGACTGCCATCATCCAGAGGCCTTGGCGGCTTGCCGGCCGGCGGCACCGAAACGCCGCCTGGAGTGGCCATTTCCTCGGTTCCTGAAGGTGAGAAACGGCCTCCGATGGTAGACTTCACGATCGTGATCCCTCATCAGACTGGCTCCTAGGTGGGCCAGACGATCGCCTGCGCCAACCAGAAGGGCGGCGTCGGAAAGACGACCACTGTCGTCAACGTCGCCGCCTACCTCGCGGCCGACGGCGCGCGAGTCCTCGTCGTGGATCTGGATCCCCAGGGCAACGCCACGAGCGGCCTTGGAGCCTCGCGCGCCACCGCCGGGCGGTCCGTGTACGACGCGCTGGTGAACGACGTCCCGCTCTCCGATCTCACGATCTCGACCGGGATCATCGGCCTTGACCTGATCCCCTCGTCGATCGCGCTCGCGGGAGCAGAAGTCGAGCTTGCCGGAGCTCCGCAGCGCGAGAGACGCCTCGCCCGGCTCCTTCCACCTGTCGCCGCGTCCTACGACCTCGTATTCCTCGACTGTCCGCCCTCGCTCGGATTGCTGACGGTCAATGCGCTCACCGCTGCCGATGCCGTGCTGGTTCCACTCCAGTGCGAGTACTACGCGCTCGAGGGGCTCAGTCAGCTCATCGCCACGATCCACCTGGTTCGCGACCACCTCAACCCGGCCCTCGCCGTCAATGGGGTGGTGCTCACCATGTTCGACGCACGAACGAACCTCTCGTCGGAAGTCGCCGCGGAGGTCCGCCGGCACTTGAGCGACGCGGTGTATGACACCGTCGTGCCTCGCAGCGTTCGGCTTGCCGAGGCCCCGAGCCACGGAAGGCCGATCGCGCAATATGCGCCGGAGAGCCGCGGCGCAGTTGCCTATCGGGCCCTCGCCACCGAGCTTCGCGGCCGCTGCGTCCGGCCGCCCGTTGGAGGCGTGGCGTGAGCGCCCGGGTCGGGCGTCCGGCGAGCCTCGGCCGAGGCCTCGCCGCGCTCATCCCACAGGCGGTGTCCTCGACGCCAGGACCCGTCGAGATCCCGATCGACCGGATCGAGCGCAATCCGCACCAGCCACGAAGTGACTTCGAGGACGAGGCGCTTGCGGCCCTCGCCTCCAGCATCGCGATGCACGGCATTCTGCAGCCCGTTCTCGTCACCGAGACGCTCGACGGCTACCGACTGGTCGCGGGCGAGCGGCGGCTGCGCGGCGCCCAGATGGCCGGCCTGGACCGGATCCCGGCGGTCATCCGCCAGGCGAGCGAGCAGGATCAGCTCGAGCTGGCCCTGGTCGAGAACCTCCAGCGGGCCGACCTCAACGCGATGGAGGCCGCGCGAGCCTACCGCCAGCTCCGTGATCTGTTCGGTCTGACGAACGAAGCGATTGCGGATCGTGTCGGTAAGGCGCGACCGACGATTACGAACACCCTGCGCCTTCTCGACCTCGAACCCGAGGTCCAGGCTGCCATCGAGGCGGCTCGAATCGGCGAGGGCCACGGGCGTGCCATGCTCGGGCTCGCGGCGACGTCACAGCACGAGCTGCTGGCACTTGCCGTCGCGCGAGGCCTGTCCGTTCGCCAGGTGGAGGAGCTGGCACGCCGCCTCCACGACGCCGGCGAAGGAGCGCCACGTCGGGCAGCCGCGTCCGGGCGACCGGCAGACGCCGAGATCGAGCGGGTGGAAGACGACCTCCGGCGGGCGCTCGGCACGAAGGTTCGCCTGACGAGGTCCCGGCGGGGCGGCCGGATCATCATCGAGTGGTACAGCGACGAGGAGCTGGGACGGCTCTACGAGCGGTTGACCGGAGGGAACGCGTGACGGATCGAGCTCCAGCGGGCTCCGGGAACCAGGCCTCGAGCGGCCGCCCCCGCCGCGGCGGCGGCGACTACACGGCTGCGAGCATCCAGGTCCTCGAAGGGCTCGAGGCGGTCCGGCGCAGGCCCGGCATGTACATCGGCTCGACCGACGTCCGGGGCCTTCACCATCTCGTCTGGGAGGTCGTCGACAACTCGATCGACGAGGCGATGGCCGGGCATGCCACCCGGATCGAAGTGCGGATCCTCCAGGACGACACCGTCGTGGTGACGGACGACGGTCGCGGCGTCCCGGTGGGCAAGCACGCCACCGGAAAGGACGCCCTCGAGGTCGTCCACACGGTGCTCCACGCGGGCGGGAAGTTCGGCGGAGGCGGGTACAAGGTCTCGGGCGGCCTCCACGGCGTGGGAGTGAGCGTGGTCAATGCGCTGTCGGAGTGGCTGCGCGTCGAGACCGCCCGGGACGGCTACGTCTGGGCCCAGGAGTACGCCCGGGGCAAGCCGACGTCGCCGGTCACGAAGGTCGGCCCGCAGGGCAGCCGGCGCGGCACGCGCACGGCCTTCCGCGCCGACCACGAGGTCTTCGACTCCGTCGACTTCAGCTTCGACACGATCGCCCAGCGCCTCCGTGAGTCGGCATACCTCAACAAGGGCCTGTGGATCACCCTGCTCGATGAGCGCGCAGACCGCGAGCGATCCTTCTACTTCGAAGGCGGGCTCGTCTCCTTCGTGCGCCATCTGAACCGCCACAAGGAAGTCCTGCACTCCCGCCCGATCGCCGTCGAGAAGCGCGAGGGCGCCACGACCATCGAGGTTGCCCTCCAGTACAACGACTCGTTCACGGAGAACGTCTTCGCATTCGCCAACAACATCAACACGGTCGACGGCGGAACGCACATCACCGGCTTCCGGGCCGCCCTGACGAGCTCCCTCAACGACTGGGCGCGGCGGGCCGGCGTGCTCAAGGACAGCGACGCCAACCTCTCCGGTGAGGACGTCCGCGAAGGTCTGACGGCGGTCGTCTCCGTGAAGCTCGTCGAACCCCAGTTCGAGGGCCAGACGAAGGCCAAGCTCGGCAACGCCGAGGTCAAAGGGCAGGTTCAGGCAGCCGTCAGTGAAGGAATCGCCCAGCACCTCGACGAGAATCCGGCGGACGGCCGTCGGATCATCGAGAAGAGCCTCACGGCCGCGCGTGCCCGCGAGGCGGCTCGAAAGGCCCGCGACCTCGTGATCCGCAAGGGCGCGCTCGAAGGGATGTCCCTTCCGGGCAAGCTCGCCGACTGCCAGGAGCGCGACCCCGCCAAGAGCGAGCTCTACATCGTCGAGGGCGACTCGGCGGGTGGCTCCGCGAAGATGGGTCGGGATCGACGCTTCCAGGCCATCCTGCCGCTGCGCGGCAAGGTCCTCAACGTGGAGAAGGCCCGGCTCGACCGGGTCCTCTCGAGCGAGAACGTTCGGCCCCTGATCATCGCCCTCGGGGCGGGGATCGGCGAGACCTTCGACCTCGCCAAGCTGCGCTACCACCGGATCATCATCATGACCGACGCCGACGTCGACGGAGCCCACATCCGGACCCTGCTCCTGACCCTGTTCTACCGGCACATGCCGCAGGTGATCGAGAACGGCCACCTGTATATCGCCCAGCCGCCGCTCTATCGCGTGAGCACCGGGAAGGTGACCCTGTACGCCCAGAGCGAGAAGGAGCGTGAGGCGGCGATCAAGAAGCTGAACGCGAAGAACACCAGCGTCCAGCGCTTCAAGGGCCTCGGCGAGATGAACGCCGACCAGCTCTGGGAGACCACGATGAACCCGGAGACCCGGACGCTCCTGCGCGCCGAGGTCGACGACGCGGTCGAGGCCGACGAGATCTTCACGATGCTCATGGGCGAGAAGGTCGCGCCCCGGAAGGACTTCATCAAGACCGAGGCTCGAAAGGTCCGCAACCTTGACGTCTGAGGTCGTCGTGGAGGCCGGCCGCTTCGAGGTCACGCCGCATGCCTGCTTCGCGTGCGGCGAGCTGAACGAGCACGGCCTGCACCTCATCCTCCATGTCGCCGAGGACACCTGCTGGACCGACCTGACCTTGGGCCCGAGCTTCCAGGGATGGGAGGGCATTGCGCACGGCGGCATCCTGGCCACCATCCTCGACGAGGTGATGGGTTGGGCGCTGGCCAGCCAGGACGCCTGGGGCTACACGGCGAAGATGTCGATCGAATACCGGCGACCGGTTCCGATCGGCCTGCCCGTCCGAGGCGAGGGGAAGGTCGTCGAGCGGCGGCGGCGCCTCCTCACGACGAGCGCCCGCATCCTCGACCCGCGCTCCGGCGAGCTCTTCGTCACGGCGGAGGGGCTGTACGTGGCCGCACCCGAGGCGCGACGGGAGGAGCTGAAGGCGCGCTACGGGTTCCGCCTGCTGCCCGACGATCGCCAGGCACCCGACCCTGGGGCGCAGCACGCCACGCCAGGGCAGGCGCCAGCGGCAGGCGACGGATCGGGCACGGCGCCGCGCCGGGGGAGGAGCCCGCGCCAGGGGACGGAGCCCGCCCTGGGGCAGGCGCCATCGGCGGGGGACGCATCAGCGGCGGGGGACGGGCCGGCGGAGAGTGGGGATCAGGTGACGGCCGCTCGGCATCCGTCGGAGGGCGGTGCTTCGTGACTGAGGCGACCCTGCTCTCCGCCGCCGCGACGACGGGGGATCGCGGCACGCCGCCCGTGGCTCGGCCCGCGAGCGCCGCGAGCGACGCCGCTCGAGCGTTCGTGACGGCTAACCTTGCTGGGGCGCGCGCGCTCGGCGTCGCCCTCGCCGACGAGATCGATGATCCGCCCGGGTTCGTCGCAGGTACTCGGGCCGGCCTCGTCACGTTCGCCGACTCGACCTATCTCGACGGCCAGCGGCTCGTCGCCCCGGGCATCGGGCCGACACTCGGCATCCGGACGCCGCTCCTCGAGGCGGTGCTCTCGCGGCTCCGCCGAGCCGTCCGGGGCGTGCGGCCGGCACGGCTCCTGGCCGTCGCCGACGCGCTGGCCCGCGACGAGGCCCGCGAGCTCCGCTGGATGGCCATCCGCATCCTGGCCTGGATCCTTCCCGACGACCCGGAGCGCGCCTGGCAGGTGCTCCGCCGGATCGGCCGCGAGGCCGACGACTGGATCACCGTCGATACGCTGGCCACGGCGACCGCCGCCGGCATCCTGCAGGAGCCCTACCGCTGGGCGGAGCTGGAGCAGCTCGTCTTCAGCCCGATTCGCTGGGAGCGTCGCCTGGTCGGGTCCACGATCGCAACGCTGCCCCACGTCGCCCACGATCTCGGGCGTACCGCCCAGGTGGTCCAGCGTGGGCTGGACCTGGTGCGCCAGCTCATCGGCGACGCCGAGCCGGACGTCCAGAAGTCGCTCTCCTGGGCACTGCGCGAGCTCGCGAGAGTGGACCAGCGAGCCGTCGCGGCCTTCTGCCGGTCGGAGGCAGACCAGGCGGCCGCGACCGGCGACGGGCACCGCGCATGGGTGCTGCGCGACACGGTCGCGAAGCTGCCGGCCGGCGACGCCGCGGCGATCCGCTCGACGCTGGCCGGCCTCCGCCGTGCTCCGGGCGCCGCCTCGACATCCATCGCGTCCGAGACCGCGACCTCATTCGCCTCCGCCGGGCTGGGCCGCCCGCTGCCGGAGGTTCCCCTGACGTGAAAGGCCGACCAGCCGCCGCCTGCCACCGGAGAACGCGACCGTGACCGAGAACCTGGGCGACGTCCGCACGATCCGCATCGAGGACGAGATGCGGACGTCCTACCTCGACTACGCGATGAGCGTGATCGTGGCGCGCGCGCTCCCGGACGTCCGAGACGGCCTGAAGCCGGTCCATCGCCGGATCCTCTACACGATGGGGGAGATGGGGCTGTCGGCGACCAGCTCGTACCGCAAGTGCGCCGCGATCGTCGGCGAGGTGATGGGCAAGTACCACCCGCACGGCGACGTGGCGCTCTACGACGCCCTCGTTCGCCTGGCGCAGGACTTCTCGATGCGCTACCCGCTCATCGATGGCCAGGGCAACTTCGGCTCGGTCGACGGCGACTCGGCCGCAGCCATGCGCTACACCGAAGCCCGCCTCACCGGGATCGCGGCAGAGATGCTGGCCGACATCGACAAGCAGACGGTCGACTTCGAGGACAACTACGACGGCCAGCACCGTCAGCCGACAATCCTGCCGGCGAAGCTGCCGAACCTGCTGATCAACGGCTCGTCCGGCATCGCCGTCGGGATGGCGACCAACATCCCGCCACATCACCTGGGCGAGGTCGTGGACGCCACGATCGCCCTGATCGAGGACCCGGAGCTGACCTCCGACGACCTCTGCGCCTTCATCAAGGGCCCCGACTTCCCGACCGGCGGCTCGATCTTCCGGTACGAGCAGCAGAAGAACGCGATCACGGGCGCGACCGAGACCGTCGACGCGATCCGCCAGATGTACGCCCACGGGCACGGCCGCGTGATCATGCGGGCCCAGGTCGCCTTCGAGGAAGCCCGGCGCGACCGCATGGCGATCATCGTCACCGAGCTGCCCTACCAGGTGAACAAGGCGACCCTCCTCGAGAAGATCGCCGACCTCGTGAAGGACAAGCGGATCGACGGGATCGCCGACCTGCGGGACGAGTCCGACCGCGACGGGATGCGGATCTACATCGAGGTCAAGAACGACGCCAACCCGCACACCGTGCTGAACAACCTCTTCAAGCACACGGCGATGCAGCTGGCGTTCAACCTCAACATGCTGGCGCTGGTCGACGGACAGCCCCAGACCCTCCCGCTGAAGTCGGTCATCGCCCACCACGTGGAGCACCGCCAGCAGATCGTCCGGCGCCGGACGGAGTACGACCTCAACAAGGCGCGAGAGCGCGCCCACGTCCTCGAGGGCCTCAAGATCGCCCTGGACCACCTCGACGAGGTCATCAGGACGATCCGCGAGTCGGCCGACGTCGAGGCGGCCCGCAACAACCTCATCGCGCGGTTCGGGCTGTCCGAGATCCAGGCGCAGGCGATCCTCGACATGCGGCTGGCCCGCCTGGCCGCCCTCGAGCGCAAGAAGATCGAGGACGAGTACCTCGCCGTGATCCAGCTCATCGCCGAGCTCGAGGACATCCTGGCGAACCCTTCCCGCGTTCTCGCGATCATCAGGGACGAGCTCCTCGAGCTGAAGCGGAAGTACGCTGGCGAGCGTCGGACGCGCGTGGTGGACGACTCCAGCCGCGAGATGACCGACGAGGACCTGATCGCCGACGAGGACGTCGTCGTGACGATCAGCGGCCGCGGCTACATCAAGCGCCAGCCTGTCGCCACGTACCGCCGCCAGGGCCGTGGCGGCAAGGGGATCATCGGCCACGTGACCCGCGAGGAGGACGCGGTCGACAGCCTCCTCGTGGCCAACACGCACGACTGGGCGCTCTTCTTCACGAACCGGGGCCGCGTCTTCAGCGCAAAGGTCCACTCCGTGGTCGATGCCAGTCGCCAGGCCAAGGGCATCCCGATCATCAACCTTCCAGGCGTCCAGGTGGAGGCCGGCGAGGTTCCCACGGCGACCCTCGTGGTCCCGGACTTCAAGGCCGGGAAGTACCTCGTCATGGCGACGCGCCGGGGGGTCATCAAGAAGACGCCGCTGGAGCAGTTCGAGAAGGTCCGCTCGTCGGGGATCCGGGCGATCACGCTCGCCGACGACGACGAGCTGGCCTGGGTCGACGTCGCCGCCGGACACGACGACGTCATCATCGCGACCGCGCTCGGGAAGCTCGCCCGTTTCGCCGAGACCGAGGTCCGGGCCATGGGTCGCGACGCCGCCGGCGTCATCGGCATCCGCCTCGCCCGTGCCGGTGACGAGGTGGTCTCGATGAGCGTCGTGCAGCCGGAGCGCGACCTCCTCGTGCTGACCGAGACCGGGTACGGCAAGCGGGTGGCCCTCACCGAGTTCCGCCGCAAGCACCGTGGCGGCCAGGGCGTGATGCTGATCCCGCTCGAGGGACGGAAGACCGGGCGCGTCGCCGCCGTCCAGCAGGTGACCGAGCGCGACGACGAGCTGCTCCTGATCAGCGCGGCCGGCCAGGTCGTGCGGACGGAGACGAACACGATCAATCGCTATTCGTCCGCGGCGCGGGGCGTCATCACGATGCGCCTGAACGAAGGCGACCGCGTCGTCGGGATCGCTGCCTTCCGCGAGGGGCTGGCGGAGAGGGGGGGCATGGGCGACAATGGCGACCCCGACGCGGGTCCGGGCCCCGGGAGTGGCCCGATGCCCGCATGAGGGGGTTCGGCGCGGAGGAGGCGTCCGTGTACTCCGACTCGTTCGACGTCTACACCGGGAACGCCAACTCGGGCCTCGCCCGCAAGATCTGCCGCTATCTCGGCGTGCCCCTGGGCCAGGCGGAGGTCTTCTCGTTCTCCAACGAGAACATCTTCGTGAAGATCCTGGACAACGTCCGCGAGAAGGACGTCTTCCTCATCCAGCCGACCTGCCGCCCCGTCAACCAGTCGATCATGGAGCTCCTGATCATGATCGACGCCTTCAAGCGGGCGAGCGCCGGGAGGATCACGGCGGTGGTCCCGTTCTACAGCTACGGCCGCTCGGACAAGAAGGACCAGCCCCGGGTCCCCATCACGGCCCGCCTCGTCGCCGACATGATCACCGTCGCCGGCGCTGATCGCGTCCTCTCGATGGACCTGCACCAGGGCCAGATCCAGGGCTTCTTCAACATCCCGGTCGACGAGCTGACGGCGGTCCACCTCCTGTCGAACTACTTCCGCCAGAAGCACCTGGAGGACCTCGTCGTCGTGACCGACCTCGGCTTCGCCAAGCGGGCCCGGACGTTCGCCGAGCTGCTCGACGCGCCCCTGGCGATCATCGAGAAGCGCCGCGTCGGCAACCTCGACCGGGCCGAGGTCATGAACGTCATCGGAACGGTCCGCGACCGGCGGGCGATCATCGTCGATGACGAGATCGACACCGGCGGAACGATCCTCGAAACGGTTCGCGCGCTCCAGCGGGAGGGGGTCGACGAGATCTACGCCTGTGCGACGCACGGGGTGCTCTCCGACCCCGCGGTGGACCGGATCGCGGGGTCGGGGATCCGCGAGGTGGTGCTGACGGACTCGATCCCGCTGCCGCCCGAGAAGCGGCTGCCCCAGATCACGACGCTGTCGGTCGCACCCCTGATCGGCGAGGCGATCCGGCGGATCCACCGGGGCGAATCGGTCGGCGCGCTCTTCTCGTCGGAGGTCACCCTCACGCAGGAGATGATCCTGTGGGAGGACGGCGTGGAGCACACGATCGACGCGCGCACCGGCACGCATCTCGAGGGGGACCACGGCGTCGCCGGGCGTCGCGGCGAACCGGTCGAGCTCGCCTCTCCCGTCCCCGCGGACTCGATCGCCTCTGGCACCTCGTCCACCCCCACCGCCGGCTCGTCCACCCCCACCGCCGGCGTGCGGCCGGCGCGCAGCCCGGGAGACCGATGACCCTCCAGCTTCACCGCCCCGACGGCCAGGGCGGCCTCGAGCCGCAGACCGAGACCCCGAAGGACTGGCGCGACCAGCTCGAGTCGCCGCGCTGGAACCCGGCGCCGCTCAGGAACACGGAGATGAACCCGACGCGAACCTCCGTCGCGGTGCTGTTCTGGCTCGGGCTCGGGGCGCTGACGTTTGTGCTCCTGCTCGCGGGCCTGCTCAGTGGTTTCTGGAGGCTCCCCCCGATCGCGGCCTGACGCGCGCGGCCCGGCGGCCCGCGCCGTCCGCCGCCTGACGCGCGCTGCCAAGCGGCCCGCGCCGTCCGCCGCCCACCCTCCCCTTTCCGGCTTCGCGCGCGAGGGAGCGACGACCTCCGGGCCGGACCCGAGCGGCGGCCCCCGAACGGACCCGCCCGTATACTGACCCGGCCATGGTCATGGGCTTCCTCTCCCGTTTCGTCGATTCCAACGACCGCGAGGTCAAGCGGATCCAGCCCGTCGTCGGTGCCGCGAACGCGCTCGAACCCGAGCTCGAGCGCGAGTCCGACGCGGAGATCCGCGCCCGCGCGGACGAGATCCGCGCCGAGCTCGCCGAGGTGCAGGCGGATTTCGGCCCGACGCAGGACGAGCTCGATCAGGACGACCCGGAGCGGCGCCGGGACATGGCAAAGGCGCGGAGGACGAAGGAGAACGAGCGCCTCCAGGCCGCGCTCGACGATGCCCTCCCCGAGGTCTTCGCGTGCGCCCGCGAGGCGATGAAGCGGACGCTCGGGATGCGCCACTTCGACGTCCAGCTGATCGGCGGAGCGGTCCTCCACCAGGGCAAGATCGCCGAGATGCGGACCGGCGAGGGCAAGACGCTCGCCGCCCCGCTGGCGGCGATCCTCAACGGCCTCACGGGCCGCGGCGTCCACGTCGTCACCGTCAACGACTACCTCGCCCGGCGCGACGCGCAGTGGATGGGCCCGGTCTTCCATTTCCTCGGCGTCTCGGTCGGGATCATCGTCCACGACACCGCCTACGTGTTCGAGCCCGGCTATCCCACGACCGACGAGCGCCTCATCAACCTGCGCCCGGTCACGCGGCGCGAGGCGTACGCCGCCGACGTCACCTACGGCACGAACAACGAGTTCGGCTTCGACTACCTCCGCGACAACATGGTCACGGAGCTGGACGAGCGGGTCCAGCGCGAGCGGTTCTTCGGGATCGTCGACGAGGTCGACAACATCCTCATCGACGAGGCGCGGACCCCGCTCATCATCAGCGGCCAGGCCGAGGAGTCGGCGGACCTCTACTACACGTTCGCCCGCCTGGTCCCGAAGCTGCAGCCTCGTGCCGAGGGCGCCGAGGAGGGCGGCGACTACTTCGTCGACCTCAAGGACAAGGCCGTCTCTCCGACCGAGGACGGCGTGGGCAAGATGGAAAAGCTCCTCGGCGTCGCGAACCTCTACGACGCCGACCCCCGCCTTGCCCGTCACTTCGAGCAGGCGCTGCGGGCCCATGCCCTCTACCGCCGCGACAAGGAATACCTGGTCAAGGACGGCGAGATCGTCATCGTCGACGAGTTCACGGGCCGCCAGATGCCCGGCCGCCGCTGGAGCGAGGGCCTCCACCAGGCCATCGAGGCGAAGGAGGGGCTGCGCATCCAGCGCGAGTCCGTGACCCTCGCGACGATCACGTTCCAGAACTACTTCCGTCTCTACGACAAGCTGGCCGGCATGACCGGCACGGCGATGACGGAGGGCGAGGAGTTCCACAAGATCTACAAGCTCGAGGTCGTGGCGATCCCGACGAACAAGCCGATGATCCGCGAGGACGATGCCGACCTCGTCTTCCGCAACGAGAGCGGCAAGTTCTCGGCGCTGATCGACGAGATCGAGGAGATGACGGGGGTCGGTCGGCCCGTCCTCGTGGGCACCGTCTCCGTGGAGAAGTCGGAGATCCTGGGCGAGCTGCTCCGCCGACGCGGCGTCAGGCACGAGGTCCTCAACGCCAAGTTCCACGAGAAGGAGGCGGGCATCGTGGCCCAGGCCGGCCGCAGTGGAGCGGTCACGATCGCCACGAACATGGCCGGCCGCGGCACGGACATCCTCCTTGGCGGGAACCCGGCGGGCCTCACGTCGGAGATGCTGCACCAGCGCGGCCTCAACCCGGCCGAGGTCGACAGGGCCACGTACGACGAGGTCTTCCAGGAGGCGAAGGCGCGCTGCGACGCCGAGCACGAAGTCGTCGTGGCCGCGGGCGGCCTGCACATCATCGGCACGGAGCGGCACGAGAGCCGCCGGATCGACAACCAGCTCCGCGGCCGCGCCGGGCGCCAGGGAGACCCGGGCTCGTCCCGCTTCTACCTGTCCCTCGAGGACGACCTGATGAAGCGGTTCGCCTCGGATCGCGTGGCGGGCCTCATGGAACGCCTGGGCCTGGAGGACGATGTCGCGATCGAATCCCGACTCGTCAGCCGGACCATCGAGAGCGCGCAGAGCCGCGTCGAGGGCTTCAACTTCGACATCCGCAAGCGGGTCGTGGAGTTCGACGACGTCATCAACAAGCAGCGCGAGACGATCTACGCCGAGCGCGACAAGGTCCTCCACAACGAGGACCTGACCGAAACGGTGCGCGCCTTCCTCGACGAGGAGGTCGACGCCCTCCTCGACCAGCACTGTGCGACGGACCATCCCGACGACTGGGGGATCGAGGCGCTCCACGAGGCGCTCCGGGCGATGGGGCTCGACGGGCCCGGCACGAGCGAGGACGACCTGTGGGAGGTCGGCAGTCGCGAGGCGCTCTCCGGGCACCTCCGCGAGCTCGCCGACGCGAGCCTCGAGGCCAAGGAGGCCGAGGTCGGCGACGCGGACTGGGCGCTGGTGGAGCGTCTCGTCCTCCTTCGCACGATCGACTCGCTCTGGGTCGAGCACCTCACCGAGCTCGACGACCTGCGGCGCGGCATCGGGCTCCGCGGGTACGCCCAGCAGGATCCGCTCAACGAGTTCAAGAAGGAGGCATTCCTCCTGTACGACCAGCTCGGGGAGCTGATCCGGCACCAGGTGGCCACGACCATCTTCCGCGTCCAGGTCGTGAAGCAGCCGGCGCCGCCGACCCCGGACGAGGCGCAGCTCGCGGCGAGCCTCGCGGCCGGCGCGACGGCCTTCGCAGGCGCGGGACGGCAGGCGGGAGCGGCGACTTCGGCCCCGGCCGGCGCCCCCCGGCCCACCGCTGGCGCCGCAGCCCGGGCCCCGCTGGCGCCGCCGCGTGGTGGCGCCGCGGGAGGGGACGCGAGCGGGCTCGTCGCCCGCGGGCTGCCGACCGGCCCGGCGATTCGGGCAATGCAGCAGCAGGTCGGCGACCGCGCCGTTGCTCCCGCAACCGGCGGCGGTCCCGGCGCCAAGCTGGGTCGCAACGACCCGTGCTACTGCGGATCGGGCCTGAAATACAAGAAGTGTCACGGCCGGTGAGCACGTCCGGCCGGCCGTCGGCTGGCCGGACGCTCGCCGGTGTCGCGCTGCTGGGTCTCGTGGGCGCCGCCTCGGTCCTCGGCTACGCCACGCTCCGCGTCTGGCAGCGGGGTGACGTCGACGAGGCCCCTCGGGTCGGGGTCGCCGATGCGATCGTGGTCCTGGGTGCCGCCCAGTACGACGGACGCCCATCGCCGGTCTTCCAGGCACGCCTCGATCACGCCATCGCCCTCTGGCGCGACGGACGCGCTCCGCTGCTCTTCATGACCGGTGGTCGCCAGGAGGGCGATCGGACGACGGAGGCGGGAACCGGTCGCGACTATGCCATCTCGCAGGGCGTTCCCGCCGGCGCGATCCTCATGGAGGACCGGGGCCGGTCCACCCAGGAGTCGCTCGAGGCGGTCGCCGGAATCCTGCAGCAGCGTCACACCGGCGCGACGCTCTTCGTGTCCGACCGGCTGCACATGCTGCGTGTGCTGCGGATCGCGAAGGACCTCGGCATCGATGCCTACGGGTCGCCGACGGCAAGCTCGCCGAGCGACGCCACGCTGGAACGGCGGCTCGACGCCACGCTGCACGAGCTTGGCGCCCTCGCCTGGTACGGACTCGTGGGACAACCGGTCCCCGAACCGGGGGCGGCGACCGCGCGCACCTGACCGCGGGCCGGTCGCCCGCTCGCGGCGGGATGCCGACCGCGCGCCCAACCGGGCACCGGACCCTCCGAGACGCTCCCGACGACTCACACCCCTTTCACGCTCCCGAAAACTCCCTCTTGGCCGGTCGGCGTTTCGCCCTTATACTCCGACCCGATGCTGCGCACGCACGCGGTGAGCGCACCCGGTGACCCCAGCCGTCGGGCCGCCGCTTCGCCGCACGCCGGACCGCCTATAGCGAGGGAGTGGTGAAGCAGATCGAGGACGCCACATTCGTCGATCTCATCGCCTGTGAACGCGACTGCCGCAACTGCTCGTACGCCGCCGCACTCGACTGCGACGGCAACTGCGGCGTCTGTCCCCACAATGCGTACTGTCCCTGCGTGAACCCCGTCGTCGCTCGGAGCAAGACCGCCCTCCGGCTGATCGAGCTCCGGCCGATCCTGCTCCAGGACGCGCGAGGCCGGATCTAGGTGGATCGGGCCGATCTTCGCGATCTCGTCGAGCGGATCCGCGCGACCTCGGGGCGTCTTTGACCTCCCCGTCCGCGAGGCCCGCCTTGCCGAGCTCGAGGCGCTGACGTCCGCGCCCGGGTTCTGGGACGACCAGCGTCTCGCCCAGAAGGTCCTCCGGGAAGCCGACGGCCTCCGAACCGAGATCGACCTGTGGCGCGACCTCGAGGCCCGTGCGACCAGCCTGGAAGAGCTCTTCGACATGGCCACGGACGCCGGCGACGGCGAGATGCTCGCCGAGATCGAGCGCGAGGCGGGGGCCCTGCGGGTCACCTACCAGCGCGAGCGGACCGCCCTCCTCTTCTACGGGGAGTACGACGCCGGGAGCGCCCTGATCTCGATCAGCGCCGGCGCCGGCGGCACCGAGGCGACCGACTGGGCGGAGATGCTGCTCCGGATGTACCTGCGCTGGGCGGAGCGTCACCGCTTCCGGACCGAGGTCGTGGACCAGACCGAAGGTGAGCAGACGGGGCTCAAGAGCGTCACCGTCGCCGTGGAAGGGCGCCGGGCCTACGGCTGGCTCCGGGCCGAGCGGGGCGTCCACCGCCTCGTGAGGATCAGCCCCTATGACGGTCAGAAGCGGCGCCAGACGACCTTCGCCCTCGTCGAGGTCCTCCCCGAGGTCGACGACGACGTCGAGATCGAGCTCGACTGGGACGAGATCCGGGTCGACACCTTCCGCAGCCAGGGCGCCGGCGGGCAGCACGTCAACAAGACCGATTCGGCCGTCCGCCTCACGCACATGCCCAGCGGGATCGTCGCCCAGAGCCAGAACGAGCGATCGCAGACGCAGAACAAGGAGATGGCCATCAAGGTCCTCCGGGCACGTCTCCTGGAGCGGGCCCTCGAGGAGAAGGAGGCCGAGCTCCAGCGCCTCAAGGGCGAGCACGTGGAGGCCGGCTGGGGGAACCAGATCCGGAGCTACGTCCTGCACCCGTACCAGATGGTGAAGGACCATCGCACCGCCCACGAGACCTCGAACACGGCCGCCGTCCTCGACGGGGACCTGGACACCTTCATGCAGGCGGAGCTGGAGCGCGAGGCGACCGGCACGCCGCTCGCCGGCGCCGTCGAGCCCGCGTGATCGATCCGCCGCCGGGCGGGATCTCCCTCCGGCCGGCCCGTGCCGACGACCTGGGCGGCTGCGCGGATGTCTGGATCGCCGGACTCGACGGTTACGGCGCTGGCGTCGGCCGGCAGCCCCTGGCGGCGGCACCGGCCTCCCTGATCCCCCTGCTGGGCCACCTTCGGGCCACCGACCCGGAGCGCTTCCTGGTGGCGGTCCGGACGGGGCCCGACGAAGGCGAACGGGTCGTCGCGTTCGCGTCGGCGCTGCGGCGGGCCGACGTCTGGTTCCTCGGGATGCTGTTCGTGCGTCCCGGCGACCAGGCGCGGGGCCTGGGTCGGGCGCTCCTCGAGGCCGTGCTGCCCGCCCGGGAGGAGGCGGCCAGGCTGGCCACGTGCACGGATGCCGCCCAGCCGATCTCCAACGCGCTGTACGCCCGGTACGGGATCGTCCCACGCGTGCCGATCATGGAGCTCGTCGGGCGGCCGGACACCTCTCGTCTGGCAGCCCTCCCGGCCGGCATCCGGGCGGTCCCGTTCGAGGTGCTCGGCGCTGGGGCGGCCGACGGACCCGGCGCACGCCACCTGGCGGCGATCCTCGACGCGCTCGACCGGGAGACGCTCGGCTATGCCCACCCGGAGGATCACGGCTTCCTTGCCTCGACCGGACGCCTCGGGTATGTCTACGCCACCGGCGACGGGCGAGCCGTCGGGTACGGCTACACCTCGCCGGTCGGACGCCTGGGCCCGGTCGCCGTCGAGGACGAGACCCTCCTGCCGGGGATCCTCGGGCACCTCCTCGGCGCCGTGGAGCCCGCCGGGGCATTCTCGACCTGGGTGCCGGGGGCCGCCGGCCTGGGCGTCACGGCACTCCTGGAGGCCGGGCTCCGCCTCGAGGACTTCCCGGGACTGCTGTGCTGGGACCGGCCGTTCGCGGATTTCTCCCGCTACGTCCCGATCACGCTCGCGGTGCTGTGAGGCCGGGCGCCGTTGCGCGGGACGGATCGTCGCCGCGGTGGTAGCCTCGGGCCGATCGTGACGAGCGCAACCATCCCCCCGCCGGCCGCCGATCTCGCCCCGGGCCCCGAGCCGGCCGTGGGCGCGACCGCGGCTGCGCCCCCCGTCCTGGTCCTGCGTGGGGTCGGCAAGACCTACCCGAACGGCAAGGTCGCCCTCCGCGACGTCGACCTGACCCTCGGCGAGGGCGAGTTCGTCTTCCTCGTCGGCCCGTCGGGAGCCGGCAAGTCGACGCTCCTCAAGCTCCTCATCCGGGACGAGCTGCCGACGGCCGGCGAGGTCTTCGTCGACGGGCGCGACCTGGCCCGCGTGTCGCGGCGCAAGGTGCCCGAGCTGCGGCGCCGGATCGGGATCGTGTTCCAGGACTTCAAGCTCCTGCCCACCCGGTCCGTCCGCGAGAACGTGGCGTTCGCCCTGGAGGTCACGGGAACGCCCCGCCGCCGCATCCGGCCGGCGGTCGATCGCGCCCTCGCCGTGGTCGGCCTGAGCGCCCAGGCGGACCAGGTCCCTGTCACGCTCTCGGGCGGTGAGCAGCAGCGAACGGCCATCGCCCGCGCGCTCGTGCACGAGCCACGCCTCTTCATCGCGGACGAGCCGACCGGGAACCTCGACCCGCTCATCTCGTGGGAGATCATCCAGCTCCTCCTCCGGATCAACGAGCTCGGTGTCACCGTCCTCATGGCGACCCACAACGCCGAGGTCGTCACCTCCCTCCGCCGACGGGTCGTCGCGCTGGAGGAAGGGCGGATCGTCCGCGACGAGGTCGGCGGGTACCACCGCGAGGACTGACGGCACCCCGTGAGCACGATCGTCGGCTTCCCGCGCTTCCTCGCCTTCAGCGTCGGCCGCGCCCTGCAGGGAATCCGCCGGAATGCCCTGATGAGCCTGGCCGCGATCGCGACGATGCTCCTGATGCTCCTGCTCCTGGCCGGGTTCTGGCTCCTGCAGGCGGGCCTCGAAGCGGGCGTCACCTACGTCGAGCAGAAGGTGGAGATCGTCGCGGACCTGCGGGACACCCCCGGCTCCGAGTCCGTCCTGGTCGTCCAGGCGCAGGCGCTCGCGGCCGACGTCGCCGCCCTGCCACAGGTGAGCCAGGTCCGGTACGTCTCGAAGGACGAGGCGCTGGCCCTGTTCCGGCAGCGCCTGCGGGAGCGCGGCCAGGTCGACCTGACGGGCTACCTCGACCGGAATCCGCTGCCGGCGAGCCTGGAGGTCAACCTCGTCGACCCGCGCGACTACCAGGCCGTGGTCGACCTCCTGTCCTCGCGGACGGCGGTCGTGGACAGTGTCGTCGAGGTCCAGCAGCTCATCGATCGCCTGACGTCCGTGACCAACGTCCTGCGAACGGGCGGGCTCGTCGTCCTCCTGCTCGTCGGGATCGTGGTGCTCTTCATCATCGTGAACACGATCCGCCTGGCGGTCGTCGCGCGGCGCGAGGAGATCGAGATCATGCGCCTGGTGGGCGCGTCGGATGCGTTCATCCGCTGGCCGTTCATCTTCGAGGGGGCGCTCGTTGGACTGCTCGGGGCCGGGGCCGCGCTGGCGATCCTCGCGCTCCTGGCCCAGCCGGTCGGCGACATGATGTACGGCTTCTTCCGGGTCCTTCCCCTCGAGCTCGGGACGATCGCCCGGGACCTCGTTCTCCTGGTGGTCGGGACCGGCCTGGGCGTCGGGGTCCTCGGCTCGTGGCTGTCCGTGAGGAGCTACCTGACGAAGTAGCCCGGCAGACCCTGCGGCCTGGCGCGAGACCGGTGCTGTCGACGATCCGGCGGCGCCTGGTCGAAACCGCTGCGCCGCCCGATCCGAACCTCCGATGTACGCTTCTCCCTCGCACGAGATGACCCTGCCAGGAACCCGATGACCGACTCGCTCGACCGCGCCCCCGCGAACGATCCTCCTTCCGCCGCCGACGCCGCGGACCCCCGGCCCGCCACCGGGTCCACCGGGACCGCCCCGGGCGATGCCGCGAGCCCCGTGCCGGCCGTCGGGGCCACGGCGACCCAGGCGACCCCGGCCGCGGACACCCCGGCGAAGCCTGCGACCCCGGCCGAGCCCGCAGCGCCGGCCGCGACCCCGGCCGAGCCCGCGATCCGGCGCCGGCGCCCGATCGGGTCGCTGCAGCTGGCCATCGCGGCCGTCGCCCTGCTGGGGGGGGCCGTGCTGTTCCTGTCCGGCTTCTCGCTGGGCGCGCGGACGGCCACGACGCCCGGCACGCCGGCCGAGGCGGCGAGTCTCTTCGCCCCGTTCTGGGACGTCTACGACTCGATCACCAAGAGCTACGTCGGGCCGGTCGACCGCCAGAAGCTCGTGCAGGGCGCGATCAACGGCATGATCGGGGCTCTCGGCGACCCCTACTCCGCGTACATGAGCCCCGCCGACCTGCAGAAGGCCCGGGAGGCCATCGGCGGCGAGTTCTCCGGGGTCGGCGCCGAGGTCACGACGCGACCCACCGACGCCGCCGTCCAGACCTGCGACACGGTGGGGCCGACGTGTCGGCTCGTCGTGGTGGTCCCCATCGACGGCTCGCCGGCACAGCACGCCGGGCTGAAGGCCGGCGACGTCATCACGGCCGTCGACGGCCGCAGCGTGGACGGCGAGACGCTGGCCCAGGCGATCGACCGGGTGCGGGGGCCGAAAGGCACGACGGTCGTGCTGACCCTGGTTCGCGACGGCGGCGCGCCGTTCGACGTGTCGATCGTCAGGGACACGATCGTCTCGCCGCAGGTCGACACGCGCGAGCTGGCCGGCGGAAGCGTGACGTACATCCGCCTCACCGCGTTCTCCGACAACGCGGCCGACCAGTTCATCGCGGCGGTCCGCGCCGCCCGGGAGAAGGGCGTCACGAAGTTCGTCATCGACGTGCGGGACAACCCGGGCGGCTTCGTGACGGCCGCTCGCTCCATCGCCAGCCAGTTCATCGGGGAGGGCCCCATCTTCTGGGAGGAGGCGGCCGACGGGACGCAGGTCGCCACGAACGCCCAGCCCGGCGGGGCGGCGACCGGGGCGGACATCCGCGTCGCGGTCCTGGTGAACGGCGGGAGCGCCTCGGCGAGCGAGATCCTCGCGGGCGCGTTGCAGGACACGAAACGGGGCACGCTCATCGGCCAGAAGACGTTCGGCAAGGGCACCATCCAGCAATGGGTCGACCTCTCCGCCGAGTCCGGCGGCTTCCGCCTCACGATCGCCAAGTGGCTCACGCCGGCGAAGCGCTGGATTCACCAGGAGGGCCTCCAGCCCGACATCCCGGTGCCGGGCGCCGGCGCCGGGTCGGCCGAACCGGGGCCCACGGGCGACACGTACCTGGATGCCGCCCTCGACGCCCTCGGTGCGGCGCCGGCTGGACCAAGCCCGTCACCGGGAGCCGTCCCCAGCCCCTCTCCTGGAGCCGTCGCCAGCCCGCCGCTCGACAGCGCCCCGCTCGACCTCCCGCGCGCCGCATAGCCACCGGCGCCGCCCGGGACCTGCCGGGCGCGCACGGGTCCTTGCCAGATCCGGCGGGGTCCTGTAGGTTTCGCCCAACCGAAAGGAGGTGATGTGCAGTGACAGACAGTAGTCGGCGTCGTTGCACCATCTCGCGGGAGGCGACCGCCTGACGGACGCCACCCAGCGGGTGGGCAACCTGAAACGCGTTCGAACGCCGGCCCCCAAACGGGCCGGCGTTCGTGCGTCCCGGGCGCGGCTGGGCCATGATGCCGGCGCGGCCACCCCCTGACTCGAAGGAGCACCATGGGCGAGGAGACCATCGCCCTCAACCGAAAGGCCCGCCACGAGTTCCATATCGAGGAGACCCTCGAGGCGGGGCTCGTCCTCACGGGCACGGAGATCAAGTCGATCCGGGCCGGCAAGGTGAGCCTCCAGGAGGCCTACGCGCGGATCGAGCGCGGCGAGGCCTGGCTCGTCGGCGCCCACATCGCACCGTACGCCGGCGGCAACCGCTACAACCACGAGGCGAAGCGGACCCGCAAGCTGCTGCTCCACAAGGACGAGATCCACGAGCTCCTGCGGGTCACGAAGTCGAAGGGCCTGACCCTCGTGCCGCTGCGCCTCTACATCGACAGCCGCGGCCACGCCAAGCTCGAGGTCGCCCTCGCCCGGGGCAAGCAGCTCCACGACCGGCGCCGCGACATCGCCGATCGCGACGCCAGGCGCGACATCGCCCGCGAGCTGGCGGACTCCCGCAAGGGCCGCTAGCCGCCCTGCGGTCGCCGGTTGCGGCGACCGGCTCAGGCGCCTGCGGAAGGCTTCCGAGCGAGGGGTGGGGGAGACACAGCGTCGGACCGTCTCCGCGTCGACCGCGCCGCCGGGGGCGCCTGTCCGGCCTCGGAGTCGAAGGCCGCGGCGAGGAGCCGCTCCACGATGACGACGTCGTGCCAGCGCCCGTCCAGGCGGCCATGCCGCTCGTAGACGCCCACCTCCCGGAAGCCCAGCCCCTGCAGCAGCCGGAGGCTCGCCTCGTTCTCCGCGAAGACCCGGGAGACCAGCTTCCACAGCCGAGCCTCGCCGGCGCCGGCGAGGAGGGCCTCCATCGCCAGGCGGCCGACGCCGCGTCCCCGCTCCGCCGGCGCGACGTAGACGGAGAACTCGGCCACCCCGTCGTAGCAGGCGCGCGGACGGTACGCGAACGTGGCGGCGAACCCGACGACGGCGCCCGCGCTCTCCACCACCACGATGGGATGCCGTCCGTCGAACCATGCCGCGACGTCGGCGGCCGTCCGTGGCCGCGTCTCGAACGTCGCGATCCGCTCCGCGATCCCCGCCGAGTAGATGGCGGCGATGACCGCCGCGTCGGCCGGGCCCGCGGGACGGGCCCGGAAGCCGGATCGCCTCATCGGAGCAGGTACCGCCGGCTGAGGGGAACCTCCCTCACGGGGTCGACGGACAGCGACCGGCCGCCGAGGGCGACACGCCCGTCGAGCGGGTCGATCTCGATCGGGGCGATTGCCCGGTTGCGCGCCAGCGAGGCGCGGGTGAGGCCGCGGCAGCCTCGCACCGCCACGACGCGCCGTGCGGTGCCCAGCCGCGCCGCCAGGCCAGAGTCGAGGGCCGGCCCGCCGACGAAGGTGACGGCGTCCGCGGCGGCAGCCCCGCCGACGGCGCCCCAGTGCGGTCGGTATCGGGTCGGCTCCGCCCCCTCGAGCGTGGCATTGCCGTCGCCCAGCGTCCCCCAGGCCATGTTGCCTCCCTTCAGGACGAGCGCCGGCTTCACGCCGAAGAACGCCGGCTGCCACAGGACCACGTCGGCCAGCCGCCCGGGGCGAAGCGAACCGACCTCCTCGGCGATCCCGTGGACGATCGCCGGCTCGAGGGTGCACTTGGCGAGGTACCGGAGCACCCGCTCGTTGTCGTCGAAGGTGTCGCTCGGCTCGACCGGCAGGCTGGGGAATGAGGGTGGCGCTCCATCCGGCGCGCCGATCCCGGCGCGCCAGCACTTCATGACGTGGGCCAGCTGGATCGTCCGGCGCACCGTCTCGCCGATCCGACCCATGCCCTGCGAGTCCGAGTTCGTGATCGCGATGGCGCCGAGCTCGTGGAGAGGGCCCTCCGCCGCCATCGTCGCCGGGTGGATCCGTTCTCGGACCAGCGCGACGTCGCCCGGGACGTCCCAGCCGCCGCCGTGGTTGAGCAGGGTCATCCCGACGTGCTCGATCGGCGCGTGGACGCCGTGCGGCAGCGTCGGCGTGGTCGACGAGCACAGGATGGAGGGCTCGCGGACGAGACCGAGGAGATCGGGGAGGTGGCCGCCGCCGGTGCCCTCGACATGGTACGCGTGCACCGTCCGGCCACCGATCGCCGCCACGGTATCCTCCAGCTCGGCCGACTCGTGGAGGCCGTCCGTATGGAGGCAGACGGCGACGTCGTGAGCGTCGGCAAAGCGGAGCGTGGCGTCGATCAGCTCGGGGTCTGCCCCGTAATCCTCGTGGATCTTGAGCCCGACCGCTCCCGCATCCAGCAGCTCTGCGAGCCGCGCCGGGACGTCGGTGCGCGCGCACGCCTGGAGGCCGACATTGACCGGCCAGGCCTCGAGCGCCAGCAGCATCCGCTCCATCATGCGGCCGGGCTCCTCGAAGCCGCCGGTGATCAGCGTCGTGACGCCGGCCGACAGGGCCGCCGGCAGGAGCTCCGGGGTGACGAGGTGGACGTGGCTGTCGATGGCGCCGGGCGTGGCGATGAGGCCGTAGCCCATGATCGGCTGGGTGTGCGGACCCACGACCAGGTCGATCCCGTCGCCGGCTTCCGGATTGCCGGCGCGCCCGATCCCCGCGATCCGGCCGTCCTTGATCCCGATGTCCGCCTTGAGCACGCCGAGCGCGGGGTCCACCACCAGCACGCCGGCCACGAGGACGTCCAGCTCGCTCGCTGCCGTCGCCCGGAGCGCCTGGGTCATCCGCGGCCCGAGGTTCTTGCCATAGCCCCAGAGCGGCGGATCGCCGGGTGCGGTCCGGTCTGCCGCGACGCGGAGCCAGAGGTCCGTGTCGCCCAGGCGGACGCGGTCGTCGAGGCCCGGCCCGTAGCGCGCGATCGACTCGGCCGCCGTGATCCGCGGCGCGGCGGCCACTCCTCCGGCGGGAGCGCGCGACGCGCCACGCAGCGGGCCCGAGCGGCGGACGAGCCCCACCTCCTTCGATTCGCCGGGCGACCACCGCTCGGTCGCCCCCGCCGGGAGGTCGAGCCGGAACCCGGTCGCCCGGGCCCGGTCGAATGCCAGCCGATGGTTCGCCCGATCGAACGGATAGTGCGAGCTTACGCGGATGACCCGCCGGGACTCGCTCGTGACGAGCAGCCGGATCCGCTCGCCGGCGGGACCGGTCGATCGATCGCCGGGTGCCGGGCGGACCTCCCCGGGACGCAGCCCGGCCGAGCTCATCGCTCGATCCCCGTGACGGCGTCGGGCCCGGGTCCGAGCGGGTCGACGAGGACGACGAGCCTGCTCCCGTCGTCGAGGAGCACCTCCAGCCGCACGTCCGCCACGAGCTGGCGCACGCCGTCGAGGACCTCGGCGGGGTCCACCGCGGCCCGTCCGGCACGCACCACCTCGTCGTAGGCACCCCCGGCTCGTGCCACCTCGAGCATCGCGTCGCAGATCAGCGCCACCGTCTCGGGGGCGTTCAGCGCGAGCCCCGCCGCGCGATGTCGCCGCGCCAGCTCCGCCGCGCTGAAGATGAGCAGCCGCTCCTCCTCGAGGGACGTGAGTCGCATCGTCGGCCGGCCTACGCGCCGCCTGGCGCCCCTGGACCGACGCCACGGAGAGCCCGCGCAACCTGGGCCAGATGCTGCACGTCGTGGGTCGCGACGTGGATGGTGTGGTTGAGGATCGTGATCCGGCCCACCTCGGCGTGGAGCCCTGCGCGCTCCCACGCGCCCGCGGGCAGCGCCCGGAGCTCCGCGACGTGGGCCGCCCGATGGGATCGGAACGCGGCGAATGCCCGGCGCAGGTCGTCGGCGGCGTAGTCGCGATCGATCGCCCAGGCCGCCTGGTCGTAGGCCGCGATCGACGGCTCGTCCTCGTCGCGGATTGCCCGCATCCGCTCGAGTGCCCGCTCCTCGGCGTCCCGCAGGTGACACGCGACTTCGACGATGCTCCAGCCCTCGTCGCCGCCACGGGACCGCCGCGCGAGGTCGTCGTCGACCCCGGCAAGGATTCTCTCAAGGGCGTCGGGCGCGGCGGTCATCGCGTCGAGCAGGTCGCGGGCGCTGTCGTACATGGCGGCTCCTCCTGTGGTGCAGGATCTTAGCGCCGTCACCCCGCCCGGCCGTCGACGCCGGCGCCGGCCACCGCACCCTCCCCCTCACGCTCCCAGCGCCCGATGCTCGCGAAGATCCCCGGCAGGTAGCGCCGGCGGTAGACGAGCAGCGCGAGCGCGACGGCGATGTAGACCGCCGAGAAGACCAGTCGGACCTCCGTCGTTGGGAAAGGGAACTGGAGGACGAACAGGGCGAAGATCGCGACGGCCTCCCACAGTCCGAAGCGAAGGTCAGCGAGCACCGCGAAGGCGAGCAGCGCCTGTGCGCTCGTGAGGAGGAACTCCTCGGTCTGCCGGTCGTCGAGCGGCATCGGAGCTCCCCCGCCGCCACCGAGGGTGTAGGCGACCCAGAGGCTCCCCACGAGCAGGGTCCACTGGTTGACCTTGGCCGAGAGGAGCATCCCGAGCCCTTCGGCCGCGTGCAGGCGCCAGGCGAAGATCGTCGCGACGATGAGCTCCGGAGCCTCGGACGAGAGCGGCGCCAGCCACTGGACCAGGAGGAACTGGTCGATCCCGAGCGTCTCGCCCGTCGCCACGAGGCCTTCGGCGAAGGGCTTCGCGGCCATCACCACGATCGCGGCGGCCACGACGAAGAGCCCTGTGACCAGGGTCCGACGCCGGCGCCGCGGAAGCCGCGCGATGTCCGCCGCGACGCCGACCAGCTCGGGCTCGCCCCGGGCCTCGCGGGTGACCCGCCAGATGTAGGCGACGAAGAGCGCCAGGAGCACGACGGCGTCATACCAGGCGATGGAGCGGGTGAGCGGGATGAGGAAGGCGTAGGCGCTGGCGACCGCGAGGAACGCGAGCTCGACCCGGTTCCGGACAGGCAGGACCACGGCCGGGATCCGGGCGCCACGGCGCTCCGGCTCGCCGTCGTCAGGGTGCTCGCCCACGTCGGGCGGCTCGTTCGTGCCGGTCGGACCGTCGACCTCCCCTCGCCCCCGGCGGCGCATCGCCCAGAAGCCGACGAAGGCGACCAGCGGCCAGCCGATCCCGATCAGGAGGCGGTTGGAGCCTGTCATGTTCGCCGCGGCGAACTGCGTGTAGCTGGGGTCGGAGCCTGCCGTGTACGAGAAGTAGAGGTCGACCGCATACTCGGGGAGGACCGCGATCAGGGCGAGGATCGCGATCGCGAGGCTCCCCGAGATGTCGACCTGGGCGGCTTCCGCGGCCCACGACAGCAGGACGGCGGAGGCGACGACGCCGGCACCGTAGACGAGGACGGTGAGCCCGGGTGGGATCTCGATCCCGGCGAGCCGCAGGACGATCGCGGGGAGCGCGACGCTCGCGGTGATCCCGAGCTTGCGCCACATCAGCGACACCTCCATGAGCCGAGGCGTCGCGCGCGGCGAGACCCCGACCAGGCCTGCTGGTCGAAGGTCTCATCCGCCTCCTCGCGGAGGTGGGGGACCGGGCCGAAGCCGGTGTGTCGATCACCCCTGGCCGCGGGCGGCGGCCGGACTACTCCCCTTCGCGCTCGAGTCTACCCGTTCTCGAGTCCGCGGGCGGGCGGGCCCGTCGGGCCGAAGGGCTGCACGGGCTGGGCGCCGCACCTGGCCGGGGTGCCAACCGCGCCTTCATGGCGTGACGGTGATCGTGGCGGTCATCGAGCTGTGGATGGCGCAGTGGTACGCGAAGGTTCCCGCCTTCGTGAAGCTCTTCCTGAACGTCGCGCCTGGCGCCAGGTTGCCGCTGTCGAATGCCCCATTGTCGGCGGTGACGGTGTGCGACATCGGGTCCCCGTTCGTCCAGATGACGGTCGTCCCCACCTTGACCGTGAGGGTGGCGGGCGAGAACGAGTAGTTGACGATGCGGACCGACGCGGAGGTCGCACGGCCTGCCACGGCCGTCGCCGAGGGCGCCGGGGCGGGCGTGCTGCTCGGATCGCCGCGATACCCGTAGCCCCCGGACGCGGGCGACTGGGACGGTGCCGCCGACGGGACGCCGCTCGGGGTGGAGGGCTCGCCGACGCCACCCACGATGCGACCACCCTGGGCGGTCGCCGCCGGTGCGACCAGGAACCAGACGCCCTTGACGGCCTGGCCATTGATGTCACCAGCGTTCGCATCCTTGGCGAAGTAGTAGACCGGGATCCCGTTGTACGTGACCTGCATCTTGCCGTCGTCGGCGCGCCTGATCGTGGCGAGCGTTCCAGTCACGCCGTCGCCGGCCGTGACGCTCTCGGTCCCCTCGAGCTCGAAGGGGGGCCACGCCGCGGCGCAGGCGCCGGTACAGGTCGTCGTGTTCGCCGAGTCGGCAGTCAGGAGGTACAGGGATCTCCCGTCCTCGCCGCTCAGGTATGCGCCCAGCTTCGCGTCCTGCGCGATCTTGACCTGGTACGCCGCGCCGGATGCTGACGCTGCGGGTCCGGGCGTCGCGGCGCCCGGGGGCGTCGTCGTCGCGGCCGAACCACCGCAGGCGGCGAAGAGGAGCGCTGCGGCCGCCATCATGGCAGCCGCCCTGATGCTCGTGCTCGATCGAAAGTTCCCCACCATCGCCGGAGACTCCCCCTGCCGCGGACCCGAAGGGGTCCATGGGAGCCACTACGAGCGGGCGGCCCCGGCGGATCTCGGGGCCCTTCACGGCGGCCCGGGTTGGGCCCCGGGCGCCAGCGGCCACCTGGCGGTCACGACGACGTGGCCGGATTCCGAGCGGAGGCCGAAGCTGCCGCCCAGCAGGACCGCGTGATCGCGCGCCCGGGCCAGGCTTGGCGGGAGCGCGTCGCGGTCCTGAACGGGACTCGATGCGCCGCTGCCGGGCGGGGCGGCCGCCGCCGGGGCGTCGGCACGCGGCTCCTGGTCCGAGCCGCCTGGCAGACCGGAGACCCGCAGGGTCAGCCAGTCTCCATCGCAGCCCGCCGCGATGCTGATCGTCGTCATGGAATGTTCGCTGATCGCATAGGCGACCGCGTCGGAGATGGCGAGGAAGAGGGCGATCCTGGTGGCGGGGGCGAGGCTGGGAATCGCCGCGCCAGGGGTGACGTGGATCGAGACACCGGCCTCGCGTCGGTGGGCACGGAGGGCTCGTTCGACGACGTCGGGGATGGACAGCTCGGCGAGGTCGGGCGTGCGGAGCCCGTCGGCGATCGCCCGGATCTCGTGGATCGCCCCGGAGATGGCGCGATCGACGAGAAGAAGAGAGCTCTCGACTCGGTGCCGCTCCTCCGGAGACATCCCGGATCGGACCGCCTCGACCCCCAGGAGAGCCGCCGCGAGGTTCTGGGCCGGTCCGACGAAGAGCGCCGCATCGATCTCGCGGCGTTCCGCGTCCGTTCGCTCGACCAGGCGCATGGCCGCCAGGCGGTGCTCGCGCTGCGGAGCCTGCTCGTCCGCGGCGACCCGGGGGGCGTGGGTCCGTCCGCCGGGCGTGCCATCCGTCATGACACCCGGGCCGGCGGTCAGCTGCCTTCTACGGGCGACCAGCACGGCCAGAGCGAGGTACGAGAGCACGGCTGAGGCCGCGATGCCCAACCATGCCCCTCGCTCGGCGGCTGCACTGTCCGCCGCGAGATGGTCGGGCAGCTGGTAGACCTCGGCCGCCCCGATGATGCGACCCGTGGATCGGTCCCGGACCGGCACGTACGTCTCGACGAGGCTGGACCAACGACCGTGCTCGTCGACGTTCTCTGCGTCGCGCAGATCGCTGATGTCGAGGACGGTGCTTCCGCTGACGGCACGGGCAAGGCCGCCGGCCACCGGGAAGCGCTGGCCGATCAGCCGCGCATCCGGGCTGTACACGATCTCGCCGTCGGGTGACCAGACCTTCAGCGCGACCGTGTCCGAGGCGAACTGGCTGCCGGTGATCAGGCCTTCGATGGCCGATCTCTCCGTCGCGTCGACGCGAAGGCTGCTCGACAGGGACTGGAGGTGGGGCTCGAAGAGCGTCTGCACGTACAGGCCCGTGACGGCGGCGGTCCGTTCCATCACCGCCTCGTCGATCTGGCGGCCGACCCAGGCGCCGAGCGCGAGCGCGCCGCCGACCCAGAGCAGCAGACCAGCGAGGAGGGGCGCCAACTGCACCCGCCGGCGCGCGGAGCGAACGGAACGCGCGAGGCCGGACAGCCGGGCGCGTGCCCCGGGACTCGGCATTGCTGGACCCCCCAGGAGGAAGCCGGCGCCGCGGGTCGCGGCGCCGAGAGTGCGGACGGGCGACGGCGGGTCGCGCCGGCCGGGATGTGACGGGATTGCCGGCCGGCCGGGGCCGGCCGGCAATCCCCTGGCTATGCGGCTGCCTGCTGGATCACGGCACGAAGGGCACCGTCCACATCGTGCCGCGCCCGCTGCGGTTGCCCGCCGACGGGTCCTCGGTGATGACCAGGTCGCCGGTGGGTCCGGTCGCCAGGCCGAAGGCGAAGGAGAAGGTCGCGGGAACCGGCTGGCCGGCCGCGATGCCGGCAGTCGGGTGGTTGAGCTGGTCCCACGGCCGCTGGCAGGTGAGCGCGCACGTCACGGTGCCATTGGGAGAGTTGGGGGCCGGCAGGTTGCCGCCCGCGACGACCTGCTCCGCCTGCGGGCCCAGGAGGCAGCCGACGCCGGCGCTGACGATGCCGCTGAAAGTGCCGGCCTCGCAGTGGACGACGTTGCTCAGATCCTGGACCACGCCGCTGCCGGCGATCTTCCAGGCGCCGTCGAGGAACGGGGCATAGACGTCGTGGCTGGCGTCGTAGCGGTCGATGATCGAAGCAGCGGCTCCCGGCGAGTCCGCGATGTAGACGATCTTGCGGACCGGGTCGACCGCCGTGCCGGCGACGAAGACGCCAACGTGCGCGGGGACGTTTGCCATTCCGCACGGGGCGTTGGGCGCCAGCGCGCCGCCGACGGTGTTCGGCTGGATCGGGCAGAGCCCGTGGGCCGGATCGACGTTCACGCCGGCCGGCGCGAGGCGGGAGACGTCGATGAACTGGGCCCCGCGGTTGCCGGAGATGTACAGGTCGTTGCCGATGAAGCCCTGCGTGCCGTTCGCGCCGCGGCTGTCGCCCGTGGCGGCGACGATCGTGATGTCCTGGGTGCGCGGGTCACCGTCCGGGTTGGCGACCTTGCGGACGTAGCGCTCGACGAGATCCGTCACGTACAGCCCGAAGCTGGGGCTGGCCGTGTTGAGAGTTCCATCCGGGTTGAGAGGCCCAAGCGCCATGCCGTTCGGCTTGAGCGTTCGCACGTCGGCGAGGGGCGCCATCGCCGTCGCCAGGGTGACGCCGTCGATCGGGTCGGGGACCAGCGTCTCCGTCGTCGAGTCGAAGGTGAGGCGCCAGATGGCCGTGCTCTTCACGGCGTTGTCGGGGACGTAGACGTAGTGGAGGTTCTGGAAGGTCGTCGCGCCGATGGCGACCGACCGGGGGTCATAGACGGCCTGACCGGACGAGCCGATGGTGTCGGCGCCGCAGACCGCGAAGTTGAGGCCGTGCAGGGTGTTGCCGGCGATCCCGAACTGGCCGGTGGTCGGGATGGGATCCTGGCGGCAGAAGCCCTGGGCGTGGTCGGATGACCACCAGTGGCCGCCGAGGGCGCCGGGCAGCCAGACCGCGCCGCCCTTGGGGGCGGTGACGCCCCAGGCGTAGAGGCTGGCGACCGGGGCAGCGTAGGTGAACCGGTCCGCCGCGGTGGTCGGGCTGGTCAGCGTCGCCGCCGGGTTGGCCGGGTCGTTGACCACGATCGTGACGTCGACGCCGCCGGCGGCGTGGGTCGGGCTGTCGACGGTGCAGGTCAGCCCATCAGGGGTGCAGTTGACGAACGTCGCCGCTGCCGCGCCGAAGCTGACGGTCGGCGTCGCGGTGGCGGCATTGACGAATCCGGTGCCGGTGATCGTGACGACCGTGCCGCCGGAGACCGCGCCGGTGGCCGGCTTGATGTTCGTGATGGCCGGGGTGGCCGTGGCCACGTAGGTGAACTTGTCGGCCGCCGAGACGGCGCTCGTGCCGCCGGGATCCTGCACCCGGACGTCCACGGTCCCGGTTCCGGCGGGGCTGGTGACCGAGCAGGAGGTCGAGCTGGCGCAGGTCACGAACGTGCCCGCCGGCGTGGTCGGGACACCGCCGAAGGTCACCGTGGTGTTGCCGGTCGTGTCGAAGCCGGCGCCGGTGATGGTGATCGCGTCGCCGCCGGCCGTCGACCCGGTGCCCGGGGCGAGGCCGGTCACGATCGGGGCCGTGTCGTAGGTGAACAGGTCAGCCGGGACGGCCGCACTTGTGAGGCCGGCGACCGTCACCAGCACGTCGGCCGTGCTGATGCCGTTCGGGCTGGGAGCCGCGGGGCTGGTTGCGGTGCAGGTCGTCGAGCTGGCGCAGCTCACGGCGGTGGCCGCGTTGGCGCCGAAGCTGACCGTCGTGGCCCCGGCCGCGGTGGCAAAGCCGGTGCCCGTCACGGTGACCACCGTGCCGCCGGCCAGGGGGCCCAGCGCCGGGGCGATCCCGGTCACCGTCGGCGCCACCGCGGTCGTGTAGGTGAAGGCGCCGGCAAGCGTGCCGCTCGTCGCCGGGAACGGCATCCCTGGCACGCTCACGCTCGCGCTGACGTCCACGATGCCGCTGCCGGCGGGGGTCGTGGCCGTGCAGCTCGTGCTGCTGGCGCAGACGACTCCCGTGGCCGCGACGCCGCCGAACTTGAAGTTGGTAGCCCCGGCCCTGGTGTTGAAGCCCGCGCCGGTGATGGTCACGGCGTCGCCACCGGCGTTCTGACCGTTGTTGGGCGCGACGGCGGCCACGACCGGCGTGAACGGGATTCGCCAGAGGTGGCCCTGCTGGCCGGACACGACGGCGGCGAGGAACTGGGGATCGTCGCCGACGTACACCTCGCCGGTGTCGGCGCGGTAGCCGACGGCCAGCGGGAAGACGTAGCTGGTCCAGGTCTTGACGACCTGGTTGCTGTCCTTGGCCTGGTAGGACGGGGCGATCTCGCTGGAATAGGTGTCCAGGACGCCCGTCGTCACGTTCAAGCGATAGACGAAGTTGGAGGCGCCGCTGGTGCGAACGTCGCCGATGTAGAGGTTGGTGGTCCCATCGCTGGCCATGCCGCCGGGAAAGCCGACGCCACCCGGGACGGTCACGGCCGCGCAGGTGCCGACGCAGGGCGCCCGGGTGATCCCGGTGGGATCGCCCATCCGGGAGAGGCCGAAGCCGCCGATCTCGCCGAGGTAGAGGTCATTGCCGACGAGGGCGAAGGAGTTGACGCCGATCCCGTCGCTGGTGCTGCCGATCACAGCCTGGCAGGGGGTCAGCGCGGTCGTGTGGTTCACGTCGAAGACGCGGATGACGTCACCCGACTTGATGTAGCCGACGAGCAGGTCCTGCTCCTGTGCCGCCAGGGCGGCAGGCCAGCCTGCGGGGGCCCCGGTGAGCGTGTTACACGTGCCCTTGCCTGCCGGGATGGCTCCCGGGCTCGCGATGAGCGCCAGGGCGACCGGGCGCCCGCCCGCCACCCCGCCACCCTTCTGGGTCAGGTTGGGGACGGCGTACTGGACGGAGGCGCCGAGCGTCGCCGAGCTCAGGGTCAGGGTGAAGCGGACGACCTTGACGCTCTTCGACGAGCTGTCCGCCACGTAGAGGTACTTGGTCGAGGCGGATCCCGGCACGTCCCCGACGACGATCTGCCCGCCGGACTTGGCGGTGCCGCTGCAGTTGCTCGTGGTGAATTGCGGTGGGCCGGCGGGGACCGGCGTGATCGGGTCGACACGGCAGACGCCGAGGACCTGGTCGGAGACCCACCAGTGGCCGCCCGCGGCATTGCCGGCGACGGTGTCCGGGACCCACACGGCCCCGCGGGGAAGGGTGATGCCAGCAGTCGTCCCGGTCAGGCTCCCGACGACCATCGTCCCGCTCGCGGGCGTGGCCGCCGAGACGAGCGTCACGACGCCGGGCAGAAGGCTGCCCAGGAAGACCAGCGTCGTCGCCAGGACCGGCAGCCGGCCGCGCAGTCCGCGGCGGCTCGAGCCTCGTCGTCTCACGTTCATCGTCGTGCTCCTCGGGCGCTGGCGGTGCGCCGCCTGCTCGTGGTGTCGGTGTCGGGATGCACGGCTCCGGCGACGAACCTGGTCGCCGGCGTCGCGCGGAGGTCGGCCATCGCTTCTCGGCCGTCTTGCATTGCGGTCCCCCTTCTGTCTCGCGGACGTCGCCGATCTGGGCATTCGACGTCACGGGACAGGATCGGATCCGCCGGCCGCCGGCCGATACGAGCGCATGGCGCGATTCCGTCGGACACTGGTCGAGGGCGGGCTCGGACGAACGTCCGACGAATCTTCGGACCAAGGTCCCAGGGACGAGTGCCGGCAAGCGGAACGGTGCGGGTCAGCCCTCGCGAGCGACCGAGTCGCCGACCAGGCCGGCGCGGTGGGCGACCACGGCCGCCTCGACCCGGCTGCCAACCTGGAGCTTGGACAGCACGCCGGTCATATAGTGCTTCACGGTCTTCTCGGCAAGGCCGAGGCGCGTGCCGATCTCGGCATTGCTGAGCCCCTCGGCAACCGCCGCGAGCACCTCGCGCTCGCGGGCCGACAGGCCGTCGACCGCGCTGCTGGGCCGGCGCCGGGTCATGTCGCGGAGCATCCCCCACGCCAGCGACGGAGCGACGTAGGTCTCGCCAGCGGCAACCGACCGGACGACGCCGATCAGGTCCCGGGCGGGCATCCCCTTGAGCGCATAGCCGGACGCGCCGGCCCTCATGGCGGCGAGGATGTCGTCCTCGTCCTCGGATGCCGTGAGCATCACGATCCGCGTCTCCGGGCTGACCTGGGCCACTCGCCGGGCCGCGTCCAGGCCACCGCCCGGCATCGTCACGTCGAGGAGGGCCACGGCGGGTCGGTGCGCTCCGGCGAGCCGGATCGCACCCGCGGCGTCACTCGCCTGCCCCACGACCTCGATGTCGCCCGAGGCGACGAGCGCCGCCACCAGCCCGTCGAGGAAGAGGGGGTGGTCGTCGGCGACCACCACGCGGATCCTGTCCGTCACCCGACGCCCTCGGACGGTGCCATCGCACCGTCGGTCGCGGCGACGACTCCGGCCTCCATGACCCCTGCCGTGGGCTCCGGGACGTCGAGCGGCAGGGAGATGTGGACCCTGGTCCCCTGGCCGGGACGCGACGTGATCGTTGCCGTCCCGCCCAGGATCGCGGCCCGCTCGCGGATGCCGGTCAGGCCCAGCCCGGCAGCCGATCGCTCCGGCGAGACCGCGAAGCCGGGCCCGGAATCGCGGACGTCGACAGAGATGAAGCCGTCGGCAGCCCAGGAACGCACGCCGACCCCGATCCCGCCGGCATGGCGGGTGGCGTTCGAGAGGGCTTCCTGGAGACCCCGGAACAGCGCGATCTTGACGGCCAGCGGCGCATCTTCCGGGAGATCGCCGATCTCTCTCTGGATCACGGTCCCGCTCCTGCGGGTGTGGTCGTCGCAGGCTCGGGTGATCACCTGGGCTGGCGCCTGGCGGGCGAGATCGGGCAGGCGGAGGCCGGCCGCGATCTGGCGCAGCTCGGCCAGCGAATCGCCGATGGCGCCGTACGCCGCGGCGAGCCGCGGGTCGTCGCTGCCCGGCGTCGCATGGCTCTCCTGGAAAGCCTCGAGGCGGAGCCGGGCGAGCGCCATCGCCTGCATCGGTCCGTCGTGGATGTCGGCCCCGATCCGGCGGCGCTCCTCGGCCGCCACCTCGATCGTCTGGCCGGCGGCGACATGGAGGCGCGCGTTCAGGCTCTCGACTTCCGCCAGGAGGGCCGAAAGCTCCTCGACCTGCTCGCGCAGGCGCCTGTCCTGGCCCGCAATCGTGATGCCGGCCCGGCGGACGATGAACCCGACCAGGAGATAGGAGGCGAATGCCGCCAGCAGCACGACCGCCCATGATCCGAGGCGGGCCGCGGAGACATCTGCGTCGAGCGCGTCGGGAAGCTGGTAGAACTCCGCCGCGGCAACGATCCGGCCGGATCCGTCTGCCCGCACGGGGACGTAGATCTGGAGAAGCCGGGACCAGCGCGTCCGCTCGAACTCGTTCTCCAGGGCCGTGAGGCCGCTCACGTCGGCCGTGATCGCGCCCGCGAAGGTCTCGAGGAGATCCTGGTCGGCCGGGAACTGGCGCCCGATCAGCTGGGGCAGGTCGCTGAAGAGGACGGTCCCGTCCAACGACCAGACCTTGAACGACACGACCGTCCGTCCGAGATCCGTGCCGGCCAGCAGCTGGCGCAGCGCCGCGACGTCGGATGGGCTGAGCGTGCCTTGCGTGTCCAGCGACTGGAGGTGCGGGCCGATGAAGCTCTCGATGTAGAGGCCGGTCACCGCCGCCGTGCGCTGGATGATCCCCGACTCGACCTGCAGGCCGACCCACCACCCGATGCCGGCCGTGGCGAGGACCAGGCAGACGAGATAGGAGACCATGAACCGGCGGGCCGGAGACCAGTCGCGGCCGGCGGTGAGAGTCCCGAAGACACGGTGGACGGGTCGCCTTCCGGCAACCCGCCCCATCGCGAATCCCCTGAACACCCGCGCGCCCCCCCGACCGTCCCTGCGATTCAAGTCCCGGGATTGTAGGGCCCCCCAGCCGCCATGGCTACTGCCCGGCGAGACCGCGGTGCGTCGCGGCTGCCCGCTCGTCCTCCACGTTGCCGAGGAGGACGCGTCTCCGCCCACGGGCCCACGGCATCGACGCCGGCCCACGGCATTGACGCATCGGCAGGGTAGAATAGAGAGGCCGGCCAGGTGCCGGCGCGGAACGGCCCGAGCGCCGCTCCGATCGGTGGGGATGCGTGGTCTCGACGGGGCCCCGCAGCCCGGGAACGCGAGCCGAGGATGCCGCTCTGGCCTCGTTAACAAGGCGGCAAACGAAGTACCTGCCAACAAGCAGCCTGCTCTCGCCCTCGCCGCTTAGGCGGTAAGGTGAGCGTGGAAGCGGCCTCCCCTCCGTGGGCCGTGGAAGCGTCACTCAGCGGAGGTGCAGCCCCGGCAAGCGCCGCGTAGCCGGGAGTCAAGCCCGATCTAGGGGTACGCAGCTGGGCCGGTCGTCGCTCCTGCCGATGGGGGTGGGCCGTCCGAGATCAAGCATCGGACACGCTCGTAGTGGTCCCAGGTCACGGGTTTCGGACGGGGAGTTCGACTCTCCCCCATCTCCACCACCACCCCTCCCAGACTGTCGCGCGCATGCGTTCGAGGGGACCGGCCGACGGTGATCACCCGGCGGGCCTGGTCGGCGCGCTCGTTCGCTGGGCCCCTGCGCCGGCGAGGTGGGCTGCGGCGCGCGGCAGCTTCCCGCCTGCCTGCCTGGTCACTCCGGGCGGATCCCGGTGGCTCGCTCCGCTGCGACGACCGGAAGGTCGTCCCGGCGGCGGAGGTGGAACGCGACGCCGTAGACCGTGTTCGTGCCAGGCTCCCGGCGGGGGGCAGCGGTCAGCCGCCACTCGGCGCCGTGCAGGCTGATCCAGCGCGCCACCGGCCGCTCGCGGCGGAACGCGGTGTCCAGGACCTCGAAAGCGGCCGCCGGGAGGCCGACCAGACCTTCACGGGCGGGCAGGCCCACGCACAGGGCCCCGAAGATCTCCTGGAACGCCTCGTTGCCGTAGACGACGATGTGGCCCGCGCCCGCGCACATGCCCGCGGGGCGCGTCGCCGCGCCGTCCAGGGGCTGGCGGGTCGATCGATCCTTGGCGGTCATGGGCTCGACGCCTCCCAGGGCGATTCTGCACGGTTCTGCAGACGTCTCCATGGTCGGCTGACGCGGCGGCTGCGGTCCCGCGGCGCGCCGGGCGGTTCAGGCAGCGCGCGCCTCGGTCTGGCTCAGGATGACGCGGCGCGTGTGCCTCGCGAGCCAGTCGAGTGACACCAGGCGCGAGACGCGGCCCTTGCGGGGCTCCTGGCTCTCGGCGCACTCCAGCCAGAGGGCGCCCTCGCGCTCCACCGGGATCATCCGCGCGCCACAGGCACAGGAGGGGCTCTCATGTTCGGCTTCGTCGATAAGGTCGAGAATGGTGACACGGTCGTACATGCGACAGGTCCTTCTTGTTGAGAAACGGGTCGTTCCGTATCATAACATCATGCCCACAGAGAATCAAGACGGTTCGTATCGCAACTCCCCTGCAACGCGAACGCCACCGCGGCGTCCTCTCGGGAGGCCGCGGAGCGACCGAGCCAACCGGGCGATCCTCGACGCGGCGCGGGCGGAGCTGGTGGAGCACGGGTTCTCGCGCTTCCGGCTGGAGCACGTCGCGACGCGCGCCGGGGTCGGCAAGGCGACGATCTACCGTCGCTGGCCCTCCAAGGAGGCGCTGGCCCAGGAGCTCCTCGCCGAGCTCGCGGCGCCCCACATCGCCGTCGCGGACGTCGGGGACACTCGGGCAGAGCTTCGGGCGTGCGTCGAGGCGGCGAGGTATGCGGTCGCGGAGACGCCATTCGGACCCGTCATTCGGGCCCTCCTGTCGCAGATCGCCATCAACCCGTCCCTCGGCGATCCGTTTCGCGAGACGGTGGTGCAGGCGCGCCGTGACGAGGTGGCACGGGTGATCGGCCGCGGGATCGCGCGCGGCGACCTGCGAGCCGACGCCGACGTGGACGTGGCCACGGAGCTGCTCGTGGGGCCCGTCTACTTCCGGCTCATGTTCGGCGGCGAGCTCAGCCCCGACTTCGCCGACCGCGTCGCGGACGGCGTGCACCGCGGCTACGCCCGCGCGGATCGGGACGCACCGGGACGGACCGAAGGTCACGCCGCCCGGTGACCTCCGGAACGGACACGCTGGCCGCGTGCCGCCGTACGCTCGGCGGATGAGCTTCTCGCGCGCCTCGGCCGCTCTCGGCCGCGCCGTCCGGTACGGCCTTCTCCCGCTGACGATCGTCGGCCTCGCGCTCGGCCTCGTCGCCACGTGGGCCGGCCAGGAAGACCTGGCGACGCTGGCCTGGACCATCCCGACGCTCGTGGTCGGCGCCCGCCTGCTGGTCTCCATCCTGCGCGACCTGCTGGCGCGGGAGGCGGGGGTCGACATCATCGCGATCCTCGCGATCGGCGGCGCGCTCGCCCTCGGCGAGACGTTTGCGGCCGCCGTCATCGCCGTGATGCTCGCGACCGGTGAGGCGCTCGAGACCTACGCCGAGGGACGGGCCCAGCGCGAGCTGAGCGCGCTGCTCGGCCGGGCCCCGCAGAACGTCAATCGCTACGCGGGCGCGAGCCTGGAGACCGTGCCGATCAGCGAGGTCGCCCCGGGCGACCGGCTCCTGGTCCGCCCGGGCGAGGTCGTGCCGGTCGACGGAATGGTGCGCGGAGGTGCGGCCATCCTCGATGAGTCCGCCCTGACCGGAGAGAGCCGCCTCGTCACGCACGAGGACGGCGACACCGTGTCGAGCGGTGTGGTGAACGCGGGCGGGCCCTTCGACCTGCTTGCGATCGCGACGGCCGAGGAGAGCACGTACGCGGGCATCGTGCGCCTCGTCGAGGAGGCCGGGCGCGCGAAGGCGCCGTTCGTCCGCCTCGCCGACCGCTACGCTCTCTTCTTCGTCCCGCTGACCCTCGCGATCTCCGGGGCCGCCTGGCTCCTGTCCGGCGACCCGATCCGTGGCCTGGCCGTGCTCGTGGTGGCGACGCCCTGCCCGCTGCTGCTGGCGGCACCCATCGCGATCGTCGCCGGGATCTCCCGGGCGGCCCGGCGCGGGATCATCGTCAAGGGCGGCGGCCCCCTCGAGACGCTCGCCCGGGCGCGCGTCATCCTGTTCGACAAGACCGGCACGCTGACCGCCGGCCGGCCGCACCTGGCCAGCATCGAGTCGGCCGGAGGCGACGGCGACGAGCTGCTCCGCCTCACGGCGGCGGTCGAACAGGCTTCGCCGCATGTCCTGGCTGCCGCCATCGTCCACGCGGCGCGGCAGCGCGGCCTCGTGCTCCCGCTCCCATCGGACGTGACCGAGACGGCGGGCGCCGGCGTCGTCGGTCACGTCGAGGGCCGCGAGGTCGCCGTCGGGTCGGCATCCTTCGCCGCCGCGGGCGGCTCGCTGCCGTCCTGGGCACGCGAGGTGCGACGGCGGGCCGTCCTCGAGGGCGCCACCAACGTCTTCGTGCGGATCGACGGCGTGCTTGCCGGGGCGCTCGTGATGGACGACCCGATCCGGCCGGAGACTCCGCGGGCGATCCGCAGCCTGCGCCGAACTGGCTTCTCGAGGATCCTCATGGTCACCGGCGACCACCACTCGGTCGCCGAGCTCGTCGGCGCGGCGATCGGCCTCGATGGCGTCCTCGCGGACCGCGCTCCCGGGGACAAGGTGGAGGCGGTGGCGGCCGAGCGGGAGCTCGCCGGCGGGCCGCTCGTGATGGTGGGCGACGGCATCAACGACGCCCCCGCGCTGGCGGCCGCCGACGTCGGCGTGGCGATGGGCGCCCGGGGAGCGACTGCCTCCTCCGAGGCCGCCGACATCGTCATCACCGTCGACCGGCTGGACCGCCTGGCCGAGGCCGTCCGGATCGCCCGCCACTCCCGACGAATCGCGGTCCAGAGCGTGATCGCAGGGATGGGGATGTCGATGGTCGCCATGGTCGCCGCCGCGCTCGGCTTCCTCCCCGTGGTGGCCGGCGCGCTCCTCCAGGAGGCGATCGACGTCGCCGTGATCCTGAACGCCCTGCGTGCCCTGCGGGGAGGCATGGAGAAGCCTGTCCGTGTCGCCGGCTGGACCGAGACCAGCTCCCGGTTGGCGGCTGCGCACCGTGTCCTGGCGCCGGGCATCTCGGGCCTCCGGGCGACCGCGGACGGCCTGGACGTCCTTGGTCCCGCGGACGCCCGCGTCGAGCTCGAGGCCACCCGATCGTTCCTCGTCGAGACGCTCGTGCCGCACGAGATCGAGGAGGACCGGGCCGTCTACCCGATGCTGGCGGCCGCGCTGCGAAGCGACGACGCGACGTCGGCCATGCACCGGACCCACACGGAGATCTTCCACCTGATCCGGCTGTTCGACCGTCTGCTCATTGAGCTGCCCGCGGACGGCCCGAACCCGGACGACCGCACGGACCTGCGGCGGGCGCTGTACGGGCTGGACGCGATCCTGCGGCTGCACATGGCGCAGGAGGAGGAGCTCTACGCCTCCCTCGGCGACGAAGGAGCTCCGGAGCTGGCGGCGCAGCCGGCCTGACGGGCGGCAGCCGGGCCGGGGCAGGGACGGGCCGAGACTAGGGCGTCGGGCTCGGCGTCGGGGCCGGCGTCGGGGTCGGCTTCGGCGTCGGGGTCGGCTTCGGCGTCACGGCCTTCTTCCCCACGAGCAGGATGCCGTTCACGCGCTTGTAGTTCGAGAACCACGTGTCGCGGTGGATGACCTTGCCGCTCGCGTCTCGGACGATCCTGGTGACCCACACGTCCATGCCGTTGTCCGGGTACTCGACCCGCTTCGCCTGGCCCGGGCGCAGGCTCGTCGTGTACTGGACGGTGTCGATGGCGCGCACCACGTTGCCGATCGTCGGCCGCGAGAACGAGACGCGGCGGCCTGTCGGCGGACCCCAGATCTCGAAGCGCACGAAGTCGAACCCCGTGAAACCCCGGATCAGTAGCGGGTACCTCGTGTCGTTTCGGAAGCGCATGCTCTGCCCGGAACCGCCGCTCTGCCACACCGTGGCGTCGAGGCCCATCGGGTAGCGATCGATGTAGTAGTAGTGGTTGTCGCGGCTCAGGATCTCCAGGCCGGCGCGGGCGGCGGCGTTGAACAGCGTCGTGGAGCTCGAGCAGATTCCGCCGGCGAGGGCGCCCGTCGGCTCGGTGCGCCCCCGGAGGATCGCGCCGCCGTCGCGGTATCCGCGGGCGTAGGTGATGGGGCCGAGCGCCGACCAGAAGTCGAAGATCGCACCGGGCTGCACCACGTAGCCGTTGATGTCCGCCGTCGGGATGGAGATGTTGTTGCCGAACCCGTTCGCCTCGTAGCGGTGGAACATCGTGGTCCAGGACGACAGTCGCTTCATGAGGGGTGCCGACTTCCTGGCCTCCTCGGTCGTCAGCTTCGGCTTCACGACCGTCAGCGCGAGCGCGACCGGGGCCGGCGCGGTCGACGGGCCGGCGCGGTCGACGATCGCCTGGGCCACGAGCGGCGCCGACGTGGCGACGTCGAGGGCGCGGCCGTTCCGGGCGGCCGACACGCCGATGACGGCCGACCCGCGGCCGACCAGGAACGTGGCGTCCTGCGCCTTCGTGTTGATCTTCTTGGCGAGATCGGCCAGGGCCTTCGTCGGCGCCGTGGGGGAGACCGTCGGGCGGTAGCCCTCGGTGGTGGTCTCGAAGCCGATCCAGCCGCGGACCGTCCCGGCCTTGATGGTCCAGCGCTCCTTGCCGTCGGTCACGACGACGTCTCCGACCATCCGGTTCGCGGCCGCGATCGCAGCATCGACGTCGGCATCGTCGATGTAGGGCTCCACGGGGACGGTGTCGTAGGTCACCTCGAGCGTGGCGGGCGTCGCTGGGTCGGCGAGCCGCTCCCCGAGGGCGGCGCTGATCTCGGCGCGGGGGAGGGCCCGGCCCGTCGCGGCGGGGGTCGCCACGAAGCCGGCCTTGGCCGCGGTCGCCGCGCCGCTGACCGGGGCCCTGTTCAGGCCGAGCGCGAGGGTGGTCACCTCCCGCTGGACCGCCGCCGGGTCGACGACGACGAGGGGCCCGATCCGGGTCCCGTCGAGGAGGCTCCGGACCCCCTGCGCGGCGCGCCCCAGCGGGTCGCCCTGGCTGCGCCCGACCGACCAGGCCAGGTCGACGAGCGCCTCGACGTCGGCATGCCGGCCCAGGGCCGCATAGGGGATCCGGACCTCGGTCCCGTCGACCGTGACGACCGCGGTGCCCTGCGTGTAGCGGGCCAGGCCGGCTTCGAGGCGGGCCGCGGCGGCCGCGCGGGTGAGGCCCGACACGTCGACGCCGTCGACGCTGACGCCGGGGTAGATCCGCTCGGCGTACTGGCCCTGGTAGGCCACCAGCGCGCCGGCGCCGAAGGCGAGCGCGAGGGCGAACCCGGCCAGGATGCCGAGGACGAGCTTCGCGAACGGGAAGCGTCGGCCGGGGGACGGGGTCTCGGTCACGGTCGTCATCGGGCCAGGAATCTACCAGCGGCGCGTCAGAGGCACGAACGGCACGTCGGCCTTCGGGCGCATCGCCGGGGCCGGCGGGCCGGACCGTCAGCCAGCGCGGGGGATGACGACGATTCGGCGATTGGGCTCCTCGCCGATCGACTGGGTGCCGACGGCGGGGTGGCCTCGCAGGGCCAGGTGAACCCAGCGCCGCTCGAGGGCCGGCATCGGCTCCAGCTGGAGCATCTTGCCAGTCTCGACGACCTTGTCGGCAGCCCGGAGGGCGATCTCGCGGAGCTGCTTCTCGCGTCGCCCGCGGTAGCCCTCGACGTCCACCAGGACCCGCGTCCATTCGCCCATCTTGCGCGAGAGCATGAGGTTGACGATGTGCTGCAGCGCCGACAGGCGCTCGCCCTTGCGCCCGATCAGCGCGCCGAGCGCCTCGTGCTCCTCGTCGTCGACACCGACCACGTTGAGGCGGTTCGTCTCGCCGGTCTCCACGTGGACCTCGACGTCGAACCCCAGGTGCTCCATCAGCTGCTCCAGGATCGACCTGCCCGCCACGAGCGCCTCGGGCGACGCCTCCGCGGCCTGAAGCTCTTCACGCTCGCGGGTGAGCGAGCGCGCGACCTGGACCATCTCCTCCTCGGCCGACGAGACCGGCGCGGAGGCCCCGCGACGGTCAGGTGGCCCGGCGGGTCGCGGAGGCCGGTCGTCGCGGCGCGGGGGCCGGTCGTCTCTCCGCGGCCGGTCGTCGCGGCGCGGGGGCCGGTCCTCGGCTGGACGGTCGTCCCGCGGCCGGTCGTCGCGGCGCGGGGGCCGGTCGTCTCGGCGCGGGGGCCGGTCGTCGCGGCCGCGCTCCTCCCGGGGCGGACGGACCGGAAGCGGCGTCGCCTCGGCGGCGGCGCGCTTCGGGGCCGCGCCACCGAGGGCGCTTCGGGGCGCCGCGACGATCCGGGCGGGCTCGGCGCCCATCCCCAGGACGCCCCGGCTGCCGGGCGTGAGGATCTCGAAGTCGAGCTCGTCGAGGCCCACCCCGAACGCCTCGCGGGCGCTGCGGAGAGCCTCCTCGACGGACTTGCCTGTGAACTCGCGGTACTCGCTCATGGTGTCAGCGCTTTCTCCCTCGGCGGCCCTGGCGGCCTCGTTCGCGCGGGCGCACGGTAGCCGCCGCGGATGCGGTGCGGTCGGCCTCGGTGCGCGCGGTTGGGCGTGGTTTGGTGTTGCCCGCCTTGCTGTCGCCGGGCGTCCCCATGCGGAGCGCCGGGGGCTCCACGGGGAAGAGCGGGCGATGGTCCCTGGCGAAGCCCGGCGTCCAGCCGAAGATCGGGAACATGGAACCCCAACCGACGATCAGGTACTGCTGGGCGATTCCAAAGATCGTCGTCACGATCCAGTAGATGAAGAGGCCGGCGGGCAGGAAGCCGCCGTAGAGGATGGAGATGAGGGGCAGGAAGAGGACGAGCTGGCGCTGGACCTTCGAGTTCTGGTCCTGGTAGGCGGCGCCGCCGGGGGGCATGGTCATCCGGCTCTGGACCAGCTGGAGCATCGCCGAGATGAACGCCAGGATGCTGAAGCCGCCGATGAGCGGCAGCGTGAACAAGACCTGCGGCTTCGAGACGTCCATGTTGCCGAGCCAGGTCACCGTCGTGTCGATGCACGGCTGGTACGGGTTGTAGGCCGGCGTTCCGAGACCGTTCACGCACTGGACGTTGACCACCTGGTGCCCGAACACGGTGAGCATCGCCGTCGGGTCCGGGTTGGTGAGTCCCTGGCTGATGACCTGGTAGACGATGAGCAGGAGCGGCAGCTGCAGGAGCATGGGCAGGCAGCCCGAGGCCGGGTTGACCCCCCGCTCCTTGTAGAGCTCCATCTGCGCCTGGCTGAAGCGGGCGCGGTCGCCCTTGAACCGCTTCTGGAGCTCCTTCAGCTCGGGCTGGACGAGCTGCATCCGCTTCGTCGACACGATCTGGCGCCGGAAGAGCGGGATGAGGGCCGTCCGGACGACCAGCGTCATGACGATGATCGAGATCCCGATGTCGCCGGTGATCGAATCGACCCACACGAGGAGAATGAAGAGCGCCTGGAAGATCGGGTTGAATAGCCATGCGAGGAGGCTCACCGGGTTCGAGCCGGGCTCGGCGGGCGTCAGGGGCGGGTGCGGCGACGCCGTGGCAGCCGGCGCACCGGAGCCGCCAGGCACCACGCCGGGGGTGGTCGCACAGGCCGCGACGACGAGGACCACGAGCGCAAGAAGCGCGAGGAGAAGCAGGTGGTCGCGACGGATGCGGGGGAAGGTCACGGGTTCCTCGGCTTCAGCGAACGGGGTCGTAGCCACCAGGGTGCCAGGGGTGGCATCGCGCGATCCGCTTTGCGCCCATCCAGCTTCCGCGAAGGAGGCCGTATTTCTCGATCGCCTGCTCGGTATACCGCGAGCAGGTCGGGTAGTAACGGCAGCTCGACGGCATCCACGCGAAGACGGCTCGATACAGGTGGATGAGCGCGATCCCGATCCGCTTCACGCGTCCGCCGGTCCTCCGAGCACCCCTCCGCGCCGGAGGAGCCGCTCCAACGCCTCGACGAGCGCCGTGTGGTCCGCGTCCACGAGCGCCGGCCTGGCGATGATCAGTACGTCCCAGCCCGGCTGGAACGAGGGCGCCATCACCCTGAGCGTCTCCCGCAGCCGGCGTCGGACCCGGTTCCGGACGACCGCGCCCCCGAGGGCTCGGCCGGTCGCGAGGCCGAAACGAACACCGTCCGAGCCGGTCCGCATGAATCTGGCGGTCATGAGCGGGTGGGACCGCGAGGTCCCGTGTGCCTGGATCGCCGCGAAGTCCGCGGGCCGGCTGAGCATCGCGAGCCGCCCGCGGGGGCGGCCCGGTGCCTGGATCAGACCGCCAGCCGCTTGCGGCCCCGAGCGCGACGAGTGGCGAGGACACGCCGGCCCCCGGAGGTCCTCATCCGGGCGCGGAAGCCGTGTTCCTTCGCGCGATGGCGCTTCTTCGGCTGGTAGGTCTGCTTCATCGGGCGTCTTGTCTTCCTCTGCTGGTCCGGCCTCCGGATCGAGTCGCCGCGCGACTCCGGGAGGCACGCAAACGCGCCGGGCGCACGAGCGCCTGGCGCATCAACGCGCGCCGATTATAGGAACCGCTCCTTCCGGGTGTCAAAGGCCCGTCGGCGCGCTCACCCCGAAGGTCGTGCGCGGCACCGAGGAGACGTGTTCTGCCCGTCCGCGCACGATACTCCAGGGGAGTATGGGTGAATCGCGGCCGAATCGCCTTGCGGCGGCCTCCGGGGCGGTGCTACCATGCGTCGGCCCACGGCGCCGGGACGCCTGCGGGCGACCCTGGGGAGACACCTCGGGGCGGCCCGGAGAGGTGGTTGCCCAGTGCGCTGGGGAGCCTGTTTCTCGCGTCCGTCCCGGTCTTCATCGGACACCGGCACAACGATCAACGCCACCTCCTTCCGGCGCCCCAGCGTCGGGCCGACAGGATCCCCATTGGACGCGAAACACATCTGGCGCGCAGCGCTCGGAGAGCTCCAGGTGGCGCTGTCCCCTGCCAACTTCGAGACCTGGCTCCGGCACACGTCCCTGGTGAACGTGGAAGACACCCGGTTCCAGATCGCCGTGCCGAACGGCTTCGCCAAGGACTGGCTCGAGACCCGCTATCGACCCCTGATCTCCCAGACGCTGGCGCGCATCGTGGGCTACAGCGTGCAGGTCGAGTTCGTCGTGCGCGAGGACGCCGGGACGGCGGCCGAGACGCCTCCGGCCGCGGCTCCCCAGCAGGTTCGCGTCGAGGCGACCCGGGTCGGCGCCGAGGGCGGCGCCACCAGCCTCAACCTCCGGTACACGTTCTCGAACTTCATCGTCGGCTCCGCCAACCGGCTCGCGCACGCAGCATCGCTCTCGGTCGCCGAGCGCCCCGGCCACGCGTACAACCCGCTCTTCCTGTACGGCGGGGTGGGGCTGGGCAAGACGCACCTGATGCACGCGATCGGGAACGCGGTGATCGCCCGCTTCCCGCGCAAGAAGGTCGTCTACGCCACGAGCGAGAAGTTCACGAACGAGTTCATCACGAGCATCCAGCAGGGTCGAATCGACGACTTCCGGGCCCGCTACCGCAGGATCGACCTGCTCCTCATCGACGACATCCAGTTCATCGCCGACAAGGAGCGGACGCAGGAGGAGTTCTTCCACACGTTCAACGCGATCCACGAGGACGGCAAGCAGATCGTCCTCTCGTCCGATCGTCCGCCGAAGCAGATCGTGACCCTCGAGGAACGCCTCCGGAGCCGCTTCGAGTGGGGCCTGATCGCCGACCTCACGGCACCCGACCTCGAGACCAGGATCGCGATCCTGCGGGCCAAGGCCGAGGAGTCGTCCGTGCCGATCGGCTCCGACGTGGTCGAGTTCATCGCCCGGAAGGTCGTCAGCAACATCCGCGAGCTCGAGGGCGCTCTCAACCGCGTCGTCGCCTACGCCAGCATGGGCGCGATGCCGATCACGATCGAGCTGGCCCAGGCGGTCCTCTCGAACGTCCTCTACAACCCGAAGAAGCGCCAGGTGACACCGGAGAAGATCGCGAAGGCCGTCTCCGAGTACTACGGCGTGGGCCTGGACGCCCTGCGCGGCCAGAAGCGCGACCGGGCGATCGTCACCCCGCGCCAGATCGCGATGTTCCTGATGCGCGAAGAGACCGATGTGTCGCTCCTCCGGATCGGAGCCGAGCTGGGTGGCCGGGACCACTCGACCGTGCTCCACGCGTGCGACAAGATCACCCGCGAGGCCTCCGTCAACGACGAGCTGCGCCGCGACATCGCGGCCGTCCGCGAGCTGATCTACGCGGACTGATCCGCGGTTCCGGCCGCGCCCGCAGGGACCCGGGCCATCGGCCAGCTGGCCCCGCGTGTGGATAAGGGTGCGAAATTCGTGGAAAACCCCTTGCCCGTGTGGACAAGTCGGGTCCTCGCGTGGCCGCCTCGCGTGGGAGCCGGCGCCGTATCGCGGTCGCTCGTTGCCGGCGCGGGCGATGGGACCGGCCTTCGTCCACCGGGCGTCCGCCGCCCGCACCCCGGCGCCGGCCCGGTCGTCCACGGACGGCGGGTGTTCCTCCACCGTCACGCCGCGCACACCGCAGCACGGCCGTCCACGCCGTCCACGCCATGATGAATATGACGATGACGTTCATGCGAAGATGAGAACCACCACGTACCAACCGGTGGACCCTGGTCCTGCCGACCAGCCGGCCCCTTCCGCTCGCCACCCGGAGTGACACGTCCGTGAACCTGTCGGTGATCCAGGAGAACCTCGCCCGCGGCCTGTCGGTCGTCAGCCACGCGGTGTCAGGCCGGAGCACCCTTCCCGTGCTGGCCAACGTGCTCCTCCGCACGGAGGATGCCGGCCTGAAGCTCACCGCGACCAATCTCGAGATCGGCATCACCTACTGGGTGCCCGGCAAGATCGAGACCGACGGCGCGATCACCGTCCCGGCACGACTCCTCACGGACGTCGTGAACTCGCTACCGAACGAGCGGATCGACCTGGAGCTGCGCGAGGGCGACCGGCTGCACCTGCGCTGCGGCCGTTTCGAGACGCACCTTCGCGGGATCGACGCCGACGAGTTCCCGGCCATCCCGGCGGCCGGCGAGCGGCCCACCACCCGGGTCAGCCAGAAGGTGCTCAAGCGAGCGCTGTCCGAGGTGGCGTTCGCCGCGGCGAGCGACGAGGCCCGGCCGATCCTCACGGGCGTCCTGACCCGTTTCGAGGGCGACCGGATCACGCTGGCGGCCGCCGACAACTACCGGATCGCGATCACGACGATCCCCGGCCTCGACGCCGTGGAGGAGACCACCATCGTCGTCCCGGCACGCTCCTACAACGAGCTCGCCCGCGTCCTGACCGACACGGACGATCCGGTCGAGATCATCCTGTCGGCCCAGAAGAACCAGGTCCTCTTCCACGTGGAGGGCGTCGATCTCGTCAGCCGCCTGATCGACGGGCAGTTCCCGAACTATCAGCAGGTCCTTCCCGCAACGCACGCCACGCGCGTGGAGCTCGACCGGGAGGACCTTCTCAAGGCCGTGCGTCTCGCGGCCTACATCGCCAGCGCCTCGGCCAACATCGTCAAGCTCCAGGTGGCGCCGGACGGCGCACCCCAGGTGACCGTGGGAGCCGCAGCCGACGTGGGTGATCACCAGGGGATCGTCGACGCGACCATCGAGGGTGACGGGACGGCGATCGCCTTCAACGCGCGATACCTCGGCGACGTGCTCCAGAATGTCGATGCCGACCGTTTCGTCATCGAGCTGAACGGGCCGCTTTCGCCGGGCGTCTTCCGGCCGGCGGACGGGCGTGACTACACGCACGTCGTGATGCCGGTCCGGACGACCTCCTAGGCGAGACGCGGGGAGCCCGGGCCCGGCACCGGCGCTGCTCAGCTCGCTTCGCCTGGCCGGCTTCCGCGCCTACGACACGCTCGAGGCGTCCTTCGGGCCGGGTCCGCACCTGGTCTGGGGTCCCAACGCGGCCGGCAAGACGAGCCTGCTGGAGGCGATCGTCCTGCTCGCGCGGGGGACGTCTCACCGGACCGGGACCGATGCAGACATGATCCGCTGGGAGGCACCCTTCGCCAGAGTCGACGGGCACGCCGACGTCGGCGCCGCCGTGGACCTGGATGTGACCCTGGTGCGCGAGGGGCCGGCCGGTGGGCGGAAGCGGGTCCGCGTCAACGGCGTCCCGCGGCGGGCCGCCGCGCTGGTGGGTGCGCTGCGCGTGGTCGTCTTCGCGCCGGAGGAGATGCTGCTCGTCGTCGGCGCGCCGGCACTCCGTCGGACGGCGCTCGACGCTCTCGTCGGGCAGCGGGTGCCGGCGTACGGCGCCGACCTCTCCGCCTACGGCCGAACCCTCACCCAGCGCAACCACCTTCTGCGGGCGATCCGGGAAGAGCAGGCGACCCGCGATCAGCTCCCCTTCTGGGACGCCAGGCTGCTGGAGGCGGGTACGGCAATCCTCGAGGCGCGCCACCGCGTGCTCGGCGAGCTGTCCGCGCCCCTGGCCGCGGCGCACGCCGAGATCGCGCCGGGCGAGGGAGCACTTCGCCTGATGTACGTCACCAACGCACCGGCCCTGGCGGGCGAGTCGCCGGGGGAGGCGCTCGCACGCCGCCTGCGCGAGACCGCGGACAAGGAGGTCTGGAACGGCACCACCCTGGTGGGCCCGCACCGGGACGACCTCGCGTTCGTGCTCGACTCCCGGGAGCTGGCGTCGTTCGCATCCCGGGGGCAGCAGCGCAGCGCGATCCTGGCACTCAAGCTCGCGGAGCTCGACCTGCTGGCCGCGCTCGACGGGCGCCCACCACTCCTGCTCCTCGACGACGTCTTCTCGGAGCTCGATCCGGCCCGCCGGGCCCACCTCGTTCGCCGGATCGCCACGCTGCCGCAGGCCTTCGTGACGACGACCACGCTCGACGACCTTGACCCGGCGCTGCGGGCAGCCGGGACGGCCTGGCGCGTCGACGCCGGCGACACGCAGGATCGGCCGGCCGTCCCCGGCGCACGGCTCGTGCGGGCCACGGCGTGAGCCCGGCTCGTCGTTTCGACGACCCGCGGATCCCGGACCGCCGCCCGGTCCACCGCGTCGGCGACCTGCTCCCCGACGCCGCCCGCGAGCTCGGGCTCGAAGAGCAGCTTCGCTGGGCCCGGGCAGCGGTCGCCTGGGACCGCGTCGTGGAGGAGCATGTTCCCGGGGCGGCCGGCGGGTCACGGCTGGCGCGCATGGAGGGCCACGGGACGCTCGTCGTGGAGGCGGCAGCCTCGATCATCGGCCAGGAGCTGCGGATCCGGGCCGATGAGCTCCTGGGGGCCTTCGCGGCTGCACCCGGCGGAATGAGGGCAGATCGGCTGCGGGTCGTGGTGGCGCACGGTATGATCCGGTCGCCCTGAGCCCGACGAGCACGCCACGCGCGTCCGGTCCGGGCGGCCGGCGTCACGCCGGCCTCCTCTCCACCGTCGTGAGAGCCGATGGCCGTCCGTCTGCAGATGAAGCTCGGCGTGGTCGCCGAGGCCGACCGCCTGGAGGATTCCCCGGATACCGTCGCCATCGTCGAGCCGACGATCGGGGCGACGCTCCGCTCCAAGGGGAGCCTCTACGTCGTGGTCTCCGGGATCGGGCGGGCCCGACGGCTGCAGGAGGCGACCCGCCTCGTTGCCGACACGGTGCAGGGCGAGTACTACTACGACGAATCCGCCGGGCTCATGGCCTGCCTCGAGAAGTCGATCCGGGCCGCCAACCGAAAGCTGGGGGCGAACCGCGAGCGGCTCGGCATCGGCGCGGCGGCGGCCGGGCCCGTCGGGCTGGGCGTGGCCGTCGTGCGGGGCAACGAGCTGTACGTGACGACGGCCGGGCCCGTCGACGCCTACCTGGTCCACCAGGCGCACCTGCTGACCCTCCCCGACCCGAACACCGATCGGACGCTCCCGGCCGAGGACCTGGCGCCGCAGATCTGGCGAGGAGAGATCGCACCCGGCGACACCCTCGTCCTGGTCTCGCGCAACCTCACCGCCACGCTCGGCACGGACGAGCTGAAGGACGCCGTCAACACGCTTCACCCGCAGGCGGCCATGGAGCAGGTCCACCGGCGGTTCACCGCCGCCGGTGGCGCGGGGAGCGACGGCGCGCTGGCGATCGAGGCGGCGGAGGTCTCCGCGACCAGCCAGCGGGCCCCCCTGGTCCCGGTTCGTCCGCCGGAGCCCCTCGCCGGGACGCCCGACCGATCTCCCATCCCGCTGGCCGACTCCGTCGGCGGCGGCGTGGCAGCCGTCAGCGCCGGGGCCACGAAGGCGAAGAGCGCAGCCGGCAGCGCCATGGGCGGCGCGGTCGGTCGCCTCCAGGACCTGCTTCCGCGGCGCGGACCCCGGTATCGCCGCGTGACCCCCGCTGCCACCCGGCGCGAGTCCCAGCGCAGGGCGGCGGTGGCCGTCCTCGCCTTCGTCGCCGTCGCGGCGGCGCTCGGCGTGGGGCTGTGGATCGTGGGGGGCTCCGGCGGCACCCCGATCGACGAGATCACGGCCCAGGAGAAGGCCCTGGCGACCGTCAAGGAGGACCTCCGCCTCGTCTTCCACAACGGGGCGAACCTGGTCGTCGACGACCCCGGGAAGGCAGAGGAGATCCTGACCGACGCCTACCGGCAGCTCGGCGTCGCAGCCCAGAACGGCGTCCCGAACGCAACGCTCGACCCGCTCCGGGCCGACGTCCTCGGCGGCCTCGATCGCCTCTACGGCGTGGCCGAGGTGGCCCCCCGGACGGCGTTCTCCTTCGCCGGCCAGCCGAAGCCCTTCGACCTCGCCGCGATCGTCCTGGGGTCGGACGGCGTGCCCTACGTGCTCGACCGGACGACGAAGACCGTCTACCGGGTGGACCTCCGGACGAAGAAGGCGATTCCGGTCGTGCGGATCGGCACCACGGCCTCGGGGGTCAAGGTTGCCGAGCCACGCCACCTCGCGACCGGCGGCCCGGACGTCCTGGTTCTCGACGCCAAGAACTCGCTCTGGCGATGGACGCCGGCCGACCAGAAGGGCAGGGGGACGCTGGCCAGGATCCGGATCGCGGAATCCTCGACCTGGGGCGCCGACATCCTGTCGATCGGAACGTTCGTCCGCAACCCGGACGTCGGCCTCTACAACCTCTACGTGGTGGACCCGTCGGAGCAGCAGATCCTGCGCTACTCACCGGCCCAGGACGGCAGCGGGTACCCCGGAGTCGGCTCCGGGTACCTGACGACGCCGCAGGACGTCTCGAAGGTGACCTCCATGTACATCGACGGCGAGGTCTACGTTGCCGACGCGGGGGTCGTCGAGCGGTTCATCTCCGGGCAGGGGAGCGGCTGGGGCCCCGACGATCCGCCGGACAAGCTCCTCCGGCCCGTGCCGGCCTATACCTACATCGACTCGCCCGGGGCCCGTGGCGAGGGGACCATGTACGGGTACGACCCGGGGAGCGACCGGATCGTCGCCTTCGACAAGGGCAACGGGAAGTACGTCGCCCAATACCGGATCGCCGCGGGTGGGCCCGACTGGGCGGACCTGCGCGGCTTCTTCGTCGTCAACCGGGCTGCCGGCCAGGCGCCGGTCATCTACTGGATCAACGCGGACCGGATCGGGTCCGCGGTCCTCCAGGACGTCTCGGCGCTCGCGTCCCCGTCCCCGTCGGCCAGCCCCGCACCATCGCCGAAGGGCTCGCCGAAGCCCAGCGCCAAGCCCCGGGCGACAGCGACGCCGGCGCCGTGACGGCCGCGCGCCGGCTTCGTGACGGCCGCCGGCGCCCCTCCCGCCTGCCGGGCACGCCGATCCGATCCTGCGTGGGATAATCGGGCCATGGCCGGACGCCTGATCGAGATGGCCGTGGAGAGCGTGCGGCTGCACACGCTCTCGACGCAGCACGTCGTGATCCTCAAGGAGCTCGAGCGCGATCGCTACCTGCTGATCTGGATTGGCCCGTGGGAGGCCAACGCGATCGCCATGAAGCTCCAGGGCCTGACGCCGGAGCGACCACTGACCCACGACCTCTTCGCCGGCGTTCTCGAGGAGCTGGGCGCGACGATCCGCGAGGTGGTCATCTCCGACGTGGCCGACGAGACCTTCCACGCGCGGATCCTGCTGGAGTCGGGCGGCCGGGTGCACGAGATCGACTCGCGGCCGTCCGATGCGCTCGCCCTCGCGGTCCGGTCGGGCGTCCGGATCTACGCGGCCGAGACAGTCCTGGAGCGCGCCGGCGTCGAAGGCGACCGCCGCGGCGGGGACGACGACCCGGCCGACGACGAGCGGCTCTCGGTCTTCCGCGAATTCGTGAACTCGCTGGACATCGAGTCGGGCACCGATGAGCGCCGCGAGGGCCCGCCCCGCGACTGAGCGGTCACGCCCATCCCGCGGGGGCCGGTCAGAGGCTCGGCGCGGCCTCCACGATCGCATCCCCGCGCCGCAGCGCACGGGCCCTGTTCGCCCATATCCGGAGCCGGAGACTCCAGAAGTCCTTGACCGCGCGCCAGATCACCGAGACCTTGGCGCCGGTGGGCGAGCCCGCCGTCCGCGGGAAGTGGGGAACCCCCACCTCGACGATGGTGTGGCCCGCGGCGCGCAGCTTGATGAGCAGCTCCGCCGAGAAGAAAGCACCCCCGGATTCCACGCGCACGCCATCGAGCGCCGAGCGTCGGAACAGCTTGCAGGCGCAGTCGACATCCCGGGCGCGGAGGCCGAACCAGACCCGGTTCGCCAGCTTGTAGAGACGGGCGTACACCGTCCGGATCACCGGGTCGGCGCGCCTGATCCGGTATCCGACGACGACGTCCGGGGCGTCGGGCTGCTGGAGCCGGGCCGTGAGCCGGCCGAGGTCGGCGACGTGGAACTGGCGGTCGCCGTCGGTGAAGCAGACCAGATCGTAGCGCGCGGCCCGGAAGCCGGATCGCAGGGCGGCGCCGTAGCCGAGATTGGCCGGGTGGTGGACCGCCCGCACGACGTCGGGATGGGCCGCCGCCAGGCGGTCCGCGATTCCCCCCGTCGCGTCCAGCGAGCCGTCGTTCACCGCGATGATCTCGAACCTGTCGGCGAGCATGGGCAGGGCGGCCAGGGCCTCGGCCACAAGAGCCTCGAGGTTCGCCTCCTCGTTATGGGCCGGGAAGAAATAGGAAAGGGCGGCGACGCGAGGCGCGGGCTCCGGGCTCATCCTCCCATCCTAGCGCTCGCCACCTGAACGGTGGCTGAACGCCGGCCGAGATCGCCGGCCGGTCGTGGGCCCACCACCCGGTAGATCGGCTGCTGGCCGAGCGGGTCGTTGACCACCTGGAGGTCCCACGTCTGGGCCAGGGTCGCGATCTCGGACGGATATCGCACGACGTAGACGGGCCGCGTCCCCACGTTGGCCCGCAGGACGTCGTCGACGGTCCCCAGGCCCAGGTCGAGCCGGTCGCGATCGTCCACGACCGCGACGTCGGGCCGCTGGCCCAGGATCAGGGTCCGATACCAGAGCGGCGTGGAATAGCTCCACCACGAGACGATCATCGCCCTCGGCTCCACGGTGGCAAGGACCCAGCTGCTCCAGTCGCGGGCCCGGGTGTCGCGCGACGCGTCCACGCGAGCGTGGTTGGCGGGTGCTGCCTGCGCCGCCGGCAGGACGAGCGCGACGCCGACCAGCAGGCCCGCCAGGCCCGCGACGAGCCGCGAGCCACCGACCCGGCGGCGCGCTGCCGCCGGCATCACCCCGGCGCTCGGCGCCGCGTCCGGGTCGCCGGCCGGCGTGTCCCCCGTGGCCGCCTCCCGCCGGGGGAACAGGGTGTCGACGAGCAGGCCCCCGGCGACCCCGAGCCAGGCCACGACGATCAGCCCCGGGACCAGGTAGTAGCGCTCGATCATGCCGTTCGAGTACGAAGCGGCGAACCAGCAGGTGACCACGAGCCAGGTGCCCGTCAGGAGCGCGAAGCGGGGCAGCCGGACGGCCGTGACGAGGAATGCCGCGGGGATGGCCGCCGTGAGGATGCCGAGCTGGGTCCACGCCAGCGTCACGAGGTCGGCCGCCTTGCGCACGAGATCGTCGAACGGGGCGTGGAGGTCTCCCCGGAACTGGTCGGCGAGGACGACGTACCAGAAGCCATCCCACGTGTTCGGCGTCCCGTAGACCAGCGGCGCGCCCATCGCCGCACGGATCGGAAGCTCCAGGTACAGCGCCACGGTGGTGCCCAGCAGGACGGCCGCGCAGGTGGCGAGGAGCCGGAGGCGCCGGACGATCCCCGGCTCCACGACGAGCACGAACAGGGCGATTCCGGGTGCCAGGAGGATCGCCGACGTGTGGTTCCCGAGCATCACGCCGTAGAGGGCAGCCGCCGCGACCAGCCAGCGGTCCGCCCGCCGCCGGTCGGCCCGGCGGCGCGCCTCCCAGCCGACGAGGACGACGAGCAGCGCGGCCGTCAACGCCAGGTGGAGGGTGTGCGGGTCGGCGAAGGTCCCCATGCGCCAGGGAAGCGGGGTGAGAGCGAGCAGGAGCCCCGCGCCGACCGCGGCGCCGGTCCGGCCCGTCAGCCCGCGGACCAGGACGACGGTCAGGCCCGCCGCCAGCGCCATCAGGACCGCAGACAGGAGATTCATCCGGAGGGCCGGCTCGCCCGCAGGTGCGAGCACGATCGAGGCCAGCCAGCCCAGGATCACGTAGGTCGGGTAGCCGGTCGGATGGGCCGTCCCCATCACGGGCAGCACCACCTGGAACTCGCCGGTGTCCCAGAAGGCCTGGCCCCCAAGAAGGGCGCTCCGGGCGAGCGCGAACGCGACGACCCCCACCAGGAGCGGTGCGGCGGCGTCGACCAGCACTCCCGTCGAGCGGGGCCGGACGGCCGGCACCCTCACCAGCCGAGCGTCCGGGCCCAGGCGACGCCCCACGCCTGGATGGCCACCGACGCGGCGACGAGGCCGGCGACGGCCGCGAGGCGCCACCTCCGCGGGGCATCGCGTGGCCCAAGGAAGCGCTCCGTGCCGAGTGCCATGGCCACCAGGAGGAAGGGCGCGAAGTCGAGGCTGAAGCGGTAGCCGAACTGGACCCAGCCCTGGCTGAAGTGCATCAGGTTCACGGCCGCGATTGCGACCGTCGCCAGGAGCGCCCCGGCCACGCGTCGGTCGCGGAGCAGGCCGAACGCCGGCAGCGCGAGGAGGTATGCCGGGCTGGTGAGCACGACGCTCATCCCGACCTGCCTCGGAACAAGCCACGAGCACGCGGCGGCGCTCCACGGAAGGCGCGCGACGCCCGGGTCACAGGGCGGCATGAGGTCGGGGAGGCCGAGCAGCATGAGTCCGAGATTCTGGGGGATGTAACGGACGTCCTGGAGGGACCAGGCGCCGTTGTAGCCGAGGTCAGGATAGGCCACCACCTCGTATCGGTAGAGCGCCTCGTAGACCGGGTTGAACGGCGAGCCCGTCGCGGCCACGGTGTACGCCACCAGGGCCGTGATCGGGATGGCCATGCCGATCCCGGCGCCGAGCCCCCGGCGCCACCAGCGGCCGCCGCCCCCGACGAGGACCAGGAAGGGGAACCCGAAGGCGACTGTCAGCCGGCTCGTCGCGGCCAGCCCCAGGAGGATCCCGGCGACGACCTGCCAGCCGTCCACCAGGGGCGTGCCGCCGCCGGGATCGCGCGCCTCGTCGCGCCTCTCCGCATCCAGGGCGACGCCGACGGCCGCCAGCGTCAGGCCCACGGCGACGACGTGGGCGAAGTACCACGTCGTGCCGATGGACGCCGCGTACCACAGCGCCGCGCCGGCCCCCACGAAGACGGTCAGGAGGTTGCGCACGATGGGGCGGATGGGGAGCCGGCCCAGGAGCCAGAAGGCGACGGCGACGTCGAGCGCGCCGATGACGATGGCCAGGAAGGTCTGGTCGACCGCGAGGCCGAACAGCGCCACGAACGGCAGCAGGACCAGCGCCGGGAGGGGCGGGAACGGGATCATCCCGCGTCCGGTCGCCGCGCCGCTTGCGTCGACGACCGGGACGACGTCGTTGAAGTAGGCGTTGCCGGGGCCCGCGGCCGATCCCTGGACCGGGTAGCGGATGGAGAAATAACCGTTCAGCCAGCCATCCGCCTGCCACGCGAAGTGGTTGTAGACCGTCTGGTAGGCGGGGCGGGTCAGCTCGTAGAGGGCGAAGCAGGCCAGCACGAGACCGAGGCCGACGACCAGGGCGGTCCGGGCCCGGGGGGCGGCCACGCCGTGAAGGGGGCCCCCGGGATCGGGGAGCGGGCCCTGGGCTATACTCCCATCCACCTCAGCGCTCGTTCCAGGAGGCCGTACCAACACCCGTGCCAGGCCCCGCAGCGGGCGAGAGCGCGCGGGCCGGCGAGCAGGCCCGGGTTCGCATGCGGGACGCGATCGTCCCGCTCAGCGTCCTTCTTGCGCTCGGCCTCGCCCTCCGAATCATCATCGCATACGTCCTGCTGCCGGGCTCCGGGTTCAAGGTCGACCTGGGGAGCTTCAGCGGCTGGGCCATGGAGCTCGCGAAGAACGGGCCGTGGGGCCTCTACGACCGCCCGATCTTCGTCGACTACACCCCCGGCTACCTGTACGTGCTGTGGGGCCTCGGGCTCGTCTCCCAGGCGCTCGCCGTGCCCATCGGCGACCTGCTCAAGCTGCCGGCGATCTTCGCGGACATGGCCCTCGCGCTGGCCATCTTCGCCCTGGCCGCCGAGCTCGGGGCCAGCCGCAGGGGTGCCATCGCGGCCGCCGGCGTCTTCCTGCTGGTCCCGATCACGTGGTTCGACAGCGCCGTCTGGGCCCAGGTCGACTCGGTCGGGACGCTGTTCCTGGTGCTCGCCGTCCGGGACCTGTGGCGCGGGAGGTCCGAGCGCGCCGCGATCCTCATGACGATCGCCGCGATCGTCAAGCCGCAGTTCGGGATCCTGATCCCGCTCGCCGCGGTCGTCATCATCCGGCGCCACTGGGTCGAACGCCCGGACGACGGCAGCCGGCTGGGGGGCGGCCCGATCCGGATCGCCACGACGACGGTCGCGGGCCTCCTGACGGCGATCCTGCTGTGCCTGCCGTTCGGCCTCGCCATCGTGCCGATCCCGGTCCTGGGGATCAGCCTCGAGAACAGCCTGATCGGTCAGATCTTCCAGACGGCCGGCGGCTATCCCTACGTCACGGTGAACGCCTACAACCCCTGGGCCCTCGTCTCCATGGACGGCAACGGCCTCGCCGTCAGCGGAACCTGGATCCGAGACGCACCCAACCCGCTCGCTCCGGCCGACCCGTTCTACGCTCCCTTCGGGATCCCCGCCGTGGTTGTCGGCGCGGCCCTGGTGGCCGCTGCGATCGTGGCGCTCATGGTGCTTCTCTGGCGTCGCCACGACGACCGGCGCGGGCTCCTCGTGGTGATCGCCGTGATGGCGATCGCCTTCTTCGTGATCCCCACCCGGGTGCACGAGCGCTATCTCTATCCGTTCTTCGCGTTGGGCGCGATCCTGCTGGCCCTGCGCCCACGCTGGGCGGCGGTCTACGCGGTGCTGGCGGTCGCGAACTTCGCCAACATGTTCGGGATCCTCACGCTGCCGTTCTACGACAACCCGGGCCTGGGGCCGATGCTCGACGCGTTCGGCGGGCTGGGTGCGCGCCTCGGCGAGGCCGTGCGCTCTCCGCTCGGCGTCTGGTCGGCGTCGATCGCCCACGCCGGCGGGCTGCTGGCGGCGGTCGCCTTCCTGGCCCGGCCGGTTGCCGGGGAGACCGATCGCGAGCCGGAGGGACCGGGCCTGGCGGACGAGGAGGTCTCCGTACGGGTGGCAGATCCCGGGATCGAGCCGGACGCTCCAGCGGGGAGCGCCGCTCCCACGGGGACCCCGACGCCGGTGACACGCCGTTTCTGGGCGATTGTCGCCGGGGTCACCCTCGGCATCGGGCTCCTCAGCTTCCTTCCGATCCAGCAGCCCGCCCGGCTGGCGCTTCTCCTGGGGGCCTGGGGCCTCTTCTTCATCGTCGCCATCGCGTGGGATCGCCGTCGACGCCGCTCCACGGCAGTCATCCCGGCGACCGGGCTCGAGGCTGCACCGCCGGCGGCACCCAACCCGGACGCCCTCGCCCTCCCGCCCGACCCCGACCCGGCCTCCTTCGACCGAACGTCGTCCCTTCGGCGAGAGGGCGGCGGTCGCCTCGACCGCCTCGACCTCTGGTTCCTGCTCGTGCTGGTCGTGGCCGCGCTGTGCCTTCGGACGTTCCGGCTGGGCGAGCCGCTGCGGATGCACTTCGACGAGGTCTACCACGCCCGGACGGCGACGGAGTTCCTGCAGTTCTGGAAGTACGGGGAGCCGCACGGGATCTACGAGTACACCCACCCGCACTTCGCCAAGTACGCGATCGCCGCGGGGATCGACCTCTTCGCGGACAACCGGGTCGTCGCCCAGAGCGACCTCGGGACTGCGGTGCGCGATGCGGCCATCGAGCCTCGCTGGGACGACCCGCTCACCGCCGCGGGCGGCGAGCAGGTCACGAGTGGCGGTGACCGGCTGTACGTGGTGACCGGCGAGGCGCTGGACGTCTACGACCTTGGCACCCGCGAACGCCTGGCGCGCTTCCCGATCCCCGGGGCCCAGGCCGTCGCCGTCGACACCGGCACGCACCAGGCCTACGTCGGAACGGCGGCCGGGACGATCCTTGTTCTCGACACCACCGTTCCGGCAACAGAGCTCCGCTCCGCCACCGGAGCCGCCCTGGACGCCCTGGCCCCCGTCCCGTTCTCGGAGCCCGCCGGGGCCGGCGCGAAGCCCGTCGAGCGCCTGTGGACCGTGGGGACCGGCGACTATGTCATGGCCGGCCTGCCCGGCGGCACGCTCGTGACCTTCGACGCGGCCACCGCGGCCGAGCTCTCGCGGACCGTTCTCCCCGGGCGCGCCGACGTCGTGGACGCGGGCCAGGTCGACGCGCTCGTCGCGACGCCGGCCGACGTCCCGGACGCCGCCGCGGCGGCGGCCGAGGTTGCCCGCCTGCTCGGCGGCGACGTGGCCGCCTACCGCGGCCTCCTGGCGCGCGATGCCTCGCAGGTGGTCGTGACGACGGATCTTGGCGCGGACCGCGCGCCGCTTGAGCAGGCGATCGCCGACGGCAAGCTGGCGGGCTTCCGGGTCCAGCCGGTGCCTCGCGTTGCCGTCGCCGACACGGCCGGGGTGACGTTCCTCGAGCCGGCCACGGGGCGGGAGACGGGCGTCGTCCCGCTCGACGCCCCCGCGACCGGGATCGTGCAGGTGACGGGCCTCGACGCACCCGCACTCTACGTGGCGACGGGCAGCACGCTGGCAGTCGTGAAGGTCCCCACCGCGGCCGCCGCGGCGTCGCTGGACGCCACCGTGTGGATGCCGGGACGCGTGGAGAAGGTGACGTTCAACGCGGCGAGCCAGCTCGTGCACGTCCTTGGACGGACGCCGGACGGCACCGGGACCACGGTGTACGTCGTCGAGCCGCGGGGCAACTCGGTCTTCGCCGACGCCCCGCTTCCCTTCGCCCCGACGGCGTGGGCGATCGACACGGCGCCGGCGTTCCCGAGCACCGATCGGCAGCAGCTGCTCGTCTTCGCCGCCGGCGGCGCGAGCGCCGCCGTGGACGTCGGCCAGAACGCCTTCGCCTGGCGGCTCCCCGGCATGCTGGCGGGCGCCCTGATGGCGGGGTTGCTGTATCTCCTGGCCCGCATCCTTTTCCGCCGGCGCTCCATCGCCGTCCTGGTGGGCATCTTCATGCTCGCCGACGGGATGCTCTTCGCGCAGTCGCGCATCGCGATGAACGACGCGTACGTGGCGCTGTTCATCGTCGCGGCCGTCACCGTCTTCGCCGCCATCTGGGCGGGCGCGTGGCGCTGGCGCGGCGCGTTCTGGGTCGGGCTGCCGATCGTGGGGCTCCTGCTCGGCCTGGCGCTTGCCTCGAAGTGGGTCGCCCTCTACGCGATCGGCGGCATCGCGATCCTGATCCTCCTCCGCTCGGCGCTCGGGCGGGTCCTCATCGTCATCGGGCTGGGTGCGATCGCGGCCACGCTGGGCTACATGGCGATCGTCACCGGCCCCGAGTCCACCGGGAACGGGAACCTCCTGTTCCTGCTCATGACGGTCGGGCTCACCCTGATTGCCGCCGCGGTCGCCGCGTATCACCCGCTGGCCTGGACGGTGGAGGAGGTCCGGATCGCCGTCGGCGGCCCTGCCGCGGCAGGCGTCCTCCTGGGACTGGCGGCCATCCCCCTCGGGCTGGGGACGGCGGCCCTGGCGGCCGCCGTGGGGCTCATGGCCCTCGGCGGCGTCGCCGCGGGCGCGTTCTGGCTGGGCGGCCGGCTGGGCTTCGGCCCGCTCGCCCCGCCGCCGGGTCCGGACGACCCGGAGGCGCTCCTGGAGCCGGCCGAGCCGGCGCCGCTTGGATGGCTCCGCCCCGGGTGGCTGGCGGGCCTGCCGATCGCCTGGGCGGCGGTCTGTCTCCTCGCGATCCCGATCGCCGTCTACGTCGTGTCGTACCTCCCGTGGGCGGCGCTGGGCAACCAGATCGTGCCCGGCTGGCCGCCCGGCAACACCGGGCAGACGCTGGCCGACCTGACCCGGAGCATGTACGACTACCACAACAACTTGAGGGCGACCCACGCGGCGGCTTCTCCGTGGTGGGCCTGGCCCGGCGACCTGAAGCCCGTCTGGTTCTACCAGGACAACTTCGCCGGCCCGACCGTCGGGGCGATCTACGACGGCGGGAACCTCGCCACCTGGTGGCTCTCGATCCCCGCGTTCGTCTTCGCGGCATGGCAGGCGTTCCGGCGGCGCAGCCTTGCGCTGGCCCTCGTCACGATCATGTTCGCGGCACTCTGGCTGCCCTGGGCCAGGATCGACCGGGCGACCTTCCAGTACCACTACTACACGGCCCTGCCCTTCGTGCTCCTGGCGCTGGCCTACTTCGCGGCCGAGATCTGGCACGGCCCGTCGCGCCGGACCTGGCTCCTGGCGCGGGGTGCCGCCGCCGGCGCCGTGCTGACGCCCGTCGTGATGTGGCTCTTCCGCGGCCCGATGTGCGTCCTCATCGGCGTGGAGAAGGCGAACCCGGGCTCCCAGGCCTGCTCGGGCGCTGCGTCGCTTTCCGTCTCCCTCTCGGCCCAGCTGGTGGGCTTCCTGGTCATCCTGGGCGGGGTGGGCGGCCTGCTGATCTGGCAGCTCCTGGCCCTCGATCGCGCCTCTCGCAGCGTCGACGGCCAGGCGGAGACGGGCGGCCGCATGGCGCGCCTCGGCCTGACCGCAGGCATCGGATTCGTGGCGCTGGTCGGGGCCTGGGTCGCCCTCCCGTCGACTCCCCTCGTCGTCTACCCGAACGTCCCGGGCGAGGTGCTCGCCCTCGGGCTGCTCGTGGTCCTGGCACCCCTCGCGTACCTGGTGTGGAGCGCCACGTCCCCGCGGAGGTTCGTCGTCGGGTTGGTGCTGGTGGCCGTCTTCCTCTTCGTCCTCTTCTACCCGAACCTGTCGGGCCTGCCGCTCCCGGTCGGCGTGTACAACTGGTACCAGGGCCTCCTCCCGACCTGGCTCTACCCGTTCCAGTTCCCCGTGAACACCGATCCCCCGGTGACCGTCTCGCTGGCGAGCGTGTGGCCGCTCCTCCTCTTCGCCGCCGTGATGGTCGCGGCCGCCCTGGTCGGATACTCTGCCTCGATCTGGCGCGTGGCGATCGCCCAGCGGGACGCCGAGGCCGGGATCGACGACGACGCCGTTGGACCGGGCCCGGGGGCGGCGATCGCGTAGCGCCGCGACAGGGGTCCGGCGCCCGGGCGGCGCCACGCCTGCGCGGCGCCGGCGCCTGGCCGGAGGCCTGCGGCTCAGCCCGTCGCGGAGCCGGTCCGCGGGTCGGGCGGCACGTCGGTGCGATAGTGCTGGGGCAGCGTTCCCTGCGCCGCGAGGCGGCGGATCACGAAGCCGTAGTACGCCTCGACGCGGGCGGCGATCCGGTCCCAGCCGAACTCCTGCACCCGCTCGAGGCCGCTCCGGCTCAGGCGCTCCCGCAGGGCCGGATCGCCGACCAGACGGAGGATCGCCTGCGCCAGCTCGCGGTGGTCGCCCGGCGGCACGAGGAGCGCCTGCTCGTCGCGCTTGACGACGCCCTTGTAGCCGTGGATGTCGCTGCAGACGATCGCGGTTCCCGCGGCCATCGCCTCCAGGAGGACGATCCCGAAGCTCTCGCGCCCGGTCGCCGGCGAGACGTAGACGTCCGCGGTCTTGAAGAGCTGGATCTTCTCCAGGTCGGAGACCCGCCCGAGGAACTCGACCCCGACGAGGCGGCGCGTCATCACGTACCGTCGCGCCTCGCGCTCCAGCGGCCCCGAGCCGACGACGAGCAGCCGGCAGTCGCAGCCGGTCCGGCGCACGTAGCGGAACGCCTTCAGGAGGGGGAGGAGCCCCTTGCGTGGCTCCAGGCGCCCGACGAAGAGGATGTTCGGCCGGCCGTCCTGCCAGCGGGCCAGCGGGACTGCGTGGGCGAAGAGCCGCAGGTCCACGCCGTTCGGGATCACCTTGTAGTCACCGGGCAGGTACCGGTCGGCGAAGTGCCGGGCCGCCGCGCTCACCGCGATGCGCCCGTGGAGCCGGCTGGCCGCCACCGGGCCCAGCATCTTCCCGCCAAGCTGGTAGCCGGGTGCATACCCGGCGAAGGCGTGGAAGGTCGCGACGTTGACGCTCCGCGACTCGCGCAGGGTCATGAGCGTGAGGAACGGCACGAAGGGCTCATGGAAGTGGAGAAGGTCGAACCGCTCGCGCTCGAGCACGTCGTGGATCTGAGAGCGGTAGCGCGGCGAGACGGTCAGCGTTCCCACGGAGCCGTTCGCGGGGACCGAGAAACCCTTGCCGATGCGGATGACGTCGCCCTCGGAGCTGCGCTGGAGGCCGTGGCTCGCAGTCAGGATCCGGACGTCGTGGCCGCGCGTCCTGAGGCTCTCGTAGAGGTGGCCCACGTGGTCGTTCACGCCGCCGGGCAGGGGGTACACGTAGGGCGTCACGAGGCCGATCTTCATGCCGACCCTTCCCCGCGCGGCCGCCGGATCGACGCCTCGTCGAGCCCGGGCGGGCGCCGTGTCCCGCCCGGATACCCGAGGTCGCGCCCGGTGCCGTCGCGGCGGACCCGGCCGAGGACCTCGGCGCGCGCGTCGCGACCGTACTTGCGGAGCTGTCGCCCGAAGGTGGGGAGCTGCGTGGTCGTGCCGTGGAAGCTCCCGTGCCATCCCGTCTGCTGTTCCTGGATGGCAGCCCGGAGGTCCTCGGCCGTCCGCCCGGGGAACGTGGTCCAGCCGGCCCCGACGCTTGCCGCCTCGTGGGCGTCGCTGTTGCCCACCACGGCGAGGCCGTGCTCGGCGGCGAAGGCGACCACGCGTCGGTGGACCGGCCGCCCGAAGGTCGTGGGGTTGAAGGCCTCCACTCCGTCGGGCCAGACACGCCGGTCGCCAGATGCCAGGAGGCTCCGCAACACCCGTCCCTGGGCGCACATCGGGTACGGGAAGAGCGGGTGAGCCGGGATCGCGAGGCCGCCCTGCTCGTGGACCAGGGCGATCGACTCGCGAAGCGACCGCAGGGGCGGGATCGGCTCCTCGATGAACAGCGCGAGGAGGTGGCCGCCCCGCGTGGAGACCTCCTCGCCGACCACGACCTCGACGGGCATGTCGCGCGCGCGGGCAATGGCACGGGCCGCGTGGGCCGCGTCCACCCGCTCGTGGTCGGCGATGGCGATCACGTCGAGCTGCGTCCGTTCCATCACGAAGGCCAGGATGTCCTCGACGCCGCTCACGCCGTCCGACGCGAGCGTATGGATGTGGAGGTCGGCCCGGCCGTGCGGCTCGTCGGGGTGGGGGCCGTGCGCGGAGCGCAGGAGGGTTGGGCTCACGATCCCGGCTCCCGGGCAGGCTCGCCCTCACGGGCGGCGGGGGCCCCTCGGGCGCCGCGCGGACGCGGGCCCACTGCGTCCCAGATCGGATAGAAGACGGTCCACCACTGCTCCGGGGCGGGCGCCACGAGCTCCTCGAAGGCCCGGGCCTCGGCGTCAAGCAACGCCATGATCCTGGCCCGGTGGGGAAGGCCGGCGGGCGGCTGCGGCAGCGTCACGAGCCAGCCCCGGAACAGGCCGCCGGCCGCCCGGCGTGTCGCCGCCGCATGGATGGGCGCGCCGGATTCGACGGCCAGGTAGGCAGGCCCGATGGGCAACGAGGCAGGCAGGCCGAAGAGGGTCACGGGCACGCCTCCCCCGGCGATGTCGCGGTCGGCGACCAGGCCGACGCCCTCCCCGCGCGCGAGCGCGGCACGAAGCTCGCGGCGCGCCGCCCGCAGGTCGACGGTCCGGGCCCCCCCGCTCTCGCGGGCTCGTCGCAGGATCCGCTGCAGCTCCGGGTCGTCGATCGTCTCCATCGGCGCCGTGATCGGGACGCCGCTGCGGTCGCTGAATACGGTGGACACGCCCATCATGGAGCCGAAGTGGAGCGTGACGAAGATGACGGCCCCGCCCGCGGCAAAGGCCGCGTCGACCGCCGCCGGCGAGTCGATCACGAGGTGACGGCGGATGTCCCGGGCGGTCGCGGCGCCGCGCAGCGTCTCTGCGTAGGTCCGCACGCCGTGGCGGAAGGCCGCCCGCACCAGCCACTCGAGGGCTGCGGGGTCGGACGCCGCTGCCCGGGCGCGGGCGCTCCCCCGGCCCTCGGCTGCCAGCCAGCCGGCGACATGCGAGAGGTTCCCCCGCGCCATCGCCGCCCGCCCGGGCGCCAGGCGGTACCAGAGCTCGCCGACGGCGTCGCAGCCGGCGCCGACCAAGGCGGACGGAAGGTGTGCCAGGACGGTGGCGAGGCCGGAGATCAGGGCAGCCCGGGCGCGCTGCAGCGGCGTGCCCCGAAGGGGATTCCCGCCCTCGCCGCCCGCCGCCGTCACCCGGCCGCCTCCGCCCCCGCCATCCGGGCCGCGCGGGCAGCCAGGACGGCTTCCTCGCCCGGATCGAGCGGCCACATCGGCTTGAAGACGCACCACTGGTCGGGGACGGCGCGAACGCCCTTCTCCAGCGCATCGGCGAGCGCCTGCGTGGCCCGCGCGATCTCGGCGGGCTCGGACGAGCCGACGAGGATCGGATCCCCGAGCCCGGCGTCGACCCTGCCGTCCGGCAGGCGCCGGGTCCAGAAGGGAAGGATGGTCGCCCCGGTCCGCGCCGCCAGCACGGCGGGGCCGGATGGGAACGTCGTCCACGCCCCCAGGAACCGCACGGGCTGGCCGTCCGCCCGGTAGCCCCAGTCGACGAGCAGGCCCAGGATCTCGCGCCGCCGCAGGACCCGGTAGACCTCGCGAAGGTTGCGCCAGCGGATCACCTCGACGCCCCACGAGCGGCGCAGCGCGGAGAAGCGCTCGAAGAGCTCGTCGTACGCCGTGTCGTCGGCGAGGACGTGCGTCGGCCAGCCCCGCCCCGCCAGCGCGGCCGCAGCGATCTCGCCGTTCCCGATGTGCAGCCCGGCCAGGATCAGCCCGTTCGACGCCTGCCAGGCGCGATGGATCGTGTCGGCGACGGCCGCATCGAACAGGGCGACGTGCTGGGCGTTCGTCATCCGGGCCAGGTGCATGCCTTCGATGACCCAGCGGACCTGGTTGCGGAAGACCGCCCGCGCCAGGGCATCCACCCGGCGGTCGTCGACGGGCGTGCCGAGGATCCGGGCCGCGTTGGCCCGGACGTACCGTCGCTTCTCCGGCCAGCCGAGGTAGACCGCGACCGCGATCCAGCCGCCGATGCGGACCGTCGGGCCGAACGGCAGCCGGCCGAGCACCCACGACCCCGCCCGGTAGGCGGTGACGACGAGCTTCTCGCGGATGCGGGGGCCGCCGCGCGCGCGCCGGTGGGGCGCCCGGAGGCGCCCCTCGACGCTGGTTGCCTCGGTCCCCGGCGGCGCGGTGGGCGCCGCCCGGCCGGGGGATCCAGGCGCGGAGGTCACCTGGTGGCGACCCTGGCCGGCGCCTTGGCGAGGGTGCGGAGCCTGCGCTCGGCCGGCTTCTCGGTGCCCACGAGGGTCTCGTTGTCCTCGCCCCTGATGAAGGCCTCCACCCGGTTGTACGAGATGTCGTCGTGGATCTGCCGGGGCGGGCTCTTCATGAAGTAGCTCGAGGGTGCCACGAGGGTCCCGGTGAGGCCCCGGTCGAGGCCGAGCTTGAGGCAGCGGATGGCGTCGGTGATGACGCCGGCGCTGTTGGGGCTGTCCCAGACCTCGAGCTTGAGCTCGGCCTTGAGGGGCACGTCGCCGTAGGTCGTGCCCTCCATGACGATGTAGCAGTACTTGCGGTCGAGGAGCCAGGGCACGTGGTCGGACGGGCCGACGTGGATGTTGTCGGGCTCGATGTCGTAGTCGAGCATCGAGGTGACGGCGTTCGTCTTGCTGATCTTCTTGCTCTCGAGGCGCTCGCGCTCGAGCATGTTCAGGAAGTCGGTGTTGCCGCCGAAGTTGAGCTGGTAGGTCCGGTCCAGGCGGACGCCGCGGTCCATGAAGAGGCGGGTCATGACGCGGTGGGTGATCGTCGCCCCGACCTGGCTCTTGATGTCGTCGCCGATGATCGGGAGGCCCGCCTCGGCGAAGCGGCGCTGCCAGTAGGGCTCGCGGCCGATGAAGACCGGGATCGCGTTGACGAAGCCGACGCCGGCCTGGAGGGCCTGCTCGGCGTACCACTTGGTGGCCTCCTCGCTCCCGACCGGGAGGTAGGAGACCATGACGTCGACCTCGCGCTCGCGCAGGATGCCGACGACGTCGGCCGTCGGGCCGGGCGCCTTCTCGATGATCCGGGAGAGGTACTTGCCGAGGCCGTCGTGGGTCATCCCGCGGTCGACCGTGACGCCCAGGGGCGGGACCTGCTGGAAGACGATCGTGTTGTTGGGCTTCTGGTAGATCGCCTCGGAGAGGTCCCTGCCGACCTTGTTCCTGTCGATGTCGAAGGCGGCCACGAACTCGATGTCGCGGATGTGGTAGCCGCCGAGGTTCACGTGCATGAGCCCCGGGACGAAGTCGGTCTCCTTCGCGTTCTCGTAGTAGTAGCGGCCCTGCACGAGGCTGCTCGCGCAGTTCCCCACGCCGACGATGGCGACGCGGACCTTGCCGTCCCTGCGCTTCGCGCCGGCCCAGGTGCCGGTGGCCTCTTCAGCGGTCGTGACGGCCTCCACGGTCGAGTGGCCGTTCGTGCCGGTGATCTGCTCGTCCAACGGGCATCCCTCGCTCTCGGGGCAATCGGGGCCGGCGGGCACGCCGCCGACGCGACACTCCTGGTCGGGCGGACGCGGGCCGGTCGATTGCTCAACGTTCCTTTATATAAAGGCTTGTTGATGCTATGTGCGCGTCCTGGCGATGTCAAGCGGGATGCGGCCCATGTGGGGCAGGCCGGAAGGCGCTCCGGGGACCGCGGCCGGCCCCTCAGACGATGGATGTCTCGACCCGGAACGCCGCCACGACCGCGCGCATCTCGTCGAGCGTGAGGCCCTCGGCCCGCTCGCCGTTGACCTGGTCCATGTACTCGTAGCGGGCGGCGGTCTCGGCGTACTCGATCCGGTCGACCGCCCGGGTCACCGAGATGTCGGATCGAGCCATCACGCCGTGCTTGCCCCAGAGCACGATCCGGTGCGAACGAAGACTCGCCACGTTCGCGTCCATCAGGGCCCTGGAGCCCGGCAGCAGGAACGGGAGGACCCCGATGCCGGACGGGAGGTTGATGATCGTCTCGGGCTCCCAGCGCAGGAGGCGCCGATTGAAGCGCTCCTCGTCCCGGTAGCCCGGAACGTGGCTCAGGTAGACCAGGTGGGGCGGCTGGGCGTGGACCACGGCGTGGAAGTTCGTGCCCGTGCGCGCGACGACGTCGTCGTGGACCGCGAGGTGCGAGTTCCACTCGCTGGTGAGGCTCTCGAAGAGTCGGCGGGGCGACGTGTGGAGCGTGCCCGTCATGCCGCCCGGTCCGATCCGCACGACGCCCAGGCTCGCCGCGGCGTCCGCCGCGATGTCGCGCAGGCGGCGGCCGGAGCCGGTCACGATGACCAGCCCGCCGACCAGGTGCGGCGCGGGAACCGGGAGGTTCACCTCCTCGGTCACGGGAAAGAGGCGCCGGGGATCCACTGGCCAGCCCAGGTAGACCGAGATGTTGCCGGCGGCGCCTTCGCTGGCATCGATGGCAACGACGCGGCGACCTCCCTCGCCGATCGAGGCGAGGATCTCGGCAAGGTCCGGGTACGGTTCCTGGAGCGCCATCGCAACCTCCCGCTGGGATCGAATCCCCGCCGCCTCAGCCCCAGCCGGCCGCCGAGCCGCCGACCCGGGCCGCGGCCCGCTCCTCGCCTTCGCCGCTGTCCAGGTAGGCGCGGTAGGGGTCGGCCGGAAGGCCGCGCGCCACGCGCAGCTCGGCGAGCACCGGGCGGACGTCCGTCGCAAAGGCGTCCGCGAGGAGACGGTTGGCCTCCAGCACGTCGCCGGCCGCCTGCGCCGCCAGGAGCGCCCGGCGGTCGACGAGGAGCGCCTTCGCCATCGACTCCTGGAGGTTCATCACGCTCCGGATCAGGGCCGGGACCTTGGGCTCGATGTTGTGGCATTGGTCGAGCATGTAGACGGTCTCGTTCGCGCACGCCTGGGCGACAGGGTCGCTGTCGTCGCGCATCGCGTTGACGAGCTCGTGGGCGATCCGGAAGAGCTGGTAGGGATCGATGCTGCCGACCATCAGGTCGTCGTCGCCGTACTTCTTGTCGTTGAGGTCGAAGCCGCCCAGGCGGCCCTCGGCGAGGAGCGCGGCCACGATCTGCTCGATGTTGACGCCCATCGCGTGGTGACCCGTGTCGACGCAGACCGTGGCCATCTCGCCGACCGCGCGACAGACCGACAGGGCCTGGCCCCAGTCCTGGACGTCGGTCGCGTAGAGCGCGGGCTCGTAGAGCTTGTACTCCAGGAACATCCGGACGCCTTTCGGCAGGCTGGGATAGATCTCGCGCAGCGCCTCGACCAGGCGGTGGCGTCGCCAGCGCATGTCGTCCTGGCCCGGGTAGTTCGTCCCGTCGGCGAGCCAGACCTTGACGACCTTCGAATCGGTCGCCGCGGCGATCTCACAGCACTCGACGATCGCCTTGACCGCCTTGGCCCGGACCGTCGCGTCGGGGTGGCACAGGGAGCCGAGCTTGTAGTCCTGGTCCTGGAAGGTGTTGCTGTTGATGCCACCGATCCGCAGGCCGCGCTCGGCGGCATAGGCCCTGAAAGCCCCCCAGTCCTCGACGCGATCCCACGGGATGTGGAGCGCCACCGATCCCGCGATCCCCGTGTAGCGATGGACCGTCGCCGCGTCGTCGACCTTCTCGAAAGCGTTCCGGGGTACGCCCGTCTGCGGGAAGATGCCGAACCGCGTGCCGGTGTTGACGAAGCCCCAGGACGGCAGCTCGATGGTCAGGCCGCTGACGGCCCACTCGACCCGCTCGAGCGGCGACGCGGTGGCTGGACGGGCGACGGCTGCGATCGGGGCCATGGCGATCTCCTCGTTCAGGACGCGGTTGCTGGAGTTGGCGTTCGGGCGAGAACGGCCGCGTAGCGGGCGCGCGCCTCGGTCCAGTCGCCACCCGGGTCGTAGGCAGTGACCGGGAAGGAGCGCGCGACCAGCTCCCGGGCCTCGGCGACGGAGGCGAGCTCGCCCGCCGCGATCGCCTGGACGGCGAGGTTGCCGGAGGCCGTCGCCTCGACCGGGCCGGCACGCACGGGAAGGCCCGTGGCACCCGCGGTCAGCCGGCACAGCAGCCGATGGTTGGAGCCGCCGCCCACGATATGGACGGCCTCGACCGGGAACCCGACGGCGGCTGACAGCTGGTCCACCGCGGCCGCATAGCCGAGCGCCAGGCTCTCGAGGATCACCCGCATCAGCGTGGCCGTCTCCGCCGGGACCGGCTGGCCGGTCTCCGCGCAGAAGGCTCGCACGCGAGCGGGCAGGTCGCCCGGGTGCAGGAAGCGCTCGTCGTCGGGGTCGATGAACGCCGTGAAGGCGGGCGCGGTCTCGGCCATCTCGGCCAGCTCCACGTACGTCGGCGCGTCTCCTGCCGGCCACAGCGCGCGGCGGCTCTCCTGGACCAGCCAGAGGCCGACGACGTTGCGCAGCAGCCGGATCGTGCCGGCGATGCCGCCCTCGTTCGTGAGGTTGGCCGCGAGCGTGACGCCCGACATGATGGGTGCCGGCACCTCCAGCCCGATGAGCGACCAGGTGCCGCTGCTCAGGAACGCGGTCGCCGGCGAGGCAAGCGGCGTCCCGACGACTGCGGACGCCGTGTCGTGGGAGGCGGGCGCGACGACGCGCGTGGCGCCCAGGCCCGGTGATCCGGCCATCTCCGGGCGGAGGCCGCCGAGCAGGGTGCCCGGCGTCACGATCTCCGGGAGCAGCCCCGTCGGGATCCCGAGGCGCTCCAGCATCGGCCCGGCCCAGTCCCGGGCCACGGCGTCCAGGCACTGGCTCGTCGACGCGTTGGTGTACTCGGCGACCGCCGCGCCCGAGAGGAAGTGGGCGAACAGGTCGGCCGTCAGCAGCAGCCGGTCGGCCTGCTCCAGCAACGGGTCGGCCGCGCGGACCATGGCGAGCAGCTGGTAGAGCGTGTTGATGGGCATGAACTGGATGCCGGTCACGCGGTAGATCTCGGCGCGCGGGACGACCCCGAAGGCCGCCTCCTGCATCCCGTCCGTCCTCGCGTCGCGGTAGTGGACCGGGTTGGCGAGCAGCCGGCCCCGGCCATCGAGCAGGCCGAAGTCGACGCCCCACGAGTCCACGCCGACGGACGCGATCGGACCGGCCGCCCCCGCCCGGCGCAGGCCCGAGGCCACGTCGCCGAAGAGGCGCAGGAAGTCCCAGTGGAGGGTGCCCGCCAGCTCCACCGGCACATTGGGGAAGCGGTGGACGTCGTCGATCGCGAGACGGTCGCCGTCGAACGTGCCGACGACCACGCGGCCGCTCTCCGCCCCCAGGTCGACCGCGGCCATGCGGAGCTGCGGGTCAGTCAAGGCGGAAGACTTCGTCGAGCCGGCGATGGAAGCCGGTCGCGGGGTCCGTGCACGGATCGATGAGCGTTGCCATCTCGGCCTGCCATCGGGCATTGACCGGGGCAGCGTCCATCATCGCCCGGAAGCGGTCGAAGTCGTCGACCTCGAACACCCCGAACAGGTCGTCGTCGCGCTGGTAGATGGAGTAGTCGCGGCAGCCCGCGGCGCGCAGGGCGTCCAGCATCTCCGGCCAGACGGCCGCGTGGCGGCGCCGGTACTCAGCCTCGGCCCCGGGCAGAAGCTTCATGGTGAAGGCGACGCGCTCCATGACGGGCGTCTCCTGCCGTGAGGATGGGGCGGCCCCGGGAGGTGGACTCCCGGGGCCGCCGACGATGACTAGAAGTTGAACTGGTCGATGTTGGTCTTGTCGAACTTGTAGGGCGGGCCGAGGATCACGACGCTGTCCGGCCCGATGGTGTACGGCTGGTCGTTGTTGAGGCCCTTGACGGTGAACGTCTCGCCCGGGGCGCCCGTGATCTTGCCCTGCTCGAGGAGCGCGGCAACGTTGTAGGCGAGGTAGCCGAGGTCCGGAACGGACCACAGGCCGAACTCCGGCGCGGTCCCGTCGGCGACGAACGGCTTCATGTCGTTCGGGAGGCCGAGGCCGGTGACGAACACCTTGCCGGTCTTGCCGGCCTGCTTGACGACCTGCGCGGCCGCCAGGATCCCGACCGTCGTCGGCGCCACGATGACCTTGAGGTTCGGGTACCTCTGGAGCAGCGCGTTGGCCTGGTCCGTGCTCTTGCCGGGGTCGTCGTCGCCGTAGACGGTGTCGACGAGCTTGAGCTTGGCGAACTTGGGATCGGTGGAGAGGGCCTTCTTCATGTCCGCGATCCAGGCGTTCTGGTTGGTCGCCGTGGCGGTCGCGGAGAGGATGGCGATCTCGCCCTCGCAGTTCGGGGCGAGGTCGCAGGCCCACTGCGACATCGCTCCGCCGATGAGGCTGAAGTCGGTCTGGTTGACGAAGACGTTGTAGGCGCCCACGGCGGGGCTGGAGTCGTACCCGACGACCTTGATGCCCTTGGACATGGCGTCCTTGAGGGCCGGGGCGACCTCGTCCTTGCCGTCCGCAGAGACGACGATCGAGCTGTAGCCCTTGGTGGTCGCGTCCTGGATGAACGGGACCTGCTCCGCCGCGCTGGCGTTGTTCGGGCCGATCTGGGTGAACTGGCCGCCGAGCTCGTTGGCGGCCTTCTTGCCGCCGGCCGCGGCCGCATCGAAGTACGGGTTGTTGACGGCCTTCGGGATGAAGACGATGTTGAGCTGGCCGCCCGCCGCGGGCGAGGCGGACGCCGGGGCGACGGACGCCGGGGCGACGGACGCCGGGGCGACGGACGCCGGGGCAGCCGACGGGCTGGCGGTCGCGCCACTCCCGCAGGCGCTCGCGGCGATCGCCGCAGCGCCCATCAGGGCGAGCAGACGACCCGACCGATTCATCATCACCTGAGCTCCTCCTTCTGTGAACGAGACTGGATACCTCATCCAGGTTCGACCGCGCCGGCCGGCGTGTGCCGGCCTCTCCGAGCGCGATCGACAACCACTGATACCTGGTGAGCAAGGGAAGGGATCACCACCGAGATGATCAGGAGCATCCCGATGGCGATGCTCTGCCACTCGGCGGAGACGCTGGCCAGCCGGAGCACGTTCCCCAGCACGGCAAGGGTGAAGGCCGCGAGCACGACGCCGGGGATGGTGCCCCGGCCGCCGTTGATGTTGACCCCGCCCAGGAGCACGATCGTGACGACGGTCAGGGTCATCCCCTGGCCGGCGTCGGCGCGAGCGCTGGCGAAGCGGGCCGCGAAGATGACCCCGGCGAGCGCTGCGACGGTGCCCGACAGGACGTAGAGGAGGATCTTCGTCCGCTCGACCCGGACGCCGGAATAGCGAGCCGCGTCCTTGTTCTTCCCGATGGCGAAGATCTGGCGGCCGATCCAGGTCCGGTGCAGCATGATCCCGAGGATCACCGAGAGCACCGTGAAGACGATGAGGGGCCACGGGATCGGCGTGCCGGGAACGGTGCCGAATCCAAAGCTCGTGAACCAGTCGGGAAACTGGCTGATCCCGCGCTCGCCGAGCACGACGAGGGCGAGGCCCCGAAAGAGCGCCAGGGTGCCGAGCGTCACCACCAGCGACGGCAGGCCGCCACGGGTGATCAGGAGGCCGTTGAAGAGGCCGCCGGCGGCGCCCAGCAGGAGCACGAGCGGGATCCCGATCTCGAGCGGCACGCCAGAAGCGAAGAGGAAGCCCAGGACCGAGCACGAGAGGCCGAGCATCGATTCCACCGACAGGTCGATCTCGCCGGTGATGATGATGAGGGCCATCGGCAGGGCCATGATCGCGACTTCCATCACCGCCGCGACGAGGTTGGAGAAGTTGCCCGGCGTCAGGAAGTGCGCGGGGTCGCTGGTCGCGCCCACCACGACGAGCGAGACGATGAGGACGACGAGCAGGGCCTCCCACGAGGCAACCGACCGCAGGCGGGTCATCGCTTCCTGCCCGCGATGGCCGCTCGCCGCATGCGGCGAACAAGGAACGCGTCGAGCGAGACGGCCACCAGGATCACCGCCCCGTAGATGGCCTGCAGCCAGAACTGCGAGAGGTGGAGCAGGAGCAGCGAGTTCTGGATCAGGCCCAGGAAGAGGGCGCCGAGGGCGGCGCCGACCACCGTCCCGGAGCCGCCCGCGATGTTGACGCCGCCGACGACGACTGCGGCCACGACGGCGAGGGTCGCCCCGTTCGCGGCGGTCGCGTTGATCGTTCCGTAGTTGATGCCCCACATCACCCCGGCGATGCCGGCCAGCAGGCCGCACACGGCGAAGGCGCCGAAGATCACCCGCCCCGAGCGAACGCCCAGGATCGTGGCGGCCTCGAGGTTGCTGCCCACGGCGTACACCTGCCGGCCCGCGCGGGTCTGGCGCAGGATCACGGCGCCGATCGCCACGATGACGACCGCGATCACCAGGAAGAGCGGGACGGGCCCGACCATCGCCCGCGCGAGGTCGGCGTACCCGGGAGGCAGGTCGCCCAGGGTGACCTGCTTGCCGCCCGCGATCAGGAAGTCGATGCCGCGGAAGATGCTGAGCGTTCCCAGCGTCGCCACGATCGCCGGGACCCCCAGGGCGACGATGACGAACCCGTTGATCATCCCGAGCAGCAGGCCCAGGAGCACGCCGGCCAGCATCGCCAGCGGCGTCGGCAGGACGTGGTACTTGAGCACGTCCGCGACCACGAACGCGACGAGGCCCATCATCGCCTCGACGGACAGGTCGACGTTCTTGGTGATGATCACGACGGCCTGGCCGACCGCGGCGATCGCGATGATCGAGGCGACGACCGTCACCTGGGTCAGGTTCGACGCGGAAAGGAACTGGGGCGCCTGGACGGCGACGAAGGCGCCCAGGATCAGCATGACGGCGACCAGGCTCAGCTCACGCTGGCGGGCCACGAGGCCCGCGATGCGGAGGCCCACGCCCTGGCTGCGAGCGGGGGCGACCTCAGCGGCCACCGGCGACCTCGGCGTGGGCGAGCTGGCCCGTGGCGGCGAACATGACCTTCTCCTCCGTTGCCTCGGCCCGCGCGATCTCGGCGGTGACGCGGCCCTCGTGAAGGACGATGATCCGGTCGCTCATCGCCAGGACCTCGGGCAGGTCGCTCGAGATCATGATGATCCCGAGGCCGGAGGCGGCGAGCTCCGAGACGATGCGGTGGACCTCCACCTTGGCCCCGATGTCGACGCCCCGCGTGGGCTCGTCCAGGATCAGGACGCGGGGGTTGGTGGCGAGCCACTTGGCGATCACCACCTTCTGCTGGTTGCCGCCCGAGAGGGCCTGCGCGAGCTGGTCCACGCCGGTCATCCGGACGTTGAGCCGGTCGGCGTAGCCCTGGGCCAGGGCACTCTCGGACGTGCGGCGCGTGAGGAGGCGCGGGAAGAGGCGCGGCAGGATCGGCAGCGTGACGTTCTCGGTGATCGTGAAGTCGAGCACGAGGCCGTTCTGGTGCCGGTCCTCGGGCACGTAGGCGATGCCCGCCGTGAGCGCCTCGGAGGGTGACGCGAAGTGGACCGGCGCTCCGCTGACCAGGATCTCGCCGGCCGTGCGCTTCTCGATCCCGAAGAGCACCCGGGCGATCTCGGTCCGGCCGGCGCCCACCAGCCCGGCGAGGCCGACGATCTCGCCGGCATGCACGCTCAGGCTCACGTCGCGGAACGCGGTCGCGTCGGACAGCCCTCGGACCTCGAGCAGCATGTCGCCGATCGCCGCGTCGCCCTTGGGGAAGAGCGTCACTGCGCGTCCGACCATGTGGCGCACGAGGTCTGCCGTGGAGAGGGTCGAGGTCTCGGCCGTGACGACGTGGCGGCCGTCGCGGAGGACCGTGGCGCGGTCGCACAGTGCGAAGACCTCGTCGAGCCTGTGGCTCACGAAGAGGACGGCGACGCCGCGGTCGCGGGTGCGGCGGACGATGGTGAAGAGGCGCTCCACCTCGTGGCTGGAGAGCGACGCCGTCGGCTCGTCGAGGATGAGGACGCGAGCCTCCACCGAGAGCGCCTTCGCGATCTCGATGAGCTGCTGGTCGGCCATCGACAGGCCGCGCACCGGCGCGCTCACGTCGAGGTGCACGTCCAGCTGGTCGAAGAGCGCGCCTGCCCCGCGGCGCATCTCGCCCCAGGCGATCGAGCCGAACGCGCGCGTCGGTGGCGCCGCGAGGAAGACGTTCTCAGCGACCGAGAGATCCGGGAAGAGCTTCGGCTCCTGGTGGACCACCGCGATTCCCAGCGATCGGGCCGCCGCCGGATTGGCGATCGTGACCGCCGTGCCGTCGAGGAGGATCGACCCGGCGTCGGGCTGATGGACGCCCGCCAGGATCTTGACGAGCGTGCTCTTACCCGCGCCGTTCTCGCCCACGAGGGCATGCACTTCGCCCGCCCGGAGGTCCATGGAGACGTCCGTCAGCGCGGCCGTCGCTCCGAAGTCCTTCGAGATCCCCGCCAGGACGACCCGGTCGGTCATGCGCCGACCCGGAGGACCTGTTCCACGTCGACGCCCATCTCGCGGAGGGTGGCCACCATCGCCCCCGGGGCGTCGCCGTCGGTGATCGCGCCGGTCAGCTGATCCGAGCTGCAGAACGTCGCGGACGACACGCGCCCCCACTTCGTGTGGTCGACGACGGCGTACACCTCGCGCGCCGCGGCGACCATCGAGCGCTTGATCTGCGCCTCCTCCTCCATCGCGTCGGAGAGGCCGGCTTCGATCGTGAACCCGGCGGCGCCGACAAAGGCCTTCTGGACGTTGACCCTGCTGAAGACGGCGTCGCCGAGCGGGCCGACGACCGAGAGCGCCTCCCAGCGGACGCGTCCGCCGAGCATCAGCACGGTGATCCCGGGATGTCCCGCGAGCTCCGTGGCGATCCGGATGCTGTTGGTGACCACCGTGAGCTGGTGCCAGGCCTCCCGCTCCTTGAGGTGCCGTGCGATGTACAGGGCCGTCGTGCTGGCGTCGAGCACGATGCTCTCGCCGTCGTTCACCCGCGCCGCGGCGGCCTCGCCGATCATGACCTTCTCGGCGCGCTGGAGACGCTCGCGCACTTCGAAGGCCAGCTCCGGCCGGCTGCCCCGGGGGGCGATGGCACCGCCATGCGCCCGGATGACCCGCCGCTCGCCCTCCAGGACCAGGAGGTCCTTGCGGATCGTGACCGCCGAGACCCCGAACCGGGCCGCGAGGTCGTTCACCCGCGCCCGGCCTCTCTCGTCGACGAGGTTCGCGATCTGCTGCTGCCGCTCGCGGGCGAAGACCGCGTCGGGCAGCTCCCTGGTCTTCGCGGGCACGCCGCCTCCTGGGTGCTCTGGGCGGGGTCTCAGTGACTTCGATTAGTTGCGATTAGGAACACTTTGCATCGCCCGCGCGCCACGTGTCAAGCGGATTTGCAGCCTCGCGCGACGATCGAGGGCCGCCGGATGACGTCTCCGGGGGCGCAGCGTCACGCGGGAACCTCGATCATCACCTTGTTCCCGTCCCGTCGATGCGCGGACTCAAATGCCCGGTCGAAGTCGACGAGGCCGAATCGATGGGTCACGATGGCCGCGAGGTCTACCCGGCCGGTCGTCGCGAGCGCGATGGCCCGCGGATAGGCGCGGTTCATGCGCCGCGAGAAGCGCAGGTCCAGCCCCTTGCGACGGGCGATCGACGCCGTGATCGTGGAGAAGTCGCCGGCGGGGATCCCTGCCACGACGACCGTGGTCGCCGGTCGCGCCAGGGCGATCGCGGTTGCCAGCGCGTCGTCGTCGCCGGCGATCTCGATGGCAGCGTCCACCCCGCGGCCGCCCGTCGCGTCCATCAGCGCCGCGCGTTCTTCGCCGCCGCGGACCTGCTCCGCGATCGCCCCGAGTCCGCGGGCCGCCTCGACGCGGTGGGCCAGCCGGTCCGTGGCGACGACCGTCGTGGCGCCGGCGGCGCGGGCGAGCTGGATCAGCAGCAGGCCGATCGGTCCGGCGCCGAAGACGCCGACCGTCCCGCCCGGTTGCACGCGTGCGAGGTCCAGGGCATGGATCGCGACGCCGAGGGGCTCGAGCAGGGCGGCGGCGACGTCGTCGATCGCGTCGGGGATCGGGACCAGGTTCGCCTCGGGCCACGCCATCCGGTCACGGAGCGCGCCGTCGTTGGTGCCGTGGCCCAGGAACCGGACCGCCGGGCATAGGTTGCCGTGACCCCCCGCGCACGTCTCGCACATCCCGCACGGAACCTGTGGATCGATCGCGACCCTCTGGCCGGCGCGCGGCCCCGAGACGACGACGCCGGCCGCCTCGTGCCCCAGCACGAGCGGCCGCTCAAGTGCCGCGTCGCCGATCCCCGACTCGCCGTACCAGTGCAGGTCCGATCCGCAGATCCCCACCGCCGCCACCCCGACGAGCGCCTCGCCCGGGCCCGGCACCGGCGGCGGCTCGTCGGCGAGCCGGAGATCGCCGATGCCGTGGAGGCGCAGTGCTCTCATGCCGGCGAGCCGGGATCGGCCGCGCCGGGATCCGCTGCGCCGGGCTCCGCTGCGCCGCGATCGGCGGCCCCCGCCGCCGCCAGCAGAGCTGCCTCGGCCTCGCGAGTCCAGCGCCCCTCGCGCAGCTCGGTCGCCACGTCCGGCAGACGCGACGCCATCTCCGAGATCCTCACCATCCCCGTCTCGTGGAGCCCCGGGTAGACCACGATCTTGCCTCCGGAGGTGCGCGCCTCCACGGCCGCGAGAGCGTCGGTCACCCCCTCCATGCCCGCGATCGCGTCGACGGAGATGTTCGGGTCGAGGTCGCCCCGCTCGAGCTTGCGGAGGACGGCCTTCATGTCCGGGATCCCGGACCCGCTCGTCCCGAGGAGGTAGACGCGGCGCCGGATCACTCTGTCGAGGTCGAGGGCGGCACCCGTGCCAGCGGCGAACCCGGCGAAGATGTTGATCCGGCAGCCGTCGCCGGCCAGGTCCACCGCCAGCGCCACGAGCGGCGGCGCCGGCACCATGACCGCCACGTAGCTGAAGCCCGGCTCGAGCGGCGTGACACGGCTGTCGAGGAACTCCGCGCTGACCCCGCGGGCGGACGCGAGCGGGCCTGCGACGTCGGCAAGGTGCGCGAGACGTGCGCCGTCGATGTCGACGGCCGTCACCGACAGGCCGGCAAGGCCCGACGATGCCATGCGGATCACGTGCATGAACCCCATCGGGCCGGCAGCGCCGATCACCATGGCGCGGTCTCCGGCGCGCAGCTCGCCGTCGCGAGGCGCGATCGCGTAGCCCTCCGCGGCCGACGCCCCGGGCGTGCCGACCCAGCGCGTCAGGTCGTAATGGATGCGGCCCACGTCGACCGTCACCGGCCGCCCGATGACTGCCCCGCCGAGCACCACGTCGATCACGCCCCGCGGCGCCATCAGGGTCTCGAGCCATTCGATCCTGTCGGCGTCGGCGCCGAAGTAGACGATGTCGTCGAATTCCCGGCCGGCAAGGTCGCCGGCGCTCCGCGCGGCTGCCGGCACGAGCGCCACGGGGTGAAGCGCCCTGGCAAGCGCGCCGCGCTGCCCATCATCGGCGACCAGCGTCACGACCGAAGCCGGCGCCGCCGCGGCGACGAGCGACGGCAGCCCCTCGACCGCGTGCCCGGCGTCGGCGACCACCAGCAGGCGGCCGCCCGGGGCGAGCGTGGAGCGCTCGGGCGAGCTGTACGAGGCTTCCACGCAGGCCCACGGCTCCAGCAGCGCGACCGCCGATCCGCCCGGTTCCTCGCCGACCGGGATCAGGAAGCGCTCGCCGGTGCCCGGCTCCAGGATCATCCGCTCGTCGAGCAGGACGTACTCCTGGAGCCCCCCCTCGAAGTTGTACCCAAAGGCGGCGTTCGACCCGGCGGTCGGCAGGTGGCGGTAGTCGGTCTGCACCAGCACCCGCTCGCCGAGCCGGTGGCGCCGGACGGAGCTGCCGGCCGCCACGATTCGGCCAGCGACCTCGTGCCCCGGCACCGTCGGGAGCTCGCCCGGGACGTAGCTCGGGATCTCCGCCAGGGCCGCGGCGTCGAGGCCCGCGAGCACCTCGCTCTTGCGCAGGTGCGAGGAGTACGCGTGCAGGAGCTTCGTATCGGAAAAGCAGATCCCGACGGCCTCGACCTTCAGGACCAGCTGGGTGGGCCCGGGCGTCGGGACCGGCTTCGCGCGGTTGTGGACCAGCTGGCCCCTGCCGACGAACTGGATCGCGTGCTGGGTCGCCGGAAGGTGTCCGAAGGCGGTGGGGGCGGTGGGGGCGGGTCGGTTCACCAGGCGGCACCTCGTGGCGGCGCGGACGGCACCGCGGATGGTCAGCTGAGCATGACCTGGCCGCCCGTGACGGGCAGCGCCTGGCCTGTCTCGTACTGCTGGGCGACCAGGTAGTAGAGCGCCTCCAGGACGTCGTCGGGAGTGCACCCGCGGCCCATCGGCACCCTCGCCTCGTAGAAGCGGCGAACGTCGTCGATCGTCGCGGCCCCGGGCACCTTGCCCTCCCGCAGGTACTGGACGAAGAGCCCGTTCTCGGGGTCCGACCAGAGCGGCCCGTCGAGGAAGTTGCCGGGACAGATCGCGTTCACCTTGATGCCGTCGCCGACGAGCTCGAGGGCGAACGACTGGGTCAGGCCGATCCCGCCGAACTTGCTGCCGGCGTAGGCGCTGTTGCGGCTCGAGCCGGCGAGCCCGGACTTCGAGTTGATCTCGACGATGTCGCCCCAGTAGGCCGGCCGGGCGCGGTGCTGGCGGGCGAGGATCGGGGCCGCGAACCGGACTGCCACGAAGTAGCCGCGGTAGTTGACCCTCGTGACGAGGTCGAAATCGGCGATCGGCTGGGTCGTCACCCCGCCGGCCCGCAGGACGCCGGCGTTCGAGACGAGGAGGTCCAGGCCGCCGTAACGGCGCACGGTGGCATGCATCCCGTCGCCCACGGACTGCTCGTCCATGACGTCCATGCCGAGCGCCGTCGCCCGACCCCTCCCGAAGCGGGTCTCGAGGTCCGCGGCGTGGGCTTCCGCGAGCGCCAGGTTGAGGTCTGCCAGGACGACGTGCGCCCCCTGGGCCGCGAGGTCGGCCGCGATCGCCAGGCCGAAGCCCTGGGCCGCGCCCGTCACGATCGCGACGCGGCCTGCCGCCCGCCCGCCGCCGCCGCCACCCGCCGCGACCTGCCGCCGGTAGGCCTCGGCCTCCCAGCTCTCGATGAACTGCCGCTCGCGATCCGCCAGGTGCCGGACGCCGCCGAGGACCAGGGCCCCCGCGCCGACACGCAGAGCGTCGAGGTAGATGTGGCGCGCCGTGTCGGCCCGCGCCCACGTGTCTCCCGCGGCGAAGATGCCGAGTCGCGGGACCACCACGACGATGGGCAGGCCACCGTGCTCCGCGACGTGCGCGTCGAGGCGGTCGCGGAGCAGGGCGGGCACGCCCGCGGCGGGGAGGTCCGCCGGGACGTCCAGCAGCAGCGGCCACGAGCCGGCGTAGACGATCTGGTCCGGGGTCAGCGGTCCGCCGAGGACGAACGCCCGGCCGTCCGGCGTGGACGGGAACTCCGCCGCCAGCGGCGTGTCGTCGAAGGCCACGATCCGGAGGTGCTCGCCGGTCGAGAGCCAGGCCCGGAGCGCGGGCGCGATCTCGTCCACCAGCGCCCGTGCCTGCGGGTCGCGGCCGGCTCCGTCCGCGGCGGCCGTCCGGCGCGGGGCCGGGACCCGGTCGCCCATCGCGGCGACGACGGTCTCCACGAGCCAGGCCGAGGCCTCGTCGATCTCGCGGTCCGTGTCGGCCGCCACGATGAGCCCGTGGCTCTCGAGGAGCGTGACGAGGGGCGCGACCTGCCCGGTCCGCTGCTCGAAGGCCCGACGGGCGGCGGCGATCGCGCGGGCCAGAGGGAGGCCCGGGTCGGTGTACGGGATCCAGAGGACCCGGTCGCCGAACAGCCGGGCCGCGAGCGCCGCGCCGTCACGGTTGCAGGTGATCGCGTTGAGGACGACCGGATGCGTGTGGAGGACGAGCCGCTGCGGGAAGAGAGCGTGGAAGAGCAGCTCGACCGAGGGACGGCGCCCCCCGGCCCGGGCGAGCCGGGCGGCCATCGCGGTGCGCATGACCGGGTCGTCGCCGGTCTCGTCGGTGCCGGGGCCGGCATCCAGGAGCGCGAGCAGAGGCGCCATGTCGAGCGGCACGAGAGTGTCGGCCGCGAGCTCGGCAAGCGGCAGGCCGCTGGGCTTGATCCAGAGGACCCCGTCGGCCTTGGCGGAGGCATTGCCGCCGCCGCCGCGCGAGAACTCCGGGTCGTGCCCGAAGCGCCGGGCGAGAGCGATGAGCTCGTCGATCAGAGCGCCGGGGGCCAGCGGCGTCGCCCCGCTGCGGGCCTCGTCCCCGGTCATCGGACCACGGCCGACAGTCGCCCGTCGATCACTTCGGCACCCAGCTCGCGGAACCAGCGGATGCGAGCCGCGGCGTCGGGAAAGCCCTGCTTGAGGCGGCCCTCGCCGTCGACGAAGCCGGGTTGGCCGGATGCGCGCAGGTGCTGGTGCGCCGCCGTCACGCAAGCCCCCTCCCAGAACGCCTCCCGGGCGAACGGCGACGGCAGCGCCCCGTCCTGGCAGCGCGGCTCCAGCGAGATCCGGTCCATGGTGTTGTGCTCGGTCCCCGCCATCACGATGATCCCCGCGTCTCGAAACGCACGCACATAGGCGTCCACGACGTGATGCCGGTTGCGGACCGGGATCAGCTCGGCCGCATGGATGCCGCTGGACAGCAGGCGTTCCGCAAGCGCGCCCGGCGGCTCTTCCCACGGGCAGACCGGGTCGGCGCCGTCGGCGAGCGTCGGGTAGCAGGGGATCCCGCCCAGCTCCAGGATCAGGCGCAGGCCGTCCTCGAACGAGACGGCCGACTCCGGTTCGAACGCCGGCCGCCCGGCCTTCATGAGCCGCGACCGGATCTCGCCCTGGACGGCGACCGGGTCCTCGACGTCGGCGACCGGCGCCCGGCCGAACGCTCGCCCGAGGACGCCACCGCGTCGCTCGGGAGCCAGCTGCAGGAAGAGCGCCTCCTGGAAGGCCATCGCGACGTGGCGCTCCTGGAGCACGACCCAGTCGCGTGGCACGCCGGCCCGCTCCGCGACGTCCGCCGCGATGGCACCATCGGTGAGCGTCGTGTCCAGCCCGGCGGCCGCGAACGCGCGGCGCATCCGCTCGGCCATCCGCCGCATCCGCTCCTCGTCCGCCGTCCGCACGGCGGCCATGCGCCGTCGAGCCTCGGCGCTCGGTGACGCATGGTCCGCGACCCCCTTGCCGCAGAGATAGGTGCGTCCCGGGTTCGCCGGGTCGTTGACGCCGGTGCCCTCCCGCTCGGCGGCATCCATGACCGTGATCAGCTCGATGCCGTAGAGCGGCACGAGGCCGGCGCGTTCCGCCGCGACGCCGAGGCGAGCGTAGATGCGGAGGTCGTGGAAGTTCGAGGCTCCCAGCACGCGCACGCCTTCGCGCGCGGCGCCCTCCACGGCGTCTTCGACGGTCCGAAAGGCGGAGAAGTTGGGCGGCACGTGGACGTGCGTGTTCGCGAGGCTGCCTCCGGGACCGCGCAGCGGACCCCTGTCGCGGCCTCCGACCTCGCTCATCTCGACACGTCCTCTTCCTCGCTGCCCCGGCCGGGACCGTCGGCGGGTGCCGGTGCCACGCGGGCGACCAGGACGCTGGTGCCGAATGCTCCCGAACCGTTACGAGTGTTTACGATTGGTTGTCGCTTGGGCCATGGTACGACATGGATCGGAGAGCCTCAACCCACCCTGCGAGAGGCCGGCGACCGTCCGGCGGCGCCCGCCGCACCGGCACCCGGCCCGCCGCGATTCCGGCGGGCAGGCATGGAGACGGCTGGCAACCCGCGGGTCGCCAGCCGTTCCAGGCACTCGATCGTTTCAGGACCGCCGGCCCGACGCCCTCGGTCCAGGGGCCGACGCCGACGGATCTCAGGCAGGCGCGGAGGTCACCTGGTGGCGACCCTGGCCGGCGCCTTGGCGAGGGTGCGGAGCCTGCGCTCGGCCGGCTTCTCGGTGCCCACGAGGGTCTCGTTGTCCTCGCCCCTGATGAAGGCCTCCACCCGGTTGTACGAGATGTCGTCGTGGATCTGCCGGGGCGGGCTCTTCATGAAGTAGCTCGAGGGTGCCACGAGGGTCCCGGTGAGGCCCCGGTCGAGGCCGAGCTTGAGGCAGCGGATGGCGTCGGTGATGACGCCGGCGCTGTTGGGGCTGTCCCAGACCTCGAGCTTGAGCTCGGCCTTGAGGGGCACGTCGCCGTAGGTCGTGCCCTCCATGACGATGTAGCAGTACTTGCGGTCGAGGAGCCAGGGCACGTGGTCGGACGGGCCGACGTGGATGTTGTCGGGCTCGATGTCGTAGTCGAGCATCGAGGTGACGGCGTTCGTCTTGCTGATCTTCTTGCTCTCGAGGCGCTCGCGCTCGAGCATGTTCAGGAAGTCGGTGTTGCCGCCGAAGTTGAGCTGGTAGGTCCGGTCCAGGCGGACGCCGCGGTCCATGAAGAGGCGGGTCATGACGCGGTGGGTGATCGTCGCCCCGACCTGGCTCTTGATGTCGTCGCCGATGATCGGGAGGCCCGCCTCGGCGAAGCGGCGCTGCCAGTAGGGCTCGCGGCCGATGAAGACCGGGATCGCGTTGACGAAGCCGACGCCGGCCTGGAGGGCCTGCTCGGCGTACCACTTGGTGGCCTCCTCGCTCCCGACCGGGAGGTAGGAGACCATGACGTCGACCTCGCGCTCGCGCAGGATGCCGACGACGTCGGCCGTCGGGCCGGGCGCCTTCTCGATGATCCGGGAGAGGTACTTGCCGAGGCCGTCGTGGGTCATCCCGCGGTCGACCGTGACGCCCAGGGGCGGGACCTGCTGGAAGACGATCGTGTTGTTGGGCTTCTGGTAGATCGCCTCGGAGAGGTCCCTGCCGACCTTGTTCCTGTCGATGTCGAAGGCGGCCACGAACTCGATGTCGCGGATGTGGTAGCCGCCGAGGTTCACGTGCATGAGCCCCGGGACGAAGTCGGTCTCCTTCGCGTTCTCGTAGTAGTAGCGGCCCTGCACGAGGCTGCTCGCGCAGTTCCCCACGCCGACGATGGCGACGCGGACCTTGCCGTCCCTGCGCTTCGCGCCGGCCCAGGTGCCGGTGGCTCCGCTTCCATTGTCGTTCACGCCGTTGCTCCCGTTCTTCTTGGCCATGGTCTCGCTCGTCCTGCCTCCGTGGATGGATGGTTGTATGGCTGGGGCTCGATGGTTCAGCTCGCCCGGTCGACCGCCTCCGTGATCGCGTGCGCCTGGGCGCGGGTGTGGAGGATCCGCTGGACGACCGTGATCGTCGCACCGACGGCGATGATGGCGAGGGCGCCCTCGATGACCAGGATGCCGGTTGGCATCGCGGCGCCGGCGCTGCCCTGCGAGCCGCCTTCGCCGACGGCCTGGGTGCCGAGGAGGCCACCCACCACGAGCCCGCCGCAGAGCAGCACGAGGCGGATCTCGCGCGGCATCACCCCGACGGCCGCCATCCCGGTGCCGGCCGAGAAGCCGAGGCCCTCCGACTTGGCACGGGCGTAGCTGACGAGGAAGGCCGAGGCCATCGCGGCGGCCGCGAAGATCGGGGCGTTGGCCCAGCCGCTGGCAGCGAGGCCGGCGACGAGGGCCACGTAGACCAGCGCCTCGCCGGCACGATCGAAGACGGAGTCCATGAAGGCGCCGATCTTGCTGACCCTGCCGGTCGCGCGCGCGAGGGTGCCGTCGAACATGTCGAAGACGCCGCCGGCGAAGACGACCAGGCCGCCCACCACCCACAGCTGCAGTCCCAGCAGGATCGCGCCCACGGCGGTGATGCCGAAGCCGATCAGGGTCAGCCCGTCGGGCGTGAGGCCCAGCCTGCCGAAGAACAGGGCGATCGGCTCGCCGACCTTCTTGACCCGGCTCCGGGTGTCGTTGGAGATCGACATGGGTCAGCCCATCCCCAGGATGGCGCGCTCGCGGGCGGCGACCTCTCCGAATGCCTCGGGGCGGAGGGAGCAGATCGTCTCGCGGCCCGCCCGGCGGGACACGACCAGGCCCGCCTCGCGGAGCCGGCGAAGGTGATGGCTGACCAGCGGCTGGCTCAGGCCGACGTGATCGATCAGCTCCCCGACGCTGGCCGGGCCGTCGGCAAGCCGCCGCACGATGCGCAGCCGGTTCACGTCGGCGAGGGCCTTGTGGAACGTGCGGATCTCGCGGAGGTCGTCCGGCTGGTCGACGATCGATGCGATCGTGGAGCGGAAGCGCGCGGGGGAGGGGCTCAGGTGAGGCTCCGATCGAGGTCGCGCGAGGCGTGGCCCCGCGGCGGCGCAGCAACGCGCATTTATATAAAGCAACATTGATAGTATGCACGGGCCGCTGCCGTGTCAAGAGAGCGCCGACGGACCGACGCTCGCAGCGCCCTCGACCGCCAGAGCGCGGCCGCAGCTCGCGCGGCGGCGGCTCGTCCGGGCTCCGCCCGGCTCAGGTCGGCGTCCGCGGCTCGCCCGGCGCGGGCTGCTCGTGTGGCGCCGCGACCTCGCCCGGTGCCGGCGGCCGCAGCCAGCGCCCGGACGGCGACGCGACCCCGCGCGCCACGGCACGGACTGCGCCGGCCAGCCAGGGGCAGGCGGCATGGTGGTTCGCCGGGCTCGTCCCGGGCGACGCGACCAGCCTCCCGCCGCAGCCTCGACATGCGGCCTGCTCCCCCGTGGCGATCAGCCCACGGACGTGGCCGACGAAACGATCCGACTCGTACCACGCGCCGTCGACCTCGATGAGGACGCCGTGCCAGTCCGGGGCCTCCGAGGGCGGTGAGGTCACCAGCGTCGCGCCGCGGTCGTCGCGGCCGACGACTGCCCAGCGTGTCCCGTCGTCGTCGCGATAGATGGCCCCGATCTCCAGAGCGCCTGGGTCGACGGGGTCGCCGCTCACGCGGAGGGCGGCGGGCGGCGTGCCCAGTGCCCGCGCTTCTTCGGGGCCGGCTCTGCCCCTGCCTCGTCGTCCACCTGGCCCTCGTCCGGCCCCCGCCGGCCTGCCGCGCGGGCCCGCTTCGCCTGGGCGTCGAGGATCTGCTTGAACTGCTTGGCCAGCCCGGTGCGCATCCCGGCCCGGGCCGCCGTGCCGGCATCGTGGTCACGCCGGCGGTCACGCGCCGCCTCGGCCGGGGAAAGGTCGTCGACGCGGTCGTCGTCGACGCGGTCGTCGTCGACGCGGTTCGGTGCCATCGGTGCGAGCCTGCCTCAGCGCGAGGGTGGCGTCAAGCCTGCCCGGAGGATGGCTCGCGCTGTCCCGCCGCGGCATCCGCCGCCGGCGCGGCGCGCTGCTGCAGCGCCAGGTTGTAGTTGGCGTACGCCGGCTCGGTGCTGACCTCGCGGACGACGCGGGCCGCGATCGCCGGGGGGAGCTCCGGCACGTCGGCGGGATCCTCGAGCTCGACCTCGAGGAGGACGAGGCCGGGGGGCTCGCTGAAGACGTCGAGCTCCAGCGTCCAGCGCCCGTAGGGGATCACGTGGCGCACCTTGCGGATCACGCGGCGGGCGGGGTCCGCCTCTGTCAGCAGGAGGCCGTACTCCTCGGGCGAGACGTCCGACTGGACTTCCTCGCGGACGATCCCGGATACGTCGCGCTTGCGCGTCAGCACGTGGCGGGAACGACCATCGACCTCGACCCGCCGCAGGCGCCGGACCCAGGCGTCCGACGACAGCAGGTAGACCTGTTCGATCCTCCTGGCCTTTGCCCCGAGTGCCGCCAGCTCCGCCTCGGGCGGAGCGCCATCCAGCAGGTACTTGCGTTCGATCTCGAGTCCGTCGCCGGTCATGCCCTCCCCCATCTCACGCGGAGTATGCGACACGAAGGGGCGGCGCGCCGTCCTGCGGAGCGGCCGGCCCGGCGGTCAGCCCGGTCGGCCGGCCGGGCTGACCTACACTCCGCCAATGGACCGCCGCGTCGCGCTCGTCCTGCTCGCCGTCCTCGGCACGGGCGTCTTCCTTGCCGGGCTCGAGCTGATGATCACGGCCGTCGCCCTGCCGGCCATCATCGTGGACCTGGGCAGCTGGACCGACCTTCGGCATGCCAGCTGGATCATCAACGCCTATCTCCTCGTCTACGTGGGGACGATGCCGCTTGCGGGTCGCCTGACCGACGCGTGGGGCGCCCGGCGCCTCTTCCTGGCCGCGCTCGTCTGCTTCACCCTGGGATCGCTCCTCGCCGGCATGTCCCAGTCCCTGGACCAGCTCATCGCGGCGCGCGCGGTGCAGGCGCTGGGGGGCGGGGCGCTGGTCCCGGTGGCAACCGCGGCCGCCTCGCACCTGTTCGAAGGCCACGACCGGCCGCGCGCCCTGGGGGTGATCGGCGCCCTCACCTTCCTCGGGATGGCGGCGGGGCCGTTCCTGGGGGCGGCGATCCTCGACGCCATCCGGCCCGAGGCCGCCGTGGTGCGCCTGGGACTCCTGGGCACCCCGGCCGCCGATCTCCTCGCGCCGGCCTGGCGCTACGTCTTCTACGTCAACGTGCCGATCGGCCTGGTTGCCCTCGCCTTCGGCTGGGCGGCCACCGCCGGCTGGGACACCCCCCGGACCCGGGCCCGCGTGGACATCCTTGGGGCCTTCCTCTTCACCGTCTCCCTGGCCGCGATCCTGCTGGGAGTGACGCTCGTCGGCGAGCAGGCCGGCGGGAGCGCCGGTTCCGGGCCGGACCCCGCGACCGTCTCCCTGGCCCTGCTCGTCACCGGGGTCGTCGCGGGGATCGCCGCCGTCGTGGCCGGCCTTCGGCGCCCGGACCCGTTCCTGGACCCGCGCCTCTTCGCCGACCGCGTCTTCGCCTCGGCCGCGCTCGTGAGCCTCCTGACGGGCTACGGGTTCGCCACCGCGATCGTCGGGTCGGCCGTCTTCGTCGACCGCGTGCTGTATGGCGGCCCGGACCAACAGCGAGTGGCCCTCGGGGCCCTTGCCGGCGCGACGGCCGTCGGGGCGCTGCTCTCGGGCTGGCTCGTCCGGCACTGGTCGCTGCGCGCGGTGACCGCCCTGGGGCTCGCCGCCTCTGTCGCGGGCCTTGCCTGGATGGCGACCTGGACCGCCGCCGTGACGTACCCGGTGATCGCGGCTGCCGGCGGGCTGTTCGGGCTCGGTTTCGGCCTCACCGTGACGCCACGCAGCACGGCCGCGGTGGAGGCCGTGGGGCGGGCGCGGTTCGGGGCGGCGTCCGCGACCGTGACGGTCGCCCGGATGATCGGCATGGCCGTCGGCCTGGCCGTGCTGACCGCCTATGGCTCCACGACGATCGCTCGCCTCTCCGGACAGGTGTTCGGCTCTCCCGACGCCTACCGGCAGATCGTGCCCGCGGCCCTCGCCGACAGGCCGCTCCGGGACCCACTGGTGGTGGGCGCGCTCGAAGCGTGGGCGGCGGCCAGGGCGGCCGAGACGATGGTCGGGCTCTTCCTCGTGGCCGCGGCCGTGACGGCAGCGGCGATCCCGGCGGGCATCGCCCTCGGAGCGCGGCCGCGTATGCTCCGCGACGAGGCGGCCGGCGGCGATGCCGCGGCCGCAGCGGGAGGTGCCGATGTCGACGGAGCCGGATCCGGTCCTGGCGGGGAGCCCGAACCCACCCTCGCCCTCTGACGGCCCTGCCTCCGGCCAGGCTCGGGCGGGGTCGCCGCTGGAGGGTGCCGACCTCGCCCGCGAGGCCGAGGCGTCGCTGCGTGTCGAGCACTGGCGTGCCGGCGACCCACAGACGCTGACGGGGCTCGAGGCGCTCGGCCACGCGGTCGCCGCGTCCACCGCGCGCCACTGGGTCGACCTGACGGACCCGTCACCGGAGCTCGTCCGGGTCGTGGCGACCGAGCTCGGGCTTCATCCACTTACCGTCGAGGACATCCTCGAGAAGAACCAGCGCCCGAAGCTCGAGCTGACGGATTCCTACGGTCACCTCGTCGTCTTCGCGGTCGGCTGGGAGCGCGAGCTCCTGGTCGAGGAGATCGACATCGTCGTGGCGCAGCGGTTCATCCTCACCGTCCACGCGCGGTCCTGGGATCCTCGAGGTGCCGCGCACCTGCGCGCCGGTGCTGCACCCCTGTTGGAGCGGGGTGCGGACTACCTCCTGTGGGCCCTCCTGGACCACATCGTCGACGACTACTACCCGGTGTTCGACCGGATCGAGGACACGATCGACGAGCTCGAGGACCGGATCGTCAGCCGGCCCGAGCGCGACACGCTGGACCAGCTGTTCACGCTCAAGCGGCAGCTCATCGAGCTGCGCCACGTCAGCTCGCCCCAGCGCGAGGTGTTCAACCAGCTCACGAACCGGGTCCTGCCGTTCATCGCGCCCGAGCACGTCATCTACTTCCGCGACATCTACGACCACGCCGTCCACCTGTCCGACGAGTACGACGGGTTCCGCGAGCTCGTGACGGCGGCCCTCGACGTCTACCTGTCGACGGTGAACAACAACCTGTCCCTGATCATGAAACGCCTGACCGGGATCACCGTGGTGTTCGCGGGGCTGGGGGCGTTCGCGGGGATCTTCGGGATGAGCGAGGCGGGCGCGGCATTCGCCCGCACCGAGGCCACCGGCTTCTGGCTGGTCACCGCGACGATCGTGGCGCTGTCCCTCACGATCTTCGCGATCCTGAGGCGGATCGACTGGATCTAGCTCGCGGACGACCGCCGGTCAGCGGGGAACGTGGACACGGGCGGCGACCGCCCCGGCCACGAGCAGCCCGTCCTCGAGCGCGTAGAGCTCGTCCGCCGCGTCGAGGAGCACGGGGTCGTGGCTGGCCGCGACGATCGTCGTCCCGTCCTCCGCCGTCGCCGCGCGAAGGACGTCGACGATCATCCGGCTCGTCTCGACGTCGAGCTGCGACGTCGGCTCGTCCGCGATCAGGACCTCGGGCCGGGTGACCAGGGCCCTCGCCACCGCCACGCGCTGCTGCTCGCCACCGGAGAGCTCGCCCGGCCGGTGGTCGATGCGCCCGGTCAGCCCGACGGCCGCGAGGGCATCGCGCACGCGGGCGTCGCGCTCGCCGGCCTCCGTCCGGCGCAGCCGGAGGGGCAGCTCGACGTTCTCGGCCGCCGAGAGCATCGGGACGAGGCAGGCGGCCTGGAAGACGATCCCCAGGCGGTCGCGCCGGAAGCGGACCAGGCCCACCTCGTCGAGATCGGCGAGGACGAACCCGGCCGTCTCCACGCGACCGGCCGTGGCGCGGTCGATCCCCCCGAGGAGGTTGAGGAGCGTCGTCTTGCCGGCCCCCGACCGCCCGGTCACGGCGACGAAGCTGCCGCGCCGCACCTCGAGATCGAGGCCCCGCAGGACGTGGAGGACGCCGTCCCCGCTGCGGAACTCGCGGACGAGGTCGTGCGCCTGGACGGCCAGGTCGTCGACGCCGCCCGCGGCCCGCTCAGCCACGTCGGTGGTCGCCGCGCGGTGGACCGTCGTCGTCGCGCTGCGGCGTGCGCGGCGGCGACGCCGACGCCGGCGCGCCGGAAGCCCGGTCTCCCGGCGTGTTCGACGCGGGCGTCGGCGCGCGGCGATGGGCGAGTCCCCCGTCGGGCCAGATCCCGATGTGGTCGCCCTCCAGGCGCAGCCGGACGCGCCGCCGCAGCCCCAGCGCCTCGACCTGGGAGCGCGGCAGCTGCAGGCGGCCCGCCCGGTCCAGCACCGCGAACTCCTCCTCGTCGAGCCCGGCCGCGGCGTCGCCGCCCCGCCGGAGCGTCTCCGTGCTGGTCCGACCGTCGCGGATCGCCACCGTCCGCCCGACGTGCTCGGCCACGAGCGGGTCGTGGGTGACCAGCACGATCGTCGTCGCGAGCTCGCGGTTCACCCGGCGGAGCGCCTCGAAGAGGTGGCTGGCGCTCTCGGTGTCGAGCTCGCCGGTGGGCTCGTCGGCCAGGAGCACCGGTGGGCGGTTCGCCAGGGCGACGGCGACGGCGACCCGCTGCTGCTCGCCGCCCGACAGGCGCTCGGGACGGAGCGTCCGGCGGGCGTCCAGGCCCACGAGGTCGAGGAGCGCCGCGCCGCGGCGGCCTCGCTCCGCCGCGGCCACGCCGTCGAGGAGCATCGGCAGTGCCACGTTCTCGGTCGCCGAGAGGTACGGCACGAGGTTCCGGGACGTCTGCTGCCAGACGAACCCGACGACCCGGCGGCGGTAGTCGGTCCGCTCCCGGCTCCGCATCCGGGCCAGGTCGTGGCCCGCCACGACGGCGCGCCCGGCCGTCGGCTCGTCGAGGCCGCCGAGGATGTTCATGAGCGTCGACTTGCCGCTCCCCGACGCCCCGACGATCGCCACGATCTCGCCGGGCTCCACGAGGAGGTCGAGGCCCTGGAGGGCGACGACCTCGAGGGCCTCGACCTTGTAGATCTTGACGAGGTTCTCGCACAGGATCCCCTGTGCGGGTCCCGGGCCCGTGCCGGCGGGAGCGTGGTCCATGCCGGGCACCCTACGCGACCCAGTGCCGTCCCGTGCGCGGCGGATCACGGGTCGACCGCCCGCGTGGCATCCGCGAGGTCGGTGCGCCCGATGCCGCGGGCACCGATCGCCACCGCGACCACGGCGCCGACGGCGGGAGCGGCGGCCAGGGCCACGAGCAGGAGCGGATCGAGGGCGAGGCCGGCCGGGCCGACGCGGCCGACGACCTGCCCCAGGCCGAGGTCGGGCACCACGACGAGCGCGATGACGAAGCCCAGCCCGATGCCGGCGAGGAGCGCCGTGATCACGAGCGGCGCGACCTCCACGCCCAGGAGCCAGCCGAGGCTCCGCGGCGCCAGCCCGAGGGCATGCAGGACGGCCATCTCGCGCCACCGGGCGAGGACGGCCTGGCGCGTGGCGACCGCCACGACGGCCACCGCGTACAGCAGGCAGATGACGGCGGCGGCGCCGAAGCCGGCCCGGACTGCGCCGACCAGGGCCGCCGAGCGGACCTCGGCCAGGACGGCCTCGCGGGACGCCAGCACGAGGATCGGGCCGAACCGGCCGACGGCGGCCTCGAGGCCCGGCGCGGCAGTGGCCGGCGCCCGCACGAAGGCGAGGCTCGGGCTCAGCGGGGCGTCGGGAAAGGCGACCCGCGCCGCCCTGAGGTCGATGATCACGACCCCTCCGGTGCTTCCGAGGCCGGGGAAGCTGGCCCCCGCCTCCACGGCCCGCACGCTGATGGGACGGCCGCCGACGGTCAGGCTCCCGACCTGCCCGGGCGCCAGGCCCAGCCGCGCCAGCGTCTCCGCGCCGACGATCGCGGCAACCGGGCTCCCGGGAGCCCCGGCCTCGACGAGGGGGGGCGCCACGAGCTCCGGGGGCACGCTCGCATCGAGCGCACGGCCGGCGACCACCGCGAGCCAGCCCGGGACGTCCAGGGCGACGACGTCCACCGAGGCGGCGACGAGCCCCGCCCCGATCAGGCTCCCGTCGGTCCTCGCCGCCACGGCCGTGGCCTCCACGCCCGGCACCCCGGCGATGTCGAGCGTCTGCGGCAGCTGCGCGCCGGCCCGCCCCTCGACTCGGAAGTCGGCTCCGACAGCCTCCGCAGCCGCCCGGGCCTCGGCGCGACCCAGCGTCCCGACCACGAGCGCCGAGAAGACGCAGACGGCGACCGCGAGCGTGAGTGCGAGCAGCGGGACCTGCTGGCCCGCTGCTCCCCGCGCCACGCCGCGCAGGCCGTGCGCGAGGACGAGGTCGGCCCGCCCCGCGGCCGCCCGCGCGGCGATCCGCGCCGCCGCAGGGTACAGGCGCAGGACGATGACGCCGCCGGCGACGGCGAGCAGGACCGGGACGGATGCCAGGAGGATGTTGAGCCCGCCGCCGGTGGTCTCGCGACCGCGGAGGGAGACGGCCCCGCCCACGGCGATGGCGACCACGAGCACGTCGAGCACGAGCCGGCGCCCGCCGGTCCGGCCCCCCGGGCCACCCTCGCGGGTCAGCGGCGGCCGCCGCGCCGCGGCGAGGGCCGGCAGCGTCGCCAGGGCGCCGCCGACGAGACCGACGGCCAGGGCCGGCGCCAGCGCGTCGCCGACCCACCGCCCGGCGACGGCGAGTGCAGCCAGCAGACCACCCAGCAGGGCCGCCGGGACGGCGACGAGGAACGCCTCGACCGCCCGTCCGGCGACCACCTGGGCGACGCCCCCACCGCGCGTCCGGACCACCTGCACCGCCTGTCGTCGCCTGGTCGCCATGGCGGCCGCGACGAGGGCCAGCGCTCCCAGCATCGCGGCCAGCGGTCCGACCATGGCGAGCGCCACGGCGGTCGCCGCGCGCGACCGGTCGAGCTGGTAGCGCGCGACGAGGTCGGCGAGGCCGGTCGAGAGGCTCGGCGTCCCCTGCCCGCCCCCATACGGGTGGGCGGCCCGCAGCTTGGCGAGGTCGGTGTCGAACTTCCCGACCAGGTCGGTCGGGACCCGCGCCGGGTCCAGCCGGTAGCGCCAGCGGTAGCGGAGCTGGGGCCGAAGCGGCGGCCCCCACCACTGCAGCGACTCGCCGGCGAGAGCGGAGTAGGCGCCGGCGTCGACGAGGGCGACGGCGTGGTAGATCGTGATCTCCGCGGAGACCCGCTCCTTGACCGTCGTCGCCAGGGTCGGGTCCGCGAACCAGCGTCCGTCGCCGGGGTCGACGATCTCGAAGACCCCCACCACGTCGATGGTGGCGTGGCCGGGCGTGTTCGTGCCGGGGACCATGAGGACCCGGTCGCCCACCTTCAGCCCGGTGTCCGACGCCGTGCCCGTCGAGATGGCCGCCTCGTAGACGATCGCCCCCGGGTTGGGGTCGGGAGGCTGGCTCGTCGTCGTGTGGCCGGCCGGGGGCCGGCCGGCCACCCAGCGGATCCCGTCTCCCACGTCCTGGATTCGCAGGCGCACCCGGAGGATCGGGCGAGGAGCCTCGTTCGCGAGGAACTCCTGGCTGTCGACGACCAGGTCCGGCCCCGAGACCGATCCCCGGATCGTCGCCGGGAGCTCGGCCGTGAGAGCCGCGGCCTGCGCCTCGACCGCGGCGAGTGGCGCCGCAGCGTCCGGTTCGAGGCGGCCGCGGAGCTCGAACTCGAGCCCGCGCTGCGCCTCGCTGGCGGCTGCGAGGCGGGAGCGCAGGACGTCGTCGGCGGTGCGCCCGAACCAGAGCGGCGCCAGCGTCACGAGGAAGGCCGTGACGGCCACCACGACCGCCGTCAGGATCGTGTCGCGCCCGGCGGCCCGGATCCCGGTCCGGGCCAGGAAGACCGGCCCGGCGACGGCCGCCCGCGCGTTCACGTCGTCGTCTCGCGGAGATCGCCGGCCAGCGTGTCGCCCCGACCCAGGCGGCGGAGCGGCAGCAGCGCTGCGGCGAACGCCCCGACCCCCGCCAGGACGGCGAGCGCGACGAGGTCCCATGGGACGACGACGACCGGCGCCGGCACGGGCGCCGAGCCGTCGGGCGTCAGGGTGACCGACGGCAGCACCGCCCAGCCCAGCAGGATCCCGAGGACGACCCCGCCGGCGATCCCGACCGCCAGCTGGAAGCCGAGCTCGAGCGCGAGCCAGGCGGCCGTCTGGCCGCGCTCGAGGCCCAGGGCGCGGGCGACGGCGAGCTCGGGGCGGCGGGTCCGCGTCGAGCGCCACGCCGCGGCGGCGAACCCCACGATGGCGAAGACGAGCGCCGCAGCCGCCGCCAGCCCCAGGGCGCCGCGCGACCCGAGCGCGAGCGGGTCGTCGAGGCGGTCCTGCGTGACGGCCGAGCGGACGCGCACGTCGGTGAGGCCGAGCGTGCCCACCCCGGCGGCCGCTGCCGACAGGTCGGTCGTGCCCGGCGTCGCACCCGGCGCCGCGCCGAGCCACCACTCGGCCGGGGACGGCAGCGACCCGTCGTTGGCGTAGTCGACGAGGGAGAGCGTCGGCAGGTCGACGAGCGCCCCGCCGGGGCCCGGCGCGATGCCCGGCAGGACCTCGACCACGCCGGCGACCCGGACGTGGAGGACGGCGCCGATCCCGCGCTGGAGGGGGACGACGTCGCCGACCGCGAGGCCGACCCTGTCGCGGGTGGCACGGTCGATGAGCACGGGGATGGGCGCGTCCGCGAGCGCCGCTGCGTCGGCCTGCCGGAACCCCACGACGACGGGGGTGGGCCCGGTCACCGGCTCGTCCAGGGTGACAGCGAGCGGGTCACCCGCGTCGACGGGGATCGCCGCCGGCGGCAGCCCGAACGAGCCGCGCACGGCGCCCCAGCCCGACCGGGCGGGGCCGAGGTCGACGTCGGCCGTGGCCGGCGCGCCGCCCGCCCCCGCCCCGATCGCGGCCATCCGCACGAGCCGCAGCGAGCCGGTCGCCGCCACGCCGTCGGGAAGGGTGAGCTCCAGCTCCACGGCGACGACGGCGACCGGCGCGGCGAGCCGGGCGGTCCGTGTCCCGTCGCGGGCGACGAGCGGGACGTCGAGCTCCTGCCGCCCGCCGGCGACACGGCCCGTCGCGCCGGGCAGCCGGTGGAGGAGCCCGAGGCCGTCCTGCACGACCACCGACGCACCGAGACCGGCCCACGCGTCGGGGATCGGGCGCCGCGTCCCGTCGTCGCCGGGAACGGCGGACAGGGTGGCGTCGAGCACGAGCCCGAGCACGGTCGTCCCGGCGGGCAGGGCCAGGGCGGCCAGGGCCGGACGCCCCGCGACGAGGCGGTCCAGCAGGTCGACGAACGGCGCGCTCGCGAGGTCATGGCGCACCTCCATGAGCGCCGCTGCGGGGCCCGTGGGTACCCCGACGAGGACACCCTGCGGCACGGCGGCGCCGATCGCGAACAACTCCCGCGTCGCCGGGACGGCCTCGCCGACGCCCGGCAGACGGAGGAGCGCGGCGCGGGTGATCCACGCGGCAGGGACGTCGCGTCCCGTGGCCGCGCGGCCGACGAGATCCGCCGGGATCATGGCCGCGACCTGGTCGCGCTGCGACTGCTCCCAGGTTCGCCCGTAGGCTGCCGCGAACAGCACGATCCCCGTCGCGACGACGAGGAGGAGCGCCGCCCGCCCGGCCTCGAAGGAGCGCCGGGCGATCCCACGGGCCGCCAGCGGGGCCACGGTCCCCGTGGCCCCGCCCGCCGGGCGCTCAAGCCACGACCCGATGAGCGGTCCGACACGCAGGGCCAGGAGCCCCCCGGCGAGGAGCCCCATCGCCGGCGCCACGGCGAGGAGCGGATCGACGGTGGGTCCTCCGCCGGCGGCACGCGCGATGGGCGTGCCGTTCTCGCGCAACTGCCAGAGCGCCAGGCCGGTCAGCACCAGGAGGGCGAGGTCGACTCCCGTGCGCTCGGCCAGGCCGCGCGTCCCGCGACCCGCGAGCGACCCGCGAAGGCGGGCGACCGGGCCGAGCGAGGCGAGGGTGGGGAGGACCATCCCGACGACCACGACGGCCCCCGCCGCCAGGGCCAGCCACACCGCCTCGGCCGTCAGGCGCGGCCCGGGTCCCCCCGGCCCGCCGTCCGCGCCCGCCAGGAGCCCGACGAGGGCCACGGCCAAGACCGGGCCCAGCACGACCGCCGGGAGCGCGACGAGGGCACCCTCGATGGCGGCCAGGCCGGGCAGCGCGAAGCCCGGCGCCCCGCGGGCGGCGGCGAGCTCCGAGGCGGCCCGCCGCTGGTCGACCACCAGCGAGGCCAGGAGGACGAGCGCGTAGGCGGCGAGGACGAGCAGCTGGACCGCGATGATCGCGGTCCCGCTGCGCCCGGCGAGGATGCCCGCCCCGGCCGAGTCGAGGACCGCCGGGAGGCCGGTCGTCACCGTGATCGGGCGCCCGGTGCCGAGGCGCGCCTCGAGGCGCGAGGCGAGGCCGGCGACCCCGGCCCGGATCGACGCCACGTCGTCGGGGCCGATCCGCTCGAGCGCCGGGACCTCGAGCCAGGCGAGCGCCGCCCGCGCGACGACGACCTGCCCGAGAAGGGCGTCGCGCCCGACGTAGAGGGGCCCGCGCAACGGGAACGAGCCGGGCTGCGCCGCGCCGTCGAGCGCGAGCCGGTCGCCGCCCCAGGCCGCGTCGCCTGGGTTGCTCACCGCCACGACGCCGCTGATGCGCACGGCGATCCGTCGCGCGGGGTCCAGGCGGCTGGTGACCTCAAGGACGCTCCCGGGGCCGACCGCGAGGGCGGCGGCGGTGCCCGTCGTCACGACGGCCTCGACCTGCTCGCCGGAGCCGGACCCGGGCCACGCTCCTGCGACCAGCGACGTGCGATCTTCCAGGCCGTCGTCCCAGGCGAACACCGTGAGCGGCGGATGCTCCATCCCCGCGCCGCCGGGGAGCTGCCACGACTCGGAGCGGGCCGTCCGCACGAGGGAGCCGGCGCCCGGCCCGAGCGCGGCGCCCGCGGCGGCGCTCACCTCGGCGTCGAAGCCGGCCGCGGACCCCGGCGCCACGTCGGCCGTGACGAGGACGGTCGCGGCGGCGGGATCGGCTGCCCGCAGGACCGCCAGCAGCCCCCGACGCGTCATCGTGTCGGGGTAGACGACGCAGGCGGCGGCGACCGTCGCGGCGACGAGCGCGACCATGAAGGCCGCTCCGACGAGCGCCCGCTCCTCGCCCATCCGCCGGAGCACCAGCAGGAGCCAGGACCGGGCGGACGCCACGATGGACCTCACGCGCGCAGTGTGCCCCCTCCGACGCCCCTACGACGCCTGGGAGTCCCGGGTTCAGCGGGATGCACGCGGCGGGCCGTCGCCGGCGCTCGAGGCGACCGCCCGGGCCCGCGTCACTGGCAGACGAGCGGCTTCGCGACCGGGTTTGCCGTCGTCGGGTCGGCCGGGCCGACGCTGAGCGGGCGGGCCACGAGGATGGTCTTCCCGATCGTCCCGCGCGGGCCCTCGGAGGTCTGGAGCATGAGCTCCTCGTCCTTGGCCGCGTAGGCCACATCGAGGTTGCTCTGGTGCCGCAGGACCCGGGTCACCTCGTAGAGGAACAGCTGGTTGTCGTTCGTGTAGACCTGGACGAGCATCCCCAGCATCTCCCGGTCCGCGGTCCGCAGGATGGGCAGGAACATCCCTTCGCGGGCGTGGGCGTACAGGTAGGTCGCCCCGGGGTAGCCCGGCCGGCTCAGCTGGGGGAGGTACTCGGCCACGTTGCAGTACGGGAAGTGGTTCGGGTCGTTCGGGGGCCTCACGACAGGCAGGTCAATGCGGAGGGCCGGGACGACGACGCGGGTCGCGACACGCTGGACGACCGGGCCGGTCGACGGGGCGGGCGTCCCGGCGACGAGCGAAGGGATCGGGAGCAGGCTCGGCGACGGGAGCGCGCTGGGCGCGGGGACGGCCGTGGGGGCGAGGGCCACCGCCTCCGGGGGATCCTGGTACGAGAGCAACCCGGCCGCGATCAGGACGACGCCCGCTGCCGTCACGAGGGCGGGCAGCAGGCGGGCGCGGATCCATTCGAAGAGCGAGCGCATCGGTACGGGCATCCTAGCAAGGAGATCGGCCGGGGCCGGCGGGCGGTCCTGTCCGCTGCTTTGACGCGAGCGGTGGGCGCCTTGTGGCGCGCGCCGTGTCGCGCGGCACCCGACAGACGGCTGCGGAACCCGGAACCCGGTCGCGGAGCCCGCGCAGCGTCGCCGGGAGTCGGCTACGCTCCGGCCGATGCGCAGCTTCGTCGCGGTCATCGGCGGTCTGGCCCTCGGTGTCGCCGTCGCGCTCGGCCTGGCCGTCGCCGCCTATTCGCTGGTGCCGGCCGCGCCCGCGCCGACGGTCGCCGCGACACCCGAGCCGGCCGCCGGGGTCCCGACGCCGGCGCCGTCGCCCACCACCGCCCCGGCCACGGCACCGACGCCGGCCCAGACGCCGGGGCCGAGCGCGAGCCGCAGCCCGTCACCCTTCCCGCTGGTCGGGAAGCCCGCGCCGGCGCTGGTGGTCACGGGCCTCGACGGCGCCTCCCTCGACCTGGCCGCGTTTCGCGGGAAGCCCGTCTGGATCGTCTTCACGGGCACCTACTGCCCGGCCTGCAAGGACGAGTACCCGCTCATGAACGGGTTTGCGGTCCGCTACGCGAACGACGGCCTGGTCGTGCTGGCGGTCCACGTGAAGGAGGACGCCGCGACCGTGCAGCCGTTCGTGGACGCCCTCAACGTGACGTTCCCCGTCGGCCTCGACGGGGACGGGAGCCGCGCCCGGGCGTGGGATGCCGCCGCCCTGCCGGTCCACTACTGGATCGACGCGGCAGGCATCGTCCAGCAGGCGGCGCTGGGCGGCCTCGACGCCGACCAGATGGCGCGCAACCTCGGATCGATCCTGCCGGGCGTCACCGTGGGCCAATGACCCGGAGGTCTCGACCCGGCTCGGCCCGCGCCGCCACGGCGGCCGCCGCACCGGAGACGGCCGCCGCGGCTGCGGCCCTCGCCGGGCTTGCCGACGTCGAGGGCGCGATCCTCGTCGTGTGCGACTTCGACGGCACGCTGTCGACGATCGACCCGGACCCCGGCGCGGCCGTGCTCCACCCTGAGGCGCGGCGTGCCCTGCAGCACCTCGGCCGGATCGCGCGAGCCCGCCCCGAACGTCTCGCCGTGGCGATCCTGTCCGGGCGCACGGCGCTCGACGTGGCCGGGCGCGTCCGGATCGGCGGCCTGACGTACCTCGGGGACCACGGCCTGCAGGGGGGCCGGCTCCCGGTCGGCGTGCCGGCCGAACGCCTCACCGTCGCCCACGCGGCGCGCCACGCCGACCATGCCGCCGCATCGCGCCGGCTCGGCGACGACGTCGGGCGCCTCCTCGCCGACGCGGAGTGGCTCTACGTCGAGCCGAAGGGTCCGTCGGTCGCCTTCCACTACCGGACGGCCGGCGATCCGGACGCCGCCCGGGCCCGGATCCTCGCGGCGCTCGGCTCTGCCCAGGGGGCTCTGCCGCCCGAGCTCCGTGGTGCCCGCTTCGCCCGGTCCGAGACCTGGCGGATCCTCGAGGTGCGCCCGGAGGACGCCGGCGCCAAGGGGCAGGCGGTGGAGCTGCTCATGGCGCGCCATCGGGCGACCGCCGTCGCCGTCCTCGGCGACGACCGCTCGGACGCGGAAGCCTTCCGGGTCGTGAAGGCCGCCCGGGCGGCAGGTCGGCTCGGGGCGGCCCTGGCGATCGGCGTGCGACGCGCTGCTGGGACGACATCCGAGGTCGTCCGCGACGCCGACGTGATGCTTCCGGGGCCCGCTGCGACCGGGGCCGTGCTGCGCACGCTGGCGCGGCTGCTGGAGGCCGAGAAGGGGGGCGCCTGACCCGAGGCGTCCGGCTCCCGGCCGGCGCTACGGCAGGAATGCCCCGATCGCCTGGGCGGCGTCGCCGACACCGGCGAGGAAGAGGCCCGGGAAGAGGCCCAGGGTCACGGTCATCACGGCCGTGATGGCGAGGCCCAGCCGGAGCAGGGCGCCATGGCTCACCGGAGACGGCTCGCCCTGCGGCTCCCGCATGTACATGTACACCACGACGCGCAGGTAGTAGAAGGCGGCCACGGCGGCGTTGAGGACGGCGATGACGGCCAGCAGGTTCATCCAGCCGCCGGCCTGGACCGCCGCCAGGATCACGTAGGCTTTCGCGAAGAAGCCGGCCGTCGGGGGGATCCCCGTCAGCGAGAGCAGGAACAGGACCATCAGGACCCCGAGCACGGGCTCCCGGCGGCCCAAGCCGGAGAAGGTCTCGAGGCGGCTCGTGACGCCCGGTCGCTTCTGCAGCGCGGTGATCACGGCGAAGGCGCCGAGGTTCATGAAGGCGTACGCGGCGCTGTAGAAGAGGAGCCCTTCGAGGCCCTGGATCTGGCCGTCCGCGAACGCGGCGAGGCCGACCATCATGTAGCCGGTGTGGGCGATGGAGGAGTACGCCAGCATCCGCTTCACGTTGTCCTGGGTGAGGGCCACGAGATTGCCCAGGGTCATCGTCAGGGCCGCCAGCACGAAGAAGACGATCACCCACTCCTGGTGGAGCGGCCCGAGCGCCTCGGCGAAGACGCGCAGGATCACGGCGAAGGCGCCGATCTTGGGTCCGACCGACAGGTAGCCCGTGATCGGCGTCGGCGATCCCTGGTAGGCGTCCGGCGTCCAGTAGTGGAACGGGACCGCGGCGATCTTGAAGGCGACGCCCGTCGTCAGGAACGCGAGGCCCATCGCGAGGCCGGGGGAGAGGGCCGCCTCGCCCCGCACGATGGTCGCGAGGTGTGCGGCCACTTCGTCGATCCGGGTGGAGCCGGTGAGGCCCCACACGAAGGCGAGGCCGAAGAGGAAGATCGCGCTGGAGAAGGAGCCCAGCAGGAAGTACTTGATGGCGCCCTCGGTGGAGAGCGCGTCGCGCTTGTGGTAGCCGGCCAGGAGGTATCCGGGGATGACCATCAGCTCCAGCCCCAGGAAGAGGACGAGCAGGTCGGCCGAGGCGGAGATCAGCATCGCCCCGGACAGGGCGAAGACCAGGATCGCCGCAAACTCGGCGACGGGAAGCCCTCGCGGAACCAGGTACTCCGGGCCGAAGAGGATCGTCAGGGCCACGATGGCGACGAAGATGAGGTCGAAGTAGGTCGCCAGCGCGTCGATGCGGTACGAGCCGCCGAAGGCGGTCCCGGGCATCGTGCCGACCCACACGACCAGCGCCGCCACGACCGCCAGGCCCAGCAGGCTGACCCCGGTCGCGACGGCCGTGTTGCCGGGCTTGATGATGTCGGCCACGATGATCGCCGACGCCACCAGCACGGCGGCGATGAGCGGGGCGATGACGGTGAAGTCGGCGGGGGACATCGGCGTCGCCCCCGTCAGTGCCCGATGCCCGTCGCGAGCGACGGGTCCACCGCTGCGAGGACGGCCTTCACCGACCCCGCGATCAGCTGCAGGACAAGGCCCGGGAAGATGCCGAGGATCACGGTCAGGGCGCCCAGCGGCGCCAGCGTCAGGATCTCCACCGGCTTCATGTCCGTGAGGTGGTGCCCGAGCCCCTTGAGGAAGTCGGAGAGCGGCCCGAAGAGGACGCGCTGCTGCATCCAGAGGAGGTATGCGGCCGCGAAGATCATCACGAAGGCGATCGCGGCGGCGGTCCACGGGTTGAAGGCGAAGGCGCCCACGAAGACCAGGAACTCGCCCACGAATCCGGCGAGGCCGGGCAGGCCCACGGAGGCGAAGACGAAGAACCCGAGGGCCGCGGCGTACACCGGGACGGGCCCGCCCAGGCCACCCATCTTCGCGATCGCCCGGTCGTGGGTTCGCTCGTAGATCACGCCGACGAGGAGGAACAGGGCGCCGGTGATGAGCCCGTGGTTGACCATCTGGAGGATCGCTCCCTGGAGACCCTGCTCGTTGAAGATGAAGATCCCCAGGGTCACGAACCCCATGTGACTGACCGAGCTGTAGGCCACCAGCTTCTTGAGGTCGGGCTGGACCAGGGCCACGATCGCGCCGTAGATGATGGCGATCACCGACAGGCTGATGATCAGCGGGGCGAAGGCGTGGGCGCCGTCCGGGAAGATCGGCAGGGCGAAGCGGATGAAGCCGTAGCCGCCGAGCTTGAGGAGGACGCCGGCGAGGATGACCGAGCCGGCAGTCGGCGCCTCCACGTGCGCGTCGGGCAGCCACGTGTGGAACGGGAACATCGGGACCTTGATGGCGAAGGCCAGGGCGAAGGCCGCGAACGCGAAGAGCTGGAACGTCTCGTCGAAGCCGTGGCCCGCCAGGTTCTGCAGGTCGAAGGCACCGGCCCATGATCCCGTGGCCGACTGGTACGCGAAGGCGGTGGCCAGGATGGCAACCAGCATCAGGAGCGACCCGACGAGCGTGTACAGGACGAACTTCAGCGTCGCGTAGATCCGGTTGGCGCCGCCCCAGATCCCGATGATCAGGTACATCGGGACGAGGACGACCTCCCAGAAGATGTAGAACAGGAAGAGGTCGAGGGAGACGAAGACGCCCAGCATGCCGACCTCGAGGATGAGGAAGGAGATCATGTACTCCTTCACCCGCTCTTTGATCGGCGAGAAGCTGGCGAGGATGGAGATCCACGTGAGCGTCGTCGTCAGGACGACCATCGCCACCGAGAGCCCGTCGGCGCCGACCTTGTACTGGATCCCGAAGAGCGGGATCCAGTCGATCGTCTCGACGTACTGGAAGGCCATCCCGCCGCCGGCCTCGGCGGCCGGCCGGTAGGCCAGGAGCAGCACCAGGCTGGCGACCCAGGTGGCCAGGGCCGCGACCAGCGCCGTGCCCCGGATGGCGCCGAGATTGCCGCGCGGGATGACGGCCAGGACCAGTGCTCCGACGAGCGGCAGGAACGTGACGACGCTCAGGATGGGGAAGCCGCCGATGTCCATCGTCGCCTCCTACCTGGCCGCGATGAGGAGGTACGAGACGGTCATCACGATCAGCCCGAGCGCGATGCCGAGGGCGTAGTTCTGGACGCGACCCGTCTGGACCCGCCGCAGCCCGCGGCCGGCGTCGACGGTAAGCCGGCCGACGCCGTTCACGGTCCCGTCGACGACGGTCCGGTCGAACCACCACATCGCCCCCGCCACGCGGCCGCCGATCACGATGAACAGCAGGTGGTTGAGATCGTCGAACCACCACTTGTTGAGCGAGGCCCGGTACAGGAAGCGCGTCGCCCCGCTGGCGTTCGTCAGCGCCTCCACCCGGGCCCGGTTCCCGCGCCGCCGGAAGGCGCCGAACAGCCAGATTCCCAGCACCAGCCCGACGGTCGCCGCGGCCACGCTCAGCAGGATCAGGACGCCGTCGATGCCGAAGAGCTCGAACGGCTGCTTGCCGGGGTTGAGCAGCTCCTCCGAGGCCCCGAAGACCGGCTCGAGCCACTGTTGGATGCGCGAGTCGCCGAAGGGCAGGCCCAGGAAGATGCCGATGAGCGCCGAAGGGATGGCCAGCAGGACCAGCGGCAACGTCATCGTCCACGTCGACTCGTGGATCCTGTCCCAGATCTGCCTGGCATAGGCGGACGGCTCGCCGTAGAACGTCTTGCCCATCAGGCGCCACATGTAGAAGGCGGTCATCACCGCGACGCCCAGGCCGATGACCCAGACCCACTGGAAGGCGTTCTTGTAGCTCTCGCCGAGGATCTCGTCCTTGCTGAAGAAGCCGGCGAGGGGCGGGATCCCCGCGATCGCGAGGGTCCCGACGAGCATGGTCCAGTGGGTGATCGGGATCTTCCGCCACAGGCCGCCCATCTTGTTCATGTCCTGCTCCTCGTGGACGGCATGGATCACGCTGCCCGAGCCGAGGAAGAGGAGCCCCTTGAAGAAGCCGTGGGCCATCAGGTGGAAGATCGCGGCCACGAAGGCACCCACGCCGAGCGCGGCGAACATGTAGCCCAGCTGCGACAGCGTCGAATAGGCCAGGACCCGCTTGATGTCGGTCTGAGTGAAGGCAATCGAGGCGGCCAGGATCGCCGTGAAGATGCCGATCGCGGCCACCACCACCATGACCCCGGGGGCCAGGGCGAAGATCGGGTTCGCCCGCGCCACGAGGTAGACGCCGGCATTGACCATGGTCGCGGCGTGGATCAGGGCCGAGACGGGCGTCGGGCCCTCCATCGCATCGGGGAGCCAGACGTGGAGCGGGAACTGGGCGCTCTTGCCCACCGCCCCGCAGAAGACGAGGAGGGCGATCGCCGCGATCGTCGTCGAGTCGAGCTTGGCGATGAGACCGAACGACTCGCGGATGTTGAGGGTGCCCGTGCTGACCCAGATCAGCATGATCCCGAGGGCGAACCCGACGTCGCCGACGCGGTTGACGATGAAGGCCTTCTTGGCGGCCAGGGCCGCCGACTGCCGCCCGTACCAGAAGCCGATCAGGAGGTACGAGCTCAACCCGACGAGCTCCCACGCCGCGAAGACGGTCAGCCAGCTGTCGCCCAGGACCAGCAGCAGCATGCTGAACATGAACAGGTTCAGGTAGGCGAAGAACCGCCAGCGGGCGGGATCGTGGGCCATGTAGCCCACCGAGTAGAGGTGGACCAGCATGCCGATCGTCGTCACGACGATGAGCAGGCAGGCGGTCAGCTGGTCGACGAACAGGCCGAGCTGCACCTGGAAGGCGCCGGCCGGGATCCACGTGTAGATCGTGATGCCGGCGCCATGCTCCCCGAACCCGCCCGTCAGCGCCTCGTAGACCACGACCATGGCGAGCCCCCACGTCGCCACGATGAGGAGGAGCGGCACGAGGAACGCGAAGCGCCCGATCCGCCGGCCGAACAGCGCCGTGAAGACGAAGCCGGATATGGGCAGAAGGAGCAGCACCGGAAGGAGGTTCAGGACGCTGCTGGCGGTGGCCGAGATCGGCTCGGCCTCGACGGCGGCGAGCAGGTGGCTGGCGCTCGGGATGAGGGGTTCGAACACGCGGGTCTCTCGGGCTCCTCGTGGGCTACTGGCGCATCGCGTCGTACTCGTCGACGAGCGGAGTCCGGCGGTTGCGATAGATCGCCATCACGATCGCGAGGCCGACCGTCGCCTCCGCGGCCGCGACCGCCATGACCATGAGGGCGATCACCGAGGCGTCGACGTTGAGCTCCGGCACGAACGCGCCGAAGGCGACGATGGCGAGGTTGACGGCGTTGAGCATCAGCTCGATCGACATGAGCATGCTGATCGCGTTGCGCCGGGCCAGGAAGCCGAAGCTCCCGATGGAGAAGAGGATCCCGGACAGGACCAGGTAGGCGTCCAGCGACTGGCTCATGCGTCGCGGTCCTCGCGCTTGGCCAGGTAGACCCCGCCGATCACCGCGGCGAGCAGGAGGACGCTCACGATCTCGAGCGGCAGGACGTACTGGCTGAAGAGGAGGCGCGCCAGGGCCTGGGTCCCGGTCGCGACGCGCTGGCCGACGGCGCCCCAGTCGGTGGCCGTCACCGACAGCGCGACGATCACCGCCAGCACGACGGCGGCGATCGCCGCCGGAATCGCCTGGGTCTGGAAGACCAGGCGCATGGGAGCGTTCTTGGCCTGGGTCAGCATGACGGCGAAGAGGATCAGGACGGCGATGGCGCCGATGTACACCAGCACCTGGGCTGCGGCGATGAGCGGCGCGGCGAGGAGGGCGTAGATCCCCGCCAGGGAGCCGAAGGCGGCCACCATCGCGAGGCCGCAGCGGATGATGTCGCGCATCGTGACGACCAGCAGGGCGCTGCCCAGCATCACGGCCGCGAGGACCAGGAACAGCACGTCGTTCCAGCTGATCCCCAGGACCGGCACGGTATCCGGTATCGGCACCTGATCCCTCTCTCCGCCGTTGTCTCCGCGTTCGGCTCCGGCGCCCCTCCACGCCCCGCCGCGCGCGGCTAGGTGTGGGGCCCGTTCCCGCCGGCCTCGCCGCCGGTCGCGTGTCCATTGTTGCCGCTGGAATGCACCGCCGCGCGGCCGTTCCCGCCCCCGTTGCCGCCTGCCAGGGATGCCGGCAGGACGGGCAGCATGCGCGGCCCGACGTCGCGGCCCGAGGCGAGTGCGCGCTGGGCCCAGTCGGGCTCGCGCCGGACGTAGGTCATCTCCGTCTCGCGATCGACCGCGGCGATGGCGATCAGGTCGATCATCGGCTCCTCGCGGCTCGTGTGGGCGAGCTCGAAGTCGGGCCCGCAGCGGAGCGCGTCGTAGGGGCACGCGTCGACGCAGATGCCGCACAGGATGCAGCGGCTCTCGTCGACCTCGTACTTCTCGAGGAGTCGCGGCTTGGGCATGAGCGCCCCCGTCGGGCACGTCTCGGCGCAGCGGCCGCACGACACGCAGGGCGTGTCGTTCAGGCTCATGTCCAGGGGCGTCGTCACGAGCGTGTCGAAGCCGATCCGCATGAAGTCGTAGCAGGCGGCGCCGACGACCTCGGAGCAGACCTGGGCGCAGCGGCCGCAGTCGATGCAGCGAGACGGCTCGCGCAGGATGAAGGCGTGGCTGTCGTCCCGCAGGTAGTCGTGGTTGTCGCCGGTGAAGCGGTTCTCGGTGACGCTGCGGTACCCCGCACCGCGGTTGTTCTGGGGCTCCAGGGTCTTGAGTGTCGTGCCGTACTCGATCCCCAGCCGGCGCAGGTCGCAGAAGCCGATCGCCTCGCACGTGCACTGCAGGCAGCGCGTGCTCTCGGCCACTGCCTCCGCGCTGCTGTAGGGAATCTCGTACTCGACGTACGAGGTGCGCCGCTCTTCGGCGGACATGCTCTGCAGGCGGTGCCGCGACTCCTTCACCTCCGAGGTGAAGGGGACGATCGAGAGGAACTCCGGCTGCGGCTCGGCCAGCGTCTGGCGGGTGCGGATGGCGCCGAGGTCGAGGCCCTGCAGGAAGGCATCGACGGCGTAGGCCGCGCGCCGGCCGTCGGCGATCGCCTGGACCACGGTCGCGGCGCCGGTGCGGACGTCGCCGGTGCCGAAGACGCCGGGGCGCCCGGTCTCGAAGGTGACGGCGTCCGCCTTCAGTCGACGCTGCTTCGTCGCCTGCGGGCCCTCGTTGCCCGGGCCGAGCCAGGCGAGGTCGGGTCCCTGCCCGATGGCCAGGAGGACCCGATCGCACTCCAGGACGAACTCGGTGCCCGGGGCCGGCTCCGGGCGTCGCCGCCCGGACGCGTCGGGCGCGCCAAGCTGCATCCGGATGAACTCGACGCCGGACACCTTCCCGGTCGCCTCGTCCTTGAGGACGCGCGTGGGGCCGGCCTGGAAGATCGTGGTGACGCCTTCCTCGATCGCCTCATGGACCTCGCTCGACGCCGGCATGTCCTTCATGTCGCGGCGGTAGACCAGGGTCACCTCCGCGGCGCCCTGGCGGGCCGAGGTCCGGACGCAGTCCATGGCGGTGAAGCCGCCGCCGATCACCACGACGCGCGTCCCCGCGTGGCCCGGGTAGGTCAGGCCGAGGGTCGCGATCTTGAGGTACTCGAGACCGTCGATGACCCCGTCCGCCTCCTCGTTGGGGATCCCCAGCGTGTTGGTGTCGTAGCAGCCGATGGCCAGCACGACCGCGTCGTAGCCCTGGTTCTGGAGATCGTCGAGGCTGAAGTCGCGGCCCAGCTCCTGGCCGCACACGAACCGACCGCCCAGGCGGGTGACGCTCTCGTACTCCGGCCCGAGGACGCGGTCCTTCGGCAGGCGGTACTCCGGGATGCCATAGCGGAGCATCCCGCCGGGGGCCTCGTCGCGCTCGAGGATGGTGACGTCGTGCCCTGCGATCAGGAGGTAATACGCCGCGGACGCGCCTGCCGGCCCCGAGCCGATGACCGCGACCCGCTTGCCGGTCTTCGGCTGCAGCTCGAACGGCAGCGGCGGGTCGATGTCCTGCTCCAGCATCTCGCGCAGGACCTGGTCGCCGGCGTAGCGGTGGCTGTCGCGGATCGCGATCGCCTCGTCGACCTCGTCGCGGCGGCAGTGCTCCTCGCACGGCGCCGGGCAGACCCGGCCGAGGATCGAGGGGAACGGGATGGTCCGCTTGAAGGTGCGGACCGATTCGCGGAACTCGCCCTCGGCGTTCGCCTTGAGGAAGCCGGGGATGTCGATGTGGCTGGGGCACTTGTTCTGGCAGGGCGGGAGGCAGTACGCGTTGTGGTCGGAGAAGATCAGCTCGAGGTTCGTCCGGCGCAGCCGCCGCACCTGCTCCGTCTGGGTCCAGACCACCATCCCGCCCTCGGCGGCGCGGGAGCACGAGATCGGGGGATGCTCCTCCCCCTCCACCTCGACGACGCACATCCGGCAGGCCCCGAAGCCCGGCAGCTTCGGCTCGTAGCACAACGTCGGGATCTCGATCCCGTTGTCGCGACAGACCTCGAGGATCGTCTGGCCCTCGCGGCCCTCCACGACCCGGCCGTCCACCTCCAGGCGGATGACGGGCGCCGACTGGGGCCGCTGCGGAGCCTGCGTCCGCAGGAGGCGATCGGCGAGGCTGTCGGCGACCGGCTCGGGGCGGGTCGACGACGCGAGGTCGGCAGGGCGGGAGATCAGGTCGGCCATCGTGCGGTCGTCGTCTACCTTCCGTTGGCGGCGACCGCAAGCCGGATCGGGCTGCAGACGCCGGCGGGGCAGATGCCCCGCAGGATGTGGTCGTCGATCTCGGGACCGAAGTATCGCATCGCGGTCCGGAGCGGGCTCGAGGCCAGGCGTTCGTGGCCGCAGAGGGCGCTCGCAACGCAGTCGTCGGCGAGGTCGACGAGGAGCACCGGGTCGGTGGGCCTGGCAGCGCCGTCCGCGTAGCGCTGCCCGATCTCGGCCAGCCGGCGCAGGCCGATGCGGCAGGGGATCGTCTTGCCGCAGGCCTCGTCGGCCGCGTAGCGCACGAGCAGGCGGGCGAGGTCGACGATGCAGGTGGTCTCGTCGGCCACGACGAGGGCTCCCGAGCCCACGTGCGCACCTGCGTCGCGCAGCGCACCGAAGGTGTACGGCGTGTCGAGGAGCTCCGGCGGCAGGAGGCCGCCCGTCGGGCCGCCCACCAGGAGGGCCTTGAAGGCGCGGCCGGCCGCCACGCCGCCGGCGAGGTCCAGGATCTCGCGGAGGGTCGTCCCGGTCGGGACCTCGGCGATCCCGGGTGTCGCGACTGCGCCCGAGACCTGGACCAGGACCGTCCCGGGCGCATCCGGGTCGCCGACCGCCCGGAAGGCGTCGACGCCATGGGCAACGATCCAGGGGACCGTAGCCAGCGTGACCACGTTGTGGACGAGGGTCGGGTGCCCGAAGAGCCCGCTCTCGGTCGGATACGGGGGGCGCTGCTCGGGCTGCCCGCGCTTCCCCTCGAGCGCCCTGAGGAGGACCGTCTCCTCGCCCAGCATGTAGGCACCCCGGACGGTGCGCACCGTCACGGCGACGTGACGGCCGGAGCCAAGGATGTCCGTGCCCAGGAAGCCGGCCTCCTCGGCGGCGAAGACGGCCGTCTCCAGGGCCCGCACCGCGTCGCCGTATTCGGCGCGGACGGCGATGACGGCCTCGCGCGCGCCCACCGCAAGGGCCGCGATGGCGATGCCCTCGACGACGGCGAACGGCCGCGTCTCCATGAGATGGCGGTTGGTGCCCTGTCCGGGATCGGCCTCGTAGCCGTTGCCGACGACGTAGCGAAGCGGGTCGGTCGATGAGGCCACCGCTCGCCACTTGGTGCCGGCCGGGAAGCCGGCGCCGCCGCGCCCGCGCAGCCCGGATGCTGCGATGGTCGCGACCGTGCCGGTCGGGCCGAGGGTGCCCACGACGACCCGCAGGGCCTCGAACGCGCCGGCCGCGACGGCTGCCGCGAGGTCCGTCGGGATGGCGGCGACGGCGTCACCCAGGATGAGGCGGGGGCGGCCGTCGGGCGTCGGCAGGAGGGTCGTCATCGGGTCAGTGGACGGTTCGGGTGGCCGGGTGCTCCCCGGCGAGCGCGCGGGCCCAGGCGGTGGCGTTGGCGGCGGTCACCTCGGACTGCGGCTCGCCGTCGATGGCGACGAGCGGCACCGCGGCTCCCGGGAGATGCGTGGAGAGCCAGGCGAAGCGGATCCGGCCGTCCGGCGTGGGACGTCCCAGCTCGGTCCGCAGGCCGGCGCCGATCGCCTCGGCAAGGCGGCCGCCCCCGGCCACCAGGCAGGCGGTGCAGCGGCACACGGCCACCTCGTCCACGCTCCGCTCGAAGCGCAGGTGGTGGTAGTAGCTGGCGGTGCCGTAGATCATCGCGTACCACGCGCCGGTGCGGTGGCTGGTCCGCTTGAGCGCGGCCACCGGGAGGTGGCCGAACTCGGCCTGGATCGCCTCGAGGATCGAGAGCATCTCGTGCGGATCGTGATCGTGCTTGTCGAGGATGGCGTCCACGGCGGCCATGTCCACCGGCTCGAAGTGGCTGGAGGGGTCGTCCGGAACCTCGCGGCCGGAGCGGCGCAGCGCCGATTCGTCGCGCCGCTCGCCGTACGTCTCGGCGGCGCCCCAGTGGATCGCATACCGGCCCTTCGTGTCGATGCCGCCCATGTCGATGCACTCGATGGGGCACGCCTGGGCGCACTGGAAGCAGGTCTCGCACTTCAGCGTGCCGTGCTCGTCGTAGAGGAGCTGCAGGCGCCCGCGATTCTTGACCGCCACGTCGGCCGGCACCTCGGGGTAGCGGATCGTCACGGCCGGCTGGAAGAAGCGACGGAACGTGAGGGCCATGCCGCGCAGCAGGCCGAGGCCGGGGACCATGCTCATCGTCGCCCCCTCACCGGCCGGCCTCGATCGAGACGACGACGGCGGTCACGAAGATGTTCAGGAGGGCCGCCGGCAGGAGCCATTTCCAGGCGAAGCTCATCAGCTGGTCCACCCGGACCCGCGGGAAGGTCGCCCGCATCTGGACGAAGATGAACACGAAGACATAGGTCTTGGCCATCGTCCAGAACAGCCCTGCGACCCAGTCGACGCTGATGAACGCCCAGCCGAGCGCTGCCGTCACGGCCAGGACGTTGAACAGGATGAACCCCAGCAGCAGGGCCTGGAGGGAGGAGATCCGCGACGAGCCGAGCCAGAACGGGAGGGCCAGGACGAGCGTTCCGATCACCGGGACGAGCGCGCCCGCGAAGAGGAGCCCCAGCCCCAGGCTCGCCGGGTCGAGTGCGATCGCCACCGGGAACGGCCAGTTGAACGGGGCGTTCCAGCCGCCGAAGAAGAGCACCACCATCACAGCCGAGACGACGAAGACGTTGACGTACTCAGCGAAGAAGAAGAAGCCGTAGCGCATCCCGGAGTACTCGGTCGCGAAGCCGGCCACGATCTCCTGGTCCGCCTCGGTCATGTCGAGCGGCGTCCGGTTGGCCTCGGCGATGGCGGCGATGAAGAAGATGATCAGCCCCAGGGGCTGCTTCCAGAGGTTCCAGTCCAGCACCGAGCCTGCCTGCTGCTCGACGATGGTGTTCAGGCTCATGCTGCCGGCCAGGATGATCACGCCGACCACCGAGAGCGTCAGCGGGATCTCGTAGCTGATGGCCTGGGCCGCGGCCCGCAGGGCACCGATCAGGCTGTACTTGTTGAAGCTGGCCCACCCGGCCATCATCAGGCCGACGATGTTGAGGCCGCCGATGGCGAAGAAGTAGAGCAGGGCGATGTTGAAGTCCTGGCCCACCAGCCCGGGCGCGAACGGGACCACCAGCAGGGTCATGATCGTGGTCAGGAAGACCGCGACCGGGGCGAGCGTGAAGATCGGCACGTCGACCCCGCGGGGTGTGAAGTCCTCCTTGGAGAGGACCTTGAACCCGTGGGCCAGGGACTGGGCGCTGCCGAACGGGCCGACCCGGTCGGGGCCCACTCGCAGGTTCATCCGCGCGATGACCTTCAGCTCGAGATAGATGATCAGGAACGCGGTCGGGATCGTGATCACGATGATGATCGTCGCGGCGAGCACGAATTGGACGAGGCCTGGATTGGCGGCCAGGAAGTCGAGCAGCGGCGGCAGGAGGAGCACCAGGGCAACGGTCGCCACCCCGCCCAGGACCAGGAGCGTCGGGAGCGCGACCAGGATGACCCGCGAGGGGACCGAGAGGCGGTTCCAGTAGGCGGTCACGGCGGTCATCGGCGCGCGGTCCTCACTTGTCCACGCCGCCCATGATCGGGTCGAGCGAGGCCATGATGGCCATCGTGTCGGGGAGGAGGTTGCCGGGCAGCAGCAGGCCCACCAGCTGCAGGTGCAGGAAGCTCGGGTCGTGGATCCGCATCCTGAAGGGCTGGTCGGTGCCGTCGCTGACGACGTAGGTGGCGTACTCGCCGCGCGGCGCCTCGACCGCGCTGAAGGCGCGCCCCGGCCGCGGTCGCAGGAGGCGCGGCAGCTTCGCCGACACGGGCCCGTCGGGCATCTGGTGGAGGCACTGGTCGATGATCCGGATGCTCTGCTTGACCTCGTCGATGCGGAGCAGGTAGCGGGCCAGCGAGTCCCCCTCGGTCCGCGTCGGGATGTCGAAGTCGAGCTCCGGATAGACGCTGTACGGATGGGCGCGTCGCAGGTCGAACGGGACGCCGGAGGCGCGCAGGTTCGGGCCCGTCGCGCACATCCGGAGGGCCGTCTCGCGGTCGACCACGCCGAGGCCGCGGGCGCGCCGGACGAAGATCTCGTTCTCGTTGAGGAGGCCCATGCCGGCCTCCAGCTGGGCGCCGGCGCGGCCCATCCAGTCGCCCAGGCGGCTCATGAACTCGTGGTTCAGGTCGCCGTTCACGCCGCCGATCCGGAAGTAGTTGAAGAGGAGCTTCTGGCCGGTCAGCGCGGCCAGGATCTCGGTGATCTCGTCGCGCTCGGCGAAGCTCCACAGGATCGGGGTGATCCCGCCCAGGTCCAGGGCATACCAGCCCAGGAACAGCATGTGGCTGGCTATCCGGTTGAGCTCCGCCGACAGGACCCGGATGTACTCGGCCCGGCGCGGCACCTGGACGTCCAGGAGCTTCTCGAACGACAAGACCGCGCCCCACTCGTTGAAGAGCGAGCTGATGTACTCGAGCGGGTCCACCTGGCTGATGACCTGGTGGTAGTCGGCGTTCTCGCAGAGCTTCTCGACGCCGCGATGGAGGTAGCCGAGGACGGGGTCGAGGTCGACCACCTGCTCCCCATTGATCTTCAGGACGACCCGGAGGACGCCGTGGGTGGAGGGGTGCTGGGGTCCCATGTTGAGGAGCAGCTCGCCGTCCTTGAGGGCGTAGAACTCCTGCTGGCGCTCGGTCCGGGCGACCGGGATCGGGTCGAAGATGCCCGCGTGGTCAACAGGGATGGAGAGCGCCGGGTCGTCCAGGCTGGGCCGGGTCGGTGTCGTCATCTCGGCCTGCCTAGGCCCCGGGCGACGTGCGCCGGAGGGTGGTCTCGTCGGCGTCCGCGGGCGCGGAGGCGCGCTCCATGGGGCGAACCCCGCCGCCCGGCGAGCGCGCGGCGTCGTCGGCGAGGTGGAAGTCCTTGCGCAACGGGAAGCTGACGAAGTCGTCGGGCAGGTAGATCCGGCGCAGGTCGCGGTTCCCCTCGAAGATCAGGCCGAACATGTCGAAGGCCTCGCGCTCCATCCATTCGGCGCCCTTCCAGAGGAAGGTGAGGGAGGGGACGCGGGGCTCGTCGCGGGGGATCCCGTCGGCGATGACGCGGAGCCAGTCCGGGGTGACCTCGCTCCAGAGGTGGTAGACGACCTGGAACGTGGTGCCGGTGTCCACGCCGCAGAGGTCGGCCAGGTACTCGAAGCGCAGCTCCGGCTCGTCGTGGAGCGTGCGCATGACCTGGGGGACGTCGCCCGGCCGGATCCGGACCTCGGTCTGGTCGTGGCGCTGGCGGACGGGACCTTCCAGGACGGGTCCCAGCTTCCGCTCGAGGAGCGCCTTGAACCGGCGGTCCACGGTCAGATGCCCTCCGGGACGGTGGGGCCGATCTCCCGCTCGGGCCAGTGGCCGCGGCGCTGCTTGATGAGCTGCTGGAGCTTCATCATCCCGTAGATCAGCCCCTCCGGGCGAGGCGGGCAGCCGGGGACGTAGACGTCGACGGGCAGGAGCCGGTCGATCCCCTGGATCGTGCTGTAGCTCCGCTTGTAGCGCCCGCCCGAGCAGGTGCAGTCGCCCATGGCCACGCACCACTTGGGCTCTGGCATCTCCTCCCAGAGGCGGACGAGGGGATCTGCCATCTTCGTCGTCAGGGTTCCGGCGACGATCAGCACGTCGGCCTGGCGTGGCGAGGCGCGGAACGGGAACATCCCCCAGCGGTCCATGTCGTGGCGGCTTGTCGCCGTCGACATCATCTCGATGGCGCAGCAGGCCAGGCCGGACAGGAGCGGCATGAGGCTGTTCTGGCGGATGAGGTCCAGGATCAGGTCGGCCTTCGTCGGGATGACGTCCAGGGCGCCCCATCGGGCGTCGTCGCGGCGGCCCTCGCCGGACTCGTCGTAGCGCTTCAGCGCGAGGGTGGGCGCCTGGTCCACCGGCACGCCGCCGTACGCATCGGGGTCGGCCGGGGACCAGAGCTCGTTGGGGACGACGATCGCCTCGACCATCGCGTCGTCCGGGCTCGTCGCGGGTACCGGAAGGCGGCTGCCGGGCTCGCCGGGGGGCGGGCCGCCGGCGGGCGGGCGGGTCAGCGCCACGTCAGCACCCCCTTGCGCCAGGCGTAGGCCAGCCCCAGCAGGAGGATGAGGATGAAGACCGCCATGGAGGCGACGACGCCCGGGATCGGGTCGCGCACGACCAGCGCCCACAGGAAGATGAAGATCACCTCGATGTCGAAGGCGACGAAGAGCAGCGCGTAGATGTAGTACGAGACGCCGAACCGGCCGTGGGTGTCGCCGTACGTCGGGATGCCGCTCTCGTACGGGAGGCCCTTCAGCTCGCTTCCCCTGGTGCGGTGGCTGATGAGCCACGAGACGCCGATCGTCAGGAAGACGAACGACACGCCCGCAACGGCGAAGCCGACGACGTACCAGATGCCTTCCATCGCACCTCTCTGCGGCCGGCGGTCCGTGGCATGCACGGCGGGTATCCACCAGCCCGGCGGGAAGCTCGGGTGAGACGCACGCACGCACGCAGCCCACGCGGGCACGAGCATGCCTCCGCATCGTAGCAGGGGTCGCCGGCCGGTGGCGCGGCCCGCGGGCGCCGCGCTCGACGAATCAGGGCGCCGCCGGTCGGCCCCGAGACGGCATCCGGAAGGCCAGGCCGCAGAGCGGCGGGTCGGCGGCGAGCCGACGGCCCGCCAGCACGGCGCGGAAGCCTCCGAGATGGCGTGGGTCGAGGAGGCGCATGACCGCGCTCCGCAGCTCCAGCGCTTCGCCGGCCGTCGCGGCCGATCCCTGGCGCGCCTGCAGCAGGTCCTGCAGCCCGCAGCCCACGAGCAGCTCGGCCTGGCTCGTCTCGCCGAGCACGTCCAGGCGGACCGCGCGGAGCGCCGAGCCGAGGGCGGTGGTGTCGACGTGAGCGGTGAGGTCGCGCCCCCCGACCTCGCGGTACGGGGCGCCCGGCGACCCGTCGGCGGCGTGGCCGCGGTAGGTCATCAGGGTCCCTGCCCGCCGGCGGTGTCCGTAGAGGTCCGTCGCCGGCGCCCCGTAGTCGAGCACGAGCACGAGGCCCGAAGCCAGGCGCCGCCCGACCTCGGCCGCCCAGGACGCGACCGCCGGCCGCACTTCCAGGCGCTGGCCCTCGACCAAGTCGATCTCGCCGGCGGCCAGCGCCTCCAGACGCTCGGCGACCGCCGGGCCGGACAGCTCGCCGAGGACCTCCTCGAACGTGCCGCCGGCGGCGATCCGGACGAACACCTCGCGCGGCCGCGCGTCCCGGACCTCGACGACGTGGACCGGCAGCGCGTCGAGGAACTCGTTGGCGATGACGATGCCCGCGACCGGACTGTCGTCGAGCCCCCCGGGATCGACGAGCGGCAGCCCCGCCGCGGCCGCCCGCCCGCGCAGCTCCGCAACGCGGTGCTCGTTGACCTCCACCGGGGCGTAGCGGAGGGCCGCGGCCAGCGGCGAACCGTCCTCCCGCAGGCCGGCGAGGATCGCCAGGGCCAGCGTGCCCCCGCCGGCCCCGTACTCCAGGAGCGTGAAGGGCGTCGGGCGCTCCAGCCGTTCCCACGCCTCGGCGACCTGCCGCGCCAGCGCGGCTCCGAAGATGGGATGCAGCTCGGGTGCCGTCAGGAAGTCGCCGCTTCGGGTCGGCCGTGCCGCCGCGGAGGTGTAGTAGCCGCCGCCGGGATGCCCGAGTGCGAGCGCCATGAAGTCGGCGAACGGGATCGGGCCGCGCCCCGCGATCTCGGCGCGGATCGCCTCTTCGGCGCCCGTCGTCATCGGGCCTGCCCCGCGAGCAGTCGCAGCCCCGGCCCGACGAGCGAGTGACCCCCGAGCACGACCGGGATGGGGGCGTCCGCGGCGGCGACCGTCAGCGCCCGCAGCCAGGGATCCGACGACGAGGTCGGGAAGGAGCAGATCCGACGCGAAGCGCTCCTCCGCGACCGGCCACCCCGCCTCGTCGGCGCCCAGGCGGTGAGCCAGCAGGACGCGCGAATCGACGACCGCGGCGTCGCCCAGCCGGGCCATGATGCGTCCCAGCGCGTGCGGGGCCGTCCCGGTCGAGGAGCAGCCCGAGGATCGAGGCCGGCGGTCGGGGCATGCGCCCATCGCGGTCCGGATCCTGCGCCAGGCTGGACGCCGCGCGCAGGCCGCGCTCCTCGACCAGAGCTCGGACCCGGCATGCCGCCCGGCGCTCCAGCATGGCGATCGTCCCGGCTGACGTGCGGCCGGCGACCGTAAGCTCGGCACGACGGTCGGTCAACACTGACCGAACGGCGTCGAGCCGGCCGGTGAACGGTGAGCCCGCGGCCGCGGCCGGGAGCGCTCCTCCGGCGATCGCGACGTCGGCCGGCGAATCGAGGTCGAGACCGAGATGTGATCGGCGTCGGAGGTCCGAAACCGGCCAGCCGGCAGCCTCCTCGAGCCACCGGGGCAGGGCGTTGTCGTTCGGGAGGTCCGGAACCTCCAGGAAGATCGCGCTCCGCGACACGGCCACCGCGTCTGACGAGAAGCGGTTGTTCGCGAGGGCGGCCGGGGCCTCGGAAGCCGCCGCCTCCACGAAGGCGCGGTAGTCACCGGCCCGGGCCAGCGCGAGCGCGCCCGAGCCCAGCACGACCAGGCCACCCGTCGCGACCGTGCCGGCCAGCCGGCGGAGGCGGGCCCCGAAGCTCCCGCCATCCGGTTCCTCGACGACGGCGACCCAGGAGGCGCCGGCCGCGCGGAACGCCGCCGCGTGGCGGGCGGCCAGCGCGCGACGCGCGGCGTCGAGCGCTGCCTCGAGGGGGCCCGGGTCCGCGCGCAGCGGCGGGTGGAGGATCAGGACGGTGACGTCGGCCACGCGCGTATTCTCGGGGCATGACGGCTCGGCAGCGCAGTCGACGCGGGCGGCGGGTCCGCGCGTACGTCGGCCTCGGCGCCAACCTGGGGGATCCGTCGCTGACGCTCGCCGCGGGGATCAACGCGCTGGCCGCGCTCTCGGGCGCGCGGCGTGTCGGCGTGTCGCGCCTGTATGCCACGGCGCCCGTCGGCGTCGTCGACCAGCCGGAGTTCCGCAACGCGGTCGTCGCCCTCGACGTGCCTGCCGGCCCGGATCCGGAGACCGGGGCGCTCGCGCTCCTCCAGGCTCTCAAGGGGCTGGAGCGCGCGTTCGGCCGGCGTCACCGCGAGCGCTGGGGTCCCCGCGAGCTGGACCTCGACCTGCTCGTCTTCGGCCGCCAGGCGATCCACGTGGAGCGGACCCCGGGCCTGCGCAGCGACGACCCGGCGAAGTCCGGCGTCCAGTGGCTGCAGGTTCCCCATGCGGGCGCCCGGGAGCGTCTCTTCGTGCTGGCACCGCTGGCCGACCTGGCTCCCGGCCTTCGGCCGCCGGGCTGGCACGAGACCGTGGCGTCGGCGCGAGCCCGGGCGGAGGTCGCCGAGGGCCCGGCATCCGTGCGCCCGGTGGCCGCATGGGACGCCAGGGCAGGCGGGTGGACGCCGTCGCCGGGCTGAGCCCTACAGCCGGACGGCCGGCGGCCGGCTTCGGTCGAGCATGTGGACCGTGTCCACGAACCGGACCTGCTTCGTCTGGTAGGCCATCACCAGCGAGTGCGTGCGGGCGCCGCCGCCGAAGAAGCGGACACCCTCCAGCAGGTCGCCCTTCGTGACCCCCGTGGCCGCGAAGACGACGTTCTCGCCGGACGCGAGCTCGTCGGTGCGGTAGACCCGGGTCGGGTCGCCGTGGCCCATCCCCTCGGCCCGCTCCCGCTCGACGTCGGAGCGGAAGACGAGGCGCGCCTGGATCTCACCACCAAGGCAGCGCAGCGCCGCGGCGGTGATGACCCCTTCCGGGGCGCCGCCGATTCCCATCACGGCGTGGACCCCCGTGCCCGAGACGGCGCAGGAGATCGCAGCGGAGAGGTCTCCGTCGCTGATCAGCTTGATCCGGGCGCCCGCCGCGCGGACATCGGAGATGAGCTCCCCGTGGCGGGCCCGCTCCAGGATGACGACCGTGATGTCGCTGACGCCACGGCCCAGGGCTGCGGCGATTCGCTGGAGGTTCTCTGCCGGCGGCGCCGTGATGTCGACCTTGCCCGCCACGACGGGCCCGACGCAGAGCTTCTCCATGTAGCAGTCGGGGGCGTTCAGGAGCCCGCCCCGCTCGGTCGCAGCGAGGACCGTGATCGAGCCCGCCTGGCCGTGGGCAACCAGGTTCGTCCCCTCCAGCGGGTCCACCGCGATGTCGATCTCGGGTGCGTCGCCCACGGCGCCCGACGGATCGCCGACGCGCTCGCCGATGTACAGCATCGGGGCCTGGTCCCGCTCGCCCTCGCCGATGACGATGCGGGCGTCGATCGGGATCTCGTCGAAGACCCGCCGCATCGCTGCCACGGCGACCCGGTCGGCGTCCATCGTGTCGCCGCGACCCATCAGGCGTGCCGACGCGATGGCCGCGGCCTCGGTGACCCGGATCAGCTCCAGCGAGAGCAGCCGTTCCATCGGTCGGGACCCCCTGCTGGGCGGACGCCGCCCCGGCTCAGTGCCGGAAGTGGCGCCGCCCGGTGAAGACCATGGCGAGGTGGTGCCGGTCGGCCACCTCGATGGCCATCTCGTCGCGGCGCGAGCCGCCCGGCTGGATGATCGCCGTGACGCCGGCGATCGCGGCGTGCGCGATGACGTCGGGGAACGGGAAATAGGCGTCCGACGACATCACCGCGGTCCTGGCCCGGTCGCCGGCGCGGCGCAGGGCGATCTCCACGGCGACCTGGCGGCTCACCTGGCCACCGCCAATTCCCACCGTCTGCAGGTTCCGGGCCAGGACGATCGCATTCGAGCGGACGTGGGCGGCGGCCTTCCAGGCGAACATCAGGTCGGTCAGCTCCTCCAGCGTCGGTCGGCGCTGGGTGACGACGCGGAGCTGGCCCCGGTCGATCGTCGTGGCGTCGAGGGTCTCGACGAGGAGGCCGCCGTCCACACGCTTGAAGTCGAGCGCGGCGATCCCGTAGTCGCGGAGGCCGTCGGACGGGTTCGGAGGCACAGTGAAGACCTCGAGCTCGGGTCGCGTCGAGAGGATCCGCAGCGCCTCCTCCGTGTACCCGGGCGCGACGACGGCCTCGAACGTCCCGGCGGCGACCTCGCGCGCGGTCGCCTCGTCGAGCATGCGGTTGACGCCGACGATGCTGCCGAAGGAGGCCGCCGGGTCCGTCTCCAGCGCCCGGCGGAACGCCCCGTCGAGGTCGTCGTCGGAGGCGATCCCGACCGGGTCGGTATGGCGCACGACGACGGCGCTGGGGGCTCCGAAGTCGGCGACGATGCGCCACGCGGCGTCCAGGTCCAGGAGGTCGTTGAAGGACGGCTCGCGGCCCTGCAGCCGGGTGGCGTCGGCCATCGTGCCGTCGCGATGGGTCGTCTCCCGGTAGAACGCCGCCCGCTGGTGCGGGTTCTCCCCGTGCGCGAGATCGGTGACCTTCTCCAGGACGACGCCGAGGTGGGCCGGGAAGGTCGTCCCGGTGACCTGGTTGAGGAAGGCAGCGACCTCGGCGTGGTACGCGGCGACGACGGCGAACGCCTCGGCGGCCAGGCGCTGGCGCAGCTCCGCGGACACGCTGCCGCGGGCGCGGATCTCGGCCACCACCTGGTCGTAGGCAGCGGGGTTGGGCACCGCCGCGACGCCGGCATGGTTGCGGGCCGCCGCCGACAGGAGCGCCGTCCCGCCGACGTCGATCATCTCGATCGCCTCGTCGAGCGGGATGCGCCGCTCGCCGACCTGCGGCGCGAAGGGCTTCACGTTGACGACGACGAGGTCGATCAGCCCGATCCCGTTTGCGACGAGCTCGGCGAGCTGGTCGGGTCGGTCGCGACGGGCCAGGATGCCGGCGTAGACCGCCGGATGGAATGTCTTGACCGTGCCGCCCAGGAGCGGGGGGACGGAGGTGAGGGCCGTCACCGCTCGCGCCTCGATCCCGTCGGCGGCAAGGTGCTCACGCGTGCCGTCCGTGGCGTAGATCTCGACGCCGAGCGCAACAAGGTCGCGCGCCAGGCCGGCCAGCCCCTGGCGGTTGGCGACCGAGAGGAGGGCTCGCACCCGGCTGGGACCTCCGTATGGGCGCGCCGACAGGCTCGCGCGCTCCGATCCGCACCGCCCGGGGACCAGGGCGGCGTTGACGCTCCGACGGCCGAGTATAGCGCGCGAGCGTGGCATACTCCGGCGGTCGTCCCGGGTGGCCGCCCGGGACGGCGCGGCGCCGGGGATCCCGGGCCGACCCGTCGAACGGCCCGCCGGCACGACGCCGCGCGCTTGCGAGGAGGCTCCGCCGACCGTGACGCTCCCGCCCTGGGACTACCTCTTCGTCTCGTTCAACGACGTCAACTTCCCCGATCTGTTCAACCCGATCTGGATCTTCGCGCTGGTCGGCGTCGTCGCCACGGTCGTCCTGTACAACGTCCGGACCCGCCAGCTCCGGCGCCACCAGGTCTACCTCGACCTCTACGAGTGGCTCCTGTGGGCGGGCGTGATCTTCTTCTTCATGCTCGTCGTGTACGCCGTCTTCCATTTCGACTTCCTCTTCGTCGTGGTGTCGATCCCGATCGGCGTCGGCATCCTGCTGTGGATCCGCTTCGTGCGGTTCCCGCCATCCCTTGCCGCGTACGAGACCCACCTGGCGCGATCGCGCTACTTCTCGAAGCAGAAGTTCGCCCACCCGGAGTCGACGATCCGCCCGAAGCGGGCCGCGCGGTCACGGTCGGCGCGCTCCCAGCGTCGGCGCCGCTGACGCTCGGCCGAGCCGGCGACGGGAGGGCGACATGGAGATCCGCCGGTTCGGCGTCGGCAACCGACGGCGCGAGGGACCGCCCGGCACCACCGGGATCACCGGCCAGGTGATCCACTCCGACGGTCGCGGGGTGGCATCCGAGCTCGCCTTCGGCCGGCGAGCGGCGATCGAGCCCCACTCCAACCCGAACACCACCTGGTTCGTGGTGATCGAGGGCGGCGGGTGGGTCCGGGTCGGCGACGAGCGCGCGCGCGTCGCGGCCGGCGAGGCCGTCCTCTGGCCGGCCCACGTCGTCCACGCAGCCTGGACCGAGCTCTCGGAGATGCGCGCGATCGTCGTCGAGTTCGCGGGCTCCGACGACGCGCACCTTCGGGGGATCATCGACGCGCGGCCGCTGCCGCTGGCCGCCGGGGACCCGGCCGCCTTCGGCGACGCGGAGCGGGATGCCGAGCCGGCCGACGGCGAGCTCCGCCCCTCGGCCGCCGACGCGCTGCAGGCTGCCGTCGAGGGCGAGCCGCTGTAGGGCCGTCGCGCGATGGCCCAGGCGGTGGCGACCGGGTCCGCGAGGGCGGGCACGGTCACCTCCCGCCCAGCACCGCCCCCAGCTGGCCGAGGATCGCGGCCGTCGCGCCCCAGACGATCCGTCCCTCCACGATGTAGGCGCCGTAGCGCAGCGGCCGGCCGCGCGGATCGGGGTCGATGATCACCGGCGTGACGTCGGGCAGGAACGCGGTCAGCGGCACCTCGAGGATCGCGGCGACCTCCCGGGCTTCCGGCACGAAGGCGGGACGGCGGGCAGCGATGGCGACGATCGGCGTGACCAGGAAGTTGCTGGGCGGAATCCAGAGGGCGTCCAGGCCCCCGACGACCTCCACGCCGGCGGCGTCCGGGTCGAGCCCCACTTCCTCCGCCGCCTCGCGCAGGGCGGTCGCGACGGCGTCGGCGTCAGCGGCGTCGGCCTTGCCGCCCGGCAGGGACACCTCGCCGGAGTGGTGATCCGAGCCGTATTCGACGCGCTCGGTCAGGACCAGGTAGGCCTCGCCGGCGCGGCCCGGGTAGACCAGGACGAGGGCAGCGGCCGGACGCGCGTCCGGCGGGGGAGCCGGCCGCTCGAGCGGGGTGCCGCCGGGCAGCCACTCCGGCCGCAGCCATCCTGGCGGCGGGGGCAGCGGCTGGGGCCGCACGGCGAACCGGGCCCGGACGTCGGCGGGTGTCATCCGCGCATGGTAGCTGCGGCGCGGCGGCCCCCTAGTTCAGCAGCTCGCCATTGCCGTCCTGCGGGGGCTTCCGCGGCGGCTCCGTGGCGGGAAGGTCCAGGATGGAGGGCCGGCCAGACTCCCCGCCGACGTCGCCACCGGCCGCCCGCGTGTCACGCCGATCGCCGGCCTCGGCGACCACCGTTGCCCCTTCCTGCGTGAACAGGAGCGTCCCGCCGACCGGGTCGGCGTCCACGAGGATCAGCGCCCCGGGCTTGAACTCGCCCCGGAGGAGCGCCCGCGCCAGCGAGTTCTCCACCAGGCGCTGGATGGTGCGCTTCAGGGGACGGGCGCCGTAGGTCGGGTCCGTGCCCTCGCGGGCGATCACGCCCTTCGCTGCCGGCGTCACCTCGATCGCCAGGTCGTGGCCGGCCAGCCGCCGGCCGAGCTCGGTGAGGAGAAGGTCGACGATCTTCGCCAGGTCGTCGTCGGTGAGGGCGTGGAAGACGATGACCTCGTCGACACGGTTGAGGAACTCGGGCCGGAAGGTCCCCCGGAGCATCCCCAGGACCTCCCTCTTCATCGCCTCGTAGCCCGCGTCGCCGGCGGTCGGACGGCCGGCGTAGGCGGCGATGGCCTGGCTCCCGACGTTGCTGGTCATGATCAGGACGCTGTTCTTGAAGTCCACCGTCCGGCCCTGCCCGTCGGTCAGGCGCCCGTCGTCGAGCACCTGGAGCAGGACGTTGAAGACGTCCGGGTGCGCCTTCTCGATCTCGTCGAAGAGGATCACCTGGTATGGCCGGCGGCGGACGGCCTCCGTGAGCTGGCCGCCCTCGTCGTAGCCGACGTAGCCGGGCGGGGCGCCGATCAGCCGCTGCACGGAGAACTTCTCCATGTACTCGCTCATGTCCAGGCGGACCATGGCGTGCTCGTCGTCGAAGAGGAAGGCTGCCAGCGCTCGGGCCAGCTCCGTCTTGCCGACGCCGGTCGGTCCGAGGAAGAGGAACGAGCCGATGGGCCGGCGCGGGTCGCCGAGGCCGGCGCGGGCCCGCCGGACCGCGTCGGAGACCGCCTCGATCGCCTGGTCCTGGCCGACGACCCGCTCGTGCAGCGCTCCCTCCATCCGGACGAGCTTCGCCATCTCGCCCTCCACGAGGCGCTTGACGGGGATTCCCGTCCAGGCCGCCACGATCCCGGCGATGTCGTCGGCGCCGACCTCCTCCTTGAGGAGCCGCGGGGATCCCTCCGACGCCGCGAGGGCGGCCGCCTGGGCCTTCAACCGCTCCTGGAGCTCGACGAGCGTTCCGTACTTCAGCTGGGCGGCCGTCCCGTAGTCGGCTTCGCGCTCGGCCTGCTCGATCCGGAGCTGGAGCCCTTCGAGCTCTTCCTTCGTCGTGCGCAGGCCGGCGATCGCCGCCTTCTCCGTCTCCCAGCGCTGCTTCATCGCCCCGGCCTGCTCGGCGATCTCGCCGAGCTCCACCTCGAGGGCCCCGAGGCGGGCCTTCGACGCCTCGTCCTTCTCCTTGCGCAGGGCCTCCCGCTCGATCTCGAGCTGGACCCGCCGCCTCTCGAGCTCATCGAGCTCGATCGGCATCGAATCGATCTCCATCCGCAGGCGGCTGGCCGCCTCGTCCACGAGGTCGATCGCCTTGTCCGGGAGGAATCGCTCGGTGATGTAGCGGTTCGAGAGGGTCGCGGCGGCGACGAGCGCCGAGTCGGTGATGCGGACGCCGTGGTGGACCTCGTACCGCTCGCGCAGGCCGCGCAGGATCGAGATCGTCTCCTCCACCGTCGGCTGGTCCACGAGGACGGGCTGGAAGCGACGCTCGAGCGCGGCATCCTTCTCCACGTGCTTGCGGTACTCGTCGAGCGTCGTCGCCCCGATCGTGTGGAGCTCGCCGCGGGCAAGCATCGGCTTGAGCAGGTTCGACGCGTCCATCGCGCCCTCGGCGGCGCCGGCGCCGACGACGGTGTGCAGCTCGTCGATGAACAGGATGATCCGCCCCTCGCTGTCCTTGATCTCCTTGAGGACCGCCTTCAGGCGCTCCTCGAACTCGCCGCGATACTTGGCCCCGGCGATCATCGCGCCGAGATCGAGAGCGACGACCCGCTTCTCCTTCAGCGTCTCGGGGACGTCGCCGCGGACGATGCGCTGGGCGAGCCCCTCGACGATGGCGGTCTTGCCGACCCCGGGCTCGCCGATGAGGACCGGGTTGTTCTTGGTCCGCCGCGACAGGACCTGGATCACCCGCCGGATCTCGTCGTCCCGCCCGATGACGGGGTCGAGCCGGCCGGCGCGCGCCTCCTGGGTCAGGTCCCGGCCGTACTTCTCGAGGGCCTGGTACGTGCTCTCCGGGTTCGCGCTCGTCACCCGCTGCCCGCCGCGGATCCCGGCGAGCGCGCCGAGGAGCGGCTCGCGGCCGGCGCCGTGGCGCTCCAGGAGCGCCTGGCCCTCGCCGCCGGTGTCGACGATCCCGAGGAGGAGGTGTTCCGTCGAGACGAACTCGTCACCCAGGCGGCGCGCCTCCTCGGCGGCGCGCTCCAGGACTCGCCGTGCGCGTGGGTCCAGGCTGAGCTGGCCGCCGGCGATCTTCGCCCGCCGGGCAAGGAGGGCGGCGAGGTCGCCGCGGAACGCGCCGAGGTCCGCCCCGACGCGGCGGAGCGTCTGGGCCGGGATTCCCTCGTCGTCCTCGACGAGGGCCGCCAGGAGGTGCTCGGCGTCGAGCACCGGGCTCTGCAGGCGCTCCGCCAGGGCCTGGGCGCCGGCGATCGCTTCCTGCGCCCTCTGGGTGAAATGCTCGAGGTTCATGCGGCTTGGTGCTCCGGGATCGGGGTGGGTCAGCTGCCCGCGCGGGGGTCGGGCTGGTCGATGGTGTCGAGGAAGGCCGCGGCAGCTGCCCGCTGCGGCTCGTCGAGGCCGGGCAGGACGACCTTGACCCGGACGATCAGGTCGCCGCGGGCTCCGCCCTTCAGGCGCGGCATCCCCTGGCCCGCGAGGCGGATGGTCCGGCCGGGCTGCGTCCCGGCGGGGATCTTGAGGAGGAGCTGGCGCCCGTCCAGGGTCCGGACGGGCGCTTCCGCGCCCAGGAGCGCCTCGCGCAGCGTCACGGGGAGCTCGCGGGAGAGGTTCGCCCCTTCCCGGCTGAAGACCGGGTGAGGCTGCACCGCCACCACGAGGACGAGATCGCGCGCCGCGTCGCCGCTCCCGCCGCCCTGGCCGCGGAGCCGGATCCGGCTCCCGCTCTCCACGCCGGCGGGGATCGTCACCTCCAGGCGGCGGCCGTCGATCTCGACGCGGCGGGCGGCGCCACGGAAAGCCTCGTCGAGGGCGACCTCGATCGCCGCCTCGATGGCGGCCGGCCGCGCCGGCCGGCCTGCTCCCGTGCGGGCCTGTCCGCCGGGTGGGCCGAAATCGATCCCGCCCATCCCGGCCAGGATCTCGTCGAGGCTCTGCGCGCCGGGATCCTCGTCGGCGACGCGCCTCCGGCCGCGAGCGTTCGTCGCCCGGGCGGCTGCGGAGCCGGCGGCGGCCCCGGCTGCCCCTCCGGCAAAGAAGGTGCGGAAGAACTCGGAGAACTGGGACGGATCGCCGGCGAACTCGAACCGCACGCCGCCGGTGCCCGGCCTCGTCGCTCCCCCGGCGGAACCGTAGCCCGCGAACGGGCCGCCGGGCCCGAAGGGATCGGCGCCGGGCCGGCCGCCACTGCGGGCGTATTCCGGCCAGTGAGCGCCCATCTCGTCGTACTGCTTGCGTCGCGAAGGGTTCGCGAGGACCTCGTTGGCCTCGTTGAGCTCCTTGAAACGGCGCTCCGCCTCGGCGTTGCCCGGGTTGCGATCCGGGTGGTGCTGCCGGGCCAGCTTGCGATAGGCCTTCTTGATCTCGCCGGTCGAGGCGCTGCGGGGCACGCCCAGGACCGCGTAGTAGTCCTTGTACTCCATGGCTCAGGCCTCGCGGCGACGCAGGGCAGCGCATTCCGGCCGCGGCCTCCCCGGCGCGGAGCCGCGTCGCGGAGGGGGCGCGCCGCCACGGGGCGGTGCCGGGACGAGGCCCCGCCCGACCGCGGCGGTCGCGACGGAGCCCGTCACCGGATCGACCTCAGCGGCCCGTCGCGATCGCCGGCGGCTGCTCGCCGGGGAACCCGGGGCGCGGTGCGGGCACCGTCGCCACGTCCTTCTTCGTCGAGCCGCCGCCCGGGCCGGGCGCCTTCATCACCAGCGCCTTCGGCTTGCGCCGGAGGGCCGCGTCGAGGACCTGGTCCATCGAGTCGACCAGGATGAGCTTGATCTGCTTGCGGATCTCGTCGGGGATGTCGCGGAGGTCCTTCTCGTTCTTGCGGGGCAGGATCACGATCCGCGCCCCGGAGAGGTGCGCGGCCAGGATCTTGCTCTTGAGACCGCCGATCGGCAGGACGCGGCCGCGGAGCGTGATCTCGCCGGTCATCGCCACGTCCTTGCGGACGGGGATCCCGGTGAGCGCGCTCACCATCGCCGTCGCCATCGTGATCCCGGCCGACGGGCCGTCCTTGGGGATCGCCCCGGCGGGGACGTGGATGTGGAGCGTGTTCTTCTCGAAGACCTCGCGATCGATCCCCAGCCGGTTCTCGTTCGACCGGATCCACGACAGCGCCGCGCGGGCCGACTCCTTCATGACGTCGCCGAGCTGGCCGGTGAGGATGAAGTCCTCGCGGCCCTCCATCTTCGTGACCTCGACGGCGACGACGTCGCCGCCGACCTCGGTCACCACGAGGCCGGTCGCCGCACCGGTCTGGTCCTCCGCCTCGAGCTCGCCGTACTCGAAGCGCGGCGGGCCGAGGAACTCCGCGAGCTTCTTGTTGTCGATGACCGTCTTGCGCTTGCGGCCTTCGGCCACCTGGCGGGCGACCTTGCGAAAGACGTTGGCGATCTCGCGCTCGAGATTGCGGACGCCCGCTTCGTGGGTATAGGCCTGGACGAGGGTCACGAACGCCTCGTCGGTGATCTCCACGTGCTTCTCCGTGAGGCCGTGGTTGGTGAGCTGCTTCTGGACCAGGAACCGCTTGCCGATCTCGATCTTCTCCAGCTGGGTGTAGCCCGGCAGCGGGATGACCTCCATCCGGTCGCGCAGCGGCGCCGGGATCGGGTCCAGGAGGTTCGCCGTCGTGATGAAGAGCACGTGGCTGAGGTCGAACGGCACCTCGAGGTAGTTGTCCTGGAAGGTGTTGTTCTGCTCCGGGTCGAGGACTTCGAGAAGGGCCGACGACGGATCGCCGCGGAAGTCCATCCCGAGCTTGTCGACCTCGTCGAGCATGAAGACGGGGTTGTTGGTGCCGGCCGTCTTGATGCTCTGCACGACGCGGCCGGGGAGGGCCCCGATGTACGTCCGGCGATGGCCGCGGATCTCGGCCTCGTCGTGGACCCCGCCCAGGCTCATGCGCACGAACTTGCGGCCCATGGCCCGGGCGATGCTCTTGCCGAGCGAGGTCTTGCCCACGCCGGGAGGCCCCACGAAGCACAGGATGGGGCTGCGGATCGTGTCCGCGAGCGCCCGCACCGCGAGGTATTCGAGGATCCGTTCCTTGACCTTCTCCAGGCCGTAGTGGTCCTGGTCGAGGATCTTGGCGGCCTCCCGGATGTCGAGGTTGTCGGCGGTGGAGGTCGTCCAGGGGAGGCCGACGAGCCAGTCGACGTAGGTCCGGATGACGCCGACCTCGGGGGAGGCCGAGGGGATCCGGCTCATCCGGTCGACCTCCTTGAGGGCGCGGGTCCGCACCTCGTCGGGCATGCCCGACGCCTCGACCTTCTCGCGGAGCTCGTTGATCTCGGCCTGCTGCGGGTCGTCCTCGCCCAGCTCTCGCTGAATGGCCTTCAGCTGCTCGCGCAGGATGTACTCCCGCTGGGTCTTGTCCATCTCGGACTTGACCTCGCTCTGGATCTTCCCCTTGAGCTCCAGGATCTCCACCTGCCGGGCGAGGAAGGTCGAGCAGAGCTTGAGTCGCTCGACGACGTCGATCGTCTCCAGCAGCTCCTGGCGCTGCTCGGTCGTCATGTCGGGGCTGTAGGCCACCATGTCCGCGAGCAGGCCGGGCGCGCTGATGTTGCGCGCCGCGACCGCGGACTCGGGCGGGACGGGCGCCCCGGACTGGACGTACTGCTCGATCTGGCCCTGCACCGTCTTCATCAGGGCCTCGATCTCGACGCCCGTTGGCGCGACGTCCGGGAGCTCCTCGACGCGCGCCACCAGGTGCGGGCTGGTCGCGGCGAACGAGAGCACCCGGAGGCGCGACTGCCCCTGGACGATCGCTCGGACCGTGCCGTCCTGGAGCTGGACGACCTGGGCGATCTTGGCGAGAGTTCCGATCTCGTAGAGCTCGGCGGGGTCGTCGATCTCCTCCTGCTCCGCGCGGCGCTGCGTGACGAGCACGATCAGGCTCTCGTTCGCGACGGCGGCGTTGAGCGCGTTGACGCTCTTCTCGCGACCGACCTGGAGCGGCACGATCATCTCCGGGAAGATGACCGTCTCACGAAGGGCGACGAGCGGGAGCTCGCGGATGGACGCGGGAGGCCGGCCGGGTGTGGCCTTCGACTTCGGCATGCTGTTCTCCTGGGCCTCGGGCCCTGCGGGCCTCCGGGTGCTGGCGGCGGTCCGCGTGGTCCGCCCGGTCCGTGGGTTCGTGGTTGGCCGGCCGCTCGCCCTGGCGGGTTGCTGGGACTCGTCGTCCGGGGGATCCGTCTCGGCCGGTCCCGGCTTGTCCGGCCGCTCCGGGTCAGCCACGTTGAGCCGCCTTCTCGGCGGCCGCGGCGCCGTCCTCGCGGCCCGCACGCGTTCCTTCGTCGTAGAGTGCTTCGAGGATCCGCACCCCGAGACGTTCCTCCAGCTCGAAGAGGATGCGGATCCCAGCCAGGTTCACTCCGAGCTCCTGGGTCAGGTGCCGGATCCAGAGGATCCGGCGGATGTCCTCGTCGGAGTAGAGCCGGATGTTCGTCGGCGTGCGGGCCGGCTCGATGAGGCCCTCATCCTCGTAGATCCGGAGCGTCCGCGGGTGAACCGCGACGATCCGGGCCGCAACGGAGATGACGTAGACGGGGCGCGTCGGGTCCCGGTCGAGCCGGCCCTGGAACATGGCCGCCGTGCCGTCAGCCCGCCGAACCGGTGGAGCCGGCCGGGCCCGCCTGGCCGGCGCCGACAAGCTCGTGCTCGGGCTGTGTCTCGCGTGCCGTGATCCTGATCTGCTTGGGCTTGATCTCCTCGGCCTTCGGGATGCGGAGCGTGAGGATCCCGTCCTCGTGGGTCGCCGACGCGCCATCGCCCACCAGCCCCTCGGGAAGCTCGAGGGTCCGGCTGAACGTCGCGCGACGAATCTCGTTGAGGATCCAGGACTCCTCCTCGCGGCGGGCTTCCTCCCTCATCTCGCCGGAGATTGTGAGGGTGCGCCCGGTGAGCGTGATCTCGACGTCCTGGGGCTTCCAGCCGGGCAGGCTGGCCTTCACGACGAGCTCATCCGGCGTCGTCGTGATGTCGAGCGCCGGCTCGGCGCCCAGGGTGACGGGCCGCCAGCCGCGCGGCCGGAGGAAGTCGTCGTCGAAGAGTCGGTCCATCGCCCGACGAAGGGTGAAGAGCTCGTCGAACGGGTTGGCCTTGCGGATGATCGTCATGGCGTCGCACCTCCCGTGGTGCCTGTCGTGCTGACCGCTCGCGTCCCGCGGCGCGAGATGCCGGTTCGCATGTGGGCGTCGCATCCGAACGCGAATGGATGCGCCGACGTCACGTTTCCGGACACACGCGAAGTATGGAACCCTGACAATGACGTTGTCAAGAGTTCTCCTTCGGGTGAGCCGTTCCCGTGCCTCGCATCAGCGCTGTGGCGAGCTGGAACGCCGTGGGCCCGACGCCACGGGCGCCGGATCGAGCGTGGATCCGGCGGGTCCGGCGGAAGCCCGTGCTCCTGCACGATCGGCGCCGAACGCCCGGCCCCCTGGTCTCCTCAGGCGCTCCGGGGACGCGCCCGTCCCCCGGCGTCAGGCTTCGGCGAAGGCCCCGATGAGGGTCTCGTGAAGGGCCGGCTCGCATTCCGGGCGGCCCGTGGCGATCACCTTGTCGCCGGCGCGCAGGATCGTGTCCGGCCGGAGCGGCTGGGCGACGTCGTCGCGGACGATCGCGACGATCGCGCAGCCTTCGGGCAGCGTGATCTCCCGCGGGTTGCGTCCGACGGCCGGCGACGCCTCGTCGAGGTGCGCCTCGATCAGCTCGAAGTCGCCCGACAAGGGGGCGAGGTGGAGCAGCTCGTGGACCGGGATGTCCTGCTCGATGGAGCCGAGGATCATCCGCGTCGGCGAGACGAGCTCGTCGACGCCCAGGTGCTTGAAGAGCGGCTCGTTCTTCGGGTTGTTGACCCGGGCGATCGTCTTGCGGACCGCGAAGTGGTGCTTCGCCATCTGGCAGATGACCAGGTTGTCCTCGTCGTCGCCGGTCACCGCCGCGACGACGTCGGCGCGATTGGCGCCCGCCTCGGCCAGTGCGCTCCCCTCGCAGCCATCCTTGGCCACGACGATGGACCCGATCTCGTCGGCGATCTGGTCGGCCCGTCCGCGGTCCTTCTCCATGAGGACCACCTCGTGGCCCGACTCGCTCAGCTCCTTGGTCAGGTAGTAGCCGACCTTTCCGCCGCCCACGACCAGCACGAACATGGCTCAGGCCTCCCGGGTGCCGGACGCCGACCCGACGGACATCATGCTCTGCGCCTCGGCAGCGACGCCACCCTCCTGCGCCAGCGCCGGCATCGGGTGCGGATGCGCGACCCCCTCGCGGATGGACGGCTCCGCGCCGACGGGCTGGCCGATGGCCGCGAGGAGGGCGTCGGACATCATCGTCGTCCGGCAGACGGTGCCGATCCCGAGCTCGGCGTAGGCATCGGCCCGCACCGGGTCGTTGACCTTGGCGTACACCCGGCCGATCCCCAGCGCCTCCACGGCCAGCTGGGCGGCCATGATGTTCCGGTTGTCGCCCTCCGTGAGGGCCAGGAACAGGTCGGCGCCCTCGGCGCCCGAGCGCCGGAGGGTGTCCTCGTCCGTGCCGTCGCCCCGCACCGCGTTTCCGCTGAACGAGGCGGGGAGGCGGTCGAAGGAGCGGGTGACGAGATCGACGATGGTGACGTCGTGGCCGCCGGCGTCCAGCGTCCGCGCCATGCTGGCGCCGACACGGCCGCAGCCCACGATGACGGCTCTCATGATCGTTGTTCCTCGGGCATCGGCGCGCGCGCCACCCAGACGGCACACGGCGCGTTCTTCAGGGCGTAGGGGACGGTGCGGCCGATGGCGAAGTCGCCGCCGAACCGCTTCTTGTAGGGAAGGCCCAGGACGAGGAGATCGGCGCCCCGTTCGGCGGCCTCGTCGACGAGGGCGGCCCCGACGTTGCGGGCCTGCACCAGGATCGCCTCGATCTTGAGCCCGGCGCGCTCGGCCTGCGTCTCCGCCAGGTCGAGGACGCGCTGGGCCTCTTCGCTCGTCCCGGCGACGTTCGCGTCCAGGGGCATCGTCCAGTCGATCTCGACGACGTGGACTGCGACGACCTGGGCGTGGACGGGCTTCGCCATGCCCAGGACGAAGCGCAGGATGCGCTCGTCGGATGGCCCGCCATTGAGCGCCACGACGGCGCGGTGGAAGGCGGGAGCGGGCTTGTCGGCCACGGGACGCGACGGTCCTCCGGGTCAGGCTGCTCCGCGTCGGGGTGGCCCGCGCGGAGGGATCTGGGCTGCCACACGATAGCACCGCCGCGGCCCGCCCGACGTCGCGCGAGGTCAGACCTCCGGAGCCGGCCCGTCGTTGCGGCGGAAGGCCGATGCCTCTTCCCGGCGGTACGGAACGTTGGTCACGACCGTGTTCGGCCGCCCGAGGAGCGCGCGTCGGAGCTGGTTGGTCGATTGGTTGTACAGCAGCCGCTCCCACCAGTGGCGCGGCACGAACTCCGGGATCACGACGAACGTGATCGGTTCTTCCTTGTCCGGCGACCAGGCCTGGTCGAGCACGTCGAGGTAGGCCAGAAGAGGTCCCGTCAGCGCCCGGTAGGGGCTCTCGACGACCACCAGCGGCACGCCGGGAACCTGGCGCTCCCAGGCGTCCCGGATGCCCTCGGCGTACTCGTGATCGTCCGCGACGAGGACCGCCCGGATGTCGCTCGAGATCGAGCGGCCCACGTTGACGGCCTGCACCACAGACCGGTTGAGGCCGTTGACCGGGATGACGACGCGCTGCTCCCGCCGCGGGGAGTGGACGACCTGATCGGGACGCATGGCCAGCTGAAGCCTCGCCGCCTTGTACTGGCTGTGGATGAACCAGAACATCCCCACCTCGATGGGGATGAGGACCATGACGAGCCACGCCCCTCCCGCGAACTTCACGCTCGCCACGATGACCAGCACGAGCAGCGTGAGGAGGCCGCCGAGGGCGTTGATCCCGGCTCGCCACCACCAGCCCCCATCGCGGACCGCGAACCAGTGACGGACCATCCCGACCTGGGACAGGGTGAAGCACACGAAGACGCCGACCGAGTACAGCGGGATCAGGAGGTGGGTGTCGCCCTGGAACACGACGAGCAGGCCACCGGCGATGGCCGCCAGCACCACGATCCCCCATGAGAAGGCAAGCCGGTCCCCGCGAAGCGAGAACTGGCGCGGCATGAACTCGTCGTTCGCGAGGATCGCCGCGAGCCGAGGAAACGCGTTGAAGCTCGTGTTGACGGCGAGGAACAGGATCAGGGCGGTCGCGATCTGCAGGGCGACGAAAAGGAACGACCCCTGCCCGAAGACGGCGGCGCCGAGCTGGGCGATGACCGTCGGGCCGCCCTGCAGCGCGGGCTGCAGGCTCAGGTGGTCCGCCAGGAAAGCGAAGCCGACGAAGAGAACGCCCAGGAGCACGGCCATGATCGTCATGGTGTTGGCCGCGTTCTTCGACTCGGGCGGCTTGAACGCGGGCACGCCGTTCGCGATCGCCTCGACGCCGGTCAGCGCCACGGAGCCGGCCGCGAATGCCCGCAGCAGCAGGAAGATGGTGACGACGTCGGTCCCGAGGGGGGCCGCCTTCGGCGGGAGGGGTGCGCTCGACAGGCTCCCGCTGAAGATGCCGAAGAGGCCCCCTCCGATCAGGAGGAGCGCGAGCCCGACGAAGATGTACGTGGGGCTGGCGAAGAGGAGCCCCGCCTCTCGCAGGCCGCGGAGGTTGGCGATCGTGATCAGCGCGATGGAGGCGAGGGCGATCTCGATCCTGAAGTCGTAGAGGGCGGGCACGACGGAGTAGACCTGGGCCACGGCGGAGGCGGTCGACACCGCCACGGTCATGACGTAGTCGATGAGGAGCGCAGCGGCGGCGATGAGGCCGAACCACTGCCCCAGGTTCTCCTTGGCCACGGCGTAGGCGCCGCCTCCGTTGGGGTACGCCCGGCAGACCTGCCGATACGAGAGCCCGACGACGGTCAGGAGGCCGGTGATCGCCAGGGCGATCTCGACCGAATAGGTCAGCCCGATGCTGCCGGCGACGACCAGGGCGAGCAGGATCTCGTCGGGTGCATAGGCCGACGAGCTGATGGCATCCGAGCTGAAGATGGGGAGGGCGAGCTTCTTGGGCAGGCGCTCGTATGCCTCCTCCTCGTTGGACAGGCGTCGCCCGAAGAGGAAGCGTCGAACGCGAATGCCGGCCCGACCCGCGGGGGTCGGCGCGCTGGCGGCCTCCTTGGCCGTCAGCATGCCCGGGCCGGTGTAGCGGAAGTAGGGCGAATGGGGACGCTCGACGCGGACCCGCCGGTCACCGACCTTTCGGCCCTGCAGCGGCCGACGTCCGCCGATCATCTGGCCCTGTCCACGAAGCTGTCCCTGCCTTCCCTCACGGGGAGTCTATGCATTCCCGCCCCATCTAGTCGCCCGTCGCGAGGCGATCCGCGAGCCAGGCCGGCAGGCCGGCGCCGCGGATGTCTGCCTGCGTCGCGCGGATCGGGTAGGCGACGCGTCGCCACGTGACGCGACGCGCCTCCATGTCGAGCACCATCGCGCTGGCCCGTGGGTCCCCGTCGCGCGGCTGTCCGACGCTGCCGGGGTTGAGGAGCAGGCGTCGTTCGTCGAGCGCGAGCTCATCGCCGTCCGACGGGCGGACGAGCTCCACGCGCCCGCCCTCGTCGAGCCACGCCACGGGCACGTGGGTGTGGCCGTGGAGGCAGCACGGGGTGGCGAACGCGGCAAGGTTCGCGCGTGCCGCGGACGTGGTGGTGACGTATTCCCAGGTGGGATCGCGCGGGCTGCCGTGGACGAGCGTCACCTCGTCGATCACCGCCCGCTCGGGCAGCCCATCCAGCCAGGCGCGTGTCTCCGGCGCGATGCGGCGAGCCGTCCATTCGACAGCCCAGCGCGCCGCCGCGTTGAAGTAGGACACGTCGAGCCTTCCCAGTGCGGCGGCGTCGTGGTTGCCCCGCACGCCGACGGCGCCGATCTCGCGCAGCCGCGCGACGACCTCGTCAGGGTGCGGCCCGTAGCCCACCACGTCGCCCAGCTGCCAGATCGCGTCGACCTCGCCGAGCGTCGCGAGGACGGCGTCGAGCGCCGGGAGGTTGGCGTGGATGTCCGACAGGACGGCGATCCGCATCGCCGCGGAGCGTAGCGCGGCGCCGCGCGTCGCGCGAGCCGGATCGCCGCCGATCCCGCGCCTTCGTGGGATCGCTCGGTCACCAGGGGCGCCGCTTGCGCTCCGCCGGGGGCCGCGGCCAGCGGCTGCCCGTCCTCCCGCCCTTGCGGATCGCCACGAGCACGTGGTCCGAGAGACCAGCCAGTGGAATCGGCAGCGGCAGGACCTCGATCTCCCCACCGCCGAGCGCGGCGATCGCCGGCACAGCCCGCGCCTGCTCGTCGCGGAGGTCGGACCGCTTCCACGCCAGCATGAGCCCCCCCGGGAGGAGGAGCGGGAATGCCAGCTCGACGAGCTCGGGAAGGGGGGCGACGGCGCGAACGGTCACGGCCTGCCAGCGCTCGCGCTGGCGGCGGTCGGCGGAGAGAGCCTCGGCGCGAAGGGCCGCCACCGCGACCCGGCCGGAGGCGCCGACTGCCGACACGGCCATCTCGAGGAATGCGGCCTTCTTGGCGATCGAGTCGACGAGGAGCGCTCGGTCCGCCGGCAGGGCCAGGGCGAGGGGCAGGCCGGGATAGCCTCCGCCCGAGCCAAGGTCGAGGATCGACCGGATGCCGGCCGCGCGCAGCAGCGGGACGGCAGCCAGGCTGTCGAGGAGATGCCCCGTCACCGCCGTCTCCGGATCCCGGATCGCGGTCAGGTTGACGGCGCCGGTCCAGGCGAGCAGGAGGCGGAGATGTCCGAGGATCCCTTCGCGCGCCCCGGTCGGGGGCGCCCCGAGGCCGAGGGCCGCCCAGCCCGCATCCAGGCGAGCCAGCGCCGTGTCGGGAAGGGGAGGGCACAGAGACGGATCGGCCGGGAGCGGCGCGCGGTCGCGCACTGGAACCCTCCGTCGCGTGGTGCGGGTCCCCTGCGTGCGGACCGCGCCGCTCCCGGCCGGTGATCTGCTCGCACCGGCCCGGGACCTTGGAGGACGGTCTCACGGCGTGCGTCCGGTTGGTGGTCCGGGTTTCCCCGTGGCCCCTCGCGACCGCCGTCCCCCGTCTCCGGGTCCGCCGTCGATGCGGACGTCGATCGTTTGCCGGCCGCGGGTTGTCGTCAACGGATTTATCCACCGGGTTATCCACGATCTCGCGCACGAGATCCTCGGCGTGTGGACAACCTGCCGCGCTCACGCGGCGTCGACCACCTCGCCCTTCGCGTCCCGCGCGTCTCCCTCCGGGCCCGCGTCGGCTCCCGGCGCACGGGCGACCCGGGCCCCGGAGCGCAGGGCACGGAGCACCGCCCGCTCCTCGATCGTGATCGTCTCGCGCTCGAGCGTGTCCCCGATCGCCGCGATCACGGTCGCCCGGGTCACGTCGGGACTCGTCGGGAGCGCGACGACGAAGGACGAGCCGCTGCCCGGCACGGACGCCACGTCGATCTCGCCGCCCATGGTGCGGGCCAGGTCGCGGCTGATCGGGAGGCCCAGTCCCGTCCCCGGCACCCGCTCGTGCCCCTCGAGGCGGGCGAACGGGCGGAACACCCACTCGCGATCGGCGCGTTCGATGCCCGGGCCGTCGTCACGAACGACGACGAGGGCGACGACGCCCTCGATCCGGGCGATCACCTCGACCAGGCCACCCGCCGGAGCGAACTTGCAGGCGTTGCCGGCGAGGTTCGTCACGACCTGCTCGACGCGCCGCCGGTCGGCATGGACGGTCCGGATCCGCGGCGGGAGGTCGGCGACCAGGCGGATCTTCCGGCCCGCGGCGATCGGCCCAAGCGCCGCGAGCGCGCGCTCGCAGGCTTCGGCGAGCGAGATCGGCTCGATCGCGAGGCGAAGGCCGCCCGCCTCGATCCGGCTCAGCTCCAGCAGGTCGCCGACCAGGGCCGCCATCCGCTCCACGATCCCCCGGCCACGTTCGATGAACTCGCGCCCGATCTCTGGATCGTCCACCGCGCCGTCGGCCAGCAGGTCCAGGTACCCGCCCAGGCCCGTCAGCGGCGTGCGCAGCTCGTGGGCCACCGTCGAGACGAAGCGCTCGCGTTCCCGCTCCCTGGCCCGCAGGTCGCGGCGCTCGGCCTCGTCGGCGGCCCGGTTGCTGGCCGCGGCCAGGGCGGCGAGGAGATGCCGGACCGTCGGCGCCGGGAGTCGTGCCCTGGCCGCGACAGCGTCGCCCGCGCGGGCGAGCTCGATGCCGAGCTGGATCTCCGCTGCGGGGGCATGGAGACGCAGGAGCCGGCCGGCGAATGGCTCCCCGGGCGCGGCTTCGGCAGCGTCCCCGGGTCGCGCGCGGCGCGTCCGCACGACGACGATCTCCGCCGGGCCCGCGGCTGCCCGAACGGCGGCCGGACGGTCCGTGCCGCCGTCCATCCAGGCGGCCAGGCGGCGCGCGTCGTCCGGGTCCTCACCGGGCGCGGCCGAGACGAGGACGCGGCGCACGGGGCGGTCAGTCAGGAGGGCGGCCCGTCGCCCCCCGGCGACGGTTGCCACGAGCGCCAGGATCTCCGCCACCTGCGTCGGCGCGTCGCCCGGACCGGCCAGGATGTCGAGCGCGCGGGCCAGGATCGCCCGGTCTTCGTGGACGGCGCGGTCCTCCGCGCGTCGAAATGCCTGGCGGCGCTCGGCGAACGCGGGGGGTGCCAGGATCGGAGACAGCGTCGGGCGCCGTGAATCGTGCTCCATGCACGGCCGAGCGTGGCCGCCGACACCCTGGGTGGCCATCCCCCGAGGGTCGCGCAGGCTCGGCCGGAAGTACCGAGGCGCCTGCTGCTCCGCGCCGGGCCCCCTACGTGCGCCCGCTGCTCCGCGCCGGGCCCCCTACGTGCGCCCGCTGCTCCGCACCGGGCGGCCGAGGGTTCGTCGCACGACGTCGAGAACCTCGTCGACGTACTGGTCGGCCTCGCCGCGCTCCGCTGCCGTCCGGATGCATCCCTGGACGTGGTCCTCCAGCACCAGGATCGACACCGCGTCGATCGCGGCGCGGAGGGCGGCGGTCTGCTGGAGGATGTCGACGCAGTACTCCTCGCGCTCGATCATCCGGCCGATCCCGCGCACCTGGCCCTCGATGCGGCTGAGACGGCGAAGGAGCTGGGCTCGATCGCGCGAGTAGCTGTGGCGGAAGGCGGGATCGTGGGTGTCGACGACGCCGGCCGCGCCTGCTCCCGCCACGCCGGCCCCGGCAGCCGTCGCTGGTGTGCCTGCGGCGCGCGTCCCGCGCGGGGGCCCCATGGTCATGCTCGTCGGTCTCCGGGTGCGGCGTTCCTCCCTGGATGATACTCCCCATGGGTATGGGTCGGGCGGCGTCCGCGTGTGCCCCCATTCCCGGGCGGACCGGCTAGACTTGGCAGGATGGACCTCCCGGCGCGCGTTCCCGAGCGGCCCGCAGACGGCGACGCGGCGCCGTTCCGCGCCCCGTCGGAGCCCGCGTCCCCGTGATCGGCGCCCGTCCCCGGCCCGCCTTCGCCCACGCGAGCGAGGCCGAGCTGGCGCGGATCCTCGACTTCTACGAGGTCGCCTGGGAGTACGAGCCCCACACCTTCCCCATCCTGTACGACCGGGATGGGACCGTGCTCGAGAGCTTCAGCCCCGACTTCTACCTCTCGGACCTCGACCTCTACGTCGAGCTCACCACGCTCAAGCAGCGCCTGGTCCGCAAGAAGAACCGGAAGCTGCGCAGGCTTCGCGACCTCTACCCGGGCCTCCGGATCAAGCTCCTGTACGCGCGGGACTTCCGGGCTCTGCTCCTGAAGTACGGACGGATCGCCCTCGCGGACGCGCTCAGCGGCGCGGAGGGACAGTCCACCCCGCCCCGTCGAGCAGCCGGCTCCGCCGGTCGGGGCGGACGCCCCGATGCGGCGGCCGCCCGAGAGTCGGCGCAGCCGTCCGGGGAGCACGCCGCCCCGTCCGCCGCGCCCGCACCGTCCGCCGCCCGCGCCCGCCGGGCTCGGCGGTCTCGCGCAGAGGCTCGCGCCCGCGCAGTTGCCCGCGCCACCGCGGTCGCCACCGGCACGGAGACGACGGCGCAGAGACGACCGGATGAACCGCCCCCCCGACCTTGTCGCAGACGTCGCCGAGGTGCTCCTCTCCGAGGAGCAGATCCAGGCCAAGGTCAGCGAGCTTGGGGCCCGGATCTCGGCCGACTTCGCCGGCCGCGAGCTCACGCTGGTGAGCGTGCTGAAGGGGTCGCTGCCGTTCATGGCCGACCTGATGCGGTCGATCACGATCCCGGTCCAGATCGACCTGATGGAGGTCTCCTCGTACGGCGGCACGGCGACGGAGTCGTCGGGTCTCGTCCGGATCCTCAAGGATCTCTCGTCGTCGATCGATGGCCGTCACGTGCTGATCGTCGAGGACATCATCGACACGGGGCTGACGCTCAACTATCTCGTGCGCTACCTGCGCGGCAAGAACCCGGCGTCCCTGCGCATCTGCACCCTCCTGGACAAGCCCGCGCGCAGGCTCGTGGAGATCCCCATCGACTACCGGGGCTTCGAGATCCCCGACCAGTTCGTGATCGGCTACGGCCTCGACTACGGGGAGCGCTACCGGAACCTTCGCTTCGTGGGGGTCCTCCGCCCCGAGGTCTACTCGAGCCCCGAATGAGCCTTCACCGTCACCCCCTCGGCCGGGGCCGTCTCGTCGCCGGCGTCAGCGCCGTCCTCATCCTGGTCGGCTGCGCGCTCCCGTGGTTCCGCGCGGGCGGGAGCGACGGCATTCCGGCGAGGACGGGCAATGCCTTCGAGGGTCCCGGGATCCTCGTCTTCCTCGCCGCCCTGGCTACCCTCGCCCTCGTCGCGCTGCCCTACGCCTCGGGCGATCGCCCGATCGCGATCGATCGCTGGTGGGCCTACGCGGCGGTCGCGGCAGTCGCCGCAATCGCCCTGCTGGTCCGCGTCGTGGCGATCGCATCCGAGGCGGGCGGCCTCGTCACGATGCTCCCGGACCGGGCTCCCGGTCTCTGGCTGACGGCCCTCGGCGTGCTTGGCCTCGTCTTCGCTGCGGCCGACATGTACGGCCAGCGCCGGGAGTAGGCGGGCCCCGAGATCGAACGGCGCCCGCTGCCGGCGATTGCCCGCTGGGCCGCCGCTTCAGCGCCCCCAGCCCGGCGGGCTGAGCCACGCGTCGGCGATGTAGGCGTCCGGCGCTCCCCGGTCGCCCACGCCGAGGAGTCGGCTGCCGAGCCCCGTGATGGCGGCGATCTCGCCGTCGAGGAGCGGCGGATCGGGCGGCTCGATGCTCCACGTCCGCCCGTCGGACGAGCTCCAGATCGCGACCTTCCCGTACTGGATCCCCTCCGTCAGCGTGCCCACGACGACCACGCCCCGGCCACCGGCCATCACGTCCGTCGCCCGAACCTGGATCCCGGGCCGGCCGAGCTCCGGGGCCGCGGGCAGGCGCTTCCACGCCGAGCCGTCGGCCGACTGCCAGGCGATGGCGGTGTCACCGGCGTCACTGTCTCCGACCGCCACGTACCCCATCCCCGGCACGAAGGCCACGGACCGGACGTGGGCGTTCGCGAACACCTCCTGGCCGGCCGGTCGGCGCCAGTGCAGGCCGTCAGGGGAGACCCAGGCGACGCCCGGGCCGTGCGCGTCGGAGGCGCCTGTCATGCCGACGGCGACCACGCCCCCCGGACCCGCCGCGACCGCCAGGGCCCGCGCGTCGGCGAACGCCGCCGTGTCCGGGGCGCGCGTCCAGGCGAGGCCATCCGGCGACGTCCAGAACGCTGCCCGCCCAGTGCCGAAGTCGCCGCCCTCCGAGCCGGCGGCCACGAACCCGTCGCCGAGGCGCGCCACCGACTCGATCCGCAGCGGGGACCGGGCGAACGCCGGCGAGCTGCTCGCGGTCCATCTGCGGCCATCCGGGGACGTCCACGTGGTCGCCCCGTCGCCGCGTCTGCCGGCCGCGACGTAGCGTTCATCGTTCGCCGCCACCGAGCGGAGCATCGAGACCTGGGGAAAGTCGGCGTCCATCGACCAGCGGGCTCCGTCCACCGACCACCATGTCGCCCCCCGGAATTCCTGGATCACCCACCCGACCGCGACGATCCCGCCCGGCCCGGCGACGGCGTCGGTCATGAGGGTGTCGACCGCGGGATGGCACGGCGCGCACGACACCGTGGGACGGCCGAGCGCATCGTGGTGGACAGTGAGGAAGCCCGCCGGGTTCTCGACCCCCTGGACCCGGGTCCAGCCGACGGCCCCCGGCGTCGAGGAGGGAGCGGGCTGGGAGGCGCTCGGCGGCCGGGCCGTGGGGCTCGACGCGCCCGCGGTCGCCGTGGGGGCAGCGGTTTCGGCGGGAGCGGGCGGCGTCGAAGCGCACCCGGACGCCAGGACGGCCGTGGCGAGTGCAAAGCCAAGCAGGAGCCGCCCGGGCGCGCGCCGGCCGACCTCCGCCCGCCTGCCCGTGTCCGCTGCGCCGGCCGCCTGGCCGGCGACCGGCCACGTCCGCCTACGCCGATCCGAGATCTCCGCCACGTTTGCGCCCCCACCCGAGACCGGCCCCTCACTCGCCGAGGTAGGCGCTCCGCACCATAGGGTTCTCGCGAAGCTCCGCCGCCGTTCCCGCGAGCACGACCTGGCCGGTCTGGAGGACGTACCCGCGGTGGGCGATGTTGAGGGCCTGGAGTGCGTTCTGCTCGACGAGGAGGATCGTGGTCCCGCTCGCGTTGATCTCGCTGGATGATCGCGAAGATCTGCTGCACGAGGATCGGCGACAGGCCGAGCGAGGGCTCGTCGAGGAGCAGGACCCGCGGGCGGCCCATGAGGGCGCGCGCGATCGCGAGCATCTGCTGCTCGCCGCCCGAAAGCGACCCGCCGCGCTGGGTCAGCCGTTCGCGCAGGCGCGGGAACAGGACGAGGACGTGCTCCATCTCCTCGGTGTTCTCGGCCTTGGTGCGGGTGAAGCCGCCCATCTGGAGGTTCTCGAGGACGGTCAGGCGGGAGAAGATGCGACGCCCTTCCGGGGCGTGGCCAATGCCCGCGCGGACGAGTCGGTGCGCCGCCGTCTTGCCGATCTCGCGGCCTTCGAAGCTCCACCGACCCCTTCCGCGGATGCAGCAGTCCGGAGATCGTCTTGAGAATCGTCGTCTTGCCGGCCCCGTTGGCGCCGATCAGGGTCACGATCTCCCCGCGGTTGACCTCGAGCGAGATCCCCTGCAGGGCGTGGATGTTGCCGTAGTAGGTGTGAACGCCTTCGAGGCGCAGGAGGACCTCGCCGTCGGCCGACGGCGAGGCGAGCGGCGTCGCCGCGCTGGCGGTCACGATGCCGCCTGCCCGAGGTAGGCCTCGATGACCCGGGGGTTCGCCCGGACCTCCGACGGCGAGCCCACGGCGATGAGCTCACCGTGATCGAGGACGTAGATCCGGTCGCTGATCCCCATGACCACCTTCATGTCGTGCTCGATGAGGAGGATCGACAGGTCGAGGTCGCGACGGAGGCGATCGATGAGCGCGGTCAGCTGCAGCGTCTCGCGCGGGTTCATGCCTGCCGTCGGCTCGTCGAGAAGGAGCAGGGCGGGCTCGCTGGCAAGGGCGCGGGCGAGCTCGAGGCGGCGCTGGTCGCCGTACGGGAGGTTCTTCGCCAGCTCGTTCTGGCGTCCCCTCAGGCCGACCATGGTCCAGGAATTCGATGGCAGCGTGCTCGGCCGACTTCTCCTCGCGCCGGTTGCGCGGCGAGCTGAACATCGCGTCGGCGGCGTTGGCGGCGAGCCTGCTGTGCATCCCGACGAGGACGTTCTCAAGGGCGGTCATGTTCTGGAAGAGGCGGATGTTCTGGAACGTCCGGCCGATCCCGGCCTTCACCATGTCGTTGGGCCGGGCGCTGCGGAACGTGCCGCCGCGACGGAGGATGTCGAGGTACCAGCGGGGCCGTACGAGGGCCGCGAGGAGCATGACGACGAGCAGGGCCGTCGCGACGACCAGCAGGATGCCCGCAAGGTCCGGGTTCCCGGTCGCGACGAAGGCAACCAGGGCGAGCAGGGCCACGATGCCCGCCGGCGTGACCCACGACACCGGCTCGAACCACGTCCGCATGGGCCTCGCGATCATGGGGTCGCCGTTGAGCTCCACCACGCCGCTCGTCGGGTCGATGATCGCCGACGACCACGTTGAAGAAGGTCGTCTTGCCGGCGCCGTTGGGCCCGATGAGGCTGATGATCGCACCGCGCGGGATCTCGAGATCGACCTCGCGGACTGCCACCAGGCCGCCGAACGCCTTGGTCACCTTGGATGCCCGGAGGATCGCGCGTCCGCTCCGGTCGCGGACCCGGAGCCGTCGTCGCTCCCGGAGCCCGGTGACGTCGCCGGCGGGGGCAGGTCTCGCTCGTTCGTCCACCGGCTGGCTCGACGGGTCCTCGCCCCTCGTCGCCGATCCCGTGCCGCCTCGTGGAGCTCGCGGCGACGGGCGCTGCTCGGGAAGAGCCCTTCCGGCCTCAGCAGCATCATCCCGACGAGGGCGAGGCCGTAGAGCAGGAACTGGTACTGGATGAAGTCGATCTTCTCGAGGAACGGGATCCCGAGGTCGTGGACGAACGGTTGAGCTGCTTCAGGAAGACGTTCTGGATCTCGTACAGGATGAACGCGCCGACGGCGACGCCCCAGATGTTGCCCATGCCGCCGAGGACGACCATGGCGAGGACCGTGAACGAGACCTCGAAGCAGGAACTGGTCGGGGCTGACGAAGCCGAGCTTCGAGGCGGTGAAGACGCCGGCCAGACCGGCCGTCGAGGCACCGAGCGCGAACGCGAGCAGCTTCGTGGTGACGGTGTTGACGCCGCTGCTGGCCGCGGCCAGCTCGTCCTCGCGGATCGCCATCCAGGCCCGGCCCAGCCGCGATTCCTGGAGGCGGTACACGACGATCATCACGAGCGGCCAGGATCCCGATCATCGTGACGTAGTAGCCGGACGGATTGCGCGAGGATGAACGTCGAGGCCGGAGAGCTTGGGCGCGAGGATGCCCCCGATCCCGTTGGTCCCGTTCGTGACCTTGTCGGCGTTGAGGAAGACGGCGGGCACGATCTCGCCGAAGCCGAGGGTGACGATCGCCAGGTAGTCGCCGCGCAGACGCAGGGTGGGCGCGCCGAGGAGGATGCCGAACGTCGCCGCCACGCATGGCTCCGACCAGGAGCATCGGGCCAGAACGGCGCGGACAGGCCGAACTGGGGCGAGGCGGCGAAGGCGTAGGTGTACGCGCCGATCGCGAAGAAGGCCGCGTAGCCCAGGTCGAGCAGGCCGGCCAGGCCGACGACGATGTTCAGGCCGATCGCCAGGAGGACGAAGACGCCGGCGTTGGCGAACCCGTCGATCCACAGGTCTGGCCGGCTGGAAGCGTGCTCAGCGGCGGCACCGAGGCGAGCAGCGGCAGGAGCGCCCCGATGATCGCCCAGCCGACCATGATCGTGATCGAGCGGTGTGAGCTGCCGAATGCCGAGAGGCGAGCTCGCGCGTTCATGCCCGCTCTCCCAGCTGCTGCCCGAGGATGCCCGTGGGCCGGAACACGAGGACCAGGATGAGGATCGTGAAGACGCCGACCTCAGACCAGCGGGAGTAGCCGAGGTTCGTCGCCACGACCTCGATGAAGGCGATGACGAAGCCGCCGAGCGCGGCGCCGGTCGTGTTGCCGATGCCACCGAGCACGGCGGCGGTGAACGCCTTGAGGCCGGCGTAGAAGCCCAGGTTGTACTGGATGCTGCCGAAGTACAGGCCCTGGATCACGCCGGCTGCGCCCGCCAGCGCCGCCGCGATGAAGAACGTGATCGCGATCGTCTGGTTGATGTCCACGCCCATGAGCTCGGCCGCCTCGCGGTCCTGCGCCGTCGAGCGCATCGCCCGCCCGACCCGGGTCCGGCCGACGAAGAGCTGCAGCCCGAGCATGAGGCCCAGGGCGACGGCGACCATGAAGACGTTGAGGAGGCCGATCTGGCCGCCCAGGATCTCGAGCGTGAGTCGGCGGGAAGATCTGGGGCACGGGGCGCGGCGAGGTGCCGAAGATCGGGACCGGGATGATGTTCTGGAGGATGAACGACACGCCGATCGCGGTGATGAGCGGCGCCAGCCGCGGCGCGTGGCGAAGGGGCCGGTAGGCGAACCGCTCGATGACGACGCCGACGACGCCCATCACGAGCATCGTCACGAACAGGACAGCACGAGGGTCAGCGATGAGCGGACCGGATCGTTGATCGCGCCGGTTGCGAGCCGAGGGGACCGGTCAGCAGCCACAGGACACGAAGGCGCCCGACCATGAAGACGTCGCCGTGGGCGAAGTTGATCAGCTCGATGATGCCGTAGACCATCGTGTAGCCGAGGGCGACCAGGGCGTAGATCGCGCCGAGGGTGAGGGCATTGACGAACTGCTGCGTCCCGCGGGCGACCGCGGCGTCGAGCGTGCGGATATCGGGCGGCAGCTGGATCCACGACGTGACGACCATGGTCGCGAACGCGGCGAGGAGCGTGACTGCGACGATCACGGTCGATCGCAGCAGACCCGACAGGTCGCGCCTCATGGCGTTTGGCCGCCTCGACTACGGGAGCGGTCGACGGATGGGTCGCACCACGCGGCCGGGGGTTGTGCCCCGGCCGCGTGGTTGACGGTCTACTGGGCGTTCGGGTCGGTGAACGCCTGCTGCTTGATGAAGGTCCAGGCGGGCGGGGTGAGCGGTCATGTCGGTCTTGTAGAACGAGATGTACGGGTGCGTGTTGTCACCGTACTTGTCGAAGCTGAACTGGCCGAGAGACGGTGTCGAAGGTGTTGGCCGAGTGGTGGCGTTGGCGCGCACGCGCCTCGCGGAGGGCGGCGTTGTCCGCTGCGCCGGCGTCGATGGCCTTCTGGAGGGAGGCCACGATGATCACTGGGCGCAGGCGTAGGCCGCGGCGCTGTAGGCGCCCGGAGCCTGGCCGTACTCGGCGGTGTAGTCGTCGTTGAACGAGGCGCTTGGCAGGTCGTGGACGCACCGACGGTGCCGTACACGTTGGCCGCCGCGGCACCGGCGACGGTGATCGTCGCGCCTTCGGTGCCGCCGGGCCCGAGATCGGCCACGCCGTCCGGACCGCCGAACGGAATGGTCTCGAAGCCGGCGACCGTGCGGCCCTGCTTGAGGGCGAGGCCCATGCCGGTCGGGCGTGGTGCCGGCGAGGTAGACGCCCGCCGGCTTCTGGCCGGCGACGGCGGTGAAGAGCGGGGTGTAGTCGGTGGTGGTCTTCGGTGCGCTGTCGCGCTTGACGACCGTGCCGCCGATCTTCTTGAACTCTGCCTCGAAGGTGTCGCCCACGCCGACGCCGAAGGTCTCGGTGTCGTCGAGGATGTAGACTGCTCGTGCACCTTGAGGTCGTTGTACATGTAGTCGGCCATGGCCGGGCCCTGGATGCTGTCCGGGGTCGCGGTGCGGATGTAGCTGATCTTGGTCGGGTTCGCCGGCCGGTACTTGTCGCGCCTCGGGCGGCTGGGTCACGCCGTTGTTGGTGTTCGCCGGGCTGCACTGGAGCAGGCCGGCCTGCGTTGCTGATCGGGATCTCGGCCTTGGCCACGTTCGAGTTGAACGGCCCGACCTCGCCGATCACCGCGGCGTCGGCGACGAGCGTCTTCATGTTCGTGGCGCCCTGCGTGCGGGTCGTGGACGCCGTTGACCGCGTCGTCCTGCTGGTTGACGTCGAGCGTGTAGCCGCCGACGCCGCCCGCGGCGTTGACTTCCTTGACGAGCAGCTTGACGCCGTTCGCGGTCGGGACGCCGTTGGCCGACTCGGAGCCGCTCATGGGCAGCTCGATGCCGATCTTGAGCGTGCCCTTGGATGCGGCGGGGCTGCCCGACGGTGCGCCTGACGCAGGCGCGGTCGACGCCGCCGCGGACGCCGGGGCCGCGGCGCTCGGGCTCGCCGTGCCGCCGCTGCTGCAGGCTGCAGCAACGACGACGATGGCGCCCGCGAGGGCGCCTAACTTCGCGAATCGCATACGAAGACTCCTCCTCAATTCCTCCCACGCGACCCGTCCCGGATCGCGTGACCCTCCAACCGAATGTGCGGGGCGCCGTGCTCGCTTCTTGCTCCCGGGGGACGGGATGCGCCTCCGGCGGGGAGGTCGCGTCGACGGGTCGCGATCGATCGGCGTTCCGTGCGTGCTGGGTGGAGCGATGCCGTATATTAGGCGAAGGCGACCCGAATGCAATACGGGCGTCGTGCGCCCCGGCGTGGCCGGGCGAGCGCGATTCGTGCGCTCCCCGCCCCGGTGCGGCGCCAGACGCCGGAGCCCGGTCGAGCCCGACCGCCAGCTCCGATCTCGAATCCAGGGGTCGCCCTCCTGCGCGAGGTCAAGCCCTCGGAGTGGAATACCAGGTTCGGGCGGCACGGATCACCGACGTCGAGCGCATCGTCGCGCTCTTCGCCGTGTCCGCGCCGGCGGCTCCTGCCGCGACCCTCGACGCCGCGGACCTGCTCCGGCAGCTCGTCTACCTCCCGCAGGCGAGCGTGCTGATCGCGGAATCGCTCCGCACGACGGCGGGGGCCGCGGTCCTCGCGCTCCGGCCGTCGATCCGCTCCAGCGGGTATGTCGGGACGATCGACCTTCTCGTGGTCGACGGCCACCACGACGCCGACCGGGTGACCGGGCTCCTGCTCGAGGAGCTTCTTCGGTCGGCGCGCAACAAAGGGTGCACCGTCGTCGAGGCGACGCCCCCTGCGGACGGCAGCGCGCCGGCGGCATGGGACAGGTACGGCTTCCGGGCGGCGGACCAGCGGATCGAATGTCGAATCTCGGCGGATCGGGCCACCGCCGGCAAGGGGTGATCGCCGGGACGCGCGGGTCGCGCGACCGGGAGGCGGGCAAACGGGCGACCGGCACCCGCAACAGCAGCAGCTGAGGAGTACCAGTGGGCAAGAACGTCGCCGTCTTCGTGGACGTGGCGAACATCTTCTATGCCGCCAAGGCGGCCGGGGTGGACATCGACTACGTCCTCCTCCTGAAGGCGGCTACCGCCGGCCGGGACCTCGTGCGCGCCTACGCGTACACGGGCCTCGACCCCGACAACGAGAACCAGCGGAACTTCCATTCCTTCCTGGCCCGGAACAACTTCAAGGTCGTCAGCAAGGACATCCGCAAGTACGGCGACGGCAAGGTGAAGGCAAACCTCGACATCGAGCTCGTCGTCGACCTCATGAAGACGTCGCGCAACCTCGACGTCGCGGTCGTCGTCTCCGGCGACGGGGACTTCGCCCCCGCCATTCGCGCGGTCCAGGAGACCGGCGTGCGGGTCGAGGTGATCAGCTTCCGGGGCAACACGAGCTCCGACCTGATGGAGGTCGCCGACAAGTTCACCGACATCACGCAGCTGGCCAAGGTGGAGAAGGGCTCGACCGTCTCCGGGCGCCGTGTCGCGTCCGACGAGGAGGACCTCTCCATGACCGAGGTCCCCGACAAGGAATCCGAGGGAACAGGTCGGGGCCGCGGCCGCAGCCGCGGCCGCAGCCGCACGGAGCGGGTCGAGCGGGTCGAGGAGACGCCCGTCGCGGCCGCTTTGCCCCGCAGCCGGAGCCGGGGCGGCAGCCGCCTCGCGGCGGAGCCGGTCGCCGCCGCGGGAGGAGCCCTGGTGGCGCTTCCCGGCGAGAAGCTCTCGAAGGCGGCCGCGGCGCGGCTCGCCGAGAGCGCCGCCGCCGGGGTCGAGGACGTGGAGGACGAGGTGGTCGTCGCGGCCGATGCCGTCGAGGGCGAGCTCCCGCACGAGGTCACCGGCGAGGCCGACGGCGACAGCGAGGAGCGCCGGCGCCGGCGCCGACGCCGCGGCGGTCGCGGTCGCGGTCGCGGTCGCGGGCAGGACCAGGACCAGGCCGTTCCCGAGGGGACTCCGGTCACCGCCGACGAGGATGAGGGCGCCGAGGAGGTCGTGTCGGAGGTCGGCGAGCCCGTGCGTCCGACGCCGCGCCCCGCCGCCTTCGGGTCGGTCTGGGACTCGCAGATCGGCGTGCCCAGCGCCCCGCGAGGGACGCCCGTGGAGGACGAGGAGTACGACGACGAGCCGGCGATCCCGGAGTACCTGCTGGCCGAGCGCCGTGGTGCCCGAACCGCGCAGCGACCCGGGCAGCGGGGCGGCCAGCGCGGTCGCGGAGGCGCCTACGCCGCCGCGGTCGACCGCGAGCGCTACGGAGGCCGGGGCGGCAGCCGCCTGCCCGAGCAGGCCGTCCGCGGTGGCGGCCAGGGCAGCTCGCAGGGCGGGCAGCGTGGCGGCCAGCGACCCCAACGCCCACCCCAGCAGGCGCCCGTCCGCGACCGCGCCGCGGAGCGGCGCTCCTCGGCCGAGCCGTGGAGCGAGGTCCCGCCGGAGCTCGAGGAGCTCCTGCGAGCGCAGCTCGCGCAGAAGCTCGCGCGCCAGGAGGCACCGGCCGAGGCCGCCGCACCGGGCCCGCAGGCGCCGGCCCGCAAGCCGCGCACCCGCAAGCCGGCCGCCTCGACCGCCGAGGCACCGGCCTCGACAGCCTCGGCACCGGCCGAGGCCGCCGCACCGGCCCCGCAGGCGCCGGCCCGCAAGCCGCGCACCCGCAAGCCGGCCGCCTCGACCGCCGAGGCACCGGCCGAGGCCGCAGCACCGGCCCCGCAGGCGCCGGCCCGCAAGCCGCGCACCCGCAAGCCGGCCGCCTCGACCGCCGAGGCACCGGCCGAGGCCGCAGCACCGGCCCCGCAGGCGCCGGCCCGCAAGCCGCGCACCCGCAAGCCGGCCGCCTCGACCGCCGAGGCACCGGCCTCGACAGCCTCGGCACCGGCCGAGGCCGCCGCACCGGCCCCGCAGGCGCCGGCCCGCAAGCCGCGCACCCGCAAGCCGGCCGCCTCGACCGCCGAGGCACCGGCTTCGACAGGGGCGGCACCGGCCGAGGCCGCCGCACCGGCCCCGCAGGCGCCGGCCCGCAAGCCGCGCACCCGCAAGCCGGCCGCCGTCGAGGGGGCCTGACCCCGGGGAGGCGCCGGGCCCGTCTCGTCGATGTCGGCCGCACGCGCTCGGGCGCGCTCGCCCGTCGAACCGTCGCCGCGCTCGCGGCCGGGTCCACGCCTGCGCGCGGCCGGCGACACCCGGTTCGCCACCCGCGGCCAGGCGGTGGCGCTCGCCGCCGTCGAGCGCATGGTGCGGCTCGGGGCGCCCCAGGCGCTCCTCCTCGTCGGACCTGCGTCCGTCGGCAAGACGACGCTCGCGCTTGACCTGGCGGCCGGCCTCCTGTGCCACGCGGCTGAGCCGGCGGGACGGCCGTGCGGTGCCTGTCGATCCTGCCGGTTGATCGACGCCGGCGAGCACCAGGACCTCCATCGTCTCGCTCCCGAGGGACCTGGTCGCCAGGTGCGCATCGGAGAGCACGAGGATCCCGATCCTGGGACCGTGCGCCACCTCCTGCGGGAGCTGGCTCGCCTTCCCGTGGAGGGAACCCGCCGCGTCGCCATCATCGAGGGCGCCCATCGTCTCAACGAGGATGCCCAGAACGCCCTCCTCAAGACGCTGGAGGAGCCGCCGTCCGGCGCCACGCTCGTCCTGTGCGCCGACGAGCCCGAACGCCTCCTGCCCACGGTTCGCTCGCGGACTGCCGTCCTGCGCCTGGGCCCCGTCGGCGTCCGAGCCATGGAGGGCCTGCTCGCGGAGCACGGCGTCGAGCCGCCTCGCTCGACCCGCCTGGCCCGCCTCGCCGATGGCCGACCGGGCCTGGCCCTCGCTCTCGCAGCCTCGCCCGAAGCCGTCGCGGCGCGCGAGGAGCTTGCGAGGTCCCTGCTCGACCTGACCGCGTTGGGGACTGCCGAGCGGCTGGTGGCCGGCCGCGAGCTGCTCACGCGATCGGCGGACCTCGTCCGCCTCGGCGGTGCGTCAGCCGACACCGCGGCCGCCGCGGCGCCGGACGCTGGCGACCCCGCGGCGGTCGAGACCGGCGCCGACGCTCGCCCGGCTCGCGGCACGCCGGCGGAACGGCGTCAGGCGGCTGCCACGCTCATCGCCACCTGGACGGCCGTCGCTCGCGACCTCGCCGTCGTCGCAGCCGGGTCGCGGGCCGCGGTGCGGGACCCGGCACTCCTCGACGACCTCGAGGCCGTCGCGTCCGGGACGCCCCCGGGCTCGGCAGCCGCGTTCACCGGTCGCCTCGTGGACGCCGCAGAGCTGCTGGAGGCGAATGCCAACCCGGAGCTGCTGGTCGACGTGCTCGTCCTCGCCTGGCCCCGCGGCGCTCGGCGTGGCCTCGACCGGTGAGCCAGCACGGACTCGGCCCGCCCGACGACCCGGGACGGAGCCACGACGTCTCCCGGGTCGACGCGACCGTCGTCGGGCGGGTCCAGGGTGTCGGGTTCCGATGGTTCGTCCTGGACGCCGCCCGGCGGCACGGCCTGCGCGGCTGGGTCGCGAACGAGCCGGATGGCTCGGTCCGCTGCGTGGCCGAAGGACCCCGGGAGGACCTGGAAGCGCTCCGCCGAAGCTCGCCCGCGGGCCTATGAACGCACGCGTCGACCAGGTCGTCTCGAGCTGGGGCCGCGCCGGCGGCGGGCTGGCGCGGTTCGAGATCCGTTCCGGGGCGCACTCCGGCGACTGAACCGGGCCGCCGGTACCTTCGGGGGATGGCCCGCACCCGGCGCCGCGAGCGACGCTCCCGACGTGAACCCGGAGTCGTCGATCGCGGAGGTCCTGCCGCGCGTCTATCGACGCGTGCTGGACGCCGTCGAGACGCTGGAGCGTCTCGACGAGCGGAGCGAGGCCACCCGTCTCCGGCACGCGGCCGTGGCCGTCTACTCTGGCGCCTGGGATGCCAGGAGCCAGCGCCGTCTCGAGGAGATCGCGACGCGCGCCGAGGTGCTCGCCCGGGAGAAGGGGAGTCGCGGCAGCCCGCACGCCACCTGACCGCCCCGAGGCCATCTGACCGCCTCGACGCGATCTGATCGCCCGTCCCCGAGCGGCGCTACCCTTGCGGGGTGTCCGACCATCTTCCGGCCTTGCCCCCCGACCCGGGCCCGCCGTCCGGCCCGACCCTGCCTCTCCCGACCACGGCCACCCGTGGCGCTGCGCTGGCCGCCGCCCTTGCGGCCCTCGATGCGCTGGCCGATCTCGGCGAGACGATCGCGGACGAGTGGACCTACGTCACCGCCCTCGCCGATGCAGGACGTGCACGTCTCCGCGCCGCCGCCGGCGACGATCTCGGCGCCGTCCTGGCGCCCGACCTCGCTGCCGCGATCGACGCGGCCTGCGGGGAGACCACGCGGATCACCGACCCGCACCGGGCGATCGACTGGCTATCGACGTTTCCGGCCGTCGTCGAGCTCGTCCTCGGCGGCGGCCCGGGCACGAGCGTGCCAGGCCCGACACCGGCCGGAGTCTGACGATGCGCTTCCAGGACGCGGCACGGGACGCCCGGACTGTCGTCTACGCGGGGATCCAGGCCGACCCTCTCGTCGCGCGCCTCGCCGCCATGGCGGCCGACGCGACCTATCCCCAGCGGCTCATGGCGCGCGCCGTCATGAACGGGGAGTCCACCGACGCGTCGACCTGGCGCTCGATCTTCCCCTCCGTCCTGGGGCCGGACGCACCCGAGCGGGAGCGCGCCGAGGCGATCCTGGCGGCCGGCCTGGAGGTCGCCGGCCGCGGCGAGCAGGCCCGCTCGCAGTACCGCGGCGCCTTCGTCGAGGAGCTGGCGCAGGTCCTGGTCCGGCGGCGCCTCGGGGCGGCGGCCGAGCCGGCGGTCCGCCGGGAGCGCCGCGTCCTGTTCGACGGCGTCGCCGCGGAGATCCACCCGTACGACCTCACCGTGGAGATCGCCGGGAGGGCCGAGGCGTGGGACTGCAAGTGGGGAGCGCGGGGGATCGACGCCGACGTCCTCAACCAGCTCGACGATGCCCGGCGCCACGCGGCGGAAGAGGAGGTCCCCCTGCGAGCCGGCCTGGTCGTCTACGACGTCCGGACCAGCTGCGCGGTGCGCCTGGCGCAGCAGACGGCGCCGAAGCAGGGAACGGTCGTGGTCACGCTGGAGGCGCTCGACGCCCTCGCGGGGCGCAAGCCGCGATGAGGCCCGCCGAGACGGCCCTGCCGATGCGCCATGCGGCCGAGTATCGGGTTCGCTTCGACGAGGCGACGCCGGGCGGCCTGCTGCGTGGGTCGGCCCTCCTGGGCTACGTGCAGGACGTCGCGTGGCGGCACTCCGAGGCCCTCGGCTTCTCGCGCGCCTGGTACCTCGGGAAGGGCCTGGCCTGGCTCGTCCGCGCGGTCGAGGCGCGGTTGCTGGCGCCGATCGCCGACGGCGAGGTGGTCACCCTCACGACGCGGCTGACCGGCTCGCGCAAGGTCATGGCCCGCCGCGAGACGAACGTGACGGGCGCCGGCGGCGGTCTCCGCGCGCTCGTCCTGATCGACTGGGTGATGACCGACGGCCGCGTCCCGATCCGCATCCCGGTGGAGCTGGAGCGCGCCCCGGTCGACGGGCCGGGCCCGTTCGCGCCGATCCGCGTCGATCTCCCGCCGGCGCCGCCGGACACGTCGGCCCTCCGGTTCTCGCCGCGCCTGCGCGAGCTGGACCCTCTGAACCACGCCAACAACGGCGTCTATCTCGACTGGCTCGAGGAGGCCGTCATCGCTGCCGGCGCCGACGGAGAATCCGCGGTCGCCGGCCTGCCGCGCCGGTATCGCATGGAGTACCTGCGCCCGGCCGAGCGCGGTGCCGCGCTCGCCTCCACGGCATGGCGCGACGGCCCGGGGTGGGCTTACCGCCTCAGCGGCGCCGACGGCGCCGACCTGCTCCGGGGTCGCCTCGAGCCCGCTTGAGGCAGCGTCGCGTCAGCGGCGGCGATGCCGGTCGACGGCAGCGTCGAAGGCCAGGTGGCTGGCGCCCTCGCCGCGCCCGGTGGTCACCCGGAGCGTCGTCCAGAGCAGGTAGGTGCCGTCGGTCCGCCGCGTCGCGGAGGGAACCCGGCGCACCAGGACGCCCTCGCGCGGCACCTCCGCGTCCTCGAGAGCCGAGACGCCCGCATCCCGCAGCACCGCGCCGAGCGGCAGCACGGCGGCGCCGTCCGGGCCCGGCATCGCCCCCTGGACGAGATGGATCGAGCGATAGCCGTTCGATTGCGGGAGGTACGGGATCCAGCGCGCCGGCACGCCGGTCTGGAGAACGTAGTCGAGCTCGGCCGTGAGGACGGCTCCCGGATCGGGTGGCCCCGGGTCGTCGCGCTCGCGAGACCGGTCGCGGGCGATGCCGCTCGGGCCCCGCACGGTCCGTTCGACGGCCCACACCATGTTCGCCATCTCGTCGCGCAGGAAGAGCACCTCCTCGAGCGGCGGCCCGTCCTGGACGCTGACCGCGCTGGGGGGTGCGAGAAGACCGTCCCGGGAGCCCGTCCCGTCGGAGGTCGTGAGGGTGAACATCCGCCAGTCGGCGTCGGGGCTCGCAGTGCCGGTCGGCGCGACCACGAAGCTCTCGCCGAAGGTCGTGGTGTAGACCACCGACTCCAGCGTGGTGAGCGTTCCGAACGGCACGTCGAGCGGCACGACCAGCCAGTCATTGCCGTAGGTGAGCGCGAACTCGGCCACGAGCAGCCGTGCCAGGTCCCACGGCTCGGCCTCCACGACGCCGACGTCGACCCTGCCATCCTCCATCTCCCAGTAGCGGTCGGCTGGCATCCCGGGGTAGCGCAGGGGGCTGGCGAGCACCGCATGGACCTCGCGTCCACCCGGCAGCGGCTCGGCTCCGGCCGGCCCGGCCAGCTTCCCGCCGGGAACGACGTCGAAGCTGTGCCAGTCGATGTCGCCCCCGGCATGCGCCGGGGCCTCGAGGACGGCCTGGCCGCCGTCCTCGGGACCGGCGGCGACGCGGAAGCGGTACTCCAGCCGCCGGCCCACCCATGCCTCCCCGCCGCCCGGCGGGGGAGACACCTCGGCGCGATACCACGCGGCCCAGCTCGCCAGCTTCTGCTTGAGGGCCTCGCCCTCGACGGCGTCCACCGGGACCAGGAATGGGGGCAGGTCGCCGCCGGCCGCCTCGAACGCCGCGCACAGCAGCTCGCCGTCTGCGGCGCGGCCGCCCAGCAGGCGAACGAGGCGGACCCAGGCCGGATCCAGGGCGGCATGCCCACCATCGGGGTGGTGGGCCGGATCGACGTCGAGCGGGCAGGCCGCGATGATGGCATCCCGGTGCGGCGACGGCCCTCCGTCGTCGAGCGACGCGAGCAGGGCGGCTCCGGCCTCCGCCCGTGCCCGCAGCCCGGGCCCGCCGGCGTTCGCGGCGCTCACCGGGCTCTCGCTCGACGAGGGGCTCCAGGAGGTCCTGCTGGACGCGGCCGAGCATCTGCACCTCCCCCGTGTCGCCCGGAGCCCAGCGATCGATGGCGACGGTGTTCGTCACGACGCGGACCGTCAGGGGTGTGCCGGCGTCCTCGCCCTCGAACTCGCCGAGCTGCCACTGGCGGGCCAGCAGCCAGAGCGGATCGTGGACCCGAGCCTCGATCCCGGGACGCGGGTCGCCGGAGCTGCTCTGGGGCTCGAGGCGCGTCCACGACGGGGGATCCAGGAGGGCGAACGACCGGATCGCCGCGAAGACGTCGGTGCTGATGAACGGGAGAGGCATGGGTCAGCCCTTCACGACGGAGTACTTCAGGATGGCTTCCGAGGTGAACTCCTTGGCCAGGACCCGGAAGTCGAGCACGGGTTCGCCCTGCAAGGACCAGTCCCTGAAATAGAGGGCCGGCAGGTAGCGCGCGACGAAGGGCACCTGCTCGAGGGTGACGCCGCGCATGCGGGCCAGCGCCAGCGCCTCGCCCAGCACGTCGACGAGGCGGTCGCCGGTCCAGTCGGCCCCATCGGCGCTGCAGGCGACGAGGATGGCCTGGGGCGGGCGTGCGCCGGGTGCGTTGGCGTTCAGGGCAACGCCGGTGGTGACGACGTCGACGAGCTCGGGTTGCACGGCGGGGTCCCGCGGGTCCCCGCGCAGGACGCGCCGCGGCACGACCTCGGTCCACTCGTCCAGCACCAGGCCCGCCACGGCCCCCGCGAGGTCCGGCCCGGGCCCGCCGGAGGTCGCGCCGGCCAGCTCCGCGACCATGCTCGCCAGCGGCACGTCGGGCGGCCGTGACCCGGGGAAGGGCAGGCCGACCCAGGTCGCGAACGCGCCGGCCGGCGACTGCACGACCCGCATCACCGGCCGGCGTCCGACAGCCTCGCGCACGAGCACGGTCTCGCCGTACGCGGAGACGCTGGCCCGCAGCCTGCCCATCCGGGCCAGCCAGGGTCGGATGTCGGCTCCCGCCTGGACGCTCACGCCCGCGTCTCCCACGGCGCCGGTCCACAGGTCGGCCTCGCCGGGGGGCGGGGGAAGGATCACGGCAACCGAGACGAAGTCCCGGCCGAAGACGGCGCCCAGGGCCTGCGACGCGAGCTCGGCCGAGGCCGCCGGGCCGGCCGCGCGCGCGAGGATCGCCTCGGCCGCGGCGACCCGCTGGGCGGCTTCCTGGACCAGCGCGACGACAGCGGCGGCCTCATCGCCGGGCTCTCCGGCGCCGGTCTTCGGCGGCGGCCGCACCCCGAATGGCGCCAGCGCCTCGAGCATGACGGCAACGGCGGCGGCCTGGGCCGCGACGGCCGCGTCGTGCGCCGCGATGGCTGCGGCCTGCTGGACGGCGTCCAGCCCATCGAGCTGCAGGGGATCCACCGGGGCGAGCGCGGCGATCGTGTCCGGAGCCGCGATCGCGTCCCTGAGGGCGGCGGTGGCCAGCGTCGCGCGGCCCAGCCACTCGGCCGTGTCCGGCCGGCGCCCGATCGCGCCGTCCTCCGTTGCCCGGCCGACGTCGGCGACGTCCAGCGGCCGCGCGGCCACCATCCTGGCGTGGAGCATCCCCGCCATCTCCCACGTGGCCGCCAGGGGTGCCAGGTCCGCGCCGAGGTCGGGGATTGCCCGGCGGACGCGGACGGCCAGGGTGCTCGCGGCCACGCTGTCGCCGTCGGCGTCGTACAGGACGTCGAGGGCGGACAGGCCGGCATCCGCGAGCGTTCGCGGGTCGCCCTGGGCGAGCGGGATCGTCGACGGATCGCCCAGCGCGCCCTGGGCCCATGCCTCCAGGCGCGGCTCGGCCGCGGCGCGGGCAGCGCCGGCAGCCCAGCCGGCGGCGCCCGCCGGCTGCGGGACGGCGACGACCACCGCGAGCCGGTGCTGGATCGGCACGCCCGTGCGCGGGGTGCGCACGACGTCCGGCTCGGGCGGCACGGCCTCGCCGGCGCCGAGCACGTCCAGCGTCGCCGCGGCGCGGTTCGGGTTGCCGCTAACGAGCTGGTGGACCGACTCCGCGAGGAGCAGGTCGGCGACCGCGTCGTGGCTTCGCTCCAGCTCGTCGATCGCCGCCCTGACCGCGGCGAGCTCGTCCGGCGTCGCCCCCTGCCACGAGCCCGGCGGGATATAGCGGTTGTCGGCCGGCCCGTTGACGAGCGCGGCGTCGACGACGGCCGGGGCGATCTCCATCAGGCGCAGCCCGTCGACGACGTCGGACGCCGCGAGGCTCTCCTCGACCGGCTGGCCCGGGTCCGTCAGCTTGCCGCCTCGCAGCGGCGCCAGCGTCCGCAGGACGTAGATGAAGCGATCGAGCTCCAGGCCGGCCCCCGATCGATCGTGGAGGCGGCGCTCGAGGCGATAGCCCAGCAGCGCGCCAAGCGATTGCCCGTGGCGCATGCCGTCGAGAAGGGTGAGGGCGTCGCGCGTGCGCGTGCTGGAGAGGTCGATGTCGAGCGGCTCGGCGCCCGGGTCGCCGCGGCGGTGGGTGAGCCGGCCGCTGCGGAGCACTCCCGCCGTCGCAGCATGGGCAAGTCCGGGCGCATGGATGTAGCCGCCGTCGGCGCCGTCGCGCAGGACGTCGCGACCATCGACCTGCCCCGCCGGCGCCGGCGTGGCGAGCTGGATGTTCTCGAGCCAGCCGTAGGCGCCGATGAAGGTGCCCGTGGCGCCGCCCGCGCGGATGCCGTCGAGGCGGCGGGAGGCGACGGAGGTCAGCCAGGCATCCAGGCGGTGGGAGCAGCAGTCGAGCGTCTCGGCCAGCAGGAGTCGCCGCTCGTCGATCGACTCCGTGGCCGCCAGGATGCGCAGGGCGTCGCGGAAGGCGGCCGCCCAGCGCGCTCGCTGGAAGACCTCGCCGACGAGCTGGAGGCCGGTGTTGTCGGCCCGGAGGCGCGCCAGCTGGGGCGCCGGACCGGCGATCTGCTGCAGCGTCGAGATCGGCCGGAGGGCGGGGATGGGATGCCGGTCGGCCAGCGCGTTGCGGTCGAGCCGCCCGACCGCCCTCGTCACCTGCTCGGCCGCGTCGCCGATCTCCCCCGTCTCGAGCTCGCCGTCCTGGATCGCCTTGAGTGCGGTGGACAGGACCCCCTTGTCGACGTCGACCTCGGCGCTGGCGACCACCTCGTGGAAGAGTCCGAACCCCTCGGCGTCCGTGTCGGCCGCCCGGACGTGGCGCTCGAGCTCGACGGCGTGGCCCAGCAGCACCTGCAGCACGCTCAGCGCCGGCCGGTCCGGCGGGTCCGGCTCCAGGAGCCCGTTGATGAAGTCGATGTCGCCCTCGTGCACGAGCGGCAGGGCAAGGGCACGCGTCTTCGTGCCCAGCGGCGTATCGCCCAGCGCGTCCTCGGACACGCCACCCAGGAGCAGCGCCACGGTGGCAACCTGGTGCTGGGCCGTGCCGGCGCCGGCGTCCGGGATCGTCAGCGCCATCGCCGTCTCGAGGGACGGGTCGGGCGACAGCGCCGTCCGCACGCGAAGGGCCTCGAGGGTCGCGTCGGTCCCCAGGATCCTGGGCAGCATCTCGTCGAGCGGCCCGTTCATGATGCTGGGGACGTCGGCCTGCGCGGCGGTCCACATCCAGCGCAGGGCGCCGTCCAGGAACGGCACGAGCCGGCGTTCCACGACCCCGCCGTCCGGGGACGGCTGCCATGCGGCTGCGCTGGTGACGACGATGGGCAGCACCCCGTATGGCTGCCGTCCGAGCCGCAGCGCCGGCAGCGGCCCGCGGCCGCGGACGTGCCGGATCCAGTGGTCGCGGACCTCGTCCAGCGCCGCCGAATCCAGGCGCGCGTCGCCGTTGGCGCGGCCTGCCGGCGTGAGGTGCTCGATCGCCTCGCCCCAGGTCGTCGCCCACAGGAGGCGGTTCAGCGCCGCCGCACGCCCCTGCTCGGCGTCGCCGCCGTTCGGCAGCGACTCCAGCAGCCCGGGATCGAGGCCCAGGGCGGTGGCCAGCACCGATGCGTTGTCGGCCTCGTGGGCCTGGCGGTCGCCGAGGTCGGGGGGGCCGGGCGGGGTGCGCCGGCTCCAGGCCGCGCGCGCCGAATCGGTGTTGTTGGTGGGCGTGCCCTGCGCCACGAACTCGGCGCCGTCGGTGAACCGGTGCGAGCGGATCGTGCCTCCCAGCCGGCGGGCGGCGAGCTGGGGCTCGAGCGCCGCACGGACGCCGTAGACGAGGAGGCGGCGCACCGGTCGCCCGGCGACCGGCAGGGGGACCGTGACCGCCATCCCGACCCGCTCGGCCTCCGCGTAGTCGACCAGCCAGCGGAGCGACGCGTCGATGGGAGGCAGGTCCGCGCCGTCCATGCGCAGGGCGGTGAGGTCGTCGCGGTCGCCCAGGCCGACGGGCAGCTCGTCCGGGATCGGACCGCCGTGGACGGTGGCCGGCGCCGCGCCGTCCTGCTCGACCCGGACGAAGAAGCGGTCCGGCAGCGTCCGCGCAACGGCGGGAAGCGATCCCCGGGGCGCCGTCGCGGGAAACGCGGGCGGCTCGGCCGGGCGCTGGGCGAGGTTCGCCGGCCGCAGCGCCTCGGCGACCCACGGCGCCCGCGCGGCGCCGGTCGCGGCCTGGAGCGCCGGCCACGGCGCCTCCGGGTCGCCGGTCGACCATACCTGCGTCCAGTACGCGATCCCGGCCGTGCGCTCGGCATCGGTCAGCCCTTCGTCCAGCGATTCGGTGTGGACCGCGTCGGGGTAGATGCGCACGCGCAGCGCTGCCTGGTCCGCCGTGCTGCGCACCTCGACGCGCACCGGGAGCAGGACCAGCGGCACGCTGGCTTCGAGCGCCAGGTCGGTGCCCAGGAGGCCGCCGATCTCGGCCGCGACCGCGTCGTGGAGGGCGGCGAGGTCGCGCGTCGGGGTTGCGCGCGACGCGACGAGGTCGGCGATCCGCGCCCGCGACGTCGCTGCGGCATCGATGGCCCCGCTGGCCTCGAATGCCGCGAGCTGGCGGCGCTCGGCCGCGAGCTGGGTACCGAGATCGGCAAGCTGGGCCGCCAGCTCGTCGCGGCGGCCGATCGCCGCCGCTAGGGACGCGCGTGCCGCGCCGAGGTCGGCCATCAGGGAATCGCTCCGGCGATCATCTTCAGCGCCGAGAACGCCGCTCGCGCGGGCAGCTGGAAGAGCAGGTACGCGTTCGACGCGCTGCTCTCGCCCCAGACCGAGCCGTCGAAGGAGCCGGCCGGGCCGCGCCCGGCTGCCAGGAAGCCCCCCGGCAGGACGCCGAAGTGCTGCCAGGCCAGGCCGTCGCGGGTGAGGACCTGGTCCGGGACCGGCTGATCGTCCAGTCCGAAGCGCGGCTCGGTGGGATTCTCGGAGAGGGTGAACCACCATGTCTGCCCCGGTGCCTGGATCGCCTCCCTGGTCAGGGAGAACCCGACGAGCAGCACGTTCGGCGGCAGCAGCACGTGGAAGAGCGTCTGCACGGGAGAGGCCGCGGTGAACAGCGGGATGCCGTCGGCGTCGAGCGACGCCTGGAGGGCCGCGTGCGCCACGAGGCCCGGGTACCGGCGCACCAGCTCGGCGCGCACCAGGAAGACGAGCCGGCCGTCGAGATCCTGGCGCACGTGCGTGCCCAGCTCCCCGCTGCGCCACGAGGGGTCGTTCATGTCGGCGCCCAGCTCGGGCTGGCCGGTCCAGAACGAGCTGAAGTAGGTCCCGCGCTGGTCGGTCGGGTACTCCCGCCACAGCAGCTCGCGGCCCATCTCGTGGTTGAGCCCCACGAGGTAGGACTCGATGAAGCGGTTGTTGGTCCGCAGGAGCGTCGCCATGTCCGGGCGCTCGATGAGCCCCAGGCCGGGGATCATCCACTCGCGGTCGTACCGGTTCAGGGGCTCGTACATCGGATAGGCGAACCGCGGGTAGGCCATGACCGGCTCGATCCGGCCGTCGTCGAACCAGTCCGGTCGAAGCCACGACGGCACCCGGCCGGAGCCGGCCGTCATCCGGCCGACAACCCGTGCCGGCACGCTGATGGCAGGATCGAGCCGTGCCACGATCTCGAGGGCAGGCGCGTCCAGCCGTGCGCGCGGAGGATCGACCAGCGGGTCGTCGATCACCACGCGCTCGCCGATCGCGGCCAGGCCGTCCCGCAGGCTGACGCCTTCGATGCGCGATCCGCCCTGCATGACGTCGCGAAGGCGAGCGGCCATCCCCCCGATCTCGTCGAACGGCAGCTGGGGATCGAGCTGTCGCGCCATCCCGAGCAGGCGCTCGGCGAGGCCGAGGAGCGTCGCGCCGCTGACCAGCACGCGGCTCGTATCCTTCGGGTCGACGGCTCCGTCCAGCCCGAGCCGCTTGACCTCGAGCACGGGGAGCTGGTACGCATCCCCGCCGGCTGCGTCGACGACCGCGCGCAGCATGACGGCGTGCGATGCGGCTCCGTAGGCCGCCGTGCGATCCGCCTCGACCTCCGCGAGCGTCGGGGCCGTGGCCACCAGGCGCCCGATGATCGAGCCGGCCAGGGAACGCCCGACGTCGACGAGGGCAGTCGGATCGATGCCGTCGAGATTCTCGGGGGTGAGCGCGTCGGAGAGGGAAGGCCGCGCCAGCTCCGAATCCCACCGGCTGACCAGCTCCTGCCGATCGACGCCCGGGGCGATGCGGGCCGCCACCTCCTCGCTCACCAGCGCCTGGGCCATGGGGCTGAGCCGGCCGACGGCGTCCGGGCCATCGGAGACGCGCACCCAGTCGCGGGTGAGGCGATCGGGGAGCACCGTCAGGGACTCGACCGCGGCTGCGCGAGCCGGGCGATCCGGGAGGGCAGCGCGGGCCAGCGGTCCGCGGACGCGCGCCAGCCGGCGGAACGAGCCGCTCGTGACCGTCGCGGGAAGGCTGCTCGCCTGGATGGCCGCCCACACGCTGAGATCGGGGGCGTCGAGGAGCTTGGCGTGGACGCGCTCGGAGACGCTCACCACCGCCGCGTCCCCGAACCGCGAGAGGTGGCGCCGATGGAGCGATCCACCGACGTGCATGGCGAGCTGGGCAAGTCGCAGGGCCCGGTTGGCCGCCTCCACGTCGCCCACCTGGTTCCAGGCCGCGGCGACGAGGTCCTCCTGGTCCATCTGGACGACCCGGGTGCCGAGCCCGGCGACGATCCGGTGGCGCGGCTCCGTGTTGAGCTGGCTGAACCATTCCGGCTCGGCGACGTCGATGCGCGGCTGACGGGCGTGGTTGCTGCCGTACAGGGGCGGACCGACGAGCGGCGGGCCCGGATCCGGCTCGTGGGCCTGGACGTCGGGGCGGTTCAACCTCGCCACCAGCTCGTCGGTCACGCCCTGGGCCCAGTGCTGCTGCGCCTCCGGGGGCCAGTCGCCCGCAGGTGCCTCCGGCGGGTCCTGCGGCGAGACGACCGGTCCCTGGACCACGACTTCGGCGCCAGGGTCCGCGGGCGCCAGCTCGAGTCCTGCCCAGGGGCGCGTCGCGTCCACGCGCCGGCGGCCGACGCCGGGCGGTGCGACCGCGGGACGGACCTTTCGGGCGAGGCTCTCGAAGTTGCCGGCATCTCCCGTCGAGAACTGCCACGAGAAGTAGACGGGAAGGTCGACCATGGCCGTCGGGTCGCCCGCGCCGAAGTCTGCGGCGGTCCCCCAGGCAGGGTCCAGGAGCTCCGTCGTCGGCGGCAGGCCGAGCCCGGCCTGGACGCCCACCAGGAAGGTTGGCACGACGCACGCGACGTAGGCCCGGTGCGGCTCCAGGCGCCGCGGACAGACCAGCCGCGAGAGGTTGTGGGCGGCGTTGGCCTCAGCCAGCCGCTGCTCGAGCGTGGGCGGCGCGTCGGGCGTGGCACCCTTCGCGCCCATCACCTGGGCGTGGGCCCAGGCCCAGGCGTCGCCGAGCGGCTGGAGCTGGTCGCGACGGATCCTGGCCCGCGTCGTGAGGCCGTGCCGCTCCAGGAACATGACCCGGGAGCGCTCGGCCACCACCAGGGTGATCCACGGTACCAGGTGCCCGTCGCCGTCGACGCCGGTCGGCGTGAAGAGCCACGGCAGGTCCGGGCGGTCGAACTCGACGTGGACGAGGTCGTCGACCTCGGCGTTGTCGGCGTCCGCCCGTGGCAGCGTCCGGATGACCTGCCGAGGGTCGATCTCGGTGACCGCCACGGGACCGTGCACCTTCACGGTCATCTCGGCGTCCAGGGCCCCGCGATCGTCGATCACCGGGACGCGCATCGTGACGGCGGCCTCCGCCTGGGCGTCCCAGCGGAACGGCGCGGTCAGCGCGGCCGCGATCCCGGTCCGCGAGTGCGGCAGGAAGACGTAGCGCTCGAGGACGAGCTCCTCGGGAGCCAGCGGCTTCGCGAAGGACGTGATGACGTCGGCGTCCCTGAAGAGGTCGCCGGCGAGCGAGCGCAGCGTGTCGGGCATCAGCCGGCCCCCAGCCGCACCAGCTGGAGGTCGGCCGCGAGGGCCGTCTCCGCCGCATGCGTGTAGCCCGTGACAGGAGACGCCGTCGCGGCCAGGGTGACCTTCGATCGCACCAGCACCTCGCCGGCGTCCGCCAGGACGATCGGATCCGGTGCGCTGGCGTACCGCGACCGTGCCCGCAGCTCGCTGCGTCCGGCGGCGCCGGCCGCCAGGACCAGGGCCCTCGACAGCGTGAAGAGACCGTCGGACGCCGGCTGGCTCTTCTTGCCGATCATCGCGTCGTCGTCGCAGACGAAGGTCTCGTAGCGGAGGTCCGCCTGCCGCGACGCCGCGAACGGAGCCGTCTCGCCCGGGGGACGGATGCGGGCTCCGGCAGGCATCGGCTCGAAGCTCGGCCGCGACAGCTTCTCGTCGTCGGTGAGGTCCAGGAACTGGCCCGCCGAGAACAGCTCCGTGACCTCGCTCAGGGCGCCGGCGTTGCTGCCGTCGACCTGGGGGACGCCGAGATGCACCCGGCGCTGGCCGTCGGGCACCGGGTTGGGGCCCACGCGCGCGACCACGGTCTCCAGCGGGACGGCGTGCTGGCGGACGTCGAACAGCCCCATCGGGTGCACGGTCACGTCGGTCTCGCTGGCCGGCGCAGGCCGCAGGCGGACGACGCGGTCGGCATCGGGCGGGACGATCGCCTGCCAGGACCCCGGGTTGTGGTCGAGGGCCGCGTGCACCAGCAGGCGCGGGTCGGCCGGCAGGGGCGGCGGGTTGCGGTCGTCGCCCCACGTGAAGGGTCCCACGTCGATGGAGACCGACCACCACAGGACCTCGACCTCTGCGCTGCCCTGCGCCCGCCATGGCTCGGGGCCCTCCAGGTGCAGCTGGATCTGGACCCCGCACAGCGTCTCCCCGAAGACGTGCACCTTGAGGCCGATGCCGAGGTCGATCAGGAACATGAAGCGCGGCGCGAACTCGACCAGGGCGTCGAAGGCGAAGTACCCGCTGATGTCGGCCACGCCGATGTCGGCCGACATCTCGACGTGCGCTCCGAGCTGCACGCTGTTGGACGTCAGCGCGAAGTAGGACTCCGCCCGGAGCTGGAGGATCGCCGGGGGCGAGAGATCCATGCTCAGGCGATGCATCCCCGCGAGCTCGCGCGGGGGCTGGTAGCGGGGATGGAACCCGCCGGCCGAGATCGCGAACTCCGCGCCACCGCTCCAGCGCAGCAGGAAGCCGAAGTCGCCACCGACGGCAAATCCCGCGATCCGCGAGCCGTCGAGCGACACCAGGATCAGCAGGTGGTCGGGCGTGATCTCACCGTACAGGATGGCCCGCAGGTCGATGATCGGCAGGTCGGGCGCGGGCAGCGTGACGCGGCCCCGCCCGATGATCACGACGAGTGGGTCGGGCAGGGACAGGATCACCCCGAGCTGCGCCGTCACGAAGCTGACCGGCCGTCCCCAGCCGATCTCGACCATCGGCCCGATCACGATCGCGCCGGACTCGACCGGGAAGACGAGCTCAAGGGTCTGCAGGATTGCCGGCGCCGCGCCGACCGGGTCGTCCGGGAACAGGACGTGGTCGAGGGCGCCGCTCGCGATGCCGGCCCTCAGCGCCTCGTTGTCGAGGCGATGCTCGACACCGACGATGCCGCCGACCCGGTTGAGCGTGAACCCGAACGTCAGGTCGATCGGCGGCAGGAACGATATCGACATCACCACGACGAGGGCGAACGCCGGCTCGAGGGTCAGCAGGCCGACGGCGTTGACCTCGACCGGCCCCAGGCGCAGCTGCAGGGCGCCCCCGAACCCGCCGGCGCGCTGGTCCAGGTAGCCGCCGCCGCGCACGATGCCGCTGTCGAGGGAGAGCCCGATGCCGGAGGGCGTCTTGAGCCCCACCGCGACCGGGTTGGCGCCGGCGGCGACCGCCGCCGGGTCGAACGCGAGGCGGACGCCCGCCCCCTCGACCGAGGCCTGGATCACGCCTCCGAGGGATACCGCGATGGATGCCCCGATGTCGATGCCATCCGGGACGCCGTCGGGCAGCTCGAGCAGCAGGCCCCGCACGTCGAGGCCCGGGAGCTTGGGGCGTGCCGGCAGGACGATGCGGTGCGACACGCCGCCGCCGAGGGTCAGGCCGTTCGACGTGTCCACCCCGACCAGGATGTCGGCCTCCACGGAACCCGCTGCCCCGGCGAGCAGCGCGCCGATCGGCCCGCCGCCGACCCCGATCTCGGCGCCCTCCAGGCCGAGCGCCGCGGAGAAGGGCGGAGCCTGGCCATCCAGCCGGAGCCGGGCCTCGATCGACGCCCTGCGGAAGCCGGCCGCCAGCGGCGGCGGGGCCAGGGCGACGGGGCCGGCAGTCGCGATCCCGAAGACGAGCGCGCCGTCCTGGACCTGGAGCGTTGGCGTGCGCTGCAGGTCGAGCTGCGCCGCGAGCCCGGTGGGCACCACCGACTCCCAGTCGATCGCCTGCTGCAGGAAGTCGGTCAGCGAGCCTCCGCCGGCGAGGGTGACGGCCGCGTCGACGTGCGCGAGCGCCGCGGCAAAGTGGCTCGCGGCCCCCATCGCGTCCGCTGCCCCGAGGGCGCCGGCGCCCAGGTCGAGCTCGTCGCGCGCACCGGTGAGGTGGCCCTCGATCGCGCCGCGGGGGGGATCCAGGAACGGTCCGAGGCCCAGCGCCTGGGCGAGCTGGTCGGCGTCGGTCAGCGCCTCGTTGCGCAGCTCCTGCAGGCGCGCCCTGGCATACGCCAGCGCCGCGGCCACGAGCACGTCACCGAGACTCGCCATTGCCCCCCACCCGGTAGCCCCGCCCCACGCGGCCGGAACCTGTCTGCTGGCCAGTCTACGGGGCTGTCAAGCCCGGACTGGCGGCATGTCGGACTGGCGGCAACGGACGGACTGGCGGCGGACCGAGCCCGTGGGCGTGCGAGCGGCTACGGCTGGAAGACGGATCGGGGTCCGAAGTTGACGCCGACGCCGATCTCTCCGTTGACGATCGCCGTGATCGTGACCCCGAAGTCGGCGGCGATCGCGTCGGACACCGCGCTGGTGGCCGCCGTCTCGGCATCCATCGAGGCGCTGTCCTCGAAGATCCGCGTCGTGATCACTGTCGCGTCGTCGACCTTCACGACGTAGTAGCCGAGGAAGCCCGGGGCCGCCGCGATCGGCGGAGCGAGATCCGCGTTGATCCTCGTCAGCAGGTCGGCTGCCAGGCCGTTGCCGATCGCCATCCCGATCGTTCGCTGGAACATGGTTCCCCCCTGTACGTCTGGCGCACTCTACAACGAGGCTGAGGGTCACTCGGGCGGAAGGCGCCCCACGACGGCACGCCAGAGGATGAAGCCGACGACGACGATCGCACCAATCCAGATGACCCACTCGACGGCGTTGTGCGGGCCAAAGTGGTCGGGCGGCGGCACCGATCCGGCGATCGGGGCGGCCACGAGCCAGGTCCTGCGTGGGCGCCTGATGATCCCCAAATGATCTCCTCCCCCCGCCAGTATGGCCGGGTGGCGTCCTGTGCATGGGTCTCCGTGGCGTGCGAGCCTCCCCTCGCGTAGAGTGCGCGCGTGACGCGGCACGTCTGGCGAGATCGGGTGAGGACAAGTGCGCTGGCGCTTGTCGTGTTCGCCTTGGCCCACAACCTCACGTTCCTGGTCACGTACGACCAGAATGCCGGCGAGGCCCTTGCCCGGACGGGGCACGGTCCGCAGTGGACGGCCACCCTGATCCTCGTCGCGATCCTGGCAGCCGCGCTCGCCATCGCCGCAGCCGCCCGGCTCCTGCAGCTGTCACGGCTGGCCCACGACCTCGACGGAGTCGCGACCAACCCGGCCCACGGCGGGACGCGCGAGCTTGGAAGAGACCTCGTCCGCGCCTGGCTGCAGATCCTTGGCTGCTCCCTCGTCGTGTTCGTGGGAGCGGAGAACCTCGAACGCGTTACCGCCGGGCTGCCAGCCCCCGGCCTGGGCGTCCTGGGATCCGGCGAGTACCACCTCGCCCTGGCGGTCTTCGCCCTCACCGCGCTTGCGGCGGCGCTCGTCGAGGCCCTGTACCGGTGGCGCCGCGACGTCCTCGTCGCGCTGATTGCCGCCGCGCGTGCCCGCTGGGGACGCGACCGCTCACCCGCGCGGCGACCACGGATCGCGTGGGTCGATCGCAGCCACGCCGCGATCGCTCGCAGCCGGATCACCGGGAGAGCCCCGCCTCTCGCCGCGCGCTAGGCCGCGCTCGCGAGGAGTCTCGGGTGCGGCCGCCCGGGCGGTCGGTGACGGCCCCCGGCTTTCCTCCCATGCGTCCGAGCCTCCCGACCCGTGGTCGGCAGGCGTCATTCGGAGGTTCCCATGCGCGCTATTCGGATTCGCCGTGTGGCCGCGGCCGTCCCCGTCGCAGCCGTTGCCGTGGCTCTGGTCGTCGGCTCGGCCCAGGCTCACATCCTGAAGGACTTCGGGCCGTACAGCGTGGCCCTCGGGTGGGTCCACGAGCCGACCTACGTCGGCGCAGCTCAACGCCGTGCAGGTCGTGGTCAAGGACAGCAAGGGCAAGCCCGTCACGGACCTCGCCGCAGGCGACCTCAAGGTCGTCGTGACTGCTGGCGGCCAGTCGTCCGCAGGCGCTCGACCTGGTGCCGATGTACGACGCGGACACAGGGCTCGGGGTGCAGGGCGACTACGAGGCCTCGCTGATTCCGACGGTGCCCGGCGACTACACGTTCCATCTGACCGGCAAGATCCACGACACCGCCGTCGACGAGACGGCAACATCGAGCGACTCGACCTTCAACGCCGCCGGCGACCCGACGGACGTCCAGTTCCCGGCCAAGGTGCCGACGGCCACCGAGATCACCACCCGGCTCGACCGCCTCGACGCTCGGGTCGCGGCCGTCGCATCCGCGGCTCCGCAGCAGGCGGGCTCGACCGCCGATGCGGCGAACGCCGCCGCGGCGGCGGCGCAGACGACGGCGGGTTCGGCTCAGTCGGCAGCGGCCGCAGCCCAGGCCGCCGCCAACCAGGCCCACGACGCGGCGACCGCCGCCCTCGTCGTCGCGATCGGGATAGGCGCCCTCGGTGTCATCCTGGGTGCCGCCGGGCTGTTCGCGGCAACCCGCCGCCGCCCGGCCGGCGGGGCGTAGGCATCCCCGTGCTCGTCGCCAGGAGTGGCGTCGCGGCTGCGCTTGCGCTCGCCGCGGCGCTGCTCGTGGCCGGCACAGCACTCGGCGCACTCATTGCCGCAGTCTTCGGTCCCGGGCGCCGGCGCGACGCTCTCCACGGCCCCGACGGTCGTCACGATCACGTTCGGAGAAGCCCCGGACCCGAAGCTCTCGTCGGTCAAGGTGCTCGACCGGGGCGGGAATGTCGTGAGCAGTGGCCCTGCAGCGGTCGTGCCGGGCGATCCGACGACGCTCACGGTGCCGCTCACGCCGCTGGGTCCCGGTGTCTACACGGTCGCCTGGCGAACGGTCTCGGCGGTGGACGGGCATTCCGCGGCGGGTTCATTCGCCTTCGGGGTCGACACGTCGCCTGCGTCGCCGGGCGCCGGTCCGACGCGCCGGGACGGCAGGGAGCCCTGCGGACGGCACGCCCGTGCCGTCGGTCCTCGCCGTCGCCGGACGCTGGCTCCTGTTCCTCGGCCTGATCGGGCTCCTCGGCGCGGCTGCATTCGGCCTCCTCGTGGCCACACCGGCCACGGGGCTGACCAGCAGGTTCCTGCCCCTCGCGTGGCTGGCTGCCGCGGCCGGGACCATCGGGTCGTGGCGGCGCAGCTCGCGGACTCGGGAGTTGCGCCCGACGAGATCGCCGGCACGTCGTTCGGCTCGGCGATCGTGGAACGGACCGTGCCGCTCCTCGTGGCGGGGTTGGCGTCGTCGTCGCGGCCGCGGCGCGCGCCACAGGAGGCGAGCTGCCCTGGCGCCTCGTCGCGATCGGCGCCGCGGGTGCGCTCCTCGCGGACGTGCTTCTGAGCCACGCGGCCTCCGGACCGGGTGCCGCGACCGCAGTCGCGGTGCAGCGCTCCACGTGCTCGCGGTCGGGCTGTGGCTCGGTGGGCTCGCCGGTCTTCTGCTCACGCTGGGCCGCGACCCGGCGCGAGACCCGCACGGGCCGCCCGGCGATTCTCGCGCTGGCCACGGCCGGGTATCGCGATCGTGGCAGTCACGGGCTGCTCCGGGCGGTCTCGGAGATCGGCACGCTCGACGGGCTCGTGACGACCGACTTCGGCCGGCTCGTCATCGTCAAGACGCTCTCCTGGGCGTGCTCGCCCTGCTGGGAGCGGCCAACCACTTCCGGAACGTGCCGGCGGCCGGCACGACGCTCGGCGGGCTGCGCCGCGTCGGGTCGGTCGAGCTGCTCGTCGGGGCCACGGTCGTCCTGCTGTCCGCAGGCCTCGTCAACCTCGCTCCCCCGGTCGAGGTCGCAGCGGCTGAGGCGGCGCACGACCGGCCGCCGGGACGACGCCGAGTCCGACGCTCCGGCCGACCCCGTCGCCGATGATCGCCGACGGCAACGACTTCGGGACCTCGGTCCGCCTGCGACTCGTCGTCGTGCCCGGAGCGGCGGGCCTGGACACGTTCACGGCCAGCGTCACCGACTACGACACGGGCGCACCGGTGGCGGCGTCAGCGGCGTGTCGCTGCGCTTCACGCCCCCTCGCGCTGACGTCGGGAGCTCGCGACTCGATCTCGTCGCAGACGAGCCCGGGGGTCTTCTCCGCGACGGGCACGAACCTTTCGCTCGAGGGCATGTGGAACATCACCGCGGTGGTTGCGAACGGGGCGACGTCGGTGGAGGTCCCGCTGATGCTGACGACGGTCAGCGCGGCTGCGAGCCCGCCCGCGCCCAGCCCCACGGTCGACGTGAACGCCGTGCCCGGCCTCCCGACGATCTACACCGTCCACCTCAGCGCCGGCCGGACCGTGCAGGTGTATCTCGACCCGGGAACGGCCGGACCCAACGAGCTCCATGCAACCTTCTTCGACGCGTCGGGCACCGAGCTGCCCGTCACGAGCGTGATGATGAGTCTCGGACCTGTCGGCGACGAGGCATCTCACCTGGCGCCGCGCGAGCTCGAGACCGGGCACTTCGTGGCCGATGCGAAGCTGCTTCCGGGGACCTACACCCTCTCGATCTCGGCGCCCGCGCCAGGCGGGGACCAGCTCACGACCAGCCTCGACATCCCCGTTCTTCCGTGATGAGGTATCCCATGTCCCCAACCCGAAGGGCTGGTCGCCTTCTCGCCATCGGGGCGATCGTGCTCAGCCTTGCCTCCTGTTCTGCGGGCGCATCGACACCTTCGAGCACGCTCCTCGTGACCCCGGTGCCGAACGCATCGGGCCCGTCCACCCTCGTCGCTCCTACGCCCGCCGGCTCGCGCCCTGCCTCGCCGGCGGTCATCTCGATCACGTCGCCGGCCCAGGACGCCGTGCTCAGTGGTCCGACGGCGCACATCGTCGTCTCGCTCCAGGGAGCCCGCATCGTCGCCGCGACCTCGACGAACATCCGTCCCGACGAGGGTCACGTCCACCTCTACGTCGACAACGTGCTCGTCTCGATGAACTACGGCCTGGAGCAGGACCTGCCGGTCCACCCGGGAACGTACGTGCTCCAGGCAGAGTTCGTCGCCGCCGACCACGCCCCGTTCAACCCGCGCGTGTGGTCCGACAAGATCCTCTTCACGGTGAACTGAGATGCCGGGATCCAGGCTCCGACGTCGCTCCCTCACCGCGATCGCCCTCGCCGGGCTCGCCCTGGCCGTCGCGGTCGCCACGCTGGCAGGGCTGGCCCGCTCGCCGTCGGCAGCGACCACCGGCGCGCCGGCGGCCGCGCCGATCCGGATCGGCGCGGTCTTCCCACTTGCCGGCACCGCCGCCGGCCTCGCCGCCCAGGAGCTGGCCGGCGTCCAGATCGCGGCGGATCTCGTCAACGCGGACGGCGGGGTCGGCGGGCGGCCCATCGAGCTCGTGACGCGCGACCTCGAGAGCCGCGCCGACGCGCCAGCCGTGATGGCCGCCCTCCGCAGCGACGGCGTCAGCGTCGTCGTCGGGGCCTACTCGTCAGACCTGTCCCTCGCGGCCAGCGCCGCGGCCGACCAGGCCGGTCTCGTCTACTGGGAGGCAGGCGCTGTCGCCGACCAGCTCACCGGGCGGGGCCTGCCGCTCGTGTTCCGGGTCGGCACGAGCGGGTCCGAGCTCGGCACGAACTCGGCGCGATTCGCGGCCGCCGAGCTCGCACCACGCCTCGGGATCGCGGCCCCGGGTCTGCGCGTTGCGATCGTCAATGCGCAGGACGACTACGCCCAGTCGGTCGCCGAGGCCGCGGTGCGGACCGCCAACGACGCCCATGTTCGCGTCGTGGCGCGGCTCTCGTACAACCTCGCGCTTCCGCGCTGGCCGCAGTTGATGGACAAGCTGAAGGCCGCCGGTCCCGATGTTCTCATCCTCGCCTCGCACATCCCCGACGGCGTGGCGTTCCGCCGGGCGATGCTGGCGGCCGGGCTCCACGTCAAGGCGTTGATCGGATCGACGATGGCCGAGTGCGACCCGGACTTCGCCGGCGACCTTGGAGCCGACGCGATCGGGATCTTCGCGTCGGACCGCCCCACGGGTGGGTTCCAGCCTGGTGCGCTCGGCCCGGCGGCCCGTGCTGTCTACGACCGCTTCGCAGCGGCGTGGGCCGGCCGGGTCGGGACGTCCGCTCCAGCGCCAGCGGGCGGATCGGGGGGAGCAAGCTACGCGCACGGCAGCGAGGCAGCTCCGGGCAACACGGGCGACTACCAGCTCATCGGCCCCGACCTTGCAGGCTCCAGCAGCCCGACCGAGGAGGGCATCTCGGGATTCGCGGCGGCCTGGCCGCTGTTCCACGACGTCCTGCCCGCAGCGACGACGGCCGGCGCCCTCGATTCGCAGGCGATCGCCGCGGCGGCCCGGCGCCTCGATCTGCCGACAGGCTCGTTGCCCAACGGGGCCGGCCTGCGGTTCTCGTCCGATCCGGCAACCCTTGGCCAGAACGAGCGCGCGGCTGCCGTGATCTGGCAGTGGCAGGCAGTCCGGACATACGCTTTCGTCTGGCCGCCCACGTACGCGACCGGGGCGATCGAGTTCGTCCCGCTGCTCCGATGACGGTCCGCCCGGCGCCGGCCGGCCTTGTCCTGGCGCCGCGCCCGGCGAGATTGGCGCAGGGCGCCGGCCGGGTGGCGGTCCTGGCGGGCGGCCTCATTCTCGCCGTTTCCGTTCGCGTCGCGCTCAATGGGGCCGGCACCGGCGCCGCCTTCTTCGCGGGAGCGGTCTTCGGTGCTGCCCTGATCCTGCTCGCGGTGGGCGGTGGCCTGGCCGTGGGCCCCCCGCGCCCACTCGGCGTCGCCCTCGGCATCTCGGGCGGGATCGCCCTCGTCCTCCTGCCCGTCATCGCCCGGTCGGGACCGAGCCTCTCTCTCAACGGCCGCCCGGAGCCGTTCGTCCTCTGGGTCGCGGTGACCCTCCTCGTCGCCGTCGGCGAGGAGGCAATCCTCCGCGGCGTCCTGTTCGATGCCGTCGCGGCCCGGGGCGGCCTCCCGGTGGCGATCGCGGTCACAAGCGTGGCGTTCGCGCTGCTGCACGTCCCCCTGTATGGGTGGCACGTGGTTCCGCTCGATGTCGCGGTCGGCGTCTGGCTCGCGGGCCTTCGCCTCGTCAGTCGCGGCGTGGCCGCTCCCGCGATCGCCCACGCCATCGCAGACCTGGCGACATGGTGGCTGTGATGCGTGACCGAGTGACCGGTGTCGCGGCCCTCGCGGTCGGTGTCATCGCGATCGTCGCGGCCCAATACGTCGCTCCGGTTCGCACGCCGCCTCTCTATGACGGGGTCGTCGTGCAGGAGCCGTATCGGTGGCTCCAGCCACCGCCGGGTCAGGCTGGCGGTCCAACATCGGCGGCCGGGGCGGCCGAACCCGTGAACGGGAGCAACCCGCTGATCGCGCTTGCCACCGGCGAGCAGCCACCGCAGGCACAGATCTTCGCGACTCCGGGGTCGCTCGGCCTGCCTGCGGGCACAACCCTCATCAAGATGTCGATCAGGCCGGTCGCGCCGGCGACGTTGCCGACCGACGGCCACATCGACGGCAACGTCTACCGGATCAGCGTCACGAACCAGGCCGGAGTGGACCTCACCGCTCCCGCCAGCCAGAAGGTGACGGTGGTCATGCGCAGTCCGGGTGATGACGCGAACGTGACGATGATGCAGCGGACCTCGGTCGGGTGGAGGTCGCTCGAGACGAAGGGCGCGGGCTTCGGCTCGGCATACCTCGCCATCGTGACCGGCTTCGGCGACTTCGCCCTCGTGGCTCCCGGACCGATCGGCGCGCCCGCGCCAGGAGGCGCGAACGCCTCGGCGGGTCCCGGGTCGACAGCCGCCAACGGCCCACCCGCGGTCCCGTCGGCGAACGGGACGGCCGGAGGTCAAGGCGGGATCTCGAGCGCGGTGGTCGCGGTCTTCATCGCCCTGGTGCTGCTCGGCATGCTGATCGCCGTCGATGTCAGGCGCCGCCTGCGGAGGCCGGGGCGCAGCGGCCCCGGCCGGCGTCGATGAGATGCCGGCCCGGGAACCATCTCCTGCTGGACCAACCGGGCGTGGCTTCTGAGTCTGCGATGGTGCAGACGGAACGAGCCGCGCATCTCCGAGCACTCGTCGTCGCCGCCACGATCGGCCCGACGCTGCCTGGTCGTGCCGACCGCGATGTCGAGGATGATCGCCGCCTCGGCATCCGGCAGCCCCAGGTAGTGGTGGACGACGAGAACCGCGCGCTGCTCGGGGGTCAGGCGTCGAAAGCCTCGCTCCAGCTGGTCGCGCATGGCGGTGAGGGCCTGGGCATCGCCGCCCGCGCGCGCGTCGGGCACGGGCACCTGGATCTCCACGACCTCGCGCCGCCTGACCCGGCGGGCCTCCCGATAGCAGGCGTGGACGAGCAGCCGATGGAGCCACGCGTCGAAGCGGTCGGGGTCGCGGACGCTGCGCATGTGCAGCCAGGCGGCAACGAGCGACTCCTGGACGGCATCGGCCGCCCGGTCGTCGCTGCGGAGGATCAGCCGCGCGGTTCGGTGCAGCCGGTCGAACGAAGCCGTGGCGAGCGCCGTGAAGGCGTCGTGGTCGCCGCTTCTTGCGCGCAGGACGAGGTCTCGCTGCATGGGACGCCTGGCTCGTTGGCGGCCCGGTGGCCGCCCTCACCCATCATGAGTCGGGCCGCAAGCGAGTCGTTCCATCTCGGTCATCGGCTGGCGACCGGGCTTCCGCCCAGCGGCGCGACGAAGGCTGCACCTGCGCCGGCGGGGCCACGACCCGGGCCTCGCGACGCGCCGAGCTCTACCGATGGGCGGGGTCGCGTTCGTAGAGCCTCCTTGCCCAGACGAAGCCGACGAGCGAGATCGCCACGCACCAGGCCACGGCGATCATGGCGCTGTCGCCGATCGGGGTCCCGAGCAGCAGGCCACGCAGCGTCTCGATGATCGGGGTGAATGGCTGGTGCTCGGCGAACCAGCGCAGGCCGTCGGGCATCGTCTGCGTGGGCACGAAGCCGCTCCCCAGGAAGAGCAGGATCATCAGGAACATCGGGAGGTTGCTGGCGGTCTCGACGCTCCGGGTCGACAGGCCCAGGGCGACCGACAGCCAGGTGATCGCCAGCGTCGTGAGCGCGAGCAGGCCCGCCGCAGCGACCCAGGAACCGGGTCCGGTGGTCGGCCGGAACCCGATGAGCAAGGCCACGCCGGCGACCAGCGCGAGCGCCAGGGCCGTCTGGACGACGCTGCCCACGACGTGGCCGACGAGGACCGAGGAGCGCGCGATCGCCATCGTGCGAAAGCGGGCCACGATTCCCTCGGTCATGTCCATGGCGATCGAGATCGAGGTCCCCGCGGCGGCGCTCGCCACCGTGAGCAGCAGGATCCCGGGGACCACGTAGGCGATGTACGCGTCGCGGCCCAGGGCGACGCCGCCCAGCCCCGCGCCGAGGGTGCCGCCGAAGACGTAGACGAACAGGAGCAGGAACACGATCGGGGCGCCGGCGGTGAACAGCGTCAGCGATGGGTAGCGCCGCATGTGGCGCAGATCCCGCCGCAGCATCGTCGCCGAATCGCTCAGGACATGGCGGTACACGGTCATCAGGCGGCTCCTTTCCGGGCGTCAGGCTGGCCCGTGAGGGCCAGGAAGACGTCATCGAGATCCGGTGTGCGGACCGAGAGCCCCTCGACGTCGATGGACGCGTCCTCGAGCTGGTCGAGCAATGACCGCAGCGAACCCACGCCGCCGTCGCTCGGGAGCAGCAGGGCGAGCGACTCCTCGTCGCGAGACGCGCCCGGAAGCTGGCGCGCAGCCTTCTCCATCGCGTCGACGTCGGCGAACTCGAGCCGGACATGGCCTCCGGGGACCAGTCGCTTGAGCTCTGACGGCGTGCCCTCGGCGACCAGCCGGCCATGGTCGAGCACGGCGATCCGGCTGGCCAGTCGATCCGCCTCCTCGAGGTATTGCGTGGTCAGGAAGATCGTGACCCCATCGGCGACGAGGTCGTGGATCACCTGCCACATCGTGCGGCGGCTGCGCGGGTCGAGCCCCGCGGTCGGCTCATCCAGGAAGATGATCCGGGGATCACCGACGAGCGTCATCGCGAGATCGAGCCGGCGCTGCATCCCTCCCGACCAGGTCGAGACGGGCTTCCGCGCGGCCTCCCCGAGGTCGAACCGTTCGAGCAGCTCCGCCGCCCGCCGCCGGCCCTCGACCTTGCCGAGGTGGCGCAGGTCGGCCATCAGGACCAGGTTCTCCTGGCCGGTGAGGAACCGGTCGACGGCCGAGAACTGGCCGGTGACGCCGATCGCCGCGCGGACGCCGTCGGGATCCCGTCCGACGTCATGGCCCGCGACCTCCATCTCGCCGCCGTCGGCGGAGATCAGCGTCGAGAGGACGTGGACCGTGGTGGTCTTGCCGGCGCCGTTCGGACCCAGCAACGCGAACACGGTTCGCTCGGCGACCTCGAGGTCGACGCCGTCGAGCACCACCTGGTCGCCGAAGGACTTGCGCAGCCCGACCGCGCGGATGGCGGGACGGGCCTCCGGGATTGTCATGGCATCTCACTCCGTCGCTGCGCGAGTGGGTCGGGCAGCGCATGGCAGGACAGGACGCGGCTGGCGCAGGACGCGAGATCGGGGCCGGGACGATCGCCCGGCCTAGATGTCGAGGTCCTCGACGGCGGGCTGCTTCGCCACCGAAGCGACGATGTCGAAGAGGGGGGGCGGGACCTTCTCGCGGAGCGCGTCGAGGGAGTCGACGACCTCGAGGGTCGACTCGGCCGGCTTCGTGCCGTAGCTGACGTTGCCGAGGCCCAGGTAGCCGCGCCACCCGGCCGGCCTGCCCTCGGCGTCGACCATGGTCCACTCGGCGCTCCGGTCCGTATGGACCACGAACTTGCCGGTCCGGCTCCGGTAGACGCGGAAGACCTCGTACACGCTCGACGACGAGTTGGCCCATTCGCCGAGCAGCACGCCACTGAAGCGCATCTTGCGACGGGCCGGGCCCACCCGGACGATGATCTCGTCGAACCCTTCGCGGCGGCCCTCCTCGACGTCGACGTAACGGCGCAGGGCGCTGGCGATTGCCGAGGAGAGGTTGCCGCCGGCAAGCTCCTGGGCGCGCCGGTAGAGCGGAAGGTCCCCATCGGACACGTAGATCGTCTTGTTCGGCACGTCGGCATCGTAGCTCCCGGCAGGCTTGATCGCCATCCGTAGGAGTATACGTATAGTTAGGATTGGATGCAACCCTCGCGGTCGCCTCCGATGGCCGAATGTCGAGCCGCAGGGCACGCGTCAGATGCGAGATCGGCGGGCTGGGGCCGGGACCCGCCCTCGGACGGACCCGCGTGGCCGGCGGGCATGGGATGTCAAAGATAGTTGACAACATGTTGGGTATCGTTTACATTGCCGATGCAAACAATTCTCGACATGGGAGACGGCGATGACCTTCATGGAGAAGAGCAACTGGGTCGTGCTGATCGTCGCGATGCCGACGCTTCTCGTCTACCTCGCCCTGGTCGTGCCGCAGGTGCTCAGCATGCCGATCGCCGAGGTCTCCTGGGTCCAGCCGATGATCCTCGCAATCGTCGGCTTCATCGTGGCGAACGTCCTGGGCAACGTCGTGGCCGCGGCCTCGAACCCGGCCGAGGCGGACAAGGAGGATCAGCGCGACCGGGAGATCGGCCACTTTGGTCAGCGGGTCGGCAGTTGGCTGGTCATTGCCGGCTCCTCCACTGCGCTCGTCCTGGCGATGACGAAGGCGGACGACTTCTGGATCGCCAACTCCATCTATCTCGGCGGCATGGCCGCGTCGCTCGTCAGCTCCGCCGCCAAGGTCGGGGCCTACCGCGGGTCCTTCCAGGGATGGTGAGGCCGACGCGCGTCACCAACTCGATCCGATCGCTCAGGTTCGCCAACGGCGAGATGACCCAGGCGGACCTGGCCGATCGAGTCGGCGTGACCCGCCAGACGGTCATCGCCATCGAGCAGGGCAGGTACTCGCCCTCGCTCGAGATGGCCTTCCTGATCGCCCGGGTCTTCCGCGTGCCGCTCGACGAGGTCTTCCAGTACTCGGACGACCCGCGATGACGAGCCGACCGCCTACCCCGGCCTCCGCCGAACGCCACAACCACCCTCACACCGATCGGGAGCACACCATGTCGGAACCGTCGAAGAAGGCGCCGTCTCTGCCGCCACGCTGGTTCATCCGCCTGTTCTGGGTGCTGCAGCGTGCCCTCTACTCGGTCACCCGCGGCCGGTTCGGCCTCCGGGCCGCGAGGGCCGACCGCTGGGGCATGATGTGCCTGCGGACGGTCGGGCGCCGCACCGGCAAGGAGCGAAAGGCCATCCTCGGCTACTTCGAGGACGGTCCCGACCTGGTCACCATGGCCATGAACGGCTGGGGCGACCCCGAGCCCGCCTGGTGGCTCAACCTGCAGGCTCATCCCGACGTCACCGTCGACCTGCCCGGCGGGTCGCGCGCCGTCCGCGGACGTGCAGCGAACGAGGACGAGCGGCCGCGCCTCTGGGCCATGCAGGCCACCTACGACAAGGATCTCGACGCCTTCGCCGCCCGGCGGTCCCGGGAGACCGCGGTCGTCATCCTGTCGCCCCGACCCGAGTAGGGGTCCTCACCGGAGCTGGGGCAGCGTCGGGCTGACCGACGATCGGACGCCTGCCGACGCCGAGCACGGTCGTGCTGACGGTTGGCCTGTTGTCTCCCGCGATGGGCCGCTGGAAGACCACAATGAGCGGGCGCACTCACCCCATCGACAGATGGCGATCCACGAACCGCCGCCGTGGAGCATGGACGTGACGACGCTGGACAACGCGGGCCTGCTGCTCGAGACCAAGCTCTACGTCCCCAGGCTGCGACGCGGCCTGGTCGCACGCCCACGGCTCATCGAGCGCCTGAGCTGTGGGGTCGAGTCGAAGCTCACGCTCATCTCGGCGCCGGCGGGGTTCGGCAAGACGACGCTGCTGGCCGAGTGGCTGGCAGGCACTCCGACCGCTGAACGGTCCGCGGCATGGCTTTCGCTCGACCACGACGACAACCAGCCCGCGTCCTTCTGGACCTATGTCATCGCCGCGCTGCAGACGGCGGCGCCAGGGGTCGGCGCAAAGGCGCTGTCCCTGCTGCAGGGGCCCCAGCCGCCGCCGATCGAGACGGTCCTCGCCCCGCTGCTCAACGAGCTTGGCCCGGTGCCGACCGACATCGTGCTGGTGCTCGACGACTACCACGTGATCGACGCCTATGACATCAACCAGGGGATGGCGTTCCTGGTGGAGCACCTGCCCCCACAGATCCACCTGCTGATCGCCACCCGCGCCGATCCCGCGCTGCCGCTGGCCCGTCTACGGGCGCGCGGCGAGCTCGTCGAGATCCGCGCCGCCGATCTGCGCTTCACGCCGGACGAGGCCGCCGCCTACCTCAACGAGGTGATGGGGCTGGACCTTGCTGCGGGGGATGTCGCCGCGCTGGAGGGGCGCACCGAAGGCTGGATCGCCGCTCTCCAGCTGGCGGCGTTGTCGATGCAGGGGCGCGACGATGTCGCCGGCTTCATTGCGGGCTTCGCCGGGGACGACCGCTACATCGTCGACTACCTGCTCGAAGAGGTCCTGCATCGGCTGCCCGAACAGGTCCGGAGCTTCCTGCTGGAGACGTCCCTCCTGAGCCGGCTCAGCGGCCCGTTGTGCGACGCCGTCACCGGCCAGGGCGGGGGCAAGGCCACGCTGGAGGCGCTCGATCGAGGGAACCTGTTCCTCGTCCCGCTCGACGACCGGCGCCAGTGGTACCGCTACCACCACCTCTTCGCCGACGTGCTCCGGGCCCGCCTCCTCGACGAGCAACCCGGGCGGGTGCCGGAGCTGCACCGGCGGGCTTGCGAGTGGTACGAGGAGCACGGCGATCGCTCCGAGGCGATCCGCCACGCGATGGCCGGCGAGGATTTCGAGCGGGCGGCGGACCTGGTGGAGCTCGCGATCCCGGCGACGTTCCAGAAGGATCAGGCGGCCACCGCGCGCCGGTGGCTTGAGGCACTTCCCGACGAGCTGATCCGGGTCAGGCCCGTGCTGAGCGTCGCGTATGCCGCGACGCTCCTGGACGGAGGCAAGATCGAGAGCGTTGAGGCCCGACTGCGGGATGCCGAACGGTGGCTGGAGGCGACGGCCGACAAGCCTGAGGAAGCAGGGGCCCCAGCGACTGCGATGGTCGTCGTCGACCAGGAGGAATTCCGCCGTCTGCCATGTTCGATCGCCCTCTACCGCGCGGCACAGGCCATGGCCGTCGGCGACGTGACCGGCACCATGACCCATGCCCGCCGGGCGCTCGACCTCGTCGGCGAGGATGATCAGCTCGGGCGTGGCGCGGCAGCGGGATTGCTGGGACTCGTTGCCTGGGCAAGTGGGGATCTCGAGGCAGCGCACCGTTTCTACGCCGAGAGCATGGCGGATCTGCAGGAGGCGGGAGACGTCTCTTCCGTCATCGGCGGCGCCACCGTCCAGGCCGACATCCAGACCGCACAGGGTCGCCTCCGCGATGCGATGCGCTCGTTCGAGCGCGGACTGCAGCTTGCGACCGAACATGGCGCGCCCGCGCTGCGGGGGGCGGCGGACATGCACGTGGGCATGAGCGAGCTGTGTCGCGAACACCACGACCTCGAGGCCGCGTCGCAGCACCTGCTGACGGGCCGCGAGCTGGGGGATGAGAACGGCCTGCCGCAGTACCCGTACCGGTCGCGTGTCGCGGCGGCCCGGATCCGACAGGCAGAAGGCGATCTCGATGGCGCGCTCGAGCTCCTCGAGGAGGCTGAGCACCTGTATGCAGGCAACTACTCCCCCGATGTGCGCCCCGTCGCCGCCGTGAGGGCGAGGGTGTGGATCGCCCAGGGAAGCCTGTCGGCGGCGTGGGGCTGGGCGCGGGAGCATGGTGTCGCGGCCGCGGACGAGCTCAGCTACCTCCACGAGTTCGAGCACGCCACCCTGGCAAGGCTGCTCCTCGCCCAGGGAATGCGAGACCGCGCCGACGACGGGATCGCTGCGGCGGCCGAGCTCACGGAGCGCCTGCTGGCAGCTGCGGATGACGGCGGGCGGCAGGGAAGCGCGATCGACATCCTCGTCGTGCGGGCGCTCGCCCTTCACGCACGCGACGATCCGGCAGGTGCGCTCGCCTCGCTGGCGCGCGCGGTGGCCCTGGCTGAACCAGAGGGCTACGTCCGCGTCTTCATCGACGAAGGGCCGCCCATGGCGGCTCTGCTGAAGCTGGCGGCGAAGGGCCGGAAGGCTCCGAGCTATGTGCGCCGACTCCTGGCCATTTCCGTCACGGCAGAGGGACAAGCGCGCGTCGGACAGCCGCTGATCGAACCGCTCAGCGACCGGGAGCTTGAGGTCCTGCGTCTCCTGGGCAGCGAGCTCGATGGCCCGGACATCGCGCGCGAACTGGTGGTGTCCCTGAACACCGTGCGGACGCACACCAAGAGCATCTACGCCAAGCTCGGCGTGAACAGCCGGAGGGCAGCCGTCCGCCGTGCCGCCGAGCTCGGCCTGCTCTCGCGCACCCGGGACCGCCGCCGAACCGCGTAGACGGTCGCGCACGGGCCCAGTCGCGGCCACGTGCGGGAGTACCGACGCGGGTTCCACCCGTCTCGATGACGAATCGCCACGTCCCTCACCACGTGTGGTGATGCGCGCTCACCACATGCGCCTCCACCTTGGATCGAGTGACTTGGGTCGGAGCTGCCGGCCGGAGGTCCAGATGGCACCACGCACGAGGAGCGGAATGACCGAACGACACCCCTCCAGGGACGATCGTCCCGAGGCCGGACGCTACGAGATCCGGCTGGCCGGGCACCTTGACGCGCGCTGGGCCGCGTGGTTCGACGGGCTGACCGTCGGCCAACAAGACGACGGGACGACCCTCATCAGCGGTCCGATCGCCGACCAGGCCGCGCTTCACGGACTGCTCAAGCGAGTGCGTGATCTCGGCCTGCCGCTTGTCTCGGTCACCCGGGACGAGTCCGACGCCCTGACAACCCTCGGGATGGGGCACGCAGATGTGGCAGATGCCAGATGGGAAGCCGGCGTGGGCGGCTTGTCCACGTCGACGCCAACCGCAACACGGAGATAGGATCATGAACACGAACCGAACGATCGCCGCCGCGACGGCGAAGCCCGGCATGAGCGCGGATCGGAAGGCCGCTGTCTGGATCGGCGTGCTGTACATCATCGGAACGGTTGCCCTGGTCCTCAGCCTGGTCGTCACGGGCGCGGTCCTGACGGGCCCCGCCTACTTGGCCCAGGTCGCCGCGCAGCCGAACGAGCTGGCCGTCGGAGCCCTGCTCGTCCTGCTGGCGGGCTTCGCGCTCGCGATGGTCCCGATCGTGTTCTGGCCGGTCGGCAAGCGGTACAACGAGACGCTGGCCATGGGGTACGTCGTCTTCCGTGGCGCGATCGAGACGGTCCTCTATATCGCCACCGCCCTCGGGTGGCTCCTGCTGATCGCGCTCAGCACGCAGCCGGATTCGGGGCCGATCGCCGGCCTCATGCTCACCATCGAGGCAGTGGCCTGGGACCAGCTGGTCGCGATCCCGTTCGCTCTCGGCGCGCTGATGTTCTACGTCCTGCTCTACCAGTCGCGGCTCGTGCCCAGGTGGCTGTCCACCTGGGGGCTCGTGGGGGCCACGCTCTACATCGGGCCGCCGCTAGGGAGCATGTTCGGGCTCTCGCTCGGCGTCCTCATGGCGCCGCTCGCCGTGCAGGAGATGGTCATGGCGGTGTGGCTGATCGCCAAGGGCTTCAGCCCCGCTGCCACCGCTGCCGAGTCGGCCGGTACGACGTCGAGGTGGCAGATCGCTGCTCCGAGCATTGTCACGGCGCCCTAGTCCGGCGACTCGTCGCTCGGGACGGTTGTCTCAAGGACCCTCAGGCTCGCGACGGCGGCACCTCGCCGTCGCGAGCCGGTCTCGGTTCCGTCACGTCCACAAGGATCGAGAGAGCACGTGAAGGCGATCGTCTGGTTCGAATGCAGCTCACCCGATGTCCTTCAGCTCCAGGACATCGACAAGCCGGCCGTCAAGGCCGATGGGTCCTGTCCCGAGTCCACGCGGCCGGCGTGAACATGGCTGACGTGGACGATCTGCGAGGCCAGCACGGGGAAGCTGGACATGCTGCGCTCGATCGGCGCCGGCCCGTCGTCGACTGCACCAAGGCGGACGACACCGACGATATCCGCTGAGTGAGGTCCCGGGAGGCGCTCCGACAAGGACACCCTCGCGGGAGGCTGGTCACCGTCGGAGGCGCCGAGCACCGCTCAGATCGTGGTGAGTTCGAACGTCGCGTCAGCGACCGCCCGCCGGCTCGACATCGTCCGGTGACGCACGACCCGATCGGTGCGCGGCACTGTCCCGGAGCCGCTCGAGGCCGTCGAGGATGAGATCCAGCCCGAACTCGAAGTCGACCATGGCGCCGCCTTGGGTCGTCGCCACCATCTCGGCCATCGCGAGCAGGTTCGGGTAGTCGCCCGCCGGCAGAGCTCGTGCGAACGTCGCCGCCATCTCCGGGGCGTTCTCGGTGTCGAACGACCAGGCCATCTCCTGGAGCACGAAGCCATAGGTGTGGCTGTCGAGGGCCATGATCGCGCGGATGACGATCGGCATCGGGAACCCCGCGTCCGAGAGCACGCCGATCACCGCGTCCAGGTAGCGCATCCTCGCGGGACCGGCATTGAGGCGCGACTCGATCAGGCTGCTGGCCCAGGGGTGGGCCAGCAGGACCTGGTGAGCCGAGATCGCACTCCGCCGGATGGAGGCCTTCCAGCCGGTGCCCCCGGACGGCACCTCGAAGTCGCCCATGATCTGGTCCGCGATGCCGTCGAGGATGTCGTCCTTGTTGGCCACGTGCTTGTACAGCGACATCGCCTCGACCCGGAGCACCTGGCCGAGCTTGCGCATCGAGACGGACTCGAGGCCGTCCTCATCGGCAAGTGCGACGGCCGCCCGGAGGACGCGGTCGCGGCTGAGCGGCTTGCGTCCGGAGGCCGCGGGCCGCGTCGGCTGCGTCGGCGGTTTCGTCATCCGATTCCTCACCCTTGACAGGCTTACAGTGTAGTAATAGGCTTACACCGTCAGCTTACAGTGTAGCAGGCGACACCACCAACCAGGGAGGCACCGATGTCGATGCAAGTGGCGACCCTCGCGGGCGTCGTGTTCGTGGGGGTCGTGGCGATCGCGCTCGTGTTCCTGCTGGGGATGCGGACGAAGTCCCGGCTCGTGCTCAGCCCCCTCATCCGGCTCCAGCGCGCGATCATCAACCCGAAGCAGATGCGATCGGCGGGCACGCCCGGAGCGTACGCGTCCGTGATCCGCCATCGCGGCCGGACCTCGGGCAAGTTCTACGAGACGCCCGTCGGGGTGGTGGCCGCCGACGACGGGTTCCTGATCGCGCTCGTGTACGGGTCGCGCACGAACTGGCTCCAGAACGTGCTGGCGAGCGGGTCCGCCACCATCGTGCACGAGGGGCAGACCCACGAGGTCGACCAGCCCGAAGTCATCCCGATGCAGGCGGTGGCGGACCGGTTCGCCACCGGCGACCAGCAGGGCTTCCGTCTTCTCCGCGTCGACCAGGCGCTCCGGGTCCGGCGGGTCGAGCCGGAAGAGGCCGGTGCGCGGGTCACCCACGCGGCCCTGGGCGAGGGTCCCACGGGTTCGTCCGCCGAAGCAATCCGGTCGATGAGAGCTCGGAATGTCGCCTGAGCCGCGCACCGTGGTCAGGGACTTCCGCCCCCAGGATCGCGATGCAGCCATCCAGACGCTGGCCGCGTCATTCCAGGGCTTCGGCCCGGCGGACCAGGTGGTCGGCGATGGCGACAAGGCGCCAGTCCGACGTCGCCGCATGTTCGAGATGACGATCAAGAAGGGCGCGAAGCAGAACGTCATCGTCGCGGAACGTGACGCCCGGATCGTGGGTGTCCTGACCTACGCGGACTGGCCCGACTGCATCCCCAGCGCCCGCGACAGTCTTGCCGCCGTGCGCATCGCGGGCCCGAGACTGTTGACCCTCATTCGTGACTTCAGAGTGGTCGGCAAGGCCCACCCCAGGACGCCACATCGCCACCTGCCGGTGCTCGGCGTGCGGCCCGAGGCGCAGGGCCTCGGCATCGGCGGGCTCCTCATGAGCGAGTATGCCCGCCGCTGTGACGAGGCCGGGCTCGAGGGCTACCTGGAGACCACCCGCTGGGCCGACCCGTCAAAGCGCGCCCAGGAGCGCCTGTACGAGCGCCATGGCTTTGCCGTGGCCGAGGTGGTTCCGATGACCGACGACTGGTCGCTGGTCTCCATGAAGCGGCCGGCGGCCGCGACGGCAGGCCGCTGAGCCGCGCTCGTCCACTGCGGCGGGCCCAACTGGCCCCGGTAGCTGAGCGGCGTCGGCGGTGGCAGCGGCCTTGCCCGGGTGCTCAGACAGCTGGCAGCGCCATCTCCGCCGGACCCGAGCTGGAGGATGGTCCGTTCGCCACGACGATGATGACCTTGCCCTGAGCGTGACCCCGGTCCAGATACCGAAAGGCCTCAGCGGTCTCTCTCAGCGGATACGTTCGGTCGATGACCGGCGTGACCCGTCCGGCCTCGATCAGCTCCGTCAGGCTGATCAGGTCGTCCTGGTTCGGTGCCGAGACGAACGGGCGCTCCACCTGGCGCACGAACAGCGGCAGCACGAACGCCTTGATGACGTAGCCCATGCCGGCATGCCCGCTGTTGGGCATGAGAGTCCCCCCGGGCTCGAGCGCGCGCCTGTAGTCCGCGAACGAGTGATTCGCAACGTTGTCGAGGATCAGGTCGTAGCGCGGCTCTCCCTTGGTGAAGTCCTCCCTGGTGTAGTCGATGACATGGTCCGCCCCGAGCGACCGGACCATGTCCACGTTCGCCGTGTTGCACACGCCGGTCACTACCGCCCCGAAAGCCTTGGCGATCTGCACGGCGAAGGTTCCCACGCCCCCTGACGCGCCATTGATCAGGACCTTCTGCCCGGGCTGCACCTTGCCGTGATCGCGAAGGGCCTGCAGAGCGGCCAGGGCCGACGTGGGAACGGCCGCGGCCTGCTCGAACGTCAGGTTGTGTGGCTTGGGAACGAGCTGGTCCTCTCTGGCACACGTGTATTCGGCGCATGCGCGGCTGCACCCGCCAAACACCTCATCGCCCGGCCTGAAGCGCGTCACCTCCTTGCCGACGGCCTCGACGCGCCCCGCCAGGTCGATCCCCACGACGTAGTCCTTCTTCGGCCGTGGGAACCCGACGTACATCCGGATGGGGAAGGGCGCGCCCCGCATGGCGAAGTAGTCACCGGCGGCAAGCGATGCCGCGTGGACGCGCACCAGGACGTCGTCATCCGCGGCGGCAACCGGCCTGTCGATCTCCTTGAGCTCGAGCACGTCCGCCGAGCCGTAGCCGACCTGGACGACTGCCTTCATGGCGTTCCCCTGACTCCGTTCATGCCTGCCCAGCCCGACGTGGACCGGCTTCAGCCGCACGCCGGACACAGTCCGCCTGTCCGGCCGCGGGGCGGCTGCAAGCGCGGTCGCGGCTAGGCGACGACGACAACGACGTTCCCCAGCTTCTGGCCGGTCTCGGCGTACCTGTGAGCCTCGACCATCTGCTCGAGCGGGAAGCTCCGGTCGACCACCGGGTTCAGCCGTCCTGCTTCGACCAGGGATCGCAGGTAGGCGAGGCCCTCGCCGGTCAAGGTCGATGCCGTGAACGACACCCGCTTCCGGCTTCCCCTCGCAGCCCACCTGGCGCGAACGATCTGCAGGAAGCCCGGATTGGCCATCAGCAGCCATCCGTTCGCCGTCAGCGACGTCACCATGCGAGCGGACGGCGTCCCGCGGACCACGTCGAAGATGACGTCGTAGGTCTCGTGGCCGTCGGTGAAGTCCTCCTGGGCGTAGTCGATGACGCGGTCCGCGCCGATCGTGCGGAGCATCTCCAGCTTCGGCGCAGCGTCCACCGCGGTCACGTGCGCCCCGAGGACCTTGGCGAGCTGGACCGCGAACGTGCCGAAGCTCCCTCCCGCCCCGTTGACCAGGACTCGCTGTCCGCTCCTGACGTCCGCCTTCCGCAGGTATACCAGGGCCTCGCCTCCTCCGTAGGGAACGGCCGCAGCCTCCGCGTAGTCCAGGTTCGCCGGCATCGGCGCGATCGCTCCGGTCTGGGGGTTCTCGCGCAGGCAGACGTACTCCGCGTAGGCTCCCAGGGGAATGCCCGTCGCCGCGAAGACCCGGTCGCCCTTCCTGAGCGACCGGACCTTCCTGCCGACCGCCTCGACGTCACCGGCGAGCTCCTGCCCGAGCACACGTCGTCGAGGTCTGCGGATGCCGGACGCCAGCCGCATGGGCAGCCAGACCCAGGGGGCGAAGTCGAATCGCCGCAGCTCGCAATCGGCCGCGCTCACCGTCGTGGCGCGGATCCGGACCAGCACCTCATCGTCCCTCGGAACGGGCTTCCGCACGTTCCTGAGTTGAAGCACATCCGGTGGTCCGTAGTCCGTGCACACGACCGCTCGCATGGTTCTCGGACTCTTGCAGAGCCCCGCCGGGGCTGCCTAGGGGCATTTGGGCCTGATCGGCCCCGGACGCCGCTGCGCGTCCCGTGCGGAGCAGGGCGCGCGTGCCGTCGGAGTGTGCCCGGCACCGCCGCTCGCACCGGGCGATTCGACATCAGCGACGCAGTCGGCAGACCTGATGCCACGCGATCGACGAGCGGATGGCGGTCGCCAGGCCCCCGAGATCGTCGGTGTCGGCCTACGGAACGATCTCGATCTGGATGCCCAGCGCCTCGTACACAGATCGCGCCCGGGAATCGCCTGTCACGAGCGGCCGACGGTGCTGCCGGGCTGCGGCGGCGACGAGGGCGTCGTAGACGGCGCCGCCCGAGACGCCAAGCCGGGCGAGGTCGGCGCCGAGAGCCGCTGACTCCGTCTCGCCGAGGAACCCGGTCGCAGGGAAGTTGTGGGCCAGGAGGTGGCTGGCGTCGGCGGGCGAACGCCGCAACGCGGCCGGTAGCCGCGTCAGGACCGAGTACGTCTCGAACCATGCGTGGCCTGCCAGTCCGAGGCGGCGGCCGCGGATTGCCTCGATCGTCGCGGCGTGTGCTTCGTGGTCCTCGACGAGCAGGGCGACCGCCGCGCTCGTGTCGAGTAGCGCGACCTCGCCGCCCTCAGCGACCGTGTCGGTCGGCATCGATCAGCTCGCGCACAGCGGCTCCGGTGAGCGGCGTCCCGGCCGCCGGAATGACGAGCAGGCCGCGCTCCTCCTTGAGGTCCCGCCCGGTGACCGGCTCGATGCGGACGCATGCGCCGTCGAGCTCGAGCTCCACCTCGCCGCCATCGGCAAGCCCGATGCGGTTTCGGAGGGACCGAGGGATGACCAGGCGCCCGGCCTTGTCGATGGTGGTTCTCATGGCATGAATGCTACCACGAACGTGGCAGAACACCGGGAACGCAGATGAGACGCCGGGTCGGCGTTCAGCCGCGAGCCCCCTCAGCCTGCGGATCGACGAGCCGCTTCTGAGCTGGCAGGACTGCCTCGAACTCGACGACTTTCACACCTTTGACGAGGAGCCACAGGCCCAGCCCGAGCTCGGCGACGAAGCTCACGGCGAGCCCGGGGTAGCGGATCGCGGGGTACTCCGGCAGGAGCAGGGCCTGGAGGAACCAGATCAGGACGGCGATCCCGTCAAGCATCAGAAGGATGCCCAGGAACCGGGGAAGGGACGTGGACTTGTAGACAAGGTAGCCGAGCGGGAACAGCCACGTGCCGAAGAACAGCTGGGCCGTGACCCAGCCCATCTTGTAGACGTTGATGGACTGGTACGCCAGTCCCTCGAGCTGTGCCGCCGAGAAGGCCTGCATGTGGCTGGCCGGTTCTCCCTGCAGCATCGCGGAGATCAGCGACAGCATGCTCGCGCCCTGGATGGCGACACCGACGGCGTTCAGCAGCAGGAAGAGCAGCGCCAGGTCCTTGTTGACCGGTCGCAGGAGGACGTAGAGACCCCATGCGACCATGAGGAAGAGGAAGCCTGATGCCAGAGCGATGACGAGACCCAGGCGGAACGATCCTTCATTCGTGACGATCGCCTGGTAGACCTGCGGCGCTCCACCCAGCCCGATCTGACCCAGCATCGTGGCGAGCACCGAAGCCAGGATGTAGGCGAGGTAGAGGCCGCCCGTGATCCTGGCCACCTTGCCTGACGCCAGGTCAACTCCACCTGCATTCATTCCGTATCTCCCTCTACTTCGAGACGCTCCAACCCTCACCGCCTTGGGCGTCCCGTACCGTCGGTAGGTTCCTTCAAGGACAGGCGGGTCATCCTGATTCGGCACCTCGCGGTCGTGGCGCAACCTCTTGGGCGCGAGTCGCGGCAGGACAAGCACTTAGGCTGATGACCTCGTGACCGCGCAGCGCCTCGAGGAAGGGCTGGAAGCTGCCGCACACCAGGCAGCGCACGGTCCGGCCGTCAACTTCCACCTCGCTGACGCCGGACGCCCGCTCGATCTCCCGGGCCGGCGGTGCGCCGACGAAGCTGACTTCGACTCGTTGTGTCGGTTGCTCCCTGTTCATGCTCGCCAGCCTAGGTGGGGCAGCCGGGAGCCAACATCGACGGTATTCGTGATTCGGTCGTGAGTCCCGGCCAGCGGGCCGTGGGAATCCGCTGCTCGTTCGGCGTCCGCTACTCGCTCGGCGACGCCATCCAGGCGGCGATCTGGGCACGTGAGTTGCATCCGAGCTTGTTCAGGATGCTACGGACGTGGCTGTCGACAGTGTGCTCGGAGATGAACAGGCGTGCCCCGATCTCCTTGTTGCTCAGGCCGTCGGCGACCAGCCGTGCGACCTCCGCCTCTCGCTTCGCGAGCAACCCCGCGCCCGCACTGTCCGAAGCCGCGACGGCACCATTGCCGGATTCGCCGAGTGCGAGCCGCACGGCGGCGTCTCGGCTCAACCGGCTTCCGGCCGTGAACTCGGCCTCGAACTTTGCAGGGCCGAGCGCTGCGATCGCCGACGCCCTGGCTTGGCCCACCAGGGGAGCGAGGAAGGGCATGATGCTTGCGCCCGTCCCCGTGCGGACGGTATTCGCGGCTCCGAGAAGCTGCGCGGCGAGCCGTGCCTGCCCGGACCTCGCGGCAAGGCAGCCCAATGCGTCCAGCAGGTACGCCAGCTGCACCCGGTCATCGATCTGGTGCGCGATCCGCAGCGCCTCTGCGAGCAGGGGCTTCGACGCGGCAAGCTCACCGGCGATCAAGGCGACCGTGCCCAGGTTCAGCAGCCAGACCTTGAGCGTGTAGAGGTCCCCCACCTCTCGGCTGAGACGCTCGCCTTCCGCCGACGCCGCCGACGCCGCCTCGAGGTCGCCCGCGAAGAAGCCACCGAGTGATCGAGCCTGGAGGAGCGCGAGCGTTGCCGGGATGTCATCGAGGTCAGCTGTCACGGCCTGGGCCTCGTCGAGGAGGCGCCTGGCGGACGCGCGATCTCCGGCCATGTTCGCAGCGATCGAGGCCATGGAGAGCGACGGCGCGAGCGGGCGGAGGCGACCGGCCTCTCGATCGGCCGCCGCCGCTCGATCGAGGGCCGGAATGGCAGCAGTCGGATCGACCAGCAGCACGGCCAGGAAGCCACGCAGGTATTCAGCCCGAGCCCGCGGCTCCGGATCACCGAGTCTGGTCGCGAGGAGCTCATCCAGCCACCGCACGCCTTCGGTGGTCGCCCGCGTGGCCCAGTACCAGCGAAGGGACACCATGAGATCCATTCCGCGTGAGATGTCCGCATGAACCAGGCATCGCCGAAGGACGGAGCGGATGTTGTCGACCTCCAGGTCCATCCAGCCGAGCCACTCGACCAGCCGGTACCGGGTCCCCTCCTCAGATTGCCGAGACCTCGAGACGTAGTACTCGACGCATCCCAGCTCGACGGCCTTCTCCTCGCCCGCCTCCCTCAGCCTGAGGGCGGCAAACTCGCGCATCGTCTCGTGCAGTCGATAACAGGCGGGACCAGGTGTGTCCGCCCTCATCGCCAGCGACTTGTCGACCAGCGATGACAGAACGTCCAGCGCACGTGCTGCCGGCATGTCGTCGGACATGCACACCGACTCGACGTCCTCCAGGGTGAACCTGCCTGCGAACACGCACAGGCGCCGCAGGAGCGTCCGCTCGTCCGACGCCAACAGGTCGTGGCTCCATTCGATGGTGGTCCGCAGCGTCTGGTGACGTGGCAGCGCCGCTCGACTTCCCCCCGTGAGCAGACCGAACCTGTCGGCCAGGCGATCGAGGATCTGCTCCACCGAAAGGACCCGCGTCCTGACCGCCGCGAGCTCGATGGCGAGCGGCAGGCCGTCGAGCCGGCGGCACAGATCCACGACCGCCGCCTGGTTGGATGCGGTCAGCTCGAAGCTGCCCGATGCGGCCGCAGCCCGCTCGACAAAGAGCGCGACCGACTCGTTCTGGCGGAGCTGATCGAGGGACTCGTCGGCCTGGGCGCGAGGAAGCTCGAGCGGGGGAATCGGCAGGACGTGCTCACCCGCAATCGACAGCGGCTCCCGGCTGGTGGCGATGACTCGCACGCCGGGCGCGGCCCTGAGGACGTCGGTCACGAGCAGCGCGGCCGCTCCGAGCAGGTGCTCACAGTTGTCCACCACGAGCAACAGCTCCTTGTCCCGCAGGTACGAGAGCAGGAGGGCCCGTGGCTCGGTCGCCGCCTGGTCGCGCAGGTCAAGGGCCGCCAGCGTCGCGTTGCCGATCAGCGCGGGATCCCGAACCTCGGCGAGCTCCACGAGCCAGGCGCCGTCCCGGAAGCCGCGCCTGAGATCGGTCCCGATCCGGATCGCGAGGCGGGTCTTGCCGACACCGCCCGGGCCGACAAGGCTGACCAGGCGGGCCGCGGTGAGCTTCTTCCTGAGCTCGGCAAGCTCACGGCGACGGCCGATGAAGCTCGTCGCTTCTGCCGGCAGGTTGCCCGGGCGGCGGATCGGCCTGGCCATGGTGAGCGCCACGTTACTCCGGGCAGTGGGTGCCCATGCCGGCCGAATGGCTACCGGATCACGAATCCCATCGATGCCGGTCCTGCCCCGCGGGTCCTAGCGTGGCGGGTATGGCGTCGGACCTCGAGACACAACGGGTGGAATGCGACCCGGCGTTGAGACTCGCAGGGCCAGGGCAGGTGGGCCTGCCCCAAGAACAGGAGTGAGGAAGATGAATTCGAACCGAAGGATCGCCGTCGTCGCGGGCGTGGCGTTCCTCATTGGCACGATTGCCCAGATGGTGGGCGTCGCATTGGTGTCCCCGATCCTGAATGCTCCGGATTACCTCGCCGAGATCTCGGCGAACCAAGACCGGGTTCTGTTCGGAGCGCTCTTCCAGTTCATCGGGGGTGTTGCCTGTACCGGCATTGCCCTGGCGCTGTACCCGGTGTTGAGGATGCACAACCACGGTCTGGCCATGGGGTCGGTCGGCTTTCGGACCATCGAGGGTGTGTTCCATGGCCTCATCGCCGTCTGCTGGCTGTTGCTGGTGACCTTGAGCCAGGAAGCTGCGAAAGCCGCAACTCCGGGTTCATCGGCCTACGCGGTCCCGGGTGCGCTGTTGATGGCGGGACCTGATTGGCTGGCCCCTCTCGCGCTGCTGGTCTTCGGCCTCGGGGCTCTCTGCTACTACTGGGTGTTCTACCAGTCGCGACTCATCCCTCGATGGCTGTCGGCCTGGGGGCTGGTGGCCATCGTCATGGCCATGGTGTCGGGCCTCCTCGTCATGCTCGGTCTCATCGAGAGCTTCTCGACGCCCCAGCTCGTCCTTGCGGCTCCCATCGGCGTGCAGGAGATGGTGCTGGCGGTTTGGCTGATCGCCAAGGGGTTCACTCCACGTGCGGTCGTCGCGGAGACTGCCATCGCGACGGCGCCAGCCGGTGCGGCCTCGCTGGCAGGAGCGCAGACGCTGTGACGATCCAGTCTCGACGAGCTGCGCCACTCCCTCCGCGCCTGTTCGTCCGCGCCGCGTGGGTTGGTCACCGCGCCATCTACTCGATCACGGGCGGCCGGCGCGGCCTGCGGCGCCCAACCGTGGATCGCTGGGGCATGCTGCGCCTGCGGACGGTCGGGCGCCACACGGGCGAAGAGCGCATCGCCATCCTCGGCTACATCGAGGACGGGCCCAACCTCGTCACCAAGGCCATGAACGGCTGGGCCGATGCCGAGCCCGCCTGGTGGCTCAACCTCCTGGCGCACCCGGACGCCCTGGTCGACCTCGTGGACGGGTCATGCCCCGTCCGGGGGCGCGCCGCCAGCGAGGATGAGCGGCCTCGCCTGTGGGCCAGGTGGGCCGTCTACAACAAGCAGCTCGATGCCTACGCCGCCTTGCGATCGCGGCAGACCCAGGTCGTCATCCTGGAGCCACGGTCCGATTGACACGTCGCGGGGATCGCGGCCGCCTGCGCGGACGGTCCGGCTCCCGGTCCCGCACGCGGTCCGGCTCACGGTCCGCGCCTGGTCACGGCCCCATACCGCGTCCGGTCACTGCGGCATACCGCGGCCGGCGCCCGACCCCTGTCCGGCTGCCGCGTCCGGTCCGGCTGCCGGAGCGCCGCGACCCGCCCCCCGACCCTGGTCCGACCCGCGACCCTGGTCCGGCACCGACCCTGATCCGGCCCCGACCCGACCCGCCCCCCGACCCTGGTCCGGCCCCGACCCGACCCGCGCCGGGTTCTATACCGCGGCCGGCGGTACGATCTCCTCGCTTCGTGCTCCCAGGCGACGGGAAGCGTTCGTTTCGCTGCGACTCGACGCTCACCCGGGTCTCGGCGTACCGTCACGGGCGGTATGCGCCACGGACACGGGCCGCCCGCGGCGTCCCCTGGTGCGGGTCACGGGGCGCGCCCCCACTGATGGTTCGGGCACCTGCGTTCGCGCTCGCGTCCGGCGTCCTCGTCGACGCGTTCCTCGTCCGGCTCTGATCATGCCGGCCCTGATGACGCTCGTGGGCGACGAGGTGGTGGCTCCCGAGCTGGCTTGACCGCCTGATCCCGAACGTCGACGTCGAGGGCGCCTCGCTCGAGCTTCGGCATCCGCTCGCGGCGGCGGATCATCTCGACCGGCGTGACGAGGGCCGGCTCGATCTCGAGGGCTGCGGGGAGGTCGTTCACCCGGTCCCCGACGAACTCAAGATCAGGAGTCAAAATGAGCGGCGACGACTCCGACGTGATGGGGATTCACACGGCTGGAACCCGGCCCGACTTCATGACAAGCTCGATTGGCATCGACGATTGGCATACTTCGGTGGCTGCGCCAGCAGTCACGCTTGGAGGAACACTCATGGCCGTGCGGGTTGACCTGAACATCTCGCTCGACGGTTTCGCGACCACGACCGACCAGACGCGCGAGAACCCGTTCGGGCCCGACTGGGCGCGCCTCACCGAGGCCTACATCGCGACCCGCACGTTCCGCGCCCGCGTGATGCACGACACGTCCGGTGAGGGAACGACAGGCGTGGACGACAAGTACGCCGAGGCGTACTTCGCCGAGGTCGGTGCGGAGATCATGGGTGCCGGCATGTTCGGGCTCCACGCCGCGGCGGATGATCCGGACTGGCGCGGCTGGTGGGGCGACGAGCCTCCGTTCCGTGTCCCGGTGTTCGTGCTCACCCACAGCCCGCGCCCGGCGCTCGAGATGGCGGGCGGCACGACCTTCCACTTCCTCACCGCGACGCCCCGCGAGGCGCTCGACCTCGCGCTCGAGGCCGCGGGCGGCAAGGACGTGCGGATCGGCGGCGGCGCGACCGTGGTGCGCGAGTTCCTCAAGGCAGGACTCGTCGACCGGCTCCACGTCGCCATCGTCCCGATCCTGCTCGGCCGCGGCGTCCGGCTCTGGGACGACCTCCGTGGGTTCGAGGACGGCTACAGCGTCACGTCGGAAGTCGCCTCGAGCGGGATAACGCACCTGACCTTCTCGCGCTGAACCGTCACGTCCCACGCGAGCGGTCAATCGCGAGCCTGCTCGACGCCACCCGAGCACGTCCCCACCAGGATCGGCGCCCACGGGTTGAGTGGATCGAACCGGGCTGCTCCCCGCCGCCCGCTCCCTCGATGTTGAGGTCAGGGCTTCGTCGCCCAGGCGGGCGCTGGCGGACCGGCTTGCGAACCCGGCCTCTGTCCGGCAATCCTGGCCTGAAGCCAGCTCGAACCGGAGATCGCCCTAGACTCTCAACATGAGCGGAGTTGTCGCCTGGGTGGCGAGTTCCGGTGTCGTGCAGGGTGTGATCATCGGTGCCGCCCTGGCGTTCCTGACGACGATCCTGATCCTGGATTCGGTGGCGAAGGCGGAGACGACGACTGTCAACGGTTGGAGTTCGATCCGCAAAGCCGGTCAGCCCGGAAACGGACTGCTGGTCCGTGCCGCATTGCAGAAGGCCCTGCCGCTTGTCAACGTGTTCGAAGAGGCCGCGTACTGGACGACGAGCGTCGACAGCGCAGGGAAGAAGCTCAGTGGTGAGCACGCGTACCGCCTGCACTTCGCGCCAGGGCATCTCCCGCCGAATGACGCCTTCTGGTCACTCACGGCGACGGACACCGTCGGGTACATGGTGAGCAGTCCGACCGGTCGGTCAAGCGTGGATGACCATTCGGGTCTCGTGACCAATCCGGATGGTTCGGTCGACGTCCTCCTCCAGCCGCAGACGCCGAGCGGGCAGGCACACAACTGGCTGCCGACACCGACAGGCAGATTCAACCTGATGCTCCGCGCCTATTTGCCCGGAACCGCCATCGTGAACGGCGGCTACCAAGTGCCGGCGGTCGTCAGGGTCTCGTGACATGAACCGCCTGATCCTGAAATACCCCTACCCCATCACGGCCGTCATCCTGCTGATCTTCGCCTGGGTCGTCATCCAGCGGCTCGCTCGTGGCGTGGACGCGATCATCCCGCTCGCTCTGGCGGCTGTGATCGTGTGGCCGCTCGGGACGTTCGTCCTCGTCTATCTCTGGCCGCGGATCACGGTCGGCGGATTCAAGCGGGCGATCCTCAACCGCGGGTTCGGCGCCGGCCCCATCCCCATCAACACCCTCTACGCCGTGCCGGAGCGACCCTCCGACTCCGCATCGAGCGGCAGCCTCATGGCGGTCGGCACCGACGATCTCCTCTACATCGGCGGCTGGCTCGACGCGCAGGCCGGGCCGCGAGTGCTGCATGTGCCCGAGATGAACGGACGGTATTACAGCCTGCAATTCACCGATCCGGAGAGCGGCTCCAACTTCGCCTATGTCGGAAAGCGGACCACCGGGACCGACGCCGGCGAATTCCTCGTCTGCGAGCGGACGTGGACCGGGAGCGTGCCAGCAGGGATGACCCGGATCGACGTGCCGCACCGATCCGCCCTCGTCATCGGCCGCGTCTTCGCCGCCGATGACGACGATCGGCGCGCCGCCTATGCGCTCGCGAAGCAGATCCAGCTCACACCGCTCGACAGCCAGGTGTGACCGCCAGGGTTCGGCGCCGGGCGTCGAAGTCGCTTCCCCCGCGCTCGGCGACCTTCCGGCCTGCTGAGGCTGGATCGGTGACCGCTGCATGCTCGCAGCACATCAGTGCGGAGGGAACAGGTCGTCGTCGTTCGGGTCCTATCTCGGCCGCGCTTCAAGTGGCGGTCGGCGCCGGCGGTCGAACCGGCTAACGCGCCACGCGGTAGCGGAGGTAGACGACTCTCGAGCTGAACGGGCGGGTTTCGATGAGCTCGAGATCGACCCTTCGTTCCTGCCGGGGGAAGAACGGGATGCCGCCGCCAACGAGCACCGGGTAGACCATGAGCCGGTACTCGTCGATCAGATCCAGGGCGGCCGCCTGGGCGGCGAGCGTCGCGCCGCCGATGGCGATCTCGCCCTCCCCCGGCTCGGCACGCAGCCGCTCGATCTCCTCCGCGAGGCCGCCGGAGGCCAGGCGGGCATTGCCCTGCACCGCCGACAGCGTCGTGGAGAACACCACCTTTGGGAGCGGCTTCCACAGGGCGGCCCACTCGAGCTCCGCATCGCCGAGCGATGGATCCTGGTCGGCCGTCTCCCAGTACAGCATCGTCTCGTACAGCCGCCGTCCCATCAGATGGACGTCGACCCCTCGGATCTCGTCGATCCAGAAGCGAAAGACCTCCGCGTCGGGCGGCGCCCAGTCGAACTTTCCGTCCGGCCCGACGATGTAGCCATCGAGCGACGCGCCCATCGAATAGGTCACCCTGCGCATCAGAAGTCCTCCTATGTGGCGGGTACGACGATACGACCGCCGAACGCCGCAGAGCTCATCGCGCTCGCGGGATCCCCTGGGCTATACCCACTGAGGCCGAGCAGCCGTCCTCTGGCAGCCGTCTTCCTCCGGGCTCACCTTCAGGTCGACGTACCAACCGAACGTGACGCACAAGCCGGCCCGAGTCCGTTGACGGGTGAGGTCATCTCCCCAGCAGTCATCGTGGATCCGGCCTGCGCGCGGTCGAGTCGCTGCGCACCCTATGTGAGTCGCTGAAGGAGGCTGACGTGCCAGAGGAGAAGGCAGACCTGCTCCACGCGATCTGCGAGCGGATCTTGGTCGCGGGACCCGAGATTGTCCGGGTTCGCCTCACCGCGGCGGCCTACGCGCAAGGGTTGGCGCTGGCGCTGCCCGAAAAGGTGCAATGGCGCGCCCGACAGGTGTCGGGCGCGCGCTAGCAACCTACGAGATCCCGATCGAGGGCCGGGACGAGTGGCTTGCGGCGGCGAGGCGGCTGGCGTGGGGAACGGGCTCCGGCTCGCGCGACCGAGCGCGAGCTCGTGGTCGTCACCGCGGTCCTGGAGGCCGGGTCGGAGAAGGCGGCAGCCAACCGGCTCGGCCTGTCGCGCTCCACCGTGAAGCACCACCTGGCGAACGCCCGATCCAAGGCCGGCGCGGAGACGACGGCGCAGCTCGTATGGATCCTGGCGCCGCGGTTGCCCGAGCACACGCCGGGCGATGGGCGGGTGGCTGCGACCCGCCCCGCGCCCGATCCTGCTGCCACCGAACGCAGGCGAGCCTGAGCGCCTCCACCAATTCGGCCCGTCATTGGCGGTCCTTTCGCACCATGGTCGCGTGCGTTGGCCCGGGGGTACGCTCCGGCCGTATGGTCATGGGCTCGGGGATCATCACGAGCGGCGAGCCGACACGGACGGCCCAGAGCTTGGCCTCGGCGCTCGGGCAGCTCCGCTTCGACGGCATGACCTCGACAGCGGTCACGCGCCTGGTCACTCGCGCAGTCGAGGATTTGGGCCGAGGGGCTCGCCTGGCTGGCCGTCGCCGAGATGCCGTTTGAGTTCCTCGCCGATACGCCGGAGTACCCCGGACGGCAGGGGTACGTGGACCTCTACATCGCGCGCACAGGCTACAGGCGGGACCTCGTGATCGAGATCGACCGCGCCAACAAGGTGTGGTCGGCCCGGAAGCTCGGCCACGCCGTGGAGCACGGCAAGGCGGCCATCTGGGTGCGCTGGAAGGGGCTCGCCCCGTCGCCCGAGATCGTGCCTCCGGGCGTCGAGGTGATCCACCTCGGGCTGCGCACGGCGCCCGAAGCCGTCGCGGCAGAGCCCGCGGTGGCGCAGGCAGACGGCGTGCCCTCCGCTTTGTCCGCGGCATCGCGTGCACTCCTGGCGTCCCTGTATCCCGCGGGCGTGCCTGCTGGCGACCCCGTGCGGGGTGACGAGGACGCGATCTGGGAGCGGGTGGATTCACTGCGGCCGAGGCTCGCGCTGATCGTCCGCTGCCGCTTCGGCCGGCACGCTGCCCGTTCTCTGACGCTCGTGCGCACGGCGGACGTAATCGCGCAGGAGCTGAATATCGCCGTCGTGACGCGCGAGCGCATTCGCCAGCTCCAGGCCACCGCCATGCGCCGGCTCAGGGCGCAGTCCGCGGCGCAAATCCGGAGGGCCAGCCGCAATGCCGTCGGTCAAGGCCCGGCGATCGCGCTGCCGCACGCGGAGCCGGTGAGGAAGCCGTCCGAGGAGCGACCGAGGGGGCCACGCGTCCCCCGACCGGGCGTCATTCCGGGGCAGGACGAGCTCCTCGCTCTCGTGGAGGACGTTCTGAAGACCTTGGATGGCGCGCTGTCGGTTGGGCTACTGACCCATGTCCTGCTCGGGAGCCATGGGCCGAAGACCCGCGAGCTCGTGCTCGCACACTCGCTGCCCCATCAGGGCGCAGTGCCCGACGTCGAGTTCATGCACCTGCGGCGCGCCATCCTCGCGCTGGCGGCGGACGGCAGGCTCGTGTCCCGGCGCGAGGATGAATCCTCGGAGTACCCGCGCACGTACGTGCGGCTCAACCCTTCCGCGAAGTAGCGCCGATTAGTACGAGGGCCAGCAAGGTCCGCTGACTGAGCCGTCCTGGAGCAAGCCCCGGCAGGCCAGCCTCGGATGGCGGCGCCGGAAGACGGTCAGGCCCTTCACAGGCCCTTCGCTGGACTTGACACGACTCGGCATCATCGCGCCCATGCTGTGGGCCAACGTCGTCGTCCACTGGGTGCACGTGCTCAGTGCCGTGGTGTGGTTCGGCTCCTACCTGATGACCGTGCTCGTGATCACCCCCGCGACCCGGGTGCTGCCGCCGGAGACGGCCGCGGCGCTCGGCGAGGCGGCCGTCCCCCGGGCGAAGCGGGTGTGATCCCGGCGATCCTGGCCACGGGGATCGGCGGCATCCTCCTCGGCACCGTCATCGGCCCCATCCGCAGCCTGGACGCCCTGTTCGCGACGACGTTCGGCTGGACCTTCCTGGCCGCCGTCGCCTTCGGGCTCGTTGCCTTCTACCCGATGAAGCCGCCGTGGCTGATCCGGCTGCGGGCGGAGCCGATCGCCTTCTTCGGGGCCTTCACCTGCATAATCCTGATGCAGTTCGGGATGTAGCGCCCGGGCAGACCCGCGCGCTTGCGCCTTCCCCGCCGCCCGCGCCCGTCAGCCGACGACGAGCGCGCCCTGCCAGCAGTCCGTGGTCATGCCGTCGTGGTCGCACTTGATCTCGGTGTACTCGCCATTGACGGGGCTGCCCTTCATCCAGCCATCGGTGACGACACCGCTGATCACGGCGTGCAGCCCCGTCTGCTCGACGTGGACAAGAGCCGTGAAGGCGTGCTCGGGGCCGGACAACTGGTACCGCGCCTCCACGGTGGTGGTCGGGTCGCCGGGGATCAACTCGAGGACCTTCCCGCTGTAGGCGCCGTCTCCGACGACGCCTCCGGCGACTCCGGCCATCTCCGGCCCCTCGCCGACCAACCACTTGGTGAACGTGGCCTCGCCCTGCGTCTGCACCTTCGTTCCTCCGTCTCCACGGCAACTGGGACGCGCCGTGGCGGCCAATTCTGCCTCGAAACGGGCACGGTTGGGTATCCCCAATCTTGTGGGCCAGGGGCCGGGCGGCGGAACTCTCAGCACCCCGGCCCGGAAGCGGGCCCTCACTCCGAGGCCATCTCCTCCAGGACGTCCCGAGCGTCCGCGTAGCCGAGCTCAGCGAGCAGCCTGAGCGTCTCGGCATCCCCGTGCTCCGAGGCCAACTCGATGAGCACAGCGGCGGCGTCCGCCTGGCCCTGCTTCGCGAGGCGCAAGAGCGTCACCTTGTCACCGCGCTCGCCGGCGAGCTGAACGAGCTCATCGACGGCGTCCCTGCTCCCGCTCGCTGCAAGGCGCGCCAGCGTCGCGTCGTCGCCCAGCTCTCCAGCAAGCTCGACTGCCTGGTCCCGAGCGTCGGCGTCACCGGCCTCGGCTCGTGCGAGCAGCGCATGCAGATCATCGTCGGTCATCGTCGGCCTCCTTCGTTCGCGTTCCTCCGCGCGCCCATCCCATCGCGGACGGCGTACCACTAGGTCGAGTCGGCGGCACCCGTCGGCTCAAAGCATGGCCCAAACGGCCAGCTAGGCATGACCGGCAGCCCCCTCCACGCTTGAGGGCATGACGGCGCGCTGGTTCGATCCACACCGGCTCCCGGGGCCCCCAGGCCTGTTGCGACCCGGGTACGCCCGCGCCGTCGAGTCCATTGAGCGGCGACGAGCCCGGGGTGACGGGGCTCACGCAGCGCGAGCTCCTGCTTGAGATGCGGGAGACCGCCGAGACCTGGAGCGCTTCTTCGACTTCGACGAGCCCGCCTTCTTCGCCGCGATCGGCGGCACCGCCAGCGGCGCCTGCGTCCGCGACGCCATGGAGCGGATGCGAATGGCCGGCTACCCGGTCGTCGGCTCGGGCGACGCATCGCACCACCGGATCGCGGCCTACTACGCGGTCCCGCGGGACGTCGCAACGATCAAGGCCGCCATCCACGACTTTGGCCCGATCGTGCTCTCGACCCCCTGGTACCGGGCGGCCACGCTGGGCTGGGCTTTCGCCGCCTGCTCGAGCCGCCCCACACCCTCGAGGTCGACCCGGCGACCATCGGGACCGCCGTCGCCCTGTTTGAGCGCTACGCCCTCGGTAACGTGAGCACGGCGCAGCTGGAGGCGGAGACGGGGCTCGCCGCGAGCCGGATCCGAATGATCCTCATGAACCCGCTCTACAACGGCTGGGTGCGGCGGCACAGGTGGAGCCACGAGGAGTCGCGCAAGCCCGCGCCGTGGCGGGCGAACCCGCCCGTGTCGGACGAGCTCTGGGCACGGGTCGAGGAGGTGCGCCGCTCGAAGACTAGGGGCGGCGGCACGCGCAAGCGCAAGCGCCCGGACCTCCTCGGCGGGCTCCTTTCCTGTTCTTGCGGCCGGCGCCTCAAGAGTGACGGGACGTTCGCCGACGGCCGGCACCGCAAGCTCCACCCGCGGCCGTGCGAGGCCTGGGGCGAGCAGGCGCGCTACGGGGACGAGACGTGGGAGGGGCCGATCCTCGCCCAGGTCGCAGGGATCGAGCTCGACGACGCGACCATCGCGTGCGTGGTCGCCGCCCTCGGCGGCGCGCCGCGCCCCGTCGCCATCGACCGGGGGCGTATCGCCCGCCAGATCCGGGAGCTCGCCCTCGAGCACGCCGCCGGCAACCTAGACGACGGCGTCTACCTCCAGCGGCTGCGTGCGCTGCGCGAGGCGAGGGAAGACGCCGAGCGGAGCACCGGGGAGCAGGTCGCGGCGGAACGGGCGGTCGAGTGGCTGCGAGCGCTGTCGGAGACGTGGACCGACGCCTACGCGCCCCAGGAGAAGGCCGACCTGCTCCACGCCATCTACGATCGGTCATCGTCGCGGGGAGGAGGATCGTGTCCGTCGGGCTCACTCCGTCGGCGTACGCCCACGGATTCGCGCTCGCGCTACCCGAAAAGGTTGTACTGGCGCGCCCGACAGGTGTCGGGCGCGCGTTAGCAACCTGCGAGATCCTGATCGAGGGTCGCGACGAGTGGCTGGCCGCGGCGAGGCGGCCGGCGTGAGGGACCGCGCCGCCGGGCGCGCGACGGACCGCGAGGTCGTCGTGGTCGCCGCGGTTCTCGAGGCCGGATCGGAGAAGGCGGCGGCCCACCGGCTCGGCCTGTCGCGCTCGACCGTCAAGCACCACCTCGCGAATGCCCGGTCCAAGGCGGGAGTGGCGACGACGGCGCAGCTCGTATGGATCCTCGCGCCGCGGTTGCCCGAGCCCGAGGGCGGAGACCCGGCCGAGGAGCAGGCCTCGGCCCTAGGAGGTCGCGATCGCGCGCGAAGCGGCCGGCAGCCCGATGCCGTCGACGAGCGCCCGCACGGCCGACCGGATGCGGTCCGGCGCCACGCCTCCCCCTTCGGTGTTGCCCGTCATGCCCAGCCCGAAGAGCGTCGCCAGGAGGATGACCGCAGCGTCCGAGGGGTCGACGTCGCGGACCACCCGGCCGAGCTCCTGTTCGGCGGCCAGGTACGCGGCGATCGCTTGCGGCGGGCCGCCCGGGAGCTCACCCATGGACCCAAGTGCGGCACGCCGCTGCCTCGCGAGGTCCGGGTGCGCCTGGATCGCGATCTCGAGGGGCAGGACCCGGCTCTCGAGCTCGGCAAGCCTGACCATCGCCGCCTCGAGGTTGGCCCGGACCGTCGATGTACCGGCGCGCCCCGGAAGCTCCGCGACCCACGCGAGCATGTCTTCGCTCGGCGCGAGCGCGGCCGCGAAGAACAGCGCCGTCTTGTCGGCGAAGTGCCGGTAGATGGTGCCCTCGGCCACGCCGGCCCGCTCCGCGATGGCTCGGGTCGAGGCCCGCGCATAGCCGACCTCGGCGACCACGGCGAGGGTCGCCTCGATCAGCTTCGCCTGGGTGCGGTCGCCCCGCGCGGTCATGGGTCCTCTCAGTCGGTCACGTCGCGCCGCGTCAGCACCAGGCCGGCCAGCGCGAGCCCCACGATGACATACGCGATGGCGAGCGCGAGCGCGGCCGAGAACGACACGGAGGCCGTCCCCCCGCTCGCGATGGCGTTGAGCGTGCTTCCGAGCAGCCAGTCGGACGGCACGCCGTTCGCCATCTTGAGCATGGACTCGACGAGGAGCACGTAGCCCGCGCCGATGGCCACCGCGACCACCGCGGAGCGGCTGGCGACGGCGATCGCGAGCCCGAGCACGCCCCACACGATCTGCGAGAGGTACGTATGCGCCCAGGCCTGCACGACGATCGACGGCGCGTCCGTGCCCCAGGCGGCGGTGGAGATCCCGCTCGCCCCGACCATCGGCGCGGCCATGAGGTTGGCCACGGCCGCGACCGTGGTCGCGATCGCGGTGACGAGCAACAGCGCGACGACCTTCCCCGCGAGGAGCCGCCACCGCCGCGGCTCCGCCGCGACCAGCAGGCGGATGAGGCCACTGGAGTAGTCCTGGGCGGTGAACCAAGCCCAGAACGACAGCGTCACGACCCCGAACATGCTCGACGCGGCGGAGAGCCCGGCCATCACGCCAGAGGGCGACTCCAGCTCCTGGCGCGTCGGGAAGGCGACGCCCGGCGTGGGCAGGCCGCCGGCCCCGGACTGGCCGACGACGCTCGCCATCACGGCGTTGATCATGAGCGCGAAGACGGCCATCAGGCCGAACCAGACCAGCAGCGTTCGCCGCTGCCCGAGGCGGGTCAGCTCGCTGCGGACGACGTGGAGCATCAGTTCGCCTCCCTGCTCGCCGCGGCCCGGCCCGTCGCCAGCTCGCCGTCGGTCCGGCCGGTCATGTCCAGGAACAGCTCCTCGAGCGAGTCCTGCGCCTCCCAGAGGCGGGCGAGCGTGATGCCGGCGGCGGCGGCCGCGCGGTTGACGTCGGCGGCCCGCCCGGCGCCGGTGGCCCGAAGGCCGTTGTCGATCGGCTGCACCTGCCAGCCGGCAGTCCGCAAGGCATCAGAGAGCCGTTCCGTGTCCTCGGTGCGCTCCGGAGCGAGGTCCACGTGGGCGCCGGTCCGCCCCAGGAGCTCGGTGATCGGGCCCGAGAACATCAGCTTCCCGAACCGGATGATGACCAGGTACGTGCAGATCGCCTCCAGCTCCGAGAGGAGGTGGGACGACACGACCACGGTGCGGCCGCCCTGCGCCAGGCGTCGCAGCAGCTCGCGGATCTCGACGATGCCGGCTGGGTCGAGCCCGTTGGTGGGCTCGTCGAGGATGAGAAGGTCGGGGTCCGTCAGCAGGGCGACGGCGATCCCGAGCCGCTGCTTCATGCCGAGCGAGAAGCGGCGCACGGGCTCCCGGTCCCGGCCGAGCAGGCCGACCTGCCCGAGGACCTCGTCCACTCTGGCCATCGGAGTGCCGTGCAGGTGCGCGAGCGAGACGAGGTTGGCCCGCGCCGAGAGGCTCCCGATGAACGCCGGGCTCTCGATCATCGTCCCGACGCTCGACGCGTAGCGCTTGGGCTCGGCGATCGGGTGCCCGAGCACGTCCGCCTCGCCCGACGTCGGGCGGATCAGCCCGAGCAGCGTGCGGATGAGCGTGGACTTCCCCGAGCCGTTCGGCCCGACGAGGCCGATGACGCCTCCCGGCGGCAGCTCGACCGTGAGGCGGTCGAGCGCCGTGATGTCTCCGAAGCGCCGGGTGAGCGAGCGCGTCGCGATGACGGCCATGTGGACTCCTATGTGAGTGAGCGTTCACCTACATAGTACACGCCCGCAACCCGTTGCGCCCTCGACGCCGACGCGATCCGAGCCTTCGTCCCCCAAGCCGGCCTCAACGTGGGAGGTCCCGATCCTCGCCCAGCTTGGGTCGCTCCGGCTCGACGCCAGCACGCGGGCCGAGATCATCGCCGTGCTCTCGGCCGGCGAGCGCCCCGTCGCCATGGACCGTGCGCGGCTCGAGCGTCAGATGCGCGAGCTCGCCCTGGAGCACGCCGCGGCTCGCATCGACGACGCCGCCTACCTCGCCCGGATGGCCGACCTGCGGGAGCGGCTGGAGGAGAAGTCGGACGTGATCTACGCCGTCGACGAACGCATCGTGATCGAGGGGCCGCGCTTCGTCGGCCTGCGTCTCCCGCCGGCCGCCTATCGGCACGGACTCGCGCTCGCGCTACCAGATGCTGTTATGGCGCGCCCGACAGGATTCGAACCTGCGACCTTCGGCTCCGGAGGCCGACGCTCTATCCACTGAGCTACAGGCGCAGCGCAACCGGCATCATACCGCGATGGGCCGCCCCGCCCGGACGGTCACCCGGCACGGCGCCGCTCGTGACCGCCTCCACGCGCTGAAGCCAACGGGGCAACCACGCCGGCGCGTCCGGATCCCGCAGCGCCCGGGAAGCCCGCGGAAACTTCGAAGCGGCCCCCGAAGGAGCCGCTTCGATGCTGTCCCGGTGAAGCGGGCCCGTTGCCGGACCACTTCTGCCACGTTGCAAGGGCATCTATCACGCCGGCTGCACCGGCTACCCTGACCCGACCTACCCATGACCTTGTAACTAGGGCAGCGGTCGCTCGCGCGACTGATTGCGAGTCTAGCCGACCGCGGCGTCCGGCTCAAGGGTTTCCGCGCATTTCGTGGTTAATAATCCGCAACCTTCGGCTGGAGAGGTTCCGGACGAGCTCGAATCAGCCTTCGTCGACGGTGACCCTGGTCATCGCGACGGGGGCATGCGGGTAGTCGCGGCCGTCGCGCGGCGCGGTGGCGATCGCGTCGACGACCTCCATCCCGGAGAGGACCTTGCCGAAGACGGTGTAGCTCTTCGGCAGCTTCCCGCGCCAGTCGCCGTGGCAGATGAAGAACTGCGAGCCGTTCGTGTTCGGGCCGGCATTCGCCATCGCCATGGCCCCGCGCTCGTAATCGCCCGTGAACGGCTCGTCGGCGAACTTGTAGCCTGGGCCGCCCGTGCCGACGCGGCCCTTGTTGCGGACCTCGCCGCGCTCATCCACGCGGCCGAACTCGCCGTCGCCGCCCTGGATCATGAAGCCCGGGATGACGCGGTGGAAGACCACGCCATCGTAGAAGCCCTGCCTTGCCAGCTTGATGAAGTTGGCCGACGCCTTGGGAGCGTCCGCGTCGGCGAGCTCGACGACGATGTCGCCGGCGGTGGTCGCGATCGTGGCCTGGGTCATGGAATCCTCCTGCAGCGGGACCGACGTGGGCGCCGGCGTCGGGTCAGGGTCGAGTCACCGTCGCGGTGGTGATGGCGACGGGCTGGAGCGCCTGGTTGGCCTGGCCTCCGGAGTTGGGCATCTTGGCGATGGTGTCCACGACGTCCATCCCGGAGGTCACCGTCCCGAAGATCGAGTAGTTCGGTGGCAGCGTGGAGAGGTCGGCGAGGCAGATGAAGAACTGGCTGCCGTTCGTGTCCGGGCCGGAGTTGGCCATGGCGACCGCTCCGCGCTGGTAGGGGGTCGTCACCGGATCGTCGGCGAACTGGTAGCCGGGCCCGCCGCTGCCGACGCGGGCCGGGTCGACGTTCGGCGAGCGGCCGAACTGGACGTCCCCGCCCTGGATGACGAAGCTCGGAACCAGGCGGTGGAAGACGGTGCCGTTGTAGGCGCCGCACTCCGCGAGAGCCACGAAGTTGCCGGCCGCGTTGGGCCCCAGGGAGCCCTTGACCGCGATGACGATGTTCCCCTTCTCGGTTGCGAGGGTCACGGTCGCCGTATCGGCGGCGCCCATCGGTGCCGGGGCGCTGGTGGGGCAGCCGGCGGGGATGCCGCCTGCGGGCTGGCTGGCGGGCGCGCTGCTCGGCCCGGCGCTGGCCGGGGCAGCGCTCGGCGCGACGCTGGCGGCCGGCGAGCTGCTGGGTGGCAGGATCGGGGCGGTGGACGAGCCACCCGCGCACGCGGCCACCGCGAGGGCGGCGACGACCACGACGATCGCGAGGGTAGAGGAACGGCTCGAGGGAACCTGGATCATGCGGCAGCCTCCATGGCGGCGGGGTATTCGATACGACCGGTCAGGAGCGTCTCTCCGAGGACGAGGCCGGCCACGCCGGCATCTCGGAGGCGACGGATCCCGGCAAGGTCGACGACGCCGCCCGCGACGAGCACCTCGAGGTCGAGGTCCCGCACGAGGCGGCCGATCAGCGCGGCGTCGGGCTCGGCGCCGCCGTGGGATAGGACCAGGCGGCGCACGCCCAGCCCGACGAGCTCCGAGGCGACCTCGTCGACGTCCGGCCGGCGCCCGTCGCGCCACGGGAACGCGGCCACGCGGTCGGGGCGGGGATCGAGCCCGACGGCCAGCCAGTCCCCCGCGACGGCGAGGCAGGCGCTCAGGGTGGGGCGGTCGTCGGCCATCCCCATCGGGACGACGGCACGAGTCGCCCCCGCGGCGAAGGCCAGGCGGATCTGCTCCGGGCCGTCGATCCCGCCGGCGACCTGGAGCGGGACGGCGACGCGTGCCGCGATGCGGCCGATCGCGTCGAGGTTGGCGGGACGTCCCTGCTGGGCGCCGTCGAAGTCGACGAGGTGGATGAGACGCGCCCCCTGCTCCACGAAGCGTGCAGCGATCACCTCGGGCCGGTCCGTGGGGCTGCCGGCGCCGGCCGCGGCGCCGGGCCAGAAGACGATCCGGGAGCGGCCTGCGGACAGGTCGAGGGAGGGGATGACGAACACGCGATCCCGGGCGATCAGCCGCGACCGGCGCCGGCGCGGAGGGGCGCCGACCATGAGCCCGTGGCGGCGACCGCCTCGGACCCGGCGCGCGGACGCGTCCGGGCGGTCTCCGCGAGCGCATCGCGCACGGCCCCGATCGTCGCGTCGACATCCGCCGCGTCCACGCCGTAGTGGGTGACTGCCCGGACGGCTCCGTGCGTGTACGAAACCATGAGGACACCGCGCGCCTCGAGGGCGGCCAGGAATGCCTCGCGGTCACGGGCGACGCGGAAGATCACGAAGTCGGTCACGGCACGCTCGGGGTCGAGCCGGCCAAGGGTCGGCTGGGCGATTCCGCCCGGCGACTCGATCCCGTCGAGCTCCGCCAGGCCCTCCGCCAGCCGGCGTGCGTTGGCATGGTCCTCGGCGAGCCGCGCGATCATGCCGTCCGGGCCCCTCGACAGGGCGACCAGGCCGGCCGCGGCAAGCACGCCCACCTGGCGCATGCCTCCGCCCAGGAGCTTGCGCGCTCGACGCGCGCGCCGGATGAAGTCGCCGCTGCCGACCACGACCGAGCCGACGGGGCAGGCGAGGCCCTTGCTCAGGCAGAAGGTCACCGAATCGGCGGGAGCGGCCAGCTCGTCCGGCGTCACGCCGAGGGCGACCACGGCGTTGAAGAAGCGCGCGCCGTCGAGGTGGAGGGGCACGCCGCGCCGCCGGGCGACGGCCGCCACCGCCTGCTCGTAGGCAACGGCAAGGGGACGTCCCATCGAATGGGCGTGGGTGTTCTCCAGGGCGATCAGGCCGGTGATCGGCTCGTGCAGGTCGTCGGGATCACGGAAGGCGGCGTCGATCGCCGCGGGGTCGACGGTCCCGTCGGCGTCCTCGGCCAGCGACCGCACGGACGCCCCCACCACGACAGCGTGCCCGGCCGCCTCGTCGGTGACGAGGTGGCCGGTGGCGGCCGCGATGATCTCGCCGCCGCGGGCCACGTGCGCCATCTGCGCGACGAGGTTGCCCATGGTCCCCGACGCGACGAAAAGCCCGGCCTCCTTGCCGAGCAGCTCGGCTGCGCGTTCCTCGAGGGCGTTGACCGTCGGATCGTCACCGAAGACGTCGTCGCCGAGCTCGGCCGCGGCCATGGCGCGGCGCATCGCCGGCGTGGGCCGGGTGACGGTGTCGGAGCGGAGGTCGATCGGGGGCATGGCGGGCAGAATAGCGCGGGCAGGCCCGCGGGGCCGCCGAGGCCTCGTGGAGGGCGGTCGATGCCACCCCTTCGCGCAGGCGAGGTGGTGCGCCGACCGGCGCTTCGTGCTAGATTCCGCCGGCCGCGGACCCGTGGTGTAGCGGCCCAACATGCCAGCCTGTCACGCTGGAGATCGCCGGTTCGAATCCGGTCGGGTCCGCCATCCTCGCCCCGCCGCCCCCGCCTCGCCCCTGCAGGCGTCGATCAGCCCAGGCCGACGAACAGGTCCGTCTCGGGGAGGTCCTTGCCCAGCGGCACGCGCGAGGCGCGCAGGATGAACGTCTCCTCGCCCCACAGCTCCGCGAGCGCGTCCTTCCCGAGGGCCGTCAGCGGGCTGTCCGTGAGCGAGATCTGCGTGCGGTGCGCCAGCAGCGCGGCCCAGCGCTGGTCGGCCTGGTCCCGCACGTCGATGCGGGTCGTGATCAGGGCATCGTCGACCGTCGAGCGACGCATGAACTCGTCCCAGCTGGCGACCTCCTCGGGGCTGGCCTCGGAGGGTCGCGACCACCAGGACGCCATCCCGGCCGCTTCGACGCGCGCCGCCATCGCCTCGCGACGCGTGCGCGAGATCGCCTGCTCGTAGAGCTTGGCCGGCGCCCACGGCTCCAGGCCGCCTTCTGCCACCGCCGGCCCCGAGCCGCCGTGCTCCGGCGCCACCTGCTCCGGGTACCAGTCCGGGTCGCCGGCCCGGTAGAACGCGCCGACGGCCACCTGGTGGGCCCGGATGTGGTCAGGGTGGCCATATCCCCCGAAGTCGTTGTAGTGGGTCATCACGTCCGGCCGATGGACCCGGACGAGCCAGACGAGGCGTCGGATCGCCTCGTCGAGGTCGGCCTGCCAGAGCGAGCGCGGATCCTGGTTGCCGGACGTTCCCATCATCCCCGAGTCGCGATACCCGAGGTTCTCCCAGGTGTCCACCCCGAGGGCCGCCATCGCCGCCTCGAGCTCGCCGGCGCGGATCTCCCCGAGCCGGCGGTGGTTCTCCGGCGTGTCGAGATCCGGCACGACGATCTCGCCCAGCTCGCCCCGCGTGCACATCACGAGGACGACGCGATGGCCGGCGGCGACGGCCTTGGCCATGACCCCGCCCGTCCCGATGGTCTCGTCGTCGGGGTGAGCGTGGACGGTCATCAGGGTGCGCCTGGCGGAGGCGGGTGGGGACGCAGTCATTCCGGGATCGTACCCCGATCGACGCACTCGCAGGCCGGAACCGGCCGGGTGGGGCATGATGCGCACGCCGCACGACGCCGCGACCATCGCCGTTGGGGCCGCCGATCCGCGTGGGAGGAGATCCGTGTCCACCGTCCAGTCAGCATCCGTGCGTCCCGCGCGCCGGGTCAGCGCCGCGGCCGTGGTCCTGGTGGCGATCCTCGCGGTCATCGCCGCTCTGGTCCCGGCACCATCGCAGGCCGCCGTCTCCCTCGGCCTGGTCACCTTCAGGACCGGATTCGCGAAACCGGTTGCGGTCGCCAATGCGGGCGACGGCACGGGCCGGCTGTTCGTCGTCGAGCAGGCCGGACGGATCCGGATCGTCACGAAGGCCGGGGCGCTCCTGGCCGCGCCGTTCCTGGACATCCACACCCGCGTGGCCTGCTGCGGCGAGCGCGGCCTGCTGGGGCTCGCCTTCCATCCGGCCTATCGCACGAACGGCCGGTTCTACGTCTACTACACGGACCGGAGCGGGTCGCTGGTCGTCGCGGAGTACCGCCGCAGCAGCACGAACCGGAACCGCGCCTCCACGACCGAGCGGCGCCTCCTGCGGATCCCCCACCCCACCTTCGCGAACCACAACGGCGGCCAGCTCGCCTTCGGGGCCGACGGGTACCTCTACATCGGGACGGGCGACGGCGGCAGCGGCGGCGACCCGCATGGAAACGCCCAGAACCTCAGGAGCCTCCTTGGCAAGATCCTGCGGGTCGCGCCGAACGTGACCAGCGCGACGCCTGCGTATCGCATCCCCGCGACGAACCCGTGGGCGGCCAGCGCGACGGTGCGGCGCGAGATCTGGGCCTACGGCCTGCGCAACCCGTGGCGCTTCAGCTTCGACCGCCGGACGCACGACCTGTGGATCGGCGACGTCGGGCAGGCGACCTACGAGGAGGTCGACCGGGCACTCCACGCCACGGGCGGCGGACGCGGGGCCAACTTCGGCTGGAACCAGTTCGAGGCCTTCGCTTGCTTCAAGGGCCCGTGCACCTCCACCGGCAAGACCTTCCCGCTCGCCTCCTACACGCATGCCTCGGGCAACTGCTCGGTCACCGGGGGCTACGTCTACCGCGGCGCGAGATACCCTGTCCTCGCCGGCCGCTACCTCTTCGGCGACTACTGCAGCGGGCGGATCTGGATGGTCACCGCGAACGGCGCCTCGCGGCAGAGCCCCGTCCTCCTCCGCGACACGACGGTATCGATCAGCGCCTTCGGCCAGGACGAGGCGGGCGAGCTCTACGTCGTCGACTACCGGGGCGGCCGGCTCCTGCGGATCACCGCCGCCTGACGGCCGCGGTCGCAGGCTCCTCGGGCGGCGCCGCGTCACCGTCGCTCGCTACGATGCGCGGGCCATGACCCCGAGCCCCACGCCCGGCCCGCTGGCCGGGCTCCTCGTCGCCGACTGCAGCACGGTCCTCGCCGGTCCGTACGCAACGATGCTCATGGCGGACCTGGGAGCCGACGTCGTAAAGGTGGAGCCTCCCGAGGGCGACGCAACGCGCGGCTGGGGCCCGCCCTGGGTTGGCGAGGGGCCGACCCGGACCGCGGCCTACTACCTGGCGGCGAACCGCAACAAGCGGTCGCTGCGCCTGGACCTCAAGTCGGCCGCGGGCCGCGAGGTCCTGCGCCGGCTCGTCGCCCGTGCCGACGTCCTCGTGGAGAACCAGCGTGTCGGAGGCTTTGCGCGCCTCGGGTTCGACGATGCGGCGCTCGAGGCCCTGAACCCGCGGCTCGTCCACCTGGCGATCTCCGGCTACGGGTCGACCGGGCCGGAGGCAGGGACCCCGGGGTACGACTTCATCGTGCAGGCCGTCTCGGGCCTGATGTCGATCACCGGCTTCTCCGACGCCGAGAATGGGGCGCCGACCAAGGTGGGAGTGGCGGTCACGGACCTCGCGACGGGGATGCTCGGGGCGACCGCGGTCGTGGCAGCGCTGGCCGGTCGCGACCGCCCGGGCTCACCGGCCCATGGCCGCGGCCAGCGGATCGACCTCTCGCTGCTCGACTCGACGCTGGCCTGGCTGGCGAACCAGGCCCAGAACTACTTCGTGACCGGGACGCCGCCGGTCCGGCGCGGCAACGCCCACCCGAACATCGTGCCGTACGAGGCGTTCGCGACGGCGGACGGGGCGGTCGCGGTGGCCGTGGGAAGCGATCGTCAATGGCCACGGTTCGCCGCGGCGATCGGTGCGCCCGAGCTGACCGACGACCCACGGTTCTCCACCAACGGCGACCGCGTGGCCCATCGGGATGCGCTTCGACCCATGATCGCAGCGCGACTGGTCGCGGAGCCCACGGCGATCTGGCTGGCGCGGCTGGCGCAGGCCGACGTCCCGGCGGGACCGATCAACGATCTCGCGGCGGCGTTCGCCGCGCCGCAGGTGGCCGCCCGGGGCATCGTCACGGAGGTCGAGCACCCTGCGCTCGGGATCATTCGCCAGGTTGGCCCCCCGTTCCAGCTGCACGCGACGCCGGCCAGCGTGCGGACGCCGCCCCCGCTCCTAGGCGAGCACTCGGACGAGGTCCTCGCGGAGCTGGGCTTCAGCCCCTCGGAGGTCGAGCGGTTCCACGCGGAGCGCGTCGTCTGAGCTGCGACGCGCCGCGGGTGCCGTGGCCACGGCGCTCGATCGCCCTGGCGCCGCGGCCGCCGTCGCGCGGAGCCGGGCGCGGCCGGGACGGGCCGGGCGCCGCCGGCCGAGGGCATGCCCGGTTCAATTCGTGGATCAGTGCGCCACGGCGTCCGCGTTTCCCGCCTTGAACAGCCCGATGGCGCCCCGCCCGACGAAGCTGAAGGCGTGGGTGACGAAGGCGTAGCTGCCGTCCTCGGGGATGGCGAACTCGATGATCGCGCCCTGGGCCGGCGACAGGTCGACCGCCTGGGAGCCCCAGCCTGCCGCGTTGCCCTTCACGAGGGCGATCCCTTCCTTGACCACGCTGTCGAAGATCGTCCCGACGACGTGGAAGGAGCTGTCGATGTTCGGGCCCGCGTCCAGCACGAAGACGCGGACACGGTCCTTCGCCGCCACCTCGATGGGGTTGTCCTTGTACTGGGCGGCGACGCCGTTGAAGACGACGAAGTCGGGAGCCGGAGCCGCGCTGGCCGCCTTGGTGTAGTCGACGGGCTGGCCCTGGGCGCCGAGGTACCACTCGCTCTGGACGAACGCGAACTCCCGGTTGACCTTGGGCAAGCCGCCCCGCGGCTCCACGATCACCATGCCGAACATGCCGTTGGCGATGTGGTGGAGCGCCGGTGCCGTCCCACAGTGGTACATCCAGACACCGGCGTACTCGGCCTTGAACGTGTAGGTCCAGCTGGCCCCGGGAGCGATCGCCACCATCTGGTGATCCATGGCCGTCTGGCTCGCGTGGAAGTCGATCGAGTGGGGCATCTGGCCCTGGTTCGTCAGGTGGACGCGGACCACGTCGCCGATCTTCACCCGGATCGTCGGCCCCGGAACGGTCCCGCCGAAGGTCCACGCGTGGACGACGTAGCCGGGCGCGACCGTGATGTCCTTCTCGATGATCGGCATGTCGATGTCGTGCAGGCTGCCCGGGAGCAGCCCGGGAGCCCTGGGATCGAACAAGGTGTAGGCGGGAGCCTTCAGGTCGGGGGCCGGGGTGTCCGCCTGGGAGCCGGCGCCCATCCCGGGCATGGCGCTCGCGGCCGGGGCTGTTGCTGCCGCCGGGGCGGGCGACGGCGCCGGCGACGTCCCGCCCGCGCCTCCCTGGCCGGCGACCGCCACCGCGGCCGGCGCCGGGGTGCGGGCGGCGGCATAGGTCCACTGGGGGGCCGCCCCGCCGCCGCAGCCCGCCAGGCTGAAGGCCAGCACGAGGGCGGGAAGAGCCCACGCCGGGGTTCGCTTCATCGGTCGGTCCTTTCCTGGCGCCGGCTCCAGGGTCCAATCCGCCCCGTGCGCCCGAGGTTCATGCCCCGACTTAATCTAACACTAATCTAGTCAGGATTGTCAATGGTGCACAGAGCGCGGCCTCATGGCCGTTCAGGAAGGCACGGAGCGCGCTCCGCACGGGGCCGCGGCGCGAGCGCGCCGCTCAGCGTGCCGGCCGGCGACCCGTGGCCGCGAGGTCGCCGCCGCGAGATGTCACTCCCTCGCGCGGCCCGGGGTCTCCCTCTCGCCGGCGAGGCGCCCACCGCGACGGACCGGCAGGTCCCCGATGCGGGCGGCCCCCAGCATGTCCAGCATCGCATCCTGGGCCGCGAAGAAGACGTCGTGGACGTCGCAGAAGCCGTCGACGCCACAGGGCCCGGCCCGCAGGACGCAGTTCCGGCGGCGGCTGTCGCCTTCCACCGCCTCGACAACGTCGAGGAGCGTGACCGCCATCGCCGGCCGTGCCAGGCGGTAGCCGCCCGCCCGACCGGTGGTCGCCTCCACCAGGCCGGCGGCCACGAGGTCGCCCATGACCTGCGGCAGGAAGCGCACCGGGATCGTCATCTCCTCGGCGATCCGGCGAACCGACAGGAGCTTCCCGTCGGGCAGGCGGGCGAGGGCCAGCACCGCCCGGACGGCGTAGTCGCCCCGCTTCGTCAGCTCCATCCGCACGAACCGAGTATGCGACGCGAGAGGACGGCGCCGCGCGGTTCCTGCGCACGGCCCGGCAAGCGGTGCCGCGCTCCCGCGGTGCGCCCAGGAGTCAGAGGCCGGCGCAGAGCCGCATGGATCGGCGAGGCTGCCGGCCGGGGCTCCCGACGACCGCTGGTAGACTCGCTGCCACGACGAGCGCCCCAACGCGCCTCCCCGGCGGAGGCTCCCGGCGGGGTCACGAGGGAGGAACCGATGGCGGACGACCGCGAGCGCTGGGCGCTGATCCTCGGCGCCTCGAGCGGCATGGGCGAGGCGACCGGGCTGGCGCTGGCACGGGCGGGCTACCGGATCCTCGGCGTCCACCTGGACTTCCGGGCCGGGCTCCAGCATGTCGACGAGGTGAAGGCCGCGATCGAGGCGGCGGGGTCCGAGGCGCTCTTCATCAACATGAACGCCGCCGACGACGAGAAGCGCGCGGCCGCGATCGCACGGTTCTCCGAAAGGCTGGCGGCCTCGCGCGCCGCAGGGAAGCGACCGCACCTGCGGGTCGTGATGCACTCCCTTGCCTTCGGCTCGCTGCTGCCCTTCCTGGCCGAGGATCCCAAGGGCGCCATCAGCCGCAAGCAGATGGAGATGACACTCGACGTCATGGCGAACTCTCTCGTCTACTGGGCCCAGGACCTGTGGCGGGCCGGGCTCCTCGAGGCGGGCTCCAAGGTCTTCGCGATGACCTCCGAAGGCTCGGCCCGGATGATCCCGTCCTACGGCGCCGTCTCGGCTGCCAAGGCGGCGCTGGAGTCGCACTGCCGCCAGCTGGCCATGGAGATGGCCCGCCTGAACAGCGGCGTTGCGGTCAACGCGATCCGGGCGGGCGTCACGGACACGCCTGCGCTGCGCAAGATCCCCGAGGCGGCCCGCGTCATCGAGGTCACGATGGCCCGCAACCCGCACGGCCGGCTGACCACCGTGGCCGACGTCGCCGACGCGATCGTGACCCTGGCCGCCACGGATTCCGAGTGGATCAGCGGCAACGTCCTCAACGTGGACGGCGGCGAGTTCATCTCCGGCTGACGCGGGCCTGCCGCGCTCGGCGCCGACCGGCCGGGAAGCAGGCGATGGGCAGCGGCGCCCGGCGCATCACCGCCGGGCGGTCGAAGGGCCGGCCCGCGCCTCAGCCGTCCGAGGCGAGCCAGGCGGTCTGCACGCGGGCCGCCGGCGTCATCTCCATCGCCCCGTCGTCGTGGATCCACCACGCCGCGAGGCCGAGGGCCCTGGCCCGCGGGCCGATCCCGCGTGAACCCTCGAGGAAGAGCGTCTTCGACCAGATCTCGGCCCAGGCGGGGTCGGGGCCTGCGACCGTCACGGACACGAGCCCGGCGCCGCCGGGCTCGCCGGTGCGCGGGTCGAGGAGGTGGTGGACGGAGCGTCCGTCCGCCGTCCTCCAGGTGTGGACGGCGATGGACGAGGTGCAGATCGCGCCGTCGCCGACACCGATCACCGCGGGCTCCTCTCCGCCTCCAGGGTCCTCGATGGCGACGAGCCAGGGGCCCGGTTGGGGCGCGGCCCCGCGGGCGACGAGGTCGCCACCCGCCTCGAGCAGCGCACCCGCGGCGGGGTCGGCGAGCTCGGGAAGCGTGTCGGCCAGCACCCGCATCGCCCAGCGCAGCGCGAGCCCCTTGCCGATCCCGCCAAGGTCGACGGGTGCTGCCACGGCGACGAGGTCGCGACGCGGCTCGATGCGGAGCCATCGGCCGCCGCCGAAGGCCTCGCGGCGCGGCAGTCCGGCTCCCGTCGGCCGGCCGTCGTCGGCTCGATCCTCGCCACCCTCGACCCCGGCCCCGGCATAGCCCAGGCGCTCGAGATCGCGCAGCACGCGTGGGTCGAATGCCCCACCCGTGACCCGCCACGCCCGATCCGCCGCGGCGAGCGCCGCGGCGAGGAGCGGATGGACCGGAAGGCAGTCGGCCTCGCCTGCTCGCGCGTTGAGCGCGACGAGGTCGCTGGTTGGCCGGAAGCGCGAAAGGACCTGCTCGATCTCCTCGATGGCGTCGGAGACCGCCGCCCACGCCACGGCCGCCCGGGACTCCGGGAGCCCGACGATGGCCAGGCGCAGCGGCGAGCCCATCGCCCGGCGCTCGAAACGTGCCACGAGGCGCGGCACGTCCGTTGCCGGTTCGACCACGCCGCGGCTCCCGGCGGGCGTCAGCAGGGCTTGCCCGAAGCGGTCGTGCAGGCGTTCGCCGCCGGCTTGCTGCTGACGTAGACGGTCCGCGACGAGGACACGGACGGCAGGCTGCTGGAGTAGGACGACGACGACGACGACGACCATGACGACGAGCCGACCGTCGGCATGTTCAGCGACGACGCCGAGCCCTCGGCTGCCTTCACCTGCTTGCCCAGCTGCGAGAGCGCCTTCTCGTTCCCCGCGATCCGCTTCGTGATCGCCGTATAGCTCGACGCCGCGTCGGTGTACTTCCCGTCGAGGCTGGCGAGACCGGCGTCCATCGAATCGTGGCTCGCCTTGAGCTTGGCCACCGCGTCGGCGGCCGGCGCCCGGTCTGCCGCGATCCGTGCGTCCGACGTGGCCTGGAGCCCCGTCACGCCGGCCAGCGAGACCGCGTAGACGCCGGCGGAGATCCCGATGGCGACCGCGACGTGCATCGGACGACGTGGGCCACCGGCACCTGCGGCTGCGGTCGCGCCTCGCGGCACGACCGTCAGCACGGGTGCGCCTTCACGACGCGTGCCCGGCGCCCGGTGGCGCACGGACGCTCCCGTCGTCACTCGAATGCCGCGGCTCGGGTCGGGCCCGAGCGCATCCGGCTCGGCCAGGGGCCGCGCGGCCTCAGTCATCCCCCTTCTCCTCGCCGCCGGCGGCGCCCGAGGCGCCCGTCGTCGCGTGCGTCGCGGCGGGCTTCGTCTGCGTCGTCACGACGGTTCGCCGGACCACGACGACCTGCTGCTGCTGCTGGCGAACCGCGGAGGCGGCGGCGGCGGCGGCGATCTTCTTGTTCAGGGCGTCGAGCTTCTTCTGCGCGGCGGCGATGCGAGCCCGCAGCTGCTTGGCCGTCACGCCATCGGTCGCGACCTGCGCCTTCGCGGCGTCGAGCGCGGCCTGGAGGCCCGCGGCCTGGTCAACCTGGGCGCTGAGGTGCGCCTGCAGGTCCGCGCCGCGAGCCTGCTCCGCGGCGAGCTGGGCGGCGAGCGTCTCGGCCGAGACGGGGGGCGCTGCGAGCGGGGCCGACGCGGCGGTCCACTGGCCGGCCGCGACGATGGTCGCGGTGCCGAGGGCAAGGCTGCCGACGACACCGGCAGTCACGGCCGCGCGGCGCGAGGCGAGCTTCACGGTTGGGTTCATGGTGTCTCCTCCAGCGGGGCGACGTTCGGCGCCGCAAACGTGGACTGGCCATCGGGGATGTGGGTTGGCCGCGTCGTGACGGGACGCGGGCCACCGCCGAGCCGCGGCTCGTCAGCGGCTTGCCGGCGGAGCTGTCGAGGCTCGCCCGGTGCCCCGGCACCGGGGAGCGACGTGGCGAACGTTGGCCGGGCCTTCTTCGAGACCCAGTAGCGGTAGGTGCCGGCCCCAAGGACGACCAGCCCGGTGGCCGCGTACATCGGGATCAGCGTGTCGCTGTCGGTACCGGCAAGGATCCCGTGCATCCACGACGCGATCCATGCCACCAGCGCGAACCGGTGCAGCTTGAGCCACAGGCCCTGCGGCAGCAGCTTCGTCCAGCGCCCGGTGACCCCGGAGATCAGCGCGGCGTACAGGCCCAGGGTCCCGAGTGCCACGGGCGCCGACCGGTACGCCGACAGCCCCGGGATGAAGGAGCCCGCAACCCCCACTCCGGCGTAGGGGTCGAGGAGGATGCTGACGATGTGGGCGACGAGGAATGCCACGACGAACACGAACAGGTTCTCGTGCCACGGGAAGAGCCGCCGCGAGAGCTTCCAGGTGGACTGGTTCGTCGGGTGGGAAAGGATGAGGCCGAAGCTGACCAGCGTCGTCAGCAGCAGGTACGAGGTGATCCCCGTGGCCCGGCCGGCGAGCCACATGCGCATCGACGCCTGGTACGCGGAGCTCGGCGGCACGATCTGGTTGGTCGCGAAGACGATGACGATTCCGAGGATTGCCCCGAGGACGATCCACACGCGTGCGCTCAGGCGCATGGGCGGACCCTTCCGGCGTCGAGGTCGTGAGGCGAATTGGTCATACAGCGCTCCCAGCGGCGTGGACGAGGCGCGGCCCTCGTACCCCGTCTGAGGCAGCAGCCGGCGACATGGTTTCAGGGGCCGAGGGCTCGGGCGGCGGATCGGGCGGTCCAGTCCCCCCAACCGGACAGCGGTTCGCTGCGCCCCGTGCAGCGCTCGTTTGCGTGGCTCGCGCGATCCGTCTACCGTGACCCCGGAGGTTCTCATGGCCGAATCCGGCACCCACCACCCGCTGGAGCAGCACGAGCACGTCCACGACCGGTTCTGCGGACACGCCGCCGTCCCGCACGAGGATCACGTCGACTTCCTGCACGACGGGCACGTCCATCACGTCCACGAGGATCACGTCGACGACGTGGACGACGCCGGCGACCTCCACGATCGCCATCTCTCGCACTCGGGCCACATGCACGTCCACGAGGATGGCTGCGGCCACGCTGCGGTCCCGCACGAGGATCACCTTGACTACGTCCACGGTGATCACCGCCACGCCGGGCACCACGTCCACTACGACGAGCACTGAGCCGGTTGAGTCTCGTCGGGACCCGGGGACGCGCCCCTAGGGAACGACCTCCGGGCCCACGTCGACGACCTGCGGGTGTCCGTGGGTGGTCTCGGCGACGACCAGCCGCCCGCGATGCTCCTTGTGCGGGTCGCGCACCACGATCCCGAACGTGTCGAGGAGCCGGTCCGCCGTCAGCACCTCCACCCCGGGCCCGAGGGCGACGACGCGGCGCGCGAGAAGGAGCACCTGGTCGTACTCGATCGCCTCCGAGATGTCGTGGGTCGCTGTCACGATCGCGGCACCCCGCTCCAGCTCGGTGGCGAATACCCGCAGGTACCGCTCGCGGCCGCCCGCATCGAGCCCCGATGTCGGCTCGTCGAGGACGATGAGGTCCGCCCGCCGGGCCAGGACCTGGGCCAGGTAGACGCGCTGCTGCTGGCCCCCGGACAGGCTGCGAAGCGCAGACCGCGCGAGGTCCGAGATGCCCATCGCCTCCATCGACCACGCCACCAGGTCATGGTCCTCCGAGCGCATCCTGCCGAGGAGGCCGAGGACGGGGTAGCGACCCATCCGGACGACGTCGATCGCACGGAGCGGCAGGACGAAGCCCGAGGCGTGGAACTGGCTCTGGTACGCCAGCCGGGCCGGCGAGCCGCCCGGCCGTGCCCCCAGGACGTCGAGCTCGCCGGCGACGACCGGCAGCAGGCCCACGATCGTCCGCAGCAGGGTGGACTTGCCCGACCCGTTGGTCCCGACGAGCGCGAGCGAGGTCCGCGCGCGCACGTCGAGATCGACGCCGGCCACGATGGCCCGGCCCTCGTATCCGACCACAAGGTCGCGCGCGGCGATCGCGATACGAGCGGTCGCCGCCGCGGCCGGGGCGCTCACGCCGGGACCGCGTCGGGAGCCGGCGGCCGGGAGCGCATGTTCACGAACGCCAGGACACCGAAGAAGATGATCGTGGCGACCAGCACGATCGTCGCCCCTGCCGCCGTGTTGAGGTAGTAGCTGATGAGCAGCCCCAGGTAGGACGAGGCGATCCCCAGAACGGCCGCGACGGCCATCATGGCGCCGATGCGGTGGGCCAGGAGGGCCCCCGCGCTCGCGGGCGCGAGCAGCATTCCGAACACGAGGAGAGTGCCGACGGTCTGGAACGAGACGATCACCGTGGCGGCGACGAGCAGCAGCATGAGGTTGTGATAGCGGCGAGCCGGGAAGCCGGCCACCTGCGCCTGGTCCGGATCGAAGCACAGGAGCAGGAAGGGCCGGGCGAAGACGAAGGCGACCGCTCCGACGAGGAGCGTCGCCGCCAGCTGGACGACCAGCTCTGCGACGCCGATCCCCAGGATCTCCCCGAAGAGGATCCGGATCAGGTCCCCGCTGAACGTCGTCGAGCGCGACACGATGACCACGCCGAGGGCCAGCATCCCCACGAACAGCAGGCCGATCGCGCTATCGGATGAGAGGCGCGAGCGCGAGGTCACCACGCTGACGCCGCCGATCATCACGAGCGCCCCGACCGCGGCCCCGATCATTCCCGGGACGCCGACGATGAGGGCGATCGCCACGCCGGGCAGAACGCCGTGCGCGAGCGCGTCGCCGATGAAGGCCAGGCCACGGAGCACGACGAACGTGCCCACGATGGCGCAGGCGATCGAGACGAGGATGCCCGCCGCCAGCGCTCGCAGCATGAATTCGTTCAGGACGAAGGGGTCGATCAGCGGTCCCAACCGGGTGCTCCTCGTGGGGGGGCGGGAGCGTCAGCCCCGCCCTACCTCAGCGGAGATTGTCCGCGATCAGCGTGGCGATGTTCTTCAAGAACGTCGCGTACGACCCGTCGTCGGGAAGGACGTGGGTCGCGAGCTCGACGACCTTCGCGCCGGTCTCGCTGCCGACAGCCTGGGCGACCTTCGGGGATGTTCCCAGCTCGGTGAAGAGCGCCGGCACGTTCGCCGCCCGGATCTTCTCGACGAGGGTGGCGAGGTCCGCCGCGGACGGCTCCGCCGACGTGGTGAGGCTGGGAATGATCGCGCCGATCAGGCGGAGGTCGTAACGCTGGGCGAAGTAGCCCAGGGACTCGTGGCCCGTGACGAGGGTGCGCCGGGCGTCGGGTATCACGGCCAGGGTCGCGGCCACCTCGTCGTTCAGCGCCGAGAGCCGGGCATCCAGGTCCTTGACCCTCCCCGCCACGTCGATGCCGAGGTCGGACCTCAGCTGCACGGCGAGGGCATCGACGACGTCCCGCACGGTGAGCGGGTCCATCCACAGGTGGGGATCCTCTGCGCCCGGCGCCTGGTCCGGGTCCGTCGTATTCGCCCCCTCGCCCGCGCCGACGCGACGGACCGTCACGTGATCGCTGGCCACGAACCGCTTCACTCCGGCGGCCTCGGCCAGAGCGAAGGCGTTGGCCATCCCGCCCTCGAGGCCCAGGCCGTTCTCCACGAGGAGGTCGGCCTTCGTGACGGTCTCGATGTCCTTCGCCGAGGGCTCCCATTCGTGGGGATCCGCCCCGTTCGGCATGAGGACGACGACCTTCGCGGCGTCGCCGACGAGGTCCTTCACGACCGCCCCCAGGACGGAGTAGGTGACGACGATCGTCTTCCCGGAGGCCGCCGGCGAGGTCCCGGGACCGCCGCACGCGGCCACGGCGAGGATGCCCGCAACCACCAGCCCGACGATACGTGGTCTCATGCGTGGTCTCATCGTGACGACCCTGCCACGGGCGTGGTGCTCCTCATCGCGTGGGTCATGCCTGGGGCGGCCGTGCGCTGGCAGTCCGGGCACAGGCCGAACAGCTCGAGGCGATGCTCGTCGACCCGGTAGCCAGTCCGCCGGGCAACCTCGCGTGCGACGGCGCCGAGCCCGAGGTCCCCGATCTCGATGGACCGCGCGCAGCGAGCGCAGATGACGTGGTGATGGTGTACCGGGACGCAGGCGACATAGGCGTGGTCGCCGTTCTGGAGGTCGACCCTCTCCACGGCCCCGACCGACGCGAGCAGGTCGATCGCGCGGAAGACGGTCGCCCGCCCGATCCCAAGCCGCCGCGCCTGCACGTCGGCCACGAGGTCGGCGGCGGTGAACGTGGTGCCCTCGCGGGCGGCGATGAGGTCGGCCAGGGCTCGCCTCGGTCCGGTCAGCCGGTAGCCGGCGTTCTCGAGGGCGACGACGAGAGGCGAGACGGTGGCCATGGCCCGACGATAGCACGACGGACCCATCTTGTCGAGACTCGATATCATGACTGCCCTTTGTCACGACCGCCCGGAACTGAGACCGCATCCCATGTCCGCGGCGCGCCACGGGGCGGCCCAGGGGCGACGACCACCACCGCCGCCGGGATGGCGCCCTGCGTCACCGTGGCGACGAGCGCCACCGCGGCGGCCAACACCACCGCGTTGGCGATGGCCACCGGGGCTTGCAGAGCCGACGCCATGAACTCCACGACGGACGGCACGCAGGGGACGGGCCATCGGCCCTCGCCGGGAGAGCGTCGCCGGCCCGACACTCCCACGACCATGGCTACGTCCCCGCGGCCCGTGGCTCCCACGCGCCTCGCCCTGCTGACCGTCCTGGCCCTCGGCTTCGCCGCGCTCGCCGGCATCACGGTGGGCGCCGTCGCCTGGCTCGCCTTCCCGACCCATCCGCAGGGCTCCGGCGACGGCGGGGCCTACACCTGGCCGGTGTCGCCGTCGCCGGCTGGGCTCGACCGCGACACGTCGGTACGCCCGGCCGCCGCCGCGCCGGCCCTGCGCCTCACCGACCAGGACGGCCGGCCGTTCGACCTGGCCTCGCTCCGCGGCGAGCCGGTCCTCGTCTTCTTCGGCTACACGCACTGCCCCGACGTCTGCCCGACGAACCTGGCGGACATCCGGGACGCGTTGAAGCTCGTCGACGGGAAGGTCGGGGTCGCGTTCGTGACGATCGACCCGGCGCGTGACGATCCGGCCGCCATGAAGCAGTACGTGAGCTCCTACGGTGCGGGCTTCCTTGGGCTCAGCGGCACCGACGACGAGATCCGGACCGTGGCCGGCGCATGGGGCGTCTCCTACGCCAGAGTCGAGTCCGGCTCGGCGGCGGGCTACGCCATGGCCCACACCGCCGACACGTTCCTCGTCGACGCCGAGGGCCGCCTGCGCCACCGGATCTGGTTCGGCGCCGGGCCGGCGATCATCGCCGCCCGGATCAACGGGCTCGCCACCGAGGTGCTCCAGACCCCGGTCCCGACGGTCGCGCCCGTGCCCGCCGTGTCGACGCCGGCTCCAGCCCCGACTCCGGCGCCGTCGACGGTTGCCTCGAGCGCCGAGCCGGCGACACCCACGCCTGCTGCGACGAATGCGCCGCAGACGGCCGTTCGGGCGAAGCTCCAGTCGTCGGTCGTGCGCGCCGGGCCGAACCGCATCGTGGTGACGGTGAGCGACCCCAACAACCGCGAGCTCGCGAAGCCCGACACGGTCGCCACGTTCGTCTTCCGCTCAACGGACGACCTGTCCCTTCCACCCGTGGAGGTGCCGGGCATGTTCATCTGGGTGGTCCGCGGCGGCAAGGCCGCGTACGTGGCCGAGATGACCCTGCCGCGCGCCGGCGGCTACGCGGCCACGATCACGCTCGACGGTCCCGGCGGCCCGGTGGGCTCGGCCGACTTCGCCATGGTTGCCCAGGAGCAGGGTCCCACGCCGCCGATCGGGTCCCGGGCACCAAGCGTCCGCACGCCCGTCGCCGCGGACGTCAACGGCAACCTCCACCTGATCTCGAGCGACGTCTTCCCCGAGCCGCGCTTCTACGAGCACTCCGTCGACGAGCTGCTCGCCGCGCATCGGCCCTTCGTGCTCACGATCTACTCGCCGGCCTTCTGCCCGACGACCGCCTGCGGGCCGCTCCTCCGCTACATGAAGGAGATGGTCGCGGAGTTCCCGGGCATCACCTTCGTCCACGCCGAGCCCTACGTGATGCAGGACCTCGGCGGCCGCATCCAGCCGCAGTACGACGAGGGGAAGCTCGTGTGGGCCCCCTGGAGCACTGCCTACGGCATCCCTGTGGAGCCGTACGTCTTCGTCGTCGACAAGAAGGGGATCGTCGTGGCGAGCTTCGAGCTGATCGTGGGATCCGACGAGATCCGGGCGGCGATCCGCACCGCGACGGGGGAGTAGGGCGCAACGCCCAGGGGCGCCCCGGCCCCGCGGGGCCGGCATCCGCGCTCATCAAGGCACCCTGTGCTTTGGTATCAGGCGCGCTTGACCTGTGGAGGAATGGGCCGCTAGACTCGGGTCGTCCGGCCCGCCTGGCTTCGGTCCGAGGCGCGCCTCCACGCTCGCTCGTCACCAGGCGTCCCAGGCGTCCCCCGCGTCCCAGGCGTCCCCCGCGTCCCACAGGAGCCCGCACCCATGCTCGACGTCGGAGCCTTCACGAGCGGCCTGCTGACAGGCCTCCGAGAAGGCGTCGAGGCCGCCCTGATCGTCGCGATCATCTGCGCCTACCTCGCGCGGACCGGCAACGCGCGGCATTTCGGGAAGATCTGGATCGGCGTCGGCGTCGCGGCCGCCGCTTCGGTCGTGCTCGGCGCGGCGATCTTCCTGACCCTGGGCGGGTTGGAGCCACCCTTCGAGCAGGTCTTCGAGGGTCTCGCGATGCTCCTCGCCGCGGGTGTCGTCACATTGATGCTCTTCTGGATGCGGCGCCAGGCCGGCTCCGTCAGGGGCGACCTGGTGCGGGCGATGGATCGCATCCTGACCGAGGGCACGGCGTGGGGCCTTGCCGGGCTTGCCTTCACAGCCGTGATCCGCGAGGGCCTGGAGTCGGCGCTCTTCCTGGTTGGGCAGGCGACGGCCGCCGCCGGCGGCGACGCCGGTCGGGCCGGCGCGGCATCGGTCCTGGCCGGCGCAGTCGTGGGCCTCGGCCTCGCCGCCGTCCTGGGCTTCGGCTTCTACCGCGGCAGCCGCGTCCTCAACCTCCCACGCTTCTTCCGGTGGACCGGCGTCATCCTCGTCTTCATCGCCGCGGGGCTCCTGTCGGCGGCAGTCCACGAGTTCGTGGAGATCGGCTGGATCACCGTCGGGACGTCGACCGCCTTCGACATCGGCGCGGTTCTGGCCCAGGACGCGGGGATCGGGCTCTTCCTGCGGGCGGTCTTCGGGTACTCGTCGTCGCCGGAGTGGATCACCCTCGCAACGTGGGCCGCCTACGTCGCGGTCGTGCTGTCCCTCTATCTGCGACCCGTGGCGCCGGGCCCGCCGGCGCCGCTGGCCGACCCATCGGAGGCAGCTCCCGCCACCGGGACGTGATCCGCGGCCGGCGCGCCGACGTAAGGAACGGTACCCTTCCCCGCGCGCCCCCCGCTCCTGCGCGGCCCCCAACCCCGCCAACCGAGATCACAGATGTCGAACACCCAGCGCCCCGGCGACGGCTCGTCGTCGTCCCGCCGTGACCGTCGTGAGGCGGCCCGCCGCGATCGCCGCCTGGCCGCGGCTCGAACCACCGCCGCCAGGCCGGCGTGGCAGTCGCCGATGGTCCTGGTCTCGATCGGCGCCGTTGCGGTCGGGCTGGTGATCGTCCTCCTCGGCTCCGGCCTGCTCGGCGGCAAGGGGGCAGGCTCGTCGGGCGAGCTGCTCGTCCCGATCCGGCCCACGCCGCCGGAGCTCGTCGATCCCGCGAACGCCCGCGCGCTCGGGACGGAGAAGGCGCCGGTCAGCATCGAGGTCTGGTCGGACTTCCAGTGCCCCGCCTGCGACTTCTTTGCCACGACGATCGAGCCGGACCTCGTCCAGGAGTTCGTCAGGCCGGGCACCGTCCGCCTCATCTACCGCGACTACGCCTTCATCGACGGGGGCAAGCCGGACGGCAAATCGCACCAGGCCGCGGCCGCTGCCCGCTGCGCGGGCGACCAGGGCAAGTTCTGGCAGTACCACGACTACCTGTTCGAGAACCAGGCGGGCGAGAACACGGGTGCCTTCAGGCGCGAGCGTCTCGACCAGATCGCCCAGGCGGTGGGCCTCGACATGACGGCCTACCAGTCGTGCATGGGCAACCCGGCCGCGGTGCAGGCCGTGCAGGCGGAGACCGCGGTGGGCCAGGCCGCCGGGCTGAGCTCCACTCCGACGCTGGCCATCAACGGCGTGCTCCAGAAGCCCGGCGCTCTCACGATGGACCAGCTCCGGACCCTGATCGCCGCCGAGCTCGCGAAGGTCTCGCCGGCGCCCGGCGCGTCGAGCTCGCCGGTCCCGGCAGCATCGCCGACGCCATAGGCCCGGCCCGGAGGCGCCCCGGCGACTCCCGTCGGGGCGCACAATGACGTCGGGCGGCGCCGTGGACGCGATCGTCCGGGTCAGGCTGCACCCGGACGATCGGCCCCCTCTGCAGTCGCCGCACCGCTTCGCACAATGGCCGTGGCGGCCGGGTGGCCGCCGACGACCCGCCGTCTTCACTGCTCGGAGCGCTGCCCGACGATGACCTTCACGGGGCTGTTCCGGCGCTTCAAGCGTCCGGCCGCACTCGCGCAGCCGGCCCACGACCTCATGATCGGCGGCGTGGCCGACCGGACGATCGCGTGCCCGAGCTGCGCCCGCCCGCTCGCGTACGGCCAGGGCCGCTGCCCCGGCTGTGGCAGCCGCCTGGTCGCGGGCGTGCTCGTCCGAACGGCCCTCCTGCTCATCCTGGTGGGCGGCATCGTCGGGATGGTCGCCGGGGCGATGGTCACCGGCATGGCCCTGGGCCCGCGTGTCGCCGGGTCCGACGGCTCGAGCGCGGCAGCGGCGACGGGCGCGCCGGGCGCGGCCGGCCCGACGGCGACAGCCGTTGCGACTCCGGTCGCGACCATCCCGTCGGGTTACTCCGCGGGGCTCGTCCAGGTCGCCGCCGTCAACGACCGCCTGGCCCGCGCGTCCGCCAAGCTGGCGACCGTGCTGGGCGCGCGCGGGTCGGGCGCCGCAGAGATCGCCCCGGTCCTGCGCAAGATCGCGGCGGACGTTGGCACGGGCGACGATGCGGTCCGGCGCCTGGCGGCGTGGGGCCCGGCCGGCCCGCTCGTGGCCGACGTCGCCAAGCTCTACGGAGCGGCTGCGTCGGTCGCCACCGATGGCCTTGGTGCGCCCCTCACCGACGACGCGGCCTACGTCGCGGCGGGCCGGCGCATGCGGGTCGCCCTGAAGCCGCTCTCGGCGGTCGACACCGCGACGCACGCCATCGCCGCGGAGGCCGGGATCACCCTGCCAGCCCCGGTGCCGGCTCCCTAGCGCGGGCTCCCGAGCCGGGCGTTCGGCGTTCCCGGCCTGCTGGGTGACGCCCGGCGCACGTCCTGGGAGTGCGTCGACCACCCTGGACCCCAGGGCCGCCGACCCTCATCCGGCAGATATCCGGCGAACGAATACTCTGACGGGATGCATCGTCTGGCCCGCGCCGTCCCGCCCGGCGTCCTCGCGGCCGGGCCGGCGCTGCTCGCGCTCCTCCTGGGGCCGCTTCTCCTCGGCGCGCCCGGGATCCTCGAAGCGGTCGTCGACGAGATCCTGCGGCGACTGCCCCTGCCGGTCTTCGAGGCCGTCCTCGCCGCCCTGGGGCCGCTCGCGAAGGGCGTCCTGTACCTCTCCGTCGCGGCGGGCGCAGTCCTCGCCGGGGGCCTTCTCGGGGCGGTGGACCGGGTGGCTCGCAGGCCCGCCCGTGCGGGGCCGCGCTCTCGGTCGAGGGGCCCTCGCGGCGGGGCTCGCGATCGCGGTCGCGGAGCTCATCCTGCTGCCGCTCGCCGGGGCCGGCCCCTTCGGCACCGGGTACGGCGGCTCGACCATCCCCCTCCAGGTCCCGCTCGTCCTCGCCTGCGTGCTCTTCGGCGCGACGTTCGCCCTCGTCGAGCCGCTGCGAGGTGCGCGGGACGACCGGGCGGCCGAGCCCGAGGACGTGGGTGCCGTGGAGCCTCAGCCGGTGCCGGCCCCGGCGGATCGCCAGGTCGCCATCGCCGTCCCGCGGCGCTCGGTCCTCGCCGGCGGCATCGCCCTGGCAGCCCTTGGAGTCTCCGCGATGGTCGGGGCGGCGCGCGTGACGGCCGGTGCCGCCGCCGGCCGGGTCCCACCCCGGCGTTCGGCGCAGCCGGGGGGTTTCGGACCCACCCCGGCGCTCACGCCGATCGAGGACCACTATGTCGTCGCCAAGGGGCTCACTCCGCCATCGATCGACGTCACGGGCTGGCGCCTCGCGGTCGACGGCCTGGTCGGGCACCCCGTGGACCTGTCGCTCGCGCAGCTGAAGTCCCTCGGGTCGACCAGCGCCGCCCGCACGCTGATCTGCATCAGCAACACCGTCACGACGTACGGCCCGTACGCCGGCACGCAGGAGTGGACGGGGATCCCGGTCGCTGCCGTCATCGACGCGGCGGGCAGCCCGCAGGCCGGTGCCCGGTTCGTTCTCTGGGCGTCGGCCGACGACTACACCAAATCGATCCCGCTCGAGGTGGCCCTCGACCCGCGCAGCCTGCTGGCCTGGGGCATGGGTCCGGACGGCGCGCCGTTGCCGCCCGAGCATGGGTTCCCGCTCCGGGTGCTCCTGCCCGGGCGGTACGGGATGAAGCAGCCGAAATGGGTCACCCGGATGACTCTCGCCGCCGACGATCGGGACGGCTTCTGGGAGCAGAGCGGCTGGGACCGGGAAGCCGTCGTGCGGACCTGGTCGCGGGTCGACGATCCGCGCGACGGGGACGTCGTCGCCGCCGGCGCGCCCCTGTCGGTCTACGGGGTCGCGTTTGCCGGCGAGCGAGGGGTGCGCGCCGTCGAGGTGAGCAAGGACGACGGGAGCTCGTGGACGACGGCCGAGCTGGAGCCGCCCGCGTCCCCGCTGACGTGGGTCCGCTGGCGGGTGGCGCTCGCGGCGCCGACGGCGGGTCCGGTCGTGCTGCGCGTCCGGGCGACGGACGGCACCGGCGCGCTCCAGCCCGAGGTGCCGGAGCCGCCGCTGCCTCGCGGTGCCTCCGGCTGGCAGGAGGTCCGGGTCATCGCCGGGTGAGGTTCGGCGCCCGCACGAGTCTGCCCGCCCGGCAGCGCCCGGCCAGCCGGCCGACCCTCGACGCGCCGGGCTGGACGATGCACGCGAGCAACTCGGTGGCCGGGGCTCGGAGGTCGCTGCTATCATTCCGCGCGTTCATCCGCCGCGCGGCCACCGGCCGCGCAGCGGACCGACCGGGCCCTCGGCGCGGAGGCAGACGCGGTGCAGCTCTTCATCACGGCGATCCAGCACCCGATCCAGTTCGGCCTCGCGGGCATCCTCGCGGGCGGGTTCGTCGTGATCTTCCTGCGCGCCGCGCTGTCGCCCGAGCGCAAGTCCGGGTCGATCGGCTGGGTGCGGGCGATCACCGGTCCCAGCACGCGCTACCTGTTCGCCTTCCTCGCTATCGTCTGGGTCGTGGGCTTCGGGCTCCTGATCCCGCAGTTCCAGAACACGGCCGCGTCGCCGTACGGTGCGGTCGCCCTGATCGCCCTCTTCAGCGGCTTCTTCATCATGATGGGGCTGCTCTGGAGCGTGATCGGCGAGTAGCCGCCCGCGGCGCGCACGCCGCGGCCCGCGCGGCGGAGCCGGCGCGTGTTCCCCCGCGGCGGACGTCGGCGCGGGTGGCCCCCGAGCTCGACGGCTCCGCGGCCGTCAGGCGGGAACCTGCGTCCCGCGACCGCCGGCGGCCACGAGGGCCTCGCCGAGCCCGATCGCGACGATCCCGACGGCGAGATGGACGACCTGGACGACGACGTGCCCGTCGCCCGGCAGGATGGCCGACTGGGCGATGCCGAGGACGACGACCAGCAGGCCCCAGGCAATGGCGATCGCAGGCAGGGCCGGTCTCGCCCCGGCCCGCCGGGCGAGGGCAGCAGTCGTCCAGAGGGCGATCACCAGCACGATCCCGAGGAGGAGGTGGACCGGCACGATCGCCGTCGCGACGCCGGCCCAGATGAGCAGGCCGAGGACGATCATCACGAGGCCGGTCACGCGGACGATCCAACCGGCGGCGGCCAGGGCGTTCATCGGGGGTGGGTTCCTTCCGGGGAGCTGCCGGTCGTCGCGGGGGACGGTCGCCGCCGCCGGCCGGGCGGCATCACCGACAGTGTCGCGGCTCGGCCGCCTCCACACCCGGCGCCGCGGGTCAGGCCGGGGACTGCCGCGCCGTCACGCCGGCCGGCCCGGACGAGCACGGGCCGGGCATGCCCGCCGGACCCGTGCTCGTGTCGCGTCGTGGCCCGCCGTCGTGGCCAGGATGCTCAGGGGAGCTGCGCGACGACGGCGTCTGCCAGGCCCGATGTGCCCATGGAGAGGACGTAGAAGATGATGTCGTCCTTCACGTAGAAGTAGGCGCCGATCCCGCCCGTGGCCGCTCCATAGACTTCCTTGCCGCCGACCGTCGTCTTCTGCGCCGATGACGCGTCCGAGGACACGAGCGCCAGCAGCTTGTCGGACGGAACACCCTTGACCTGGATCGCCATCACCGTGGTTCCCCCGGCGGTGGCGCCCGTCGCGGTCGCGATGGCGATCCGGACGTCCTGCAGGGTCTTGCCGTTGTCGGTCAGGAGCTTCTCGAACGTCCCGCTGCCACTGCCGATCGGGATGCCCCCGGGGATTGTCGACCCGTCGAAGCTCGACTTCGTGAACGTGACTCCGTTCACCTCGGAGGGCAGCATCGCCTCGAGATCGCTGGCCGCGCCGGGAGCCAGGGACATGGCGGGGCCACTGGTCGGCGCGGACGACTCCGCGGCCGCCGGCGACTCGGTGGGTGCCGCCGAGCCAGCGGCCGGCGTGGCGCTTGCGCTCGACGTCGCGCCGGGCGACTGGGTGGCAGACCCGCCGCATGCGGCGACGAGCACGAGGGTGGCCAGAGCGCCGGCAAGCGCCCTGCGATCGATGGTCATGTGGATGCTCCCGAGACGAGTCCCATGCCGGTCGGCACGGCCGCGATTGTAGACCCGGGCTGTCCCGGCAGCCAGATCCCGGTTGGGCGTGCGCATCCGGACCCGGCGGTCGCCCGGTGTGGACCGGGGCGACGCGGACGGCTATGATCCCGGGGGCCATGCACACTGCATAGGATCTATGCAGTGTGGAAACGCTGCGGGCGGCGACGGGAGCAGGCGTCGAATGCGGAAGGGGATCACGGGACGATGGACGTGACGGAGAACACCACGGCAGTCGCCGCGCGGGCCGCCGCGGAGGCCCCGTTCGTCAACCTGCGCGACCCCGCCCGGCGCCTGGGCCCCGACGGGAAGCCCGCCGTCAGCCGGCGCGCCCGGATCTGGGAGGACGTCCCGGACGAGAAGTGGAACGACTGGCGCTGGCAGCTGTCCAAACGGTTGAACACGCTCGAAGAGCTCGAGCAGGTCCTCAACCTGACCGACGACGAGCGCGAGGGCCTGTCGGCGCCGGACAAGTTCCGGGTCGACATCACGCCCTACTTCGTGTCGCTCATCGATCCCGACGATCCCGACGACCCGATCCGGCGCCAGGTCATCCCGGTCGGCTCCGAGCTTCGGGCCTTCACCGGGATGATGGAGGACTCCCTGGCCGAGGACCGTCATTCGCCGGTGCCCGGGCTCGTCCATCGCTATCCCGACCGCGTCCTGCTGCTCATCACCACGCAGTGCGCCAGCTACTGCCGCTACTGCACGCGGAGCCGGATCGTCGGCGACCCCACCCAGAACTTCAACCGCCGCGAGCTCGAGGCGCAGCTGGACTACATCCGCCGCACCCCGCAGATCCGTGACGTCCTCATCTCCGGCGGCGACGGCCTCACGCTGGCGCCGAAGCTCCTCGAGTCGGCCCTCCGGGGCCTGCGCGAGATCCCTCACGTCGAGATCATCCGGATCGGCTCCCGGGTCCCGGTCTTCATGCCCCAGCGGATCGATGACGAGCTCTGCGAGATGCTGGCGAAGTACCACCCGATGTGGCTCAACATCCACGTCAACCACCCGAACGAGATGACCCCGGAGCTCGCCCGCGCGTGCGACAAGCTCAGCCGGGCAGGGATCCCGCTGGGCAACCAGTCGGTCCTCCTCGCCGGGGTCAACGACTGCGTCCACATCCAGCGCGACCTGGTCCAGAAGCTCGTTGAGATCCGCGTCCGGCCGTACTACATCTACCAGTGCGACCTGGTGGAGGGTGCCGGCCATTTCCGGACGCCGATCGGCAAGGGTCTCGAGATCATCGAGGGCCTGCGCGGGCACACGTCCGGCTATGCCGTGCCCCAGTACATCGTCGATGCGCCCGGCGGCGGCGGGAAGATCCCGGTCATGCCGAACTACCTGATCTCGTACTCCGACCACAAGGTCGTGCTTCGCAACTACGAGGGGTACATCACCACCTACGAGGAGCCGACCAGCTACACGCCCCACGACCGGGCGACCTGCCGCTGGTGCCAGAACCCGCGGCCGGAGGCGGGCCAGGAGGGGATCACGGCGCTGCTCGACGGCAAGCGGATGTGGATCGAGCCGGCCGGGTTCGTGGAGACGCACGCCCGCGGCAACGAGGAGGCGCATCGCCTGCAGGATCCCTCGAAGTGGGTGCCCTACGGGGTCGGGGCGCTGGAGGGCCAGGCCGGCCAGCCGCTGCAGGTCCTCCAGTCGGGCGCGGGCGGTGGCGACGGCCGGGCCGGGGATCCCGGCACCGTGCCGGACTACGGCCCCGGCCAGGAGCCGCGCCCTGCCGATGGCCAGCCCACCGCCACGGCCAACCACGAGCTGCTGTAGGCCGTCGAGGCCGACCGGCGACCCGGTTCGTCCGCCGCGAGCCGCCCGGGGCACGGTCGCCCGGGGCACGGCCGCCGGGCGCTTCTTCGGGTAGCCTTCCACCCCATGACGACCAGCGCCCGGCGCCGCCGCGCCGCCGAGCAGGCCCCCCCGGAGCCGACCCTCGGGCCCGCCGACGGCGGGCTCGAGCCGACAGGCCACCTGGTCGTCAGCCGGGACAAGGCCTTCGGCCGCGTGATCGGGACGCTGCCGGCGACGGTCCCCGGAGACGTGCAGGCCGTCGTCGATCGTGCCGTCGCCGCGTGGCCCGCCTGGGCGGCGCTGCCCCTCCCGGATCGCCTGCGCCGGATCGCGCGCGTCCGCGAGCTGGTCCTGGAGCGGATCCCGGCGCTGGGCCGCCTCGCCGCCCTCGAGACCGGCAAGACGATCGTCGAGGCCGTCCCGATGGAGATGGCCGTCGTCGTCGACACGTGTGCCTGGCTGGAGGGCCACGCCGAGCGTCACCTGCGAGCGATCGACCCGGGGACGCCCCAGCGGGTGATGCTCTTCGGGCGAACCCACCGGATCCACCTCGACCCGTACGGCGTCCTCGCCGTGATCGCTCCCTGGAACTACCCACTCTCGGTGGCCTCAGGGCCGATCCTGTTCGGCCTGGCCGCCGGGAACGCGATCGTCTACAAGCCCAGCTCGCACACGCCGCTGCTGGGCCAGGCGTTCCGGGACCTGCTGGTCGAGGCCGGGATCCATCCGGACCTGGTGGGGATCGTCCACGGCGGGGCAGCCGTCGGCGAAGCCCTTATCGGCTCGCGCGGCGTCGAGAAGATCTTCTTCACCGGCTCGGAGCCGGTCGGCCGGCGCGTGATGGCGCTTGCGGCCGCGGCGCCCGACTTCCCGAAGCCCGTCGTCCTGGAGCTCGGCGGCAAGGACGCCATGATCGTGCTGCGCGACGCGGACCTGGACCGCGCGGCGGCGGGCGCCGCGTGGGCCGGGTTCGGCCACGCCGGCCAGACGTGCGGGTCGATCAAGCGGGTCTACGTCGATCGGAGGGTCGCCGCGGACTTCGAACGCAGGCTGGCCGCGCGAACCCGCGACCTCGTGCCGGGCGACCCCTCGGACCCGCGCACCCAGCTGGGAGCCGTGGCCAACGCCGAGAGCCGCGACGTCGTCGTCGAGCTGGTCGAGGACGCGCTGGCGCGGGGCGCCCGGCTGGTCGTGGGCGGGCCTGGCCACGTGCTGCTGGCGGGCGCCTCGCCCGACGCGGTCGGCCACCTGCGCGCCACGGTCCTGGCGGATGTCCCTCTCGACGCCCGGCTCTGGCACGAGGAGCTCTTCGGCCCGGTCGTCGTGCTCGCCACCTTCGACGACGAGGTCGAAGCCGTGCGACTCGCCGACGGGTCGCGGTTCGGCCTCTCGGCGTCCGTCTGGAGCCGGGACGTGGCCCGCGCCCGGCGGATCGCGGAGCGCCTCGACGTCGGGTCGGTCCTGGTCAACGACCACCTCTCCACGTACGGGATCAGCCAGGTTGGCTGGACGGGTCGCAAGGCGTCGGGCTTCGGCGTCGGACGCTCACGGTTCGGGCTCTGGGAGGTGACGCGGCCCAAGTCGATCGGTACGGCGCCGGGCTGGTACCGGCCCGCCTGGTGGCACCCCTATGACCGCCAGGTCGGCGAGGGCTTCACGGCCGCCCTCCGCGCTCTCTACGGGACGGATGCCGGCGCCCGGATCTCGGCCCTCCGCTCGGACGCGCGGGGAGTGCGCCGGCTCCTGCGGCGCGTGATCCGCTCGGTCCGCCGGCCGGGCTGAGGCGCGCCGCGGCCCGCGAGGACGTCGACCGGCTACTGATTTCGGCGGGCCGGTGCGAGCGAGGTCCAGTCGTCCTTCGGCGGCTCGTACTCGGGCCTCCCGAGGGCGCCGGCGAGGCGGCGCAGCAGGAGCGATTCCGCCGTGCTCACCTTGTCGGCCTCGCCGCGCTCGCCGCTGGCCATGGCGACCGCTTCGATCGTCGCGATGATCGCGTTGACGTATGCCTCGAGCTCCTCCGTCGTCCCCTTGGCGTGGATGGCGCGGCGAGCCCTGGCCGCGGTCTCGACGGCCGTGTCGACCATCGGCTCGCCGCCGGCGCGGAGGGCGTCGACGAGTCGCCCCTCCTCATCCTTCGCGGCGACGATCGCGTCGACGAGCCCCATGCCGGCGTACTGGACGATGGCCAGGCCGAACTCCTTCTCGGCGGCCTTGTGCTCCCGCCGCCGGCCCAGGTAGCCGCTGGGCGACGCCTGCTCGACGGCGATCACGGCTTCCGCCGGGGCGCGCCGGATCGCCTCCCACTCGTCGGCCGTGTAGTCGCTCCGCGTGCTCATGCCTCACCTCCTTGAGCTCTGCCTGGTGCCAGCGAGGCTCGCGACCTCAGGCGGCCCGATCCAGTGTGCCCGTTCCGGACTCCTTGCGGGCAAGGGCCGCGAGCCCCGCCTTCAGCTGCGTGTCATCGCTCGCGGCGACGCCTCCCGCGCCGAGCTTCGCCAGGTCGTCGGGCACGACGAGCGTGGCACCCTGGGGCAGCGCGACCACCTCGTCGGGCTGGAGGCCCTCGCGCCAGATGGCGTGCCCGCTGGGGGTCAGCCAGTTCTCGGTCCCGATCGTCATCGCCCCGCCGTCCGCCAGCGGAAACGTGTTGACCACGGTGCCCGTCCCGTACGTCTTGACGCCCACGATCCGCGCTCGCCCGGCGTCCTGGAGGGCCCCGGTGAGGATCTCGGCGCTGCTCGCCGTCTGGTCGTCCACGAGGAGGACAAGGGGCAGGTCGGGCGCGATCGGGTTCCCCAGGACCTGGTGGGTGGTTTCCTTGCCGCTGCGATCGACCGAGCGGTAGACGGCGCCGCTCGCGAGGAAGAGGCTCGCCGTCTCGACGGGCTCGTTGACGTAGCCGCCTGGGTTCCCGCGCAGGTCCAGGACGACGCCCTTGGCTCCCTGGCCCATCGCCTCGGTCAGGGCGGCCTTGACCGCCTTGGCCGCACCCGACGAGAAGGACTCGACGCGGATGACGGCGTTCTTCGTCCCCGGGGCGAACGCCCAGGAGACGATCGGCAGGTCGAGCTTGGCCCGCGTGATCGTCACCTCGCGCGTGACGCCGGCGGGGCTCCTGAGCTCGAGGACGACGCTGGATCCCTCGGGTCCCCGGACCCGGGTCACCACCTGGTCGACCGTCAGGCCGGCGACCCCGACGCCGTCGACGGAGATGAGCTCGTCGCCGGCTTTCACCCCGGCGCGCTCGGCCGGGCTGCCGCTCAGGACGCGCACGATGAAGACCGAGTTGTTCTGCTGGTCGAGCACGGCACCGACCCCCACGAAAGTCCCCGAGAGGGACTCGTCGCGCGCCTTCACCTGGTCGGGCGTCAGATACCCGGTGTGCCCGCGGTCGTCCAGGCTGTTTGCCATCCCGGAGATGGCGCCCCGTTCGAGGGTGACGGGATCGAGAGCCTTGGGATCGACGTAGTGCTGCTCGAGGAGCTGGTAGGCCTGGTCGAGGAGTCGCCAGTCTGGCTGGCCGGCCGAGGGCGAGTAGGCCGGCGAGGCGTTCGGTCCGGAGGCGCTCCCGGCCTGGCCGACCGAGATGCCGATGGAGAAGACGACGACGGCGGCCAGGACGACGGCCGCGATCGCCAGCAGGCGCTGCCCACGCGTGGGCTTCGGCGGGGGCGGCGTCCATCCCGCCTGCCCGGGCGGCGTCCATCCTGGCGCTGGCTGGGGAGGGGGGCTGGCCGGCGGCTGCGGCGACCACCAGGCCTGCGGCAGCGGCGCGACGCCATCCTGGGCAGGCGGCGAGGATCCGGCCTGCGCCGGTTGTCCCGGGGGGGTCCAGCCCGGCTGCGTGGCGGGAGGAGTGGGGTCGGGCGCGCCGGGCGCGCGGGAGCGGTCGTCGTCCATGATCCCCGAACGATGCACCATCCGCCCGTCCGGCGGGTAGCGACGCCATCAGGACCCGGTCAGGATTCCTTCACCTGCTCCACGGGATGCGCAGGCGCCCCCAGCTCGATGGCCACGTGGCTGGCCCAGCGCTGCACGGCGGCCTCGTCGCGGTGCTCGGCGAAGCTCTTGCGGGACAGCCGGGCCAGGATGCGGAGGCCGGCGCCCACGTGATGGGGCTGGAGCGACCCGGCGAACAGCGCGACGTCGCGCGGCCCGATCCGCTCGATCGCGGTCACCAGGTCGGGAGGCACCTCGACGGTGGTCCCGTCGGGAAGCGGCTCGGTTGGGCCCGTCGCGAAGAGCCAGACCGGCATCGCCTCGAGCTGCCGTTCGTGGGCCAGGAGGAATGCGTGGGCGCCCGGCATCCACTCCCCGGCGAAGACCGTGCCGCCGATGACCGCGGCCCGGAACGCCCGCAGGTCGCCGGTCGCGTCGAGGGCCTCGAAGCGGACCGCGAGACCAGCCTCGCGCAGGACGCTGGCGATGGCAGCGGCGATCCCGCGGGTCGATTCGTGTCGCGTCGCGTAGGCGACGAGCACCTCGTCCGACATCGCAGCACCTCCTGCCGTCCTCTCCCGGACGCCGCCGATCGCGTTGCCACGCGACGCCCTCGGCATGCCGGGATTGTCGTCCTGTCACCGGGCGCCGGCGAGTGCCGTAGGACCGCGAGTCCGTGGGGACGAACGGCCCTGTCGTCCCCGGCCTGCGGTCCCGGCAGCCTCAGTTCCGGCGCCCGCGGAGGACACCCAGGACGCGCCGAACCTCCTCCGCGTCGGCGGCCTCCGGCCGCTCGTCGAGGTAGTGCCCGAGGCCGGCGATCCCTTCGGAGAAGCGGCCCGTGCGGCCGAGCAGGAGGCCACGGTCGCGGCCGTGCTCGGGGCGGTCCGGCTCGGCGACCGCAAGCAGCTCCACGACCTCGAGTGCGGCAGGCCAGTTGCGCGCGTCGAGATGCGTGGAGCGCAGGTTTCGAAGGACCCGGGCCAGGACGTCGCGGTGCGCGCTCGGGCGCAGCATCCCGGCGTGGAACAGGACGCGCTCGCCGAAAGCCCTTCGCAAGAGCGCCTGGCAGTCGTCGGGCGTCAGACGGCGGGCCCGGTCTGCCGGGTCGAGCACCGAACGGTCTGGACCGCCGACGAGGAAGTGGCCCGGCATCCCGATGCCGTCGAGGGGCAGCGCGATCCGGTCGGCAATCTCGAGCAGGACGATCGCGAGGAGGATCGGCAGCCCCACGCGACGCCGGAGCACCACGTCGAGACGGCCGCAGGCCGCGTCGCGCGCCTCGGCCGGGGAGGCCCCCCGGAAGCCGACCTCGTCGTAGACCACGTCGCGCAGGCGGTCGAGCACGACCGGCGGGCCGTCACCCCGATCGAGGCGCGTGCGCACGCGCTCGGCAAGGAGGTCCAGCATCGCCAGCGACGGAGCCGGATCGAGGCCCGGCCGTTCGGCCTCCGAGATCAGGAGGGCGCCTTCGGCGAGGCCGATCGCGTCGTCCGGCCGCGCCAGCAGGCGCGCGAACCGTGCGTGCCGGGAGCGGCGGCCGGCGTCGGCGTCCATGGCCGGGCGATTGTAACGTCGGCGATCGGGCGCGACCACGGCGCCAGGCCCCGCCTCCGGCAGGCGTCCGGGGCGGCCGGCGCCCGCCGCGCCCTGTGCGAACGTCCCGGGCAGCGGGAGCGCACCGCCAGCGCCCGCGGCACCCTGTGCTATCGTCCCGGGCAGCCCAAGCGCACCGCAGGAACTCGCCCGCATGATCGATCGCCCCGTGGCCGCCCCCGGCGACCTCCGGCTGCGCCCCGCCCCCGTCGGGATGCCGGGCACGGACCTCGCGCCGCCCGTCGTCGCGGAGAGCGGCGACCCGTTCGCAGCGCTGCGCGTCATCGACCTCGTCGCCCGGATCCAGCGCGGACGCCCCGTCCGGCTCGACGACCTGGTCGCGGCGCTGAACGCCAGCCACCTCGACTGGCTCTTCGACCGGGCGGTGGTCGCCGACGTCCTCGTCGGGCTCCAGGCCAACTGGATGGCCGACTACCGGAACGCCTCGGGCATCGTCCTGGACGACGGCCCGTACGGGCCGTCGCTCGTCGTGGAGGACTCGCCCCGGGTGGACCCGTGGATCGTCCGGCAGGCGCTCCGCGAGGCAGCCGCCTGCCGCGAGCGGCTTGCGGAGTTCGCCCGCCGCGACGGGACGAACCATCTGGGCTGAGCAGCCCTTCGCCTCGGGCGACCTGTCGCGCCGGGCCCCGCGCCCGGCGAGGTCGCCCGCTCCCGCCGCGGCTGGCGGGTGACGAGCCGGCCACCTGTCAGGCGAGTCGTGCTCTCGGGCCGCGTCCGTGGCGGGCCATGATCTCCACCACTCGCTCGCCGTCGAGGCCGTGCGCGGTGATCCCGTCGGCGCCGGTCATCGTGCCGGCCACGAGGAGCGCGTTGACGATGGCCTCCTCGACAGCCTCCACGGCAGCCAGGAAGAGTGGAGTGATCCGCGAGTCCTCGAGCATCCTGACGTCGAGGACGACCGGCGTGTCGACGGCATGGTCGGGCGAAGGGCCGGGGAGCCCCCGATTCCCGGTGGCGAAGGCGATGAAGATGTCGCCCGAGCCGGTCGATCCGATCCCGCCCATCCGGGCGATGCCGAGGCCGGCCCGCTGGGCGAGGCGCTCGCACTGGTGCGGCATGAGTGGGGCGTCGGTGGCGAGGACCACGATGATGGATCCCGCGCCGGCCGCCAGGCTGCCGCCTCCGGCGGCCCCCCGGGCCCGGGCGAGCGCCGCGGCGGCATCCCATGGGCTCGGGACCTCCGCCGTCGGGATCGCCTCGCCGACCGGCACCCCGTCGACCCGGAGGAGATCGCGGCGCCCATAGTTGGCCTGGACCAGCGCACCCACGGTGAAGCCGCCTGCGTCCGCCGGCACGACCCGCGATGACGTTCCGATGCCCCCCTTGAACTCGTGGCAGATCATCCCGGTCCCGCCGCCCACCGCGCCCTCCGCGACCGGACCGCCGGTGGCCGCCTCCAGGGCTGCGTCCAGGTGCTCCGCACGGACGTGGAACCCGTTGATGTCGTTCAGGACCCCGTCGAACGTCTCGCCCACGACCGGCAGGGACCAGAAGTCGGCGTGCGGCCCGTGCGCGCGCACGGCATGGACGAGGAGCGCGTCGTGGACGACCCCGACGGAATGCGTGTTCGTGATCGCGATCGGGCTCGTCAGGAAGCCGGATTCGCGGACCCACTCGAGGCCGGTCAGCTCGCCGTTGCCGTTCAGGCGGTGGCACCCTGCGAAGACCGGCTCGACGAAGGCGTCGCCGTCGTGCGGCACGACCACCGTCACGCCCGTCCGGACCGGACCCTCGCCGACCACGCGGGGCCCGTCGCCGCGGATCAGCGTCGTGTGCCCGACGCGGACGCCGGCGACGTCCGTGATCGCGTTCGACGGACCCGGGTCCAGCCGGCCAAGAGCGATTCCGTGGTCGCGTGCGCGCATGCGTCCCTCCCGGTCTCCGTGGAGTCTACGGAGTCCGGTGGGCTCGGCGCAGCGCGGCGAGACATTGCCGGGTGGCGCCCCATAATCGGCACCGTGCTCCACCGCGATCCGTCGCCCGCGACGAACCCTCGAGCCTCTCCCCGCCCTCGACGGGATCGCTCCCGCCGACGCCGCGGATGCGTTCCGGGACCTGCCCGGGCTCGCCCTGCTCGAGAGCGCCCGGCCGGGCAGGGCGGGACGCTGGTCGCTCCTCGTCGCCGAGCCGGTGGCGGTGATCCAGGGCTCCGCGCCGGGGGCCGACCCGTTCGCCGCCGCCCGGGCAGCCCTCGCCCGCCTCGACCGATCACCGCTGCAGCGGGGCGCGCCACCCTTCGCGGGTGGCCTCGTCGGCCACGTGGGGTACGACCTCGGGCGCCGCCTGGAGCGCCTTCCGGCGCGAGCCATCGACGACCAGGCGTTGCCGGACCTGCTGCTCGGCCTGCACGCCTGGGCGATCGCCTGGGACGGACGGGACAATCGGGCCTGGCTGGCCGGCCGGGCGGTCGACGGCGACGGGACCGGTCTCGAGCGCGCGCTGGCGGGCGTCCGGGCCCGCGCGGAGGCCGCGGTGCGGGTGCCCCAGCGGGGAGAGCCGGCGTTCCCGAGGTTGACCTTCCGCTCGGAGACCGGCAGGAGCGATTGGACGGAGCGCGTGGAAGCGGTTCGCGCGGCGATCGCGTCGGGCGAGCTCTACCAGGCGAACCTGACGCGCCGGCTGGTCGCGCCCTTCGACGGCGACCCGTGGGCGGTGTTCCGGCGCCTTCGAGCCGGCGAGCCGGCGGCGTTCACCGCCTACCTCGACCTCGGGCGCTCACCGGACCGGGGTCCGGCCGGGACGGCTTCGTCCATGCTCGCCGGGGTGGGCCGGTCGACGGACGCCGCGGGGCGCCGCGCCATCGTCTCAGCCTCCCCGGAGCCGTTCCTGGCGCTGGACGCGGCCGGCCGCGTGCGCACCGACCCGGTCAAGGGGACTCGCCCCCGCGGGCAGACGCGGGCCCAGGATCGCGCCCTGGCGGCGGAGCTGCTCGAGTCGGAGAAGGATCGCGCCGAGAACACGATGATCGTCGACGTCCTGCGCAACGACCTCGGGCGAGTCTGCCGGCCCGGCAGCGTCCGCGTGCCGCGACTCTGGCGCCTGGAGCGGACGCCGTCGGTCCAGCACCTCGTCTCGACCGTGACCGGCAGGCTGGCCGCGGGACGCGACGCCTTCGACCTCCTCGCGGCGGCCTTCCCCGGCGGCTCGATCACCGGCGCGCCGAAGATCCGGGCGATGGAGCTGCTGGAATCCCTCGAGCCGGTCCGCCGCGGCCCGTACTGCGGCGCGGCACTCTGGGTCGACGCCGGCGGGGCGATGGGCTCGTCGATCCTCATCCGGACGTTCGTGGCGGACGGTCGGCGGCTGACGCTCCATGTCGGCGGTGGGATCACCTGGCGCAGCGACCCGGCTGCCGAATGGGAGGAGACGCGGGCGAAGGCGCGCGGCCCGCTGCGGGCGATCGGGGCCGCCGTTGCCGGCGAGGAGGATCCATGAGCGGTCCCGACCCTGGCGGCTCGACGGCCCACGCGGCGGCATGGGTCGACGGGCGGCTGCTGGCGGCCGACGTGCCCGCGCTCCTCGTCGTGGACCGGGCCTTCCAGCTGGGCGACGGCCTCTTCGAGACGCTGCGGGTGCGGCGCGGTGTCGCCATCGAGCTGGAGCGGCACCTGGGCCGCCTCCGCGAGGGGATGGCGATCCTCGCGATCCCGATGCCGTGGAGCGACGCCGAGATCGCGGCCGCGATGGCGGATGTCGTGACGGCCAATGCGCCCGCCGACGCGTCGGTGCGCATCACCGTCAGTCGGGGCGCACCGATGGGACGTGGGCTCCTTCCCGCCGGCTGGCGAGAGATGCGGCCGACGGTCGTCGTGCAGGCATGGCCGCACGTGCCGTTGTCACTCCAGGTGCCGGCCCGCGGCGTGCGCGCCGTGATCGCGACCGGGCGCCGCGACCCGGCTTTCCCGCTCGCCTCCGTGAAGACGACCTCGCGGGCCGACCACGTCCACGCGAAGCTCGAGGCCGAGCTGGCCGGCGCCGACGATGCGATCACCCTCACCCTCGACGGCCACGTTGCCGAGGCAACGACGGCAAACGTGGCCGTCGTCAACGGTCAGCGCGTGCGGACGCCGCCACTCGCGGCCGGAATCCTGGCGGGCACGACCCGCGACTGGCTGCTCCGACCCGAGGGAGCCGCGGCGCTGGGGCTGGTCGCGGCCGAGGCCTGGCTCCTGCCGGACGACCTCCTGGGCGCGGACGAGGCGCTCCTCTGCTCGTCCGTCGCGGGCTTCCAGCCCATCGTCTCGCTCGACGGCGTCCCGATCGGGGGTGGCGCACCCGGGCCGTGGGCGGCGCGGCTCCGGGCCGCCCGAGAGGCGTGGATCGTCGCGGCGTCGGGCGGGTAGGCCTACACTCGCGCCGTGACCCGGGACGAGCTCATCGAACAGACGCAGCGCCTCATCGCCGAGGGCGAGCGCCTCCTCGTCACCCCGTCGATGGGTGCGCTTCGCTCCTGGCTCCAGCTCTCCGACGACACGCTGGCGGCGGCATGGGGAAGCATGGACCGCTACCACCTCGCCTGGCTGTCGGTCGGCAAGCCGAAGGAGACGGTGCGCGGCCGACCCATGACCCCGGACGAGGAGGCAGCCTACGTCCGGGAGGTGGCGAGCCAGAAGACGGCCGCGTTGCGGATGAGCCTCGACGCCGTCGAACGGCAGGGGATGCCTTTCCGCGGCGAGACCGGTGGCGTCGGCGCCGGGCAGGGGATGGGCCAGGTGCCGGGAGGCGCCCGCCCGAACCATGCAGCGGCCGGGTCGGGCGTCCCGCCCCCGCCGCCCGGCGCCGGAGGACCGGCCGGCCGCGCCCGCTTCGACGTCCCGCCAGAGGTCGACGAGCTGACGGCCGCCGTGCGGCGGGCCCGCGAGGAGGCCGCCCGCCACGACGCGGCCCAGCATCGGCTGCGAGCCCCGCGCCCGGAGAGGATGCAGAGATGACGAGGTCTGCCGCGGCCGCCCCCCGGCGGCAGCCGGCCACGGCCGCCGCGTCACGGCTCGCGGCAAGTGCCGCGCCCTGCCACCCGACCGGCGCCGCGCCCAGCCCTCCGACCGGCGACTCGCCGCGGTGACCGCGCTGCGCACCCCGGCTGTCGGCGGCGACCGGCAGGTCCCCGTCCCCGACCCGATCGCCCGCGACTACATCCTCCTCGCGCTGCGGCTCGACCGGCAGATCCCCGGCCTTGTCGACGGCTACTTCGGGCCCGCGGACCTCAGGGCGCAGGTCGACCTGGAGCAGCCTCGTCCGGCGCCTCGCCTGGCCGACGATGCCGCGGCCCTCCGCGCGCGACTCCCCGCGGAAGTCGACGAGCCGGACCGCCGGCGCTGGCTCGATGTCCAGCTGGCGGCGCTCGAGGCTCAGGCGCAGGCCATCACCGGTGACGGCATGCCCTACCTCGACCACGTCACGGCGTGCTTCGACTTCCGGCCCGAGCGCACTCCCGAGCGGGTCTTCGAGGGCGCCGTCGCGGAGCTCGACGAGCTCCTTCCCGGTGCCGCGCCGCTCCCCGCGCGGATCGCGGCCTGGGACGAGCGCTTCACGATCCCGGCCGATCGCCTGCGCGGCGTCGTCGAGGCGCTGCTGCCGGGGTTCCGGCGCCGGGCGCAGTCGCTCTTCGACCTGCCCGAGCGCGAGGGAGTGACAGTCTCGTTCGTCCGCGACCAGCCGTGGAGCGGCTACAACTGGTACGACGGCGGGCGCCGCAGCCGCGTGGACCTCAACACGGACCTGCCGATCCGCGCGGCCGACATCCTCTCCGTGCTTCCCCACGAGACCTACCCCGGGCACCACCTGGAACACGCCTGGCACGAAGCGTGCCTCGTGGACGATCTCGGCCGCATGGAGGCAAGCGTCCTCTGCATCAACGCGCCGGAGTGCCTCCTCTCGGAGGGGCTCGCGGACCTCGGACGGCAGTTCGCCGTCGCGGCCGACGAGGAGGCCGACGTCCTGGCCGAGGTCTATCTGGCGGCGGGGCTCGCGGACCTGGGGAGTGACGCGACCCGGCGGGCCACGGCCGAGCGCCAGGTCGCCATCAGCCGGGCGCTGGCGGCGGTGCGCGGTGTGGCTGGCAACGCGGCTCTCATGCTCCACGCCGACGGCGCGCCCCGGGCCGAGGTCCTCGCCTACCTCGAGCGCTGGCTCCTCTCGACGCCCGAGCGCGCGGCCAAGCGGCTCGAGTTCATCTCCCACCCGCTCTGGCGGACCTACGTCTTCGTCTACTTCGAGGGCGAGCGGCTGCTGCGGCGCTGGCTCGAGCAGGTGCCGCCGGCCGAGCAGCCGGCCCGCTTCCGCCGCCTCCTCGTGGAGCAGCTGACGCCGTCGGCGATCGTCGAGGAGATCCGGGCGGGCGCCGATCTGAACCCGGGGCCCGCGCAGACGGACTAGGAGGCTGGCTCAGCTCCCGATCGTGCGCACGAGCAGGGCCCGGTCCTCCCCGGGGCCGTCCCAGTCCGCGTAGGCCGGGACGCCGTAGATCCGGGAGCTCCCGGGGCCGGCGTCGGGGACGAACCCGAGGTCCCGGAAGAACGCCAGCCCGGCGCGATCGTCGGGCCGCCACGGCACCGTGATCAGCGTGGCGCCGGCCGCCGCGCACTCGGCCGCGAACCGCTGCACCAGGGCCCGGCCGATTCCACGTCGCCGGAAGGCCGGATCGACCGCCAGCGCGTGGACCACCGCCTCCGCCGGCCGGTCGGCCGAGCGGAACCCGAGCAGCAGGCCCAGGAGGCGTGCCGCGGGCGTCGTCTCGGCCACCCAGGACGTGCCCGCGAAGTGGCGGACCCATGTCCGGCCCGACCTGCCACGCTCCTTTGCCTGGCCCCAGTCGGCCAGCCGGGCATTCAGCTCCGGGATCTCCTCCTCGTGCGGGTGACGCACCACGAAGTCCGGCGCGTCGTGGCGCTCGGGCGGCACGACTGGCGGGAACCAGTGGTCGAAGCTCGGGAAGTCGGGCATCAGCGGGACCCCACCAGGGCGCCGGCCGCGGCCAACACGACCTGCAGCGGCACCAGCAGCCCGTAGACCTGGGCCAGGTAGTCGACCGGGCCGAGGTACATGCCGGACTGCGCCCAGCCGAGCCCGCCGGCGAGAGCCAGGGCGGCGAAGGCGAGGGCGAGGGCAAGTCCTCGCGCGCGTCGGCGCCCGAAGGGAGGTCCCGCCACCGACCGCGACGGCGAGCCCGACGGCGATCCCGATCGTGGCGGAGACGACCAGCAGGCCCGAGGTCCACAGGAGCATCGTCGCCGCGACGACGTGGACCAGCGCCCCGACGGCCGCGGCCGCGAGGCCGTACGCGGCGGCGCGGCCGGGCGAACCCTCGCCCGTGACGGCACCGGAATCGCTCCGACCGGCGAGCCGCTCCGAGGGGGCCTGGTCCAGCAGGCGCCGGGGCGGACGCTCCCCGGGAAGGTCGCGCGGAGCGGCCGGGGACGGGGGACCCTTGGGAGGTGCCGGAGGCTCGGTCATGTGATGCATCGTAGACGGGTCCGGACGGCGGGCGCCCGGCCCGGTCACGCCGCCCGGCCCGGTCACGCCGCCCGGCCCGGTCACGCCGCCACGGGCCGGGTCGGCCGGTCGCCGTCCGCCGGGTCGGCCGGTCGCCGTCCGCCGGGTCGGCCCCTCCCAACGCCCCCGCCCATCCGGACCGACGGAGCGGGTATCCTTTGTCGCCGTGAGCCACTACGCCCTGGGCCTTCCCGACCCCGACATGCGCGCCGGATTCCCGGACGCCGCGAAGCGCGTGCGGGCAGCGCAGCAGCGAATCGGCGCCCGAGGCCTCGAGGTCGCCCTGCAGCGCGATCCGACGATCCGCGAGCGCCTCGGCGAGGCCGGCCTCCGGGCGCTCCTGCGGGACACCGAGGTCTACGTCGAGCGCATCGCCCGCGCCCTCGCGTCGGCCAACCCGGCCGAGGCGAGCGAGTGGGCCGACTGGGTGGCCCCGGTCTACCGCCGGCGCAAGGTCCCGATGGACGACCTGGTGACCCTGAGCGAGGGTCTCCGGCACGCGCTCGCGGCCGTCCTCTCGCCGGACGAGCAGGTCTCGGCGGACGCCGCACTCGACGAGGCGATTGCGACGTTCCGCTGGTATCGCCGGATCGCCGGCGACGCGCGGAAGAGGAACCGGGTCCTGACCGCGATCTACAGGGGCGGCTGAGCGAGGTCGGCGGGATGACGATCAAGTGGGTCCAGGTGGATCCCCTCGTGATGAACGGCGAGCCGTTCTGCTACGGCAGCCGGGTCACGGTCCGGCAGCTCCTGGAGATGCGCGCCGGCGGGTACGACCTGACCCGGATCCTCACCGACCACCCGGAGCTGCGGCGCGTCGGGGTCGCCGCCGCCTACTGCTACGCCGCGGATCATCGGGAGCGCTACGCCGAGCTCGTGGCCGTCGACGGCACGCTGGCGGGTCCCGGCTTCACCGAGGACGAGGCGGCCGGGCTGCCGGAGCCATATCTGAGGCCCGGCATCGTCCTCGAGGACGGCGCGTCCACTCCGCCGTGATGCTGCCGGGCATCAATTCCGAGTAACGCACTCGCCTTTACGGGCATCGATGGTACCCTTGCCCTCAGCCGAACCCGCACACGGACCCTCCCCGCATGACCGACCAGCCGACCACCGCCCCCAGCTCCGACGCCGCCCCCGTGTTCGACGCTGAGCGCCGCGCAACGGAGCTCGCGATCCTCGACGCGCTGCGCAATGTGGTCGATCCCGAGATCGGGATGAACGTCGTCGAGCTGGCGCTCATCCGGCAGATCCTCCTCGGCGAGACGGAGTCCGAGGTGAAGATGATCCTCACCACACCGTTCTGTCCGTACGCCGGCTCGATGATCCAGCAGGTCCGCGAGCAGGCCGAGTCGGTCCTGGACCACCCGGTCAAGGTGACCCTTCTCGCCGAACGCTGGGACCCGCGCGACGCGGGCCTCATGTGGTGACCGAGGAGCCCTCGAACCGGGCCACCGCCGCGCCCGCCCCGCCCGAACGACCGGCCCCCGCGAGGGCACCCAGCCACGCGTCAGCGGTTGCCACCGGCCGCGGCGACGATGGCACCACGGGCCTTCTCTTCGGCGGTGACCGGATCCCCAAGGACGACCTCCGGACGGAGGCCTACGGCACCCTCGACGAGGCGGTCGCCGCCCTGGGGTTGGCACGGGCCGAGCTCGACGTGCGACGCCGGCTCGACGTCCTCCCGCCGGCCCTGGGCGGGATCGAGCCGCTCATCCTGCGGATCCAGCGCGAGCTGTTCGTGGTCGGCGCGGAGCTGGCCGCCAACCCCGCCGCGAGGGACCGCCTCCGGGACGGCGTGACGAGGGTCTCGGCGGAGATGGTCGCCGGCATCGACGGGATCCTGGCGGACTACGAGGCTCGGATCGAGTTCCCCGCGGAGTTCGTCGTGCCCGGCGAGACCCGGACCAGCGCGGCGCTCGAGCTGGCCCGCACGATCCTCCGTCGCGCCGAGCGCAGGGCGGTGACCCTGGACCGCGCCGGCCTCGTGCCCGGGGCGCATCTCCTGCCCTACCTCAACCGCCTGGCGGACCTCCTGTGGGTCCTGGCGCGGGCAGCCGAGCAGGCCGAGGCCCGCAACGCGACGACCGCGCGAGTCGGCCCGGCCACGGGCGCGGCAACCGGCGCGGGCACGGGCGACGCTCCTTCGGGCGCCTCCTCCTGATCGAACGGCGCGTGCGTCGCAGCCGCCGACCGTCCTTGCCGAATCTCGGCATACTCTTGGGTACCGGGAGCCGAGCTCCCCACCTCACCATGGAGACGCACGCACGATGACGCAGAACCCCTACGGGCAGTACGCGGCCCCGAGCCAGGTCGGGGTCCGTCCGGACGCCAGGCTCGCTCAGGCGTTCCTCACCCAATCCTTCTTCTGGATGTTCCTCGGCCTGCTCGTGACGACGGCGGTCGGGGTCATGATTGCCTCGGTGCCACCCGAGACGCTGGCCAAGTACTACGGGCTCGCCCTGCCGCTGATCATCGCGCAGCTCGGCGTCGCCTTCGTCCTCACCCTCGCGATCCGGAAGATCTCCGCGACGGTCGGCCTGCTCCTCTTCTTCGTCTACGCCGCCCTCACCGGCGTGACGCTTGGCTTCATCCTCATCACCTACTCGCTCGGCAGCGTCCTCGCGGCGGGCTCGTCGGCGGCCGCCGTCTTCGGCGCAGCGGCGATCTACGGCGCGGTCACGAAGCGAAACCTCGAAGGTCTCGGTCCCTACCTCTTCATGGGCCTGATCGGGATCATCGTCGCCAGCGTCGTGAACATCTTCATCGGGTGGGACACGCTCTCGTTCCTGATCTCGGTCGCGGGCGTCGTGATCTTTACCGCCCTCACCGCCTACGACGTCCAGCAGATCCAGAGCGGCAACGTCGCCGCGTGGGCGCAGTCGATGGAGAAGGGCGCCGTGATGGGCGCGTTCAAGCTCTACCTCGACTTCATCAACCTCTTCTTCATGCTCCTGCGCCTGTTCGGCGGCAGCCGGGGGTAGGCATCCGGCGGCCGCGCGCCGCCGAAACGGGGCAAGCGACGCGGCCCGGTCGGACGAACGACCGGGCCGTTCCGCGTCCTGCACGGCAGGCGGGAGTCGCACGGGGGCGGGTCCGCGGCCACGCGGGTCGGTCAGGCCGCGGCGTCCTCGGCCAGCAGGGCGCGGCCCGCCTCGGCGGCCGGCCTGGGGCGGGCGAAGAGGAAGCCCTGGCCGCGGTCGCAGCCCAGCTCGCGGAGCGCCGCGAGCTGATCCTCGCGCTCGATGCCCTCGGCCGTCACCACGATCCCGAGGCCCTGGGCCAGGCCGACGACCGCGCGCACGATCGCGAGATTGGCCGGCGACTCGTGGAGGCCGGCGATGAACGAGCGATCCACCTTGATGACGTCGAGCGGGAGCTGCGACAGGTACGCCAGCGACGAATACCCTGTCCCGAAGTCATCGAGGGCGACGCGGACCCCCAGACCGTGGAGGGCGCGCAGGGTGACCCCGGCGGCCTCGGCGTCGCTCATGGCCAGCGACTCGGTGATCTCCAGCTCCAGCGTCTCGGGCGGGAGGCCGGTCTCCGCCAGGACGGCGGCCACGCGCGCGGCCAGGTCGGGCTGGGCGAACTGCCGCGCCGAGAGGTTGACGCTGACGACGTGGCCGGCCAGGGTCGGGTCGGCCAGCTGCCACGCCCTCGCCTGGCGACAGGCCTCGGCCAGGACCACGTCGCCGATGCCGATGATGAGCCCGGTCTCCTCGGCGAGCGGGATGAAGGTCAGTGGTCCAAGGAGCCCGCGGGTCGGGTGCTGCCACCGGACGAGGGCCTCGTGGCCCATGGTGCGACCGGTGCGGAGGTCCATCAGTGGCTGGTAATGGACCCGCAGCTCCCCGCGCTCGACTGCCCAGCGCAGGTCGAGCTCCAGCTCGAGCCGCTCCAGCGACGACGCGCTCATGCGCGGATGGAAGACCGAGACGCGATCGCTCGCGTCGGCCTTCGCCCGGTAGAGTGCGATCTCGGCCTCGCGGAGCAGGTCCGCGGCGCTCTGGGCGCCGGCCCGGGACAGGGCGACCCCGATGCTGGCACTGACGTAGGTCTCCCGGCCCTCGACCAGGAACGGCGTTGCCAGCGCTTCGACCATCCGTCGCGCCAGCCCTTCCGCGGCCGCCTCGCCGGCAAGGCCGTCCACCAGGACGGCGAACTCGTCACCGCCCAGGCGGGCCAGAGTGTCGGCGGGCCGCAGCGCCTCGGCGAGCCGGCGCCCGACCGCAGCCAGGAGCTGGTCGCCGACGGCGTGGCCGAGGCTCTCGTTGATGACCTTGAAGCGATCGAGATCGAGGAGGAGCACCGCGAGGGGGGTGGCGTCGTCCGGGCGGGCCCAGCCGAGAGCGTGGGTGACCCGGTCCATGAACAGCGAGCGGTTCGGCAGGCCGGTGAGCGTGTCGTAGAACGACTGGCGGGCGAGGCGCTCCTGGATTGCCCGCCGCTCGCGGATGTCGCGGATGGCCGTCGCGCGGGCCGGCACTTCGTCGGGGTAGGGGATCGCGCGTCCGATCAGCTCGACGGCGGCCTCGGAGCCGTCTGCCAGGAGCGCCACGGTCTCGTAGGGAGTCTCGTTGTCCAGCGCCAGCTGCATCGCCACGGCGGAGCGCGCCGACTCCGGGAAGAGGTCCACGACGGGCGTGCCGAGGACCTCGTCGGGGGCGCGACCGAACAGCTCGGCGAAGGCCGCATTGACTTCGAGGATGCGTCCGCCACGATGGATCACCAGGGCTTCGAAGGAGGCGTCGGCGAGGCGGCGCAGGCGCTCGGTGCTCCTGCGGAGCTCCTCCTCGGAGCGCGTGCGGACGGCAAGCTCGGCCCGCGCCGCCGCGTGGAGGCGCGCGTTCTCCAGGGCCACGGATGCCAGCTGGGCGAAACGGCTCAGGCCCGCCACGTCGGTGTCGTCGAAGACGCGGCCGGAGTCGCCCGCGGCAAGGCCGATCACCCCGATGATCTCCGGGCCCGCCGTGAGCGGGACTCCCACGACCGACCCGATGCGACCCACCGCCTCGAGCCCGGGAGCGCGCCCCATCCAGGCATCGTAATCCTCGACGCACATTGGCTCGCCCGATTCCCAGACACGGCCGCCGACGCCCTGGTCGCGGGTGATCTCCATGCCGTCGACGACGCGAAAGATGCCCAGGCCGACCGACAGGCGGAGGACGTCGCTCTCCCGGTCCACGAGGTAGAGGTAGCCGTTGGGCGTGCCCGCGAGCGCCGCGGCCCGGGCAACGACCGTCTCCAGGAGCTCGTTCGGGTCGTGGCGCCCCATCAGCGCCGAGGTCGTCTCGTGGATCGCGGCGAGGTATTCGGCACCCCGTCCGGCGACGGGGCCGCCCGTCCCGCGCGCCTTGCGGCGCGCCGCCTTCTCCAGGTACAGCTCGGCGTCCGCGAGCATGACCAGCTCGTCCTTCGTGGTGCCGTCGGCGGGGCAGGCGGCGACGCCGATGCTGACCGTGACGTGCGGGCCGTCCTCCGCCGCGCCGATCTCGTCCACCGCCGCGGCCAGCCGGTCGGCGATCACCCGGGCCTCGTGTCGTCCGACCCCCGGCAGGAGGACGGCGAACTCGTCGCCTCCGTACCGGAAGACCCGGTCCTCCGACCGGACCTGGCCCGGCAGGGCATCGGCGATCCGCCGCAGCAGCCGGTCGCCGGCCGGGTGCCCCCGGCCGTCGTTGAACGCCTTGAACCCGTCGAGGTCGAGCATCAGGAGGGCGAACGATCCGGGAACCTCGCCGGGCCGCACGGCGAGCTGCTCCTTGAGGTCGGCCTGAAAGGCGCCGTGGTTGCGGAGGCCGGTCAGGGCGTCCCGCTCGGCCCGGAGCGCGGCGGCCAGGAGCGCCTCGGCGGTCTGGAGGGCGATCGACGCCTGTCCTGCGAACAGCTTGACGAGCTCGAACTCGTTGACGGAGAAGTGCGCCTCGGCCCTGCCCATGCGCCCCGCGTTGAGCGTCCCGATGACGTCGCCGCCGACCCGCAGCGGCACCACGATGAGGGATTCGGGCTCGACCGGGGTCCCGGGGATGTTCACCGCACGGGAATCCAGGTGGGCGTCGTTCGCCAGGAGCGGCTCACCGTGCTCGGTCGCCCAGCCGGTCAGCCCGCTGCTGGTCGGGATCTCCTCCGCCAGGATCACGTCGGCGTAACGATCCCGGGCCAGGACGGCCGTCCGGACGCCTCGTTCGCGGTCGATCCGGTAGATCGTCAGGTTGTCGTAGGCCACGACGCTGCGGAGGCCGTCGGCGATCCGCTCGAGGACTGCCGTCGGATCGCCGGCTGCGAGGAGCGTCTCATTGACATCGAGGAGCGCTCGCTGGCTGGCGAGTCGATGCTCCAGCTCCTCCTGCTGGTCGCGAAGCCGCACGATGTTCTCGGCGTTGACCAGGGCCTGGGCCGCAAATCCGGCGAAGATTCGCAGCGTGACCAAGTCGTCCTCGACATACCGGTCAGCGCCCTTCTTGCTGACGACGACGACGCCGCGCACGACGTCGTCGAAGGACATCGGCGCGATGAGCATCGACTCGGGCATCTCGTCGACCCCGACCACGAGGCGACGCGGGTCGGTCCGCGTGTCGGCGATGCGGACGGCCGTGTTGTGGGCGGCCACCCAGCCGGTGAGCCCGGTGCCGATCGGGACTCGGAGCACCTCGTCCGAGGGGTCGGACAGGCCCAGGAACGTTCCGCCGAAGGCGATCGGCTCGCACATCCCCGACACGTGGTCCACCCGGTAGACGCGGGCCGTGTCCGAGGCGAAGAGGCCACGGACCTCGGCCACGATCGCCTGCCCGATCTCAACGGGGTCGTGGAGGCGGTTCAGCCGACCGGCGAGGTCGGAGATGGCATCCAGCCGGGCCGCGAAGCCGTGGACGCTGGCGTACAGGCGAGCGTTCTGGAAGGCGATCGCCACCTGGTCGGCGAAGCTCTCCACGAGATCGCGCTCGGAGTCGGACCAGGGGTGGCTCGTCGCGTGGTAGAGCGCGAGGATGCCGAGCGGCTCGTCGGCGTAGACCAGCGGGACGAGGCAGGCCGTCTGCACGCCCTCGTCCTCGTATGCGGCCCCCAGGGCGGGGCTGGTTCCGGCTCCCCACGGGGCCTGCAGGACCACCGTCAGACGCTGGGCGATGGCTCGCCAGCCTGCCTCCGAGCTTCCTCTCCGGATGTTGGCGACCGTCGCGAGCATGTCATCGCCGAGGCCTCGATGCGCCGCGAGGTGGAACGGCCGCTCCCCGTCCTCGAGGACCCACAGCCCGGCCTTGTCGGCCTCGAAGAGCGCCACCGCGTGGTCCAGGACGTCGTCGAAGACGCGGCCGAGATCACGCCGGGTGCTCACCTCCACGGCGACGCGCTGGAGCGCCTTCTGCCGATCGGCGGTGTCCTCGGCGGTCGGCCCGCCGGTCCCCGGGTCGGGCCCGCCGGACGCGGCCCCGGCGTCGGGCTCGCCGGACGCGGCGCCACCAGCTCCCGCGCGACCCTCGGGGCGTGCGCGCCCTTCGGACCCGGGCCCGCTGGGTTCGCCGGGATCGAACGCCGCCAGCGCCATCGTGCTCCGTTGTTGTCGTGCAGGCCGCCCCTTCGGCCGCGCCGGGGACGGTGCCTCGGCGCACCCGGAACCTACCCGTCGTCGCGGCGCCCTGCGATAGCCCGTGCGTACTAGGCCGGTCCGGGGCTGAGGCCGGCCGTCCCGGCGCGGGCGCCCGCGGGCGCGAACGGGGCCGCCGGCCGAGCCGTCGCTCGCCCGGCGCTGCAGAATCCACGGATGAGCGTCGAGGTTCGCGAGGTCACGCCCGGAGCGTTCACGGTCGCCGAGATGGGGCTCCTCGGAGGGATCGTCGTCGCCGCGTACGACGCGATCGGCGCCCTCCAAGGCGACGACGAGTACACGCCCCAGCTTCGCGACGTGGAGCGGCGGGCGTCTGAGGCGGTGGTGCTGGCCGCCGTCGACAGCTCCACGGGCCGGCCGCTGGGGTGCGTCACCTATGTTCCCGACGCGTCGAGCCCATGGGCGGAGCACCTTCGGGACGGCGAGGCGGGGATCCGGATGCTCGCCGTGGACCCTGCGGCCCAGGGCCACGGCGTGGGAACCGACCTCGTCGCAGCCTGCCTGGAGCGTGCCCGGGCCGATGGCCGGCGCGCCGTCTTCCTGCATTCGCTCCCGTCGATGGAGAGCGCCCAGCGGATCTACGCCCGGTTCGGCTTCCTGCGGACGCCTGAGCGTGACTGGGTCTTCCCCGGGTTCCCGCTCATGGGGTTCGTGCTGGACCTGGGGGCGTCGCGCTAGCCGCCGTAGGGTCGCTGCAGCCGGACGCTGCGCCGCACCGGCAGGAAGCCCACGTGCTCGTAGACGCCCAGGGCGCCCGTCGGGTTCTCGGCGTCGACGCCCAGGATGGCGGCGTCCAGCCCGGCATCGCGGAAGGCGCGCATCGAGCGCACCAGGAGTGCGGTCGCCAATCCGCGCCTGCGCCACGGTCGGCGTACGCCCAGCTGGCCAACCCAGCCCTCGCGGATGCCGGTCGCCTCCCAGTCCGCCTGGGCCACGTAGTTGACGGTGTACCCGGCGATCTCGTCTCCGTCGAAGGCGACGAACGAGAGGTCGCCGCGGAAGGCCGGGTCGCCGACGAAGTGGCGATTCCAGGTCCCGGCCGAGATCGGCTCCGAGCCCCAGTGATCTGCGAAGGCCTCGTTGTGGGCCTGCCGGACCCGCTCGCCCAGGGACCGGGCATAGCCCTGGATCCTGATCTCCCCGACGGTCTGCTCGCCGGGGACGGGCTGGCCAAGGTCTCTGCGCATGTCGAAGTACCAGCGCGCCGGCCGGAACCCGGCCATCTCGTGGAGCGCGACCGCGCCTGCCAGGCGCTCCTCCTTGAAGGCCTCGACGAGGCGCTCGAGGTGGGGTGGCTGAGCGGCCAGGATCTCGTCGGCGCGGGCGATGCCCCAGTCCAGGATGGCGCGTCCGACCCCCTTTTCGCGATGCGCGGGGTGAGTCACGCCCCACAGGAAGGCGCGCCGGGAGCTCGTTCCCAGGAGCCGCTCGTGGACCATGATCGAGGAGCCGAGCGTCCCATCCGGCAGCGCCAGGGACAGCGTGTTCGTGCCGATCGGGCATTCCGGGTCCGTCAGCTCGCGCCGGGCGATCTCCGCGGTCAAGACCTCCGCGCCTCCGTCCGCGACGCGCGCGTCCTCCTGGAGCCGGACGAAGGCATCGACGTCGTCGACGGTGAGCGGGCGCCAGGCCGCGCCGGGCAGCGCGACTATCGGGCCGGGAAGCGGGGGCATGACGCCATTGTGCCCCGACGGCTCCGCCGCGGCGCGTCGTCGGGGATACTCCTGGCATGGAACCGACCACGTCCGAACGGACCCCGCCTGGCCCGACCGCTATCCCCGCCCTGGTCTCCGACCTCCTCCCCGACGCCCACGGAGGCTGCGCCTCGGCCCCCCACCCGGCCCTCGACCCGAATTCCCCCCGGGATCACGTTGACCCTCCGTGCCGAGACGATGTAGTATTTCCGAGCGGAAAGGTCGGAATTGCGGCGCCGTGCCGCATCCGGCGCGTCCCCCTTCCGCCCCGCCGCCACGAATCGAGGATCCCGCCCTGAGCGTTCGAACGTTCCACGCCACCGGCGCCATCTCCTTCAGCACGAAGGGCGAGTACGGCGTCCGGATGCTCGTGCAGCTGGCCCGGCGCTGGGATGGCGATGCGACATTCCCGGTGAGCCTCGCCGACGTTGCCGCCGACGAGGACCTGCCGCGTGCCTACCTGGAGCAGCTCGCGATCCCCCTCCGAGAGGCGGGGATCGTCCTCTCGACCCGCGGCGCCCGCGGCGGCTACGCGCTGGCCCGGCCGCCCGCCGAGATCACCCTGGCCCAGGCGCTCCGGGCCCTCGAGGGCCCGCTCGCGCCGATGATCTGCGCCAGCGAGGATCCCGCCCACGCCGGCGCATGCGTCCGCGTGGGCGCCTGCTCGGTCAACAGCCTCTGGGTCAGGGTCCGCGACGCGATCGGCGGTGTCCTCGATGCGACGACCCTCGCCGACCTCGTCCCGCGCCCGCACCTCGTCGAGCTCGATTCGCGGACGCGCGAGGCCGTCCCCGTCCCCGTCTGACCGTCGTCCGCTTGCCCACCGAACGTCGAGCCGGCGCTCCGCCCGGCGCGATCCACAGCAGGAGCCAGCCCAACCCGTGAGCGACCAGCACCTCGAGATCCGGAACCTCCACGTTGCCCCCGTCGCGGACCCCGAGCGCCACATCCTCCAGGGCATCGACCTCGTCGTCGGCAAGGGCGAGGTCCACGCGATCATGGGCCCGAACGGCTCCGGCAAGACGACCCTCGCCTACGCGCTCATGGGCCATCCGGCGTACGTGATCACGCAGGGCGAGGTGATCTGGAAGGACATGAACATCCTGGCGCTCTCGCCCGACAAGCGGGCTCGCCTGGGGATGTTCCTCGCCTTCCAGTACCCGACGGCAATCCCCGGCCTCAGCGTGGCCAGCTTCCTGCGGACAGCCCTCAATGCCCGGCGGCAGGGGATCGAGAAGAACCTCGACGTCGACCCCAGCGACCCCACCCGCGGCGGGATCAGCATGGGCGACTTCCGCCGCCTCATGCGGGCGAAGATGGCGCTCCTGAAGATGGACGAGGCGTTCGCGGCGCGCTACGTCAACGAGGGCTTCTCCGGCGGCGAGAAGAAGCGGCTCGAGATGCTGCAGATGGCCGTCCTCGAGCCCGAGATGGCGATCCTCGACGAGACCGACTCCGGCCTGGACATCGACGCCCTGCGGGTCGTTGCCGAGGGCGTCAACGCCATGCTCAGCCCGAACCTGGGCGTGCTCCTCATCACCCACTACCAGCGCCTGCTCAACTACATCAGGCCGGATCGGGTCCACGTCCTCGCGCGCGGCCGGATCATCACGAGCGGCGGGAGCGAGCTGGCCCTGGAGCTGGAGGAGAATGGCTACGCGCCGATTCTCCGCGCGGCCGGCTTCGACGCCGACGAGTCCGACGTTGCCTATGCCACCCGCGTCCCCGAGACGGTGGAGGCCGGCTGACGGCCGCCGGGCCGACGGCCGCCTCTGCGTCGTGACCGCGTATCTCCGGAGCGACCGATGACCGACACGCTCGCGCGAACCGGCATTTCCGCCGCAGCAGGCGGCCCCGCCGCTGCCCGACCTGCCGCCGACCCGGGGTCCGCTGTGCCTGTCCCCGGCTCCGGCGCGGGTCCCGGTGCGCCCGACCCGCGCGGGCCGCTGGACCCTCAGGCGCTTCGGGCCGACTTCCCGATCCTGGCCCAGCGGCCCCACGGCAGGCCGCTGGTCTACCTCGACTCCGCCGCGACGAGCCAGAAGCCGCTCGCGGTCATCGAGGCGCTGGACCGCTACTACCGCACCTACAACGCGAACGTCCACCGGGGCATCTACGAGATCAGCGAGAAGGCGACCGCGGCCTACGAGGGTGCCCGCGAGCAGGTGGCGGCGTTCATCAACGCTCCTTCCGCGCAGGAGATCGTCTGGACGCGCAACGCGACCGAGGCAGTCAACCTGGTTGCGTACAGCTGGGGCCGCCGCCACCTCGGGCAGGGCGACGCGATCGTGCTCACGGAGATGGAGCACCACGCCAACCTCGTGCCGTGGCAGATTCTGGCCCAGGAGGTGGACGGCGACCTGGAGTTCATCCCGATCACCGACGACGGGATCCTGCGCCTCGACGTCTTCGAGGTGCTCCTGCGCCTCCACCCGAAGCTCGTCGCCTTCACCCACGTCTCGAACACGCTGGGCACCATCAACCCGGTTCGCGAGATGGTGGAGATGGCGCACGCCGCCGGCGCGCTCGTCCTCGTGGACGGCGCCCAGGCCGTGCCGCACGTGCCCGTCGATGTGCAGGCGCTGGGCGCCGACTTCTACGTCTTCTCCGGCCACAAGATGCTGGGCCCGACGGGCAGCGGCGTCCTGTGGGGCGGCCGCGAGCTGCTCGACGCCATGCCCCCGTTCATGGCCGGCGGCGACATGATCCGCGAGGTCAAGCTGCGCCGCTCGGAGTTCAACGACGTCCCCTGGAAGTTCGAGGCCGGCACGCCCGACATCAGCGCCGCGATCGGCCTCGGCGTGGCCGCCGACTACCTGCGCGAGCTGGGCATGGACCGTGTTCGGGCGCACGAGCGCGAGCTCGTCGCGTACGCCCTGGAGACCCTCGCTCGCGAGGTCCCCGGGATCGCCCTGTACGGCCCGCCGGCCGAGGTCCGGGGCGGAGTCCTGCCCTTCAACCTGCCCGGGATCCATCCCCACGACGTGGCCCAGATCCTGGACCGGGAGGGGATCTGCATCCGGGCCGGCCACCACTGCACCATGCCGCTCCACGAGCGCCTCGACCTGGCGGCCACCGGGCGGGCCAGCTTCTCGGTCTTCACGACGACCGAGGACATCGACGCCCTGGCCGCCGGCCTGCGGGAGGTCCAGCGGGTCTTCGGCGGGTAGCCGGCTTCGCGCGCCTGCTCAGGGCCGTTCATGCGGCTGAGACGCGACGACCGCGTCCCGGCTGGCACGCGGTCGTCCTTCGGCTTCGTCGGCGTCCGCGCGACAGGACGAGGTTGGACTGACCACGGGCGCACCCGCGACCCGCGACCCGCGACGAAGCGCTGGGGGCCTGCGACGTGCCGATCCCTTGCGCCTGACCGACGCGGCCTGCGGCGACTCGTCGCCGCGCCGCCGTGATAATGGCGGTGCCCGTGCAGGTGGCCGCGACATCCGCGCTCGCGGGCCGGCCCGGGGGATGCGTGCGATGAAGGTGCTGTTCGTCGGGGGGACCGGCCTGATCAGCGGTGCCTGCTCGCGCCTGGCCCTGGAGCAGGGTATCGAGCTGTTCCGGGTGACCCGCGGGCACGGCCCGGCTCCCCGCGATGGGGCGACCGACCTCATCGCCGACGCCCGGGACGAAGCGTCGACGGCGCGTGTCGTGGCCGGCCACCGGTTCGACGCCGTGGTCGACTGGATCGCCTTCACGCCCGACGACATCGAGCGCGATCTGCGCCTCTTCGGCGACCGGGCCGACCAGTTCGTCTTCATCAGCTCGGCCAGCGCCTACCTGAAGCCGCCGGGCCACTGGCTGCTGCGCGAGGACTCGCCCCTGGCCAACCCGTTGTGGGACTACGCCCGGGACAAGATCGCCTGCGAGGAGCGCCTCATGCGCGCCCACCGCGAGGTCGGGTTCCCGGTGACGATCGTTCGACCGTCGCTCACGTACGGCGACACGCAGGTGCCCCTGGCGGTCAACAGCTGGGAGCGGCCGTACACGGCGATCGCGCGGATGCGTGCAGGGAAGAAGGTGATCGTCCCGGGAGACGGCACGTCGCTGTGGACGATCACCCACAACAGCGATTTCGCCACGGGTCTCGTGGGCCTGCTGGGCCACCGCGCGGCGATCGGCCAGGCGTTCAACATCATGTCCGACGAGGTCCTCACCTGGGACGCCATCTACGGGCAGGTCGCGGCCGCCGCCGGCGTGGAGGCCCGCCTCGTCCACGTCGCCTCGGACTACATCGCGGCATGCCTGCCGGAGATGTCAGGCACGCTGCTCGGTGACAAGTCCGTGAGCGCGGTCTTCGACACGTCGAAGATCAGGCGCTTCGTGCCCGGCTTCCGCGCGGCGACGCCGTTCGCGCAGGGGATCGGGCGGACCGTCGCCTGGTTCGATGCCGACCCCGCGCGGCAGCGGGTGGACGCTGTGATGGACGCCCGCTGGGACCGCCTCCTGCACGCGTACGAGCGAGGAATGGCAGACGCCGTCGCAGCCGTCCGAGCGGAGGCTTGAGGCCGGCTCGCTGGCGAGTGTCGCGCCGCCCGGGCACCGGTCGGCCGGGACCCGGCCCGGGACCCCGCGCGCCAACAGCCGGCGCGAACCGGACACGCACCATGGCGGGCGCGCCTGCCGCTCGCTCTTGTCGTCGCGCTCCCCGCCGGTCACACTCCGGCGATGGGAGGGGGCCGCATGCTCGAGCCGGGGACGCGCCTGGGCACGTACCGGGTGGAGGCGTTCCTCGCGCGCGGCTCCAGCGGCGAGGTCTATCGCGCGACCGACGAGCGCCTGGGACGGAGCGCCGCTGTCAAGGTGCTCCCGCCATGGCTCAGCGAGGACCCGCGAGCCCGCGACCGCTTCCTCGCCGAGGCGCGGGCGGCCGCCTCGCTCGACCACCCGAACGTCCTCCCCGTCTACGACGCCGGCGACGAGGACGGGACCCTGTGGATCGCGATGCGCCTCGCGGAGGGCCGGGACCTGCGCGAGCTCCTCAGGCGCGAGGGACCCCTTGCCCCCGAGCGCGCGGTCGCCCTCCTCGCCGGCATCGCTGCGGCCCTCGACGCGGCACACGCCCGGGGGATCCTCCACCGGGACGTGAAGCCCGGGAACATCCTCCTCGGCGCCGATGCCTCGGGTGACCACGCGTACCTGGCGGACTTCGGGCTCGCCACGGCGGCCCATGGGCGGGGTCTCACCCGGACCGGCGAGATCCTGGGGACCGTCGACTACGTGAGCCCGGAGCAGGCACGGGGCGAGACGCTGGACGCCAGGAGCGACGTCTACTCACTGGCTGCCGTGCTCTTCGAGTGCGTCGCGGGCGTCGCGCCCTTCCACCGCGAGACGGACCTCGCCTCGCTCACGGCACTCCTGGAGGGCTCCGCGCCCCCGCTGTCGACGGTCCGGCCGGACCTGCCCGCCGGGCTGGATCCGGTCCTCGCCCGCGGCCTTGCCCGCGACCCTGCCGAGCGCTACCCGTCGGCCGGCGCGCTCGTCGCCGCCGCCGGCACGGCCACCCACGGCGCGCGGCTGCGGGGACTCCTCTTCGCCGACCTCCGCGGGTACACGGCATTCGCCGAGCGGGAGGGGGACGTCCGGGCGGCAGCATTGCTGGCCCGCTACCGCGATCTGGTGCGTGCCGCGGTCGCCCGGACCGGCGGCGCCGAGGTCCGGACAGAGGGGGACTCCTTCTACGTGGTGTTCGCGTCCGCGACCGCCGCGATCCGGGCGGGGCTGGCGATCGTCGCCGCCGCGGACGCGGCGACCCGGCAGGACCCGTCTCTGCCCGTCCGGCCCGGCGTGGGAGTCCATGCCGGCGAGCCGCTGGAGGCGCCCGAGGGCCCGATCGGCGCCGCCGTGAACACCGCCGCCCGGCTGTGCTCCCGGGCAGGGCCCGGCGAGGTCCTGGTCTCGGCAACCGCCCGCGACCTGGCCCGGGGCTCGCGCGACGTGGCCTTCGCCTCCCGGGGTCGACTGCCGGCAAAGGGACTGGCCGAACCCCTCGAGGCCTGGGCCGCGAGCCCGGTCGAGCCGGCGGCGTCGGGCGGATCGGCTGCCGCTGCGGCGGTCCCGGCTCGGGTGGCCGATCACCGCCGGGGGCTCCTCGTCGCCGGCTCTGTCGGAGCGCTCCTTCTCGCGGTCGTCGGGATCGCCGTGCTTGCCGGTTCGCCCGGCGCCTCGTCCCGGGGTTTGGCCGGCGGTTCGCCCGGCGCCTCGCCGGCCCCAACGTCGGAGGCCGGTGTCCTGGGACCATCTGCGTCGTCGGGCCCCGGAACGGCATCGTCGGCCCCCTCCGGATCGCAGAGCGCACCTGCAGTCTCGCCGACGGTCGGTCCGTTCCCGACAGCGGCCGAGGGGGCGATCCTGGCGGCGTTGCCGGCGGACGTCGCGCGCGACTGCGTCCGGGGGGCGACTCCGGAGGACGCCCGGCGGGCCGGCTGGGTCGGCAGGGTCCCCACGAACGTGGCCGGTGATCCGCCGGTGCCCGGCGGATTCGTCGACATCCTGCCACCTCGCCCTGAGGCCGGCGTCACGTGTCGCCTCCCGGCTGGGGTTCGCCTGTCCGTCCAGGAGCACCGGCCCGCCAATTCGGGCGGATCCAGCTACTCGGTCCCGGACGAGGAGGTCGGCTTCATGGCGGCGCGGTGGAAGGTGCCTGACGGCGACTGCGCCACCGCCAGGGCGGCCCTTCAGCAGTGGACCTCCGCCCGAGGCCTCGGGACGGTGGTCTGCTTCCGGATCCACCCCTACGACGGCCGCCCGTGGATCGACTTCTCGTTCGCCAATGGCCGCTACCTGGCCTTCGCCACCCGCGACGATTCCGACTACGGCGCGCTGTACTCATGGTGGGAGCAGCTGAGGGCGCTTCTGCCCTGAGGGCTGACGGTGGTCGGTCGCCTGCCCCCGGCGGTTCAGTGCACCCGAGATGCGAAACCCTTCCAGAACGGCTCGCGCAGCTCGGTCTTGAGGATCTTCCCGGTGCCGCCCTTGGGGAGCGACTCCCGGAAGTGGAACTCGTGCGGAACCTTGAACCGGGCGAGGTGCTTGCGGCAGTGGGCCTTGAGCTCCCGCTCTGTTGCCGTTGCGCCCGGCTTGAGCACGACCAACGCCACCGGCACCTCGCCGAAGCGGTCGTCGGGGGCCGCGACCACGGCGCACTCGAGCACGGCCGGGTGCGCCGAGAGCGCGTTCTCGACGTCGATCGACGAGATGTTCTCGCCGCCGCGGATGATCACGTCCTTGGATCGATCCTTGATGACGACGTAGCCCGCCTCGTCGAGCGTGGCCATGTCACCCGTGTGCAGCCAGCCGTCGCGGATCGTCGTCGCCGTCGCGTCCGGGTCGCGGTAGTAGCCGATCATGACCGTGTTGCCCCGCACCACGATCTCGCCGATCTGCTCGCCGTCGGCCCGGACGTCGCGGCCGGCCGAGTCGACCACGCGGACCGAGACCCCAGGGATCGGCCAGCCGGTCATCGCCTGGCGCTCGAGCCGGCGCTCGGGGGGCTCCAGCTGGCCCAGGACGTCGCGGGGATGGGCGATCGTGACGATCGGCGTCGTCTCGGAGAGGCCATAGCCGACGATGGCCTGGACTCCCAGGCCCTCCTCCAGCGCCCGGGTGAGCGCGAGCGAGGCCGTCGAGCCGCCGATGATCACCTGTCGCAGGCTCGACAGGTCGTAGCTCGACCGGGCCGCGTGGTGGATCAGCGCGTTGAAGATCGCCGGCACGGCCAGCAAGCGGGTGACCCGCTGGCGCTGGACGGCTCCCATCAGGGCCGTCGGGTCGAACCGCCGAAGCATCACGTGGCGGCCCCCGACCATGGTCACGAAGTGCGGGACGCCCCATCCGTTGACGTGGAAGAGCGGAACCACGTGCAGGACCACGTCGTCCTCGCGGAAGCCGAGCGAGACCTCCGCGTTCAGGGCGTGGAGGTAGAGGTTCCGCTGGCTGAGGGCGACGCCTTTCGGCAGGCCGGTGGTGCCGCTCGTGTAGAAGAGCTCGGCGATCGCGTTCTCGTCGACCTGGGGATGGCGCGGGTCGGTGGAGCCGCCGGCGATCAGGGCCTCGTATTCGTCGCTCGCGATGCCGCCCGGCTCGCCCTCCATGATCACGAACCGGGGTCGCATGCTGAGCTGCGCGGCGATCTGCTCGACAAGCGGCGCGAAGTCCGCGTGGAAGAAGACGAGGCGCGAACCCGCGTGCTCCAGGATGTAGGCGATCTCGTGGGGAGCCAGCCGGATGTTGACCGGGTTCAGGACCGCCCCCGCCTCCAGAACGCCGTAGTACGCCTCCAGCAGGTGGTGGGTGTTGTAGGTGATGAACGAGATCCGGTCGCCGGGCTCCACGCCCAGGTCGTGAAGCGCGTTGGCGAGGCGGTGGGTCCGCTCGGCCCAGGTCCGGTAGGTGAACTCCCGCTCGCCGTCGACGACCCCGATCTTGTCCCCGAAGTAGGTCGCCGCCCGGTCGCGGAACTCGAGCACCGAGAGGGGAACGAACACGGGGTCCTCCACGTTTGAATGCAGTCCTGCCTGGCTGTCGCAACGGAGTGTCGCGCAGGTGACAGCGTCGCGCCACTGCCGCTCGTCGCGCCACTGCCGCTCGTCGCGCCACTGCCGCTCGTCGCGCCGGGGACTCTCCGGCGCAGTTCAGCTCCGCGCGCCACCTCGCGCCGGGCAATCCCGACCCAATCGCTCGGGATTCAGCCCCGGTTGGCGGACCGCGCTACACTGCACGCCCGATGGACGATCTCTACCGCGACTACATCCTGGAGCACTATCGGCGCCCCCACAACTTCGGGATCCTGGAAGACCCCGACGCCCGGTACGAAGGCGCCAACCCGCTGTGCGGCGACCGCATCACGATGATGCTGGGGATCCGGGACGGCCTCGTCGCCGAGGTGGCCTTCACGGGTCGCGGCTGCGCCATCAGCCAGGCGTCCGCCAGCCTCCTGACCGACGAGATCAAGGGCAAGCCCGTCGCCGACGTCGCGACGATGACGCCCGACGACGTCCTCGACCTTCTCGGCATCGAGATCAGCCCCGCCCGCCTGAAGTGCGCGCTGCTCTCGCTCGACACCGTCAGCCACGCCCTCGAGGAGCGGGCCAGGGCCGACGGCGGGGCGTCGACCGCCGACGCCGGCGCGGGCGTGGGGACCTGACGGATGGCTCCCAGCGGCATGCCGGGCCGCTGCGGCTGCCGTCCGCCGGCCTGAGCCGGCGCGCCGAGCCCGCCGGCCGCCGAGATCGGGATCAGTGATGCCGAAGTCCTTCTCCGACCTGTTGCGTGAGGCCCGCAGCGAGATCCGCGAGGTCACCCCGCTCCAGGCCGACCAGCTCCGCGCCGATCGGCGTGCCGAGCTGGTAGATGTGCGGGAGGAGGGCGAGTGGGAGCAGGGCCACATTCCCGGCGCTCACCACGTCGCCAGGAGCTACGTCGAGCAGGAGATCGAGACCTTCGTCCCTGACCGCTCGACCCCGGTCGTCCTCTATTGCGCGGGCGGCATCCGCTCGCTCTTCGCGGCCCAGACCATGCGGGCGATGGGGTACAAGGACGTCGTCTCGATGTCCGGCGGCTTCGACCAGTGGAAGTCGCTGGGCCTGCCCTGGACCCAGCCGGCCCGCCTCTCCGACGAGCAGAAGCGCCGCTACAGCCGGCACCTGCTGATCCCCGAGGTCGGCGCGGCCGGCCAGGTGCGGCTCCTGGGCTCGAAGGCGCTCCTCATCGGCGCCGGCGGCCTCGGCTCGCCGGCGGCTCTCTACCTCTCCGCCGCGGGCGTCGGGACGATCGGCGTCGTCGACTTCGATGTCGTCGATCTCTCGAATCTCCAGCGGCAGATCGTCCACACGACCGATCGCCTCGGGGAGAAGAAGGTCGTCTCCGCCGAGATCGCCATGCGCGCCCTGAACCCGGACGTCAAGGTGATCCTTTACGACGAGGTCCTGGGCCCTTCGAACGTGGAAAGGATCATCGCCGGCTACGACGTGATCCTCGACGGAACGGACACGTTCGAGACGCGCTACACGCTCAACGACGCCGCCGTCGCGGCCGGAATCCCGGTGATCCACGCCTCGGTCTTCCGCTTCGAGGGCCAGGTCACGACGTTCATCCCGTTCGAGGGACCCTGCTACCGCTGCCTCTACCCCACGCCGCCGCCGCCAGAGCTTGCTCCGGGCTGCTCGGTCGCGGGCGTGCTGGGCGTCGTGCCGGGGATCATGGGCCTCCTCCAGGCAAGCGAGGCGCTGAAGGTGCTCCTCGGAATCGGCGACACGCTGGCCGGGCGGCTGCTGCTGTTCGACGCGCTCGACGCGTCGTTCACCGAGCTGAAGCTGCGCCGCGACCCGGCCTGCCCCGCCTGCTCGGACGCTGCGGTCGCGGGGCGCGCGCCAGGGACGCCGCGGCCGGGATCCGGGAGCCCAGGGCCTGCGCCGGGCGCCCCGGGACCCGAGACTGGGGCCTTGGAGCCCGTGCCTGGAGCCCAGGAGCGGCCTGCCACCGAGGGGCTCGTCTTCCCGTTCCCGGCTCCCTCGCGCGATGTCCCCGTCTGAGGGGTCGCTCTCCCGCCTCTCGCCGGGCGGGCCCGGCCGAGGTTCCAGGGTCTGCGACCATCGGATGGTCGTCCCGGCTGGGGCACGTTTGACCGGGTTGTCCGATCGAGGTGGCGACGTGCCGACCGCCGAGGACGCGGCCGTGCCGTGGCGCCGGGCGCCCTCGGACGCGCGGCCGGGGCCGGAACGCGTGTCGATCAGCGCCGGCCTCCGGGATGCGATCGTCGCCCACGCCCGCGCCGAGGCCCCGAACGAGGCGTGCGGCCTCATTGCCGGCACGGCGCCCGCGGCGGACGGCGGGATCGCCACGGCCTGGCACGCCACCCGCAACCGCGCGGCGTCGCCGCTGCGCTACGACATCCACCCCGAAGATCTCCTTCGGGTCTCGCTGGCGATCGACGATGCCGACGGCGTGATCTGGGGGATCGTCCACAGCCACGTCCGCTCGCCGGCGCACCCATCGCCGACGGACGTCGGGCTTGCCCTCTACCCCGACGCCATCTACCTGATCGTCTCGCTCGCCGAGAGCGAGGCCGATGCCGTCACGGGCGCCGCGAGCCTCCGCGCCTGGCGGATCCTGGGCCGCGGCGTGTTCGAGGTCGTGCTGGACGTCGTCGACGGCTGACGGCTCCCGACCCGCCTGGCGATTCCGCGCGATGATGGGCCGATGGACGCCCGTGACCACCTGCTTCCGCCCGCCGGCACCCCTGCCCCGTCGCTCGCCGGCGCCGGGGTCAGGCTGCGACCCGTGCTTCCCGAGGACGTCCCCGTGCTCGCCGGGATCCTCGCCGAGCCGTCGGTCGCTCGCTGGTGGCCCGGCTACGACGCGACCCTCGTCGAGGAGGAGCTGCTGACGGCCGACGCCGAGACGACCGTCTGGGTGATCGAGGCGCGGCTCGACCCCGCCGCGGGCCCGGAGGTCGTCGGCGCGATCGAGGCGTGGGAGGAGCCCAACGCGGAGTACCGCCACGCCGGGATCGACCTCTTCCTCACCACGGCGGCCCAGGGTCGCCGTCTCGGCCCGAGCGCAATCCGCGCCGTGGCCCGCTGGCTCATCGACGAGCGAGGGCACCATCGCCTCACCATCGACCCGGCGGCCGACAACGAACGCGCAGTCCGTGCCTACGAGACGCTCGGGTTCCGATCCGTGGGCCGGATGCGGGCCTACCAGAGGATGCCGGACGGCACCTGGGTCGACGGCCTCCTGATGGAGATGCTGGCCGACGAGCTGGTCGGATGAGCGCCGCCGGACCGCGCGGCGGTCCCCTGGCTGCCCTCGTGGCGGGGTTCATGGCGCTTCTCGCGGGCACCGCGATGGGCTGGGATCCGCGCTTCGTGGACGCCGTCGTCACCCCGCCGCCGCCCATGCGGGCGGCCCTGGTGGCCCTCTCCGTGCTCTTCGCCCTGTGGGCGCTCCGCCGTGGGGTCGTGCGGATCTCCCAGGGGCGCGATCCGGAGGCCGGCGGGCCCGCGGCGCTGATCCGCGGCGTGCGCTTCGTCTTCCTGGCGGTCGCCGGGCTGTCCGCCGCCGCCGGCTGGCTCCTGGGCCACCCGCTGCCGCTCATCGTGGCGCTCGTGATCGGAGCCGTCGACGTGATCGAGACGACGTTCCTCCTCCTGGTCCTGGGGACTCGCCGCGCCAGCGGTCGCGACTGAGCTCCGCCGGAACCGGCCGGCCGGCTCGACAGGCACGGATGGCCGCACCGGCGGCGCTGGGCCGCCCGGTACCCTCGCCGGCATCACCAGATGGGTGGTGCGGACCGGCACCTTCGGGTCATCGCGCCGGCGCCGTCCGGGCCCCACGATCGCCCGGGATGGACGTCCGGAACCGCCTCCACACCCGGGTTCGCGCTCGGCTCGCGTCGTGGCGCGTCCGCGAGGCCGTTGCCGGAACGCCGCGCTATCGCGTCACGGAGCGCGAGGCCATGCGACGGGCGCTGGCTCGCTCGTCCGTCCTGGTGGCGCTGATCCTGGTCGCCGGAGCCGCAGTCTCCACGGCGATGGACCCACTCCTCGGATGGGAGCTCCTGGCCCTCAACTCGGTCGCCGCGGTGGTGTCCCTGGCCATGGCGTGGCTCGTCCGGCGGCGCGCCCAGCACCATGTCAGCGCCATCGCGTGCCTGTGGGCGTTCCTGCTGGCGGCCGACCTGCTGGCGGCCGGCCTCACCTCGCCGCTGCAGCTCCGCGTCGCGGCCATGGTCATGCCCGCGATCCCCCTCATCTATGCGCTCTTCATGCCATGGACGACCCGGATCCACTTGATCGCCGTCGGATGGACCACCGTTGCCGCGCTGATGCTGACGTTCGCCCTGGAGCGATCGGGAGTGGACCCGATCAGCCCGATCGTGCTCACGGCGATCATCACGGGCGGCATCAGCGTGGCCGGGCAGATGCTTCGCCGCGCCGACCGGATCGATGCCTTCCGGCAGCTCATGCAGATCCGGGCGCTGCATCTCAGGGACCGCGACGCCGGCCGCCGCCTGCGCGACGCGAACCGCCAGCTGGCCTCGAGCGTCCGCGTCGACGCGCTCACCGGGATCGGCAACCGGCTCGCGCTCGAGGAGGACCTGCTCACGCTGGACGCCGACGTCGACGTCGCGCGAGGCGCCGTCGCGCTGGTGCTCATCGACCTCGATCGCTTCAAGCCCTACAACGACCGGCACGGCCACCTCGCCGGCGACTGGGTCCTGCGTCGCGTTGCCGACACCCTCGGCGAGTCGATCCGCGGCGCGGACCGGGTCTACCGCTACGGCGGCGAGGAGCTCGTGGTCCTGCTCTCGGGCGTCGACGAGGCGGCCGCGGACGGGATCGTCGGCAGGATGCTGATGAACGTCCATTCCCTGGAGATCCCGCACCAGGAGAATCGCCCCTGGCAGGTCGTCACGGCGAGCGCCGGCTGGATCCTCCACCGCCCGAACGGCTCGGTCTCGGCGGCCACCGCCCTCGCGGCCGCCGACGAGGCGCTCTACCGCGCCAAGCGCCTGGGCCGCAACTGCGCGGTCGGCGCGGACCGCCTCGACCGGACGTCGATCCCGGCCTGACGCCCGGCGGGCCCGCCCGGCGGACCCGGCCCGGCATGCCCGGCCCGGCCCGGCCGCCCGTGGAGGCCGTCGATGCCGGGCCTGCGGCGCTCAGAGCCGGGTGGACAGCAGGGTCCACGGGTCCGGAGGCACGCCGCCGATCCCGAGCCGTTCCGCCAGCCCGGCAAGGGGTGGCGGCTCCAGCCCGGTGGAGGCAAGCAGGGGTTGGTTCGCCGCCGCGAGCACCGTCCCCGGCGGTCCGTCGGCGACGATCCGGCCGCTCCGCATCACGACGATCCGTCCGAAATGGCGCGCCGCGAACTCCATGTCGTGCGTGATCGCCACGACGGTTCGGCCGGCCGAGGTCCAGGCGTCGACGAGCCCGCCGATGCGCGCGACCCCGGGGGCGTCCTGCCCGGTCGTCGGCTCATCGAGGACGAGGACCGCAGGGTCCATCGCGAGCACGCTCGCCAGCGCCACCAGCTTGCGATCGGACAGCCCGAGGTCGAACGGGTTCTCGGCCGCGCGATGCGCCAGGTCCACCGCGGCGAGCGCCTGCGCGACGAGGCGCCCCGCGTCGGCCTGGTTCAGGCCGAGGTTGCGCGGCCCGAAGGCAACCTCGTGCTCCACCGAGCGGCTGAAGAGCTGGCGGTCCGGGTCCTGGAAGACATAGCCGACCGTCCGGGCAACGTCCGCGATCGACCGTCCGGCGAGGTCGCGGCCGCCGATCCGCACCGACCCGGCCGCCGGGGCCAGGATCCTGACCAGGTGCTTCGCCAGGGTCGTCTTGCCCGAGCCGTTCTGGCCCACGATCGCCACGGCCTCGCCGGGGCCGACGGCGAGCTCGACGCCCCGGAGCGACTCGGCGCCGCCGGGATAGGCATGATGCAGGCCGGCGATCTCGATGCCCGCCGGCGGCTGGTCACGGACCGGCTGCCACGGAGCCAGGTCCACGCGACGAGTGAACCCCTGATGATCCGCCCCATCGAACGTCGCTGCCTCCGGCGACGCGGTGGGAGCCGTGCCGGCCGCGCGGGCGGCCGCCAGGTCCCCCGGCCCTGCAGCCCGGATCGCCGCCGCCACCGCGTCGACGTCCAGCGCCGTTGCCGTCGGGAGCCCGAGAGCCGCCGCGAGCGCGACGACCGCCGGGACGGCAACCCCCGCGCGGCCGCCCAGCGCGGGCCCGAGCGCCACCCCCGGCACGTCGATCCCCACCCCGCGGCCGCCGTCGAGCACGAGGCACCGCGCGGTCGCCGCCAGCACGGCCGCCTTGTGCTCCGCGATCAGGACGGCGGTCCCGGCGGCGGCGCGCCCGGCCAGGAGCTCCGCCACCGCGCGGGTCGCCGCCGGATCGAGCTGGGCGGTCGGCTCGTCCAGGACGAGGAGGCGCGGTCCCATGCAGAGGATCGCCGCGATGGCGACTCGCTGCTGCTCGCCGCCCGAGAGCGCGGTCGGCAGCCGCTCGGCGAGATGGCCGATGCCCAGGGCGTCGAGGGTCGCGTCGATCTGACCGTCCATCAGCGCGCGGGCGACGCCGAGGTTCTCCAGGCCGAACGCGAGCTCCTCCCGGACGGTCAGCTTCGAGCCCGAGAGCTGGTTCGACGGCGTCGAGAAGACGATCCCCACCTCGCCCAGGAGCTCCCGGACCGGCGTCTCGGACGCGGGGCGGCCGGCGATGACGACCCGACCCCCGATCCGCGCCCGGACCACGCGCGGGATGAAGGCCGCCGCGGCCAGGGCCAGCGTCGACTTCCCGGCGCCGTTCCGGCCGGCCACGCCCACCAGCTCGCCGGGATCCACCCCGAGGTCGATGTGATCGAGGGCGGCCGTCCGCCGGCCGTGGTAGCGGACCTCGAGGGCCTCGATCGAGAGGGCCGGCACGCCGGCGAAGGCGGCAGCCCGGCCGGTCTGCGGCCCCGCGACCGCCGGAGGACCGAGGCCCAGTCCGGTCGTGGGCGCGATGCCCTTCGGCGGGGGCCGGGCCGCTCACGGGGTGTCCGGCCCGGGCGCGAACGCGGGCGTCGGCCTCGCGCCGCTCACCGGATCCCCAGCCCCTGCGCAACGAACGGCCACATGATGACGGCGACGATGGCGAGCAGGATCGCCAGCCGCAGCCAGCGGTCAACGCGCGGATCCGGCACAACGCGATACGCCGTGCGCGTCCCACCGGCGCCGAATCCCCGCGCCTCGAGCGCGAAGGTCCGCTCCCGAACGTCGATGAGCGACCCCAGCAGCACCGGTCCGACGAGCGGCACCAGGGCCCGGATCCGCCGCCCCGGGGAGCCGCCGATCTCCAGGCCACGCGCCTGCTGCGCCTCGAGGATCGTCGCGGCGCTCTCCTGCAGCCGCGGCACCATCTGCACAGCGGAGAGGATGACCCATGCCAGGCGGTGGCTTGCGCCTCGGGCGACGATCGCCTCGAGGAGGTCGTCGGGCAGGGTCGACTGGAGGAACGCGATCGAGGCCACGAACGCGACGAAGACGCGTCCCGCGGTGACCAGCCCGAACATGATCCCCTCCCGGGAGAGGGCGATCGGGCCCAGTCGCGCGACGACGTCGACCGCACCGGGGAAGAAGAGGGCGTTGACGACGAGGATCGAGGCGATGAGCGCGGCCGGGATGCGCAGGGCCCGAACGACCGACCCGCCGAGGCCGCTCGCGGAGGCCAGGGCCAGGCAGGCCAGGGCCAGGATCGGCAGGGCGATCGACGGCAGCAGGAACGCCGCAAGGATCACCCAGGCGAGGCCGAGCAGCTTGGTGACGGGGTTCCGCCGGTGGAGCCAGCTGACACCCGGGCGGTAGTACCCGCTCGCAGCCTGCACGCGGGGCCGATCGTTCCTGGCGTCAGTCGACGATGGTCGTCTCGCCCCGGCTGAACATCGTGCGGACGCTCAGCGGGAGGGCGGCGAGGACCAGGAAGACGACGGTGTACGAGATGGTCTTGTCGAGCGGGTCGCTCGTCAGGCCTTGGGCGAAGGCCGACTGGAACACGTTCAGGCCGAGGGTCCGGAAGAGCGCGACGAGGGCGTCGGTGCCCGAGCCGGTGACGCCCCCGAAGACGCCCGCCGCGATCGGCGCCGAGATGGCGGCCGCCACCAGCCCGGTCGTGAGGCCGCCGACCCAGACGGGGAACATCCGGGCTCGCTCGCCCTGCCGGACCCAGTTCCAGAGCAGGAGCCCGAGCACGAAGGCCGCCGCGATCACCGCGACCAGGCCGGCCGGGTCGGGGATCGCCAGGCCCGTGAGGTTCGCCCCGCCGAGGAAGCTGTCCGGACTGCCGTCCTTCTTCACGCCGGTGACCGTCGAGAAGTAGCCGCTCGGCGAGAAGAGGAGGCGCAGCACGGCAAGGACGATCAGCCCGGCCGACGCGCCCGTGGCGATGGCGAGGTAGCCGGAGATCCGCGGGTCGCCCGCGGGGAGCCGGAAGACCGTCTGCCTGCTTGCCCAGGCCACCACGCAGCCGATCGCGACGATCACGAGGCCGAGGATCACGAAGCGCATCTGCGAGTCCGTGTCGTCCCCGAAGGACAGACCGACCGTCTGCTGCACGACGATCATCGCCAGGGCGGCCGCCGCGACGCCCGCCGCCAGGGCCAGGAAGCTCCCGACGCGCTCGTCGTCTGCGCGCAGGCGGAAGGCGCCGCGGCCGGCCCAGAAGCCGGCCATCAGGCCGATCACGGCCGCGACCGGGGCGAAGAACGCGATCGTCGGTCCAGCCCCCCCGGGCACCGGGAGGATTGCCCAGATCAGGTTCGCCAGCAGGCCGGTGAGTGCGCCGGCCCACGGGCCGGCCACCACGCCGACCAGGACGGTGCCGATCGAGTCGAGGTAGATGGGCAGGCGCAGGGCCACGACGATGGCGCCGACCGCGATGTTGATCGCGATCGCGACCGGCATCAGCGCCAGGGTTGCCGTGGACAGGTCGCGCGAGCGGACGGCGACAACCGCCAGCAGCACGACGCCCACGACGAGCGCCGCGAGGTAGAGCAGCTGGACCGCGGGGATGCAGCCGTTCGTCTGGCCCTCGGCGCACACCTGGAGCCACGAAAGGTCCATCGAACGGCGTCTCCCTCGCTGCCCGGGCGCATCCTGCGGCGTGCACCGTGATCCGGCCTCGGCGCGTGTCCCTCCCGCCGGGCGCGCGGCCCAGTATCACTCTCCGGGTCCACCTCCGCCAGCATGCGCGCCCGGGACTGTATGCGCGCCCGGGACTCTCAGCCGGGGCCGATCCGCGCGGCCAGCTCGCCGACGCGCTCGACGAAACGGTCGAGGAACAGGGCGGCGTCCGCTTCGACCGCGACTGCCAGCGTGGCCGGCCGGCCCCAGGTCCGCCGCCAGTCGGTCACCGTCTCGCCGGTCGTGAGGATACCGCCCAGCTCGACGTCGACGGGCAGCTCCTCGGTGCGCACCAGCAGGGGGTCCAGTGCGGCGGCAACGGCCAGCGGGTCGTGGATGAACGCGCCGTAGAAGCCGTCGTAGCGCGAGTGGAACTCCATGTAGAAGCGGAGCGCATCGGCGACGTAGCGGATCATCGCGTGCGTGGCCACGCTCCCCGCGGCCGCGTTGCGTGCCGCGTCGATGCCCGAGCCCGCACGTCGGGCGAGCCTGTCGAGGTGGTCCGGGAGCAGCTTCGCCCGCTCCGTGACATCGAGCCCCAGTGCCAGGGGCAGTGCCGGGAGCCCGGCCGTCATCCGGCGCTCCACGATGGACGGCTCGGAGAAGGCGGTGATCGCAACCTTCATCGCATCCGGGTCGACCGAGGCGTTCCACTCCGTCGTCGGTGCCGTATTCCCCGGGGACCGGTAGCTGCCGCCCATCAGCACCCAGCGGCGCAGGAGGATGGGCAGCTCCGGCTCGCGCAGGACCGCGACCGCGAGGTTCGTGGCCGGCCCCAGAGTAACGAGCGTGATCTCGCCGGGTTGCCGGCGCGCTTCCGCGATGATGAGGTCGACCGCGTGGCGCTCGGAGAGCGGCCGGCGCGCGGGAGGAAGCTCCGCGTACCCGATGCCGCGGGGCCCGTGCGTGTCGGGCGTCGTGACCAGGGGCCGCACGAGCGGCGTCTCCCGGCCCAGGGCGACCTCCACGTCGCCGCGTCCAGCCAGCTCCAGCACGGCGCGCGTGTTCTCGGCGACCTGTCGCGCGTCCACGTTCCCGGCCACGCAGGTGACCGCCACCAGCTTCGCTTCCGGGGAGCCGCACGCGTAGAGGAGCGCCAGGCTGTCGTCGATCCCGGTGTCGACGTCGAGCAGGAGCTGGATTCGCGCGGCGGGCTCGGTCATGCGTCGATCGTAGCGCCCATCGGCGACAGCCTCGTCCCAGGGGGCCCCCGCCGCCTCGCTCGCCGCCCCGTCCGGCGGGAGCGGGCAGGACGTGCGACGTTGACCGTCAGGTTGAGCGCGGAACGGTCGGGGCCGCGTCCGCGGTCCCGACAGGACCCGGCGCGCTCCAGGCCTCCCTGACGGCGGTCGCGATGCGCTGGACGGCCGCCTCGACGTCCATCGACCCCGTGTCGACCACGACGCATGGACGACATGCAGCGAAGCGGGCCGCCCGCCGCCGGGCCTGGGCGGCCAGGAATGTGGCCGCCTCGGCGCCGTAGGCCGGCCGGTACGTCGATCCGCCGCCTGCCCGGACGCCGGCAGCGAATCGCCGCCCGAGGACCGCCGGGTCGGCTCGGAGCCAGGCCACGGCGATCCCCGGCGCGCGCAGCGCCGCCCGGCAGGCCGGGTCGTCGACCACGGCCGCTGCGGCAGCGATCACCGAGAGGGTCTCCGCCGCCAGCGCGTCACGCAGGACGACGCCCTCGGCGTGATGGAGCTCCGCCTCACCGGCGGCATCGCGCGGCGCGGCTGCCGTCTGTCCGGTCGCCGCGCCCAGCAGCGTGTCGTTGTCGCGATATGGCAGTCCCAGGCGGTTCGCGAGCGCGACCCCGACCGTCGACTTGCCACTTCCCATCAGGCCGACCAGGACGACGTGCCGAAGGGCAGTCGGTGGGCCGTCAGTCCGCCGAGACATCGACTCCTTCGCCTCCCGCCCGGGTCACCGCCTCGCTGCCCAAGCCGGCCGGGGCGGGCGGCCGGTCGGTGGCAGTCTCGTCGATCCCGGGCGCCTCCGCCTCGACGACGGCGGGCGTCCCCGCTGGGCCGTCCGCCGCCCCTCCTCGGTGGAGCGCCGCCGCCCGCTCGTCGCGTCGCGCCCGGGCGAGCGAGAAGGCGACGGAGCCGCCCAGGACTGCGGCGATGACCACGAGCGGGACCCAGGGCGGCAGGTGGATCCACGGGCTCGCCAGGAGCTTGATCCCGACGAGCACGAGCACGATCGCCAGCCCGTGGGTGAGGTATCGGAAGCGGCCCTTCAGGTCGGCCAGGAAGAAGTACAGCGAGCGCAGCCCCAGGATCGCGAACGCGTTCGAGGTGTAGACGATGAAGGGGTCGGTGGTCACGGCGAAGACGGCCGGGATCGAGTCGACGGCAAAGACGAGGTCGCCGATCTCCACGACGATGAGGGCCAGCAGCAGCGGGGTCGCCACGCGCCTGCCGTCGACGAGGGTGAAGAACCGCTGGCCGTCCAGGCGATCGATGAACGGCAGGCGCCGGCGCGCGAGCTTCACGATCGGGTTGTCGGCCGGGTCGGCCTCCCCCTCGCTCCGGGTGGAGAGCCACATCCGGATCCCGGTGAACACGAGGAATGCGCCGAACACGAGGAGGATCCACTCGAAGCGCTCGATGAGCGCGGCGCCGATGAGGATCATCGCCAGGCGCATGGCCAGGGCCCCGACGACGCCCCAGAACAGGACCCGGTACTGGAGGTGGCCGGGGATGGCGAACGCCGCGAAGACGAGGCTGAAGACGAAGACGTTGTCGACCGAGAGCGACTCCTCGATCAGGTAGCCGCTGAAGTACTCGATCGCCTTCTCGGACCCGAGCCAGGCGAGGACGACCAGGCCGAAACCCAGGCCCAGGCCGATCCAGAACGCCGACGTCAGCGCAGCCGAGCGGATCGTCACTGCGCCCGGCTTGCGGTGGAAGACGAAGAGGTCGAGGGCCAGGCAGGCGCCGATGACGGCGAGGAAGGCGACCCAGAAGACCGGCGCGCTCGTCTCGGACATCGAGCCCGATTCTACGGGCCCGCCGGGACAGCTCCCGGCTCAGCCCCGGCGGCCCGCGCCCACGATGTGCAGCTCGACGCCGGGCAGGAGGTCCACCAGGATGTCGGCCAGGGGTGGCTGTCGAAATCGCTCGAGGCGACCCTGGGGCCGGTGCGCGATGACGAGGTGGGTGGAGCCGCGATCCACGACGAGACGCGCGAGGTCGGCGGCAAGGTCGTCGCCGTCGACGCGGACGACGTCCGCGCCGAGATCGGCCGCGTCGTCGGCCACCTCGCGGACGGCGCGCTCGTCCTCGCGGGTGGCGGTCGCCCGGCCCTCCGGGACGGCCGCCACGAGGTCCGCGTGGAGCAGACCCGCCAGGGATGCCGCGCGGCGCACCGCCACGGCACCGGCCGGTGAGCCGTCGACGAGGACCACGACCCGGTCCGACGTCCGCGGCATCGCCCCGAGGCGACCGTCGGTCACGTACCGCTCGAGCTGGCCTTCGACGCGCTGCGCGGTGAATTGAAGGGACAGGTCGCGGAGGGCCGTCAGGTTCGGCTCGGTGAAGAACCGGTCCAGGGCGACCTGGGTCCGGTCGGGCGGGTAGACGTTGCCGTGGCGCATTCGCTGGCGCAGGGCGTGCGGGCTCATGTCGACGAGCTCGATCTCGTCGGCCGTCACCAGGACCTCGTCGGGGAGCCGCTCGCGGACCGGCGCACCCGTGATCGTCTCGACCGCGTCGGCCACGGAGTCGAGGTGCTGGACGTTCAGCGTCGTCACCACGTGGATGCCTGCATCACGGATCGCCGCGACGTCCTCCCAGCGCTTCTCACGCGCGGAGCCCGGGGCGTTCGTGTGGGCGAGCTCGTCGATCAGGGCAACGGTCGGGTGTCGCCGGATCACCGCGTCCGTGTCCATCTCCTCGACGACCACGCCGCGGTACGTGACCTGGTGACGTGGCACTGCCTCCAGCCCGTCGAGGAGTGCGGCCGTCCGCGCCCGGCCGTGGGTCTCGACGAAGCCGACCACGATGTCGGTGCCGCGGTCGAGGCGCCGGTGACCCTCCTCGAGCATCCTGAAGGTCTTGCCGACGCCCGGCGCCATCCCCAGGTAGACGCGCAGGCGCGCCCGCCCACCGGACTCGGAGGCCCCGATCCGGGCCAGCATCTCTGCCGCCGTGGGGCGGCGGTCGAGGGCGTCGCGCTCGATCACGGCACGACCGCCTCGGGCGCAGGCACCGGCGCCGCAGCCCCGGCCGGGGCCGGGAGATCGCCTGCTCCGGCCGGGGCGGTGGCCGCGATCCGGGCGCCGACGGCGCTCATCGGAGGAGCCCGTCCAGGTCGAGGTTGACGAGCAGCACGTTGACGCGCGGCTCGCCCAGGAAGCCCAGCAAGGGCTGCTCGGTGTGGCGGGCGATGGCCGCCCGGACTTCGGACGCGGCGAGACCCCGCGCGGCCGCGATCCGGGCCACCTGGTACTCGGCAGCCGCGGGGCTGATCTGCGGGTCGAGGCCGGAGCCCGACGTCGTCACGAGGTCGACGGGCACGGGGGCATTGCCGTTCGTCGCCCGAAGCGCATCCACGGCGGCCGTCACCCGGTCGATCAGGCTCTTGTTCGTGGGCCCGAGGTTCGAGCCCCCCGACGCGTTCGCATCGTAGCCCGCCGGGTTGGCGTCGGTGACGCCGGCCGCGGACGGCCGGCCCCACAGGTACTTCGGGTCGCTGAACGCCTGCCCGATGAGGGTGGAGCCGACGGTCTTCCCGTCGACGACGATCATCGACCCGTTGGCCTGCGACGGGAAGGCCACCTGGGCGACCGCGGTGACCACCGCAGGGTAGGCGACGCCCGTGACGACGCTGAGGGCCACGAGGAGGGCGAACGCAGGGAACAGCTGGTGACGCAGGAAGGTGTACATCGTTCGATTCTCTAGGCCAGGTGGAGGGCCGTGACGACGAGGTCGATCGCCTTGATCCCGAGGAAGGGTGCGACGATTCCCCCCAGGCCGTAGATCAGGAGGTTGCGCTGCAGGAGGACGCTTGCCGGCGCCGGCCGGAAGGCGACGCCCCGGAGGGCCAGCGGGATCAGGGCCACGATCACAAGGGCGTTGAAGATCACCGCGGAGAGGATCGCGCTCTGCGGCGTGGAGAGGCCCATCACGTTGAGCGCGTTGAGCTCCGGATACACGGCCACGAACATCGCCGGCACGATCGCGAAGTACTTGGCCACGTCGTTGGCGATCGAGAACGTCGTCACCGAGCCCCGTGTGATGAGCAGCTGCTTGCCGATCGCGATGACCTCCAGCAGCTTGGTCGGGTCGGAGTCGAGGTCGACCATGTTGGCCGCCTCCTTGCAGGCCGACGTCCCGCTGTTCATGGCCAGCCCCACGTCCGCCTGGGCGACCGCCGGCGCATCGTTTGTGCCGTCGCCGGTCATCGCCACCAGGTGGCCCTCGGCCTGCTCGCGGCGGATGAAGCCGATCTTGTCCTCGGGCGTGGCCTGGGCGATGAAGTCGTCGACCCCGGCCTCGCGGGCGATGGTGGCCGCGGTGCGCGGGTTGTCACCGGTGACCATGACCGTCCGGATGCCCATCTTGCGGAACTCGGCGAAGCGCGCGGGCAGGCCCTCCTTGACCGTGTCCTTGAGCTCGATGACGCCGATCGGCCGGCTGTCCCGGCGCATCGCGAGAGGTGTGGCACCGGCGTCGGCGATCCGGTCGCTGGCCTCGACGAGCTCTGCCGGCAACGCACCGTCCAGACCGGCCCCGATGGCGTCGACCGCCCCCTTGAGCAGCGTCTCGCCGGACGAGAGCCTGACGCCGCTGGTGCGGGTCTCGGCCCGGAAGGGCATGAACTCGACGACCTCGTCGGCGAGTCTCCGGTAGCCGGCCTCGTCGCCGCTGCCGGCCGGTGCGTTCAGCTCGTCCAGGCGCCTGCGGGCCAGCTCGACGATCGAGCGGCCCTCGGGCGTCTCGTCCTGGATCGAGGTGACGAGGGCGGCCGTGACCGCCTCCTCGTCGCTGACCCCCGGAGCCGCACTGATCGAGGCGGCCAGCCGGTTGCCATAGGTGATCGTGCCCGTCTTGTCGAGCAGGATGACGTCGACGTCGCCCGATGCCTCGACAGCCCGACCGCTCATGGCCAGCACGTTGAAGCGGGCCACCCGGTCCATGCCGGCGATGCCGATGGCGGACAGGAGGCCGCCGATCGTCGTCGGGATGAGGCAGACGAGGAGGGCGACGAGGGCCACCGTGTCGACGCTCGTGCCGGCGAAGAGCCCGAACGGCCGCAGGGTGACGGTCGCCATCAGGAAGACGATCGTCAGGCCCGCCAGCAGGATGGCAAGCGCGACCTCGTTGGGTGTCCGCTGGCGCTTGGCTCCCTCCACGAGGGCGATCATCCGATCGAGGAACGTCTCGCCAGGGTCGGTGGTGACGCGGATGACCAGCCGATCGCTGGTGAGGGTCGTCCCGCCGGTCACGCTGGAGCGGATGTCCGTCCCGGGCTCCTTGAGGACCGGCGCGGACTCGCCGGTGATGGCCGCCTCGTTGACGTAGGCCACGCCCTCGATGACGTCGCCGTCGCCGGGGATCGTCTCGCCTTCCTCGACCACCACGATGTCGCCCTTGCGCAGCTCCGACGAGCCGACGCTCTCGAGCGACCCGTCGGCCCGGCGCCGGTGGGCCGTGGTCTCCGAGCGCGTCCGGCGCAGCGTCGCCGCCTGGGCGCGCCCACGGGCCTCGGCCACGGCCTCGGCGTAGGTAGCGAAGAGGACGGTGAACCAGAGCCAGGCCCCGATCTGGACCTGGAACCCCAGTCCGCCCGGCCCGCTCACGGGCTGCCAGCCCGTCGCGTTGGCGACCGCGATGATCGTGACGAGCGCCGCCGTGATCTCGACGACGAACATCACCGGGTTGCGGATCAGCCGGCGCGGGTCCAGCTTGCGGAAGGCATGGGGGATCGCCGCGCGCAGGAGGTCCGGGTCGAACACGCCCCGCGGCCGGGGCGGCTCGCCGCCCGGCTTGGCGCCGCCGAGGGTGACGAAGCGCTGGAAGCGCCGCGTGCCGCGGCCGAGTTCGACCGCCTTCAGGGAACGAGTGACGCTCATGCCTCAGAAGACCTTTCCGGCGTTCTGGAGCAGCTGCTCCACGATGGGACCCAGCGCCAGGGCCGGGAAGAAGGTCAGCGCGCCCACGATCACGATCACGCCGACGAGGAGCACGCTGAAGAGCGGCCCGGTTGTCGGGAACGTGCCCAGGGACGGCGCCACGCGCCGCTTGGCGGCCATCGAGCCGGCGAGGGCGAGGATCGGAACGATCATCCCGAAGCGGCCGACGAGCATGGCCAGGGCGCCCGTGATGTTGTAGAAGGGCGTGTTCCCGCCCAGGCCCGCGAAGGCCGATCCGTTGTTGCCGGTCTGGCTCGAGTAGGCGTACAGGATCTCGCTGAAGCCGTGCGGGCCGGGGTTCAGCGGGCCGGCCTGTCCCGCGGGCGTGACGGTGGCGAGGGCGGTGAAGCCGAGGATGCTGGCGCCGAGGACCAGGACGACGAGCATCGCCATCTTCATCTGGTAGGACTCGACCTTCTTGCCGAGGTACTCGGGGGTCCGGCCGACCATGAGGCCGGCGATGAAGACCGAGAGGACGGCGCCCATCACCAGCATCCCGTAGAGGCCGGCCCCGATGCCGCCCGGGGTTATCTCGCCGAGCTCGATGTTGAACAGGGGGACGAGCCCGGCGATCGGCTGGAAGCTGTCGTGCATGGCGTTGACGGCTCCCGTGCTCGTGCCCGTCGTCAGGGCCGCGAAGAGCCCGCCGACGGCCGCGCCGAAGCGCGTCTCCTTGCCCTCCATGTTGCCCAGGGCCTGGCCGACGCCGGCCGGGAAGAGCGGGTTGCCGCCGGCCTCGCCGGTCATGGCGACCACGGCGCCCACGATGAGGACGCCGGCCATGGCGGCGAAGATCGTCCAGCCCTGGCGCTGGTTGCCGGCCATCCGCCCGAACGACCAGGTGAGGGCGAAGGGGAAGGCCAGGATGGCCAGCATCTCCAGCCAGTTCGTGAGCGGCGTGGGGCTCTCATAGGGGTGGGCCGAGTTGGCGTTGAGGAAGCCGCCCCCGTTGTTGCCCAGCTCCTTGATCGACTCCTGGGAGGCGATCGGGCCGATCGCGATCGTCTGGGTGGCGCCCTGCACCGTGGTGGCCGTGGTCGGCCCGTTCAGCGTCTGGGGGACGCCCTGCCAGGCGAGGACGAGGGCCAGGACGAGGGCGACCGGCACCAGCAGGTAGAGCGTGCCCCGGGTCATGTCGACCCAGTAGTTGCCGACACCCGAGGCATTGCGGCGAACGAGGCCGCGGATGAGGGCGAACGCCACCGCGAGCCCCGTCGCAGCCGATGTGAAGTTGCGGACTGCGAGGCCGAGTGCCTGGGAGAGGTAGCTCACGCCCGTCTCGCCCGAGTAGTTCTGCCAGTTCGTGTTGGTCTCGAAGCTCACGGCCGTGTTGAAGGCCAGGTCGGGCGTCATCGCGCCGGCTCCGGTCGGGTTGAGAGGCAGGAACGCCTGGGCGCGGAGCATGGCGTAGAGCGCGACGATCGCGACGGCCGCCATCACGAGCACGGAGATGGTGTAGCCCTTCCAGCCCTGCTCGCGGGTCTCGTCGATGCCGCAGACGCGGTAGATCATCCGCTCCGCGGGTCGGAGGACCGGGCTCAGGATGGTCCGCTCGCCCTCCATGACCTTGGCGATGTACGTGCCGAGGATCGGGGTGATGACCAGGACCGCGAGGCCCAGGCTGACGAGCGTGAAGAGGTCGCCCATGGCCACGCTCAGAAGTCCTCGGGCCGCAGCAGCGCCCACAGGAGGTAGACGAACGCGAAGGCGGCCGCGATGCCGGTCAGGAGCTCCAGCATCAGCGACCGACCCGGTCGCACAGGACCAGCAGGCCTGCGAAGAAGGCCGCGCAGCCCGCCCCGATGAGCAGGATGACGGCGTCGGTCATGGGTTCTCGCCTCCGTCGATGGCCGTGCTCGAGGCCTGCGGCGGCGCCGTCGGGCGTGCGGCATACCGCTCGCACACCTCGAGAAGCGTCTCGAGCGCGAATGGCTTGGGCAGATAGCCGGCGACCCCGAACTCGCGCAGGCGGCGCGGGCCGATCGTCGTGGCGGTCACCACGACGACGGGGGGTGCCTCGCTGCCGCCGAGGGCTCCGCCCCGGAGCAGATCCCAGCCGGTCTCGCCCGGCAGGTTGATATCCAGCAGGACCAGCGCCGGGCGCATGCCGGCCGCCATCGCCGCCTCCGCCCCCTCCGCCGACGTCGCCTCCGTGACGGCCCAGCCTCGAGCCCGGAGGTGGCGGGCCAGCACCTCCCGCAGCGCGTCGTCGTCCTCGACGATGAGCAGCGGACCCTCAGGCATGCCGGTGCTCGTGGGAAGCGGCCCCCTGGTCGAAGTTGGCCGCCGGCCCCGCATCCGGCGCTGCGCCCGGGGCCACGGCGGGGCGCTCGAACGTGAAGCCCAGGCCCTCCTCCCCGATGCCCCACAGGGGGGTCACCCGCACGCCGGCCGCCGAAGCCGCACGACGCGCGTAGTCAAGCAGGGCATCCCCGCAGGCGAGCCCGCCCAGCTGCATCCGGGGCGCGTGGCCCCCGGCGACCATGGCCACGGCGCTGTCCACGAGGCGCATCTCGCGGGCGAGGGCTTCCTGCGCGGCGTCTCCGAGGTCGGATGAGCGGTCCATGCCCTCATCCTCCGGCCAGGCCCCAAGAGAGAGGGGCGTCGGGCGCGTCCCGGCCGCTCAACAAGCGCTCAATCCGGGCGCGCTCGCCGGGTACCCGCCCGGCCGGCGGTTCAGCCCTCGCGCGCCGAGGGTTCCCTGATGCGGTACCCGACGCCGGGCTCGGCGACGAAGAGGTCGTGGAGCTCCCCGCCGGGGTCCGCCGCCGCGAGCTTGCGCCGCAGCCGGCTGACGTAGACGTGGATGTAGTGGTGCTCCTCCTGGTACGCCTGGCCCCAGACGGCTCGGAGCAGGCGACCGCGCGTCACGAGGCGGCCCTGGTGGGCGAGGAAGACCCGCAGGATCTCGAACTCGCGCGGCGTGAGCGGAACTGCGTGGCCGTGGACGGTTGCGAGCCGGCGGAGCGCGTCGAGCATCAGCGGGCCGACCGTCACCCGACCCTGGGCGTCGGCCGCCGGCCCGCCGGCCCGGCGCATCACGGCGCGGATGCGCGCCTGCAGCTCCCCGGTCGAGAACGGCTTCGTGACATAGTCGTCGGCACCTGCCTCCAGCGCCTCGATCTTCGTGCGTTCGGCGTCCCGGGCCGACAGGATCACGACCGGCGTCGTCGCGTCGCCGCGGATGCGGCGCAGGACGCGCACGCCGTCCATGTCGGGGAGTCCGAGGTCGAGCAGCACGAGATCCGGGCGGCGTGCTTCCCAGCGCTCGAGCGCCGTCCGCCCGTCGAGCGCCTCGACGACCTCGAACTGCCGGGCCGCGAGGTCCCGCCCGAGGGCCGTGCGCGTCGCCTCGTCGTCCTCGACGACCAGGATCAGCGGTCGGCCGTTCTCGCTCACGGCGGCGCGCCCGCGGGCCTCCGGTCTCCTTCCAGCCCCTCGCGATCGGCAGTCGCACTCGGTTCGGCCGCCACGTCCGATTCGGGCGGCGGCATCGAGGCCGCCGGCAGGTCGACGTCGATCGCAAGCCCTCCCAGGCCGGACCTTCGTGCCGCGACCCGGCCGCCCAGCGCCTCGGCCAGGCCCCGCACGACCGCGAGGCCGACGCCGGTCCCGCTGCGCGACCCGGCCGAGCGACCCGGCACGCGGTAGAACTTGTCGAAGAGGTGCTGGAGCGATGCCTCGGGGACGCCCGGTCCGGCGTCCTCGACGGTCAGTCGGACGAGCGCCTCGCCCCGGAGCCGACGGGCGGACACTCCAACGCGGGTCCCCCGGGGCGTGTACTTCGCCGCGTTCTCCAGGAGATTCTGGACGATCTGGTCGAGGAGCACGGCATCCACGAGGACCGGCGGCACGTCGTCGAGCGCCAGCTCCAGGTCGTGGCCGGCGAGCCGCCGCCGGGCCCGCTCGAGGGTGGGTTCGAGGAGGTCGGCCAGGTCGTAGATCTCGAGATCCAGGCGCAGGGCGCCGGCCTCCACGCGGCTCAGGTCCAGCAGGTTCGTGACGATCCGGTTCAGGTGCTCGGCCTCGCGATCGATCATCTCCGCGGTGGCGCGCGTGTCGTCCGGGCCCAGGTCCACCTGATCGTCGACGAGGCTTCCCGCCGCCGCGCGGATCGAGGCGAGCGGTGTTCGAAGGTCGTGCGAGACGGACTCGAGGAGCGCGCTCTTGAGGGCGTCGCTCTCGCGCGCGATCTCAGCCTCGCGAGCCGCGACGGCGAGGCGATCCTGTTCCAGCACCTGCCCGACCTGGTCCGCGACGGCGGCCAGGAGTCGCGTCTGGGTGGCGTCCGGCTCGCCGTCCGTCCGGCGCCTGAGGGCCCACAGCGAACCCAGCGTGCGCCCGCCCGCCTCGATCTTCACCCGGTAGGCCTCCGTGGCGGAGCCCAGCCGCTCGCTCCCGGCGCGCCGGCCCGTGTGCACGGCGACCCACTCGGCGGGCTCCGGGCCGGGCCGACCCTGGAGGACCCGGTGGCCGGGCGGCTCTGGGACGGGAGCCTCGGGATCCGTGTCGGCGACGGCACGGCGTCGGGGCGCGGATTCCTCCAGCACGATCCACGCGCGGGCCAGGCTCGCCTCCTGGCGCAGGATCTGGAGGATCCGAGGCAGGACGTCGATCGTGGACGTGCGCCTCACCAGCTCGCGGCTCACCGAGAAGAGCGCCCGCGCCTCGCGCTCGCGCGCCACGGCCGTCTCGCCGCGGATGCGCAGGAGGGCGGCCATCTGCCCGACGAGCAGGCCAACGCCCAGGAGGACGACGAGGTTGAGCCACTCTCCGGGGTCGCTGACGGTGAAGGTGTAGCGAGGGTCGACGAACAGGTAGTCGTACAGGAGGAACGCGGCGATCGCCGCACCGAGGACGGCGAAGCGACCCCCGACCAGCGCCACGCCGGCCACGGCGAGGATGTAGACGGCCGACGCGTTCGGCACGCCGACGGCTCCAAGCAGGGCGATGACGCCCGTTGCGGCCGCCAACGCAAGGGTGCCGACGAGCGCCGTCCGGAGGAGCGGGTGCGCACGGAGCCGATCCACGCGCCAAGACTACTGCGCCGGCATCGCCCCGCCGGGCACGGCCGGCGGCCGTTCGCGACCGCGAGGGCCGGTGCTCCGGCGGCGACGGCGCGCGCCCGACCGTACACTCGGCCGATGAGCCCGTCCCGTTCGCATCCCACGGCGCTCGCCCCGATCCTCCCGGGCGCCACGCTCGGGATCCTGGGCGGCGGGCAGCTCGGGCGGATGCTGGGGTTCGCGGCGCGGGCGATGGGCTACAGGCTCGCGATCCTGGACCCCGATCCGGACTGCCCGGCGGCGGCGATCGCGGACCGAGTGGTGCCCGCGCCGTACGACTCCGTCGACGGCGCCCGGGAGCTGGCTCGCGGCTGTGCCGTCGTCACCTACGAGCTGGAACATGTCCATGCAGCGCTCGTCGACGCCGTGGAGACCGCCGGCGTTCCGGTTCGACCGGGCTCCTTCGCCCTGCGGATGACCCAGGATCGGCTGGCCGAGCGCCGCTTCGTCGCCTCGCTGGGGATCGCCACCGCACCCTGGCAGGAGATCGCCGACGAAGCGGGCCTCCGCGCCGCCGCCACACATCTCGGCATGCCGATGCGCCTGAAGGCGCCCACGGGCGGCTACGACGGCCGGAGCCAGGTTCGCCTCGTCACGCTCGAGGAGGTTCCCGGCGCCATCGAACGGCTCGGCCGGCCGGCCGGCACGCCCCTCCTCGCCGAGCGCGAGCTCGACTTCGCGGCCGAGCTCTCCGTCCTCACGGCGCGGGCGCTCGACGGGAGGCTCGCCGCCTTCCCGATCGCGGCCAACCGCCACGATGCGGGAATCCTGGTGGAGTCGATCGCCCCGGCGCCCGTCCCGGACGGGGTGGCGGGCCGCGTGCGAGCGATCGGCGCGCGGGTGGCAGAGGCCCTCGACGTCGTCGGCCTCGTGACCGCCGAGCTGTTCCTGCTCCGCGACGGCAGCCTCGCCGTCAACGAGCTGGCGCCTCGCGTCCACAACTCCGGCCACTGGACGGTGGAGGGCGCCCGGACGAGCCAGTTCGAGCAGCACGTGCGCGCCATCTGCGGCCTGCCGCTCGGCGACACGGACGCCCACGGGCCGACCGCGATGGTCAACCTCCTGGGCACGGGCAACCCCCGCGAGGCCCACCTGGACGGAGTCGGGACGGCGCTCGACGACCCGCTCGTCCACCTCCACGTCTACGACAAGCGGCGCGTCTTCGAGCGCCGGAAGATGGGCCACGTGACGGTGGCCGGCGCGAGCGACGCCGACGAAGCGCTGGCCCGTGGTCGAGCCGCCGTCGCGACGCTTCGTTGGACCTGACGGTGGTCGGCTCGCGCGCGCTCGTCCCGTGCCCGGATTGCCGGGCCCCCGTCCCCGACGTCGACGGCCCGACCCATGCCTATATCGGGGCCGGCGCCGGCTGCTGGGCCGCCTGGGGTGAGCTGCAGGCGCGTGCCTATGCCGACCCAGCGCTCGCGGGACAGATGGCGCTGGCGGTCGACGCCTACGCGGCGCAGCACCACGGCGTCGCGGGGCGGCGCCAGGCCCAGTCGGTGTGGGTCCACCTCGTGAGCATGTGCGCCATCCTCGAGCGCGGCCGGGCGCCCGTCGACGGGATCCGACTGAAGCAGGACCTGCTCCGCGACGACCCCGTGTTCCCGTGGCTCCAGCCCCCGGCCGATCCAGGCCCGATCACGGTCCTCGACGTGGCCGCGGCGCGCGGCGACGAAGCACCGGCGGCGGTTCGGCGCTGGGCGCAGTCCGTCTGGCGGGCCTGGTCGGCCCATCATCCCGCGATCCGGGCCCGCACCGATGAGGTCGCCCCCGCAGGGGACGGGCAAGGTCGTTGACCAGACCGGCGTCGCCGCGTGCTCGCGCCCCTCACGCGCATCGCGCGCCCGAACCTGCGCTTCGGCCCTACACGCGGGCGCGGGCGGCGCGCTAGGGTCGCCGCAAGGTGAGCACGATGTCGAAGCCCGACCCGGCAGGCGCGGCCGACGAGCGGCTCCTCCGCGAAGCGATCCGGCTCGCCCGGACGCGGATGCACGAGGGTCGCGGCGGCCCCTTCGGCGCCGTCGTCGCCCGGGACGGCGTCATCGTGGCGCGCGGCTGGAACGCCGTCACGTCGAGCCTCGACCCCACCGCCCACGCCGAGATCGTCGCGGTCCGACGCGCCTGCCGGAAGCTCGACAGCTTCAGCCTCGCCTCCTGCGTTCTCTACACCAGCTGCGAGCCCTGCCCGATGTGCCTGGCCGCCGCCTACTGGTCGCGCGTCGACCGGCTGGTCTACGCCGCCACCCGCGACGACGCCACGCGCGCCGGCTTCGACGACGCCCTCATCTACCGCGAGGTGCCCCTCCCACCCGGGGAGCGCTCGCTGCGCACCGACCACCTCCTCCGCGAGGAGGCAATCGCCGTCTTCGACGAGTGGCTGGCAAAGCCCGACCGGGTCGCATATTGAGCGACGCTGGGCAGCCTGCCGAGAGCCCGATGGACGAGGGCTGATCCGCATCGGCAGGCTCACCGTGAATCAGCTGCCGGCCTCGGCCGCGCGGCCGGGCCAGATCGCCCCGGCGACAAGGGACGCCACGACGAGGGCCACCAGCCCTGCCAGCCACGCGGCTCCGGCGAGCAGAAGGGCCATGTCCTCGCGCTGCTCCACCGTGCGCAGCGAGCGACCTGCCAGGACCGTGCCGCCCGGCCACGGCACGCTGACCGTCGCGATCCGCACCCCGACCCGCGGCTGCCACGTGACCGTGTTGCGCCCGGACGCGGTCGCCGCTGCCAGGACCCCGGCGGGGGGCGCCGGGACCGCGCCGTCGAGCCTGGCATTCGAGGCGAGCGGCGCGCCGGACGCGTCGTAGACCACCACGAACGGGGCCAGGCTGACGGCCGCGTCGACGGTGCCCGGGCCGGCAAGTCCCGCGACGGCGCTTCCGGGCCCCACGACGGAATCCGGTGTCCCTCCCGACGCCAGCGCCGCCGCGGCGTCCTCGGCCAGCTGGACCTGGGGATCATTGGCCCCGCCGCGCAGCGCCTGCTGCACCGATGCGTAGCCGAGCCCGCACGCAACGCTGAGGACCAGCGCCGCCGGGATGAAGAACGCGACGGCGCGCCGGAGGAGGAGCCTGGTCATGCGATCCCTCGCGGCAGGTGACGGGACACTGGCTCAGACGGCTCCGACGGGGCCGCTGTGTCGCCACGACGCGGGGACGACGGCGGGCCGAGCGGGCGGCAACGCTTCCCGGGGCTGCCGCGCTGCCCGCGACGCCGTCGCGATCAGGGTCCCCGGCGCGGCAGCAGCACGGACCACAGCCGGGCCCGCCGCGTTGGACTCGGTGGCCCGCCCGGCCGCGGGAGTCCCCGCCCGAGGCACTAGAATCGGCGGACGCGCTCGACCGCCCCGTCGAACGGGCCGATCCTGCCCTGCCGCCCTCCCGAAATCCGACAGGAACCGCTCGAGGAGACCCGCCGATGACCTCCCAGGCGCACCGGATCACCGTCATCCCCGGCGACGGAGTGGGCCCGGAGGTCGTCCGGTCCGCCCAGCGGATCATCTCCGCGGCCGGCGTCGACGTCGACTGGGAGGAGGCGGAGGCCGGCGCCGAGGTCTTCAGGCGCGGCGACACATCTGGCGTGCCGCGCGAGACCCGCGAGTCGATCGAGCGCACCCGGGTCGTCCTGAAGGGCCCCCTCGAGACTCCCGTCGGCTTCGGCGAGAAGAGCGCCAACGTCACCCTGCGCAAGCTCTTCGAGACGTACGCCAACGTGCGCCCCGCGCGCGAGCTTCCCGGCGTGCCGACGCGCTACGCCGGCGAGGGCGTCGACATGATCATCGTCCGCGAGAACATCGAGGACCTGTATGCGGGCATCGAGCACATGCAGACGCCCGACGTCGCACAGTGCCTGAAGATCATCACCCGCAAGGGCAGCGAGAAGATCATCCGCTACGCCTTCGAGCTGGCCCGTCGGGAGGGGCGGGCGAAGGTCACCTGCGCCACCAAGGCCAACATCATGAAGCTGACCGAGGGCCTCTTCAAGCGGACCTTCGAGGAGCTCGCTGCCGAATACCAGGAGATCACGCCGGAGCACCTGATCATCGACAACGTCGCCCACCAGCTGGCGAAGAACCCGACCCAGTTCGACGTGATCGTCACGACGAACCTCAACGGCGACATCATCAGCGACCTCGCCTCCGGGCTGGTCGGCGGCCTGGGGTTCGCGCCGTCGGGCAACTACGGCGACGACGTGGCGATCTTCGAGGCGGTCCACGGCTCCGCGCCGAAGTACGCCGGCAAGGACGTCATCAACCCGACGGCCCTCATCCTTTCCTCGATCATGATGCTGCGCCACGTGGGCGAGGGCGCGGCGGCCGACACGATCGAGGACGCCGTCATCGTCACCCTCGAGGAGGGGAAGGCGGTCACGCAGGACCTGGCGCGCCAGACGGGCGGCGACGTGGAGCACGCCGCGTCGACGACCGGATTCACGGACTCGATCATCGAGAGCCTCGGGAAGCAGCCGGCGACCGTCCCGCCGCGGACCGGCGCCGAACGGCCGTCCGGCGGTACGTCGCCGCGGCCGGTGTGGACGTATGGGGCCGAGGTCTCGGCCGCGGTCCGCCGGACGACGGTCGGGGTCGACCTGTTCCTGGAGACCTGGGAGCCGGCCGACGCCGCGGGGGCCGGGCTGGAAGCGCTCGCGGGCGACGGCCTGCGGCTCCAGATGATCTCCAGCCGCGGGACCATGGTCTGGCCCAGCACCGGGCTCTCGCCCGACAGCGTGGGCCTGCTCCGCGCGCGGTTCGTCGCGAGGGCGGACGGCGCCGCCGTCAGCGACGCCGACATCACGTCGCTCGTCGGGCGGGTCGGTGAACAGTTCGCCTGGACGCACATCGAGAAGCTCCATGTCTTCGCCGGCGAGGACGGCTTCACGAAGGCACAGGGTCAATAAGTCATGGACGACGGACGCGACGGTCCGGCGGACGAGGCCGCCCCGGTGGGGCTGGCCGTGCCCGTGGCCTCGGCGGCCCTGGCCGCGTCGCAGGCCGAGGCTCGTCGGGGGCCCGTGGTCGGGATCGTCGGCGGGAGCCGCAGCGACTTCCAGGTGCTGGAGAAAGCGGAGGCCCTGCTCGACCTGCTGGACGTGCCCTGCGAGCTGCGGGTCGTCTCGGCGCACCGGACGCCGGATCACCTGTTCCGCTACGCCGAGACGGCGGCAGGGCGCGGGATCCGGGTCATCGTGGCAGGAGCCGGCGGCGCCGCGCACCTGCCTGGGATGCTGGCCGCCAAGACGCAGCTGCCGGTGATCGGCGTCCCGATCCCCACGCAGCACCTGGGCGGCCTGGACTCTCTGCTGTCCATCGTCCAGATGCCGCGCGGCATCCCGGTCGCGACCGTCGCGATCGGCAACGCGGAGAACGCGGCGCTCCTCGCGGCGGCGATCATCGCGCTCTCCGACGAGGCGCTGGCGGGGCGGCTGGCTGCGTACCGGGCTGCCCAGACTGCGGGCGTCCTGGCCGACGAGAGCAACGCCGAGCCGCTCGACTGACGGCCGGCGCGACGCGGGGTCTGCGCGCCCGACGTCGCTCCGCCGTGTCGCCGGCCCGGCTCAGCCCCGGGCGATGTCCCGCACGTTGTCGACGAGCGTGAAGAGCGCCAGCGCGACGATCGCGGCCACCACCAGCAGGGTGAGGTGGTTGACCACGAGGATGAGCGACGCGACGATCGCCAGGAAGAGGGTCGTCCGCAGGAGGAGCGCACCCAGGCGTCGGCGGAATGCCGCTTCCATGACCGCGTAGACGGCGATCCCGGCGAAGATCGAGACGATCGGCCCGAACAGCCCCGTCGAGACCGACGCGACGATCAGGACGAGAACGAGGCTGATGCTCACCGCGGACCACAGCTCCACGAGCCGCCCGTAGCGGGTCATCTCCGTCGGCACCGGGTGGTGATCGTGCTTGATGTGGGCCCGCGGATCCCCGAAGTCGCCCCCCTCGATGCGGCTCAGCTCGCGCCTGGACGCCGCGATCGAATCGAGGAGCTGGGCCTCGCGCCTGCGCGAGGCGGTGAGGTCCAGCTCGCCCTCCCGCAGCTCCGCGGACACGGCCTCGTGGAGGGCGTCGAACGACTCGCTCGTCGCGAGGGCCCTGGCCTCGAGATCGAGTCCCGGAAGGGCCGCCTGCTTCCCCGCGTCCGCCGCGCGGATCTCGGCGACCTCGGCCTCGAGGGCGCCGATCCGGCCGCGGAGCACGTCCGCCGCGCGAGACGGCGGGGCGACCTTCGCCAGGCCGGCCCAGCCGACCGGGTCGTGCCATGTCTGGCGCACGACACCGGCCCGGTTCCATTTCGGTCCGGCGGGGGCGCGCTCCCCGGCGAATCGGTCGTAGGTGTCGAGCCCGAACAGTCCGCGATAGCCATCGACCCAGGGCGTCGAGTCGTCGATCAGGATCGGGGCCCATTCGGCGGCCTGGCCCGGGCCGATCGAGAGGCCGTCGGCCCGGGCGTAGTCGATGAACGGGATGCTGAGCGCGGCGCCGATCGAGGCGGCCAGGTCGCCGGGATCGTCCTGGCGCAGCGTGTCTCGCCAGAACGAACGCAAGGCCTCGAGGACGCCCCGGAGCGGCCGCGACGCCGGCATCGGGGCGGCGGTCAGGTACTCGCCCGGCTCGAAGTAGGCGGCGTGCGAGCCTGCTCCGGCGTGGATGACAGGGTGGTCGCCGTCGCGCACCAGGAGCGGATCGTCCCAGCGGCGGCGCAGGTCGTCGCCCGAGTAGTCGTGGGCGGCACAGGCGAACCAGACCGGCCGCGGTCCCTCCGGCGTCTGCTCCAGGAAGACGAGCGACTGCTCGAGGTCGGCCTCGTGGTCGTTCGCGCCCTGGAACGTCGAGCGCCAGTCATTCATGAAGTAGAAGTACATGTAGTGCAGGACGATCCAGCCGTCTCGCCGCAGGACGCGGCCGTGATAGACGTAGCGCGGGTCCCTCGCGCGGGCCGCCTCGTACTTGATCGACGCGGCCGCCGTGGTGCCCCCCGGGACCGTGCCGCGGAGGAGCAGCGAGAGGTTGAAGAACGCGTCGACCAGGCGGGCGAAGATGCCGACGCGGGCGAGCCGGCTCGGCGCCTTGAAGACCGGTCGCTCCGGCCGGCGGGACCAGCGGGCAAGCTCGAGGGGCGCCAGCGGTTGCTGGACCAGGCGCAGGAAGAGCGACTTCCCGGGCGGAGTCTCGAACGTCGCCAGAGCTTCCGTCGTCAGGTCCCCGCGCGGCACCAGCAGCGTCCGATCGCGCTGGGACCGACCCACCCACAGGTCGCATTCCGGGAGGTACGTCTCGACCGACGTCGGAAAGAAGAGCTCGCCGTGGTTGTAGCGGATGATCGGCTCGAACGCGCGCAGGAGGCGCAGGTCGTCGCCGGCCGCGTTCGGCGCCTGGGCCTGCTCGCGCGCCGCGTCGGGGGCTGCGGCGACGGCCGGGGCCGGCATCGCGCCCGGCGCTTCGAAGGTGGAAGGACCGGCTCCGTGCGCGTCGCTCACGCCGGCCCCGACGTGTCGTCTTCGAGGGTCACGGGCGCGGCGCGCTCGGCCTCCATCCGGAAGACCCGCTTCACGTCGCGCTGGTTGAGGTAGAAGGCCTCGACGACGTACACCAGCATGTAGAGGTAGCTCTGGTGGCCGCCAAGGTACAGCAGGATCTGCCAGGCGAGACCGATCCCGGTGACGACCATTGCCGCGTACCAGGCCCACGGATCGAGCCGCCACAGCCCGATCGCGATGACGATCCCGGCGGCAGAGACGACGGCGTAGGCCGGGGCCAGGTCGCCGAGCGTCTCGAGAAGGATCGCCCGCCCCGACCCGGGCTGAACCACGGCGACCCCCGCCAGGGCGAGGACCCCGAGCGTCGCCGCCAGGAGGTGGATGAGGGCGAGGATGACGACCCCCAGCGGGCGCCGGCCGACCCGCCTGCCCGCCTCGGCCGCCACGACCTGTTCGCCCCCCGTGCCTGTCATCGCGAAGAGTGTAGTCAGGGTTGGGGGTCGGGTGTCGAACGGTCGGAACCTTCCCGACGTGGCGAGGTCCCGAGGCCTAGAGGATGCCCAGCCCGCCCAGCGCCTTGACCAGGAACCAGGTCCCGAAGACCAGCCCCAGGGCGATCACCAGGACCCGGTTGTATCGCTCGAGGAGCTTGGCGACCTGGTCGAGCATCGCGTCTGCGCGATCCGGCATCGCGTAGGCGACCACGAGGATCGCCAGGTGCAGGGACTCGGCCAGGGCGATGAAGAGCAGGAAGGTGACGATCGACGCCGCCTGGCTCATGCCGGCGTCGCCGATCGCCGCGATGGCGCCCAGCGTGAAGACCCAGGGCTTGGCGCCGATCGTCAGCAGCCCGACGCCCAGCAGGTAGGCCCTGCCCGGCGTCGCGCCATCCACCATCGCCATCCACTTCGGCGGCGGGGCATCCTCGTCGGGCTGCTTCAGGAGCTGCTTCGCCGCGCTCACGTAGAACACGATCGCGATCGCCAGCAGCAGGAGCGCCACCGCGCCGCCCGGGCCGACGGAGCCCTGGCTGCCTCCCGCACCAAGGATGAGGCCGAACAGGAGCCCCTGGGCCAGTCGCACGGTGGTCATCCCGGCGACCCATGCGACGGCCGCGATCCTGCCCGCCGTCGAGCGCAGAAGCAGCGTCGTGATGACGATCTGGATCGGCACGAGGGCGCTGCCGATGATGAGCGGAACCAGCGACCCCCAGAGGCCGGCCATCAGGACTCCTTGGCTGGACGTGACGACTCGAGCATCGCGGGCTCCGCGGTCATCGGGACCCCATCCCACGGGCCAGCTCGCCGAGGCGGGCGTGGACCTCGACAGGGCGAAAGGTATGCTCTCCCCGAGCGGTGCGTCTGCGCCAACCCCTGCGGCCATGAGGGCTCCCGGCCCGGAACCCGGGCGGCGCCGCGACGAGGTCCTGCGGCGCGCGAACCGCTAGCGCCGAAAGACCCGGGGCGGCACGGCCTCGACAGACAGGCTCTGCCATCGTTCGTCGGCGGGGTGATCGCCTGGGCGGCCGTCGGTCGCCGCGACCCGCCGGCAACGGTCTGCGAGCGCCCGGCGAACGGGGGCGGTCGCAGGCCGAGAGCGGTGCGCGGGTGAGCCTCAGGCCCCCATGCCGAGCTCGCGGCGGAGGGCGCTGATCGCCGCCCGGTGCCCGGCCATGCCGTGCACGCCGCCGCCCGGCGGCGTCGACGACGAGCAGAGATAGACGCCGCGCAGCCGCGTCCGGTACGGATCCCGCCCCAGCGCCGGGCGGGCGACGACCTGGCCGAGCGTTGCCAGGCCGGCGTTGATGTCGCCGCCGACGTAGTTCGGGTTGTAGGCCTCGTGACCGGACGCCGTCCGGACATGGCGGCCCAGGACCAGGTCCCCGAAGCCGGGCGCGGCTCGCTCCACCTCGGCCTCGATGCGGTCGCCGACGTCGACCTCCGAGCCGTGCGGAACGTGGGCGTACGCCCACACCGTGTGGCGGCCGGCAGGGGCACGGGTCGGGTCCATGGTGGTTGCCTGGACCAGGATCACGAACGGGCGCCGGGGGATCCGCCCGGCCGCCACCGCGCGCCCGGCCGCGGCGATCTCCGCGAAGCTGCCGCCCAGGTGGACCGTCCCGGCCCGGGCGAGGTCCGGGTTGCGCCACGGGATCGGTCCGGCCAGCGCGAGGTCGACCTTGCAGACGCCCGGGCCGTAGCGGAAGCGCTCCAGGTCGCGCCGGTACGCGTCCGGGATCCGCTCGCCGGCGAGGACGGCGAGCTGGCGCGGCGTGACGTCGAGCAGCGCGATCCGCGCCGGCGGAAGGTCCTCGAGGCGCCGGACCGGGGCATCGGTGACCACCTCGCCGCCGAGGCGCGCCAGCTCGGCGACGAGCGCATCGGCCAGCCGCTGCGAGCCGCCGCGGACGACCGGCCAGCCGACGGCATGGGCCGCCGTTGCCAGGACGAGGCCGAAGGCCGCGCTGCCCGGAGACTCGAGGGGGACGATCGCGTGGGCGGAGAGCGCCCCGAGGAGCGCCCGCGCTGGCTCCTCCCGGAACGCCAGACGGGCGAGCCCAGCAGCCGGCATCAGCGCGGGCAGGCTGAACCGTGTTGCCGTCACGAGGTGGCGAGTCGGCCGCGGCACGGGTCCCAGGACCCAGGGCATGAGGCGCTCGGCGCCCCGGACCAGCGGCCCGACCAGCCTCCGCCACGCCGCCCCGTCGCGGCCAAGTCCGGAGGCCGTCTCGTCGAGGGATCGGTGCAGCAAGACCGCCCGGTCGGGGGTCAGGACGTGCGCGGCCGGCACCTCCGGGTGGACCAGCTCCACGCCCAGCGCGGCCAGGTCGAGCATCCGGAAGAAGGGCGAGATGAGCGCGGTCGCGACGACCGTCGCACAGGGGTCGTGGAGGTAGCCTGGCAGCGTCAGCTCGGCCGAGCGCAGGCCGCCGCCCGCCGTCGGCGCGCCTTCGTAGACCCGGACGGCGAGGCCCGCCCGGGCGAGCGTGATCGCGCCCGCCAGACCGTTCGGCCCGCTGCCGACGACGACCGCGTCGAGCGCTCGATCGGGGAGCGTCGTCACGGATCGCTCATGGACGGCCCGAGCGCACGGCGGATTCGACGCGCCGGTCCGGTGCGACCATCGGGGTCCGGCGCCTCATTCGGCCGCCGTGGCCCCCGTGAAGCGCCACGCGCCGATCCGGACCGCCGGCACGAGGACCGCCCCGAGCTCGCCCCGCAGGAGGCGCCGCTCGGAGGAGACTGCCTCCACGGCCGCCAGGGCGTCGAGGTAGGACTGCGTGAAGCGCAGGTTCCGCACCGGCGCCACGACCTCGCCGTCCCGCACCAGGAACGTCCCGTCGCGGGTCGTCCCCGTGACGACCGCGAGCTTCGGGTGGACCACGTTGGTGTAGTGGAACCGCGTGACCAGGAGGCCGTCCGGCAGCCCCGCCACGAGGGCCGCGCGCGGCGTCGTCCCCGCTGCCATCGCCGCGTGGATCGGGCACGGACCCCACGGATTCGGTGCGGGCAGGCCATGCCCGGTGGAGGCGACGCCGGCCCGCGCCGCCGTCGCCGCGTCGTGGACGATCTCCCGGCAGACGCCCGCCTCCACCATCACGACCCGCCGCGTCGGAACCCCCTCGTAGTCGAACGAGGCGGGCATCCCGGCCGGGTCGCGGGCGTCGTCGACGAGCGTGACGAGGTCGCTGCCGATCCGCTTGCCGGGCTCGAAGAAGGATCGCCCCTCCTCCACCGCCAGGGCGGAGAAGCCGGTGAACCCGAGGTTGTCGAGGAGATCCGTGACGGCGTACTCCTCCAGCACCACGGGGTAGTCGCCGGGCGGCAGGTCGACCGGTCGCGCCGAACGGCGTCCCTTCGCGGCGGCCTCGCGGCCCACCGCCGCGGCATCGATCCGGCCGACGTCCACGGCGGCCGCCTCCGCGTACCCGGTCCCGTCGTCGGGGCCCATCGTGACCGCGAGGAGCCGGGCGCTCGTCCGGGCCTCGACGGCCCGGATGCCGGTGGTCGTGGCGATCGCCACCGACTCCACGCCCGTGGAGTACGAGCCGAAGGCCACGACGCCGGCGCGATCCGCGGCGTCGATGACGGCGCGCACGCCGCCGGCCCGGAGCCCCGGAGACGCGACTGCGGTGCTCGCGGCGAAGGCGCCGGCGACCGGCTCGGCCGAGCGGGCGACAGGCAGGCCGGCCCAGTCGGGCGTCTCCTCGGCGACCGCGGCGATCCGTCCGGCCGTCGCAGCGAGGCGACGCAGCGACTCCCCGTCCGTCCGACCCGACGATGCGACGCCGATCCGCTTGCCCCGGACGAAGCGCAGGTTGACCCGCACGTCCGACTCGGCCACGTTCTGGTGGATCTCGGAGTTGGCGAAGCGGGTGAGAGCCTCCTCTCCGCCCGCCAGCATGACCTCGGCCTCGGTCGCGCCCTCGGCCTCGGCCAGGCGCAGCACGGCCTCGGCGAGCGAGAGCCCTTCCTCCGGCGGAAAGGTCCCGTGGGTGCGGTCGCCCGCCGCGCCCGGGACGATCCGGCCGCCGCCGCCCGGGCCGCCGTCGTTCACGACATCACCCCCACCTCGACGTCGCGGAACCGCGCGCCCGAGGAGCCGTGCCCGACGTGACCGCCCTGCACCGGCTCGCCCTTCCCGCAGCTCGGCGTTCCCAGCATCACGTAGCTCGACGCATCGCCGATCGCGTCGCAGCTCGCCCAGAACTGGGGGGTGATCCCGGTGTAGGTCGCGTTGCGGAAGAGCCGCCCCAGCTTCCCGCTCCTGATCTCGTAGGCGAGCTCCGTGGCGAACTGGAAGTTGAGGCGCCTGTCGTCGATGGACCAGCTGCGGTTGGAGACAAGGAAGAGCCCGTCGTCGGTGTCGGCGACGATGTCGTCGAGGCTCATCCCCGGCCTGGGCAGCAGGTTGACGTTGGTCATCCGGATCAGCGGGATCCGGTTCCAGCCGTCGGCCCGCATGGCGCCCGCCGATCGCCGCCCGATGCGCGGCGCTGTCTCCCGGCTGGAGAGGTAGCCCACGAAGATGCCGCCCCGCACCAGCGGGACGGCCTGTGCCGGCACGCCTTCGTCGTCCCAGCCGAATGTGCCCATCCCGTGCGGCGCGGTGGCGTCCGCGACGATGTCGACGATGTCCGAGCCGTAGCGGAACCCGGCGTCGAGCTTCTCGGTGGTCAGGAAGCTCGTGCCCGCATAGCTGGCCTCCGAGCCGTAGACCCGGTCCAGCTCGGTCGGGTGCCCGCAGCTCTCGTGGACCTGCAGGTAGAGCTGCGACGGGTGGAGGACGATCGTCCGCCGGCCCGGCGGCAGCTGGGGCGCCGACAGGAGCTGCACGGCCTCCGTCGCGATGCGCTCGGCCGCCCCAGCCAGGTCCATCGAGCGGACGTACTCATAGCCCGCGCCCTGCCAGGCGCCGCCCGCGTCCGGGTAGCTCCGGCGCTGGTGCTCGTCCCCTTCCACAGCGTTCGCCTCGATGGCGGCTCCCGTGTGCGTGATGACCTGCTCGGTATAGCTTCCGTCGCTTGCCCCGAAGGACTTCCATTCGCGCTGGGCGCCGTACGTCGAGTCGGTGAATGTGACGCGGGGCACGCGGTTCATGGTCGCATCGGCAGCCAGTAGCTCGGCGATCTTCTGCTCCAGCGGCACCCCGAACGGGTCCTCGCCGACGGGCGTCTCGAAGCGGCCGAGGGACGGCCGGCGATCGTCGAGCACGACCCGGTGGCGGAGTGCCGTCGCGCTGGCCCGGGCGATCCGCACGGCCTGGGCCGCGGCATGGTCTGCCTCGACCCCCGTGAGCCGGTGGGACGAGGCGAAGCCCCAGGCGCCCTCCACGAGGACACGCACCCCGAAGCCCTCGGTCTCGTGGCTCAACACGCCGGCGAGGCGACCGCTCCTGACGTCGATCGATTCCTCCTTCCGGTGCACGACCCGGACGTCCGCGTACGACGCGCCTCGCACCCGGGCCGTGTCGAGCGCCCGGTCGATGATCTCGTGCATGAACGTGACGGTATCAGCGGCCGCGCCGGAGCGCGGCGCTGCGGCCGCCTCGCTACTCTGGCGCCATGACATCTGCACCCCCGCGGCGCGGGGTCTTCGTCACGCTCGAAGGGCCCGACGGAAGCGGCAAGACCGCCCAGGCGGAGCGCCTCCGTGCCGCGCTCGCGGCCACCGGGCGCGAGGCGATCCTCGTCCGGGAGCCCGGCGGCACGCCGGCGGGGGAGCGGATCCGGGCCATCCTGATGGACCGCCACGAGTCCTCCGTGCACCTCACCCAGCGTGCCGATGCGCTCCTGTTCATGGCGGCCCGGGCCCAGCTCGTGGAGACCGTGATCCTCCCGGCGCTGGACAGGGGCGCGGTCGTCGTCTCCGACCGGTATCTCGATTCGACGCTCGCCTACCAGGGCTTCGGTGGTCAGCTCGGGGTCGAGGAGCTCCTGCCGGTGGGCCGGTTTGCCACCGGCGGGCTGCGTCCCGATCTGACGATCCTCTTCGACGTCCCCGTCGAGGTGGGCCTGGCTCGCAAGAGCGACGCCGAGACGACGCGGTTCGAGGCGCACTTCGATCGCGCCTACCATGGGCGCGTCCGTGCCGGCTACCTTTCGCTCGCCGCGTCCGAGCCGGACCGTTGGGTCGTGATCGACGCCTCGGCGCCCGAGCCGGATGTGCTGGAGGCGGCGTGTGCGGCGCTCCTCGACTTCGTCGAACGGACCGTGCCTTCGCGCTAACGTACAACGTGAGGCGCATCGTTAGCCGGAACGAACCTCAGCGATGGAGCCTCTTCCCGGCCTCCCGCGCGGTTTCGAGGGCGCCCAGGGCGGCCGTCAGCAGCTCGTCCGCGCTCACGCCGTCCGTCGGGAAGCGGGACACGCCGGCCGACACCGTCACGGGGATGCCATGGATCGGTGCCAGCGCGTCGACGGTCCGCAGGATCCGGTCGGCGACGACGACGCCGCCGCTCCCCGGGGCGACCACCACGAACTCGTCGCCGCCGATCCGGGCGACCGTGTCCACCAGCCGGACCTGCTCGGCGATCACGGCCGCGACCGTGCGCAGGACGTCGTCGCCCACCTCGCTGCCCGCGCGCTCATTGAGGGCGCGAAAGCCGTCGACGTCGAAGACGGCGATGGAGACGTCGCTGTGCTGCCGTTTCGCCCGCTCGATCTCGAGCTCGAGGACGCGATCCAGGGTCCTCCTGTTGGCGAGGCCGGTGAGCAGGTCGAGCGCGGCGATCCGCTCCAGCCAGTCGGAGCGCTCACCGACCAGCGACGCCTGGCGGGCCCGATCGACGGCGATGGCGATCAGGCTGGCCGTCGCGCGCAGCGTCGCGAGGGCCGGCTCGTCAACGGGTTGCTCGCCAGGCCACCCGAAGGACAGCACGCCGAGGCCGACGTCGATGCCGTCTCGCGTGACGACAACCGGCAGGTCGACGCCCGTCATCGTCGTGCCGTCGGGATTCGTGACGATCCGACCCACCGCCGCCCGCCCATCGCGCGCCGCGACCGCGATCGGGTGGTCGGGATCGCGGGCGACATCGGCCGCGAAGACGTCGAGCGCCTCGGGTGGGAAGCCGACGCTCGCGGCGAGATGCAGCTCGGCGCCGTCGGGCTCCCGTGTGAAGAGCGCGGCGAGGCGCGCGCCGGTCAGGCCGGCCGCCCCGCCGAGGAGCTGCCCGATGGTGGCATCGAGATCGGCGCCGGTGGCGATGGAGGTGGCTGCGCCGGCGAGAAGCTCGGCCAGATCCGCGGGCGCGGAATGGTGGGACACGGATCCCTCCCGGGAGGCGGTCCCCCGACGGGCGTCGAGGGCCGGGCTGGGGCAAGCATACGCGGGCGGCGTCGGGACGCGCGAGGCGCGGCGCAACCTGCCGCGACAACCGGACGCGGGACGGCCGGCCGCAGGACCCTATACTCGGCCCCGTGAAGCTCGTCGTCGCGATCGTCCACCCGGAGGACGCCGGCCCCCTGGTCGACGGTCTGCTCGATCGCGAGTTCCGCGCGACGCGCCTCCACAGCTCGGGCGGCTTCCTGAAGCAGTCGAACGCCACCGTGCTGCTCGGGGTCGAGGACGACGCGATCGACGAGGTGCTCGAGATCATCCGCGAGAGCTGCCACTCCCGGACGCAGCTCGTGAACCCGATGCCACCCATCCTGGAGCCCGGGGAGTTCTTCCTGCCCTACCCGCTCGAGGTCGAGGTCGGTGGCGCCACCGTCTTCGTTCTGCCGGTGGAGCGTCTCGAGCGGCTGTAGCCGCGGGCCGGCTCCCGGGCGAGCTGAAGGGGCGGTCGGTCTTCTTCGTGGCCTGGGCAGTCGATGCCCCACGGTCCAGCGCCCGTGGCGCGAGGCCGCCTGGCGGGTCAGCGGCGGCGGGAGCTCGGGCCGGCCAGCGCGACCGACCGGCGCGATCGAGCCGGGACGACGGGGCAGGCCGGCATGGCGCTCGTCAGCATCGCCACGATCTCGTCGAGCGAGCGCGGCGTTCGCTCGGCCACGAGACGGGCGATCCGCCAGGGATCTCCCCGGGTCCGCGCGAGCCGCGATGGGTCCAGCCGCGGCCAGAGAAGGAGGGCGCGCCGGCGGCAGGCGCGTGCGGCCTCGCGGTGCGGCACCGATTCCTCGTCGACCCACCAGCGGACGGGCGACGGGAGATCGATCGTCGCCGAGGTCGACGGGCCTCCTTTCGCCACGGGCTCCTCGGTCTTCAGCCGGTCAGTCATAGCCGAGCTCCGTCCGGGCCCGCTGGTCGCCCAGGCGGCGGACCAGCTCCGGCATCTGGCGGGGAAGGTCGGTCTCGAGGTCGGACGCCAGTCGCTCCAAGGCTGCGCTCGCGGCGGCGGCGACGGGGCCACGGATGGCGTCCTCGACGCGGGCCCAGTCTTCGCGGGCGATCGTGATCCGGGCGTCCGGGCCGAGAGCGTCCAGCACGACGGCGTGCAGGACCTCGTCGAGCCGCGCATCCCGGCCCGCCTGCCAGACCCGGGCGCCGATCTCGTCCGCGCCGCCGAGCGACGCGGTGGGCTGCATCGACGGCGTCGCCTGGCTCGAAGGGGTCGGCGAGATCAGGGTCATGAGATTCACCTCGAGACAGCCCGGCCGCCCGACGGTCAGCTTCAGGGACGGGGGAGGACCACGATGATGGAGAGGACCGGATGAGATGACCGTGAGAGCCGCGTCAGGCCGGTACCCAGAACCAGAAGCGGGCGCCGCCACCCGGCCGGTCGTCGTACCCGATGGCCCCTCCATGGGCATGGACGGCGGCGGCTGCCGTTGCCAGGCCGAGCCCGGCCCCGGGGGAGCCGGCCGGCCGGGCACGGGCGAAGGGCTCGAACAACGAGGAACGGTAATCCGGCGGGACGCCCGGCCCGCGGTCCATGACCTCCATGCGGAGGACAGGCGGCGTCTCGTCGAGGTCCAGGGCGGCGGTCAGCTCGACGCGGGAGTCCGGTGGTGCAAAGCGGGCGGCGTTGGCAAGGAGGTTCGCGATCGCCTGCACCAGGCGCGGCCGGTCGACATGGACCACGACGTCGGGCGCGCTGACGTCGATCCCGACGCCGCGGGAGGCGCCCGACGGCGCGACGAGGTCGACACCACCCTGGATGAGCTGCGGCAGGTTGATCGCCTCGCAATCGAGGCGGCGCCCGTCAGGCTCGGCCGCCGCCATGCGAAGCAGGCCGTTCGCAAGCTCGCTCAGGCGGACGGCATCCGCATGCGCGGCCTCGACGGCGGCGTGCAGCGCCGGCCCATCGGCCGGGTGGAGCAGCGCGAGCTCGAGCTCGGTACGAAGCGCGGCCAGTGGCGTCCGGAGGTCGTGCGAGGCGCCCACGACGAACGCGCGCTGGCGGCGGACGGACTCCTCGACCCGCGCAAGCATCCGGTTGAGGGTCCGGGCGAGCGTCCCCAGCTCGTCGTCTCCCTCCAGCTCGGGCAGCCGGCGGTCCAGCTCGCTGCTCCCGATGGCGTCCGCCTCGCGAGCAAGCCGCGAGACCGGGGCGAGCGCCCGCCCGGCGAGCAGCCAGCCGCCCAGCACCGACAGGATCGCGAGAGCGCCGCCGACGAGGACCATGGTCTCCGCGAGGCTGCCGAGGTTCCGGTCGACCTCGGTGAGCAGGCTGCCCGCCACCACCATCCGGCCGTCGGGAACGGGTTGCGCGTAGACGGCGTCGCTCGCGCCGCTCCTCGTCCGGATGGTCGAGAGGCCGGGCGTGGGCAGTGCGACGGCCGGGGCGCCTGCGCTCGCGTAGGATGCCCGGCCGGCCCGGTCGAGCACCACGATGTACAGGCCGCGCGGAAGGGTGCCCGGATCCGGCCGGCCCGCGGGTTTGGCCTCCATCAGGTCGACCGTCGCGCTTGCGGTCGCCTGGAGGACTTCGTCCAGGCTCCGACGAAGAGCGGACGCGTACTGCAGCCAGACGGCGACGCCGACGACCAGCAGGGTCGACGCGAAGACCAGCGCATACCACGCCGTGAGGCGAAGCCGGAGTGTCACCGCGCCTCCGCGGGCTCCGCCGGCTCCGTCGGCTCCGTCGGCTCCGCCGCGCCCCTGTGGAGGGCGCGCGGCACATGCGCCTGCCCGCCCGCGTCGGACACGCGAAGGACGTAACCGATGCCTCGCGAGGTCTCGATCCGCGGTGCCGACGGGTGCGCTGCAAGCTTGGCGCGCAGGTACCGCACGTACACGTCCACGACGTTCGAGGTTCCTTCGTAGGCCCAGTCCCACACCCGATCGATGATCTCGGTCCGCGTGAGAACGTCGCCCGGATGCCGGACGAAGAGCTCCAGGAGGCTGTATTCCCGCGGCGAGAGGCTCAGGGGACTGCCCGCGACCTCGACCGCGCGCGCGGCAGGGTCGATGGTGAGCGTCCCCGCCACAAGGACCGTCGGCCGGTGGGGGGCACCGCGGCGGGCGAGAGCCCGGAGCCGTGCGGTCAGCTCGGCGAACGCGAACGGCTTGACGAGGTAGTCGTCGGCCCCGACGTCGAGTCCCCGCACGCGATCGACAACGGCGTCCCGGGCCGTGAGCATCAGGACGGGGGTCCAGATCTCCGCCCGGCGAATCTCCTTGCACAGCGCAAAGCCGTCCCCGTCCGGAAGCATCACGTCGAAGACGAGGGCGTCGTATCGATTCTCGGTGGCCAGCCACCGCCCATCCTCGATCGAGGCCGCCAGGTCCACCGCATGCCCCTCCGCCTGAAGGCCGCGCTGGAGAAGCCCCGCGAGCCGATTGTCGTCTTCCATCAGCAACAGGCGCATGACCGGACCCCCACGCACATGTTGCGCCTTCACCGGCCAAGGGGCCATGTGCGGTTGGTGAAGACTCGGCAACCTTGGGCACCGCGGCGAACGCCAAGCGCCGGGCCCGGATCCCGGCGCTGCCCGCGAACGCCGGGGCGCCACCCGCGAGGCGCGGGGCGAACGCCGGCGCCCGCGGCGCCACACCGATAGCCGCCGGATCCGTGGCGGGTTCGGGTCCTGCCAGGTTTCGCGTACGATCGCGGCCATGCCGAAGCCGGCCATCTGCCCCGCGGCCCGTCCGGCGGTCATCACCGCCGGGGTTGGAGTCCGCACGCCACGCGCGCGCGACGCCGCCGCGCCAACAGACGCCGATCCGCCGCGCATGGTTCCAGGGCGTGTCGCCGTTCGGCCCCCGGGGCGGAGGCCGAAGCGATGAGCCCGCACCGGCCCGACCTCGTCGAGTGCTGGGTCTTCAGGATTCCACCGGAAAGCGAGCCCGAGTTCCTCCTGATCCGGCGGGCGCCGGGCCGCATCTTCCCGGCGCTGTGGCAGTGCGTCACCGGGGGCCTGGAGCCGGGCGAGCGGGTGCCGCTGGCGGCCCTCCGCGAAGTCCGCGAGGAAACGGGGTTCGGACCCGCTGAGATCGACGGCTTCTACGACCTCGACCAGGTCACCCACTTCTATGACGAGGGCCCGGACGCGATTATTGCCGGCGCGGTCTTCGCGGTGAGGGTTCGCCCGGGCGCCGAGCCGAGGCTCTCCCACGAGCATGACGGCGCACGGTGGGCCGGTCGGGACGAGGCACTAGGACTGGTCGTGTGGCCCACCTACCGCGACGCGATCGACCGGATCCTGGGCAACCTGCTGGACCCCGCGACCGAACGCTGGTTCCGCCTCGACCTGCACGGGCGTCGCCTCGCCCGCTGAGCGCCGCCCTGCGCGTGGGCCTCTCGGCCGTCGCGCTCAGCGTGTGTCGGCCCAGGGGGCCCCCGGCGTCGCCGGAAGGCGACCTTGGATCGGATCGCGGCAGTCCCCCGCTCGTCGGTCCGATCACCTCCCTCGTCGCCGCTGGTCGTTGGTTGTCATCGCGATCGTCTCCCGCATCCGTGGAGACTGACAAAGTCACTGATCAGTTGGCACTGACAAGTTCACGGACCAACGACACGCCGACCCGCGTCACTTGACATTCGGCGTACGTTGGTGCGGGACCGCGTTGACGCGCGGTCCGTGTCCCGGCCGCCTGATCGCGTCGAGCCGATGGCGAGTCCGGGCGGTCGCAGTCCGTGGGGGAACCACCGTCCCGTGGTTGGAGCCGCACCTTCCCAGTCCCCGATTTGCCTGCGGTCGCCGCGGCAGACGAGGCCGCGTGGCGCCGGGCGGCTGCGGAGCCTCCGCTTCGGCATCGCCTGCCCGGCGCGCGGGCGAGCCACGACGCACGGTTCTGCCGGCTCGCGTAGATCCGCTGCCGTCCGCTGCCGTCCGGCCGGCGGGCGCGCCGCTCCGCCACGAAGGCTTCGGGCAACGGTGCGCCGGGTGCGGCTCACATCCAGAGTTCAGCCAACCTAGCGGACTCGTCAAAGGGGGGAACCATGGCACAGCTGACCCACGCGAAGCTCGCCGCAGCGCTCGCGAAATCCGAGGCTCGCTGGACGGCCAATCCGAACCGGGTCACCGGCCTCGACCGCGCGGGGCAGCATCAGCTGCTCGGCGTGATCGTGGATCGCGGCGAGGTCGAAGCCGCGATCAAGGTTGCCGATGCGGCAGCGCTGCTGCCGGCCGTCCCGGCGGGAGTGCCGCCTGCCGTCGACTGGCGCAACGTCGGCGGCACCAACTACGTGACTGCGGTCAAGGACCAGGGCAACTGCGGGTCCTGCGTGTCGTTCTGCAGCTGCGCGTCGCTCGAATCGATGGCCAAGATCAAGCTGGGAGCGGTCATCGACCTGTCGGAGGCCGACCTCCACTTCTGCAGCTCCCACGGCGCGAACTGCGGGGGCTGGTGGCCGTCCAACGCCCTGACGGAGCTGCAGGGTCGGGGCGTTCCCGATGAGTCCTGCTTCCCGTACGCCAGCGCCTTCGACGCGGCCGGAAACCCGTCCTGCAACACGTGCGCAGATCGCAACCAGCGCGCCTGGAAGGTCACGGGGCAGACGACGCTCGCCACGATGGCGACGCGCAAGGCCTGGCTGGCCTCCCACGGGCCGGTCTGCGGCGTCTTCCACGTCTACGACGACTTCTTCGGCTACCACTCCGGCGTCTACTCCCACGTGACGGGTGCTCACGCCGGATACCACTGCATCGAGATCATCGGGTACTCGGATGCCGAGGGCTGCTGGATCGCCAAGAACTCCTGGGGGCCCGGCTGGGGCGACGGAGGCTTCTTCAAGATCGCCTACGGGCAGTGCGGCATCGACGAGACGAGCACGGACACGGATCCCAACGGCTCCGTGAACCGCTTCCCAATGTTCGGCATCAACGACGTGATCGCACCTCCGGCGCAGCCGCACTGGAGCGGCTGGGAGGACCTGGGCGGGATCATCCTGTCGGGCGCGACCGCTGCGTCGTGGGCCGCCAACCGGATCGACGTGTTCGCGACCGGCACCGACAACGCGATGTGGCATCGCTGGTGGGACGGCAGCGGCTGGCGAGGATGGGAGAGCCTGGGCGGCGTCGTCGAGGACACGCCGGCAGCGGTCTCCTGGGGTCCCAACCGCATCGACTGCTTCGTCCGCGGCACGGACAACGCGCTGTGGCACAAGTGGTGGGATGGCAGCGGGTGGCGAGGATGGGAGAGCCTGGGCGGCGTGATCACGTCGAGCCCGGCCGTCGCATCGTGGGGACCGAACCGCCTCGACGTCTTCGCCAAGGGCACCGACAACGCCATGTGGCACCTGTGGTGGGACGGCTCCAGCTGGAATGGCTGGGAGAGCCTGGGAGGGATCATCGACGACGGCCCGGCTGCCGTCTCGTGGGGCTCGAACAGGATCGACTGCTTCGCGCGAGGGACCGACAATCACATGTGGCATCGCTGGTGGGATGGCTCCGCCTGGCAGGGCTGGGAGGACCTGGGCGGGATCATCTTCTCGGGTCCGACGGCAGCCTCGTGGGCGGCCAACCGCCTGGATGTCTTCGCCAAGGGCACCGACAACGCGATGTGGCATCGCTGGTGGGATGGCTCCGCCTGGCAGGGCTGGGAGAGCCTCGGCGGCGGCATCGACGATTCCCCGGGAGCCGTCTCCTGGGGACCCAACCGGATCGACTGCTTCGTTCGAGGGATGGACAACCACCTCTGGCACAAGTGGTTCGCGTAGCCCGCGACCAGGATCGATAGGCAGGCACATGGCCGGCCCTCGAGAGGGCAGCGAGATCCGGGCTCGGCCCGGATCGATCGAGGTCGAGCTTCCGGAGTCCCCCACCACGGGGTATCGCTGGGTCGTCGGCGAGGTCCCCGCGGGGGTCGAGGTGGAGGGGCACGACTTCCGGCCGCAGACCGGAGAGATGGTCGCCGGGGGCGCGGGAACCCGCGCCTTCCGGCTGGCCGTCTCGTCGCCGGGCACCTACGAGCTCGAGTTCCGCCTCGGACGAGCCTGGGAAGCCGAGCCGTTGCGGCGCCGGATCGTCACGCTGGTGATCACGGCCCCGGAATAGACCGGCCACGCGCTTCCGGGCCACCGGCTGCTCCGGACGACAGGCTCCGGACGCCGCACCCGCAGGGCCGTACAATCCCCGAACCGCGGATGCGCGAGGGCGGGCGACGGCTCAGCGGCTGCGACCGGCATCCACCACGGCCCGCGGGACCGTGGGCCGCGCAGGAGGATCCGGATCGACCATGCAGACGACCGAGGCCGCGGCGCGGCGCCACTTCCGCTCGAAGGTCGACTCGATCCGCCCGACCTATGGCTTCGACGACGTCTCGCTTGCACCCGGCACCGAGACGGTCGAGCCCAACGACGTCACGCTCGAGCAGGACTTCGCGGGCATCCCTCTCCGGATCCCGGTCCTCGCCGCGGCGATGGACGCCGTCGTCGATGCCCGGAGCGCCGGCGTGCTGGCCGGCCTCGGCGGTCTCGCCGTGCTCAATCTCGAGGGCGTCCAGGCCCGCTACGACGATCCCGGGCCGATCCTCGGGCGGATCGCCACGGCGGCGGACGCGGAGGTCCAGGCCGTCCTCGCCGAGGCCTATGCCGCGCCGATCCGCGAGGACCTGATCGCCCGCCGGATCGAGGAGATCCACGCTGCCGGCTCGAAGGCCGCCGTGGCCGCCACGCCCGGCGCCGCGCGTCGCTTCGGATCCTTCAGCGCCGACCACGGCGCCGACCTCTTCCTCGTCCAGAGCCAGGTGAGCAGCGCGCGCCACCTCGCCTCCGACTACGAGCCGTTGAGCCTTGCCGAGTTTGCCCGCCGCATGCCGATCCCTGTCGCGGTCGGCAACACGACCCACCCGGAGGCTGCCTACGCGCTCATGGAGCAGGGTGCGGCGGCGGTCTTCGTCGGGGTCGGCCCGGGCGCCGCGTGCACGACCCGCGAAGTGCTGGGCATCGGGGTCCCGCAGGTCACCGCGATCAGCGACGTGGCCGCGGCCCGCGATGCGTTCTTCGCCGAGACGGGCCGCTGGATCCTGGTGGTCGCAGACGGCGGCATGAAGAAGGGCGGCGACATCGCGAAGGCGATCGCGGCCGGCGCCGACGCGGTCATGCTGGGCTCGCCTCTCGCCCGCGCCGAGGAGGCGCCCGGGCAAGGCACGAATTGGGGCATGGCTGCGCCGTCGCCCGTGCTTCCGCGGGGCACCCGCATCAAGGTCGGGACGATCGGGTCGATGGAGCGGATCCTCTTCGGTCCGTCCCACGTGACCGACGGGACGGAGAACCTCGTGGGCGCGCTGCGCCAGTCGATGGCCGCCCTCGGCGCGCGCTCGATCCGCGAGATGCAGGGCGTCGAGATCGTCTACGCGCCGTCCGTGGCCACGGAGGGCAAGTCCTGGCAGCTCCGCGGCCGCTGACCGCGGCTCCGCGAGCGGGAAGGGGGCCCGCACTGGACAGGCTGACCGAAGACGAGCTTGCCGCCCAGGCCGGGTCATCCGTCGAGCGCGTCCGGGAGCTCGCCGCGATCGGCGCCCTGAAGCCGGCCCCGGACGGGACCTTCTCCTCGCCCGACGTGCTGCGGGTGCGCACGGTGGCCGCGTTCGAGGCCGGCGGCATCCCGCTCGACGTGCTCCGCGAGGGCCTGGAGCGGCGCATGATCACGTTCGACTACATCGACCGGATCATGCCGCCGCTGAGCCCGATGAGCGGGCGGAGCTACGCGGAGTTCGCGGCCTCACTCGGACCCCGTGCTCGACACCTCGACACGGCGTATGCCGCGTTCGGCCTTGGCCGCCCGGATCCCGGGCGGCCCATCCGGCTCGCGGACGAGCTCGTGCTCGAGAGGTTCCTCGAGGCATGGGACGTCGGGTCCGATGAGGCGGTCGCCCGCGCCGCACGGATCGCGGGCGAATCCGCCCGCCGCATGGCCGACGGCTGGGCAGGGCTCTTCAGCGAGTTCGTGACTGCCCCCCCGAGCCGCCAGCCCAGCGTCGAGGGGGACCTGTCGGCCGCGGTCGTGGAGCCCGCGTCGCGGATTGCCGGGGTGGCCCAGCCGACCGCGGCCTGGTTGCTCGACCGCCATCTCGAGCGCGCCATCGACGCCCTCAATGTCGACGCCATCGAGGCGGTCGCCTCGCAGCTGGGACTCGTGCCCACCCGGGTCCCGCATCCACCGGCGATCCTCTTCGTGGACCTCTCCGGCTACACCCGCCTGACCGAGGCATCGGGCGACGAGCTGGCGGCGCGCTCTGCCGCGGGCCTCGCCGGGGTTGCGGACCGTGTCGCCCGGGCCCACGACGGCCAGGTGGTCAAGCTCCTCGGCGACGGTGCCATGCTCCACTTCGCGACCGCCCGCCCGGCCGTCACCGCCGCCCTCGAGCTCATCGCCGGCGTGCCGCAGGCGAACCTGCCGGATGCCCACGTGGGCATCGCAGCGGGTCGCGTGATCGCTCGCGACGGCGACTACTTCGGGCACACGGTCAACGTCGCGGCCCGGGTCGCCGGCCGGGCGGGCCCGCGCGAGGTCCTGGTGACCTCGGAGGTCGTGGTGGCCGCGGGCGAGGATGGCCGGTCGCCCGACGTGGTCTTCGAGCCGATCGGGCCGGTGGCCCTCCGCAACGTCGCCGAGCCGGTCACGCTCTACCGCGTGGCCGCGGCCCAGGGCTGACCGGAGGGCGGCAGTTGCCCGAGGGATACGGCGAGCAGCTCGCGGGATGGGGCAAGGTCGTCCTCCTCGAGACGTCGGGTCGCGTGACCGGCCGCGCCATCCGGACGCCGGTCGGCTTCGTGGACGACCCCGACGGGAGCCTCCTCGTGGCGGCCGGCAGCCCCGGCGCCTCATGGGCCGCGAACCTCTTCGCCCATCCTGCCTGTCACGGCACGATCGGCGACGTGCGGCGGGCCTATCGCGCCGAGGAGATCGAGGGCGCCGACCGGGCGCGCGCGATCACGCAGCTCATCCTCAAGTACGGGACGCCGGCCGAGACCCTGGGCGTCGGGCCGGCGTTCCGCCTCCGGCCGGCCGACGGCTGAGCCCGCGCACGGCCGACCGCAGGAGCCCCCGCCCGGCCGACGGCTGAGCCCGCTCCCAGCCGACCGTCGGAGCCCTTCGCCGGGGCCTACTTCAGGATGCCGTACTGGACCACCAGCCGGACCGCCGTGATCGAGTAGGTGAAGCTCTTGGCACCGTAGCCCGTCGGCGGCTCGAAGGAGTCGATCGCCGCCCTTATATACCGTCCGCTGCGGATTCCGACGAGGTTGGTCAGCGTCTGGGCATAGTAGGACGCCGGGACCGTGCCGATCGTGCTCCGCGGCCGCGTCGAGCTGTACATCGACGTGGTCCAGTTCCCCGCACTCCACGGGATCAACCCGAGCTTGGGTGCCGTGGCCCCGGACCATGCCGCCCGTGCCTGGAAGGAGGCCGACCGATAGGTCGACGCCGCGGGCAGGGTGAACTGGTAGCCGACCCCGGTCCAGCCGAGCCCATAGGCCGCAGCATCCGGCACGATCCTGAGCGGAGAGGTGCTGGTCGTGCTGAACTGGGCCTGCACCAGGCGGTCCCCTGGTGCCGCGAAGTTGCGTGGCCCCTTCGAGACGGTGATGACGGCCGAATACCAGTACATCCGCTTCGTGGAGAGGGTCACATAGGAGGTGTACGTCCTGCGGGCCCCGTACGCGTCCGCGAGGACCTGCACGACCTTGTACCTGCCCGCGGGGAGGATGGCGCCCCGCGAGGTACGTCCGTTCCAGGTCAGCGCATACGCGCCGGACACGCGCCCGATCGAGGTGCCGAGCACCTTGTGCCCGTTGGGGGCGTAGATCGCGATCGACACCGCGAGCGCCTCCAGGCGCGTGCCGCGGACCACGACGGTGTCCTGCCAGCTGTCCTTGTACGGGAAGATCGACGCTGCGCTCAGCCCGACTCCCGAGGCGGCGACCGTGTTGGCGACGACCGTCCGTGTCAGCGTGCCGGCTGTGCCGGCGGTGAAGAAGACGGCGCCGGGCACATCCGGGGCATACGTCGCGGACACCGAGTGCCCGCCGGCCGCGAGCGCCGGCGAGGCGTAGGAGGCTGTTCCCAGGGCCACCGGCACCGTCGCCCTGACGATGCCGTCGACCCGGAAGGTGACCGTGCCCGTCGCGGCGACCGTGACGTGGCTGGCAACGGGGACGAGGGTTGCCTTGAACGTGATCGGCACGCCCGTCTCCCAGGTCGTCCGGTTCGCTTCCAGGGCGACGTTCACGGCGGACGTCCCCACCACCTGGGTGAACGGGACCGACGTGGCGGGTGCGAAGCTGGCGCCGTCACCCGAGTAGACCGCCGTGATCTCGTGGTTCCCCAGCGGCAGCCCCGGCGCGGGCGTCGTGAACTGGGCCATGCCGCCGACCAGCGCCAGCGGGTCGGACAGCGCGGTGCTGTCCTCGTAGAAGGTGACCGACCCCGTCGGCGTGCCGATCGGCCACGTGACCGTCGCCGTGAAGGTGACGAGCTCGCTGGCGGCGGACGGGTTCAGGTCGACGGCGACCACGGGGGCGGCCACCGCCGGCGTGATGGTCAGCGTGCCCGGGACGAAGCTCGTGAAGGCGTAGTTGGCGGCGTCGAGCGTGCCGCCGGTGCACGTGATGGGCGCCGAGCCCACGGGATCGGCGGGCTGGGCGGTCGTCGAGCACGCGGCTGCCCCGGTCACGCCGGCCGTCGTCGCGTCCTGGCCGAGGGCGAAGCCGGAGAGAGTCGCGCCGAGCGTCGTCGGGTTGTCCAGGCCGTACTGGCGCGTCGCGTCGTTCGCCGTCACGGTGAGCGGCGCGCGCGTGATCATCAGGATGCCCTGTACGAACGTGAACGCATAGTTGGCGGAGGCGAGGGTGCCGGCCGTGCACGTGATGTAGCTGGGTCCCACCCCGCTCGTCTGGGTCGCGTTCGTCGTGCAGGTCGCGCCCCCCGTGACGTCCGACGTCGCGAGGGTCTCGCCGTTGGCGAAGCCCGTGAGGGTGGCCGTGAACGCGGGGTCGACGGCGCCGTACGAGCGGCTCGCGGCGTCGGCGGCGACCGTGAGGGTCGCCTTGCCGACGGTGACCGTCGCCGCGACCGCGGACGTGCTGGCCGTCACGTTCGGATCGCCCGAGTAGTCGGCGCTGACGGCGTGGCTGCCGACGCCCAGCGCGGACGTGCTGAAGGTCGCCACCCCGTTCGCGTCGAGGGCCACCGTCGCCAGGGGCAGGGCGCCCTCCCGGAAGGTCACGTTCCCGGTCGCGGTGCCGGCACCGGTCGGGTCGATCGTCGCCGTGAAGGTCACAACATCGCCGTAGGTGCGGGTGGCGGCGCTCCTCGTGACCGAGGTCGTGGACCCGGCCGAGGTCACCGTCAGGGTTCCGTCCGTGAACGGGAGCGCGAAGGTGTAGTTGGCCGAGGCGAGCGTTCCGGGGCCGCAGGTGATGGCGTACGCCCCGACGGGACTCGTGGCCGTCGCAGCCGTGCTGCAGGCTGGGCTTCCCGTGATGCCCGACGTGCCAAGGGTCTGGCCGAGCTTGAAGCCGCTGAACGCGGCGTCGAAGGCCGGATCGAGGGCTCCGAAGGCGCGCGATCTGTCGTTGGCCACGGCCGTCAGCTCTGCCTTCGTGATCGTGAAGGTGCCCGGGACGAACGTGATCGCGTAGTTGGGCCCGGCGCCGAGGGTGCCCCGCAGGATCGCCCTGCTCCCCACCGCCTCGCCCGTGACCCGGGCCAGGCTGCCGGAGAAGGCGTCACCGGCGACGAGCCCGCCGCTCGTGACCTGGTAGGTGAGCGCCGGGTCGGGATCGCCGTAGACCCTGGACTTCGAGTCGGCGGTGACGGTGACTGCCCGGGCCGTGATGCTCGCCGTCGTCGACGCGGTGGTGGAGACGAGGCTGTAGTTGCCGGCGTCGGCGCCCCCGAGCGAGATCCCCGAGACGGACACGGTAAGGGCGCTGCCCACGTTCGGGGTGGCGAAGGTGGCGGCGGTGTGGGCCAGGGTGACGCTGTCGCCCGGGACCGGGCTGCTCAGGAGGGTGACGGTTGCTGCCGCGGTCCCGTCGTAGACCTTGTCGACGCCGGTCGCCGTCACGCTGAGCGGACGCGGTGTGACGTTCGCTGTCGTCGTCACGGTGGTCGAGGCCAGCGCGTAGTTCCCGGCGGCGCTGCCCGCGAGCGTGATCCCGCTCGCGATCACCGTCTTGGCGTTCGCCACGTTCTTGTCGTCGAAGGCCGACGTGCCGCCGCAGGTCACGTGCGCGACATCGGCGACGATCACGCCACTGAGGCTGCACACGGCGGTCGCCACGGCCGTCCCGTCGTACACCTTGTCGGACGCGATGATGCTCGGGGTGATCGAGAGGGCCGTGATGCTCGCCGTCGTCGACGCGGTGGTGGAGACGAGGCTGTAGTTGCCGGCGTCGGCGCCCCCGAGCGAGATCCCCGAGACGGACACGATAATGGCGCTCCCCACGTTCGGGGTGGCGAAGGTGGCGGCGGTGTGGGCCGGGGTGACGCTGTCGCCCGCGAGCTGGGTGCTCGAGAGCGTGACGGTTGCCGCCGCGGTCCCGTCGTAGACCTTGTCGACGCCGGTCGCAAGTACGCTCAGCGAACGCGGGGTAATGTTCGCCGTCGTCGTGGGCTGGGCCAGGCTGTAGTTCGCGGCATCGGCGCCGGCGATGCTGAGGCCGGAGACGGCGACCGTCTTGCCGTTCGCGACGTTCTTGTCGGCGAAGGTGCCGACCGCCGCGCTGGTGTCCAGGCTGACCGTGTCCCCGCCGGCCACGCCGACGAGCGCCGCAGCGCCGGTGGCCAGGATCGCAGCGGTCGTCCCATCGTAGGTCTTGCCGGCGGCCGTGATGCCGGTGACCGTGAGGCCCCGGGCCGTGATCACGCCGGTGGTGTCGTCCACGAACGTGACCGCGTAGCTGGCCCCGCTGTTGCCATCCGCGACCGTGCCGGCCGGGGTGAGGGTCTTGCTGGTGCCGACGGCCGGGTCGGCGTAGGTCTCGCTCCACGTGGCGCTGTCCCCGGCGGCGAGCGACCCGCTCGTGATCGTCGGAAGCGCCGCGGCCGACGTCGTGCCGTCGTAGGCCTTCGTGTTCGGCTGCGCCGAGACGGTGATCGGGCGGGCCGCGATGTCGGCGGTGGCGGTGGCGCTGGTCGAGGTGAGCGCGTAGCTGCCGGCGACCGACCCGGCCAGCGCCAGGCCGGTCGCGGTGACCGTCCACGTGCCCGCGTTCCTGCTCGCGAAGGCCGCGCTGCCGCCGGTCAGCGTCACGTTGCCGACGTCGCCCGGCAGGACGCCGCTGAGCGTCCGGCCGGTGATCGTCGCGCCGGTTGTCCCGTCGTACGGCTTCCCGGCCGCGGTGATGTGCGGCGTGATCGGACGGGGGAGGACCTCGAAGGTCTGGTGGACCGGCGTCGCCTCCGCCCAGGTCGCGTTGCCGCCCTGGGAGGCGGTGACGGTGCAGGGGCCGGCGCCCACGAGGGTCAGCTGGTCGCCGGAGAGAGTGCAGACCGCGGACGGGGTGGCGCTGAAGGAGACCGGCAGGGGCGACGTGGTCGTCGCATCCAGCACGAACGGGCTGTCGCCATAGGTGCGGTCGGGGAGCGGGTCGAAGGTGATGGCCTGGGGCAGCTTGTCGACGGCGATGCCCGACTGGCTGCCCTGGATCGAGGGGACGAGAGTGTCGCTGGCCGTGAGGGAGTGGCTTCCGGCCGTCCCGAACTTCGCGCTGAACCCGTGCGCGCCATTGTCGCCGGGGACGAAGTCGTAGTCGCCCGGCAGCGTCGCCGCGCTGTCGTCGCTGCTGAAGTGGACGGTGCCGGCGTAGCCCGTCGCGACGTTGCCGTACGAATCGTGCGCCGTGACGGAGAAGGCGTGACTCACGCCGACGTCGGTCGAGCCCGGGTACCCGGACACGACGAGCGTCGTCGCCGGCGCCGGCCCGACCGTCACGTCCGCCGATCCGCCGATCGAGCCGTCGACGTTGTCGGCAACGGCGATCGACCGGTCGCCGGCCGCCGTGAGGGTGACCCCACCCGGGAAGGTGTGGACGCCCGCATCGCCCTCCTGGAAGGTGTAGTCGGCCGGGAGGCTCGCGCCGAGCCCGCCGCCGGCGAAGTGGACGGTTCCGGCGTACGTCTCATCCACCGCGTCGGCGCCGTCGAGCGCGGTCACGGTGACGTCGAACGCCACGCCGGCCTGCTGGGGTGTGGAGGCGGACGTCGCCACGAGGAGATGCGTCGCCCCGGCAGCCAGGGCTGGTGCCGCGGATGCGACGGGAAATGCCAGCAGGGTTGCCAGCGTCGCCGCCAGCACCCGAATCCGAAGGTGAGCGCGCACGGAATCTCCCCAATGCTTGCCAGTGGGCCGAGAATAGCTCTCTCGCGCGTGCGCGCTGCGTGACGATGGTCCCGGTCGTCGTTCCCCTGCACCGTACGGGAGTCCCGCGGCCCGCTCTCTGCCACTCGATGCCGGCGGCTCGCCGACGCGGCGGCCGCCCACCGCCGCCCGCCGACGCCCCGTCGGCCGGTAGACTTCCCGGAACGGACGGGCATGGAGGAGGCGGCGCTTGAGCGAGGCGGAGCAGCGGCGGCCGGCGAGCCCCGGGGAGCCAGAGCGGGCGGACGAACGACCGGCGGGCCGAGCCCCTTCGGGTGGAACCGTGAACGACCACGAGCAGCCGAGCCGGCAGCGCGGCAGGACCGTCCACGGCGAGCTCGCGAACGCGGGCCACCGGATCCTCGCCCCTGACGACGCCGAGGTGGAGGCCTACCTCGAGGTGGCCCTGGACGCCTCGGCGGCGGCTCGCCCCGACCTCGACGTCCCGGGTGGCTCGCTCCCCCGCGGCGAGGCCAGCGGCGCCGAGCCGGACGTCGTCGTCGTCCTCGACTTCGGCAGCCAGTTCGCCCAGCTCATCGCGCGCCGCGTCCGCGAGCTCCACGTCTACTCGGAGCTGCTGCCCCATGACACTCCGTACGCGGAGCTGGAGCGGCGGCGGCCCCGCGCGATCATCCTGTCGGGCGGTCCCAGCTCCGTCTACGACGACGGCGCGCCCCGGCCGGATCCCGCCATCTGGAACGGCCGGATTCCCGTCCTCGGCATCTGCTACGGCGCCCAGCTGATGGCGCTCGAGCTCGGCGGGGACGTCGTCCCGGCGACGCACCGCGAGTACGGCCCCGCGACGATGACCATCTCCGGCGAGGACCGGCTGTTCGCCGGGCTCGAACGGGACCAGCCGGTCTGGATGAGCCACGGCGATTCAATCACCCGTCTGCCCGCCGGCTTCGTCGCCACGGCCCAGACGCCCTCGACCCCGTTCGCCGGTCTCGTCGACGCCGAGCGCCGCCTCTACGGCATCCAGTTCCACCCCGAGGTCGTGCACACGCCCCGCGGCCGTGACGTGCTGCGCAACTTCGTCGTCGGGATCGCGGGCGCCCGCCCGACGTGGACGCCGGCGAACTTCATCGACTCCACGATCAACGAGATCCGCTCGCGGGTGGACGCTCACGCTCGCGAGACGGGCGGCGACGGCAAGGTGATCTGCGCCCTGTCGGGAGGGGTGGACTCGGCCGTGGCCGCCGCGCTGGTGCACCGCGCGGTCGGCGATCGCCTCACCTGCATCTACGTCGACCACGGCCTGATGCGGAAGAAGGAGTCCGAGCTCCTCCGCCTCACGTTCGAGCAGAACCTCGGGATGCGCCTGGTGATGGTTGACGCCCGTGACCGCTTCCTGGCCCGGCTGGCGGGAGTCACCGACCCGGAGCAGAAGCGCAGGATCATCGGCGACGAGTTCATCCGGGTCTTCGAGGAGGAGGCGGCGAAGATCGGCCGGATCGACTTCCTGACCCAGGGGACGCTCTACCCGGACGTCATCGAGTCGACCGCGCCCGAGACGAAGGCGGCCCAGAAGATCAAGACCCACCACAACGTCGGTGGGCTCCCGGAGGACCTGCGCTTCACCCTCATCGAGCCGCTGCGCTACCTCTTCAAGGACGAGGTCCGGCTGGTCGGCCAGGAGCTGGGGCTTCCCGAGGCGATGGTCCTGCGCCAGCCGTTCCCGGGTCCCGGGCTGGCCATCCGGATCGTGGGCGAGGTGACGGCCGAGCGCCTGGAGACCCTCCGCGACGCCGACTGGATCGTCATCGACGAGATCAAGGCGGCGGGCCTGTACCGGTCTCTGTGGCAGTCGTTCGCCATCCTCACGCCGCTCCGCAGCGTCGGCGTGATGGGCGACGGCCGGACCTACGCCAACGTGTGCGCCATCCGGGCGGTGACGTCCGAGGACGGCATGACGGCAGACTGGGCCAAGCTCCCGTACGACCTCCTCGCCAGGATCTCGTCCCGGATCGTCAACGAGGTCGCGGGGGTCAACCGCGTCGTGTACGACATCAGCAGCAAGCCACCCGCGACGATCGAGTGGGAGTGACGGCGCCAGTGCGTGGGCGCACCACGGGCCGTGCACCGCAAGGTGACGTGTCAGGCCTGCGCAGGTAGGATTCCCGGCATGCCCGACGATGCCGCGCGCCAGAGCCCACCCGTCGCGACAGGAGCAGCGGCCGTCTGCCCCTGGTGCTCCGCTCCGCTGCCCGACGCCGACGCCCCGGCGTGCCCCAGCTGCGACGCCCGGCTGGTGGAATCGGAGGGCGTCGAGATCCTCGGCGTGACCGCGGTCGACCCGTCGTTCACCGCCTCGGCGGCGGCGCCGCGAGGGGTCAGGCCCCTGGGCTCGCTGTTCGCGAGCGGGGACGACGACACGCTCCCGACGGACTCCGAGCTGCCGGCCCTCGCGCCACCCGACCTCGAGGTGCGGAAGGAGATGCTGCGGCTCGAGATGGATGCCCGCCTCGCGTCGCTGCAGGCCGAGGTCACGGCCATGGAGACCGAGGACGACGCGATCCCGGATGCCTCCCCACCGGCACCGGCCGGACCGGCGCCGGCCCCCACGCAGGAGGCGCCCCCGCCGGAGGCGCCCCCGGAGCCGCCCGCCGACGCGTAGGCGGCGCGTCGCACCGTCCCCTGCCGGCTGCCTCGTCCGGCGCCGGCCATGTCGTCCGGCCAGCACCGGCCGCCCGAATGCTGCTCGTATCCTGTCCCGGTGACGACTCGCCTCCCGCCTCCCGCCGCCTCGTTCATCCGCGAGCACGAGGTCGCGCTGGGTGACCGCCGGCTCCGCGCCGGGATCGACCGGCCGGAGGAGATCGAGGGCTGGTGGCTGGCCGTCCTGTGGGTTGCCGACGACGAAGGCATCGTGCCGTGCCGTGCGGTTGCGCCGGTCGCCGGACCCCCGCCGGACCCCCCGCACGCCCGGCTGGGCCCGCTCCTGTCGGGCGGGCTGTCCGGCTTCGTCCTCGACGACGGAGGCCGCCAGCAGCTGCGCCTGCGGCTTCCCATTCCGCCCGGGGACCCGGCGCACCCGTGGAGCGCCCCGCTGGTCGTCCAGCTCGCGGTCCGCTGGGAGCCGGCTCGGGCCGCTGGTCTGACGCCGAGCAAGCTCGCGGACGTCGCGCTGGCCGCGTTCCGCCGGGCGGTGGAGGCCGTCCACCGGCCCTGACCCGTGACCCCGCACGCGCCGGCAGGGCGGCGCGTAGAGTAGTGCCCGATGCGCGACCTGTTCGACGACTTCCTCCGCGAGCTCAACGAACGCCAGGCCCGTGGCGCGGGCGGCCGTGACCCGCGGCCAGGCGACCCGGACGACAAGCCCGACGGCGGCCCGGACGACGGCCCGGAGGACGGCCCCGGCGACCGGGACCCGGAGGGCACGCCGGCCGCCGCCCCGAAGGCCGACGCCGGGCCGGCCGATGGCGCCGAGACGGACGAGCACGCCACGCAGGGGGCTGCCGCGTCCGACGAACCCGACGAGGACCGTCCGACCGAGGAGCCGATCACGATCCCGCCGGCTCGGCGCGGACCTCGTCGGCGTCGCGGCGGGGCGGGCGGCTCCCCGCCGCGGCGACCCGGGGGCGGCCCGAACGATGGCGGCTCCTGGCGCGATCGCATGGGTGGGCTCGGCCCGCAGGTTCTCCTCGTCGTCGTCGGCCTGATCCTCTTTGCCGCGGTCTTCCTGCTCGGCGCGGGCCTGGACCTCGCCACGGACGCCATCTGGTACCAGAGCGTCGGCTTCGACCCCGTCTTCTGGACCCGCCTGGGCTCGCAGGTCGGCCTGTTCCTGGCCGGCCTCCTCGCTGCGCTGGTCTTCCTCTTCGCGAACCTGTGGCTTGCCGGGCGCATGGCCCCGCCACCGAGCGACGCCGCGTCCCAGCGCGTGCGCGGCTTCATGGGCCGCCTGGGCGAGGCCGCCCGCTCGACGACCGAGGCCCAGCTGGGGCGCGGCGACCCGTTCGGCGGCCCGCGCCGGGGCGGGTTCGGCCGCCCGGGCGACGATGGGCCGCTGCAGCGACCGACGATGACCTTCGAGACCGATGAGATCCCCGACCTCTCGCCGCTCGCGATCGGCGGGCTGGTGGTCGTCGCCGTCCTCGCCGCGCTCGGCACCGCCGCGACGCTCGCCGGCAGCTGGGAGACCGTCCTGCTGTGGCAGCACCAGGTGACCTTCGCGACGGCGAGCGCGCCCGCCGTCGTCGACCCCGTCTTCCACCGCGACGTCTCCTACTACCTGTTCCAGCTCCCCTTCCTGCGACTGATCCAGTCGGTGCTCGGCGGGCTCCTGATCGCGGCCCTGGTCGTCGCCGGCGGCCGCTACCTGCTGGCCGCAGCGCGCGGCGGCGGGTTCCCGACGCCGGTGCGGGTCCACCTGGGCGTTCTCGGGGGCCTTTACCTGCTCACCGTCGCCGCGGGTTACCAGCTCGACAAGCTCGGGCTCGTCTATAGCACGCGCGGCGTCGCCACCGGCGTCAGCTACACGGACCAGGCGACGCTCTTCTTCGCCTACGACGCGCTGACCATCGTCGCCGGCGTCGTCGCGGCGCTCCTGGTCGGCGGCGCCTTCACGCGCTGGGTCTGGCCCCTCGGCGCCGGGATCGCCGTCTGGTTCGGCCTGTCGATCCTCCTGGTCCAGGTCTACCCGGAGGTCGTCCAGCGGTTCACCGTCGACCCGAACCAGTTCGCCCAGGAGCAGCCGTACATCCAGAACAACGTCAGCATGACGCGGCTCAGCTTCGGCGTCGGCGCCTGGGAGGACAAGAGCTACGCGGGCGATGCGCCGCTCACCGCGAAAGACCTCGTCGACGAGGCTTCGACGTTCAAGAACGCGCGCCTCTGGGACTACCGCCCGCTCCAGACCACGCTCGACCAGATCCAGACGCTGCGGCAGTACTACGACTTCTACGACGTCGACGTGGACCGCTACCCGGTCAATGGAGAGACCCGCCAGGTCATGCTGTCGGCGCGCGAGCTGGCGCCCGAGAAGAACACGCAGGGTGGCTCGTGGGTCAACCAGCGCATCGTGTTCACCCACGGCTTCGGGCTCACGATGGTCCCCGTCAACGAGGTCGACCAGCAGGGCCTCCCGCGGCTGTGGATCCGCGACATGCCACCTCGCTCCCTGGACGGCGCCCCGGCGGTGACCCAGCCACGCATCTACTTCGGGGAGCGGCCCAGCGACTGGGTCATCGTCGGCGCGCAGCAGGACGAGTTCGACTACCCCCTGGGAACCGGCGACGGCACGACCGGCACCGGGAACCAGGTCCAGACGCGCTGGACCGGCACGACCGGGATCAAGCTCGACAGCATCCTGAGCCGGCTCCTCTTCGCGGCGCGCTTCCGCGACCTGAACCTGCTGATCTCCGACCAGATCACGTCCCAGAGCCAGCTCCTGATGCACCGCAGCCTGGCCGACCGGGTTGGTCGGATCGCTCCCTTCCTGGCCTTCGACAAGGACCCTTACACGGTCGTCACCGACACCGGGCAGATGGTCTGGATCCAGGACGCCTACACCCTGACGGACCGCTTCCCGAACGCGCAGGAATTCTCGGGATCCGCCCTGGGAGAGAAGAGCGGCCTCGCGGGACAGACCTTCAACTACCTCCGGAACAGCGTGAAGATCGTGATGAACGCCTACGACGGGACGATGACGTTCTACGTGGCCGATCCCAGCGATCCCCTGATCCGGGCCTGGGAGGGCGTCTTCCCGACGCTCTTCCACCCGCTCAGCGACCTCCCTGCCGACCTCCGGACGCACCTGCGCGTCCCGGAGGAGCTCTTCAACGTGCAGACCCGCGTGTTCGCCCGCTACCACGTGACGGATCCGCTGACGTTCTACCAGGGCGACGACCTGTGGACCGTGCCCCTGGCGCCGACCGCGCAGACCGGCCAGCTGCCGCTCGAGGCGTACTACGTCTACATGCGGATGCCGGGCGAGCAGAACCCCGAGTTCCTGCTGCTCCAGCCGATGGTCCCGGCGACCCGGCCCAACATGATCGCGTGGGTCGCGGCGCGCAACGACGGCAAGGTCTACGGCAGCGTGCGCGTCTACCGCTTCCCGCGCGACACGTCCATCTTCGGGCCGGTCCAGATCGAGGCTCGGATCGACCAGGATCCGCAGATCAGCTCGCAGATCACGCTCTGGAACCAGTCCGGCAGCGAGGTTGTCCGCGGGAACCTCATCGTCGTGCCGGTCCAGGACTCGATCATCTACCTGGAGCCCATCTACCTCCAGTCGACCGGCTCGGCGATCCCGGAGTTCACGAAGATCGTCGTCGCAAGCCCGACGAAGGTCGCCTGGGGCGACACGCTGGAACAGGCGCTGACCCTGCTCCTCGCCGGAGGTCCAGGCCCCAGCCCCAGCCCCGGCCCCAGCCCCGGAGCCAGCCCATCGCCGGGCGCCTCGCCAACGCCCCCGCCGAGCACGGGTCCGAGCGTGACGCCGCCTGCGTCCGACGTCCAGGCATTGATCCGCTACGCGAACGACCACTTCCAGGCTGCCCAGGCGGCGCTGCGACGCGGCGACTTCGCGGCCTACGGCGTGGAGATGGCCGAGGTGGAGAGGACGCTCCAGCAGCTCTCCATCCTGACAGGCGGGAGCCCGTCGCCCGCGCCGTGAGGGGGGGACGCCTCGCGATCATCATCGCGGGCGACGACGGGCGACGTCCCGCCGGAGGGCTCTCTCGAGGAGCTGGACGGGACCCCGATCGATGTCCTGGCGGGCGGGACGGCCCGCGCCCCCGTCCGGTGGCGCCGGGGGGCCGCCGCCGCGATCGCCGTGACGGCGCGGCGCCCACGGCTCTGGATCTACGCCCTCGTCGCGTTCCTCGCGCGCGGCGGCGTCGTGGTGCTGGCCCTGCCGATCGTGGTGCTGCCGACCTTCATCGGCCTCGCGAACGTCGTCGGGCCGGCTTCGTTGACCCCCGGCGGTCCCAGCCCGCGACTCGTCGCCCTGGTCGTCGCCGGGACCGCGGCGGTCGCCATCCTGGTCCTGGTCGGGACGATCGTCGCCGCGGCGGCAGAGACCGCGCTCCACCGGGCGACGGTCGCGCCCGATCCGGACGGCGGTCCCTCCGGCCACGCCGAGCCGGCGCCGGGAGATCGCGGCGCTTCCTTCATGGCACTTGCCCCGCGGGAGGACGTCGGCCGCGCCGTCGCCCGGGTCGTCGTGCTGCGCCTGGTGCTCCTCGTCCCGGTGGCGGCCGTCGCCGCGGCAGGCATCCCGGCCTGGATCGCGACTGCCTATCACGAGCTGACCCTGCCGAGCGACGTCGCTGCGCCGCTCCTGCTTCGCGTGCTGGCCGGCACCCCGGCCGCCAGCCTGGCCGTGCTCGTGGGCTGGCTGGCCGCCGAGATCGTCGGCGGGTTTGCGACCCGGCGCGCCGTGCTCCTGGGTGCATCGGTGCCGCGGGCGCTCGGCGGCGGGATCGCCGACCCGTTGCGTGCGCCGGTCGGAACGGCGCTCACCGTGCTCGTCGCCGGCCTGCTCAGCGCGCTCGCCCTGATCCCGGCGACGTGGGCCATCGCCGCGGCCTGGAGCGCGGCGCGGCAGGCGCTCGTCGGCGAGATCGACCCTGTCGGCGTGCTCCTGGTCGGCCTGGCCATGGCCGCGGCGTGGATCGCCGCGCTCGTCCTCGCGGGGATCGCCGCCGCGGGTCGGGCGACCCTCGTGACAGCCGAGCTGCTCCGCCGTGCGCCCGAAGGCGGGGCGCTCGGCGTGCCGGGCCCCGAGACACGTGGTCGCGCGGCGCGTCACGCAGTGGCCGGCCCGCCCGTCGGATGAGCGCCCGACGGCGGAACGCCGCCATCTCCCTGCTACACTGCGGCGAATGTCACGCCGGCGAGCAGCCTTCGAGGCACGACAGAGCCCTTCGCACGGAGGTGGGTGACCCCACCGCATGGACCTGAGCTTCCTCTCGGGGATCGGCGACTCGATCGCCTCGTTCTTCAACAGCCCGCTCGTCAAGATGGGCCTCCAGGCGATCGGCGTCTACGTCGTCGTGATCTGGCTGGCGTCGGCCTACTGGGCCTTCCGCGACATGCAGGGCCGCACGGCCAACCCGGTCATGCCCTACCTGGCCGCCGCGCTCGTCATCGGGTTCACGCCGGTCTTCTTCCTGTTCGGCGTCCTCGTGTACCGGATCATCCGGCCCCAGGAGCGCCTGGGGGAGGCGTACGAGCGCGGCCTCGCCGAGGAAGCCCTGATCGCCGAGATCGAGCAGATCGAGCACTGCGCCACCTGCGGCCGCAAGGTCGACGAGGACTGGATCATCTGCCCCACCTGCCGGACCCGCCTGAAGCGCGTCTGCCCGCACTGCAGCAAGCTGGTCGGGCTGGACTGGTCGCTGTGCGCCTGGTGCGGACGCGACTTCGAGCGACGCGACGCGCTCGCGGCGGTGGGGACCATGCCGGCGCGGCCGGTCCGCGAGGCGCCGCCCGGGATCGTCCCGGCGCACGACGTCGCTCCGGTTGCCGCGGCGGTGTCGACGACGCGCACGACACGTGCCGCGCGGGCGCCGGGGAATGCCGCGAGCGCCACGCCGCAGCGCGCAGGTGGCGCGGCGTCGGGTCCCTCCGCGCAGGGCTGAGCCACGACGCAGGACGACCTCCCCGCGCCGTCGCCGGTGGAGCACGCCGCGACGAATGACGTCGGGACCCCGCCTCGGGTCGCTCGACCTGACCTGGGCAGCGAACCGGACACGCCGCCCGACTCGTCGGACGTGGCCGGACGGGACGCCTCGCCGTCCCGGCGCCGGTCGACATTCGACCTGGAGGGTCGCGCCGCGCCCGGGCTGTATCTCGCCGCCTGGGCCCTCGCCATCGCCGGGCTCGGGGCCGTCTTCATCGCCGTCGCAGGCGGCGGGGGAAGCGGGGCGCGTCTGGCGTTCGTCGTGGGCGTCGCCTTCCTCGGCTGCGGCCTGACGGCCGGCGCCGGCTCGCAGGCGCTCCAGCGACGCGCCGACGGGGCCACGTATGCGGGCCCCGCGCCTGTGCTCGTCTTCTGCGCCTCGTTCGCGCTCACGCTGGTGGCCGGCTTTGCCCTCGGCGCGCTGGGTGCCGTGCCGGATGGGCCGGGCGCCGTCCTCGCGTCGGTGCTCATCTCGGCAGTCGTCTCCGTCGGGCTGGTCGCCCTGGTGGTCGTCTCGCCCGGCTCGCTCGGCTGGAGGGAGATGGGGTTCCGGCTGCCCGGGCCAGGCGAGGGCTCGGCGGGAGCCGACGTTGCCTGGGGCATCGCCCTCGCGGTGCCGACCCTCTTCGGCTCGCTGCTCCTCGCGGCCATCCTCGTGGCGCTCATGGGCGTCGCCCCCCAGTCGCCGCTCCCTCCCACGCGCGATCCAGCCGGCGTGCTGGTCAACCTGCTGGTCGCCGTGGTCATCGCCCCGCTCTGGGAGGAGACGTTCTTCCGGGGCTTCGCGACGACCGCCTGGGCGCGGGCGGCGGGCGTCCGGGCGGCGATCGTGCGAGGCGCGGTCTTCTTCGCCCTGGTCCACGTCGTGACGCTCGTCGGCAACGACTTCGAGACGGCGCTCAAGACGGCGCTCATCGCGTTTGCCGTCCGTCTTCCCGTCGGGCTCGTCCTGGGCTGGGTCTTCCTGCGGCGGCGCACGCTCGTGGCCCCGATCGCGCTCCACGCCGCATACAACGCGATCCCGGTCCTGCTCGTGGCCCTCGGGTCGGGGGCGACGACGGGCTGACCCGGGCCCCATCCGGGACGCACGCCGGGCCACGACCGTGGAGCGCGCCGCGGCCGCACCGGGGCGCGCATGGCCGCCGCTGCCGGAGCCCCGCCAGGACGGCAGATCGCGATCCGCCGGCCGGGAGTCACGGCAAGTCGGGGGTGAGTGCCCGGTGAGCGACCTTTTCTAGCATGCGGACGTCCTCGGGTTCGGATGGCGGGGGAATCGGCGGGCTCCGTCGTCCGGGCCCGGGGACCCACGCGACGTCGGGTCGCACGCCGAGGACTCGTCGGGCGAGACCGGGACGTGGCCCCGGGGACGTCCCCCCGTCCCGCCTGCGCGAGGAGGCGCTCGATGGTCCAGCCACGTCCGGCATCCGCTCAGCTGCCCGCTCCGGCGCCCGGCCGGTCGCGGCGGGCGATCCGCGAGATCCCGGCGGACGAGCGTCCACGCGAGCGCCTGGCCGCTCGCGGCGTCGGCGGCCTGACGAGCGCCGAGCTCATCGCGCTCGTCTGGGGCTCGGGGGCCCGCGGCCTCGGTGCGGTCGACCTGGCCGAGGAGGCGCTCGCCCGTCACGACGGCCTCGCGGGGCTGGCCCGCGCCAGCGAGCTCGAGCTGGTGGACCTGCCCGGTGTCGGCGCGGCGAAGGCGGCTCAGCTGACCGCGTCCTTCGAGCTGGGGCGGCGGCTCGTCGCCGACTGGCCAACCGGGCGCTGGATCGTCCGGGCCCCGCGCGACATCGCCGAACGGCTGATCCCGCTGATGGGTCACCTGGAGCGCGAGGAGCTGCGGGTCGTCCTGCTGAACTCCAAGAACTCCGTCCTGAAGGTGGTCACCGTCTACCAGGGGAACGTCTCCGCTTCCCTGGTGCGCGTCGGCGAGCTCTTCCGGGATGCCGTCCGGGTCAACGCCGCCGGCGCGATCCTGGTGCACAACCACCCGTCCGGCGATCCCACGCCGTCGCCCGACGACCTGCATCTCACGGCCGAGGCGCTGGCGGCCGGCCGTCTCCTCGACATCGAGCTGCTGGACCACGTGGTCGTCGGGCACGACGCGTTCGTCTCGCTGCGCGACAGGGGCGTCGCGTTCGACCGTGCCGGTCCCGGGCTGCGGAGGCGGGTGCCCGTGGCCGAGTGAGCGTTCCCGCCGCGTGCACGGTCGTGCGGCGGCTCCGGGGTATACTCCGGCCGCGGCCAGGAACGGCCGCACGCGCCGCCGCGCGCCCTCGAGACCACGGGGCGCCCGGAGCGGGCGGCCCCGAGCGATCCACACGAAGGACACCCCGCCCGCACCATGTTCGACGCGCTTCTCGGCATCTTCTCCCGCGACATCGGCATCGACCTCGGGACCGCGAACACGCTCGTTCACGTGCGCGACCGCGGGATCGTCATCAGCGAGCCGAGCGTCGTGGCCATCGACGCGAAGACCAAGAAGGTCCTGGCCATCGGGGCCGAGGCAAAGCGGATGGTGGGCCGCACGCCGGCCAACATCATCGCGATCCGTCCCCTGCGCGACGGCGTCATCAGCGACTTCGACGTCACGGAGCAGATGATCAAGTACTTCGTGCACCGGGTCCACGACCGGATCGGGCTCATCCCGCGGCCGCGGATGGTGCTGGGGATCCCGTCGGGCGTCACCGAGGTGGAGAAGCGGGCGGTCCGCGATGCCGCCCTCAACGCCGGTGCCCGCTGGGCCCGCCTGATCGAGGAGCCCATGGCCGCCGCGATCGGCGCCGGGCTCCCCGTCTCGGAGCCGACCGGCTCCCTGATCGTCGACATCGGCGGTGGGACGACGGAAGTCGCGGTCATCAGCCTCGGCGGCATCGTCGTCAGTCGCAGCATCCGCATCGGCGGCGACGAGATGGACATGGACATCGTCGCCTTCGCCCGCCGCGAGTACAACCTCCTCCTCGGCGAGCGCACCGCCGAGGACATCAAGATCGCCATCGGGTCCGGGTACCCCGGCGACTGGGACGCCCAGCGCGTCCTGCTGCGCGGCCGCGACCTCCTGACCGGTCTCCCGCGCAGCGTCGAGGTTGGCGCCGACCAGGTCCGCGAGGCGATCGAGCCGTCCGTGCAGCAGATCGTCGACACGATCAAGGACACGATCGAGGAGACGCCCCCGGAGCTCGTCGCCGACATCATGGACCAGGGCATCGTCCTCGCCGGCGGCGGAGCCCTCCTCCTCGGCCTCGATCGCCGCGTCGCCGAGGCGACGCAGATGCCGGTGCACATCGCCGACGAGCCGCTGACCTGCGTCGCCCGCGGCACGGGCGTCGTGCTGCAGGAGCTGGACCGGATGAAGCGCGTGCTGGTGGCCGACACCTACTCCCGGCCGCTGCGGTAGGGGCGGCGTGATGACAGGCCGGCTCGCCGGCTACGGACACCGCGCGCCGCGGATCGCCCGGCGCCGCGCGGTCGTCTTCTCGATCCTGGTGGGGGTCTCGATGATCCTCATGATCGCCAGCGCGACGGCGCCCGTCGCCGAGCTGCAGCGCGGCCTGGCCTTCGCCCTCTCGCCGTTCGCCGACGCCGTGAACGCTGCAGGTGCCCAGGTGCGCTCGGTCGTCGACGCCGCGGCCGAGATCGACCGGCTGCGTCGCGACAACACCACGCTCCGCTCCGACAACGACCGGCTGCAGCAGCAGAACCGGACGCTCGGGGCGCTGGCCACGGAGAACGAGCAGCTGACGGCACTCCTCGCGATCCGCAACACGCTCAAGTACTCGACCGTCGCGGCGCGCGTCATCTCGCGCGAGCTGCTCGACGTCAACCGGGTGGTGATGATCGACGCCGGGAGCGAGAACGGCATCCGGCTCGGCGACGTGGTCATCGGCGCCGGCGGAGCGCTGGTCGGACGCGTCACGGACATCGGGACGAGCGCCGCGCAGGTGACCCTCATCAACGATCCCGCCTCGACCGTCATCGGCGAGATCGCCACCAGCAGGGCCACCGGAGAGGTGGTCGGCGACCTCGGTGGCGCCCTGGTCATGGACAAGATCGACGCCACGCAGCGGATCACCCTCGGCGACGAAGTCGTCACGGCCGGGATCAGCCTGGGGGCGGCCATCCGCTCGCCGTATCCGAAGGGCCTGGTGATCGGACGGATCATCGACGTCACCCGCGACCCGAACGCCATCGTCCAGACAGCGTTCGTCGATTCCGCCGTCGACCTGAACCGCGTGGAGGCGGTCCTCGTCATCACCAACTACCAGGGAGGCATCCCCGGCACGGACCTCCTGCCCACCAAGAACGTGAACCCGGACGGCACGCTGCCGGACTCCGAGCAGCCCTTCGCGACGCAGGCCCCGGCGGCCCGCCCGACCCGGCGGCCGTAGCGTCGCGCCCGGCCGTGCCTGTGCGCCCTGCTAAGGTAGAGCCAGCATGAAGGGCCTGATCCTCGCGGGCGGCACCGCCACGCGGCTGTTCCCTCTCACGATCGTCACGAACAAGCACCTGCTGCCGATCTACGACCGGCCGATGATCTACTACCCGCTGGAGACCCTCGCCGGCATGGGGATCCGGGAGGTCCTGGTCATCGTCGGGGGGAAGAGCGTCGGCGACGTCGTCGAGCTGCTGGGGGACGGCGAGCACTTCGGCCTCAGCCTGACCTATCGCTACCAGCGCGGCGCGCTGGGGATCGCCCACGCCATCGGCCTGGCGCGAGAGTTCGTGGGCGAGGACTCTTTCTGCGTCGTCCTCGGCGACAACATCCTGCGCGGACCGGCGCTCGAGCCGGTTGCCCGCGCCTTCGCCGAGGGACCCTGGGGCGGCGGCACGCTGCTCTACGAGGTGCCCGACCCGGAGCGCTTCGGCGTCGCCGAGCTCGACGCGGCCGGCCGCGTCGTCGGCTTCGAGGAGAAGCCGGTCCGCCCGCGGAGCAACCTCATCCCGATCGGCGTCTACTTCCTGCGCCCGGACGCCTTCGACGTGATCGACGCCCTCGCACCGTCGGGACGCGGCGAGTTCGAGATCACCGATGTCCTGAACCATTACGTGGCGGCCGGCGGCCTGTACGCCCCCCTGTACGAGGGCCACTGGACGGATGCCGGCACGGTGCCCTCCCTCCTTCGAGCGGCCGAGCTCGCCGCCGCGTCCGAGGCGGAGGGCCACCTCGCTCCGCCCCCGGCGCGCCCGTCCACGTGACCGGAGCCGATCGGCCCCGGAGGGTCCTCGTCGCGGGTGGGGCGGGCTTCATCGGGAGCTGCTTCGTCCGCGACGTCCTGCGGCGCCGCGACGGGACGACGATCACCGTCCTCGACAAGCTGACGTACGCCGGCAACCGGGCCAACCTGGCCGACGTGGAGGCCGATCCCGAGCAGGCCGCCCGCTTCAGCTTCGTCCGCGGCGACATCGCGGATCCGGCGACGGTGCGGCCGCTGGTGGCCGACGCCGACGCCGTGGTCAACTTCGCCGCCGAGAGCCACGTCGACCGGTCCATCCTCGACCCGGCGGCATTCCTGCGGACGGGCGTCGACGGCGTATACGTCCTGCTGGAGGCGGTGCGAGCCGAGACCGAGCGGGCGCGCGCCGGCGAGCGAGCGGCCCCGCGCTTCCTGCAGGTCTCCACCGACGAGGTCTACGGCTCGATCGAGGTGGGGAGCTCGGTCGAGACCGATCCCCTGGCGCCGCGCTCCCCCTACGCGGCCGCAAAGGCCTCCGGGGAGCTGCTTGCCCGGGCATACCACGTGACCTACGGCGTCGATGTCGTCATCACCCGGGGCTCGAACACGTACGGCCCGTACCACCATCCCGAGAAGCTGATTCCGCTGTTCGTGACCAACGCGCTGGAGGACCAGCCGCTGCCGCTCTATGGCGACGGGCTCCAGCGCCGGGACTGGCTCTTCGTCAGCGACCATGCCGGGGCCATCGCCCATGTCCTCGAGCACGGTGCCTCCGGCGCCGTCTACAACGTCCCGGGGGAGGCCGAGCTCACGAACCGGGACGTTGCAGCCCGCCTCCTGGCCCTCCTGGGGAAGCCGTGGTCGCTCGTCCGGACGGTGGCCGACCGGCCCGGCCACGACCGGCGCTACTCGATGGACGGCGCCCGCCTCGGCGCCCTGGGATGGACCAGCAAAATCGGCTTCGACGAGGGGCTGGCCCGGACCGTGGCGTGGTACCGCGACAACCCCGCCTGGTGGCGGGCCGCCCGCAGCGGGGACTGGGACGCCTACTACGCGCGCCAGTACGGCGAGCGGATCGCGGCGTCCTCGCCGGCGGCGACCCCGCCCCCGGAGCACGGCTGATGCGCGTCGCCGTGACCGGCGCGGGGGGCCGCCTCGGCCGCGCCCTCGTGGCCGCCCTGGGGGACGCGCCGTTCACCGGCCCGTTCGGGCCGCTGCGCTGGAGCCGGCCCGACTACGATCTCGACGATCCCGGTGCGGCCGCGCGTGTCGTCGGGCGGGATGCTCCCGACGTCGTCATCCACGCGGCGGCATGGACGGACGTCGACGGGTGTGCCCGGGAGCCGGCCCGGGCGATGCGGCGCAACGCGATCGCCGTCGCCGAGATGGCCGACGTCTGCGTGACTGCCGGCGTCGACCTCGTCGTCGTGTCGACGAACGAGGTGTTCGACGGGCGGCGGGTCGACGGGCGGGGCTATGGCCCCGACGATCGGCCGGCCCCGGGCAACCCGTACGGGTCGAGCAAGCTGGCCGGCGAGACGGCAGCCCAGGCGGCATTCCTGCGCCGCGGCGGCGTGCTGAGCGTCGATCCCGGGGCCGGTGCGCAGGACGCGCCACAGCTCGCGATCGTCCGGACGGCGTGGCTGTACGGCCCGCCGGGCAACGACTTCCCGGGCAAGATCCTTGCCGCGGGGGACCGCGCCCATGCCGCTGGCGAGCACCTGCGGGTGGTCGGCGACGAAATCGGCTCGCCCACGTTCGCGGCGGACCTCGCGGATGCCATCGTCGAGATCCTCGGCGCCGGCTCGCCTGCGGGCGTCCACCACGTCGTGAATGCCGGCGCCGTCTCTCGCGCAGGCTGGGCGCGTGCCGTCCTGGCGGCCGCCCGCCTGCCGGTGGATGTCCAGGAGGTCCCGCTCAGCAGCTGGCCCCGACCCTCCGCGGTCCCCGCCTGGGCCGTCCTCGACCCGACGCCGCTGCCGTCCGGCGAGCCACTCCGTCGCTGGGAGGCCGCCTTCGCGGACTACGTTCCGCAGCTCCTCCGGGGCCGGCCCACGGGAGCCCGCCGGTGAGCGGCCGGCCGCCGGTCGGCTTCCCGTCGCAGATCCCCGGCGTGGCCTGGGGCAGCGTCGTGCGCCACCGCGACTCCCGCGGCAGCTTTCGCGAGCTCTGGCGAGCCGGCGACGTCGGCCCCCTCGACGCGGAGCGAACTGGGCGCGCCGGGGCCGCCTTCGTCCAGGCGAACCTCTCGACGTCGGAGCCGGGCGTCCTGCGGGGCCTCCACTTCCACCGGCGCCAGCTGGATCACTGGGTCGTCGCCTCGGGGCGGGCGGTCGTGGCGCTCGTCGACGTCCGCCGCCTGGTCGCAGGGACGGCGGAGCGGCCGCTCGTCGAGGTTCGCGAGCTCCCCGTCGATGGCAGCGTCACGATCCCCGTCGGCGTGGCCCACGGCTTCCTCGCCCTCGAGCCGCTCGAGCTCGCGTACTTCGTGACGAACACGTACGACGGGACGGACGAGCTGGGATTCGCGTGGGACGACCCCCTGGCAGACGTCCGGTGGCCCGACGTGGCGGCAACGCCGGACGGGCGCCCGATCCTGTCCGATCGCGACCGCACGAACCCGTCGCTCCCGGAGCTGGTGGCGCGCCTGCGGTCGACCTGACGCGGCACCGCGACGCCGGTGCGCCCGGGCACCGTCGTTGCGGGCCGTTTGATCCACCCCGAAGGTCTCGCCACCCCAGCGCACCGACCTCGATCGGTGGCCCGCATAGGCCTTCGGGGCCATTGCCTGCCGCCGAAGGCGCGATTGAGCGCCACGGGCGGCACCGCCACGGTTGATCCCGCACTCATCCGCGCCCAGATCCGGAGGCCCTGTATCGTGCGTCGCTTCAGCGTCGGCGTCCTCGCCGCCATGCTCGCCATCGCGCTCGGCTGGTCGGCGTCGCCGGCGCCCGCCGCCGCCGCCGTCTCGAGCGACCCGAAGGTCGTTCTCGTCGTCGGGGCGACTCACGCCACGACTGCCACGTATCGATCCTGGATGAACGTCGTGGCGACGACCGCTTCCCGGTATTCGCGGAACGTCGTGAAGGTCTACAGCCCGAACGCGACCTACGCGGCCGTGAAGACAGCCCTCCAGGGCGCGAGCGTCGTCGTCTACATGGGCCACGGCAATGGGTTCCCCAGCCCGTACTCGACGACGCCGAACCCCTACACCCAGAACGGGATGGGCCTCAACCTGGCGGCGGGAGCCGGAGACTCCAACACCAAGTACTACGGCGAGTCCTACTTCGCCCGCGACGTCGACCTCGCGCCGAACGCGGTGGTCATCCTCAGCCACAACTGCTACGCCTCGGGCAACTCGGAGCCGGGCAAGGCGGAGCCGAGCCTCGCCGTGGCGAAGGCCAGGATCGACAACTTCGCGGCCGGGTTCCTGCGGGCCGGCGCACGCGCGGTGATCGCCGACGGTCACGCCGACCCGTCCTGGTACATCACGCAGCTCTTCACGACCCACCGGACGATCGAGCAGATCTGGCGCAGCGGGCCAAGTCCCCGGGGCAACGTCTTCAGCTTCGCCAGCGCCCGGACCCCTGGGTTCACGGCCTTCTCCGACCCCGATCACCGCAGCGGGACCAAGTACTCCGGCTTCTATCGATCGATGGTCGCGAAGCCGACCCTGACCTCCGACCAGGTGACCGGCGCCCGGTATGCGCGGACAGACGCGCATCCGGGCTTCTTCGTCGTGCCGGGCGCCGCCGAGGTGACCGCGGTCGAGGGTGTCGGCCTCTACGCCGACGCGGCCCTCACGCCCGACTCCGCGACCGGCCTCGCCCCGGCGCAGCTCGCGGTGGGGACGCGCCTCCGGGTTCGCGCCGCGGCCGGGAAGACCGCCGCGGGAGCCGTCGTCTACGACGTCGCGACGCTCGACGGCTCGGCCAGCGGCTTCGTCGCCGCGACCGGCCTCGCGCCTCGCGACAGCGCCTCGCCGCGGATCTGGGAGCTGAGCGCCGGCACCGGCGCCTTCAGCCCGAACGGCGACAGCAGCGGCGACACGATCAGCCTGAGCGCGAGCGCCTCCGAATCGGTCGCCTGGCGCATCGACATCGTCGACGCCGCTGGAGCGTCCGTCGCGCGCCTGGAGGCGCAGGGCGGGGAGCTCGCGGCGGCCTGGGACGGCCTCGTCGGGGGCGCGCCCGTCTCCGACGGCACCTACACGGCCACGGTCAGCGCGGCCGACGGGTGGGGCAATGCGCCGACCGTCGCGACGATCCCGCTCGTCGTCGACACCGTCGCGCCGTCGCTGAACCGGGTGGGCGCCGAGGGAGCCGCCGCAGCCGTCTTCACGCCGAACGGCGACGGGGTCACCGACGTCGTGCGCCTCGCCTTCGGGGCATCCGAGGCCGGCACCGTCGAGGTCGGGGTCGTCGGCGCCAGCGGTGCCACCGTGGACCAGTTCAGCTCGGCGATGGCGAGCGGCTCCGGCAGCGCGGCGTGGGACGGCCGCACCTCCGCCGGCGGCTACGCTCCCGACGGCGCGTACACCGTCTCCATGCGTCCGGTCGACCGCGCGGGCAATCACGGCGCCCCGATCGAGGTGGGGGTGGTGGCATACGGCGCCCTGGGCTACGTCACGTCTTCGGTCACCGCCTTCTACCCGAACGATGGCGATGCGTACGCGAAGACGACGACCCTGTCGTTCAGGCTGCGGGCGCCTGCGACCGTGACCTGGCAGCTGCTGAACGCGGCGGGAGCCCCGCTGATCACCCGGCTCAATGCCCGCGCCATGGCCTCCGGCAGCTACAGCTGGACGTGGAATGGCCGCCTGCCCAGCGGGGCCTGGGCGCCACGCGGCGTCTACACGTCCCGGCTGATCGCCACGGACGGCATCACGACGGTGCGCCAGGACGCCCGGTTCACGAACAACGCCTTCCGCCTCGTCCTGAGCGACTCGACGCCGGCGCGCGGGCAGCTCATCACGGCGAACGTCGTCTCGACCGAGCCCTTGCGGGCGGCCCCGCGTCTCACCTACACGCAGCCGGGCCGGTCCCCGGTGACCGTGACGATGACGAAGACCTCCACCTACGGCTACCGGGCGACCTTCCGGCTCGCCACCAGCGCCAGGACCGGTCCGCTCGTGATCCGGATCGCCGGCAACGACAGGGCCAACGGCTACAACTGGGCGGCTTTCACGTACGCGATCCACTAGGACCGGCGGCAGCCCCCGCGGCGCGTCCCGGCGCCGAACGAGGCCTCTCCGGCAGGGGCCAGAACCGCACGACGCTCACGGTCCAGTCCGGTCGGCGGCGCCCGGCTACACTCGGCGACATGACCGCTGCCGCCTTCCCTGCCGCCGCCGAGCCCGCCGCGCCCGTTGCGCCGGTCGGGGCCGGCGCCTGGGTCGTCGTCCCGACGTACAACGAGGCCGACAACCTCGAGGCGATCGCCACCGCGATCCTGGATGCGCTTCCCGCGGCCACGCTCCTCGTCGTCGACGACGGATCCCCGGATGGCACCGGGGCGATCGCCGACCGGCTGGCCAGCGCCGACGTTCGCGTGCGGGTCCTCCACCGGGCTGCCAAGGCGGGACTGGGCAGGGCCTATCTCGCCGGCTTCGCGGTGGCCCTGGACGGTGGCGCCGACTGGGTGCTCCAGATGGATGCCGACTGGTCCCACGACCCGGCTGCCACGCCCGGGCTGCTGGCGCCGCTCCGGGCCGGGGCCGCGGACCTCGTGATCGGCTCGCGCTACACGCAGGGCGGTGGCGTGGTCGACTGGGGGATCATGCGGCGCCTCGTCAGCCGCGGCGGCAGCCTGTTCGCCCGAATCGTGCTCCGCCTCCCCGCGGGCGACCTGACCGGCGGCTTCAAGGCCTGGCGAGCGAGCACCCTGGCAGCGGTCGACTTCGCCGGCGTCCACGCTGGCGGCTACGTCTTCCAGGTCGAGATGACGTACCGGGCGGATCGGGGTGGCGCCCGCATCCGCGAGGTCCCGATCACGTTCCGCGACCGGCGCGTCGGCCAGAGCAAGATGAGCCGGCGGATCGTCGTCGAGGCGCTCGTCGTCGTGCTCCAGCTGCGCTGGGACGAGATCCGGGGCCGTGGACCGCGACGGGCCGCATGAGGCTTGGCGGGGCGACCGGCCCGGCGCCCGCGGAGGCCGTGCGGGTCCTCGTCGACGTGCGGGCGCTGCAGGACGCGGATCGCGCGCCGGTCACGGCAGCCTACCTCCACGAGCTGCTCGGCGCATACGCCGCGCAGCCCCTCGCGGGCGAGTCGTTCGTCCTCCTGCTCGACCTCGGTGCCGACGATCCGGGCGCGGACTTCCCCGGTCTTCCCGTTGTCAGTAAGCGCCGCCTACCCATCACCCGCATCTTCCGTTCGATTGCACTGACGCTCGACCCGTTCCTGGTGCGTGGCGCAGCCGTCGGCAGCGGGCGCGGTGCCGCCCGGGTGGCCGGCGCGACACCCGTCGTCGCCCACGCCGTCGGCGGCGGGCTGCCCATCGGGTCCGGCATCCCCGTTGTCGCGACGCTCCTCGACCTCGCCCCGTGGGAGCTGGAGGAGCAGTACCAGCGCACCCCGGCGGCGCGGTTCGGCCAGCGCCTCCGGGCGCAGCTTCTCCGCGATTCCGACGCGGTGCTCGTCGGCAGCACGGCCGTCGCCCGGGCGGCCACGCGGCTCCTCCGGATCCGGCCCTCGCGGCTGCGGGTCGTCGAGCTGGCGGGTGGCGACGCCTTCCGCCCCTTCTCGCTGGAGGGAACCGAGGTCGGCGATGCCCAGCGCGCCGCTCTGGCCGTTGACCGGGACCGCTTCGGCATCCCGGAGCGCTACCTCGTGTATACGGGGCGGCATGACGCGCGCCACGACCTCGGGACGCTGCTGGACGCGCTGGCCCTGCTGGCCGGGGCGGGGCGGCCCTCGGGCCTGGCGAGGGCCGTGCCGTGGCCGCCGCGGATCCTCCTGGTCAACACGACCCCGAGCGACCGGGCGGCCGTGGCCAGGGCCGCCGCGCGCACCGGCGTCGGGGACCTTCTCTTCTACGCCCCGGCGCTCCCGATCGCGCGCCTGGTCGGGCTCGTCGCGGGTGCCCGCGCCGCTGTCCATCCAGCCGTGAGCGATGCCGCAGGGCTGGCGGTGCTCGACGCGCTGGCCGCCGGCACTCCGGTGGTCGCGAGCGCAGTCGGGGCCCTTCCGGAAGCCGTCGGGCCCGCGGGCCTCCTCGTGGAGCCACGCGACGCGGATCGCTTCGCCCACGCCCTGCGCGCGGCGTGGGCGGACGACAAGGTCCACCGCGGGATCGCCCGGGAGGCCGCCGCCCGCGCCGGAGCCGACCGGCGAACGTGGGCCGACGTCGCCCTCGAGACGCGGGCGGTCTATGCCGCCGTCGCTGCCGGCCGAGGCTAGAGGATGGCGAACCCGCTCGAGAGCCCCGTCGCCGGAACGGGCTTGCCCTTCACGATCTTGAGGGGCGTCCCGGGCGGGATCACCTGGATGAAGGTCTGGCCGCGGGTGAAGACGATCGGCTTGCCCGCGCTGTCGTAGAACCGCGTCGGCGCGGTTGCCGAGGCCTTCTTCCAGGTGCCCTTCGTGATGGTCCCGTTGGTCGCGACCCAGGCGCTGCCGCTCCCGATGTTGCTGGCCTCCAGGCGCCCCTTCTGGTGCGCGCCCAGGAGCCCGAACCTGACCTGCATGATCACCACGTTCTTGGGCGCGACGGCCTTCTTGTTGGCCCGATCGACCTGGGGCTTGCCGCCCACGAGGCGGGTCCAGGTGTTCGACGCGCGATCGTAGCGGTAGCCGATCTTGTTGTACGGGTAGGAGATGTCGATCGTCGCGCCCGCAGGCCGGGAGGCGAGGTCGGCGTCGTCGGCAAACGACCAGGCGGCCTTCTTCGGGGCGGCGGTCGCGCCGACGCGCTTGGCCAGGGAACGGAGATGGGCGCTGTCCGTGTAGACGTTGTGGGGTGCGAAGCGGTCGCGCGTTCGCCACAGGTAGGTGCCGCCCCAGCGGAACTCGTCCGCGTTGAACACCATCTGGCCCCGGCCCTTTGCCTGGAGGAGGGCCATGGCCTGCGGGCTGCCGCCGACGTGGACGTACATCGAGTTCCACTCGGAGGCCCACTGGACGAAGTAGACGCGCGCGCTGCGGACCGGACCCACCGACTTCGGGGCGCCCTCGGCGAAGATCATCATGTAGCGTGGGATGCCGCCCTCGGCCGGTGCCTGCCAGACGACCGACGCTTCCGTGAAGCCGCTCTGCGGGCGCGCCTGGAACTGGTCGTCGACCATCACCGCGATCGGGTGGCGAGCGGCCAGCGCGGGCGTGACCAGGACCCCGGTGAGTGGCGCCGCGACCAGGACGGGCGTCGGGACCGGCGTCGGCGTCGGCGTCGGCTCGGGCGTGGCGGTCGGATCGGTCGACTGGGTCGGGCCGGGGCTGGCCGGCACGCCCGACGGGCCGACGGCCGTCGCCGTGCCGGACGGCGAAGGCGCCGGGCTGGTGGGCGAGCCGCACGCGGCGACCAGGAGGGCCGCGACCAGCGTCGCGACGAGCATGCGCCGGCGGTGGGCCGGATGAGGGGCGCCGGGCGTCTGCCGGCCGAAGACAGGTTTCATGCCGCGCGGAGAATACTCCGGCCGAGGCAAACGGGTGCGGCGTCCACGCGCGGGGCGCGGGCACGCTACGCTGCACGTCGACGAACCCCGCGGATCGTGCGTGCGGCGCCCCGCCGACCAAGCGCCTCCGCGCCGGCCCCGAAAGAGGGAACGCGATGACCGACTCGACCGCACCCGAACCCGCCTCGGCGCCGCGCCCGCGGCGTCGCCGGAAGGGCGCCGACGAGGCACCCGCTCCTCCGCCGGCTGCGAGCGACGGGCCGGCAACCCCCCTGCCCGCACCGGCCGAGCCCGCTGCGTCCCCGGCCGAGCCCGCCGCGTCCCCGGCCGGCGTCGCATCCCGGGCGGCCGCGGAGGCGGACAAGGCCCCCGTCGCGGAGACGCCGCGCCGCGCCTCCGGCGGCTCCATCGACGCCGTGGCTGTCGACGTCCTCGAGTTCGAGCGAGGCGCGATCGGCGGCGTCCGGGCCACCGATGTCGCGGCCCGGATGGCCGTCGTCGGAGGGATCGCCGCGAACCACGCGTCCGTCGAGATGGGGCTGGTCAACGGCATCCTGGCGCGGGAGGCGACGGTCCAGCAGGGCATCGTCCGCGGGGTCGTGGCCCAGAGCGCCCACGTGGAGCAGGCGCTCGTGCGGTCCGTCGTCGCGGCCCGGGTCGAGACGGGACCGACCACGGCGATCTTCGTGGCGCTGGCGCGGAGCATCGACGGCGAGGCCAGGATCCTCTTCGACTGGCGGGGAGCCCTGGCGTTCGGCGCGTCGCTGGGCGCCTTCCTGGCGCTGATCCGGCTCCTGCGCCGCTGAACCCGATCCGCGGCGACGCCTCCGACTCGACGTCGGGACGCGGCTGGCGGCCACGCCGAGATCAGGGCCGGTCGGCCACACCCAGCGCCACGTAGCGCAGGCCGGCCGCGCGGGCCGCGTCCGCGTCGACCACGCGCCGCGTGTCGTAGACCAGGTTGCCTGCCATCGTCGGCGCGATCGACGGCCAGTCGATCTCGGCGTATGCCGGCCATTCGGTCGCCACTAGGATCGCGTCGGCCCCCCGGGCGACCGAGGCGACGTCCGCGCCGACCATCAGCTCGGGGTCCGCCGCCTGGGCGGCCGGGCCGGCAACCGGGTCGTGGGCCGTCACCGACGCGCCCGCGGCGCGAAGGCCTCGCACGAGCGCGAGCGCGGGTGACTCCCGCACGTCGTCGGTGTTCGCCTTGAACGCCAGGCCGAGCACGGCGACGCGACGCCCGGCGAGAGACCCGCCCAGGGCGGCGGCGAGCCGCTCGACGAGCGCCGCCGTGTGGGTCACGTTGGAGATCGCCACGGACGAGAGGAGGGGAGCCGGGATGCCGAGCCTGGCGGTCGCCGCGCGGATGGCCACGGCCTGCTCGGGCAGGCAGGATCCCCCGATCCCGGGGCCGGGCCGCAGGAACGCCGGGCCGATCCTGGGGTCGAGGCCGACGCCGGCCATCACCACCGCCGCGTCCGCTCCGACCGCGTCGGCGATGCGCGCCCATTCGTTGGCGAACGCGATCTTCGTGGCCAGGAACGTGTTCGTCGCCAGCTTCACGAGGGCCACCGACGCGGCGTCCGCCAGCAGGCCCGGCGCCCCGAGCGGCGCGTACAGCTCGAGCAGGTCCTCCGCCGCCGCGCGGTCATCCGGCGTGACCCAGCCGACGACCACCCGGCTCGGCCGCTCGAAGTCCTCGAGGGCGCAGCCCTCGCGCATGAACTCCGGGTTCGTGATCAGGCGCGGCCGCCTCGGGTGGCGGCCCGCCAGCTCCACCAGCCGGGCAGGCCCCTCGGCGGGCAGTGTGGATCGCACGGCGATCGTGCCGATGCGGTCCCCCGCCTCGAGCAGGTTGGTCACGACAACCTCGACCGCGGCCGTGGAGAGCTCCCCGCCCGCGTCGGATGGCGTGCCCACGCACACGATCGCGAGGTCGACCCGCGCCTCCGGGACCGGATCGGTGGTGAAGGACAGCCGGCCCAAGGCGAGGCCGTCCCGGACCGCCTCCTCGAGGCCGGGCTCGAAGAATGGCGACCGTCCCGCGGCGAACGCGGCGATCCGCGCCGTGTCGATGTCCGCCACCGTCACGCGGTGCCCGAGGCGGGCGAATCCAACGGAGGTCGCCATGCCGACCGGGCCGGCGCCGACGAGGAAGACGGAAGCCATCACTGCGTCCCCAGGATCTCGTGTCGAAGGCGTTGCTGCGCGCCCGTGCGCCGACGCACGATCCGGACGCGAGAGGAAGCCGCGTCACCGGTGGCGGCGCGCGGCCCCGGCGATTGTAGCGGGACCGACCCGTCCGGCCGAGGCTTCGGCGACGCGACGCGAGCGCCCGCCAACGAGGTCAGCCGGCTGCCGACGTGGCGGGGGTCTTGCCGAAGCGCTCGGCATCGGCCTCGGCCAGGAGGCGCTTCTCGCGGGCTCGCGCCTGGTACAGGGCGACGGTCTCGGCCGGGTCCCCATCGTGCATGATGCGGCCCTTCTCGAGCAGGATCGCCCGGCTGCAGAACTCCGTCACGTAGCTCAGGTCGTGCGTCACCAGGATCACCACGCGGGCCTTCGCGATCAGCTCGCGCACGCGGACCTGGCTCCGCGTCTTGAACGTCTCGTCGCCCGTCCCGAGCACCTCGTCGAGAAGGAGGATGTCGGGCGCCATGGCGGTGGCGATCGCGAAGCCGAGACGCGCCTTCATGCCGGTCGAGTACGTCTTCACCGGGGCTTCGATGAAGGCCCCGATGTCGGCGAACTCGATGATCTCGGGCGTCAGGCGCTGGATCACGTCGTGCCCGATCCCCAGGAACGCTGCGGCCAGGTTGATGTTGTCCCGCCCCGTGAGCTCCAGGTCGAACCCCGCGCCCAGCGTGAGCAGCGTGGAGACGCGGCCGTCGGTGGCGATCGAGCCTTCGCTCGGCTCGAGGATCCCGGCGAGCGCCAGGAGGAGCGTGCTCTTGCCGGCGCCGTTTGGCCCGATCAGGGCGACCGCCTCGCCGTGGCGCACCTGCAGGTCGAGGTGGCGCAGGGCCCAGAAATGCGTCGGACCCTTGCCTTCGCGGCGAAAGACGCCCGCCAGCGAGCCCTTGATCGTCGTGCGGCGCGTCAGCCGCAGGTCGTAGCGGATGCCCAGGCCGCGGATGTCGATCGCGAGCTGGCGTCCCGAGGGCTGCTCGCTCACAGGATCCGGGCGAAGGTTGGCTCGACGCGCTTGAACAGGGCGACGGCGAAGACCAGGAGGACGAGTGAGATGGCCATCCAGATCCCGAGGCCCACGAAATCCGGCCTGGTCCCGTGGTCGACGGTCTCGGTGCCCCAGATGACCGTCCGGTAGGCGCTGAGGATGACCGAGAAGGGGTTGAACCTCATGATCGGGCGGATGGGCCCGGGCACGTCCCAGAGGGCGTAGAGAGCGGGCGATATGTAGAACACCAGGCGCAGGACGTGGTCCATCACGTTGGCGACGTCGCGGTAGAACGCGTTGGCGGCGGCAAGGACGATCGCGACCGCGAGGGTGAGCACGAACTGCACGGAGGCGATCACCGGGATCGCCAGGACCCAGATCGAGGCCCTGTCGTGATAGATCACCAGCAGGATCGCGAGCGCGATCAGCCCGACCGCGAAGCTGATCGTCCCGGCGACGGTCGCCGCCGTCGGCAGCACGAGCTTGGGGAACTGGACCTGGCGGATCAGCGCCTGGCGCCCGACGACGGACCACATCGACGCGTTGACGGTCGTGGAGAACCATTTCCACGGCAGGATGGCCGCGAACAGGAAGAGCAGGAAGTCGGGCGTCTTGCGCTGGAAGATGACCGCGAACAGGAAGTAGTAGACCAGCATCTGCAGGACGGGGTCGAGGAGCCACCAGATCTGGCCGAGGGCCGTGTCCGCATGGGTCCGCTTCAGCTCGGTCGTGACGAGGTGGCGGATCAGGCGCCACCGCCCGGTCATCTCGCCGAACCCGGCCCGCGTCAGGCCGACGATCCCGCGCCGCGGCTGGACCGGCAGTGCCCCGTCGGCGGCGGTTTCAGAAATGATCGCCATGTCGCCGCGTACGGTAGCATGGACCGCGGGGTCGGCCCAGACATCGCGTCGCCCCGCCACGTCCCGGCCCGCTCGAACCGGCCATCCCTCGCCCCTTCCAGGAGACCACGATCCAGCAGCCGCGGATCGCCATCCTCTCCTACTCCGACGGCCGATATGACGCCCGGTCGCGCCGCATCGCGCAGTCGGCTCGTGCGGCCGGCTACGGCGCGGTCATCTACGCGCGATGGGAGCCCGGGCTTGCATTCGAGGAGGAGGCCAACGGCCTTCGCATCGTCCGCGCCCCGGTGGACTGGCGTCGCGTCGTACCCGGCCTGCGGGGCATCGGGCGGCGGGCTTTCGCCGCAGAACGGGCCGCCGCCGCGGCCGGCCGGCCCCCGGCCCCGGTCAGGGCCCGGTCGGCCCGGCCCCCGATCCGCGGTCGCTCACCCCGGGAGCACGTCCGGGCCATCGTCCGGACGCCCGGCGAGTACGCCTCCCGGATTGTTGCCGCGCCCGGCGTCCTGGCGCGCCGGCTGGTCGGCCCGTTCGTCCTGTTCCCCATCCGCCCGCTGGCCTGGGCGGCGGCCCTGGAGGACGTTGCGGAGCCGGCCCAGGTCTGGCACGGCATGTGGGCCGGATCCCTGCCCGCCCTGGAGCGCCTGCGGGACCGTCACGGCGGCGTGACGGTCTACGACAGCCGCGACGTCTACCTGCACGCGCGGATCTTCGACCGGATCCATCCGCGCGTCCGGTCGCTCTTCCTGCGCTGGGAGCGCCGCTGGGCCCGGGCCGCCGACCTGGTCGCGACGGTCAACGACGCCTATGCCGACCTGCTGGCGCCACTCCTCGAGATCCAGCGCCCGATCGTGGTGCGCAACTGCCCTGACCCGTACGATCCCGGTGAGCCCCGGCCGGACCGGATCCGCGAGCTCCTGCGCCTTCCCCGCGAGACGACGGTCGTCCTGTACCAGGGTGGCCTGATGTCCGAGCGCGGGATCGAGCAGGGCATGGACGCGATCCTGCAGGTCCCCGGCGCGGTGTTCGTGGCGATGGGCTACGGGTCCCGGCGGCCCGAGTTCGTGCGGGCCGCCGCCAGCGCTCCCTATGCCGGCCACGTCATGGTGATCGACCCCGTGCCGCCCGAGGCGCTGCTCGAGTGGACCGCCTCCGCCGACGTCATGTTGATGGCGATCCAGCCGACCACGATCAACCACCGCTACACGACGCCCCAGAAGCTCTGGGAGGCGATCGCCACGGGGATCCCCGTCGTCGCGTCCGACCTGCCGGGGATGGCGGAGGTGGTCCACGAGGTCGGCTGCGGGCTCCTGTGCGACCCCACCGACCCCGCGTCGATCGCCGCCGCGATCGTCGGGCTGGGGGCCTGCTCTCCCGAGGAACGGGCGGCGACGCGCGCGCGGACCCTGGAGGCCGCGCGGCGCACCTACAACTGGAACGCCCAGGCGACGGTGCTCCTCGACGCCTACGCGCGGCTGCTGGCGGAGAAGGCCGCCGACCGCAGCTGAGCCGGGCATGCGGCCGCCACTCCCGCGGCGAGGCCGCGCGGCGGGCCGAATCGCGGGGCCCTGCCCTCATGCTGGGCGCTATCGTGGCGACGTGAACACAGCACCGAGCCGAGGCGGCGCGGGTCCGCTCACCCACATCGTCGGGGCGCGGCCGAACTTCGTGAAGGCGGCGCCGGTCATCCGGGCCCTCGCCGAGGCGGGGATCCCGCAGCGGGTCATCCACACCGGCCAGCACTACGACCCTGCGCTCTCGGGCGTGATCCTGGCCGATCTCGCCCTCCCGGTGCCGGACCTGAACCTGGGCGTCGGCTCGGGAAGCCAGGCCCGCCAGACGGCCTCGCTCCTCGTGGCCCTCGAGGACGTCCTCGCCGCGGACCCGCCGTCCCTCGTCGTCGTGTACGGCGACGTGAACTCGACCCTCGCGGCGGCCCTCGTCGCGGCCAAGCTGGTCATCCCCTCGGCCCATGTCGAGGCCGGGCTGCGGAGCTTCGACGTGACGATGCCCGAGGAGGTCAACCGGCGGGTTGCCGACGCCTTCGCCGAGCTGTGCTTCGCGACGAGCGCGGACGCCGTCGAGAACCTGCGCCGGGAGGGTGTGCCGGCCGGGCGGATCCATCTCGTGGGCAACACGATGATCGATTCCCTCGAGGCCGCCCGCTCCCGCCTCGATCCGGCAGCGGCCCGGCGGGTCGTCGGCGCTCCCGATGGACCGTACGGGCTCGTGACGCTCCACCGCCCGGGAAACGTGGATGAGCCCACGCGAACACGGGCTCTCGTGGAGGCGCTCGCCGCCGTGTCCGCCAACATCCCCCTCATCTTCCCGGTCCACCCCCGGGGCCGGGTCGCGCTGGACGCCGCCGGGCTCGGCGACCTGGCGTCGGTGCTCGCGGTGGAGCCGCTCGGCTACCTCGAGTTCCTGTCGCTGCTGCTGGGCAGCCGCCTGGTCGTGACCGACTCGGGCGGCGTCCAGGAGGAGACGACGATCTTCGGGGTCCCCTGCCTCACCGTCCGTCCCAACACCGAGCGGCCCGTGACGATCAGCCAGGGCACGAACCGCCTCGTCGAACCGGGCGACCTGCCCGCTGCGGTCGACGCGATCCTGGCGGCGAATCCTCCGGCGGCGCGCCGTCCGCCGGGCTGGGACGGTCACGCCGGCCGGCGCGTCGCGACGATCATGGCGGCCTGGCTGGCAGGTCGCGGTGATCGGAGGTCGGACGAATGACGCCACTTCCGCAGCCGCCGAACGGGCCCCCGGCGCGCCGGCGGCGCCCCGTCGCGATGGTCGTCCACAGCTACTACGAGGAGGACCCACGGGTTCGGCGGCAGGCGGAGACCCTGGTCGCCGCCGGGCGCCCGGTCGACGTCTTCTCGCTGCGGCGGCCCGGCGATCCGTCGGAGGGAGCGCTCCAGGGCGTCCGCATCACGCGCCTCGACGTCCAGCGCCACCAGGGCTCGCCGATCGCCACGTACCTCACCGAGTACACGGCCTTCCTGGCCCGGGCGACCGTCGCCCTTGCGCGGGCCCACCGCCGGCGGCGCTACGCCCTGGTCTCGGTGGCCACGCCCCCCGACTTCCTGGTCTTCGCGGCGCTGCCCCTGCGGCTTGCCGGCGTTGCCGTGATCCTGGACCTGCACGAGGCGACGCCGGAGTTCTTCCGGTCGCGCTGGCCCGGGGCATCGAACCCGCTGACCATCGGCGCCCTCACCCTGGTCGAGCGCGTGTCGGCCGCGGCGGCCAGCCGGGTCCTGTCGGTCAACGAGGCCCGCCACGAGCGCCTGGTCGCCCTCGGCATCCCGGAGCGCAAGCTGGCGGTCATCCGCAACGGGCCGGTCCTTGCGCGCTTCGACCCGGCCGCCCACCCCCGCCGGCCATTCATGGCCGACGGGACCCTCCGGCTCGCCTACGCGGGTGCCCTGACCCCGCTCTACGCGCTTCCCGACGTGCTTGACGCGCTGGGCGTCCTGGCAGGCGAGCGGCCCGAGCTGAGGATCTCCCTGGACCTGTACGGCCGGGGCGACGCGGAGGACGACCTGCGGCGCCGGGCCGCCGACCCGGGCCTCGCCGGGCGCGTCACCTTCCACGGCCGGATCCCCCTCGACGCCGTGGCCGCCGGTCTCGCGGCGGCCGACGCCGTCGTGTCGCCGATCCGCAGGAACCGCTTCGCGGAGATGAGCATCTCCACCAAGGTCTTCGAGGGGGCGGTCATGGACAAGCCCGTGGTCGCCGCCGACCTGCCCGCCGCCCGCGCCGAGTTCGACGACGAGATGCTGGCCTGGTATGCGCCCGACGACGTCGTGGACCTTGCCCGGGCCATCGCGAAGGTGGCCGACGACGCGACGTGGCGCGAGATGGCCGTGCGCAGCGCGGGCGCCCGGGCGCGGGAGCTCTCCTGGGACGGCGAGGCGCCGCGGTACCTCGGCATGGTCGAGGAGCTGGCCCGCGACCGGGTATCCTCCTGAGCGGAGGCACCGGGAGTCGCGCCACAGGAGGCGTCGTGGAACAGGATCGGTCCGTCGCGGTCATCGGGCTCGGGTACGTCGGTCTGCCCCTGGCGCTCGGCTTCACCGAATCCGGGATTCCCGCCGCCGGCATCGACGTCAGCGAGAAGCGGGTCGACGAGCTCAACCGTGGCCGCTCCCCGATCGAGGACATCTCGGACGAGCGGCTCGGCGCCGCGCTGGCGGCCGGCTTCCGGGCCCTGGCGCCCGATCGCGAGGTCATCCGCGGGGTCGACGCGATCTTCGTGTGCGTGCCGACGCCGGTCACGGCGACCCGCGACCCCGACCTCGGGCCGGTCCTCTCCGCCGCCGAGCTGGTGCGCTCGGGGCTGCGGCCGGGCCAGCTCGTCGTGCTCCAGTCCACCACGTTCCCCGGTACCACGACGGGTCCGTTCCGGGCCGCCCTGGAGCGGGAGACGGGCCTGCGTGCCGGCGTCGACTTCGACCTGGCGTTCGCTCCCGAGCGCGTCAGCCCGGGCGACCCCGCGAGCTCCGGCAGGCTGGTGCCGCGGCTCGTCGGGGGGATGACACCGGCCGCCACGGCCCGCGCGGCGTCGCTGCTCGGTCACATCAACGACACGGTGGTCCAGCTGTCGTCACCGGACGCGGCGGAGATGGCCAAGCTCCTGGAGAACGTCTTCCGCAACATCAACATCGCCTTCGTGAACCAGCTGGCGCTGCTGTGCGAGCGGATGGGCCTCGACGTCTGGGAGGTCATCGACGCCGCGGCCACCAAGCCCTTCGGGTTCATGAAGTTCACGCCGGGGCCCGGCGTCGGCGGGCACTGCATCCCGGTCGACCCGTACTACCTCTCCTGGCGAGCGCGGGAGTTCGACTTCACGGACCGCTTCATCGAGCTCGCCGCGGACGTCAACGTGGGGATGCCGCGCCACGTCGTGGACCTGGCCGCGGAGGCGCTCAACGATCGTTCGCGCTCGCTTCGCGGGGCCAAGGTGGGAGTCCTGGGCGTGGCCTTCAAGCCCAACGTGGGGGATGCCCGCGAGGCGCCGGCCGAGCAGATCCTGGCGCTCCTCCGCGAGCGCGGCGCCGAGGTCCGCTTCCACGACCCCCACATCGGCCGCTTCCGGGACGCGACGGGACGGACGGACGCGTCGGTCTCCCTCGACGAGATCCTCGGCTGGGCCGACCTCGCCGTGATCGTCACGGCCCACCAGGCGATCGACTGGGATGCGGTCTACGACCGGGCGGACCTGATCCTCGACACGGTCAACGCCTCGCGCCGGCAGGCGCCCCGCCGACGCCAGGTCCTGCGCCTGGGGGCCGGCTGGAGTGGCTGACGAGCCGGCGGGCAGCGGCCGGCGCGCCGCTCGGGCCCGGTCCGATGCGGAGTCGCCTCCCCCGGAGATGTCCGCCGAGGAGCGAGCCGAGGCCGCAGCGCGCGAGAACGCGGTCCTGCGCAGCCAGCTTGCCCGCTCGGCCGCGGACATCCACGTGCTGCGCGCCGAGCTCGACGGCCTGCGCCGGGCCGTCGACGAGGCACGCCGCGATCACCGCCGGCTGAGCTCGAGACGGTCCGTCCGGATCGCCCTTGCCGTCACCGCCGTCGTGCGCGGGGCGACGCGCCGCACGCGGTCGGTGGCTGCGAGGATGCCGTTGCTGGGTGATCGCGAGCCCGAGCGGCCGGGCCGGCGCAAGGTGCTGCGCGCCACCCCCGAGGCGGAGGAGAGGCTCCGTGCGACCATCGCGGCGGGGCCGGCCGCGGGCGTCGAGAGCGGGCCGCTGGTCTCGATCATCGTCCTCAACCGCAGCGGTGCGTCCCATCTCCGCAGGCTGCTTCCGCTGATCGCGTCGACGGCGTACCGCCCGATCGAGCTGATCGTGGTCGACAATGCCTCGGCCGACGATTCGGTCGCCGTCGTCGAGCGCTTCGTCGCGGACTTCCCCGTGCAGATCCTCGAGAACACCGAGAACCTCAGCTTCTCCACGGCGAACAACCAGGCCGCCCGGATCGCCCGAGGCGAGCTGCTCCTGCTCCTCAACAACGACATCCGGCCGGCGCGTCCGGACTGGCTGGGCTGCATGGTCGAGACGCTCCTGGGCTGGCCCGGAGCGGCCGCGGTCGGCGCGCGGCTGATCTACCCGCGGCGCAAGGGCCCGCGGATGGGACCGGCCTGGGCGCCGGCGGACCTCGAGCTCCAGCACGCCGGCATCGAGTTCGAGGTGCTCGACGGCCATCTCCTGGGCCGCAACGTGGGCCAGCGGGACCCGCTCGACGCCGTCGTCGCCTCCACGCGGACGGTCCCGGCCGTGACCGCGGCGTGCGTCCTGGTTCGGGCTTCCGACTACGCGACGCTCGACGGTCTCTCCGAGGACTACGTCTACGGCCAGGAGGACATCGACTTCTGCCTCCGCCTGCGCGAGCGCGGGGCCGAGGTCGTGTGCGATGGGCGGGCGGTTCTGTGGCACGACGAGTCCGCGACGCAGCGCACCGACGATGCTGCCGAGCGGGGCGAGCGCCAGCGGGAGAATCGGGCGCGCTTCACGGCCCGGTGGGGGTCCCGGCTCTGGCGCAGCGTCCTGGCCGACCGCGTGGCGGGCGGCACGGCCTGGACGACCCGCCCGCTGCACGTGGCGATCACGGTGACGGCCGACGATCCGGCGGCCGGCTTCGGCGACTGGTACACCGCCCGCGAGCTGGCCGATGCGCTCGGGCGCCTGGGCTGGACGGTGAGCCTCGTCGAGCGTGCCCACGACCGGTGGTACGACCTCGACGGCAGCGTCGACGTCGTGATCGGGCTGCTGGATGCCTACGACGTTCGCCGCCTTCCCCGTCGCGTCGCTCCGGGTGGCGTGGGTCCGCAACTGGACCGAGCGGTGGATCGAGCGGCCCTGGTTCGACGACTACGACGTCGTGCTGGCGTCCAGCCACCGGTCGGTGGAGCTCATCGAGGCCCAGAGCACGAAGGCGGCGCACCTCTTCCCGCTGGCAACCAACCCCACTCGCTTCAGCCGCGCGACCGAGGAGCAGACGAGCCAGGACCTCGTCTTCGCCGGCAGCCGATGGGGCGAGCCGCGCGCCGTGGAGGACGTCGTGACGGCGCTCACCGGCGCCGGTCTCCGGGTCCGCCTGTACGGCAAGGGATGGGCCGAGGTCCCGGCGCTCGCCCCGGTGTGGGGCGGCCTGGTCCCGTACGATTCCCTGCCGGACGTCTACCGCCGCTCCCACTTCGTCATCGACGACGCAGCCTCGTCGACGAAGCCGTACGGCTCGGTCAACTCGCGGGTCTTCGACGCCCTCGCGGCCGGGGCGCTGCCGCTGTCGAACGGTGCGCTGGGAATGACCGAGCTGTTCGGCGACTGACGTGCCGACCTGGGGCACCGCCGAGGAGCTGGCAGCCACCGCGCGCCGGCTGCTCGGCGACGACGCCGGCCGCGCGGCGCTCGTGAACCGGCTGCGGGACGAGGTCCTCGCGCACCACACCTACGAGCGTCGCGCGGACGAGCTGAGGACGATCCTGCTCGGCTGGGTCCGGGCTCCGCGGGTCGCCGTCGCCGACCCGACGCCGACCGCCGACGTCGCCGACGAGTGGGGCGACCACAGCTTCGCGCGCGACCTCCGGCGCCAGCTGGAGCACCGCGGGGTCCCGACGACCGCCTACCTACGCTCGGAATGGAACGATCCCGTGCGGGCCCGGGACGACGTCACGATCCAGCTGCTGGGGCTCGGGGACTGCCCTCTCTTCGAGGGCCAGCTCTCGGTCGTGTGGGTCATCAGCCACCCGGAGCGCTTCGACGCGCACGCGGCCGCCAAGTACGACCTGGTCTTCGTCGCGTCCGACCGGTTCGCCGCGCGAGCTCCGCCTCCACGGCGTGGACGCGATCGCCCTGCACCAGGCGACGGAGCCATCCCGGTTCTTCTCGGAGCCGCTCGCCCCGTCCCACGAGCTGCTGTTCGTGGCCAACTCGCGGAAGGTCCACCGTCGGATCATCGACGACCTCGGCGCCACGGATCGCGACCTGGCGGTCTACGGGCGCCACTGGACCGCGGACCTCATCGACCCGCGCTACGTCCTCGGGGAGAACATTCCCAACCGGGTGCTCCGCCGCTACTACAGCGCGGCGAAGATCGTGCTCAACGATCACTGGCCGAACATGGCCGCGGGTGGCTTCTTCTCCAACCGGATCTACGACGCTCTCGCCAGCGGCACGGTCGTCGTGACCGACGACGTTGCCGGCCTCGACGCCGAGTTCGACGGCGGCGCGGTCGCCTATGCCAACCGCGACGACCTCCTCGCGATCATCGACCGCCTCCTGGCCGATCCGGAGGAGCGCGCGGCGCGCGCCGCCGCAGGGCGGGCCGCCGTGCTCGAACGCCACACCTTCGCCCAGCGTGCCGAGGTGCTGCTCGCCCACGTCCTGCCCGCTCTGAAGACGCGGCCTGCCCAGATCGCCGGGACCGGGGCCGACCCACCGGAGCCTGCCGGGGCCGCCCTCGGCGCCACAGAAGAAGCGCGGGCGTACGGATGACCAACGTCCCGCGCGGCGACGCGGCTCGGCCCCTCGATCCGGTTCAGGCGGGCGAACCGGTCAGCGCCTGCCCGGCGTGCGGAGTGGTCGGCCCGCACGGCAGGTACGTTCTCCGGGAGATGATGTTCGGGCTCCGCGAGCCCTTCGACTACCTGCTGTGCCGGGCCTGCGGCACGATCCGGATCGCCACCGTGCCCGGCGATCTGGGGCGCCACTATCCGCCCCAGTATCACAGCGGCGCGCTCGACGAGGAGATGCGGCCCGACCGCGCGGCCATCAGGCGGCTCATGGTGCGTCTCCGCGTGGCGCCGATGTTGTTCGGTCACGGGCATCGCGGTGCGCGGCTCATCCGAAATCGCGTCCCGCTGCCGGTGGGCTCCAAGCGGTGGCTACCGGTGATCCGTGAATGGGGCCTGACCTCATTCGACGGGCGCGTCCTCGACGTGGGCTGCGGGCCCGTTCCCACCCGGCTCGTGGCCCTGCGCGCGCTCGGGTTCACGCGCCTCCAAGGGGTGGAGCCGTTCATCGACCACGACGTGACGGTCGAGGGCGTGCCGGTGCGCAGGGGAACGATCCGGGATGTCACCGGTCGTTGCCAGGCGATCATGTTCCACCACTCGCTCGAGCACGTGCCCGACCCCGAGGCTGATCTCCGAGCGGCGGCCCGGCTCATCGGCGATCGCGGGCGGGTCATCGTCCGGACGCCGGTCATGGGCTCCGCCCTGTGGGAGCGCTTCGGGGTCAACTGGTGGGAGCTTGACCCACCCCGGCACCTGTTTGTGTTCAGTCGCGCCGGTCTCGTCGAGATGGCGGCCCGGGTCGGCCTCGAGCTCGAGGGCTCGATCCAGGAAACGGCCCACCGGGAGTTCATCGGCAGCGCTCAGTACGAACGTGACATCGCAACGTACGGGCCTGGGTCTTGGTTCGTCGATCCGGAGGCCTCGACGATCACCCGGGCCGACGTCGAAGCGTTCCGCGAGGCGGCGGCGCTCGCCAACATGGCCGGCGCTGCCGGGCGGGCCCTCTATCGCTTCCGACTCAAGCGCACGAGCGTTCCTTCCGGTGCCGCGTCCGTCCAGGACGCGGCCTTCCCGGCCGGGAAGCTCGATGGTCCGTCGCGGGCCAGCCACGTGGCGCGGGAGGTCACGACGGGGCAGGCGGCGCAGCCCGGCAGCGCCGAGTGGGCGCCGTTCCGCGACGTCTCCTCGCCTGAGCTGGTGCGAATCCCCGGGATCGAGGTCGATCCCGCGCGTGCATCGGCCCCGCGGTTGACGGTCCTGCTGCCCCACCTGCAGCTGGGACGAATGACCGGCGGTCCCAACACGATCGTCAACCTGGTTGGGCGCCTCGTGAGCCACGGGATCCGCATTCGGCTTGCGAGTGTCATCGGGCCGACCGATTCAGACGAGGCCGCGCTGCGTGCGCACATGTCGCACCTGTGCGGAGCCGCGCTGCCTGACGAGGCGCTCGAGCTGCAGGCGGCCGGCGAAGGTGGGGGACCGCTGCGCCTCGGCCCGCGGGACGTTCTGATGGCCACGTGGTGGCCCACCGCGCATGTCGCCCGCGCGGCACTCGACCGGATCGACGCTCGCGAGTTCGTGTACATGGTCCAGGACTTCGAGCCGGCCTTCTACGGATGGTCGACGAACCATGCGCTCGCCCTCCAGACCTACAGCTTCCCGGTTCGGGCCGTCGTGAACGAGTCGCTCCTCCTCGACTACCTCATGGCGCAGGGCGTCGGTGTCTTCGGGCGGTCCGACGCGGGGAGGCTTGCGACGGCGTTCGAGCCCGCCGTGGATCGTGGGCTGTTTCATCCCGCCAGCCGGACGAGCGATCGCCTTCGGCTGCTCTTCTACGCACGCCTCCACAATCCGCGCAACTGCTTCGAGCTCGGCCTGCGGGCCATGCGAGACGCAGTGGCCTCGGGGGCCTTCGACGATGGCCGATGGGAGTTCCTCGCCATCGGAGCGCCGACACCGCCGCTCGACCTCGGTCGGGGCATGACGCTTCAGCCGTCGCCGTGGAGGTCGTACGAGGACTACGCCGCTCTGCTGCGCAACTCGGATCTCCTTCTCTCGCTCATGCTGTCCCCCCACACGAGCTACCCGCCACTCGAGGCGGCCGCCTGCGGCGCGACGGTGATCACCAACGAGTTCGGCCCAAAGACCGCGCGCCGAATGGGGACGATCTCGTCCGGCATTCGAGCGGTCGAGCTGGATGCCGAAGCACTGGCGCGCGCGATCGCCGTGGCGGCGCAGGAGCGGGCGGCCGGGGCCGTCGGTGACGGCATGGTCAATGCTCCTGCGGCGTGGGAGGAGTCATTCGCCGAGGTAGTTCCCTGGCTGGCGCGCTCGGTTCGCGAGGTCGGCGCCTGGGAATGATCCCCAGCCTCGTGCTCGTCGCCTGACACTGCATGGGCGTCGCCCAGGTTGGCGCATCTTCACCCGGATGACATCGCCCGGTGATCCGGCCCTCCCCGCCCGGTGCGGTACGATGCGCCGGGCCCGGCGCCGCGGCGTCGCGCCCCCGAGCACCCCAACACCTGATCGACAAGAGGAACCATGACCTTCCGCGCCCGTCCGACGACGCGGACCGGCCGCCGCAGCGGCTACGAGTCCGACCACCGCCGCAACCTGTACTTCACGATCGGCTTCGGCGCGGTCGTCGTCGTCGCGATCCTGCTGCTCGTCGGCGCCGGCGCGGCCAGCTGGTACGACCAGCACATGGCCCCGGTCGCCCGGGTCAACGGTGAGTCGATCACGAAGGACGGCCTGCGGGCCCGCGTGGCGCTCGAGACCTTCCGCCTCGACACCCTCGAGTCGCGCACCCGCGAGAAGGTCAACGCCGGCCGCATGTCGCAGGCGCAGGGCACGCAGCTGCTGAACGCCATCGCCCAGCAGAAGCAGCAGATCGGCAGCGTGGCCTACGAGCGCGAGATCGACACGACGCTCCTGCTGCAGCTCGCGCCCAAGCAGAACGTCACCGTGACGGCCGCGGAGATCGACGGCCAGATCACCAAGGACGCCACGACGCCCGAGAGCCGGCATACCTTCCAGATCCAGGTGAAGCCCGAGGTCAGCACCGGCGCCACGGCGCCGACGCAGGCCCAGAAGGACGCCGCGAAGACCAAGGCCGAAGGCCTCCTCGCCGACCTCAAGGGCGGCAAGAAGTGGGAGGACGTCGTCAAGGCATCCGGCGACGCCGACGCCGCCGAGACGAACGGCGACCTCTTCTTCATCGACAAGGGTTCGACCACCCCGGACAAGGCCTTCGTCGACGCCGTCTTCGCCCTCTCCGCGGCGGGCTACACGGACGTGATCGAGGGAGCCGACGGCGTCTACCGGATCGGCCGCCTGACCGAGATCGCGAACGAGGTCGTCGACCCCAACTACATGAAGCGGGCCACCGACGCGGGCGTCGACGCGGGCGCCTACCGGCGCGCGTCCGAGGCCATCGTCGCCCGCGACAAGATCGAGGCGCAGCTCGTCGCCAGCGTCGTCGACAAGCAGTCGGAGCAGCGGCGGACCGGCGAGATCGCGCTGGAGAACAACAACGGGGATCCCATCGCCCCGGGAGCCGTGCTCGTCAAGCACATCCTGTACTCGCCCAAGAACGACCCGCAGGGTGCGGCGCAGCTCGCGGCCGACGACCCGGCCTGGCAGGCCGCGGAGGCGGAGGCGCAGAAGGCCTACGCGGAGCTGCAGGCCGGGACGAAGCGGTTCGTCGACCTGGCACCCGGCAGCGACGACACGACGTCCGGGGCCGCGAATGGCTTCCTGCCGTACTTCGCCAAGGACGATCCGAACAGCCAGCTGGACCCTGCGTTCGCCGCGGCGGTCTTCGCCGAGGGCCTCCAGCCGGGCCAGCTCCTGGCGCCGGTCAAGTCGGCCTTCGGGTGGCACGTGATCGAGTTCGTCAGCGCCGATAGTCCCGCCGTTCGCTCCCAGAAGCTGATCGCCGAGGCGTCGAAGCCCGGCGCCGACTTCGCGAAGCTCGCGGCCGACAACTCCATCGCCGCATCGGCGGCCAAGGGCGGCGACCTCGGCTGGGTCGCCCGCTACCAGCTCCCGAAGAGCGCCGAAGACGCCGTCTTCGCGACCCAGGCGAACGGCTTCTCCAGCGTCGTCGCCGGCACCGGGCTGGACTTCTACAGGGTGTCCGAGATCGCCACGCGGCTGCCCGACGCCGCCCAGGCGCAGGCGCTGCGCGACAACGCGTTCACCAACTGGTACCAGGGGATCAAGGACGATCCCAAGCAGACCACCATCGAGCGGCTCATCTCGTCGAGCGGGGCCTGATCGGGACGTCGCGTGCTCGACGCCCTGCTCGCCGAGGCGCGACTCCGCTGGGGGCTTGACCCGGCGGACGGCTTCGCGATCGTGCCCGCCGAGCGCCTGGTCGCCATTCCGCTCGAGCCCTCGAGGCCCGTGCTGGTGGTCCCGCTGGCCGTGCTGCGGAGCGCGGTCCCGGCCGACCCGCCCGTCCCGCTCGCCGGCCGCCACGGGCCAGCCGGCCGCGACGCCCTGGCGGTGCTGCGGCGGCTCTACCCGCCCGGCCACCCGGTCGGGCGGTTCGGCGCACCCGCAGGGACGACCGTGGACGCCCTCTCGACCGTGGACCTGGCGGTCCCGCTCTACCTCGCGCCGGTCGCGCCGGAGCTGGCCGCCGCCTCGCCGTGGGCAATGCCCTGGATCTCGAACCGGCTTCGCGCCGCGGACGGATGCCCGTGGGACCGCGAGCAGACCCACGAGTCCCTGCGCAACCACCTCCTCGAGGAGGCCTACGAGGTCTACGACGCACTGGCGGACGGCGCCACGCCCGACCTTGCCGCCGAGCTGGGCGACCTGTGGCTGCAGGTCGTGCTGCACGCCCAGCTGGCCGCCGAAGCGGGCGTGTTCGACCTTGCCGACGTCCAGGCGGCGATCGCCGGCAAGATCGTGCGCCGCCACCCGCACGTCTTCGGTGACGCCGTGGTTCGCACCGCGACGGACGTCAATCGCCAGTGGGAGCGGATCAAGCAGGGCGAGCGCGAGGCGGCGGCCTCAGCCGCCGTCGAGGACGGAGAGCCCGTCCCGGCGCCGAAGAGCGCCCTGGACGGCGTCAGCCGCTCGATGCCGGCGCTCGCGGCCAGCCAGGAGATGCAGGAGCGGGCCGCCCACCTGGGCTACGACTGGCCCAGCGTCGAGGGGATCCTCGCCAAGGTGGCGGAGGAGCTGGCGGAGCTCGCGGAGGCCGAGGGCCCGGCGGCGCGCAGCGAGGAGCTCGGCGACCTGCTCATGGTGGTCGTGAACCTGGCCCGCCATCACGACGTGGATTCGGAGGCGGCGCTGCGGGCGGCGAACCAGAAGTTCCGCCGGCGCTTCGGGATCGTCGAGCGGCTGGCCGCGGAGCGCGGGGTCGCGCTGCGCGACCTGTCGTTCGAAGAGCTGGACCAGCTGTGGGACGCGGCGAAGGCCGAGCTGGCGGCCGCGCCGCCAGCCGGGCCCGCAGGCGCGGCGAAGGCCGGCCCGGCCCGCGACAATGGACCCCAGGAGGTGGCGCGATGACGATCGGCAACCGGGCGCCGGCCCTGCGCCCGTCGGGGCGCCGGCCGGACGAGCTGCGGCCGGTCACGATGACTCTCGGCGTACAGAAGTGGGCGGAGGGATCCTGCCGGATCCGCGTCGGGGATACGGAGGTCCTGTGCGCCGCGACGATCGAGGACCGGGTGCCGCCGCACCTCCGCGGCAAGGGCAGCGGCTGGGTCACGGCGGAGTACTCGATGCTGCCGCGCGCCACCGCCGAGCGGACGCAGCGCGAAGCCACGGCCGGCAAGATCGGGGGGCGGACCCACGAGATCCAGCGACTCATCGGGCGGTCGCTGCGCGGGGTGGTCGACCTGGCCCGGCTGGGCGAGCGGACCGTCACGGTGGACTGCGACGTGCTCCAGGCGGACGGCGGCACCCGCACGGCCAGCATCACCGGCGGCTACGTCGCCCTCGCCGCGGCCTTGACCACGTTCGGGATGGAGCGGCTGCTGATCGGCAAGGTGGCGGCCGTCTCGGTCGGAATCCACGACGGGACCGCGGTCCTCGACCTCGACTACGCCGAGGATCGCGTGGCCGAGGTCGACTTCAACGTCGTCGGGACGGACGCCGGACGGTACGTCGAGCTGCAGGGCACGGCCGAGGGCAAAGCGTTCTCGCGCGACGACCTGGGAACGCTCCTCGACCTGGCCGGGACCGGGCTGGCCCGTCTCTTCGAGGCCCAGGCCGCGACCCTCGCCAGCGTCAAGCGGTGAGCATCGACGCGTCACCCAGGCTGCTCGTCGCGACGCGCTCGCGACACAAGCTCGCCGAGCTGCGCGACCTCCTGCGGCTCGAGCGGGCAGAGCTGGTGGACCTCGACGACCTGGGGATCGTGGACGAGGTGGAGGAGACGGGCACGACCTTCGCGGCCAACGCCGCCCTGAAGGCACGCTGGTATGCCCGGCGTTCCGGCCTGCCGACCCTTGCCGACGACTCCGGCCTGGAGGTGGACGCCCTCGCGGGCGGACCCGGAGTCCGCACGCGGCGATATGCGGGGGAGCGGGCGACCGACGAGGAGAACAACCTCAAGCTCCTGGCCGCCCTCGACGGCCTGCCCCCCGCGCGGCGGGGCGCGCGCTACCGCTGCGTCCTCGCCCTCGCCGTCCCGCGGCGCGCCGGGCCCCGCGGCGGCCTGCCGGTGCGGCTGGCCCGCGGCACCTTCGAAGGCCGGATCGGCACGGCACCGCGCGGCGCCAACGGCTTCGGCTACGACCCCATCTTCGAGCCCGCCACGGAGCCGCCGGGCGGGGCCACGGTCGCGGAGTGGCCGGCGGAGCGCAAGCAGGCCGTCTCGCACCGGGCCCGCGCGGCCCGCCGCATCGCGCCCCATCTCGCCGGCGAGGGCTTCTGAGCGCGATCCGACTACACTCCATCGCGACCATGCCGTTGCACGCGCCGCCGGTGCGTGTGCCTGCGCAGGGAGACCCGCTCACCACGTGACCTCGTCCGACGTCCGGCCCGCCCCCGGCTCCACCGACGGCTTCCGACCGGACCTCGAGGGCCTCCGCGCCGTCGCGGTCGTCCTGGTCCTGCTGTACCACGCGGACGTGCCGGGCTTCTCGGGCGGCTACGTCGGCGTCGACGTCTTCTTCGTCCTCTCCGGGTTCCTCATCACCGGGCTCCTTCTGCGCGAGGTCCGCCGCACGGGGACCATCTCGCTGCCCAACTTCTACGCGCGACGGGCCCGCCGCCTGCTGCCGGCGTCGGCCCTGGTGCTCCTCGCCACGATCGTCGCCTCGTTCATCTTCATGCCGCCGCTGCGGGTGCCGGACATCGCAGGCGACGCCGCGTCCGCGTCCCTCTACGTCTCCAACATCCGCTTCGCCCTGCAGGCCACCGACTACCTGCAGGCGCAGCTCGCGCCGTCGCCGGTGCTTCACTTCTGGTCGCTCAGCGTCGAGGAGCAGTTCTACCTCTTCTGGCCGGCGATCGTCCTCCTGGTCGCCCGCGGCCGGGGCGACCTGGGGCGGCGGATCGGGATCGCCGCGGGCGGCATCGCCGTCGTCTCGTTCGGGCTCTCGCTCTGGCTCACCCAGGTGAACCAGCCGTGGGCGTTCTTCTCCCTGCCCACCCGCGCCTGGGAGCTGGGGCTCGGTGCCTTCCTCGCGATCGGCGCCGCGCGCCTCGCCCGCCTTCCCGCGCGACCCGCCGCGATCGCCGCATGGGTCGGCCTGGCCATGGTCGGCGCCTCCGGGGTCGTCCTGAGCACGAGCACCGCGTTCCCCGGTGTCGCCGCCCTCCTGCCGACGATCGGGAGCGCGCTGGTGATCGCAGGCGGCTTCCGGCAGGGCGCACTGGCCCCGGGTCGCTGGCTCTCGACCGCGATCCCGAGCTTCCTCGGCCGGATCTCCTACTCGCTCTACCTGTGGCACTGGCCGCTCCTGGTCATCCCCGCGGCGGCGCTCGACGTGAAGCTGTCGTGGTGGGCCCGCGGAGCCCTCGTCCTCGTCGCGATCGGCCTGGCCGCGGCCACCCAGCGCTGGGTGGAGGATCCGCTGCGCCACGGGCGGCGGATCGGGACCCTGCCACGCCGGAACCTCGCGATGGCCGGCGCGCTCTCGCTCGTCGTCGCGACTGTCGCGCTCGGGCTCGGCGCCAGGACCACGGCGGCCCTGGAAGGGAGCGGCGCCACCACCGACATCGCCGTCGACGAGGCGCAGCTCGACAGGATCCTCGGCGCGGCCGGCGGCGCGGTTCCCTCCCCGGACGGGGCCGGCGCTCGGGCGTCACTCCCGCCCACGCCGGGCGGCCCGGTGCCCGCCGGGCTGCGCCCTCCCCTGGGTGCTGCGCGCAGCGACTTCCCGCTGCCCTACGTGGACGGCTGCCTGGTCACGCTGGAGGGCACGGAGTCGGGGCCGTGCGCCTACGGCAACTCGGGATCGCCGATCACGGTGGTCCTGATGGGCGACAGCCATGCCCTGAGCTGGTTCCCCGCCGTAGACCGGCTGGCCCTGGAGCGCGGCTGGCGCCTCATCAACCTCACCAAGTCGGCCTGCATTCCGGCCGACGTTCCCGAGTACAGCGGAACCTTCAAGCGGGCCTACACCGAATGCAGCGCCTGGCGCGAAGCGTCGTTCCGCCGGATCGAGGCCGAACGCCCCGCGCTCGTGCTGCTCGCGGGCAGCCGAGTCTTCGACGCCCTCGGCCCGGACGGAACCTCCGTCGTCGAGGGCCCGGCCCGGACCGAGCTCTGGCGCGAGGGGATGAGCCGGACGCTCGACCGCCTGGGGCGCGCCGCCGACCACGTGGTGGTCATCGGCGACACGCCGCGCTCCATCTTCGACGTGCCCGTCTGCCTGTCCGCGCACCGCGACGACGTCCTGGCCTGTGCGACCCCCTTCGGCCGCTCCGTCAGCCTCGACTGGCGCGCCGAGGAGCAGGCCGCGGCCGCGCGGGGCGCGGCCGGCTTCGTGGATCCCACGCCGTGGGTCTGCCCGTCCGGCCCGTGCCCGGCCGTGATCGGCAACTTCATGGTGTTCCGGGACGAGCACCACCTGACCACGCAGTTCTCGTCCGCCCTCGCGGGGCGCCTGGGCGCCCTGCTCCCGGTGCTGCAGGCGAGACGCTGACGCCTGGTCGTCCGCGTGGGGTGCGGCGGGCCGCGTCGCACGCCGCAGCCGGCGGTCCCGTGTCACCCGCCCGTTCCGCGCCGCCGGAATCGCGCTCGGGTCACCGCGTATGATCAGCGCCGCCGTGCACCTCCCCCGCTCGCGTCGCACCCTGGAGATCGCTGCCGTTGCCGCCCTGCTGGGTGCGACGGCGCTCGGCGTCGCGTACGCGATCCTCCACAGCGGGCCCCTGGGCTGGGACGAGTCCGTCTACGCGGTCAAGGCCCGCTCGTTCGTCACGGACGTCCCGGCGTCCGGCTGGGCCCTCTACCGGCCACCGGCGCTGGCCTACCTGGGCACCGTTGCGGGAGCGTTCGGCTTCAGCGACGCGAGCCTGCGTGCCGTCACCCTGGCGCTCGGCCTTGGCACGCTGGCCGCGGCGTGGGGCCTTGCCCGTTCCATGTGGGGGATGGCGGCGGGCCTGGTCGCGCTCCTCGGCGTGATCTCGGCGCCGATCATGCTCGACGAGATCCGCGTCTTCCACAACGATCTCGCTGCCGCAGGGCTCATCGTGCTGGTCATGCTTCTGCTGTGGCACGAGCTCGAGCGGAGGCCCGAGCCGACGCAGCTGCTGCTGGCCGCCGGGCCCCTCGTCGCCGCAGCCTTCTACCTGCGCTACGGCGTGCTGGCGGCGGCGCTCGGCGTCGCCGTCGCGGCGCTGGTCCTGTGGGCTCCCAAGCTCCGCCGGCACTGGCGCCTCGTGGGCGCCACCGCGGCCATCACGGCCGTCCTGTTCCTCCCCCATGCGGTGCACGCGATCGCCACGACAGGATCCCCGCTGGGGATCGTCCGGGCCGCGGCCCAGCAGGTGGATACCACGGGTCCGCTCGCCTCGGCAATCCAGTACGCGAAGTGGTTCCCGCTGAAGATCGCCGGCCCGGTGGCACTGGCGCTCACGATCGCCGGTCTTGTCGGCGCGGCCGTCGCCTGGTCCCGCTGGCTAACGCGGCGTGGCGGCCGGCCGGACGCCCGCCGGTACCTGTTCCTGTTCGTCGCGGCGGTCGTCGCCGCGGTCGGGATCGTCTTCGTGTCGCACGCCGAGCAGCGCTACCTCGCCTTCCCGCTGATGCTGGGCATCGTCGCCGGCGCCGGGGCGACCGTGTCGGCAGGCCGGTGGGTCCTCGAGCGGGCGCGCCTGGCGCACCATGGCGCGGGCGCCTGGGGCGCGGCGGCACTCGCCATCATCCTGGTCACGGGGGCCGTCATGTACGTCGGCTGGCACCGCATCCGCAGCGTCGAGCGGTATGCCGGCAGGAACGACTGGATCGAGCAGACCGGGCGGGCCATCGCCGGCGACGCCCACCGGCCATGCACCGTCGTGACGACGCTCGTGCCGCCCATCGCTTGGTACTCCAGCTGCGTCGTCTACCCTCCCAGCAGCCCGCCGGACAGGGTCCTGGGGCCCCTGCCTGCGGGGCAGGACGCCTACGCCGTCTTCACCACGATCGACGGCCAGCGCGCGACGCCCCAGGCGACGGAGCGCTACCGCGCCGTTGCAGCGCCCCCGCCGATCGCGACGCTCCCCTCCGGTGCCTCACCTCCGCTCGCCGAGGTGTATCGGCTCCGCCACTGATCCGGGGAAGACCGAAGGATCCGTCCACGAGGCCGGTACGCAGGATGCAGTCCGTACAATCCTCCGTGGTGGCCCGGATTGCGGGCGCGGGCGAGCCGGATACGCTCCGGGCAGCCGGCAGACGTGCCGGAGGCGTCGGCGCGGTCGCCCGAGGCCGACGCCCGCGCGAAACGACGAGCCAGTGACGAGCCGATGGCCCGGCGCCCCGGGCAATCGCCTGGGCCGGCCGGGGACGTGGCGGCCGACCGCGACTTCAGCACCAGCTCACGAGTGGAGAGATACTCCGGACGCAGATGCCAGCACCAACCTCGCGCCGTTCCCGCCTCCGCCCGCTCGTCGCGCTCGTCGCCCTCCTGGCCGCATCGCTCACGCCTGCGCTCGCGCCCCCGGCGGCAGCGACCGACATCGGACCGGGCGTCGACCGGCTGATCGTCTTCTGGCACCAGGCCGCCCCGGCTCGGGTCGCGCTCCCCGGCGTGAGGCAGACCCGCGCGGATCCGGCCGCCCGCAGGAGCGTCGTCGTCGCGCAGCCCGGCCAGGGCGCGCTGGTGGCGGCGGGGCTGAGGGCCGACGGGCGAGTCGCCGCCGTCGTGGCCGACGCGAAGGTGTCGGCCGCCGCCTGGCCAGCCTCCGGCGCGCCGAACGATCCGCTCTACGCGGGCAGCCAGCACGACCTTCCACTCATCGGGATGCCCGGTGCCTGGCAGATCACGATCGGGAGCCCGTCGGTCGTCGTGGCCGTCCTCGACACCGGGATCGATCGCACCAACCCCGACTTCGCCGGGACGGGCGTCGTCAATCCCCAGAACGAGATTTCGGTGCTCGCCGACGGGATCACGCCCAACCCCGACTACCACACCACGAGGGTCGTCGACGGCGATGGCCACGGGACCCACGTTACCGGCACGATCGCCGCGACGACGAACAACGGCGTCGGCGTCGCCGGCATCGCCCCCGGCGTGTCGATCATGCCGGTGAAGGTTCTCGACGACACCGGCTCCGGCTGGTTCAGCGACATCCTGAGCGGGATCGACTACGCGCGCACGAACGGCGCGAAGGTGGTCAACCTCAGCGTCGCCGGCTTGCTCGACGCGGCCACGGCCCAGGCCCTGCAACCGACGTTCGATGCCGCCCACGCGGCGGGCATCACGGTCGTGGCAGCGGCCGGGAACGACGGCAACGCCACGCTGGAGTATCCGTGCGCCTTCGCCTGGGTCATCTGCGTGGCGGCGACCGACAACTCCGATGCCCACGCCTCGTTCAGCAACGTGAATGCGGCTGTCGACATCAGCGCTCCCGGCGTCGCGATCGTGTCGACCTACAAGGACAGTGGCACCGCCACCATGAATGGCACCAGCATGGCCACGCCCCACGTCGCCGGCGTCGCCGCGCTGGTTCGCTCGGCACACCCATCGGAGACCGTCGACGAGGTCCAGCAGGCCCTCTTCTCGACGGCGGTCGACCTCGGGACGTCGGGCCGGGACAACACGTTCGGGTGGGGCCGGCTGAGTGCCGCCGCCGCCGTGGCCTGGTCGCCCACCCCGACCCCGACGCCCACCCCGACTCCGACGCCCACCCCGACGCCGACGCCGACGCCCACCCCGACCCCGACGCCGACGCCGACGCCCACCCCGACCCCGACGCCCACCCCGACTCCGACACCCACCCCGACGCCGACGCCGACGCCCACCCCGACCCCGACGACGCCGACGCCACCGACGCCCGACCCCGACGCCCACCCCGACGCCGACGCCCACCCCGACGCCGACGCCCGACACGATCCGGCCCACGGTCGTCGGAGGGTCTCCCGGCTCCGGGAGGACCGGCGTCGACCGTGACAGCCCGATCCGGATCCGGTTCTCGGAGCCCGTTCGCGGGGTTTCGTCGACGACGCTTCTGCTCGTGAACACCCGGACGGGATTGCGGGTGGCTGCCTCGATTCGCTACGACGCAGCCACGCGGCTGGCGACCATCACGCCCACGACTCGGCGGGTCGCGTACACCTGGTATCGCGTCGAGGTCCACTCGGGGATCACGGATCTCGCCGGCAACCAGGTCGTGACGGCGAGCTGGCGGTTCCGTACCGGTCCGACGTGATCGCAGCCGCCGCTCGCGGCACCTCTGGCGTTGCGCGGTTTCGAGGCGGCGAGGTCCCTGCGGAGCGTGGACGTCCCGACATGGTGATCGCCGTGGGGTTCCGGGCACGCGCCGGTTCGGGCGTCATCGCTGTGGCGCTGCGACCGGAACGCGCAGCCGGCGCCTGGTCCGCCGACCACCTACACTCTCCCAGCGATCGGATGGCGTCCGTTCTAGCGTGCGCCTCGACCGTCGGGGAGCCTGGTCTTGCGCCCGGGTTCGACGTCGCCCAGCCAGGGGTGACGGCCGGCTCGGGCGTCTCGAAGCCGACCCACATCGCGCGCGGTAGAGGTCGTGACCTTCGCACACATATTGTGAGGCCGCCGGCGTTCAGGCGGCCCGTCAGCCAGCTTTCAAGGCGGTCGACAGGATGAGCCGAAGACAACACGAAGATCCGGGCGGGTCTCGGCGGATCTTGCGTGCGGTGGTGGTAACGGCCGCGCTGAGCGTCGTGGCCACGCTCGTGGCCCTCGGCGCCCTCGCGATCGCCATGCGGGGACCCGGCGCGTCGGGCTGCGAGACCGCCGCGTGGAAGGCGATCCCGGACGCGGCCGCGCTGCCGTCGGGCTGGTCGATGGTCTCCAATCGGGTCTTCGTCGACAGCTCCACCACAACCCTTGCCGGCCCTACGCCGTCTGCCTCGGCCCAGAGGCAGGCGATCTTCACCAGCCTGGGCTGCTATGACGGAAACGCCAGCCTGGCCCTGCGGCGAGCCCACGAAGGCGCCCTCGCTGCAGGGGGCTCCGACGTCGGCTTCGCGACGGTCGGGGATGAGTCCGTCGTCGTGTTCAGCCCCGCGGCCTCCACCACGACGCTCTACTTCCGGCGAGGCTCCCTGGTCGCGGACCTCACCGCCCCGACATCCGTCGACCGAACCACGCTTGAGACGATCGGCCGCGCGGTGGACGCGGCGATGGTCCGCTCGCTTTCCGTCAGCGCCGACGCCTCTCCGCTTGCGCTGCCGTCTTCGAGCACTCCGGCATCCTCGGCGGCGCCGCCCGGGGGGAGCCCCGGGACGTCCCCATCGGCCGCGACGCCGAGCCCTTCTCCCGCCGCGCAGAGCCACGACGCGCCCGATCTCGAGAAGCTGCTGCCGCACATCGTTGGCACGACGCCCCTCGTCTCCCAGAGCGTCCTTGGGACGACCGCCCTCGGGACCAATGCTGCAAGCCAGGCGCTCCAGGCGTCCCTGCAGAAGCTCGGCAAGACGCCGGCGGACCTCCAGGTTGCCGGGGCTTACGACCCGGCGGGCGCGCTCGATCTCCGCCTGTTCGCGTACCGGGTGGCGGGAGTCGACGCGACGGAGCTGGCGAAGGCCGTCGTCGAGAGCCAGCTGTCCAACGCCGCCGCCCAGGCGACCAGCTCCCAAGTCACGATCGCCGACCACGCAATCACGAAGATCTCGTATGCGCAGGGCTCGCCGGCCTACGTCTACCCGCTGAACGGGGTGGTGTACATGGTTCAGACCGGGGACACGAGCCTCGCCGCCGCCGCGCTGGGCCTCCTCAAATAGGCCTGCCCTGCGGCGTCGTGGATGCCGACACTCCGGCGTCACTGACGACGCAGCCGACCTGCACGCCAGCCCTGCCTTCACGCAGACGGTCAACCGGGCTTCGACCACCACGGTCGTCACCCTGACGACCGTTGTCAGCCGTGCCACCAGGATCACCTGGAGGGCGACGGTCACCGTCGTCGCCCCAGGGACCGGAACGCCCACCGGCACGGTCCAGTTCAGGGTTGACGGCGTCAACTACCGGGCCCCGGTCGCCCTCGCGGGCGGCGTGGCCACCCTCAGCCTTGCCCCCAACACCGGTCCCGCGGTTGGCCTCCACCAGATCCAGGCGATCTACGCCACGTCGGCCAACTTCCTGACCAGCGTCAGCGCGCGGGTGGGTCAGCGGATCAACCCGTAACCGTCAGCCCCAGTCTGCCGCCCGTGGACCGGGCGGCCAGCAGGAAGCGCCCCCGCTCAGGCGGGGGCCGCTTCGCGTTTCAAGGCGCGTCTTCGCGATTGCCGCCGGCACCGTCCGGCGCCGGGACAGCCCGGCGGCCCGACGCCCCGTCGCGGGTCAGGCGAAGAAGGCCAGGATCGCCGCCGTGTCGTCCGAGAAGGCCCACCGCTCGACGATCTTGCCGTCGCGGACGTGGTAGATCTCCGCGGTCCGGTACGTCAGCGACCTGCCGTCCCGCGTGGCGGTTGCCTCGCCCAGGGTGATCGTGTGGTCGTCGTTCGCGACCACGTCGTGCACGGCGTACGTGATCGTGTACTCGCCGCCGGACATGCGAGATCGGAGCGCTTCCTTCCCCCTGACGGGGTCCGGGCTGCCGATCTCATGCCAGATCACGTCGTCCGCCAGCATCTCGGCGGTCTGCTGCATGTCGCCGCGGCTCATCGCCTCGCCCATCCTTCGGACGATCGCGGCGTTCGGATGCTCGGACATGGTCCCCCTCTTCTCCTGGCGGGTGCCGGCGCCACGCGCGCCGCTGCAACCCGACCCTTCGGTGTGCCTCGCCGGCACGGCCGCCCGCAACCGCAGTGGACGGGGCCCGTGCCCGGTGCCGGAAGGGGAGGGCTCGCCGGTGGTCCTGCGCCGGTGGTCGAGACGACCCGTGCCGGCATGTCGCAAACGGCAGGAGCCCGAAGGCTCCTGCGCCCCCCTTCTGATCCGCGGAGTGTGCGCCGACTGTGGCCGCATGGCTAGCCCCGACTTCGCGGCTGTGAACGACTTCCTGGCCCGTCCTGTCCGGGCGCCGCGCGCTGCCGGTGCCGCCGCCTACTTGAAGACGAGCGTCCCCCCGTCCACGAGGGTGATCGTGAGCTGGTCGCTGGCGATCGCGTAGCTGGCGGCGTTGCCCAGGCCCAGGATGTACAGGTCCGAGAGCGAGCCGTCAGCGCAGGCGGCCATCGTCGACGGCCCCACGGCAATCGAAAGGCCGCCCGCCGACGTCGTCGTGTAGGTGCCGGCGACCTGGTTGCAGTCGGCCTTCGCGGCCAAGTTGCCGTCCGCCTTGAACTCCAGCGTGTAGTTCGCCTGCTCGGCCGCGGGGACGACCCCCTGGAACGCCGGGACCTTCTCGGTGATCGCGGTCAGCTGCCAGGCCTTGCCGATCAGGGCAGGGTCGGGGCTCGGTGCGGTCGACGGGGCGGATGCGGCAGGCGACGCGGAGGGGGCCGCGCTCGTCGATGGTGCCGCTGCCGTGCCCGCGGCGAAGGTCAGCGTGCCGCCGTCCTTGAGGGTGATGGTCAGCTGGTCGTTCGCGATCGCGTAGCTCGCAGCGTTGGCCAGGGCGTGAGCGTAGAGGTCCCCGAACGATCCCTCGGGGCAAGCCACCAGCGTGGACGGGCCCATGCTGAGCGTCAGGTTCGACCCGCTCGTCTTGTACGTCCCCGAGACCAGGTTGCAGTCGGCGGTGGCGTTGAACGTGCCGTCCGTGTTGAAGACGATCGTGTACTTCGCCTGCTCGGCCGCCGGGACGACCCCCTGAAACGCCGGGACCTTCTCGGTGATCGCGGTCAGCTGCCAGGTCTTCCCGGTGAGGTTGCTGGACCCGCTGCCGGAGCAGGCGGCGAGCACGATCGTCGCGGCGACGGTCAGCGCGATCAGGACGAGCTTGCGCATGCGTTCCCCTTCCCCTGGTTGGTTCTGAGAGTCCGGACGGTCTTGCAGGCTGATGGCGGCGTCCCGCCAGACTACAGGAAGCGCCCGCCGGACTGCAGCGCAGCACGGCCCAAAGGTGGGGCCGCCCCGGATCATGCTCGGACGATCCGCCGCTGCTTGATGCGCGACGCGTCGGCCGCGAACGGCCCCTCGCCGATGCCATACGTCCGGACGATCGGCTGCATTCCCGCCGGGAACTCGGCGATCGAGGACCGAAAGTCGATGTTGAGGTCGCGCAGCCCATCCCGCAGGCGATCGGACATCCTGGCCCGCCACGGGTCGTCGACCCCGGCCGTGTCGGTCAGCTCCAGAGCCACCGCCGGACGTGGCGTCCCGGTCTCGTCGTCGACGACGGACAGCAGGAAGGAGTGGAGCCTGGGGACGAGGTCGGCGTCACGATAGACGATGGCCTCGATGTCCTCCGGATAGATGTTCGCGCCCATCACGCTGATCGTCGCGTCGCGGCGGCCATGGACCCACACGAACGGGAGCGGGATCGGTCGGACCCACGGCAGGAGACCGCGCGGGCCGGCCGTCTCGGGCGCCAACCCGAGGCGCGCAATGTCGTAGCCGAACCGCCGCAGGGTCGCCGCGGCCGTCTCGAAGTCGACCAGCCCGCCTTCGTCGTGGACGTTGTACCGGATCCGCGGCGCCAGCAGGTCGAGGCGGCTGACCGTGCACACGATCTCGCGCTCCCGGTTCACCTCGAGGAAATGGATCAGCGGGTTGTACTGGAAGACCATCGGCAGGCGCGGGTCGCGGCCGAAGAGCGCCATGCGCACCTCCGGCCGGCCCCGGGCGAGACGGCGGATCGCGATGCTCACCGGCGATTCGCCGGCCATCCCGATCTCGATGTCGGTCGCGCCGTAGCCGGAGAACACCGAGCTGAATCGAACGAGGAGGAGGTCGCGGAGCTCCTCGGACATCCCCTCGCCTCCGACGAGGGCGTGCAGCTGGTAGCTGGCCCACGGGAACCCGCGGCGGTCGCCCTGGTCGAGGAGGTGCTTCAGGAAGGGCGGATAGCCGGAGATGAGGAACCGGTAGCCGGGACCCAGGTAGCCGAGCGTCGAGAGGATCTTGTCGATGTCGGGGCCGACCGACTTGACGATCCCGTGGCGCATCATCCCGAGGCTCATGTTGAAGCCGGCCGCCCAGGCTCCCATCGAGAACGCGTTGATCGTCACCAGGGGCCGGGTGCCGAAGGCATAGCGGGCAAAGAAGCCGATGTTCCGATGGGCGACCTCGCGCTCATGGCGCCCACGGATCCAGTTGTAGGGGGTGCCGGTCGAGCCGCTCGACTCGTCGATGGTCGTGCCCGGGTAGGGGACGGCGCCGTCGACGCACCGGTCGAGGAGGCCGAACCGATCGACGTAGGAGCGCTTGTCCGTCTCGGGCAGGCGCCCCAGGATGCCGAGGGGATAGAGCGATCGGCCGCGGATGCCCGCGTCGTGCAGGAAGCGCCGGTAGGCCGGCACGTTGCGCACCGCGCGCCAGGCCGCCCGCTCCGCGCGCAGCTGGCCGAGCCCGGCGAGGATCCAGGCCGGGGTCCGCTCGAAGAGCGCCTTCAGCCAGCCGTAGCGCAGGCCGACGGTCCGGAACGTGACGTCCAGCGGGAGGAGCCAGAGGCCGCGTCCCACCCCGACGACCGATGCCGTCCAGGCCGGCCAGCCGCGCCCGCTCGTCTCCGGGTCGGTCTTGGGATCGCCACGCACATCCGTCTCCTGCCGGGACCGGGTTCGACAGTGTCGCACCCCGCCCCTGCCGGTGAGACGGTGGGCGGGTCGCCGGTCGTGCGCCAGAGGAGAACGGCCCGTAGGACCTCGACTCGGCCCCCGGCTACAGTGGACGAGCACGCCCGGCAAGGCGGCCGGTCCGCATCCGCGATGCGGGAGATGGAGAGAAGGGGCCGGCTGATGCCCGACGAGACCGAGATCGATCCGGCCGTTCCGCCGAGCGGGGCCGGCTGCGTCGAGTGCCTGGCATCCGGGGGCTGGTGGTTCCACCTGCGCCGGTGCGCGACGTGCGGCCACATCGGCTGCTGCGATTCATCGCCCTCGCAGCACGCGAGCCACCACGCCGTCGACGCCGGGCACCTGGTGTTCGCCAGCTACGAGCCGGGCGAGGACTGGTTCTGGAACGTCGCCATGGAGGAGTACACGGACGGTCCCGTCCTGCCTCCGCCGCACCACCACCCGCTCGACCAGCCGGTGCCGGGGCCGGCCGGCCGCGTGCCCCGGGACTGGCAGCGGCTCCTGCACTGAATCGCGCCCGGGCGCCCGCAAGAGGGGCCGCTCCGTGCGCGGCGCCCGCGCAGATGAGGCCGCCGCGCGGCGCGAGCCCGACGCGAGCGCCGCTGGTGTGGGGTCCGTCAGCCTCCGGGCGCCCGATAGCTCGGCGACAGCTTGGTCGCAGCGTCCACCTGCTCGGGCGTGAGGAGGACGACCGTCCGGGAGCTGGCGCCGCCGGCAGCTCCGACTATCATCGAGACGGCGGCAGCCGCCTCGTTGCTCGGGAGGTCCACGGTGACGTAGAAGTCGTCGCTCCCGAAGCCGAAGTAGAACGCCTCGAGGCTTCCGCCGACCGACGAAGCGAGCTTCTCGACGGCCGCGCGACGGCCAGTCCCACCCTCCGCGAGGACTCCCTTGATGCCGCTCGCCGAGTAGGTGCCGGTGATGAAGTACTTGGGCATGGTGTCCTCCTGGGCGGGGATTGGGATGGGACGCGCCCCGTGCCGCGGTCGAGACAGCCTATCCACTGGGTCGGCGGTGTCAAGCGGAGTGAGGGCCAGCGGAGTGAGGGCGAACCCAGGGCGGCAGCGCGGCTCCGGGACGACGGTTCGCGACGAGGCCGTGACGAAATCGAGATCGCCCGTCACCAAGCGCCGGCGCGCCAGCCAGAACAGCGTGAGTTGTGGATTGACCGGTCGCGGGCGTGGGCGTAGGCTCCCGGCCATTCGCATTCGGCCGCCGGATGGCCCCTGTCCTGGGACGCGCCCCGGGCGGCTCGAACGCAGATAGGACATGGGGGGGTCGCTCATGAGACGGTTCGTCGTCGCCCTGGCCACGCTGTGCCTGGTGGCTAGTCAGCTCTTCTTCGCGGGAGTGGTGTCGGGGGCCGGCCCGTCTGCCTTCACGGCGACCTCGCTGACCCCCGACTCGACCTTCGTCGGGGCCAAGTCGGTATCCGGCGCAATCGCCCGGAGCGATCCGGCGCTTCTCGGTCGAACCGACGCGACGCCGGTCAACGTCATGATCAAGTACGACTACGACGTTGCCGCGTCCTACACCGGCGGCGTGGCCGGCCTGGAGGCGACCAGCCCGCGGGTGACCGGGAAGCCGCTCGAGTCCAACCCGGCCGCCGTGGAGGCGTATGACAGGTACACGGCCAATCTCTCGGCCACGCTCACCAGCCGCGCCCAGAAGGCGGCGCCGGGGCTGAAGGTCCGGTCGACCTTCTCGACCGCCTTCGGCGGCGTCGAAGCCAGCATCCCCGCGAACCAGATCGCCGGCCTGCTCGGGACCGACGGCATCGTCGCGGTCCAGGAAGACACGCTGGAGCAGCCGCTCGACGACAACACCTCCTTCATCGGCGCGACGACCGTCTGGCCGTCGCTCGGCGGTTCGGCCAACGCGGGCAGCAACGTCATCGTCGGCGTGATCGACACGGGCGTCTGGCCCGAGCACCCGATGCTCGCGCCAGGGAGCCTGGGGGCACCTGCCGGTGGTCTCCGGGGGTGCCAGTTCGGTGACGGCACCGACGTCGCGCACCTCGGGCCGACGTTCGCCTGCAACAACAAGCTGATCGGCGCCTATGCCAAGACCGCCACGTACATGGCGGCGCACGGCTCGGACGGGCAGGAGTTCTGCAACGACACGACCAAGCAGTGCTCGCCGCGCGACTCCGAGGGCCATGGCACGCATACGACGACGACGGCCGCCGGCGACTGCGTCGCCTCGGCGGTGCTGTACGGCGTCCAGCGTGGCCCCGTCTGCGGGGTCGCTCCCGGCGCGCGCGTGATCCAGTACCGCGTCTGCCTCTCGGCCGGCTGCTACAGCTCGGACTCGGTGGCGGCGGTGGCGCAGGCGATCGTCGACGGCGTGAACGTCATCAACTTCTCCATCTCGGGCGGGGCGAACCCGTACACCGACCCGGTCGAGCTGGCGTTCCTGGACGCCACGAACGCAGGCATCTCGGTCAATGCGTCAGCCGGCAACAGCGGCCCGGGGGCCGCGACCTCCGATCACGGCGGGCCGTGGGTGACGACGGTCGGCGCCTCGACGGGCCCGCGCTCGTTCCTCTCGACGCTGCACCTCACTGCGGACGGCGGCGCCACGTTCGACATGCCCGGGGTGACGCTGACGAGCGGCGTCTCCTCGCCGACGCCCGTCGTACTCGCGCAGAGCATCCCGGGTGAGGACGTCCTGTGCCAGGCGAAGCTGACGGCGGGCGCGGCGGCCGGCAAGGTCGTGATGTGCCAGCGCGGGACCAACGCCCGCGTCGACAAGGGCTTCAACGTCTCCACCGGCGGCGCCGCCGGGATGATCCTTTACAACCCGGTCAAGCAGGACCAGGAGAGCGACAACCACTGGCTCCCGACGATCCACGTCGACGGTCCCAGCACGGCGCTCCTCGCCTTCGTCAATGGCCACACGAACGTGATGGCGACCTGGGTGCAGGGTGCGGCGACCCCGTCCCAGGCCGACATGATGGCTTCGTTCTCGTCGCGCGGCCCGACCGGCGACTGGATCAAGCCCGACGTGACCGCGCCCGGCGTCCAGGTGCTCGCCGGCATGACGCCGCAACCGGATCAGACCACGCCGACCAACGGCCCCAGCGGGAACCTCTACCAGGCCATCGCCGGGACGTCGATGTCGAGCCCGCACGCGGCCGGCGTCTCGGCACTCGTCAAGGCGGCGCACCCGGGCTGGACGCCCGAGGAGATCAAGTCGGCCCTCATGACCTCCTCCGTCCAGAGCGTCGTGAAGGAGGACGGGGTGACCCCCGCGACACCCTTCGACATGGGCGCCGGCTCCATCCGCGCCGACCGGGCCGTCAACCCGACTCTCGTCTTCAACGAGACGTACGCGGACTTCGTGGCGGCCGGGTCGGACGTGCTCCACCGGATCGACCTCAACATACCCAGCATCGACGCGACCACGATGTCGGGCTCCATCGCCACCCAGCGGACGGCGATCAACGTCTCCGGGAAGCAGCAGACCCTCAAGGTGCAGATCAGCCAGCCGGCCGGCGTGACGATCACGGTCGGCAACAAGAACAACAACCTGAAGATCGGGAAGAACGGCTCGCTGACCTTCCCGATCACGATCAGCGCGCCGGAGGTGCCCAACGGTCAGTACTTCGGCTCGATCACGCTCGTGCCCGTGCAGGGCGGGAACAGCGTGTCCATCCCGGTCGCCTTCGTGAGGAAGCAGGGAGCCGTCGGGCTCACGCAGGTGTGCTCGCCGGCGACGGTGGCGTCCAAGGAGCTCTCGCACTGCACGGCCACCGTCACGAACTTCGGCCCCGTCACAGCGAACGCGGCGCTGAGCATCGTCCAGCAGGCGAAGACGGGCAAGGCGCTCAACTACGTGAACGTCGGGACTCCCGGCTCGGTGATCGGGGCGGGTGACGGCGTCCAGTGGAGCGGGCCCCTGAGCCCGACAATGCCGCCGCAGGTGACGTCCATCAGCCCGACGGTCGGGCCCGACGGCGGCTATCTCGACCTGTCGCTGCTCGGCGTCGCCCCCGTCGCCGGCGTCGGCGACGACACGATCACGAACTTCACTGTGCCGACCTTCTACTACGGCGCCGAGCCGTACACGCGCGTCGGCGTCGTGTCCAACGGGTACCTCGTGATCGGCGGCGGCGCGAGCAGCGACATCGTGTACGTGCCGCAGCACTTCCCCAACGCGGCCCGGCCGAACAACGTGCTTGCCCCGCTGTGGACGGACCTCAATCCGTCTGCGACGGGTGCGGGACAGATCCGCGTTGGGGTTCTTTCCGGCGGGGGCCATTCGTGGCTGGTCGTCGACTACAACGGAGTGAAGAACTTCGGCAACGCCACGACGCACACGTTCGAGGTCTGGCTGCAGCTCGCAAGCGGGGCTTCCGGCACGGGCCCGTCGAGCGAGCAGATCACCTACTCCTACGGCCCCAACCTGGCGTTCCCAGGGGACGGACCGGGCCTCGGGAACGCCGGCAGCGGCGATCCCAGCTCCGGCCAGAACTGGGGCGCCGAGAACCGTGACGGCTCCAGCGGGGTGAACCTCGCCTCGGCGCCCGCCGACGGCAGCGAATGGGCGGTCACGACGACGCCCCCGACGCCGGGAGGCAGCGTGACGATCCCCTTCGACCTCTGGGCGAAGAAGCCGGCCACGTATCGCTCGGTGGCCTCCATGACGTCCGACGTCACGGCGGGCACCACGCAGGTCGTGCAGGTCCTGACCGTCACACCCTAGCCAAGGGGCGTCGGTCAGCCCGGAGGGCCGCCCGCGAGGGCGGCCCTCCGGCATGCCATGGCAACGGGGCGGGGCCGGGGCGCGACCAGCGCCCCGCGCACGTCAGCTTTCTAGTAATCCATGTCGCCGTCGTACCCGCCGCCGGCCGGGACGGCCTGCTTCTTCTCCGGCAGATCGGTGATGAGCGTCTCCGTCGTCAGGACCATGGCTGCGATCGACGCGGCGTTCTGGAGCGCCGACCGGGTGACCTTGGCGGCATCGACGATGCCCTTCTCGAACATGTCGCCGTACTCGCCCTTGAGAGCGTCGAAGCCGTGCCCCGCGGGCAAGGTCTTGACATGCTCGACGATGACCTCGCCGTGCGCGCCGGCGTTGTCGGCAATCTGGCGGAGGGGCGCTTCGAGCGCACGGCGCAGGATCCCGAGGCCCACGGCCTCGTCGCCCACCAGCTCGACGAGGTCGAGCGCCGGGATGGCCTGGAGCAGGGCCACGCCGCCACCTGCGACCAGGCCTTCTTCCACCGCTGCGCGGGTGGTGGACACTGCGTCCTCGATGCGGTGCTTCTTCTCCTTGAGCTCGACCTCGGTCGCCGCGCCCACCTTGATGACGGCGACGCCGCCGGCGAGCTTGGCAAGGCGCTCCTGGAGCTTCTCCTTGTCGTAGTCGCTGGTGGTGTCCTCGATCTGAGCCTTGATCTGGGTCATCCGGGCCTTGATCTGTTCCGGCGAGCCAGCCCCGTCGACGATCGTCGTGTCGTCCTTGGTGGCCACCACCCGGCGGGCCTGGCCGAAGTCTTCGACCTCGACGGAGTCGAGCTTGCGCCCGATCTCCTCGCTGATGAGCGTGCCGCCGGTGAGCACCGCGATGTCGCGGAGCGTCTCCTTGCGTCGATCACCGAAGCCCGGCGCCTTGACGCCGAGCACGGACACCGTGCCGCGCAGCTTGTTCACGACGAGAGTAGCGAGGGCCTCGCCGTCGACATCCTCTGCGATGACCAGCATCGGTTTGCTCTGTCCGACGGCCTTCTCGAGCGCGGGGAGCACGTCGGTGACGCTCGAGATCTTCCTGTCGGTGATCAGGATGAGCGGGTTCTCGAGGACCGCCTCCATGTGCTCGACGTTGGTGACGAAGTACGCCGAAAGGTAGCCGCGGTCGAACTGCATTCCCTCCGTGTAGTCCGTCTCGAGGCCCAGCGACTGACCCTCTTCGACGGTGATGACGCCGTCCTTGCCGACCTTGTCCATCACTTCGGCGATGATCGTGCCGACCTCGGGATCGGCGGCGCTGATGGAGGCCACGGCCGCGATCTGCTCGCGGTTGTCGACCGGGCGCGACTGGCGCTTGAGATCGGCGACGATCGCCTCGACGCCCTTCTCGATGCCATGCCTGACGGCGATCGGGTTGGCCCCGGCGGTGACGTTCTGGAGGCCCTCGGCCACGATCGCCTGGCCCAGCACGATGGCGGTCGTCGTGCCGTCACCAGCCACGTCGTCGGTCTTGGTCGCGACCTCCTTCAACAGCTGTGCGCCCATGTTCTCGAAGGGGTCTTCGAGCTCGATCTCCTTGGCGATCGTCACGCCGTCGTTGGTGATCGTGGGGGAGCCGTACTTCTTGTCGAGGACGACGTTGCGGCCCTTCGGCCCGAGCGTGACGCGGACGGCGTCGGCGAGATGGTCGATGCCGCGATTAAGGCTGCGCCGAGCCATGTCATCGAAGAGCAGTTGCTTAGCCATTGCGTGCGTCGTCCTTTCGGGATGCCACGGAGGTTCGCCGGCAGCGGGCGAGAGGAGCCGCAGCCGAGGTCTGGCCCACGGTCAGTCCTCGACCACCGCGAGGATGTCCTTGCCGCTGATGATCAGCAGGTCTTCGCCGTCAAGCTTGAACTCGGTCCCGGCGTACTTCGCGTAGAGGACCTTGTCGCCCGGCATGAGATCCATCTGTTCGCGCTTGCCGTCTTCGAGGATGCGACCCGGGCCGACAGCCAGGATCTTCCCTTCCTGGGGCTTCTCCTTGGCCGTGTCCGGGATCACGATGCCGCTCTTGGTCGTCTCCTCGCGTGGAGTCGGCTGAACGACCACCCTGTCGCCCAGCGGGCGGAGCCTCTTCGTGATCGGAAGGGCCGTGGCGCGCCGGGTCGACTTCGAGGCGCGGACGGGCTTGGCTTTGGTGGTTGTGGCCACGGACGGTTCCTCCTGAAGGTCTTGTAGCCGGCGCGGACTCAACCATGTGCGACGAGTCCGCGGCGAAGCTCAGATCAGCGGTTCGATCATCTCCGTCGGTCCAGCCGGGGGCGCTGAACCGACATCTGTCGGTTGGGTTGGTGCCGGTCCATGACCCCTGTCGACTGTATCGGCCCGGGCTGTCACGCCGGATCAGCAACCTTCCCCGCCTCGACGGCTTCGAGGTCCAGGTCGATCTTGATCTCGTCACCGACCACCCAGCCGCCGGTCTCGATGGCCTTGTTCCAGTTCAGGCCCCGACCGCAGGGGCCGTATGGGGCGGGACGACGCTCCCAGGGGGCTCAGTCGCAGTGTAGGGGCGGCGTCTGAGCTAGACGGAGACACGCTAGACGGCGCTGGAGCGGCGATCCCGCTCGCCGACCATGGCGCCACCGAGCGGGTCCGGATCACTCCGGATTCAGCGTCGCGTCGGACCGCAGGCCCGGCGGACGGATCAGGCGCCGTCCTTGTCCTGGCGCTTGGGTCCCCGGATCGCGTCCCGGACCTCGCCCAGGCCCTTCTGGGCATTGCCCTGGACCTGCTTGGCCTTGCCGTGGACCTGCATCTCCTTGTCGCCCGTCAGCGTGCCGAGTCCTTCCTCGATGGTCCCGGTGGCCTTGCTGACGGTGCCCTTCGTGTGCTCGTGGGTCATGTCGATCATTCCTTTCGCCGAGGTGTCGGCGTGCTCGCCGATTGGGGCCACTGGCTCGGTCGGGCGCAGCGCGATGACGGCGCCCACGAGCAGCGCGGGCGCGGCTCCTGCCGCACTGACCAGCCGCGGCGCGCCGGCGAGGCGAAGCCCGGCGCCGAGGCCGACCGAGGTGGCTGCGATCCAGCGCAGGGTCGAGTCGGGCAGTCTCTGCAGCGCGCTCGTCATCTCGAGCGCGCCGGCCCGCGTCGCATGGACCGCTCCGGGCAGTCGCTCGCCGAGCGTGCCGGCGCCGGTTCGGGCGAGCTGGATCGCGCCGAACACCCGCTGGGCGACACCCGTCCGGGCCTCCTCGAGGTCGTGTGCGGGGTTCGGCGGCGCTGGTGTCTGAACGTCGAGTACTGCGCTGGTCATGTCAATGTCCTCGTTGGATGGGTGGGCGTGGCCCGAGCGCGGGACCGGCCATCGGGGTCGGTCCCGCCCGGTGTGAGGTCGTGAGGGTCGCGCCCGTAACGGCCATGGAGTCGCTCAGCGGTGGAGGAGTCCTCGCGAACCGGTCGCGAGGTGCACGACGTAGACGACCGCGATCGCGCCGAGCGTGGCGATCACGATGCTCTCGAGGTTGATGCCGTTGACGGTGCCCATCTTGAGCACCGTCGTCGCGACGAAGCCGCCAACGAGACCGCCGACGATCCCGAGGACGACCATCATGAGCAGGCCCTCACGGGCGCGCATGACCTTGCTGGCCAGGAAGCCGGCGATGGCGCCGACGACGATCCATGCGATCAAGCTCATCGAAACCCATTCCTTGCGGTGGTGCGCCGCCGCTCCGGCGTGCGCGGCCTGCGGACGAAGCCCCGCCCGCCGGGGGACCGCGAATGCGGTCAGACGCTCGTCGGTCAGGCCGGCTCGCGCCGGAAGATGCCGATGGCCCAGAGCACGATCAGCTCGATGATCGTCCAGCCGATGAAAGCCACGATCGCGGCGAGATCGAGCACCGAGCCGCCCTTGGTGAGGGCGTTGGTGTTGAGGATGCCGTTGAAGGGCGCGACGAAGACCTGGCTCAGGTTGAGGATGCCCGACACGAGGGCGTTGGCCTCCCTGGCGTCGAGCAGGAGCAGGACGATGCGCGCCCCGATGAGGATCTGGACGAGCCCGAACAGGAGGACGACGACGCGCCGGGCGAACTCGGAGCCCCCGGGGCCCGTCCATGTGGTGCGGCGGCTGTCCGTCCGGACGGTCTCCTGGACCGCTGGTGTCGGGGGTGCCTGGGTGACGACCGCCCGGTCCATCTGATCGATGGCCATGACTTCCTCCGTGTGCCTTCAGGCATCCGGGGAAGCGGGGTCGAATGACCACCGCCGGGCGACGCACCGGCCACTGCTGGACTTGCAGTAGACCATGCGTTCGTGATATTGTCAACTGTAGTTATCGTGATCTACTGTAGGCACAGGAGCCGTCGTGACACCAACGATCGGAGCCTTCCTGCGACGAGCCCGCCGGATCCGCGGGCTGTCGGGCGCGGACGCGGCCCGTGCGGCGAGCATCTCGCCCGCCTACCTCAGCAAGCTCGAGAGTGACGCGGTCAAGAAGCCTTCGCCTCCGGTTCTTCACCGCTTGAGCGAAGCCCTGGCAGTGCCGTACGGCGAGCTCATGCGCCTCAGCGGCTACCTCGTTCCCGGCGACGGGGAGACGAGGCCAGCCGAGACGGTCGGTGCGGCTCTCTTCGCCGACCTCACGGACGACGAGCGGGAGGAGCTGCTGGAGTACCTCGCCTGGTATCGCGCCCGGCGACGAACGCCGCGGGACGTCGCGGGCTCGACGACCAGAAGGGGTGGCTGGTTCTGACCGGCTGGTTGGCTCTCAGGCCCTGGGCGGCACGGGATCAGATCCGCGCGAGCCGGCACACGAGGTCGAAGTCCATGTCACTCCCCGGCCAGTGGGAGCGCAGGGCTGGCGTGCCGACGCGACGGGCAACCCGGCGCAGGACCACGCCCGCGATGATGAGGTCGTCGACCGTGCCGATGCCCGGCAGCAGATCCGGGAGGAGATCGATCGGGCTCCGGAGATACAGCAGCACGGCGCCGAGGGCGAGCCGGTTCTGCCGGGGCATCGCCGGGTCGGCGCGGGCGGAGCGGACGAGGCGCGTCACCTCCGGCACGAGCGGGAGCGCCGCCAGGACGAACTCGAGCGGAGGTCGGTTCAACCAGAGCAGCGTGACCAGGAGCAGCCACGCCACGATGACGACGAGGATGACGACGGCGACGACCGGCAGCAGGTCCACCCGCTGATCGTAGCCATCCTCGCAACGACGCGGCGCCACGGAGCGCACGACGTCCGTGGGAAGCGTGCCCCCGCGATCACGCCGAGCCCCCGAGGCTCCCTGCAGGTGCCGGCGCGACGAGGCGCCCCGAGCGAGGGCGCCCCGAGCGTGGCCCGGGCGCCCCAAAGGCGTCCGCCGGCGACTGCAGCCTTGGCCGCAGCGGCCGACCGATGGCTTCCGGCAGCCTCGGCGGCGTGAGGCCGGCGAGGTTACCTCCGCCCCGCCTCCATGTCGTACTGCAGGTAGACGACGTGAGTCTGGGTGTACTCCAGGACTCCGTGCTTTCCGTCGGCTCCGCCGATCCCGGACTTGCGCCAGCCCGCGTGGAACCCCTGCATGTTCTCCATGTTCTCGCGGTTGACGTACGTCTCCCCGAAGCGGAGCTCGTTCGCCGCCCGCATGGCCACGTCGACGTTCCTGGTGAAGATCGACGACGCGAGGCCGTAGACCGAGTCGTTCGCCCAGGCGATCGCCTCGTCGAGGTCGTTGAACGTGACGACAGGCATCACCGGTCCGAAGATCTCCTCCCGGACGATCGCCATGTCCTGGCGGCAGTTCGCGATGACCGTCGCCGGGTAGTAGTTGCCTTCCGGCATGTCCTCGGCCCGCTTCCCGCCGACCACGATCTGGCCGCCTTCGGCGACGGCCCGCTCGACACGTCCGCTGACGGCGTCGAGCTGCCGGGCGCTCACCAGGGGCCCCAGGTCGCGGCCATCGTCGAGGAGGGCGTTCCCGTAGGTCGCCTGGCCCATCGCGGTGGCCAGCCGGTCGACGAACTCGTCGCCCACGCCCTTGTGGACGTAGGTGCGGTCGGCTGCACCGCACACCTGGCCCGTGTTCAGGAGGCGGCAGGCCTTGATCGACCTGACGGCCAGGTCCAGGTCGGCATCCGGCATGATGATGACCGGGGCGCTGCCGCCGAGCTCGAGGCTCACCTTCGTGATGTTCTGCGCGGCGAGCTCCATGACGCGGGATCCCGTCCGGATGCTGCCCGTGACGCTCACCATCCCGATGAGCGGGTTCGAGGCCAGCTCCTCGCCGACGACCGGCCCGTAGCCGCAGACGAGGTTGACGACCCCCGCAGGCACCCCGGCCTCGTCGAAGATGCGGCCCAGCTCGAGCGTGCTGTTCGGCGTGATCTCGCTTGGCTTCACGACGATGGCGTTGCCCGTCAGGAGCGCGGGCGCCACCTTGCGGGCCAGGACGTAGAGCGGGAAGTTCCAGGGCACGATCCCGCCGATGACGCCGATGGGCTGCCGGAGCAGCAGCTCCATCTCGTTGGGCCGATCGCTCGGGATGACCTCGCCCTCGACACGGCGGGCCCACTCCGCGGTGTAGTCGAAATAGCCGGCGGTCCCGTTGACCTCGCCCCGGGCCTGGTCGAGGGGCTTGCCCTGCTCCTCGGAGAGCACCCGCGCGAGGTGCTCCGCATCCTTCCGGATTCCCTCGGCGATCCGGTGCAGGTATCCGGCCCGCTCGATCGGGGCCAGCTTCTGCCACTGGCGCTGGGCCCGGTCCGCGAGCTCGATCGCCTCCCGAGCGTCCGCGACGGACGAATCGGGGACGTCCGACACCATGGCGCCGGTGGCCGGGTTCTCGACGGTCAGCGTCTTGCCGTCCTGGGCGTCGACGAAACGACCGTTCACGTAGTTCTGGTAGCGGCGTGTAGCGACAGCCATCGTGATCCTCCGGGTTGTCCCGCCGTGCACCTGGCGCGGCGGGACCTTGGGTGGCAGGGCGCGAAGCCGCCGGTCAGCCCCCGACCAGCTCCGCGTCCGCCACGGACACCAGGGGCATCCGCCCCTAGCCGAGAACGAGCGCGGAGAGGCTCAGGTCGGCATGGGTGGGAATGCCTGCCACCGAGACGCCCTGCTCCCCGAACGCGAGGTAGCCGATCAAGGGCATGTGGCCGACCGCGTGCTCGACCTCGGCCGGGATCTCCCGGATCCGGTCGCCGAGGGCGATGGCGCGACCGCCGCAATGGGCGAGCAGGATGGCCTTCGGCTGGCCAACGCCCAGGGCCGCCCTGTAGACGGCGTTGCCCGCCTCGGCGATCAGGCCGTTCACGGAGGCCTCGCCCAGCTCCAGGATCATGCCGGGGCTCATCGCAGCCCCGAAGTCCATCGACCCGTCCGGGTTGCTGTTGACCGGGTGGGCCGAGTAGGTGATCCCGTCCTTGTGGAAGAGCAGCGGGTACTGGACGCTGAACGACACCAGGGCGCCGCCGCCGATCTCGGATTCGGGCCTCGCGACCCATTCCGAATAGACATCCATCGCCCGGCGGCCGCCGAGCTCGAACACCGTGCGCCCCGAGGCCCTGGTGACGGTGGCCTTCTTGCCGGTCGGTCGGTAGCCATTCGTGAACGCATAGCCGATCGGCCCTCCGAGGGCCGCGATCGCGAAGTGGTTCTTGTACGCGTGGCCGGTCGCGAACTGCTGGAACTTCCCGTCGGGAGAGTGGTCCGACGACGTCCCGCCGACCACCGGCACGCCCGGGGCGACTTCGGCGATCCCCCGCAGGATCTCCTCTTCCGGTCCCATGTAGGCGATGGTCAGCAGGACGCTCGCCTCGCCGCCAAGCTGCTGGAGAGCGGCCCGGGCGGCCTCCTTGCCGGCCGCGAAGCCGTCGCCGTCGCCGACGGCGGCCACGCCCACTCCGGCCGGCCGGTCGGCGATCAGCATCAGGCTGGCCGCGCCGCTTTCGCTGGTGACCCAGACGTCGTCCTCGAACACGCCGGTGGAGGAAGATCCGCCCCACAGGGGCACTCCGCCCAGCAGCCCCGACACACCGGACACCAGGCTTTCGGTGTCGTACTGCGTCGTCGCGAACAGGATGGCCAGGGTCGGCGTGCCCTCGAGACCGGCCTTCGCCCGCTCGACCAGCTCGGCGGCCGCCACCTTCGCATCGGTGGACATCGTGCTGCCAGTGCCGATTCCGCTCATAGGATTGCCTCCTGGGTGACTCTCGAGGGGACCTGTCCGGAACCGGGCAGCCGTCCCGACTGACTGACCTGACCGAGGATCGCCGCGCCGGGCAACGAGGTCTGATCCTGGACGACACGCTCGACGGCGCCGGTCGGGCGGCGCCCGGCTTCGAGCCTTCCGCGGATCCTCGCCCTGCCGCCCGAGACGCCGACCCGGCGCCCCTGAGTCGATGGCGACGCGTCGTCTCGTCCTGGGCCTGCGTACCCGCCATCGATGAGGGTTCCTCGGAGGCCCGTCACGGTCGCCCTGGCGAGGTCCACCCGTTGGCCCAGCGCCGAGGGCCCGGGCCCGTGCTCGTCAGCGCGCGCCGAGGCCTCCAGGACGTCGGGGCCTCGACTGGGGATGGGAGTCACCGTGGTTTCACTCAGTGAACTCTTGGTGCGCTGAACGCAATCCATTGTAGCGTGCCACTGGAGCGCCGTCGGGGCCTGTCGCTCACATCCCCGGATTGACCCGCCCGCGAGTCTCGGGCAGCATGACCCGACCGCTGGCGAGCCGTCCCGCTTGCCCGGATCGGTCGGAGGATGTCGCTGTGCCGCGGTCCGCTCGCCTGTCCGTGATCGTCCCTGACCTCGACGCGCCATGACGCCGACCCCCACGCACTTCAGTGAGATCGAGATCATCGGCAGGAAGGTCGGCGGGATCGCCGTCCACATCGGCGCCCGGATCGGAGCCATCGCCGGGCCGTCCGGGATCGTCGTGAGCTCGACCGTCAGGGACCTCGCGGCAGGCTCCGGCCTGGTGTTCGAGGACGCGGGCGTGCGCGAGCTCAAGGGTGTCCCCGACCGCTGGCACCTCTACTGGGTCACGGGCCCCGATCCCTGAGTGGCGCCTGGGGCTTCGCGCGGCTGGCGACGGCCCGCGGGAGGGCGTCGCGGAACGCGCTCGGGTGTGGCGCCTGGCCCGGTCTCGAACGGTCGGGCTTGCACCCGGCTCGATCTCCGGGCGATCAGTCGTCGACCGCCAGCATGACCTCGGTCGACTTGATGACCGCGACCACGCGCCTGCCCGGCGCGAGTCCCAGCTGCCGGGCCGACTCCGCCGTGATCGCGGACACGATCTCGTGACCACCGTCGACCGCCACGACGACCTCGGCCATGACGGCACCCTCGGTCACGGTCCTGACAGTCCCCGGCAGCTGGTTGCGCGCGCTGATCCTCATGATCCGGCTCCTTCCAGTGGTGAGTCGCGACGGCGACCACAGCGCATCACCCGACGCCCCGCACGTCGAGGACGCGGCCCCAGTGGAACACCCGCACGGCGACGAGGACGCCGAAGGCCGCGAGGGCGAGGATCGCTGCAGCGGCAATGGAGGCATCGAGGTCACCCCCCTGGAACTCGCCGTAGACGACGAGCGGCAGGGTCTGGGTTCGGCCCTCGATGTTCCCGGCGAACATGATCGTTGCCCCGAACTCACCCAGCGAGCGGGCCCAGCTCATGGTGAGCCCCGCCGCGAGGGCCGCTCCGGCAAGCGGCACGGTGACCGCCCGGAAGAGCTGCCGCTCCGACGCGCCGTCGGCCCGGGCGGCATCCTCGAGGTCGCGGTCGACTGCCGCGATCCCGGTCCGCGCCGAGCGGACGAAGAACGGGGCCGAGACGAACGTCTGGGCCATGATCACGGCCAGCGTCGTGAAAGGAACGGAGAACCCGAGCACGGTGAAGGGCGCCGCGAGCAGCCCGCGCCGGCCGAAGACCAGCAGGAGGGCGAGCCCGGCGACCGACGGCGGGAGCACGATCGGCAGGTCCACGATCGCCTCGATGAGGCCCTTGCCGCGGAACCGCCGCCGCGCGAGGACCACGGCAAGCGGGAGCCCGAGGGTGACCGTGACGACGAGGCTGATCGCCGTGGTGACGAGGCTCAGCCAGAGCGCGTCGAGGACGACCGGCGAGGCCACCGCGACCGCGAGCGACCCGTCGAGGAACGCCCGCGCCACGAGGGTGAGGACCGGCAGCCCAAGGAACAGGGCGAAGAGCCCGGCCAGCGCGATGAGCGAGCGCTCGCCCCATCGGCCAGCCGTCTTCGAGCCCGTCGTCGACCGGCCGGCAGCACCGGGCGCCCCCCCGGAGCGCCCGGCTGCTCCCTCGATCATTGCGATGGCGGCAGGAACCCGAAGCTGACGAGGATCGCCTGGCCGTCGGGACCGGCGAACCAGGTCAGGAACGCCTGGGCCGCCGCGGCGTTCTTCGACGCCGTGACGACGACGCCGTCGTACACGGCGACCACGTTTGCCGGGTCCGGGACTGCGACGGTCGTCACCTTGGTCGATGCCTTCGCGTCGGTGACGTAGACGATGCCGGCGTCGCCCTCGCCCAGCTCGACCTTGGCCACGACGGCGCTGACGTTGTCCTCCTTGGACACGATGTTGGCGGTGTAGGCGGCGGCGAAGTTGGCCGCGTAGCCGGGCTCCTTGGCCAGGTTGGCCACGAGCTGGTTGGCGTACTTCGTGATCGGCACCGCGTCGCCGGCGGCAATGATCTTGACCCCCGGCTTGGCGAGGTCGGCCGGGGTCTGGATGCCGGCCGGGTTCGACGTCGGGACGATCACCGTGAGCTTGTTGGTCGCGAAGTTCACCGCGGGGCCGTTGGCGAGGCCCTTGTCGACGAGCGTCTGCGGGTTCTTCGTGTCGGCCGACAGGAAGACGTCGGCCGGGGCGCCCTGCTCGATCTTCGTCTCGAGGGCGGACGAGGCGTCGGTCGATATCGTCAGGGTCACGCGCGGGGTGGCCGCCTCGTAGGCGGTCTTCGCCGTGGCCATTGCGTTCTTGAGCGAGGCGGCGGCGTAGATCTCGAGGTTGACCTGGGCGCCAGCCGTGGCCGACGCGGCCGTGCTCGGGGGCGCCGACGGGGGCCCGGCCGACGCGGCGGCACTCGGCGACGGTGAGGAGCTTCCGGCGCACGCCGCGAGGATGAGGGCTAGGAGGGCGACGAGGACCGCGAGGCGGGATCTCATTGGCGCGACTCCCTGGCTGACGGGATCTCGACGATGACGTTCGTGGCCTTGACCACGCAGACGGCCTCGTCACCGACCTTGAGGTCCAGGTCGTCGACCGCTTCGGCGGTCATCAGGCTGACCAGGCGATGGGGACCGGCGATGATCTCCACGACCGCGGCCACCCGATCGCGCTCGATCCGCGTGACGATCCCCGGGAACCGGTTGCGGGCGGACTGGGCGACGATCGGCCGATCGACGGCCGCCTTCCGCCGCGCGTCGAGCAGGCGCCCCACCTCGTCGATCTCGACCAGGCGCTGCCCGCCTCCGGATCGCTCCATCCGAAGACGGCCCTCCCCCTCCCAGCGGCGCAGGGTCTCGACCGACACCCCCAGCATCTCGGCAGCCTGGCCGACCCGCAGGCGACCGGCGGATCGTTCCTTCGTCTGTGTCATACCGCGGAGTATCAGCCGTAGTGTGGCCAGGTGTCTAGGGGTTTCGGCGCTTGCATCCATGAACGGCGCGGCTGCGATCGGGCGCTCGGCTTCATCGCCCGGTCGCCAGCCCGGGCGAGCTGTCGCTGAGTGCACGACGTACGGGATCGATCCGTGCCCAAGCCTGGAGCAGGTGCGGACTCCCTGATCGCGTCGAGCCACCGCCGGCGCGGGGGCCATTGCCCCCGCGGCGCTACGGTGCGGGGGACGCCGGGGGTGGGGCCGAAGGAGGCGGCGGCGTTGGCAGAGGGCCGCTCGCCGTCCCGCCGACCGCCTGGAGGAGGATCGGCAGGGCCACGTGCAGCTCGCGCTCCCAGTACGGCCAGGAGTGCGTCCCCGGGCCGTAAGCGTTCACCGTTGCCGGGATACCCGCCTCCTTGAGGGCGGCTGCGAACGCGTCGTTGGCAACGCCGACGGCCTTCTCGAGCTCGTCGATGTCCGTGCGTCCAGGGTCCAGCGGGCCCGGCTGGCCGTTGCCGTACGAGAAGTAGAGCGCCTTGCCCTCCAGCCGGGCGATCAGCTTCGCCGGGTCGTAGGTGGCCCAGCTCGCCGCATCGAGGTTCAGATCGCCCCAGCGGGCGAGGTCCTTCTCGAGCATCAGCGTCAGGGTCGCCTTGTTCAGGGGGCTGCCACTGAAGGTCGCCAGCCCCTTGAACAGGTCCGGGTGCCTTTCGGCGTAGGTGAGGGCGCCGAAGCCGCCCATCGACAGCCCGGCGATCGCCCGGTTCTCGCCCGCCTGCCAGTTGCGTTCGAGCAGCTGCCGCAGCTCTGCGAGGTGGAAGGTCTCCCACATCCCCGGGTCGCCCGTGCCGTCATTGCGGCCGCCGCCAATGCGGGACGTCAGCGCGGCGGGCATGACCACCAGCAGGTTGGTCGGCGCCGTGAGCGCCTCGACGTCCGTGTTGAGGGTCCAGTCCGTGTAATGCCCGCCGCCGCCGTGGAGCAGCAACAGCACGGGGAAGCGGCTCATGGGCTGATCCGCGAATGTCGGCGGCAGCAGGAGGCGGACCATCACGGTGCCGACCGCGGGCGATTCGATGGTCAGGTCGCGCATGCGGGCGCCAAGTGCCTGGATCCCGACGATGCGTGCGCCATCGTCGGCCGGCTGGCCGATCGTCGCGAGCGACGGCGCCGGCGACGGGGACGTGGTGGACCCGGCGGCCGTCGGCGTGAGCGCTGATCCGGGCGTCACCGATGCCGGCGCGCAGGCCCCGGCAACCAGCAGCGTGACCGCCGTGACCAGAACGAGTCGCCGCGACATGGTCAGACCTCGCGATGCGATCCGGGACGATCCCGCGTCTGCGGGAAGGGTGCGGGTGCGTTCCATCGTTGTCCAGAAGCGTCGGTCGCGACGCGCCAGGCGATCGACCAGGCCGCCTGCGGCGCGTCCTCGGCGAGCTGTCCGTCGCCAGCGATGGCGTAGGCAACCCGCACGAGGCGACCGTGGGCTCGCCACTCGGCCCCAGCATCGGCGGCTTCGTGGGCCCAAGGGGCGAGGCATCGACCTCGGCGCCCATCGCCACGCCGGATGGTCGAGTCATCAGTTCGCCGGGCGAACGCGTCCGCGCTCGGCGTTCGGATACCATCGCGCCGTGCCAATGACCGATGCCAGCATCTCGTTCGGCCACCGCGGACCTGCCGACACGAGCCGGACTGCGGGACTGGGCGATCGCCCTCCCGCGTCGCTTGACCTCCATCCCTCCTTCGCGCCGCACCATAGGAGGCGTCGCTGAGCGAGCCAGCGTTCCCCCGGCTCCGGCTGCGAGAGCCCACCGAGGCGCTCCTCGCTCTCCCGTGGGAGCAGCCCCTGGGCGACTGGACGGCCGACCGCGTCATTCTGCGCGAGCTACCAGTCGGCCCGTCGCGGCATCTCGTCCGGTTCGCGGTCAGCGGAACGACGCTGTACGCGCTCAAGGAGGAGCCACTGGAGCTGGCGCAGCGCGAGTACGAGGCGCTCCTACACATGGAGCACGTCGGCCTGCCGGCCGTCCGCCCGATCGGGATCGCGGAGCACCCCGACGAAGGGAACGCGATCCTGGTCACGGAGTTCCTGCGCCATTCGCTGCAGTACCGCAGGCTGCTGATGCGGGTGTCGCTGGAGCCCGGCGGCTACCGCGACCGCCTCCTCGACGCCATGGCCGGTCTCCTCGTCGACCTGCACCGGGCGGGCGTCTACTGGGGCGACTGCTCCTTGGCGAACACGCTCTTCCGTCGTGACGGCGACACGTTCGCGGCATACCTCGTGGACGCCGAGACGAGCGAGGTCTACCCGACCCTATCCGACGGCCAGCGCGCCTACGACCTCGACGTGTTGGTGGAGAACGTGGCCTTCGGCCTCGCCGACCTGGCGGCGTTCCAGGGACGGCCAGAAGCCATGGACGAGCAGGTCGAGGCGGCCGAGGCCGTCCGGACCCGCTACACGCAACTCTGGAGTGAGCTCTTCCGCCAGGTCGAGATCCAGCCCGGAGACCGGTTCGCTATCCAGGCGCGGATCCGGCGACTGAACGAGCTAGGTTTTGCCGTCGAGGAGATCGAGCTGGAGCCAGGCGCCGACGGACGGGTTCGCCTTCGGTCGGCCGTTGCTCGGCGGGACTTCCACGCCCGGGAGCTGCTGCGGCGAACTGGGATCGCGGCCCTCGAAGGGCAAGCGCGGCTCCTCCTCAACGACATGCGCGAGTACCGGGCGTGGCTCGAGTACTCCGAGGCCCGGCGCGTCTCATCGACACAGGCCGCCAGTCGCTGGGAGGCCGACGTCTTGGACCCGACCCTAGACCGGCTGGGGCCGGCGATCGGGCCGGCTCGCGACGCCCTGCAGGCATACTGCGACTTGCTCGAGCACAAATGGCTCATGTCGGAGCAACGCCGTCGTGACGTGGGGCTGGAGGTGGCCCTGGAGGCTTACCTGGCAGCCGGCGCTCCGGCGCCCGAAACACGCGGCGCGAGCGAGTCCCTGGACCTCGACCCGGAGCCGGAGCTCGAGGTCCAGTCGAGCGCCGTCCCGACGGATTGAGGGCCGACCCGGCTCGGGTCGAGGACTTCGAGAACGGCGGGTCGACAGGCGAACGCACCACTCTCCCTACGCGGTCACGTGGGCGCGTGGCGTCGACTGCGTTCGATCAGTCCGTGGCCGTCGGAGTCTCCCGCGTCTCGGGCTCCGACTGCGCGGCCTCGGCGACAGCATCGAGAGCGTCCTTGGTGACCTCGTATAGCTCGACGGCGCCTCCCAGTTCGGCGAGCTTGCCGGCGATCGCGCCGGCCTCCTCCTCGGTGGCCAGAACGGCCAACTGCGGCCTTGCCACCCACGATCTCTGCGCCGAGTTTGGGAGCCGCTGGGGCCTATGCGGCCTAGGGTCGGGGGTCCTGAGCACGAGTAGCCGAGCGGCGTAGGCACCGATTATTGTGCGGTTCGCGAGCACGAATCTGAAGCCGAGGCTGCAGCGCTCGGCCCCGTTCAGTCCGAGCGCCTCTCCCGGATGCAGGGCGGCCCGGAAGTGTGTTCGGGCGGCGGGGTCCCGAGCCCGCGAGTGAGTTCCACGATCTCTTGGACGGCGTCGAGGGGGAGCTGCTCGGACCCGCCGGTCGCCGAGAACCCCCGACCCTCACTGATAATGACCGGACGACCGAAGCTGTTGGCCTTGGCGGGCCGGCAGCCAGACAAGAGTCACCCCGGGTGAAACACTGAAGGGGTGATGGCGACTCCACAAGTCGGGCACATCGTTCGACTGACGCATACGAGCCTGAGTGGCCCTCGGTTCCCATGCTGGACCGGATGATGCGCGAAAGGACCAAGCGATGCCGCGACTCCTAGGTGTGGCAGCTGTAGCCCACCATGCCAGCAAGAAGGGTGCACAGCAGCAGGCGGCCGCCGACCAGCAGGCTGCCGCGGCAGCCCCGGCACCGGCTCCGGTCGCAGCTCCGGCGCCAGCTCCGGTCGCGGCCGCGGCTCCGGCCCCCGTGGCAGCCGCCGGGATCGACATGGAGCAGCTCAAGCAGCTCGGCGACCTGCACACCGCGGGCATCCTCACGGACGAGGAGTTCGCGGCTCAGAAGGCGAAGCTGCTTGGCTAGGATCCCCCTATGGCGCAGCGTTGCGGGTTCGTCCCGCCATATCGGTCTGCGCGCGACCCGAACAACGGTCGTGGGTCACTGGAGACTGTGACCAAGGCGCAGCCCATACCTACGAGGCACCGCAAGCACAGAGGGTGATTGGAGTGGCCGACAACCAGGTGGTCCTTGGCATCTTCAACAACGAGGCTGCCGCCGACGCGGCGGTCGAGTCGCTCAAGATGTGGGACCAAGCGACAGAAGACATCAAGCTTGGCGCGATCGGAGTCCTCGTCGTCGACGAGGCGGGCCAGATCAAGGAGCACAAGCTGGGGAGCCGGAGCGGCAAGAAGGGCGCCGGCATCGGCCTCGTCCTTGCCGTCGTGGCGCCGCCAACACTCCTGGCCGGCGTCGTCGGCGGCGGGATCCTCGGTCACTTCCACCATAAGGGCCTGGGGCTCAGCGTTGAGGATCGCGAGCGCATCGGCGCCGAGCTCGCAGGCGGCAAGGCGGCCGTCGGCGTCCTGGCGGCGGGCGAGGAGGCCGGCGCGATCTCCGGCAAGCTCACCGAGCTCGGCGGGGAGGTCGAGGCCCACGAGGTGACCGACGAGGCTCTCGAAGCCGTCGCGGCGGCCGCGCCGGCTGCGACCGAGGCGGCACCGACCGCGACCGCCTGACCGAACGGACACCAGCGTCGACCCGGGTTCGCACGATGCGAGCCCGGGTCTTCTCTATTGTCAGCGACGGTCTGATGGATACTTGGCGAGGCGGATGGTTCCCCACGGCGAGCAAGGTGAGACCTCGAGAGTGACAGGGCCGGTCCTGGCGACCGATGCGCAGACCGCTCAGCGGTTCGTGCTCGGCACCAAGCTCACGCCGCCACCGCCTCGGGACGAGCACATCGATCGCGAGCGCCTCTTCGAGCGGCTCGATGAGGCTGCCACCCATCCGCTGACGCTCGTCGCGGCGCCTACTGGCTTTGGCAAGACCACGCTGCTGGCGGCGTGGGCGCGTCGCGCCACGCACCGCACAGCCTGGCTCACGATCACCGCGGGCGACAGCGACACCGTCCGGCTGGCGGCCGGCATGATGGCGGCCCTTCGCCGGGCCGGCGTCCCGCTCGGGGAACACGTCGACCGGGACCTCGTCGCGCCCGGGATCGACGTGGCTCATCAGGTCCTGCCGGGGATGCTGGATTCGCTCGATGGCACCGAGCCGCTGGTCCTCATCCTCGACGACTTCCACTTGCTGAGCGGCCCCGCTGCTCACCATCTCGTCGAGACCCTCGTGTCCGACATGCCGCCCTCGCTTCGCGTCGTCATCGCGTCACGGGCCGACCCGGCGCTTCCGCTGGGTCGCCTGCGAGCCACCGGCGCGCTGGAGGAGATCCGAGCGGACCAGCTCCGGTTCGATCCGGATGAGGCCGGCCGGTTCCTGAACGGGTCGTTGCGGCTCGATCTCGATCCAAGCTCCCTCGAGACCCTCGAGGCGCGCACCGAGGGTTGGCCCGCCGGCCTCTATCTCGCCGCCCTGACATTACGGGAACGTGCCAACCGCGCGCGGTTTGTGGCCGAGTTCGCCGGCTCGAGCCGTCACGTCGTCGACTACCTGAGCGAAGAGGTCCTGGACGGGCTCTCCCCTGATGAGCGGACCTTCCTGCTGCGGACGTCGATCCTCGGGCGCCTCAGCGGGCCGGTCTGCGACGCCGTCACGGAGATAAGCGGATCCGCGGCGCGGCTCCGGGACCTCGAGCGCGCAAACCTGTTCATCGTGCCGCTCGACGAGAGCCGGACGTGGTTCCGCTACCACCGCCTCTTTGCCGAGCTCCTCCGCTCGAAGCTCGTCGCCGAGACTCCCGAGCTCGTGCCCGACCTGTACCGGCGCGCGGCCAGATGGCATGCCGAGAACGGATTGTTCGCGACCGCGATCGAGGAGGCCCTTGCGGCGGGCGACCGCGAGTGGGCGGCGACACTGCTGGTCCGATCTTGGCGCGACTTCGCCCGGACCGGCCAGTTCCAGACGTTCGAGCGCCTCCGCATTGAGATCGGTCCGGACCGCGGGGCGCTGGCGGGACCCCTTGCCGCTGTCGCGGCCATCATGGCGGGCTTTGTTGGCCGCGAGCCCGACCAGGTGGCGCCGCTCGTCGCAGCGGCCGAAGCCTCCGGGTGGGACGGGCCGACGCCCGACGGCTGGACCATTGACGCGCTCGTGTCTATTGTCAGGAGCGGCTTCATCGCCGTCGATCTGGACCAGGACAAGGCCGCCGCGCTTTCCCTCATCGAGCGGTACGGGACGGACCCGGATCTCCTGACCTCTGGCCGCACGGGCCTTGCGATGATCCTGACGCTCGAGGGCGATCCGGCAGCCGCTCTTGCGGTCCTCGAGCCGATCGACCTGGGGACTCTGGCGCCGAACCTGGCGATCCACGCGACGGCGGCGCGGTCGATCGCGACGGCTGACCTCGGCGACCCCGTTCGCGCAGAGCGCATCGCTCGGGAAACGCTGACGCGCGCCGAGGGTTGGGGATTGGGCACGTCGAGGATCGCGGGCGCGCTCTGGCTGGCTCTCGGCAGTGCGCTTGCCAGCCAACGGAAGCCACGCGAGGCGATTCCTCCCTTGGAGCGGGCGTTGAAGTCCTGGGGCGTGCCAGGAACGATCCATCGTGCCTCCGTCCTCATCGCGCTGGGCTCCGCGTTCGGGGCGATCGGGGACGGATCGAAGGCTCGTGCGGCTGCCCGCGAGGCCGGCGAGATCCTCGAGCGATGTCCACGCGCGGGGATTCTGCCCGCGCGCCTCGAGGCGCTCGAACGACGGCTCCGTGTCGGCGTCGACCGGGCCCTGCCGGAAGCGGACCGGCCCACCGAGGCCGAGATCCGCGTCCTGCGGCTCCTTGCGTCGCCACGATCTGCTCGCGAGATCGCGGGTGAGCTGTTCATCTCGGTCAACACGGTGAAGACCCACACGAATTCCCTTCACCGCAAACTCGGGACCTCGTCGCGCGACGAGACATTGGCGCGGGCCCGCGAGCTCGGTCTCCTCTGATTCCTCACCCAGGGTGAATCCGGCGGGGGGTGATGCCTGTGCCTGCCAAGTGCCGCACGCTGTGAGCCATGACGACCTACCGCATCGTGGTCGAGGGCGAGCTGAGCGATCGTTTCGTCGCGACGTTCGACGAGATGCGGCTCGAGCGGGGCGTGGGCGAGACCTCTCTCACGGGAGAGATCGTGGATCAAGCGCAGCTCCAGGGCCTCATCGCCCGGGTCGCGGATCTCGGTCTCTCGTTGCTCTCGGTCAGCCAGGTCGCGCCCGAGGCACGGCTGGATGCCGGGCCTGACAGGCCGAGCAGTGATGCAGAACCGGGTGTCGTCAGGGGAGGGATCGCGTGACGTCCAGGTCCGCAAGCACGCGGCCCCCGCGGACTCGCGCGACACCCAAGGCCGACGCCAGCCGCGCCGCCGCCTACGACGCCGCCTGGCAGGTCGAGCCACCGACGGGCCCGGTCTGGACGGCACGCCCCTGGGTTGACCCGTCGGCCCGCACGGAGGAGGGCAAGGCGGCCCGCAAGCGCGTCCCCCGGGTGAGCCACGCCGCCTTCGAGCCGGCGCCCGGGCGCGACCCGATCGCCATCCTGGCGGCGCAGGAGGCGGACCGCCTGCCCGACCTCGTGCCGCTGCGCCACGAGCGGATGGCGGAGTCGGCCTTCGCCTACTACCGGGGCACGCCCGCGGTGATGGCCTTCGACCTCGCCTCGACCCCACGCACCGACATCCTGGTGCAGGCCAGCGGCGACGCCCACCTGTCCAACTTCGGGCTCTTCGCGTCGCCCGAGCGGACCCTGGTCTTCGACGCCAACGACTTCGACGAGACGCTGCCCGGGCCCTGGGAGTGGGACGTCAAGCGGCTCGCCGCGAGCGTGGTGATCGCCGGGCGGGCCAACGGCTTCAGCCCCGCCGCGGTCCGCAAGGCGACGATGGCCTCCGTCCGCGGCTACCGCTCCTGGATGGCCCGCTACGCCGGGATGCGCCTGATGGAGGTCTGGTACGCCTCGCTCACCGTCGACGACATCCGCGCCGTGGCCGAGGCGTCGGGCCTTCTCCAGGGCCGTGAGGCGTCCGGTCGCCGGGGCCGGCTCGAGGCGATCTTCTCCAAGGCCCGCCAGCGCGACGGCATGCGCGCCTTCGAGTCGCTGACGGGGATCGTCGACGGCCGCCGGGTCATCCTCGACGATCCGCCCGTCGTCACCCACGTCGAGACCGCCGGCGGGCCAGCCGCGCTCGACAAGGTCTTCACCGACTACCGGGCCACGATGCCCGAGAACCGGCGCGACTTCCTCGAGCGCTACCGCTTCGTCGACTTCGCCCTGCAGGATGAGCGGGTCGTGCTCGTCGCGGCCCTGCAGGACGAAGAAGCCATCTCACAGCATCCTGCGGTTCGAGCGCTGTAGGCTAGTCTTCTGGGCGTCGCTCCCGAAGTACATGTGTTTCGCGAGCACGAATCGGCCGGGGTGTAGCGCAGTGGTAGCGCACGTGCTTGGGAGCCGGCGGGGCCGAACGGTGGAGGGTCCCGCACCGCAGGCACAGGTCCCGTCAACGAAACCCGTCCGATTATTGTGCGGTTCGTTCACACGACGGCCGCCTCGGACGCAGGGCTGCGCTGAGTTCTCGTCTTCCCGATTCCCGGAGCGTCAGGACCGCTCGCCACATCCCGATCGTGGCCTGGCAGACGGTCGAGGTGATTGAGCTCCTGTCTTGCTGCCGGCCTGTGCGGTGGGCCGCGATCCGAGAGGGCCGGCCGGCGCGGACGGTGACCCAGCGTCGTGAGAACGTCGGCGCGACTCCCCTCGCCGCGACCAACGGTACGAGACGCCCATCCCTGTTCATCAGCAGCTGTACGGGGACCGAACGGCCTTGACCAGCCGTGGGCCGCCCTCGCTTGCGTGCGGCGCGGTGGTGCCATTCGGCGCACCCCTGCCGAACGGCCCCCGATGAGGTGCCACCCAGCAGGGGCGATCCCAGGCTACTTGGCACACACTCCTCGCCTCCGACTGGAGGTGAGGACGCACGGTCGCCCGTCTGGTCGCGTAGACCGCGCCGACCGTCCGGGTGCCGTATCCGCACGTCAGCGTCCAATAGAGGGCCGACGAACATGGTTTCGTTGCCCGGCGGGCCCGCTCGAGCGGCGGCGATCCGGACGTTCCTGATCGCGGACGTCCGCGGCTACACGCGCTTCACGGCCCAGCACGGCGACGAGGCGGCCTCCCGCCTGGCGATCAAGTTCGCCGAGGTCGCGGCGGAAGGCGTCGAGGCCTGGGGCGGCGAGCTCGTCGAGCTGCGCGGCGACGAGGCCCTGGCGGTCTTCGACTCTCCCCGCGCGGCGCTCCGCGCGGCGGTGGAGCTGCAGTCGGCGTTTGCGGACGAGACCGCGAGCGAGCCCGCTCTGCCGCTGGGCGCGGGCATCGGGCTCGACGTCGGGGAGGCCGTGCCGGTTGGCGACGGCTACCGCGGGGCGGCGCTGAACCTCGCCGCCCGGATGTGCGCGATGGCCGGGCCGGGCGACGTCCTGGCGAGCGAGGGCTTGGCTCATCTCGCGGGCCATGTCGACGGCCTCGAGTTCATGGCCCTCGAGCCGGCCACCTTCAAGGGCTATGACGAGCCGATCGTGGCCGTCCGGGTCACCGGAGTGAAGGGGCTCTGGCAGGCGGCCGCCGTGGCGCCGCCGTCCGGGACCGTGCCTCCAGCGCTGCCGCCCGAGCTCGACCCGATCGTGCCATTCGCCGGCCGTGAGTCCGAGCTTCGCTGGCTGGCCTGGCATTGGCGACGCGCCCGGCATGGTCACGGCCGCACCCTGGTGGTCTCCGGGCCGCCCGGGATCGGCAAGACCCGCCTGTCCGCCGAGATCGCCGTGAAGGCGCACGCGCAATGCGCAGCGGTGGTCTACCTGCCTGCACCCGGACGACCCGGCGACCGGGGCTTCGACGAGCTCGACGCGCTCGGCGGACCAGCCCTCGTCATCGTCGACGACGTCGACGCGGCGACGGCCGCGATGGCCGGTGGGGCCGAACGCTTCGCCCACGGGCTGGCGGGCCGACCGGCGCTGCTGCTCGTCACGCACCGGCGGGAGGCTCCGGCGGCGATCATGGCCCTGGCCGAGCGGCTCGCTCCGCCGGAGCAGCGCCGCCAGCTCGGGCCGCTCGAGCCCGACGCCGTCCGCGCCATCGCCGCGCTGTATGCGGGCCGCAGCGTGGAGGACCTGCCGCTCGGCGATCTCGTGGCGCGGTCGGGGGGCGTACCGGCTGCCGTCCACCGGGTGGCGAGCCAGTGGGCGCGGGCCGCCGCCACAACCAGGCTCGGGGCCTCCGCTGGCCGGACCGGAGCGGGCCGCCGGTCACTGCGCGAGGCCGAGGCGGCCCTCGTCGAGGATGTCGCCGATCTCGAGTCCGCCCGGGAGCGGGCCCGCCTCTACGCGGTCGACGCGGCCGACGAGGGCGATCGCGTGGCTGCCCGCACCGTCTGCCCGTACAAGGGCCTGGCGGCATTCGAAGCCGCCGACGCCGACTACTATTTCGGTCGCGAGAGGTTAATCGCGGAGCTCATCGCCCGCTTCGTCGGCAGCACGTTCCTCGGCCTCGTGGGCGACTCGGGCAGCGGCAAGTCGTCGGCCCTCCTGGCCGGGCTGCTGCCGGCCCTCGCAGGCGGCGTGCTGCCGGGCAGCGAGACCTGGCCCCAGGCTGTCCTGCGACCCGGCGAGCACCCGCTCGCGGAGCTCGGGCGCGCGCTCGCCCGTGCCCTGCCGGACCGGGCGCTGCCGGCCGACGACCCGCCGGCCGCGCTCGACGCCGCCCTCGCCACGCTCGCCCCCGGCGGCCGGCTCGTCGTCGTCGTCGACCAGTTCGAGGAGGTCTTCAACGCGACCCGGGACGACGCCGAGCGCAGCGCCTTCATCGACCTGCTCACCGGCGAGCGCCCCGGCCTCAAGGTCATCGTCGCGATCCGGGCCGACCACTATGGACGCTGCGCAGCCTATCCCGCACTGGCCCGGCTGGTCGGCGCCAACCACGTGCTCGTCGGGCCGTTGAGCGCGCTCGAGCTGGCGGCCGTCGTCGAGCATCCCGCGGAGCGGGTCGGGCTGCGGGTCGAGCCGGGGCTGACCGAGGCCCTCGTCTCCGATGCCGGCAGCGAGCCGGGGGTCCTTTCCCTCCTGTCCACCGCCCTGCTCGAGCTATGGCAGGCGCGCGAGAACGGCCGCCTGACGCTGGCCGCGTACCGGGCCAGCGGGGGCCTGCGTGGCGCCATCGCCCGCCTGGCGGAAGCCGCGTACGCGGAGCTGGACCCGTCATCGCCAGGCGATCGCGCGAGCCATCCTGCTGCGCCTCGCGGGGCCGGGCGAGGGCGCCGAGCTCGTTCGCCGCCGCGTCCCGCTCACCGAGCTCGACGCCGACCAGCGACCCGGCGGTCGCCGAGGTCCTCGAAACCCTCACCGCCGCACGCCTGCTGACAAGCGGGGATGGCTTCGTCGAGGTCGCCCACGAGGCGCTGCTGCGGGAGTGGCCTCGTCTCCAGGCGTGGCTGGACGAGGACGCAGCCGGCCGGGCGCTGCGGCTCCACCTCATCGGCGCCGTCCGCGACTGGGAGCAGCGAGGCCGGGAGCCGGGCGACCTCTATCGCGGCGCCCGCCTGGCGGCCGCGCTCGACTGGGCCGCGGACCACGGGGTGGAGCTGAATGCGGCCGAGCGCACGTTCCTCGAGGAGAGTCGCGGGGTGTCGGAGCACGAGGTCGAGCGCCAGCGACGCGCGAACCGCCGGCTGCGTGTGCTCCTCGCCGGCGCGGCAGTTCTCCTGCTCGTGGCGGTGGGGGCGGGCGGGTTCGCCGCCGCGCAGGCCCGTCTCGCGGGGGATTCGAGGCGCAGCGTGCGGACCAGGAGCGTGCCGCAGCCGTGGCCGCGGCTGCGGCGGCCGACCAGCAACGCGCCGCTGCACGCTCCGGTGAGCTGACCGCGTCGGCGGTCGCCGCCCTGACCGTGGATCCGAGCCTCGCCAAGCTCCTCGCCCTCGAGGCGACCACCGTCGTCGACGAGCCGACCTACCAGTCGACCAGCGTGCTCCACCGGGTGCTGGCCGCCGATCCGATCATCGCCCGCTACAGCATGGCCCAAGGACGTGCCCGTGGGGACCGCCCGCGCGGGCCTCGTCGCGGGCGTCCTGTGGACCGACCTTGACCCCGCTGGCCGGCTGCTCGTGGCATCCGGAGATTCCCACCTCGAGGTCGCCGACGCGAGGACCGGGACCGTGCTGTGGGCATTTGACCGCCGCCGCCGGGCGCCGTCATCGGGCCGTCCTACTTCTCGGCGGATGGCACGCAGGTGATCGCCGGCCTCTCTTGGGAGCAGCCCAAGGTTCGAACCACCCGCTGGCGCGCTGGGCGTATTCATCTGGGATGCCCACACCGGCAAGCTCCAGAAGCGAATCGACCTGGGACCATGCGGCGGGGACGTGGACGCCGTCTCCGAGCATGGCCTGCTGGTCCGGGCCCCTTCCCGGAGTCCCGACGGACCGGGGTGTGGCTGGCCGCCGGCCGGCCTACGGCACGGCACTCGCGGCAGTCCGGGTGGTCGACCCGGTCACCGGAGCATCCAAGAAACTCGCGGATCCGGCGATCCTGTCGTTCGGCGGCACGCTGAGCGGAGACGGCCGCTTCGCCGGCTTCGACGTGCTCGAGCCCGGAGGCTGGAATCCTCGTGCTTCACATCGGTGGTCGTCGATGTCAAGACCGGGAAGCGGGTCTTCCAGCTCGCGCTGGATCCGAAATACGGCGGCAATCCTTATGCGGCACGGTTGAACCACGACGGCACGCTGCTCCTGTATGGGGACGGCCCGACGCTGGTCTACGACCTCGCCTTCGGCTCGGCGAGGCCCATCGCCCAGCTGCCGAGCCCGGGCGGCGGGAGCGGGTGGGCGGAATTCGACCGGACGGGCGAGACTGTCTACGAGACCGAAACGGGCGGGACCCTTCGCCGCTTGGACCCGCGCACTGGGGAGGTACTGGCCACCTGGCCGGCCTACGGCAACGGCCGGCCATCGGTCGCGGCCGATGGCCGCACGGTCCTCGTATCGAACCTCTTGTCGGCCACGGCAGTGCTCCTCGACAGCGGGATCAGAGGCGACCTCTGGCAGGTACAGACGTGCCAGGGGGCTGTCAGCGCGGGGAGCCTGCACGTCCGCGACGGCCTCGCCGTGTTCATGGAGGACTGCGACGTCCCCGGCGGCGGAGGCCTCACGCAGATTGTCGACCTCCAGGATCGGACGGTCGTTGCGTCCCGGCCCGTGGTGGACACGCAGGACGTGGCCATCTCCCCTGATGGACGCTCCTTCGTCGGCCAGGAGTTTCTCAAAGGTCCGAATCTCTCGGGCCCCTTGCAGGTGGCCGACCTCCGGACTGGATCGCTGGTCGTCGAGCTTCAGGGACTGTGCCGGTACAACGATTCGCTGTCGGCCGTCCCCGAGCAGCAACCCCCCTGCAAGACGTTCCCGCAGACACCGTTCCCGTTCTGGACCGAGAACGTCCAGTGGTCGCCCGACGGCACGATGATCGCCGCAACCGACTACGGCGGATACCTGGCGGTATGGGACGCCCACGACGGGCGCCTGATCCATACGGCCCCGTTCGATCCCGACCATCGGGCATGGAAGGTCATCTTCACGCCGGATTCGAAGCGTCTCATGGTGTCCGAGTTCGAAACGGGACGCGTCGAGACGTGGTCGACGGAGACGTGGAAACTCGTGACGACGACCCAGCTGGACCCGTCCGTCGTCGGGGATGTGGCCGGCATGGGATTCGTCGGCTTCACGCCTGACGGCTCGACGCTCCTCGCCGTCAACGTCTTGGTGCGCGGCGGGAAACCGCTGCTCTGGCTCGACGCGAACACGCTCCAGATCAGGAAGAGCGTCCCGGACGCCTACACGGGAGCGGCCAAGTCGACGGCGCTTAGCCCCGATGGGTCGTTGATCGCCATCGGGGCGTCGGACGGGATCCTGCGCGTGTGGGACACGCAGACCGGAGCGCTCCGCCAGCAGATGGAGTTCCGGTCGCAGGTCCAGGGGGTCGCGTTCATCGACAACAAGCACCTCGCTGTCACGCCGGAGCCGGGCGGCCTGCTGATCATGACCGTCGATCCCGTGGAGCTGGCGGACGCCGTCCGGGCGTCGCTGACCAGATCGTTCACGGCCACCGAGTGCAAGACGTACGGGATCGACCCCTGTCCGACCCTGGACCAGATGCGCACTCACTGATCAGATCGGGGCGCCCAAGCTGGGCGAACCCGTGCTCGGCCTCAACCCTCGTATCCCGCGTCGTCAGTCGATCCTCGGTGAGCGGCGGGAGCGCTGTAGGCTAGTCTTCAGGGCGTCGGCCGCGAAGCACATGCGTTTCGCGAGCACGAAACCGGCCGGGGTGTAGCGCAGTGGTAGCGCACGTGCTTTGGGAGCCGTCAGGCCATTTGCGGTGAAGGCTGGGCGGTCCTGAGCACGAGCCGACGAGCGGAGAAGGGGCCGATTATCCTGCGATTGGCGTGCTCGGCCGGGGGACAATCGGCGGCGTGGGGTCGTCGACGATGATGGATCTACGGACCAGTCTAGCTGCGCAGAGATCTGCTGCCCGGAGACGATGAGGTCGGAGGCCCGAGCCCTCTCGCCCCGACCAGAACACCCGCTTCGTGCTCGCAGGCGAGCCGACGGGCGCGGGCGCAGCCGGGCAATGTCGCACCGACAGAGCCCAGTGTCCCCGGATCGCCGTCCCGTCGGTACCGCAGATCCACGGCGAGGCGCATCACCGCCTGACCAGGCGCCGACGCGGCGCCCTCGCCTTGCCCCGAATGCTTCCTCGCGGTTGTGGCCTCGATTCCGGCTGCGGCGCGCACGCGGGCACCTCCTCGTGCCCCTGCGAACGGCCGCGACGGCGGGCGGACCCGACCCAACGTACCGCGCTGATCGTCCTCCGCGCCGCTTACCTGCGACTTATCGCCGCCACGGTGGCGTGGCGATGCACGACCACGGTGGCCTGGTCCGGCCTCCGGTGGAGTCGCGCGAGCCATGTGCCGTACGGCTCGCTGCCCGAGCCCGAGCACTCGATCGACTCGTGCATCCACTCGCTCATGTGCACGCCGGAGACGTCCGCGGCGGCGATCGTGGGGATCCTGGTGTTCGGCGAGGCGACGTCGCCCTGGCTCCAGGCCGCGTACTTCGACGGGTCGATTGCCCGCACGACCCTGCCGGCGCGGTCGATGTACGCCGTGGCGGAGGGTCCCGGGGGCCCGTCCGGTTGGCGTAGTTTCGCTCCTCGATCGCGGTCGCGGTGGCGTTGCTGGTCTGGTGGAGGCAGGCCAGGATGATCGGCTTCCGGCGCCGCCGGGCACCCCGAGTCGGGTAGCCGCAGGCCTTGTTCGTGAGGAGCGACGTGATCGTCGTCATATCACGCTCCTCCATGCGGCCGAGGCCTCGAGCCCGAGGATCGCGCCCAGGAGGGGCAGGAGGATCGCCGGGGCTGACGTCGTAGCCGGGGACAGCGACGTCGAGGACGAGGAGGACGACGAGGACCAGCGTGAGCGCGGCCGCGGCGCCGATCCGGGCCGAGCTGTAGACGTCGGCCCGGCGAGACGCCGGCGCGTCACTGCGGTGCTCATCGCCCATGCCGGCGCATTCGGCCGAGCCGGGTGTCGACGAGCGGCGGCAGCAGCCAGCGGTCGAGTGCGCCTCCCATGACGACGCCGGCGAGGAAGGTCAGGGCGAGGTCGATCTCGCTCACCGAGCCCACGTGGGATCGACGGCGCGGGCGTACCCGGGGTCGCAACAGGCAAGGGAGCCCGGGAGCCGGTGTGGATCAGACCAGCGCGCCGTCATGCCCCCAAGCGTGGGGGCGGCGGGCCGTGGTTTCTACTTGGCCGTTTGGGCCATGCCCGCGGGGCCGGGGGCTCGGTCGGGGCTCTGAGCCGGAAGACCCGGACGTTCAGCGCGAGGAGATCTCGGCGAGGTAGTGACGCGACAGGCTCGGCCGGAGGTTGCCGAGCGGGCGGCAAGAAGGCGACACTGCTGTCCGAACAACGGCAAGGCGGAGGGCAGTCATGCTTGGTGACGTTCGCTTCGGCGCCAACATTCCGGTCAGGAGCATGGCAGCCGCCCGCATATTCTACGAAGACATCCTCGGCGTCACGCCGATCCGGATCCAGGAGCGGGAGGTCATCTTCCGCGCCGGCGACACCCTGTTCGGCATCTACGAGACCGAAGCCGCCGGCAAGGCCGACCACACACTGGGCACGTTCAGCGGTGTCGACGACATCAAGGCGGTCGTCGCAGAGCTTCGCAGGCGGGGCGTCGTGTTCGAGGAATACGACGTGCCAGGCATCACGACCGTCGACGGGATCGCCGACTTCGGGCCGGAGAAGGTCGCCTGGTTCCGGGACCTGGACGGCAACCTCTTGTCGATCGACGACGCACGACTGGTGCCGACCGCGGCAGAGGGGTAGGGCCTACAGGGCTAGAGCTAGCGCTCCAGTCTGATTCGGTGGATCTGGGGTCAAGGGTAGCGGCGGTCGTGTCCCCAGACTTCAGACGAGGAGTCTTGTTCGCTCAGGCCGCCGCCATCGCCGTAGGGCCCAGCGGCACGACCGGGAGGGTACCCGTCCGCCCCACGATCTCCACGTCGCGCTGGACTCGGGGGGCCGCCCGGCCGGCGCGGTCCCAGGCCACGCGACTGACGAGCAGCTCACCCGGCATGGCCAACCCGCCCAGACGCGCCGCGATGTTGACGGTGTCCCCGAGCGCAGTGAAGTCGATCTTCTCGTCGCTGCCGACGACCCCGACGAAGGCTTCGCCCGTGTGTACGCCCCCCCCGACCATCAGGCCCTTGTCGTCCAGGCCGCTTCGCTCGATGGCCGCGAGGATCGCGGTTCCCGCTTCTATCGCCCGACCGGCATGGTTCTCGCCGGTGATGACCGGGATGAACAGCGCCATGATCCCGTCGCCCAGGAACTTATCGATGATCCCGCCATTCGCGTCGATCGCCATGGCCGCGACGCGGTAGTACTCCTGAAGCAGCGAGCGGTATCGAGCGGCAGAGATTCGCTCTGCCAGCCCGGTCGATCCGCGTACATCGGCGAACACGACGCTGATCTCGATCTCGGCGCCACCCGGGTGCTTGACCATCTCGCCGAAGCATGCCTTGCAGAGGAGGGGGTTGTCGCGCATGGCCCCGTGCCAGAACACGCGCGCGACTGCACCGCCAATTCCGTGGAAGGGCGACGCGCAGACTTTGCATCGGGGTGACGAAGGCACGTTCTTCCAGAGCCGGCGCACCTTGAGCAGCGAGGGGTCGTCCCCGGTCAGGAGGGAGCGCCAGTGGGCAGTAGTAGGGTCTTCTTCTCCAGCCATTCGCTCCCCCCTGAGGACCCGCCGCTTCTCACCCCAGCGAGCCGGCCCGCCTCACGACGGAGAGGATCCACGCGGGCACGGCGCGGCCCGAGGCAGGCAGCCAAGAAAGCGGAGACGCCACCCAGCCTGGTGCAGACGTCCCGGCTGGCTGGCCTCGAGTTCAGCCGGCGGCGCCCGCCTCCATCGCCTGGCACCTGGGGCAGAAGGTGTCGGCGAACGATCCCTTCCGGACGTGCTCCGCATGGGTCTTCTCGACCTCCTGGCATCCCGGACACGAGGTGTCAGCGAATGAGCCCAACCGGAGGTGCTCTGCGTGAGACGCTTCCTGTCCCTCGGCGAACGAGCCGGCGACCCTGTCGGCCAATTCCGGGAGCGTGCTCTGGCCCTGCGCGAACGAGCCCGGCGTCTCGCGATCGGAATCACTCATGCCTGGTTCCCCGCTGAGTCTGTGACGTATCCGGCCCGGCGTGTCATCGACCCGATTGCTGGCCGGAGAAGGCGGGACCGATCCCGCGCCACCGGCTCGCGCCCAAGGTTCCGCCGGCGCCGTCGCCTCTTGGATGTCGCACGATAGCCGTCGGCTCAGCACCTCGCAAGAGGAAGAGCATGGCGGCGGGCGTCGCCTCGCGTCCGGCGGCCTCCAGCCTCCGTCACCCCCCCGTATCACCGCGTTGAGTTGGATACGGTCCGGGGGTGTCGTCGGCAACGCAGGATTCCCCTGACCACCGCCCCTGCCAAGCTCGTGCCGACTGTCGGGCAGGGCCGCCGTCATCTCACGTTCATCTGGCTGTCATACGGCAGTCACACGAACGGACGACGCTCCTGGACATTCCGGGGCGTACCCGGGCACTCGAGGAGATCACGTCCCATGCGCAACCGATTGATCCCGCTGCTCGGCGTCCTGGTCGCTCTGGTCGCGTTCATCACCCCTGCCACAGTGGCCGCCCACGACCTCAACGGCCGCGGCTCGGTCTACACGATCAGCAACGCGGCAGGGGGGAACGCCGTCTTCGCCTACAGACGAAGGGCCGACGGCAGCCTCCACCCGCGCGGTACCTTCGCCACCGGAGGTCTCGGGACGGGCGCCGTGCTGGCGTCCCAAGGCGCGGTGACCTTGAGCGCCGATCGGCGCTGGCTGGCGGCAGTCGACGCCGGCAGCAACGACATTGCCCTCTTCGCGGTCGACGATGACGGCGGTCTACGTCTCACCGACCGCATCGCGGCGGGCGGCACGACCCCGATCAGCGTGACGATCCACGGCCGGTTGCTCTACGTGCTCGACGCCGGCGGCCCGGGCAACATCGCGGGCTTCGTCATCGTCGCCGGCCACCTCTTCCCGCTGCCCGGGTCGATTCAGCCCTTGAGCGGCCCCGGCACCTCGCCCGAGGAGATCGCCTTCAACCCGGCCGGAGACGTGCTCGTCGTGACCGAGAAGGGCGCGAACGCGCTCGTCGCCTACGATGTCGGCCTCTTCGGCGTCGCCGGCTCACCAACGGCGTACACCTCCGCAGGAGCGGCGCCGTACGGGTTTGCGTTCGACCCGCGTGGCCGGCTGTTCGTCACCGAAGCGGCGGCGAGTGCCCTGTCCTCGTACCGGCTGTCGCACGCCGGCGCCCCAAACGTGATCTCGGCCTCGGTCGTCAACGGCCAGCAGGCGGCCTGCTGGGTGGCGGTCACGCCGGACGGCCACTATGCCTTCACGATCGACGCCCACAACCCCGCAAGGATCTCCGCGTATGCGATCGCGCCCAACGGCAGCCTAACGCTCGTCAATGGGGCCGCCGCTGGTGAACCCACGTTCCCGCTCCTCGACGCGGCGGTGAGCGGCGACGGTCGATTCCTGTATGTGGTCGATGTCGGTGCGAACGCCATCGACGCCTTCCGCATCGGTGTCGGTGGCAGCCTCACCTCGATCGGCAGCACGACCGGCCTGCCGGCCGGTGCGGGTGGCCTGGCCGCCTCGTGACGGGCTTCGAGGACCCGCGGGGCCGGGGGCGCGGGGCGATGGCCCCGCTCCCCGGCCCGTCCGTGCCCTCGCCACCGCGACGGCTGCGCCCTACGATGCCCGTCGTGAACGCGTCGCACGGTCCCATCCTCGTCGTTGACGACGATCCGAAGATCGTTCGCCTCGTGCGGACGTACCTCGAGCGCGAGGGCTTCCGTGTCGTCGAGGCGGCCGACGGGCGGAGCGCCCTCGCCGCCATCGCCCTGGAGGCGCCCTCGCTCGTCGTGCTGGACCTCATGCTCCCCGAGGTGGACGGCCTGGCTGTCCTCCGCGCCGTTCGCCGCACGGATCGCACCCCGATCATCGTGCTCTCGGCCCGCGGCACGACGGCCGACCGCATCACCGGACTCGCCGAGGGCGCGGACGACTACCTGCCGAAGCCATTCTCGCCGGCCGAGCTGGTGCTGCGCGTGCGGCGGATCCTCGAGCGCATCTCGGCCGCCGAGCCAGGATTGGCACCCGCGACACCGCTCCGCCATGGCGACCTCGTGCTCGACCTGGATCGTCACGAGGTCAAGCAGGCCGGGCGCCCGGTGGCGCTCACCGCGGTCGAGTTCCGGCTCCTCGCGGCCCTCCTCGCGGCGGGGGGCCGGGTCCTCACCCGCGACCAACTGCTCGACGCGATCCACGGACACGACGAAGTCGAGATCCTCGATCGGACCATCGACGTCCACGTTCGCCGGCTGCGCGACAAGCTCGGCGACGACCCGGATCGACCTCGACACGTGGCGACCGTGCGTGGGGTCGGGTACCGCGTCCCGTCGGGCGCGACGGAACAATGATCCGCCAGCCGGGCGGCGGAGTTGGCCTGCGCATCGCCGCCGCGGCGATCCTGGTCGCCGGAGTCGCCCTGGTGATCCTCGCCGGCGGCGTTATCGTCGTCGGATCCCAGACGTTCGCCGCGCTGATGGCGGAGCATGGCGTGAGCACTACCTCGAGCGACGCCATGTTCCAGGACTCGGTGGTGCGGATCGTGCTGATCGCCGGAGTCGCGGCCGTGATCGTCGCCATCGTGCTGGCCGCCGTCGTCTCCACGCGCCTGGTGCGACCCTTGCGAGAGATGGGGGCGGCCGCACGGCGGATCGCCGAGGGCCGCTACGAGTCGCGCATCGCTCGCCGGGGCCCTGATGAGATCGTCAGCCTGGCCGATTCATTCAATCAGATGGCGGAGTCCCTCGAAGCGCAGGAGCGGATGCGCCGCGAGTTCATCGCGAACGCGGCCCACGAGCTGCGCACACCCCTGACGAACCTCAAGGGCTACCTCGAGGCGCTTCGCGACGAAGTCATACCGGCGGACCGGGCGACCTTCGAGTCGCTGTGGGACGAGACCGAGCGCCTCGTCCGCCTGTCACGTGGGCTGGACACGCTCGCCGCGGGCGACGCGGCCGAGCTCCCGGGGCTTGTCGACCTGGACCTCACCCAGGTCATCCGGTCAGCGGTCGAGCTCGTGCAGCCGGCGGCTCGCGCTTCGGGTCTCACGGTCTCCCTCGACATGCCGGCGCGGCTGCCGGCCCGTGGATCTCCGGACGAGCTCGCGCAGGTGCTCGGGAACCTCCTCCAGAACGCGGTGCGATACACGCCGGAGGGCGGGCGCGTCGCGGTCCAGGCGGAGGAGCGTCGTGCGGACATTCTCGTCTCGGTCACCAACACGGGCCCGGGCATTCCGGCTGGCGACCTGCCCCACGTCTTCGAGCGCTTCTATCGCGTCGACAAGTCCCGTGACCGTACGAGCGGCGGCGCTGGCATCGGCCTCGCCATCGTGAAGCAGCTTGTCGAAGGTCACGGCGGCAGAGTCGGCGCCGAGTCGGCGGACGGGGTGACGCGCGTCTGGTTCAGCCTGCCAACGTGAGGCACGGCGGCACGCCTGGCAGGTCGGGCCTCGTCGCGCACGCTGCGTCGGTGCTGGATCTTGGAGCTAGTACCCCGATTCGCAAGTCGCGCGACGTAATGCTCATGCTGCCCGGGCCAGCGGGGTCAGGGCGGCCAGGACGCGGTGCAGGTCGAGCCGGGTGAATCGCCACTCGAACGGGGTGGCGATCGCGCTGGGAGCCGGTGCCGGTCCCGGCGATGCGCCGCTCACGATCGACCTCGACTCGACGATCTGCGAGACGTACGGCCTCAAGAAGGAAGGTGCCCTCCACCACGGGTACACCCACGTGCGCGGGTACCACCCCCTGCTCGCGGTGGCCGCCGGCAGCGGCGACGTCCTGATGGCGCGCCTGCACGAGGGACGGGCCAACACGACCAGGGGTGCCGCCCACTTCCTGCGCGAGACGATCGGGCGCGTGCGGAGAGCGGGCGCCACGGGCGAGCTCACGGTGCGGGCCGACTCGGGCTTCTACGCCGCCGAGGTGGTGGCGGTCTGTCGGCGGATGGACGTCCGCTTCTCCATCACGCTCCGCATGCACCGGAGCGTGCGCCGCCTGATCGAGGCGATCCCCGAGGCGGCCTGGACCCCGATCCCGTACTGGCTCCCGGGCGGGCTGACGTGGCCGAGATCGCGTACACCCCGTTCGCCGACCGCAGGGACGCGAAGCCGGTCCGCCTCATCGTCCGCCGGGTCCGGCCGACGCCTGGCTCCCAGCTCGCCCTCTTCACCCTCTACGGCTACCACCCCTTCATCACGGACCGCGAGGGCGGGGTGCTCGAGCTCGAGGCCGACCACCGGCGCCATGCCGAGGTCGAGAACGCGATCCGGGACCTCAAGTACGGGATGGGCCTCAACCACCTGCCGTCGGGGAGGTTCGCGGCGAACGCCGCCTGGCTGGCGGTCCAGGTCACCGCCCACAACCTGGCCCGCTGGACGGCGCGGATCGGGCTGGGCGCCGGGATCGTGACGGCCAAGACGATCCGCCGGCGCCTCTTCGACCTTCCCGGCTGGCTCACCCGCTCGGCTCGCAGGTTCACCCTCCACCTGCCGGCGGGCTGGCCCTGGGCCGCCGAGTTCGCCGCCGCTCTCGTGCGCCTCCGGGCCCTCCCCCTCCTCGCCTGAGCATCCTGCCTCCACGGCCGCACCGGGGGCTGGCGTCAGCCTGCGCAGAGGTCGGCGCGGATCGGTCGGCGACGCGTCGCGGAGACCTCCACGGTCGTCATCGACCCCGCCCCACCGGTCCGGGCATTGCTCACGACCGTCGGCACTGGAGACGACCGCCGCCGAGCGTCATCAGGCGGTCAGGCGGTCAGCTTCGGTGGATCCGGGCTAAGGTGTCGAGCGAGTATGTCTGCTGCGCACGGCCCCCTCGACGACATCGTAGAGCGCACGTGGTGACTCGAACTTGGTGAGGAATGCGTCCGCACCCGATGCCCGGACGCGATCGGCGAGCATCGGTGCGGAACCGATTGCGATCACGGCAGTACACGGGCACTGCGATCGGGTGGCCCGGATGGCACGAAGCCACGGCTCAGGATCGCGCCGGTCGAGGTCGATCACGACGACGCCGGGACAATCTCGACCGACCGCCGCCGTGAGCTCGCTGGGAGTCGCCGCCTCCTCGACGAGCTCGATGGTCCCTTCTGCCATCAGGAGCCCGCTGAGCGCGCGGCGAACCCTTGCGTCGCCTCCGACGACGACGCCACGCAGCCTCCACCCAGAGACCTCAGCCATGACGGCCAGCATGAGAGGCCGCCTAACCGGAGTCCTCCCCTGCGCGTCCCGATGCAACGTCCACGTTCCGTCTCGGGATGGGTCCGACAAATGTGGCAGGTGGACTACCTGGGGCGGTCGCGATCCTGCGCATCGCCGACGGTGAACGGGATCGTCACCGAGACGATGGTTCCGCAGCCCGTGCCCGACTCCACCGTGAAGCGCCCTCCAAGGCGTTCCGCCCGCGCCATCATGCCGACGAGCCCGAGTCCGTCACTTCGGGCCCGCGGATCGAATCCGGCACCATCGTCGCGAATCTCCATCCGGGCGCCGGCCGTTGTGTTCCCGATCCAGATCCCGACTTCATGCGCGCCGGCGTGCTTCACGACGTTGTGCAACGCCTCCTGGGCGATCCGGTAGAGGGCGTCCTCCGCAGACGGCGAGAGTCGTGGCAGGTCGGGGGTGACGTCGAGCCGGATGATCAGGCCCGTCCGCCCCTGAACCGCCGCGACGTGCTTCTGGAGCGCGGGCTGGAAGCCCTCATCGGCCAGGCTGCCCGGCCGAAGCTCGAAGATCAGGCTGCGCATCTCGGCGAGCCCGTCGCGTGAGAGCGCGCTCAACTCGTCGAGCTTCGCCTCGACGCCCGGTGCGTTCCGCTCGAGGAGCATCCGCGCGGCTCCGGCCGTGATCGTCATGCTGAACAACGCCTGGGTCACCGAGTCGTGGAGCTCCTGGGCGAGATGCGCGCGCTCCCGACTTGCTGCCAGCTCGGCAGCCTGCGCCCGGATCTCCCGTTCGAGCCGGTCGCGTTCGGTCATCTCGCGGAGCGAACCGGTTCCGCCGCCATACTCTCCGTCGACCGGGGTGCCGATGTTGTGCAACTCGACCGGCACGGCATGCCCGTCCTTGTGCCGTAGGTTGACCCGATAGGTCTGATCCCCGTCGGGGTGCGCGATCTGCCAGCGGTACCCGGCTTCGAAGGCCTCTCGCGACGACTCGTGCATGACGATCGTCGAGCTCCGCCCGATGAGCTCGTCGGGCCGGTACCCGAGGATCCGCTCGCTGCCCGCGCTGACGTAGGTGAAGATCCGGTCCGCTCCCGCGGCCCAGATGCAGTCGGGAAGCCGGTCGAGGAGGAAGCGGTGGCGCGTCTCGGCCTCGCGGAGGCGCTCCACCAGCCGGCCATTCTCGATCGCGAGGGCGGCCTGAGCCGCGAGCGAACGGATGAGCGCGACGTCGTGCTCGGTGAACTCACGTGTCGCGCGGCCGAACAGGCAGAAGGCCCCGAGTGCGACACCGCCGCTGCCGACTATCGGCGTTGCGACGCCCGCCCCGAGACCCAGGGCTGAGTTGGCACGATCCAGCCGCTCGCGGTCCAGGAATCGGCCGTCCGCAGCGAGGTCCAAGGTGGTGATCGTCTCGCCACTCGCCAGCGCCTGCCCGACCATTCCCTCCACGGCAGGGATCGCGCCGCCGAGGACGGCGCGGCGGACCTCCTCGGCGTCGGGCCCCGCATCGCATGCGCATCGGGCGATACTGCCGTCGACGGCAACCAGGTAGATCGCGGCGACGTCCACCCCGGGGAGGGCGGCGGCCTCGTCGACCACTCGCTGAAGCAGCGAGGGCACGTCTGGCGCCCACCCGGCGTCCTCGGACATCGCAGCCATGCTCGGCCTCGAGCGGCCGTCAGGCCTGGGCGCTCGAGACGGATCGGTGCTTGATACCGTGTTCGACCGCGTAGAGCGCGGCCTGCGTCCGACTCGCGAGCCCGAGCTTGCCGAGGATGTTGCTCACGTGGGTGCGGGCCGTGCAGTCCGCGATGAACAGCTCGGCCGCGATCTCCTTGTTGCTCTTCCCGCAGCCGAGCAGGGCGAGGACCTCGACCTCGCGGTCGGTCAGCGGATCAGCCGGTGGAGGGGCCGGCCGGCGCCGGAGCCGCTCGGCGAGGAGCCTGGCCACCACGGGGTCGAGCCGCATCTCGCCGTCGTGAGCGGCACGGATCGCCTCGATGACCTCGTGCTCGTCGGCGTCCTTGAGGAGATAGCCGGACGCACCAGCCTCCAACGCCGAGACGACCATCTGTTCCTCGATGAAGCTCGTGAGTGCGACGATCTCCACGGCCGGATCCGTCGCCCTGATCTCTCGGGTGGCTTCGACGCCGTCCTTGACCGGCATCACGACGTCCATCAGGACGACATCCGGGTGGCAGGTGGCCGCCATCTTGACCGCTTCGTCCCCGTCGGCAGCCTCGCCGGCGACCTGCATGTCGTCGACGATCTCGATGAGGCCGCGGAGGCCACGGCGCACGACAGCGTGGTCGTCAACGATGAGGACCCGGATCATGCCGCGCTCCACTTCGGACTGGTCGGCCAACCACGGGCTGGACCTCGTCGCCTCGTGCGAATCGGCCGGGCCTCGAAGGACCGCACGGGGAGTGTCGAGGGCGGGCGGGTTCACCGGAAGGGCCCTTTGTCAGCACCTCGCGACATCTGTCGCATGTGGCCACCACAAGACGCGGAGTTCGGTTCGGCACGCGCGGGCGACGACCCGCCGCCGGGCAAGGCGGATTCTCATCGGAGGACCAACCGCTGCCCACGAGGAGCCTCGCGATGACTCACCACCTGCCGACCTGGACCGCCATCCCCTGCGCTGCGATCGCCTTCCTTGTCGCCTTCTCCACCGGGCTCGGGGTGATCGAGTCCGTCACGGTGGCGGCGTTCGTCACGATCGGCTGGAGCGTTGTCGAGCGGCTCACACGCCCATCGGCCCCAGACGAGGGAGGCCTCGATGGCGCTCGTCGTTGACTCGCTCTGCAAGCGCTTCGGCGCCACGCGGGCCCTCGATGGCATCACCTTCGTCGCGCAGCCGGGCGAGGTGTTCGGCTTCCTCGGTGCGAACGGGGCCGGCAAGACGACCACGATGCGCATCGTCCTCGGCATCATCCACGCGGACACGGGGTCGGTGACCTGGGGCGGGGAGCCGACGGCCCGGGTTCCCAAGCGCGCGTGGGGCTACCTGCCGGAGGAGCGCGGCCTCTATCCGCGGATGAAGGTGCTCGACCAGCTCGTCTTCATCGGCGTCCTCCACGGACTCGATCGCCTGGAGGCAGCGCGCCGGGCCCGCGAGTGGTTGGCCCGCTTCCGCATCCCCCACTATGCCGACCGCCGGGCCGAGGAGCTCAGCAAGGGCAACGAGCAGAAGATCCAGTTCATCGCCGCGATCCTCCATGATCCCGCGGTCCTGTTGCTGGACGAGCCGTTCACCGGTCTCGACCCAGTCAACGTCGCGCTCCTCAAGGAAGCCTTCATCGAGTTCCGCGACCGGGGCCGGGCGATCGTGTTCAGCACGCACCAGATGGAGATGGTCGAGGAGCTCTGCGACGCGATCGCGATCATCGACGGGGGCAGGGTCGTCGTCTCCGGGTCGACGGCGGACGTCAAGCGGAACACCGGCCGGGTCGTCGTGCGTCTCGGGGTCGCGGGCGACTCCGAGCTCGCCTGGCTTGACGCGCTCCCGGACGCGACCGTGCGTCGGGCGGGCCTCGACTACCACGAGGTCCAGCTCCATGACGGTCTCGACCCGGAATGGATCCTGCGGGAGGCGCTCACGCGCCACGAGCGGGTAACGCGCTTCGAGATCGCCGATCCGTCGATCGAGGACATCTTCGTCGAGCACGTCGGGGTGACCTCGACGAACGAGCGGACCCTCGCCGCCGTCAGGGCGGAGACAGACCGATGAGATCCCTGGCCCGCGTCGACCTCACCAACATCGTGGCGATCGCGCGGCGTGAGTTCGTCGTCCGCGCGACGACCCGGACCTACGCGATCTCAACCCTGATCCTCGTCATCGCGGCCGCCCTGGTCGCCCTGGCGCCGGTCGCCATCGGCTACTTCAACCGCGACTCGACCCGGGTCGCGGTCTACGTCGGTGCCGCCGACCTCCGTGCCGACCCGGTCGCGACGCTCACTGCCCTCCTGAACCCGCCGACCGCAGCGAGCACGAGTGGCACGAGCGGTGCCAAACCCTTCACAGTCAGCCGCGCCACCGATCGCGCGACCGCGCTCGAGCAGGTCCGTGGCGGGACGCTCAACGCGCTCCTCGAGGTCGAGCGCGACGCGAGCGGCCAGGCCGTCTTCACGGTCTACACGACTGATCGCGCCACGAGCAGCACCGCGGTCATCAGCCGCCAGGCGGCGACGTCGATCGCGGTCGCCGATCGCCTGGCCCGCCTCGGCTTGTCGCCCTCGACCGAGGCCTCCGTGTTCGTGGCGCCGCAGGTCACCATCCGACCTCCAGACGCCGCCAAAGCCGCTGCGAGCCCGGACGCCACGCCCGAGGAGGAGACCCGGATCCTCGTCGTCGCCGGCCTCGAGCTGTTCCTCTTGCTTGCGCTGATCCTCTACGGCAACTGGGTGGCGCAGAGCGTCGTCGAGGAGAAGAGCAGCCGGATGATGGAGATCATCCTCGCGACGGCGTCGCCGTTCCAGCTCCTCGCCGGCAAGGTCCTGGGCGTGAGCGCGGTGGCCCTGCTCCAGTTCCTCGCCATGCTCGGGGCGTCGGTTGTCGCCCTCGTCCTCGAGGACCGCGTCGCCTCGACCGTGCTCGGGTCTACCGTCGGGCTCACCCTGCCGGCGGGGCTCACGCCTACGCTCCTCGTCGCGTTCGCGGTCTTCTTCGTCCTCGGCTTCCTGCTCTACTCGGTCCTCTTCGCGGCGGCGGCGTCGCTCGTCAGCCGCCAGGAGGACGTCAGCCAGATCGTGCTGCCGATGACCCTTGCCGCGTGCGCCGGCTACCTGATCGCCACGTACGCCTCGATGGGTCTCCTCGATGGCGACGCGCCGTGGATCGTCGCCCTCTCGTGGGTTCCCTTCCTCTCCCCATACATGATGTTGTCGCGCCTGAGCGCAGGGACTGCCGGCCCGCTCGAGGTGGTGCTGGCGGCCTTGCTGCTCGCCGCGACGATCGTGCTCGCCGTGTGGATCGCGGCGCGCATCTACTCGGCCGGGGTGCTCATGTATGGGCAGAAGCCGAGCATCAGGGGACTGTGGAAGGAGGTCCGCGAGGCGCGGTAGGTCCTACGTCGGGAACGGTCCCGCTGGCATGCCACGAGGGACGAGTTGATCGCCTGATCAACGTCGCGATCGTGGTGCTCATCTTGGGCGCCCTCGCAGTGGCGAGATAAGGGGCCGCCCTCACGAGAGACCAGGTGACGATGTTCGCCGTCCTCGATCCGCGAGCGAGACCGGGTTCGTTCCCGATGGCAACACGTTCCGCGACCCGTTCGTGGCTACGACCGCCGCGGTGGCAGGAGTGACGGAGGGCGGCTCGTTACGTTCCCACCTGACGGCCCGGAGAGGAAGGATCATGCGATCGCAGTGTAGCGAGTCACCAGGCGCCAGGGCCGAGCCGTGGATTGAACTGACCCTGTGCGTCGCGGTGGTGCTGGGCTGGGCCTGGGAACACCTCGTCCCGAACCCGGACGGCTCCCAGGCCTTCGCTCCGGCCTGGCTCCCGCTCGCCGCCGCCGGGGTCGCCGCGGCGGGGATCATGCCCTTGGATGGTTCGCCCCGGTGGCTGCGCCTGCAGCGGGCGCTGCGCTGGACCGGGCTCCTGCTGATGGTGTGGGCGGCGAATGGGCTGCCGTTCGACGTGCTGACCGCGGCAGGCCTCGTAGGTCACCGGACGGCCGCCGGGGAGATCGTCCTATCCACCGTCTACTGGCCGGGGCTGGTGACTCGGGCGTTGGCCTTCGCCGTCGCGGTCGTGCTCGCGCGTCTCGCCCTGGCGCGCCCGGCCGCCCGTGCATCCACCCGCGTAGCTACCTGGTACGCGTACGCCGCCTTCCTGCTCGCGCTGCCGTACCCGGTTCTCAGGGTTCACTGGGCGCTGGGAGGAACGCTCGGGCTCATGTCGCCCGGCGGGGCCGGCGCGGGCTGGGAGCCGTTACTGATTGCGCTCCCGTGGGTGCTGGCGGCCGCGCTCGCGCTGCTCCTGGCTTCACCGCGGAGCTGGATGCCGCGCCGGCTGTTGCTGGCCGCCGGCTGGTCCGCCACCATCATCGTCGCCATGATCGGGCCGGCGGCCCTCTGGTCGCTGGTCAACGCCTTGCCGGGTGGCGGCGATATCGGCAACGAGGGCATCGAGACCTGGGTGTTCGCTCTCTTCTACGGCAGCTGGTTCCTGTTCGCCATAGCCGCCGGTGCCGCCACCCGCTCATATCAATTGCGTGGTCCAGCGCTGCCGACGTCCTCGCCGGCGTGACCGACGTGCCGTCGCGCTAGATGTAGAGACTCGCCTCTGCCTCCCCACTTACGCCTGTGGGCTGGACCCCGCCGGAATCCGCCCGCGGCATGAAATTGGATCGGGCGCGGCTCCCGCGGGGCGACGGCCACGCCGACCGCGTGCACCGAGCGATCGCCGCGGGCGTCCAGATCGCCATGGGACGGACGCCCCGGCTGACGCCCACGGCCAGGACGAGGCCCGCGCCGTTGCGATGAGCCAGCTGGTGCGTCAGAGCTGCGGTCCAACGCCGGGCGGGGCTCGCGCCGATGAACCTCCGCGTCGTCGGCGCGTTCAATCAGCGCGGGCCTCGAGCGCCAGTCCGCCGTCGTCGGGAAGCTCGTAGAGTGGCGCATGTCGCGCAGGACCCGTCGCGACACCACCTTCGCCGCGTCGTCTATGTCGGCCGGCATCCGGGGCACGTCCGGCGAGGGCATCGGCTCGCGCAGGTTGAGCCGGCTCGGGCGCGTCTCGCCGCGGAGCTGCTTCACCTTCGTCGGCGTCGGGGCCGGGCCGCGCCTACCCATCGGCGCGCTCCGCCTTCCGGCCCGTGAAGTTCTGCCAGCGCTCGACCGCGACCTGGACGTACTTCGGCTCGATCTCCATCGCGAAGCAGCGGCGGCCGAGCTGCTCGGCGGCGATGAGCGTCGTGCCCGATCCGCTGAACGGCTCGTAGACGTCGCCCTGGTGGTTCCGGATGGGGCGCGCCATGCACTCGGCCGGCTTCTGAGTCGGGTGGTCGAACTTCTCCTCCTGGCTCCCGCCCCCGATCATCTTCGGGCTGGGATGCTCCCAGACCGTCGTCTGGCGGGTGTCGCCGATCCACTCGGCCGTCTTGCCCTTGCGCACGGCGTAGAGGCACGGTTCGTGCTGCCAGTTGTAGGCAGACCGGCTCATCGCCGCGAGCGTCTTGACCCAGACGATCTGCTGGCGAAGCTCGAAGCCGAGGGCCTCCAGCCCGAGGACGACCTCGACCATGTGGGCCGAGGCGTGCCAGACGTAGGCGACCTCGAGACTGGGCACCAGGGCGAACGCCCCTGACCAGTCGGCTCGCGTGTCGCCCGAGACCGTCGTGTTGCGGTGGCCCCTGGTTCGCCCGTGGGCGCCACCGTCCGCTTGTGTGGCGCTGGTCTCGTCGGAGGCGGTGCTAACGCGCATGTAGGACGGTTCGGCCGAACCCAGGGCGTTGTACACGCCGTCGCGCCACTCCATGTTCAGCTCGACCCCGTAGGGCGGATCAGTCACCAGGAGCCGGGGCTCCGCACCCGCGAGGAGTCGTCGCACGTCGTCTGCACTCGTGGCATCGCCACACAGGAGCCGATGGTCGCCGAGCACGTACATCTCGCCCGGCTTCACGTAGGGCTCCGTTGGCGTCTCGGGCACCTCGTCCGGGTCGGTCAGGCCAGCCTTCGGATCGTTGCCGGCCAGATCGCCAAGGAGGGCGAGAGCCCGGCATCGTCGACCGTGACGTCTGCCAAGAGGGCGCGCAGCTTGTCCTCGTCCCGCCCGGCCATCGCCCCGATCGGGTCGAGGGTGGCGAGGACGAGCGCCTCCTCCGCGGGGTCGAGATCGACGTACAGGACCGGGACCGTCACCTCGCCGCGGGTCAGCGCGAGCGCCACGCGGGCATGGCCGTCGACGACGAAGCCAGAGCGCCGGTTGACGAGGACCTGCTGGACCCAGCCGACCGCATCGAGTGCGCCCGCGAGGGCGTCCTGCTGTGCCTTGGGGTGGATCCGCCAGTTCGCGGGGTTGGCGAGGAGCTGGTCGGGCGCCTCCTCGCCGGAGCCGGTGATCCGGTTGCGCCACGTCGGGGCGGTGGCCGGCGCGGTGGTCTTGGTGGCCACGCGCGGGCTCACCGCGCCACTCCGGCGCCCCGTGGCGCCCGTGGGCGAACCTGTGCCGCAGCGGGCACGGATATTTCTGGCGAAACTCGGCCGCGTGCACACGATTGGGAGGCGCGGACGTTCCAGGAGCGCAGAACCCTCGTGTGGGTACCCCCGGTCGGCCCTTCGTGCGTTCACGAGGCGCGCTCCGTTGGCCGAGTTCCTCGAGCGGCACAGCACGCGGGTGTTGGCGGGGTCGAACGGCGCGCCACCATCGATGAGTGCCAGGACGTGGTCGAGCGTCAGGTCACGCGTTGGATGCGCCGGATGCTCGGGACCATCGCCCGGGCATACGGAGCCGTGCTGGCCGACGTGGCGGGCGATCATCCGCCTGGACAGGCGGGTCCATCGCGGATCGGCGTGGACGTGATGGTTGGCACCGAGGCCCGACAGGCGTGGATGCTCAGTGCAGCGGCTACCCGCGCGGCTGGTGACGACACCACAGACCGTGCACAGCTTCACCCGCGAATCGTCGATGGGGCGACTGGCGCGGTCTATTCGCCTCCGGTGCTACACCTGCGCGACCATGGCCGGCGGTGCAGGGTTTGCGCGGCTTCTGAGCGCGGGGCTGCAGCTTAGCTCTGTGCCGGGCGGACCAGGACCCAGACCCGCAGCCCGCCGTCAAGCGCGGTCGGTCGCCGGCGGTCCGAAAGCCCAGGCGCTCGTCGGCAGCGAGCGCAGGTGGGTTGACGGCCGCCTTACGGATACGAGGTCCAGGCGAACCAGGCCGTGGCAGCATTCCATCCCAGCCCGACGACGATGAGGAACTTGTCGTACAGCCCCGAGTACGTCGGCAGGCCGATGACGTTGAAGGCGAAGAGACCGACCGCGGCGATGACGCTGACCCAGCGAAGCGTCTGCCCGGACAACGTCACGGACACGACGACCATGACGATAGGAATCAGCATCAGGACGGCGACGAACATCAGCGCCGCCGGGACCATCTCCTGCTTGAGGCTGCCGAACTGGCCCGGGGTGGCGTCGCCGCTCCAGAACCGCAAGACGTCCCCCAGCAGGTAGGTGAGCATCAGGGCTACCCACAGCGCTGACAGCTTGATCTGGACCTCTGGCATCGATCGGCTCCGTTCTCGATCAAGTGAGCTTTGGGGTTGAACGTCATGCCTCCGGTCGATCCACCGGCTCGGTGAGCGCTGAACGGGTCTGCCCATCGGCATCGGCTCGTTCATGCGGCCACCCCTCAGGCCGCTGCCCGATCGATCGCGATGACCACGGTCCCTCGCGCATGTCCTGCTGCGACATGCCCGATCGCCTCGGGCGCCTCTCGCAGTGGCCAGGTCCCGGCGATCACCGGTTTGACCTTCCCCGCCTCGACGAGTTCCTTGAGGACATGGAGGTCCGGTCGGTTCTGCGCCTTGACGGAAGGCTTGCCCTGCTGGCGCACAAACATCGACACGATCGCGAGCCGGATCACGCGGCCGAGCGCGCCGCCGGCGTGTCCGCCACCGTTGGAGAGCAGCACGCCGTTGGGCGTGAGAGCCCGCCGGGTCGCCGCCATCGAGTGGTCACCCACGTTGTCGAGGATGAGGTCGTAGCGCGCTCCACCCTTCCTGAAATCCTCCTTGGTGTAGTCGATGACGTGGTCGGCCCCGATTGAGCGGACCAGCTCCAGGTTCTTGGTGCTGCACACGCCGGTCACCTCGGCACCGAACGCCTTGGCGATTTGCACGGCGAACGTGCCCACGCCTCCTGATGCCCCATTGATCAGGACCTTGTCGCTGGGCTGGACATGTCCGCTGTCGCGCAGGAGCTGCAGGGCAGTGGTCGCGGACACCCCGACGGCTGCGGCCTGCTCGAAGGTGAGGTTGGCTGGCTTGAGCGCGAAGTGGTCTTCGCTTGCCGATGCGTACTCGGCGAAGGCGCCCGTGCACCACCCGAACACCTCGTCGCCGGGGCGTAGCCCCTTCACGTCCTTGCCGACCGCCTCGACCGTCCCCGCAATGTCTGTGCCCGGGACGTGGTTCTTCGGCTTGCGCATTCCAGTTGCCATCCGCATGAGGTACGGCGAGCCCGTCATGACGATCACGTCACCGACGTGGATGGACGCGGCATGGACACGGACCAGGACCGCGCCCTCGCCGATCTCGGGTCGATCAATGTCCCGTGACTCCAGGACCTCCGCCGCGCCGTACGTGTCTTGAACGATTGCCTGCATTGATGGGGTCTCCTGTGGCTTTACGATGTAAAGTTGCCATATCGGACTTTACGGTGTAAAGTGGGTGATGTCAACCCCGGAATCGTTCGGTTGACCGAGTCCCGGAGGAGGCCGATTGACGCAGACGAGCAAGCGAGCACCGGGACGCGTCCCGCTGAGCCGGGAGCTGGTGCTCGACACCGCGGTCAAGCTCGCCGATCAGGGTGGGCTCGAGTCCCTCAGCATGCGGAAGCTCGGCCAGGAGCTCGGTGTCGAGGCGATGGCCCTCTACTACCACTTCGCCAACAAGGACGAGGTGATCGACGGGATCGTCGATCTCGTCTTCAGCGAGATCGATCTGCCTGCCAGCGGAGCCGACTGGAAGACCGCCATGCGTCAACGGGCGATCTCGGTGCGAGACGTGTTGCTGCGCCACCGATGGGCAATTGGCCTGATGGAGTCGCGGCGGAAGCCGGGGCCGGCGAACCTGCGCCACCACGACGCGGTGATCGGCAGTCTGCGGTCGGCAGGCCTCGACATGCCGACGATCGCGCATGCGTACTCGCTCTTGGACAGCTACATCTACGGCTTCGCCCTGTTTATGGCGAACCTCCCATTCGATCCCTCGGAGGAGGTTGTGGAGTTGGGCCAGGTCACGCTCCGGGCGTTCCCCCTCGACGCCTACCCCAACCTCGTCGCCTACATCTCAGCGATGAGGCCCGGCTACGACTACGGGGACGAATTCGAGTACGGGCTCGACCTGGTACTTGACGGCCTTCAGAGGGCAGCGGGATCTTCACGATCTGAGCTCGGCTCCAGCTCTCCGACGACCAGCCAGCCCTCCGCCCGCCCGCGGTAGATCAGCTGCTCGGTGCTGAGGCCTGAGCGTGCCCGCAGGTCGGCCAGGTGGCGTTTCGCGGTGCTCGGCCGGACGCCGACGAGGGCCGCGGCGTCCGCCACGCAGCCGCCAGCGGCGACGAAGGCGGCGAGGACGTCGATCTGGCGCGCCGTCGGCTTCCGTGGGAGAGAGCCTCGGAGATACCCGTCTCTCACGACACCGGGGTCACCCGGCTGCGCGTGATCAGCCCGAGGATCACCGCCGTGACGGCGAGGATGGCGCCAATCTGATCGGGTGCGAGGCTGAGGCCGAACGCCACGACCAGGGCGATCACCGCCTGGACGAGGGCGAGGACCATCGCGGGCTCGCGGCCGAAGATCGTGCCGGGCTGGGTGTCCATGGCTCCTCCGGTCACTTCACGCGGACGGTGTCGCCCGGGTGGATCAGCCCCGGGTTGGCGCGGTACCTCGCGTTCTCCGGGTACGCGAGCAGGGCCGCGAGCGTCAGCCCGTGTGCGGCGGCGATCGCGGAGAGGCTGTCGCCCGACTTCACGGTGACGGTCGTGATCGGCGGCCGCAGGATCGCGTTCGCGCGGTCGATGACCCGCTTGAGGCGCGCCTCGCGGGTCGCTGCCGGCCACGGGTCCGACGGGCGGTTCACCGTGTTCACGTCCCGGTGGGCGATGACCGTCGATCGGTTGACCTTGATCCCGGTCGCCTTGCTGGCGGCTGCGACGAGCTGGGCGACGGCCTCGAACTGCTGCGTCGAGAACGGCTCAGCACCGCGGCCGCACACCTCCAGGCTCTCGTAGACCCACTCGTTCATGTTCACGCCCGACGCGACCGCGGCCTTGACCGTCGGGATCGTGAGGTCGGGGTGGTCGAGGTCGCCTTGGCTCCAGGCGGCGTACCTGCCGGGCAGGATGGCGCGGACGATGGAGCCGTCGCGGTCGATGTACGCGGTCGCGGACGGTCCCTTGCTGTGCGCCCTGTTGGCGTAGGTGCGCTCCGCCATCGCGGTCGCCGTGTTGGCGGTCTGGTGCAGGCACGCGAGGATCGTCGCCTTGCGCCGTCGTGCGGCACCCTTGGGGTAGCCGTAGGCACCGTTGGTCAGCAACGCCGTCACGAGGTTCATGGCTCAGGTCCTCCTCACGGCAGGCTCGGGTTCATGGCCTTCGCGACCGCGGCGACGACCTGCAGGACGACCGCGATGAGCGAGATCAGCGAGGCGCCGAGCGCCCAACGGGCCAGGACCATGGCGCCGTCGGCCCGGTCGCGCCAGCGGCGGAGGTCGTCCAGCTCGCGGTCGTGGGCATCGAGGCGGAGGAAGATGCTGTCAGCGGAGCGCTGCATTGCCGGCCATATCGGAGGCCGGCGGCCGGGTCGGCACAGTGCAGGGAGCGGGCGACCAGTAGGCCACGCCCCGCCGCAGCGGGGCCGCTCGGAGCACGGAGGCGAACCACGCCCTGAGGGTGAATGACCGCGGCCCGCACGGGTATCGGTCAGATGACCGAGTGGGTCAGGCCGTCAGGAAGCGGTCGACCGGCCCTTGGCGCCCGCCCATCGACACCGCGCACCCGCGGATCTGCCGGGTAGCGGAGGCCCGAGCCCTCTCGCCCCGACCATTTCCACATGCTGCTCCTGCCCGAGCGCTGGCAGCCCGAGCGATCGCGCGTTCGCCTTCTCCGCCGACGCACACGGCCGCGACGACGAACGCCCCACGTGGAGTCAGATCTCGAGCTCGGCCAGGCTGGCCAGACGCCCTCGGGTGGCATCGATCTCTTGCGCCATCTGAAGGCGCTCGTACGTCTCAAGGGCACGTTCAAGCGCCCCCCTGGCTCCTGGCAGGTCGCCATCTGCGACCAGTCGCGCTGCTTCGGCGCGGTCGATCGCCGGGGCGAGCCACGCCACGTTGCCCTCGTGCGCACGCCCCACGGGCATGGCTTCCGCGAGGGCCGGCCAGTCGGCGAGCGCAGCCAGCGCCTCCACGAGAACGGCCAGCTCGTACGGCGGTTCCTCGATCGAGGGACCTCGTCCGAAGTTGAGGGTCCGTTCCGCGATCGCGCGCGCCGCGCTTGCATCGCCGTTCAGGAGGGCGCGTTCGGCGATCCATGCCTCGACCAGGCCGGGACGCGCGTCGTTCGGGGCGATGCTCGATTGAATGTTGCGAGCCGCATCGGCCAGCCCCAGCCGGTCGAGGACGAGTGCGCCGATCACCGGTCCGCCGCGCGTGAAGGGACAGTTCATGTCGACGGTCTCCTGGGCGAACGCCGCCAAGTGCTCGTCGAGGAGTGGGAGGATCTGGGACCAGCGCCCGAGACGGTAAAGACAGGCCATCTCGAAATACGTCGCGTGCATCCGCTCGTGGGCGCTCTCATCGACGGCCCGCGCCCGTGCGTCCTCAGCCAGCGCCAGGGCCCGCTCCAGGTCACCCCCGATATCCATGATCCGGGCGAGCGCGAGGCTCGTGTGGAGGAGCCGGTCGCGCAGGACAACGACGCGATCCATCATCGCGAGCTGGTTCTCGGCCAGCGCAAGTGATCGGTCCGGCTGATCGGCCTCCAGGTACAGGCCGCCGAGGGTCCGAATCGCCAGGGCCTCGACATCGATATTGCCGAGCTCGACGGCGATCGTCATCGCCTCCTCCGCAGCGGCGATGCGCACCTCCAACGGCTGTGGGTCGGCCATGCCGAGCGCCGTATAGGCGGCACTCGCGAGCCCACGGATCGCGAGGAGCCAGCCCCGCGTGAGAAGCTCCTTGCTCCGCGAGAGGCCCTCGTCGACGAATTGGTCGACGGTCGCGCCGGAGGGTCGATCGGCGAACCCGCCCCAGTAGATCGCGCAGTGGCGGGCGGCCTTCAGGCAGATCCGCGCGCAGGCTTCGTCGTCACCCTGCGACCGCTGCAGGTCGAGGGCCTGCCTCCACAGCTCGACGGCTAGCTCGCCGTGGTAGCTCCAGCCGTGGTCGTCGCCGAGGTCCTCGTAGGCACGGGCGCGCTCGGCGTCGTCGATCGCGAGCTCGAGCGCCGCTCCGTGGAGGTCGAGACCCCGACCCGTGGCGTTGCGCTGTCGGGCGGTCGTCCCTGCGGCCATCAGTGCCTCGAACGCGTGGTTGCGGACGTCAGCCCGAGCCACAGGATCGCTGATCCAGGCGAGATTCGACTCCTCGCCGAGCAGCGCCGCACGATAGTGGTACGCCACGAGCTCGATCGCGCCTTCGTCGTCTCGTTCCGTAAGCACCTTCAGCCAACCCGCGACACGGGCGTGCGAGCGGGCCCGGCGGGCCAGCGGGATGCTCGCGTACGCAACGTCCCGGACCAAGGCGTGCTTGAACAGGTACTCGCTCTCTCCGGCGAGGCTCGACGACGCCCGGACGAGGACGAGGCCCCGCGCCTCGAGGCCGTCGAGCGCCGGGCGGACGGCGTCCTCGTCGATCGAGAGGGCGACGGCAGGCAGCCAGAACGTGCGGCCGACGACAGCCGCCTCCTGAAGCACGAGCTTCTCCGGCCCGGAAAGGCGATCGATGCGGGCGGCGAGGACGCCATGGATCGTGTCCGGCAGACCGGTCGTCGCGGCGTCGCCGATCAGCCGCCATCCATCAGAGCCACGGACCAGCCTGCCGGAATCGATGAGCCCGCCGAGGAGTTGCTCGAGGAAGAACGGATTGCCCTCGGCCCGGCCGAGGAGCGCTCGTCGGAACCCGACCGGCGCGTCCGGCCAGCCCAGCAATGCCTCGACCAGACGCTCCTCCACGTCCTCATCGAGGGGTCGAAGTGACAGCGAGGTCCACTCGCCCCGGGTCGCCCCGAACCTCGGGTGCTCCTCGATGAACTCTGGGCGGGCCGTCGCCAGGATGAGCAGCGGGCCCTCCGACCGGCCGGCGATCAGCTCGAGAGTCGAGACGAGCTGCTCGTCGGCCCAATGGAGGTCCTCGACGAGAAGGACGGTCGGCGCGCGGCGCGCCTCGGCGGTCACGAACCGTGGCCACGCACGACCCAGTGCATCCGCGACGGCGATCGGACGGATTCGGGCGAGCGGGTTGTCTTGGAGCCGAATGCCCGCAGTGGTAGCTAAGGCGAATGTCACGTCCCGGGCGTCTCGGGCGGCCTGCCCGGACGGTTCGACCCGGCCATCCTGCGAGTCTGCGCCGTCCTCTCCGGGGAAGGCGTCCGGCGAGAAGAGCCCGGCGATCGAGCGGGTGAGCTTCTCGCCTGCGACATCTGCTGGTTCGTCCATCGAGATGCCACTGGCCTCGCGCACGATCTCGCCGAGCGCCCAGTAGGTGATGCCGTGGCCGGTCGATCGACACCTGCCTCGCAGGACGCGGAGGTGCGGCACGGCGACGTGGGCGTCCGCCAGGAACGCACGCACGAGGCGACTCTTGCCGATCCCGGCCGGCCCGAGGATGAGGCCGAGTCGGGGCGTTCCGGTCCCCATCGCATCCTCCAGGAGGTCTTGAAGCTTCCGGAGCTCGCGGTCGCGGCCGAGCATGGGCGCTTCCCATTCCCCGCGCCCGGACCCCTCCTCCGACGGACCGATGAGGCGGCGCGCCGACAACGGCCTCGTCTTGCCCTTGACCTCGATGTCGACCGGAGTGTCGAAACGGAACGATCGGCCCGTCGCGTCCGCGGTCCGAGTGGCGACGACGATCTCTCCGGGACCTGCCGCCTGCTCGAGACGCGCTGCGACGTTCACGCCATCGCCCGCCAGGAAGCGTTGATCGAGCCGGACAGCCGTCGCAGCTAGCACATCGCCGGTGTTCACGCCGATGCGAAGCTCCAACCGGACGTCGAGCCCGCGCGCAAGCTCCTCGTTCAAGGTCGCCAGTCGCTCCTGCATGTCCAGTGCGGCATGCAGGGCTCGACGCGCGTCGTCCTCGCGGACCACCGGCACGCCGAAGGCGGCGACGATCGCGTCGCCGATGTACTTCTCGACGCTGCCACCCCACAGTTCGAGCGCCTCTGTCATGATCGACGCGAAACGGTCGAGGATGTAGGCGACCCGCTCCGGATCCCGCCCCTCGGCAAGGGTCGTCGAGCCGACGAGGTCGGCAAAGAGGATCGTGACGAGTTTGCGTTCCTCGGCGCGCCTGATGTCGACGACGGCTCGGCCGCAGGACGCGCAAAATCGAGCGTCCGCCGGCACGAGTGCCCCGCAGGCCGGGCACCCTCCAACCGCCGCGCCGCAGGCTGCGCAATAGCGGGCGCCGGCAGTGAGGGTGGCCGCACACCGGGCGCAGAGGGCCTCCATCGTCGGGAGTGTAGCCGGGCGGATCAGGCAGTTCGCGCTCGCAGCCGGGATGGCGCCGCGTCATGCGCTGCGGACGAGTTCGCACGGCTCTGGGCTCGGAGAGCCGCACCGTGATCGGAAGGTCGGTGGTCGCGGGGCAATCCCTCTCGCCCCGACCACTCCCTCGCGGTTGCTGTCTCGGTTCCGGGACGACCGGGGCGTCCGCGACGCGACGGCTCCGCGGCAGCGGTTCTGGTTCGGGATGGTCGTCCCAGGCGTGACGACCCTCGAGCGGGACCGGGGCCGCAGAGCCGAACGCGGCCAGCTCGTCGAATGACAGGTACGCACGGTCCTTCTATGAGGTCGCCTGCTTATGGTGATTGACAGCTTCCGCGTGACCACCTGGGTGTTCGGTCTTCCTGACACCGACCGACGGGCAGCCATGTGGTCCGAGAGCCGGGGTTCGGCGCCCCGATCCCTGCCCGGCATGCCGTGCTCCGCCACGCAAGGTTGGACCGGAGACCCCACACACCCGTGATCGGTGCCTTCGTCGCAGCGCCGGCGCCTCCCTCCCGGGTGATCGTGGATCCGGGCATGCTCGCGGTCCGTGACCGCGCTGCGCTGCGCATCCTCTACCGCGCCGACGTCGCGACCACCGCCCAGCTCTCCACGCTCGTCTACGGACGCCGCCAGACCGCCCAGGAACGCCTCGCCGCCCTCTACCGCGCGGGCTACCTCGAACGGGCCGTCCTGCCCCCGTCCACCCGCGGTGGTGCTCCCTTCGCCTTCCGGGTCTCCCCCCGCGGACGTCGGCGCCTCCACTACGACCCGCTCACCCGCTCCCGGGCCGGCACCCAGCTCTCCGCCACAGCCTCAACGGTGTGGAGACCGTCTGCGCGCTCCTGGCAGCGCAGCCTCCCGATGCCCCCGAGCCGCTGCTATCCGCCTGGCTGACCGAGACGATGGCCCATGACACGCTGCCCGGACCTACCCCGACGCGATCGTCGTCCTTCAGGGAGCGAGCGGCTGGGCGGTCCTCTGTCTCGAGATCGACGAGAACACCGAGCGGGGCCGGTGATCGTCGACAAGCTCGCCCGGTACGACAAGGCCCTCTGGTCGCGGACCTGGCGGGTCGTCTTCGTCGCCGGATCCCCCGAGCGGGCCGCAAGGCTCGCCGCGATCGGGCGGGCGAAGTCCTACGCCGGCCTCGTCCGGAAGGCCTGGGCCCTCGTCCTGCCCGACCTGCGCGCCAGGGGGCTCGCGGCGCCGGTCGTCGCGCTCAACCCGAGCGTCGGCCGGAGCACGGTCGGCGGCCTCCTTGTCGACCCGACGCCGCGGCGCTGCTCGGCCCCGGTCGGCTCCGCGGCCTGGCTGCGGCTCCTGGGCAACGGTGGCGTCGAGGATCACGACGAGGCGCTTCGGTGAGGCGAGCGACAGGGCCGGCAACCCGAGCCGACCAGGCAGCGTGGGGTCGCATCGGTGGTCTCACGACGAGCGCACGTTTCGGCGGTGAGGCGATGACGAGGCCAGCTCGGCGGGGGTTCTGGCTGCGCTTCGAGCGGGAAGTCGACCCCGAGCAGCAGCTGCCTGCAAGGGAGCGTGCCCTGCGCACGCAGCGGGCACTGCGGGCACACATGCTCCGACTTGCCCAGGCGAGTGCCGATGCACGCGTCCACGGACGAAAGCGGCGAGATGGGAGCGCCGCCGACGCCCGCCCAGGGCCGCGGCAGCGACACGAACGCCGCGTCAATCGGGGCGCCGACTGATCGAGGTTTCCCGCGTCGTGGCGGTGACGGGATTCGACTGGACGTCGGTTGGCGTCAGCGGTCCTTCGCGAGCCGGTCGACCGGGCTCAGGGCGCGGGCCGCGGCGATAGCCCTTTCCGCCCGCGTCGATGCTGCATATCGGGCCACCATGTCGCGGCTGCGCCAGCCGACGATGGCCATGAGGTCCGTCTCCTGCATCCCTCCGGCGAGCATCATGTGGGCGTAGGCGTGCCGGAACATGTGCGGGTGGACGCGCGTCGTCATGCCAGCCTGGAGCCCGCGGTCACGGACCAGCTCGGCCAGGCCCGACTCTGTCAGACGGCCCTTCTGGCCGATCCAAAGGGATGCGAGCTCGGCCTTCGGATGCTTCGCGCGGGCGCGCAGGTAGCGATCGACCGCGCGGACCGTCAGTGCGCCGATCGGGACGAGCCGCACGCGGCTGCCCTTGCCGGTAACCCGTAGGAGCCCTTGTTCGAGGTCGACGTCGGCGAGCCCGAGGTTGAGGACCTCCGCGCGGCGCGCGCCCGTGTCCACGAAGATCCGAAGGACCGCCTCGTCGCGACGCCCGGCGAACGTCTTGTCGCGCTCGCATGCCGCGAGGATCGCACGGAGCTCCGCCTCTCGGAGGACGGGCGGCGGTTCCTCCGGCAGGCGCGGTGGCTTCATCCGTTCCATCGGGTTGTCGCGGATCTCGCCTTCTTCGACGAGCCAGCGGAAGAACGCGTGGCAGCCGCGGTACCGGTTGTGCGCCGTGGCCGGCTTCCAATGCTCGAGGAGGTCGGTGACGAAGGCCTCGACATGCTCGCGGTGGATCGCGGCCGGTGCAATCGGCATTCCCTGGCGGTGCAGGAAGTGGGCCAGCTGGGAGACGGCCGTCGAGTACGTCGAGATCGTCGCCGGGCTGATCCGCTGGGCCCGGAGGTGCCGGCGCCAGCTGGCCAGGAGCTCGCCGAGCTCGCCCGGGACCGTAGAATGGGCGGTGCCGGTGGGGATGGCTTCCATCGCTCGTGCCTGCGTTGTGGGTCTTGGTCGACGCACAGCATATGCGATAGGAGCGGTGAAGGTCCAGCCTCTACCGGCAGAACGTCGAGTATCCTGCGATATTCACGTTCAGGATCCGTCGGGGTGTAGCGCAGTGGCAGCGCACGTGCTTTGGGAGCACGAGGTCGTGGGTTCGAATCCCACCACCCCGACCACCTCAACGGACCGGCGCATCGTCAGGTGGCTTCGCCCATCTCCGGCATCGATGTGCCGCCAGTCTGCCCGGAACCCGCCTGGAAGACGACGCAGCACCGGCCCGGTGCCGGGGCAAGCTCCACCGTGACGTCCTGGACGCCCAGGCCAGCAACGACGCCTTCCGCCCACGTCAGGTTCATCCCGCAGGTCAGGTCCCGGTGGTCTGCGGCGAGCGCCCTGTATGGGCAGTTGCCGAGACAGACCCTGTCGTCCGGCTCCAGCCGGGGCTCATAGCCGGCCACGCGCAGGACGTCGACGAGGCGACTCAGCGATCGAGAGCTGCCGGGGCGCCCTTCGGCCAGCTGGCGGGCCTCGACGCCCACGGCGCTTCCTCGTTCGCGGGCGACGGCCGCCAGGGCCTCGATACCTGACGCCCCACCCAGCCGGGCCAGCGCCGTCGCCATGAGGTCCGCCGCCCGATCGTAGTGACGGGCCGGAAGCGAGATCTCGACGTCGCGTTCGGCCCTTCGATAGAGCTTGGCCGGACGCCCGGCACCAGGGCCGGTCCGACCGCTGAGGCGGCGGTACTCGGCTTCCAGAAGCCCGGCATCGACGAGCCGGTCGAGATGGAATGCCGCCAGCTCGCGGCTGATCCCGAGCGCCTCAACCGCGTCGTCCCGCCCGACCGGTTCGCCGCGGGCGACGACCAGGTCGTAGAGCCTTCGGCGGGTGGGCTCGGCGAGCGAGGCGACGGCCCCGATCGGATCCTCGGCTCCTGGTCCCTTCGGCATGCCTGCATTGTATCACCAAGGTTGATTATGAAAAGACTTGACAGGCCGTCTGGGCTCTGTAAAAGTAACGTCAAGTTATAGTAGAACAACGGATCGGCGCCCCACGTGGAGCGCCGAACCGGCCCGGCCACCTCATTCACGACCACCAGCGGAGCGCAGACGTGATGACCTCGGCCACTCCAGGCACCCGCACCAGCGCATCGATAGCGCCCCATCTGCCGATGGGCGATGGCCACGTCGCGCCGCGCCGCCAGCCGACCGACGACGACTGGACCCGGTTCGAGGGATATGCGGCCGAGATCCTCACCTCGTTCGGAATGGACCTGGCGGCCCCGGGGACCGGCGACACCCCGCGCCGATTCGTCCGGGCGCTGTTCGACGCAACCGACGGCTACGACGGGGACCCCAATCTCCTGACGGCCTTCCCGACCGAGTGTCGTGGCGGTGCCAGCTGCGAGCTGGCCCAGGTCGTCGAAGGGCCCATCCCGTTCTTCGCCCTGTGCGAACACCACGTCCTGCCGTTCTTCGGCCGGGCGTACATCGGCTACGTCGCCCACGACCAGATCATCGGGATCAGCAAGCTGACCCGCCTCGTGCGTGTCGCCACGAGGCGATTCGGTGTCCAGGAGCGGATGACGCACGACATCGCCGACGGCCTCGGGGCGATGCTCGGTCCCCACGGGGTCGCGGTCTATCTCGAGGCGCACCACCTGTGCACCCAGATGCGCGGCGTGCGCGAGCACGATCCGATGACCCGGACGACGGCGTATCGAGGGGCATACGTCGAGGAGGCGAGCCTCCGTCGGGAGTTCATCGACATGAGCGGGATCGGGACCACGCGGTGATGACCGGGAGCATCGCGTCCAGCACGCTTGCCGACGCGTGGCAGATCGAGCCGGTCGTCCAGGCACCTCCGGCGTTGCAGCGGAGCGCGAGGGGCGGCATCCTCCCGCTGCCGCTCTGGCGGCGGTACGGCGCTGACCTCGCGATCGAGCTCCGACCCGACAGACCCACGATCGTCTCGAATTTCGTCAGCACGCTCGACGGGGTCGTCGCCTTCGACGCGTCCGGTCACAGCGGGGGCCGGGAGGTGAGTGGCGGTTTCACGCCCGATCGCTTCCTCATGGGCCTGCTCCGGGCCATGGCCGATGCCGTCCTGGTGGGGGCAGGCACGGTCCGCTCGGGCAGCCGCCACGTGTGGACGCCAGGCCACGTCCACCCCCCTTCGACGGCCGCCTTCGCGGCCTGGCGTCGGCAGCTCGGCCTGCGCCAGCCACAACCGACGACGGTCATCGTCACCGCGAGTGGCCAGATCGATCCAGAGCACCCGGGTCTGAATGCGACCGACGTGCCGGTCGTGCTCGTGACCACGACGGACGGCGCGGCTCGCCTCCGCGGTCACGCCCTCCCGCCGACCGCCGAGGTGCTCGCTGCGGGCGATGCCCGCCGGGTCAGCCAAGAGGCACTCGTCGCGATCCTCGCGGAACGCGCCCTCGACCTGGTGGTGTGCGAAGGCGGACCGTCGTTGTTCGGCGGGCTGATCGGTGCAGACCTCGTGGACGAGCTGTTCCTGACGATCGCCCCGCAGATCGCGGGCCGGGCGCCCAACATGCCGCGCCTGGCGCTCGTCGAGGGGCTCGGCTTCGAAGTCGGGGCGGCCCCCTGGGCGAAGCTGACCTCGGTCCAGCGTTCCGGCGACCACCTCTTCCTGCGCTATCGACTGACCCTGCCATTCCAGCAGCCTGGAGGCGCCGCGTGACCAGCATCGGGACGATCGTGATCATCGGCGCAGGTCTCACCGGCGCGAAGGCGGCCGAGGCCCTGCGCACGGAAAGCTATGACGGCCGGATCGTGGTGTTCGGCGACGAGTCTCACCCGCCATACCTGCGGCCGCCGCTTTCGAAGGAGTACCTCCGCGGCGAGACCCCGCCCGCGACGCTGCTCGTCCATCCGCAGACCTGGTACGAGGAGCAGCGGATCGAGCTGAACCCGGCGTCGCCCGTCACGGCGATCGATCCGGCGCAACGCAGAGTCGTCCTCGCCGACGGTCACCGCCTGCCGTTCGATCGGCTGCTGATCGCGACAGGCTCCGCGCCGCGACGCCTCGACATCCCGGGAAACGACCTGGCCGGCGTGCACTACCTGCGGACACTCGAAGATTCCGATGCCATCCGTGACGCAGCCGCAGGAGCGAACCGCGTGGTGGTGGTCGGCGGCGGCTGGATCGGCGCCGAGGTCGCGGCGTCGATCCGCCAGCTGGGCCGGCCGGTTGCACTCCTTGCGCCCGGCTCGGTGCCGCTGGAGCGCATGCTGGGTCCGGAAGTCGGGGCGATCTACCGTGACCTGCACGCCGGGCACGGCGTGGAGCTGGTCCTGAGCCAGCGGGCTGCGGCCTTCCGGGGCCGGACGAGGGTCGAGTCGGTCGAAACGGCCGACGGCACGCGAATCGAGGGCGATCTGGTCGTGGTCGGCGTCGGCGCCAACCCGCGGACCCGGCTCGCCGTGGAGGCGGGAATCGATGTCGACGACGGGATCCTGGTCGACGGTCTCCTCGAGACGAGCGTGCCCGGCATCTTCGCCGCGGGGGACGTCGCCGCGGCGTGGCACCCGCTGCTCGGGTCGCGGCTCCGCGTCGAGCACTGGGACAACGCTCGCCGCCAGGGCCGGGCGGCCGCCCGGAACATGCTGGGCCTGGCCGAGCCCTACGTTCGGATCCCCTACCTCTACTCGGACCAGTACGACCTCGGCATGGAGTACGCGGGCTTTGCGCCCGAGTGGGAGCGGGTCGTGTTCCGTGGCGAGCCGGCCAGTGGCGAGTTCGTCGCCTTCTGGATCAGGGGCGGGCGGGTCGTGGCCGGGATGAACGCGAGTGTCTGGAAGGTCAACGAGGCGATCACGGCCCTGGTCGCGTCGGGGATGCCGGTGGACGTCGGCCGCCTGGTCGACCCGGCCATGCCGCTCGACGACCTCCAGGCGCTGTCCCTGGGAGCAGGAGCGCTCACGCCCTGAGCCGGTGCCGACGCTCGGGGGCCGAAGCTGGGATTGGAGGCGACGATCATGTTGGTACGGATCGGCAACGCGGCGGATGTCGCCGTTGGACAGATGCGCGTCTTCGACATCTCGGGGACGAAGGTCAACGTCTCGAATGCGGGCGGACACCTGTATGCGTTCGACGACACGTGCACCCACGCGGGTTGCTCGCTCGCCGAGGGAGACCTGGACGGGACCACGGTGACGTGCGCCTGCCATGAGAGCCAGTTCGACGTCACCTCCGGCGCAGTCCTGCGCGGGCCGGCTCGGCTGCCGCTCCGGTCCAGGACCGTGCAGGTCGAGGGGGCCGACCTGCTGGCCGAGGAGTGACGACAACGCCAGGCCCGGTCGCGCCTCCGCAGCGCTGCGAGCCGCCGGGATCGACGAGATCCGGGCCGCCGCCGGTTGGGAGCGCTTGACGGCGTGACCTGGCCGCCAGGGCGGCCGCATCGACCCTGTCGCGCACTCGGCGGGCGCCACGTATCCTTGGCGGGCCCGACATGCCCGTTCGTGGTCGGGGCCGGAGGGGTGGGGGATCGGTGAGCAAGGGTCGCCTCGAGGCGTTCAGCGACGGCGTGATGGCCATCCTGATCACGATCATGGTGCTGGAACTCAGGGTCCCTCACGGCACCGACCTGGCGGCCCTCGTTCCGCTGGCCCCGGTCTTCCTGAGCTACGTCCTGAGCTTCGCCAACCTCGGGATCTACTGGAACAACCACCACCACCTCCTGCAGGCCGCACGAGTCGTCGATGGGCGCGTCCTGTGGGCGAACCTCCACCTGCTGTTCTGGCTCTCGCTGTTCCCGTTCGGGACGGCCTGGATGGGCGAGAACGACTTCGCCCCGATCCCCACGGCCGCCTACGGCGTCGTGCTCTTGGCCGCCGCAATGGCGTACTTCATCCTGGTGCGCGTCCTCATCGCCTGCGAGGGCCAGGCTCCGACGCTCGCGGCGGCCATCGGCAGCGACCGAAAGGGCAAGGCGTCGCCGCTGGTGTACGCGGTCGCGATCCCGATCGCGCTGGTCGCGCCCTGGCTCGCCGTTGCCCTCTACGTCGCTGTCGCGCTCGCCTGGTTCATCCCCGACCGGCGGATCGAGCGGCGGATCGCGGCCTGACCCGCCCCGGCGAGCGGACTCGCGGGCGCTCCAGGGCCCCGGAGCCCGACCCTCATGGGTGGAGCGGCCAGACCAGCTGCGTGCGCCACTCGGCCTCGTCGACACCGCTACCCGGCCCCACCACGAAGACTTCCCAGGGATCGTCGCCACGGCGCCTGCCCAGCTCGTCCGTGCGGCGGCGCAGCGCCGCCCAGGCCGCCTCCAGCCCGTCGTACGGCCCGACGTGGATCGCGACGGCGGCGGGGCCGGCCGGGAGCTCGCCCGGGCGGACCAGGCCCGCAACCGGGACGGGCTCCGCGACAGGGAACCCGGCCGCGACGTCGAGGCCGTCGGCGCCCATCGAGAAGTACCGCGCGAATGGCGGCCCGGCCGGCGCGGCGCCTGCCTCGCGGAGCGTGCTCGCCACCATCTCCAGGGCATCGGACATGAAATCCGGGACGTCCTCGGTCGCGACGACCGACCGGATCGCCGCAACGCGGACCGTCTGCAGCTCCACGATCTCGACGCTGGCGGCGGGCTCGTCCGTGGCCATGGGGGACCCCTCGGCGAAGGCTGGACACCGCGAAGGGTGGCACGCACGCGACCCGGGCGCCACGACAATCCGCCGCCGCGCCGGCCCGCCGGCCCCGCTCGGGCCCGGTGGGGCGGTTACCGGGTCAGGATCCTCCGGAGCTGCCAGGTTCCGATCGCCATCAGCGCGACTGCGTAGAGCGCAAGCACCCCCACCTCGGCGAGGACGTCGGCGATCGTGCCGTTCCGGAGCGCGACCTCGCGCAGGCCCTGGATGGCCCAGGCCTGGGGCGTGAGGAACGCGAGCGTGTGGGCCGGCTCCGGGAAGATCTCCAGCGGGACCATCGCCCCTCCCAGGGCGCCCAGCAGCATCCCGGCCATGACACCCAGCGCGCTCGCCTGGTCCGGGTTGTTCGAGAAGACCCCCACCACCATCGCCGCCCCGGTGCCGACGAGCGCGAAGAGGACGACCAGGACCCCGGCCGCCAGCGGGTCGCCCCAGCCGACGCCGAAGGCCGCGGCCGAGAGCAGGATGATGAACAGGCCCTGGACCATGGCCACGCCGAACCGCCCGAGCGTCTCGCCCGCCAGGATCGTCCCCACGCGGACCGGCGAGGCGACCATCCGCCGCGAGACCCCGAGCTGACGGGTCAGGATGAGCTGCGTGGCGGCAGTCATGGAGGTCAGGAACATGAACAGCACGAGCTGGCTCTGGGCGCCCGGGGCAAACGCCCCGGTCGTGGCCGGGAAGATGCCCTCGCCGATCCGTTCGACGGCGACGCTGAGGCCGGCGGTCGCGCCCTGGACGGAGCGGGCAGTGGCCAGGGCCGCGTCGAACGTGGTCCCCGACCGGCTCACCGCGAGGCGCGCGGCCTGCACCGCCGCCGCCTGCTTGTCGATCGCCGCCGCCACGGCCTCCCGCAGCGCGGAGACTGCGCTCTGCGGCTGACCCAGGATCACCACCTGCGCCACGCCGCCGCCCCGCAGCGTCGCGTCGTAGCCGGGCGGGACGATCACCCCGATCTCGAGCGTGCCGTCCTCGACCCTGGCCCGGAGCTCGTCGACGCTTGCGGGCTGCTTGAGCTCGAGCTTCACGCTCCCGTCGCGAATCGCGGTCACGAGCTCGTCGCCGAGGGCGCCGCTGCCGACCGCCACGATGCCCATCCGCGGGGCCACCCGGCCGCCGTACATCGTGCCCAGCACGACGATGAGGATGATCGGCAGGACGAAGATGAAGAAGAGGCCGGTTCGGTCGCGCAGGAGCCGGCGGACGTTGACCGCGGCGATCACGAGGACGTTCACGGCACCACCACCTGGCGCGCCCGGAGCAGTCCGATGCCGCCGGTCACCAGGCCGACGGTCGCCAGCACCAGCAGCGATGGGGCGACGGCAGCGATGCCACCGCCGGCAGCCAGGTCGTTGATCCCGCGGAGGAACCAGGCATGCGGCGTGACCACGCTCAGCGCGGCCATCCCCTCGGGCGCCTGCGACATCGGGAAGAACGAGCCGCCGAAGACGGCCAGGGTCATGGCCACCACGGCGATGAAGCTGGATGCCTGCTCCTCGGTCCTGGCGAGCCCGACGATCAGGGTGGCGATGCCGGTGGCCGCCAGGGCGGTCGCCAGCACGAGGGATGCCACGGCCAGCGGGTCGCCCCAGTCGGCTCCCAGCAGCAGGGTGGTCGCGACCACGATCACCGACATCGAGAGGGACGCCACGACCAGGCTCACGATGACCTTGCCCAGCAGGATGGTGGCTGGCGCGATCGGAGCCGCCAGCATGCGGGCCAGCGTGCCGTTGCGGCGCTCCGCGAGCAGGCTCAGGACCCCGAACTGGGCCGCGAAGAAGACGAACAGGACCGCCATCGAGGCGCCGTAGAAGGTCTTCGACGAGGCGACCCGGTCGGCGGTCGCGCCCGAGCTGATCGCGATCGGCGCCGGTGCCGCGACGGCGGCCGCGGCGAGCTCGGCGGCCAGCGCCGGGCCGGGAGACGCCCCCGAGACCGAAAGGGCCGTGCCCACCGCGACCTGCACGGCCGTGACCTGGCTCCCGAACCCGACGAGCACGCTGCGGGCCACTTCGACCGGGAGGGTCGACGGACCACCGATGACCAGGAGCCGGGCCGGCTGACCCGCCTGGACAGCCGCCGTGAACCCGCCGGGAATGACGATCGCGGCGGCGACCTGCCGGGCCTCCACGGCGGCCCGCGCCTCGGCCTCGGTCGCGGTCGGCACCAGGGTCGCCACCCCCGCCGTCGCCAGGCCGGAGAGCGGACCGTCGACCAGGCCCCTGGCGACCACGCCGCCGTCGAGGTCGACCACGGCGTACGTCGCGTGGAAGGCGGACTCACTGGGGATCATCGTCGAGAACAGGAAGGCCAGCCCGAGCGGGGCCAGCACGGCCATCAGCAGCACCGAGCGGTCGCGAAGCTTCTGTCGGAGGTCCTTCGCGGCGATGACCAGGGCGGCACGCATGGGCTCAGTCCCGGAGGGCCTTCCCGGTCAGGTGCAGGAAGACCGCCTCGAGGTCGGGCTCGACGACCTCCACGCTGCGGATGGTGGCGCCCGCCGCGGCTGCCGTCTCCAGGATCCGCGGCAGCTGGTGCCGCGCCTCCTGGACCACCAGCACGATGCGGCCGTCGGTGGCGGTCGCCTCCTCGACCCCGTCGAGCGCCAGCAGCGCGGCGGTGGCCGGCCCGACCGTCCCACCGGCGGCCAGCTCGACGCGGTCCTTCCCGCCGACGAGCGCGACCAGCTCGCGGCGGGTGCCCTCGGCCCGGATCCGGCCCTCGTCGATGATCCCGATCCGGTCGCACAGCCGCTCGGCCTCCTCCATGTAGTGGGTCGTGTAGAGGATCGCCATCCCCTCCTGCTCGAGCGCGGCGACGCTCGCGAGGATCGCGTTGCGGCTCTGGGGGTCCACGCCGACGGTCGGCTCGTCCAGCACCAGCAGGCGCGGGTGATGCAGCAGGCCGATGCCGATGTTGAGCCGGCGCTTCATCCCGCCCGAGAAGCTCTCGGTGCGGTCGCCCGCCCGGTCGGCCAGGTCCGTGATCTGCAGGACCTCGTCGACCCGCCGGTCGAGCTCCTTGCCCCGGAGCCGCTGGAGACGCCCGAAGAAGCGAAGATTCTCGCGGGCGGTCAGGTCGGGATAGATGGCCAGGTCCTGGGGCACGTAGCCGATGGCGGCCTTGGCGTCCGTGGCCCCGATGTCGACCGGCCGACCGGCCACGAGGACCTCCCCGCCGTCGCGCCGGAGCAGGCCGCAGATCATCGAGATCGACGTGGTCTTGCCGGCGCCGTTGGGTCCCAGCAGGCCGTACGTCTCGCCCGCGGCGATCTCGAAGCCGACGCCGTCCACTGCCGTCCGCTCGCCGTAGCGCTTGCGGAGGTCGCGGCAGACCAGCACCGGCCCCGTGGCGACGGTCGCCGGACTCGGTGCGCCGCCCGGCGCGCCGGAGGCGTCCGCCGCCCGCCGGGGTGTGCTCAGCGACATCTCCGATCCCCGCTGCAGGCTGACTGCACCGCGCGGCTGGGACCCATCCCCCCACCGCCGGGGCAGACCGATGATGCCGCGGCGGAGAGTCGAGCGATACGGCCGGATGGCACGTCGTTGGGCCGGGCCGGGAGGCGCGCGGGATCGGGCCGGGTCGCCGCCGGATGGCCTACGATCTGTCCACCATGCCCGGTCGTCCGCTCAAGGTCGGCGTCCAGCTTCCCGAGGTCGAGTGGGAGGCTCGCTGGCGCGACCTCCGCAGCCTGACGCTGCACGCCGAAGAGGTCGGCTTCGACTCCGCCTGGTACGGGGACCATCTCCTGTACCGGCGCCGTGGCGATGACCGCGCTCGCGGTCCGTGGGAAGCATGGACCACGCTGGCCGGCCTCGCCGCGAGCACGAGCCGGATCACCCTGGGGCCGCTCGTCGCGGCGACCGCGTTCCACGCGCCGGCGATGCTCGCCAAGATGGCCGCGACGGTCGACGAGATCAGCGGCGGGCGCCTGGTCCTTGGGCTCGGCGCGGGCTGGAACGAGACCGAGTTCGCCGCCTTCGGATTCCCGTTCGACCACCGGATCAGCCGCTTCGCCGAGGCGTTCACGATCGTCCGGACGCTCCTGCGCGACGGCGCGATCGACTTCGAGGGCCGAGTACTTCACGGCGCGCGACTGCGAGCTCGTCCCGCGCCCGCGCCCTGGCGGCCCGCCGCTGATGATCGGGTCGTCGGGCCCGCGCATGCTGGAGATCGCCGCGCCGCACGTGGACTCCTGGAACGCCTGGTTCGACGCATTCGGGAACCGGCCGGCGGGAATCGCGGCGCTCCGCGACCGGGTGGACGCCGCCGCCCGGGCTGCCGGGCGCGACCCCGCCGCGATCGAGCGGACGGCGGCGGTCCAGGTCCGCCTGCCCGGCGGCCGCGGTCGCCTGCCGGGAGACGCCTCGCGGGATGCCGTCCCGCCCGTGGAAGGACGTCCCGAGGAGATCGCAGCCACCCTGCGGGCGTTCGCCGCCGAGGGGATCGCCCACGTCCAGCTTGTCCTCGACCCGATCACTCTCGCGTCCCTCGACGCGCTGGCCCCGGTCCTGGAGGACCTCGATCGGGGCGAGTGGCCCCAGGGCTCCGCGACCCCGGCGGATGGGATCCGCCCACCTGGGTGAGACGAAGCCGGCTCCCGTGAACCACCCCCGCGAAGGCAACGTATCAGCGGATGGGTGCGCACGGTCCGCCACGCGCGCCGCGAGTTGACCGGGCCGCTCGACGGTGCCTAGAGTGGCACGGGGCATCGGGGGGATGGCCGCCCGCTGGAGTCCCCGCCGTCCCGGGGCTCCGATGATAGGAGCACCGATGCGCGCATCCGCTGGCCTTCGCTTCACCCGGTCGGTCGCGGCGCTGGGCCTGGTCGGAGCCCTCCTCCTGCCGTCGCTGGCGCTGCCGGCCCGGGCGGCCTCTCCGTTGATCCTGCGCGTCGGGACGACGCAGGACCTCGACTCGGCCAACCCGTACCAGACGATCACGGTGAGCGGGTACGAGGTGTTCGAGCTCACCTACAACTTCCTCGTCGACTTCGGCCCGAATCTCGAGCCCGTGCCCGGTTTCGCCGACACGTGGAAGCGCGCTGCCGACGGCAACTCCTGGACCTTCCACATCCGCCAGGGGATGAAGTGGTCCGACGGCACACCGGCCACCGCCCAGGATGCCTGCTACTCGTGGGGTCTGGCCGTCAACGCGATCGCCAAGGGTGAGAACGTCGGTGCCGCGTACCTCGACCCCGCCCTCAAGGACGCCGGCGTCACGAAGGTCGAGTGCCCCGACGACCAGACCATGATCGCCTACACGAAGGACGCCTCGGAGCGGATCCTCCAGACGAACCTGCCGATCATTCCCAAGCACATCTGGGGCAAGCTCGACTACAAGGCGATCGGCGACGCCAAGTTCGTGGCGCCGCTCGTCGGGACCGGCCCGTACACGCTGGCCGAGTGGAAGACGAGCCAGTACGCGCGCTTCGTCCGCAACCCCAACTACTGGGGCAAGCAGGGCGCGGCCGACGAGGTCGTCATCCAGTTCTTCAAGGGCGCGGACACCATGGTCCAGGCCCTCAAGGCCGGCGAGATCGACTTCGCCTGGAATCCCACCCCGGACCAGCTCAAGGCGCTTCAGACCGATCCCAAGATGAAGACGGTCGTCGGCAGCTCCAACGGCTGGACCCAGCTCGCCTTCAACGAATACGGCGCCTCGACGGGCAAGCTGACGCCGGGCATCGGGCCCTCGACCAAGGCGCTCTGGGATCCGGCCTTCCGCGACGCTCTCGGTTACGCCATCGACAAGAAGGTCCTCATCGAGAAGGTGCTGGGCGGGTTCGGCGACGTCGGGACCACGGTCATCCCGCCGGTCATCGGCAAGTGGCACGTGGAGCCGGACCATCCCCGGACCTTCGACATCGCCCTGGCCAACCAGAAGCTCGCCGCCGCAGGCTACCCGCTGGACTCCCAGGGCCGCCGTCTCGACAAGGAAGGCAACGTCATCAGCCTCAGGCTGGTCTACCCCAACACCAAGGACACGTACAAGAACTCCGCGCAGTTCGTGCGGGACTGGTACGGCCAGCTCGGGATCAAGGTGACGGCGACGCCGTACGACAGCACCACCCTCGGCAACATCGTCCTCCCGCCCGAAGCCGGCAAGGAATACAAGGCGAACTACGACATCGAGCTCTGGGGCTGGTCCTGGGGTCCGGACCCGAACAACATGCTCCAGATCTTCCGGTGCGACGCGATCGGCGGGTCGTCCGACAGCCAGTACTGCAACCCGGCGTTCGACAAGCTCTACGACGCGCAGACGGCGGCCGCCTCGGACGCGGTGCGCAAGCCGATCCTGGCGCAGATGCAGAACATGCTGTACGACCAGGCCGTGTATGACGTCCTCTATTACGACTCCAACCTGGTCGTCTACCGCACCGACCGGTTCGGAGGCTGGCAGAATCAGCCCCTGGCAAACGGCACGCCCTTCTTCACGTACAGCACGCTGCAGTACACGCTGCTCACGGACGCCACCGCCGTGGCGTCGCCGAGTCCTGCCGCGTCCGCCGAGCCCGGCGCCTCCGGATCGCCGGGCGCCTCCGTCGCGCCGACGCCCTCGCCGGGCGGCGGGACGGGCGGCGACTCGACCGGCCTCGTCATTGCCATCGTCGCGGCGGTCGTCGTCGTGGCCGGCGTCGTCGGGGCCGTGATCTTCCGCCGCCGGCAGGCTGCTGGCGGGGGTGACGAAGAGGAGTAGCCGGCCGCGGGCCTCGGATGGTGCAGATCCACCAGGCGCAGGGTCGCGACCCGGCCCTGCACCGCTCTCGTAACGGCGCATCGTGAGCGCGCGCTACCTCGCCCGCCAGTCGGCCCAGGCGGTCTTCACGATCGCCATGATCGTCGTCCTGAACTTCGTGCTGTTCCGGATGATGCCCGGCTCGCCGGACCGGGTGAACCCGCGGAACCCGAACGTCACCGCGGAGATCCGCGCGGCGGCCGCGGCCCGCTGGGGCCTGGACAAGCCGGTCATTCCCGACCAGCTGGTCGCCTTCGTCGGGTCGACGCTGCGCGGGGACCTGGGCTACTCCATGAAGTTCCAGGGCCAGTCGGTCATCGACGTCATCGGGGACCGGTTCTGGCCGACGATCCTGCTCATCGGGCTGGCCGAGGTGATCGCCATCTTCGTGGGCCTGGGTCTCGGCGCCTACACCGGCTGGAAACGAGGCGGCAAGGCGGACCGCGTCGGCAACGGGATGAGCCTGATCCTGTACTCGATGCCCTACTTCGTGATCGGCATGCCCCTGATCATCGTCTTCGCCGCGGGGCTCGGCTGGTTCCCGACCTCGGGGATGCTCACGCCGGGCGCCACCTACGCCAGCCCGCTCGACTTCCTGGGTGACCTGGTCTCCCACCTCGTCCTGCCCCTGGCGTGCATCAGCCTGGGGCTGATCGGGGGCTACTCCATCCTGATGCGCTCGTCGGTCACCGAGACCCGGGCGGAGGACTACATCGCCACGGCGCGGGCCAAGGGCCTGACCGACGGCAAGATCCTGCGCTCGCACGCGATGCCCAACGCGTTCCTGCCGGCGGTCACCCTGATCGCCATCAACCTCGGCTACGTGGTGGGCGGGGCCATCACGGCCGAGATCGTCTTCAACTGGCCCGGCCTGGGCACGCTCACGGTCGACGCCCTCGACGCGCGCGACTACCCGGTGCTGCAGGGGATCTTCCTGATCCTGGGCGTCTCGGTGGTGGTCGCCAACTTCGGGGCCGACATCGTCTACGGCTACCTGGATCCGCGGGTGCGCCGATGACGGCGAGCGCGACTCACGCCGACATGCGGTCCGCGCGCTGGCGCCTGCGCCTGCGCAACGGGCGCCAGTTCGCGCGGCGCTACCTGTCACGCAAGGATGGCGTGGTCGGCCTGCTCATCCTGCTGGTCTTCACGGTGCTTGCCATCGCCCCGGGCCTCTTCGTCGGGCCGCTCGAGACGGTCACCACCGCGACCGGGCCGCCCCTCGCGCCGCCTTCCCCCGCCTACCCCCTCGGCACCGACGAGCTGGGCCGGAGCATCCTCAACCTGGTGGTCTGGGGCGCCCGGATCTCGATGGTCATCGGGCTCCTGGCGACCCTGATCACGATCCTCATGGGGGCCGTGATCGGGATCTTCTCGGGGTACGTCGGCGGCCGCTCCGACCAGGTGCTGATGCGGTTCACGGACTTCTTTCTTGTTCTCCCCACGTTCGTGCTGGCGATCGTCCTGGCGCCGATCATCCTCGACATCGTCGGCACCGACGCCGAGCTGTTCGGGATCCGGGCGACGCTGCTCGTCATCGTCATCGTCATCGGCATCACGAGCTGGGCCTCGACGGCGCGGATCATTCGCTCCCAGACGCTGTCCGTGCGCGAGCGCATGTTCGTCGACCGAGCCCGGGTGATCGGCGGGAGCGGCGGGCACATCATGCGCCGGCACATCTTCCCCAACGTGGTCAACCTCATCGTGGCCAACACGGTCCTGACCTTCGCCGGTGCGATCTTCACCGAAACGACCCTCGCGTTCATCGGCCTCGGCGACCCCTTCTCGCCCTCCTGGGGCCAGATCCTCAACTCCGCCCAGTCATCCGGAGCGCCGGGCCTCGGAGCCTGGTGGTATGTCGTCCCGCCGGCGTTCTGCGTGGTGGTCGTCATCCTTGCCTTCACCCTCGTCGGCAACGCCCTCGACGACGTTCTCAACCCGAAGGCCGGGCTGCGCCGGTGAGCCTCCTGCCGGACCCGAAGCACCTGGCCCCCGCGGGCGAGGAAGGCCGCCTGGAGGAGGCGGCGTCCGCTGGCGAGCCTGATGCCGGCGCCGTCGAGGAGCTGGAGATCGGGACGTCCCCGGAGCCCGCCGGCGGAACGATCGGCCGTGGCCGTCGGCAGTGGCCCCTCCCGAAGCAGGCCGACCCGGACGCGCCGCTCCTCGTGGTGCAGGGGCTGACCACCCACTTCCACCTGGGGAAGCAGGTCGTCTACGCGGTCGACGACGTCTCGTTCTCGCTCGCCGACGGCGAGGCGCTGGGGATCGCCGGCGAATCCGGCTGCGGCAAGACCACGACCGCCCTGTCGCTTCTGCGCCTGCTGCCGTCGAACGCGGAGGTCGTCGCGGGCTCGGTGAAGCTCTTCGGGATCGAGCTGCGGACGAAGTCCGACAACGCGCTGCGGCGCTACCGCTGGCGCGAGATCTCGATCATCTTCCAGGGCGCCATGAACGCCCTCAATCCCGTGCGGCGCGTGGGCGACCAGATCGCCGAGCCGATGATCGAGCGGCAGGGCCTCGGCAAGGCCGCGGCGGCGAAGCGCGCCGGCGAGCTCCTGGAGCTGGTCGGCATGCCCAGGGCGAGGGCCAGGGCCTACCCGCACGAGCTGTCCGGCGGGATGCGCCAGCGGGCGATGATCGCGATGGCGCTGGCCTGCGACCCGGCCGTCATCATCGGCGACGAGCCGACGACGGCCCTCGACGTCATGGTCCAGGCCCAGATCCTGGAGCTCCTCGAGGACCTCCGGGCGAAGCTGGGACTCTCCCTCATCCTGATCACCCACGATCTCTCGGTCCTCGCCGAGACCTGCGACCGGGTCATGGTCATGTACGCCGGCCGGGTGGCCGAGGAGGGGCCGGTGGGCCGGGTCTTCGGCTCTCCGCGCCACCCGTACACCCAGATGCTCCTGCGGGCGTTCCCCGACGTGCACTCGGGGCGCCGCGACCTGGGCACCATCCCGGGCACGCCGCCCGACCTGCGCACGCCACCGCCTGGATGCCGGTTCCATCCTCGCTGCCCGGCCGCGATGGACGTCTGCCGGACGGACGTGCCTCCCGAGGTCACGTTCGGCGACCGGGTGCGGGTCGCCTGCCACCTCTATCCCCCCGGCAGCGACGGCGCGCCGCGCCCGCTGCCCGCGACGGACACGGTCGTCGGAGAGGTGCCGGCGTGAGCGATCGCAGGGTGGGGCAGGAGCTCATCCGGCTCGAGGGCCTGGAGGTCCACTTCCCGATCCGTGGCGGCTTCGTGGACATGTTCCGTCGTGCTCCGCGGGGCTACGTCCGGGCGGTCGACGGGATCGACCTGACGATCCGCTCGGGCGAGGTCCTGGGTCTCGTCGGGGAGTCCGGCAGCGGCAAGACGACGACCGGCCGGGTCATCGTCAAGCTCACCCGGCCCACCGGCGGCCGGCTCCTCCTGGAGGGCGAGGACGTCACCCAGATCTGGAAGGGCGACCGCCTGCGGGCCTACCGGCGCCGCGTCCAGCTCATCTTCCAGGACCCCTACGAGACGCTCAACCCGAAGCAGACGATCCGCGACTTCGTGATCGAGCCGCTCGAGGTCCAGCACGTCGGCGGGTCCGCCGAGCGTGAGCAGCGGGTGCTCGAGGCACTCGATGCGGCCGGCCTCCGGCCGGCCACGGACTTCGCGTTCCGCTTTCCGCACGAGCTCTCGGGCGGCCAGCGCCAGCGCGTCGTGATCGCCGGGGCGCTCGTCCTCGACCCACGGATCGTCGTCGCCGACGAGCCGGTCAGCATGCTCGACGTCTCCATCCGCACCGAGCTCCTCAAGCTGATGCTCGACCTGCGGCGCGGCCGCGACCTCACGTACCTGTTCATCACCCACGACCTGTCCGTCGCCTGGGTGATCGCCGACCGGATCGCCGTGATGTACCTGGGGAAGATCATGGAGCTCGGCTCGGCCGAGGAGGTCATCAACGATCCCCGCCACCCGTACACGCGCGCCCTCGTGTCGGTCATGCCGACGCCCGAGCCGCCGCAGCCGGGGCAGCGGGCACGCCGGGTCATCCTGGCCGGCGAGACACCGGACGCCGCCCACATCCCGACGGGCTGCCGGTTCCACCCGCGCTGCCCGCTGGCGGAACAGGCCGGGATCATGGAGCGCTGCCGGACCCAGGAGCCGCCGCTCATCGACCTTGGCGACGGGCGCGCGTCGGCCTGCTGGCTGGCGGAGTCCGGCAAGCCGCTGCCCGCCGTGGAACGGCGCGCGCCGGCCGCCGCCGTGCCGTCGGCACCGGAGGTGGCCGCCCCGCCCGCGGCCCCGGCGGGCGGGGGACCGCCTCGCCCGCGCTGATCTCCGGCGGGCGACCTGCTAGCGCGTGCCCCAGGCGTAGACCTGCTTGACCATCCGCAGGTAGACGAACGTCTCCGTCTCGAGCACGCCCTCGACCCGGCGGAGACGCTCCGTCAGGAACCGGAGGAGCGCGTCGTTGTCCTCGCAGACGACCTCGATGAGGAGGTCGTACGAGCCGGCCGTCACGACGAGGTAGGAGACCTCGGCGAACCCGGCCACCTCGTTCGCGACCTCGAGGAGGCGGTCGGCCTGGCACCGCACGCCGATCATCGCCTGCTGGTCGAAGCCCAGCTTCAGGGGGTCGGTCACCCCCACGATCTGCAGGATGCCGCGCTCGATGAGGCGGTTGGTGCGGGCGCGGACGGCCGCCTCCGAGACGCCCAGGTCCACCGCGATCTGGGTGAAGGGCCGTCGCCCGTCCCGTTGCAGGTGCTCGATGATCCGCTTGTCCAGGTCGGACACGTCCCCGCCCGGCTTCGCGCCGTTTGCCCGCGCCCGCGGCTGTTGCGCCACGCCCTTCGTGCCTCCCCTGGCCGCGCCATGCGCCGGCGCGACATCGTGGGACCGTAGCAGACCCCGTGGTGAATGCGCGAGGATCCCGCGGTCCGCAACGCATTCCGGCTTCGCCGGGTGCCGCCGGCCGGCCGGGCGGCGTGGACGCCATGCCCAGGTTCCGGGGCTGCCGCCGTGGTCGCGGGCCGCCGTGGCACGGGTCTGCCGGCGCCGGGTCCCGGCTCCCCGGGCCGGCCCGCCCAAACGGTGCGCCCGCGCACCGGTCTCGGACCCCGAGGGGGCGGAGCGGGCCGGCCCGGGTCAACCGGACCTCGCCGAGCGAACCCTGCCGTGCGAGAATCTCGGTCGATGCCGGGTTCCGCGCGGTCGGGGAACGCGCGCCGGAGAAGGAGAACACAGACGAACGCCTGGCTCGCGGCAGGGCTCGGCGCCGTCGTCGCCATCGACCTCGCGCTTCTGTGGATCGTGGCGTGGCCTGCGGTCGCGAGCCGCCTCGACGAATGGGACCTCGGTCGGACCGGCGGCGGTGCCGAGGGCGCAGCGCTCGACCTCCGCGCGATCGCGGCCCTGGATCCCTCCTCCGTTCTCGCCGACGGCGTGCCGGCTGCAGCGTACGACCGCGTCGTCCGCGTGGCCAGCTGGGCCTACCTCCTGTCCACGGCGCTCGTGGTCTATGCGACCGGCAGCTGGCCCAACGCCGAGGATCCCCTGCTCCTGGTCCTGGTGATCGGCGGCATCTTCATCCTCGTCGCGCACGACCTGCTGCCGGCCACCGGCCTCGGCCCTGGCAGGTTCATCGTGGAGGGTGCGGTCGCGATCACCATCGTGAGCATCGTCGTCGTCCTCACCGGCGGCGCGGCGAGCCCGTTCTACTACGCGTATCCGCTCGTCGTCGCGGGCGCGGCGCTGGTCGTGCGGCCGCTGGTCACGATCGTCCTCGCCGCGGTCGCGATCGCCGGCTACCTCGTCGCGGTGGCCCTGGTGGCCGCCACGGCACCCCTCGACGCGACCCTCATGGCCATCGTCGCGGTCAACCTGACCGCGCTCGTTCTCCTGGCCTACGTGGCGACGGTCGTGGCCCGGGAGCAGCGACGGACGCGGGACGCCGCCGTCCGCCTCTCCACGACCGACGTCCTCACCGGGCTCGCCAACCGGGGCTACATCCTCGCCGCCGTGGAGCGCGAGATCGACCGTGCGACCCGGTACCGGCGCGGGTTCTGTCTCCTGATGGCCGACCTCGACGGCCTCAAGAACCTCAACGACCAGTTCGGGCACCGGGTCGGGGACCGCGCGCTCGCGACCGTCGCCGCCGTCATCCGCGACAACGTGCGACGGATCGATACCCCGGCACGCCTGGGCGGCGACGAGTTCATCGTCCTCCTCCCGGAGACCGATCGCGAGGGAGCTCGGGTCGTCGCCGACAAGATCCGCGAGGGCGTCGGCGCGGTCCGCATCGACGAGCGCGGCGAGCAGATACCGATCGGCGTCTCCATCGGCCTCGGCGAGTGGACCGTCGGTCGGTCGGTCGACGACGTCATGGCTGCCGCGGACGAGGCGATGTACACGGTCAAGCGGCGAACCCGCCGCCGGCAGAACGGCATGGCTGCCATGGGGCCGGGGCGGCCCGAGGAGAGCCCGCGCGAGACGGTGTCCAGCGGGCGCGACTGAGACGCCCGGCGACCCGAGCGGGCCAGCCGGCGGGGTGACGCGGCGCCGACGGCCTCTTCCGGGCCTTGGGGCGCTGCGGTGTAGCATCGCGGGCGATGGACGGCTTCACGACGCGTGCGATCCGCGCCGCCTCGCGCGCTCCGCGCGTCGACCAGCGGCCCACCTCCGTGCCGATCTACCAGTCCGTCACGTTCTCATCGGCGGATGCCGAGGAGCTGGGGGCGGTCACGACCGGCGCGACCGACGGCTACGTCTACGCGCGGCTCGGCAACCCCACCGTCGACGCGCTGGCTGACGCGGTCGCGGAGCTGCACGGGGCGGAGGCGGGCTTCGCGGCCGCGACCGGGATGGCCGCGATCCACCTGGCGCTCGGCTCGCTCGTCGAGGCCGGCGACCGGATCGTGGCCACCGGGAACCTGTACGGGACGACCCGATCGCTGCTCTCCCGGGTGTTCGCGCGGCTCGGGGTCGTGACGGCGTTCGTCGACCCCGCCGATCTCGCGGCGGTGGACGCGGCGCTCGCTGCGGCGCCGACGCGGGTCCTCTACCTCGAGACGATCTCCAACCCGACGATCGCCGTGGCGGACCTCCCGGCCCTCGCGGAGATCGGCCGTCGCCGCGGCGCCGCCGTGGTCGTCGACAACACCTTCGCCTCGCCGGCCCTCTGCCGGCCGCTCGGGCTCGGGGCCGACCTGGTCGTCGAATCGGCCACGAAGTATCTCTCGGGCCACTCGGACGTCCTCGCCGGCGTGGTCGCCGGGAGCAGGCAGCGGATCGCGGCGGTGCGGGCGCTCCACGTGGACACGGGCGGCACGCTGGCCCCCTTCTCCGCCTTCCTGGTCCTGCGCGGCATCCCGACGCTGGCGCTGCGGATGGAGCGCCACGCCGCGACCGCGGCGCGCCTGGCGGCGTTCCTGGAGACCGCGCCCGGGGTCGCGCGTGTCCTCTACCCGATGCTCGCCTCGCACCCGGACCATGCGGTTGCCGCGCGCCTGCTGCCGTCCGGCGGCGGGATGCTCGCGGTGGAGCTCGCCGGTGGCGCGCCGGCCGCCAGGGCATTCGTCGACGCATTGCGGATACCCGAACGCACCGCGTCGCTCGGCAGCATCCACACGATCGTCGTCCACCCGCCGTCGACGACCCATCGCCAGCTGTCGAGCACCGAGCTGGCGGCGGCCGGGATCGCCCCGGGGCTGCTCCGCATGTCGGTGGGCCTGGAGGACGCCGAGGACCTGCTCGCCGACGTCGCGCAGGCGCTCGTGGCGACCGGCTCCGCTTCATGAGCACTCACGGCGCCGCCCTGCCGGCCGAGGCCGGGGCCCTGTCCGCCCGCGGCCCGCTCAACGCGCCCGCCCGTCTCGGCCGGGCGATCTATGGACTTCTGACGTCGGTCCGCTTCGCGGTGGTCCAGATCGTGGCGATCGCCCTCGCCGGGGTCGTCGGGATCGTGGTCCCCCAGCTCCCCGGCGTGGCGTTCCGCTCGGCGGCCGACTACGCCGAGCGGATGGAGATCCTGCGGGGCCGCGTCGAGCCGTCGCTGGGCCACGGGCTCACAGACCTCTTCGCGGCGCTCGGCTTCTTCCGCGTCTTCAGCGCCTGGTGGTTCACGGCGCTCCTCGCCCTGCTGGCCGTCTCGATCGTCGTCTGCACGCTCGACCGCACGCCGCGCCTGTGGCGCTCGGCCCGGGAGGTCCGGGTGGTCCAGCCCGACGCGTTCTACGACCCCGCCCTGCCGGACCGGGCGGTGATCGCAGGCGGGCTCGCGGCCGAGGATGTCCGGGCCGCGCTCCGGCGGGCCCGCTTCCGCGTCCGGGAGACCGAAGGGGCCGGCGGTGTGCGCTACCTGTACGGCGACCGGAACCAGAACGCCCAGCTGTTCACCCTCATCTCCCACGCCGGCCTGGTCGGCTTCATCCTCGCGGCAGCGATCACCAGCCGGACCGGTTTCGAGACGGGGCTGCTCCTTCCCGAGGGCCAGGCGTTGCCGGTGGGCAGCATCGGGACCGCCGGCCTGGTGTCGGTGAAGAACCTCGCGTTCAGCGCCCCGCGCGACGCGACCGGCCGGTTCACCGACTTCACGACCGACCTCGCCGTCTACCAGGACGGCAAGGAGATCGCGCGCAAGGCGATCCGCGTCAACGACCCGCTGGAGGCGGCGGGCTACACGTTCCACCAGAACTTCTTCGGCCCGGCTGCCGACCTGACCGTTCGCGACGGCGCCGGGCGGCTGCTGTGGGCGGGGCCCGTCCCCCTCGACGAGGTCAATGCCGGGCGCCCGTACGGGCGCTTCACGATCCCGGGTCGCGACGAGGGCATCGAGCTGCTCCTGGACGCCGCGCAGGGCAAGGCGCCGCTCCTGGTGCTGCTCGGCTTTCGACCCGGCGGGACCGCGCCCGATGGGAGCCCCCAGGTCGAGACGACGTTCGTCGGCGGCGCGGAGCCGGGCCGGACCTACGCCGCCCCGTCCGGCGACCTCTCGGTCACCTTCCAGCAGGTCACCGCCTACTCGGGGATCGTGGTGAAGCGCGACCCCGGAGCGCCCATCGTCTGGATCGCCTTCCTTCTCCTGATCACGGGTCTGTCGCTCACGTTCTACTTCCCGCGGCGACGGGTCTGGGCCCTCCTGGCGCCCTCCGGCGAGCTGCGCCTGGTCGCGCGAGCCGATCGCTACGTCGATCTCCGCCGCGAGTTCGGCAGGCTCCTCGAGGACCTCGTCGCGCGACGGCACACGGCCTGACCGGCACCCGCGATCGGCGCGCGAGCGCCGCTGCCGGCGCGGGGGCGGGGCACGGCGGCTCACCGCCGCCGGCGGGAGCGACACCCGGCGGCTCACGCCGCCGGCGCGGCCGCGGGGCCCTGCCCGGGATCCTCGTCCCGCCGCGTGGGCCGGCCTCGCCGGACGCGATCGTCGAACGTGGAGCCAGACCCACGAACAGGTTGTCGTTCCGGGACATTTCGGAGTCCCCGGCGGCCGAGGCCTTGGACAACCCTCCTCCGTCCTGTAGTTTCCTGCTCAATCCCGGATGCGTCTTCTTGCCTGCCTGCCACGGCGAAGCTGGGGCCGGGCATGTGCCCGTGGGTGGACGGTGCAACGCCCACGCGCGAGGCGCCAGGCGGGGACGCGGCCACAGACCAGCCAGAGACTTCGACAGGGAGCCACATGACCGCTCGTCACAGGGCCATCGAGGCGATCTCCAGCCACAAGGTTGCCTCCACGCAGAACTACCTGGAGCACGCCGGCGAGGAGATCTACGGCCAGTACGTGTTCCACGAGGTCGCCCAGCGACAGTACCTGGCCAAGCCGATCTTCAGGCGGCTGCAGCGCACGATCGAGGGCCTCGAGCCCTTCGACCCGGTGATCGCGGACGCGGTTGCGCACGGCGTGAAGGAGTGGGCCCTCGCCCACGGGGCCACCCACTACACGCACTGGTTCGTGCCCATGACCGGCTCAACGGCCGAGAAGCACGATTCCTTCCTGAGCCCGACGGGCGACGGCCAGACCATCGCCGAGTTCTCGGGCAGGAACCTGCTCCAGGGCGAGCCCGACGCGAGCTCCTTCCCATCGGGCGGCATTCGCGCCACCTTCGAGGCGCGCGGCTACACGGCCTGGGACGTCACGAGCCCGATCTTCCTGCAGGTCGAGCCCAACGGCGTCACGATGACGATCCCGACGGCGTACGTGTCGTTCACCGGCGAGGCGCTCGACCACAAGATCCCGCTGCTCCGCTCGCAGGAGGCCCTGGGCCGCCAGGCCCTGCGCGTCCTGCGCTGGTTCGACAACACCACCGCCAGCCGGGTGTTCACGAGCATCGGACCCGAGCAGGAGTATTTCCTGGTCGATCGCCGTCTCGCCGAGCAGCGCCCTGACCTCCTGCTGACCGGTCGGACACTTTTCGGCGCCCCGTCGCCCAAGGGCCAGGAGCTCGAGGACCAGTACTTCGGCCCCATCCGCGAGCGCATCCTCGCCTTCATGATGGACCTCGACCGCGAGCTCTGGCGCCTCGGGATCCCCGCCAAGACGCGCCACAACGAGGTCGCCCCGGGCCAGTTCGAGATGGCCCCCGTGTACGAGCCGACCTCGGTCGGCTCCGACCACAACATGGTCGTGCTGGCCACGATGCGGCGCATCGCCCAGCAGCATGGCCTCATGTTCCTCGCCCACGAGAAGCCCTTCGCCGGCATCAACGGGTCGGGCAAGCACAACAACTGGTCGATGGGCACGGACGAGGGCGAGAACCTCCTCGACCCGGGTCATGACCCGCACGCCAACGCGCAGTTCCTGGCGTTCCTCGCGGCGGTCATCCGCGCCGTCAACGTCCACGCGGACATCCTCCGCGCGAGCATCGCCGACGCGGGTCAGGACCACCGCCTGGGCGCCAACGAGGCCCCGCCGGCGATCATGTCGATCTTCCTCGGCACGCAGCTCGAGGACGTCATCGACCAGCTGGCAAAGGGTGCCGCGTCGGCTTCGAAGCACGGCGGTGAGCTCGAGCTGGGCGTCACGTCCCTGCCGGTGCTGCCGAAGGACCACACGGATCGCAACCGCACCTCGCCGTTCGCCTTCACCGGCAACAAGTTCGAGTTCCGCGCCGTTGGCTCGTCGGCCCCGATCTACTGGCCGCAGACCGTCCTCAACACCGCGGTGGCCGACTCCCTGGCCCAGCTCGCCGACGAGCTGGAGAAGCTCGAGCACGGCGACTTCGAGGGACTGACCAACATCCTGTCGGGGATCGTGAGGGGCAACAGGCAGGTCCTGTTCGAGGGCAACAACTACGCGGAGGAGTGGCACGCGGAGGCCGCCCGGCGGGGGCTGCCGAACAACCGGACGACAGTCGACGCGCTCCCGGCCCTGACCACCGCGAAGGCGAAGGAGGTCTTCTCGAAGCTCGGCGTCCTCACCGAGCGCGAGCTGGCGGCCCGCGTGGACATCTACTGGGAGCGCTACGTCAAGGTCCAGAACATCGAGGCAAGCTGCGCGCTGGACATCGCCAGGACGATGATCCTGCCCGCAACCGCCGTGTACCTGGGCCAGCTCGCCGGCGGTGCCGCCTCCAAGGGAATCGGCGCCGTCGTCGACAAGGTTGCCAGCCTGGCCGACAGCCTCGTGGACGCCATCCACGCCCTCGAGCACGCGCAGCACGCCGCCCACGAGGCCGAGTCCGTGCAGGCCGAAGCCAGGGCGTTCGTCGATCACGTCATCCCGGCCCAGAACGACCTTCGCACGGCGGTCGACGAGCTCGAGGCGCTGGTTTCCGACGAGCTGTGGCCGCTGCCGAAGTACCGCGAGCTCCTGTTCCAGTACTGAGATCGGACCTGTCTCGCTGGTATCCTCGGGCGGTCCGCAGGTGGAACGTCCGCGAGCTCGGGCGGGCGGCACACCAGCGGAGGGTGACGGGCGCCCGACGCCCGGCCGCGCTCACGGAGGACTGGCAGTGGCCGACGCCGGCGCGCTCGAGCTGATCACCCGGGCGAAGGGAGACGGGATCCGCTTCGTCCAGCTCCAGTTCACGGACATCCTGGGGATCGTCAAGGCCGTGACGATCCCGATCCACCAGATGGAGAGCTCGGTCAAGCACGGGACCTGGTTCGACGGCTCGTCGATCGAGGGGTTCACCCGGATCGCCGAGTCGGACCAGTACCTCATGCCGGACATGAGCACGTTCGCCGAGATCCCCTGGCAGAAGGGAGAAGGCCCGCGCGGCACCGCCCGGGTCATCTGCGACGTGTTCACGCCGCGCGGCGAGCCGTTCGTCGGGGATCCGCGCTTCGTGCTGCGCCGGCAGGTCGAGCGGGCGAAGAAGCTCGGCTACGTCGTCAACATGGGCCCGGAGCTGGAGTTCTTCCTGTTCCGTCGCGACGAGACCGGGAAGATCGCGCCGTTGCCGCACGACATGGCCGGCTACTTCGACTTCTCGACGGACCTCGCCCAGGAGATCCGCCAGGACATGGTGGATGCCCTGGAGGCGTTCGACATCAAGGTCGAGGCGGCCCACCACGAGGTCGCCGTCGGCCAGCACGAGATCGACTTCGAGTACAGCGACGCGCTGCGCACCGCCGACAACGCCCTGACCTTCAAGTTCACCCTGAAGGCGATCGCCCAGCTCCACGGGTTGTACGCGACGTTCATGCCGAAGCCGATCTTCGGGATCAACGGCTCGGGCATGCACACGCACCAGAGCCTCTACTCGATCGAGGAGGGCCGCAACGCCTTCGCCGATCCGGACAACAGGTACGGTCTCTCGGACCTCGCCCGGTCGTACATGGCCGGCGTCCTGGCCCATGCCAGGGGCATGGCCGCGGTCCTGGCGCCGACGGTCAACTCGTACAAGCGGCTGGTCCCGGGCTACGAGGCGCCGACCTACATCACGTGGGGCCGCACCAACCGCTCCGCGCTGATCCGCGTCCCGATGATCTCGCCGGGCAAGTCGATCGAGGGCACGCGAGCCGAGGTCCGCTGCCCGGACCCGTCCTCCAACACGTACCTCGCCTTCGCGGTGATGATCGCCGCAGGTCTCGACGGCGTGGAGCGCGGGCTGACGCTCTCCGAGCCGGTGGAGGAGAGCCTCTTCGAGATGGATGCCGCCCGGGTCGCCGAGCGCGGCATCACGGAGCTCCCGGGGACGCTCGGCGAGGCGATCGAGGAGCTCAGGGCCGACGCCGTGGTCTGCGAGGCTCTCGGGGACCATGTCCTGGAGCACTACGTCGAGGCGAAGTCCGCCGAGTGGAACGAGTACCGCACCCAGGTCACGCAGTGGGAGCTGGACCGCTACCTGGAGGCGCTGTGACCCGGGTGCGCCCGCTCCCCGGCTGTGCCGGCTCCCCGCGCACCGCCGGCGAGATGCCCATCCCGCCGGGCGGCTACACTGCCGGCTCATGGACAGCAACACCCTCATCGTCGGCACCGGCCTCGTCCTCATGGGCGCGGTCGTCTGGTTCGTCTGCGTCGTCGTTGCCTACCAGAACGCGCCCCGACGAGGGCGCCGCGCCCCGGTCTGGGCGGTGCTCACCTTGATCTTCGGCCCGTTGGCCCTGTTCGCCCTCTTCCTGATGGCGCCGAAGCACGGGCAGGGGCACGGCGGGGCCAACAGCGATCCGCGCGCCGACCTCTACGAGGTCCCCAAGAAGCGCTGACTCGTCGCGAGGCGCTGACGCCGGGCCGTCGCGCCTCGCGGGCGCCGGCCGGTCGCGCCATGCCGGCGCCGCGACTCGAGCGCGGCACCCCGGCAGGAGGTTCGCCGGCCTGGGTGGACGAGTGCCCCGACGTTCAGCCGGATTCGAAGCCTACCGACAGGTAGCCGACCGTCCTCCGCGCGTCGCCGCCGGCATCCGCGGAGGTCGCCGCCCCCAGGACCACCCCGGCACGCGCGCCCATCGCCCGCAGCGCGGCGAGGCCCAGGACGGCCGGCTCGATGCCGCACATGCCGCACGAGACACCGTGGCTGGTCCCGACGAGCCCGGCCTCGGCGGCGGCCAGGGCCTCAGGATCACGCAGCAGGATCAGGGGTCGGAGCGCCTCCGTGACAGCCGTGGCGACCGAGGCCGGTGGATAGTGAGCCATGTCAGAGCTGATCCCCAGGATGATCCGGTCGCCCGCCGCACGTCGAGCGGAGAGGAGGCGCCCGAGCCGCTCCCCGGCGTCGATCGCGCGGGCTCCGGTGCCCGCCCCCACGGAGAGCGCGACGACCGGCGAGCCTTCCAGCAGGCGGGCCACGAAGGGGAGCTGGACCTCCAGCGAATGCTCGCCCAGGTGGCACGCGGCATCGGCCTCGAAGGGCGGCCCAAGCGCCACGATGGCGTCCGTCAGCCCCCGGTCCACCTGCACGTCTGCCAGCGGGATGCGCCAGGGCCCGCCGTCCCAGGCTCCGACGCCACGGAGCCAGGCGGCCCCGTGGTTCGTCCCGAGCAACACGATGGTTGGGGTCGCCTGGCCAGCCGGCTCGGCCAGGAGCCGCCACGCCGCAGCGGCAAGAAGCCCGGAGTAGGCCAGACCAGCGTGCGGGACCAGCACGCCGCAGAGGCGCGCCGGGTCCAGGCCGGGCGGCGACGGGAGCTCCGCCGCAGCTCGCTCGGCCAGCCTCTCGACCATCGTTTCGAGCTCGCGTCGCCCACCCGGGTAGAAGAGGCCGGCTACGGCCGGAGGTCGCGGCTCGGACGTCGCCCGAGGATCCGTGGCGGCGCTCATCCGCAGGGCACCCGTCCGTCGTGATCGAGCGCCCGGCCCGCGAGTGCTCGCCCGCAGCGCGGGCAGGTGCCGCCCGGCCCGAGGCGATCGAAGACGCGGTAGCCCTGACGCTCCAGGAGGATGTGCCCGCACCCCGCGCAGCGGGTGTCCTCCATCTCGAGCTGCGGGGCGTTGCCGACGTAGACGTGGGCCAGGCCTGCCTCCCGTCCGAGGTCCGCCGCCAGGCGCAAGGTCTCCAACGGCGTCGGGGCCACGTCCAGCATCCGGTGCGCCGGGAAGAAGCGGCTCACGTGCCATGGCGTCTCCGGGCCCAGCTCCGTCGCGATCCAGTCGGCGAGCGCCCGCAGCTCGCCCGGGTCGTCGTTCTGCCCGGGGATCACCAGCGTCGTCACCTCCAGCCACACGCCGGCCGCCCGGTAGGCGCGAAGCGCGTCGAGGACGGGCGCCAGGCGAGCCCCGCAGAGCCTCCGGTAGAAGGCGTCGTCGAACGACTTGAGGTCGACGTTCGCGGCGTCGAGGACCGGCTCCAGGAGCTGGATGGCCTCCGGCGTCGCGTAGCCGTCGGTGACGAAGACGTTGAGAAGGCCGGCGGCCCGGGCCTCGCGGGCCGTGTCGAGCGCGTACTCCAGGAAGACCGTCGGCTCGACGTACGTGTAGGCGACGGCACGCGCGCGGGCTGTCAGGGCCTCGTCCACGACCTTCCCCGGAGGGAGAGCGCGCGTCGGGAGGTCCAGGCCCAGGCGCGGCGCCTGGGCGATCTCCCAGTTCTGGCAGAACGCGCAATGGAACGGGCAGCCCACCGTGGCGATCGAGTAGACGAGCGCTCCCGGGGCGACGTGGAAGAGCGGCTTCTTCTCGATCGGATCGATGCCGACCGCCACGGCTCGGCCGTAGACTGTGGAGACGAGGGTCCCGTCACGGTTCTCCCGGACGCCGCAGATGCCGCTCCGGCCCGGACGGACGAGGCAGCGCATCGCACACGCGTTGCAGCGAACGCTGCCGTCTCCCTGCGGTTCCGCGAGGAGCGCGGGCACGACGCCGGCGACCCGGGGGGACGGGGCGGGGCGACGACGGCCGGCGGCGGGCAGGGATGACATGGACGGTGGCCTCGCGGCCGAGTGTCGGCGGCAGGGGCTCGCCGCGGCCAGTGCCCTCCGGCCCATGTTCGCGGCACCGTTCGGAACTGGCCCGCCGCGCCCACCCGGCGCACGCTCCCGCCGGGAACGCGACGATGCACGATCCGGAAGCATCTCAACCTGCCATCGACCACCTGCTCGAGCTTGCCCGGGCTGCGGTGCTGGCGGCCGTCGCCGGCCGGCCCGCGCCACTCCCGGACCCGGCGACCCATCCCGGGGTGACGCGGCATGGGGACGCGTTCGTGACGCTCACGGCCGGCGGCGAGCTGCGCGGCTGCATGGGCACGCTCGGTGCCGACGTCGCGATCGGCGAGGCCGTGGTCCGTGCGGCCGGGATGGCTGCCACCGGTGACCCGCGGTTCCGGCCGGTGACCGCCGCCCAGCTCGCCGGGCTGCGTCTGGAGCTGAGCGTGCTGGGGCCGCCCAGCCGGCTGATCGACCCTGCCGGCTTCGTCGCCGGCCGCGATGGGGTCGTCGTCGAGGCGCACGGAAGGAGAGCGCTCCTGCTGCCGCAGGTCGCGACCGAGATGGGCTGGGGGACCACGGAGATGCTCGACGCCGTCTGCGAGAAGGCCGGGCTGCGACCCGACGCATGGCACGATCCCGAGACTCGCCTGTCGGTCTTCGAGGTGGTCCGGGCATCGGCGCCCCTCGTGGTCGGCGTTCCGGCGTCCGTCGTCTGACCGATCGTCGATCCCGCATCCGTCGCAGTGTCGAGGTCTCGAGTCGGGACGCGAATCCACGTCGGCCGCCACGAAGCGGCAAGGAACTCCGTCCTTCAGTAGCATTCTGTCGCCCCACCGTGATCCCGCGCGCCACGCGAACGTCGTGCCGCCCAGCAGGAGGTTCCGCTCCGCGATGCGCCTCGCCCGCTCTCTCGCCCTGCTTGCCATCCTGGCCGTGGCGCTCTCCGCATGTGCCTCTGCGGCGACCCCGGGCTGGACCTTCGCCCCGACGCCCACCCCGACCGTCGGCCCGTCCGCCGCGCCGTCCGCTGCTGCGTCCGGCGCGGCGTCCCAGGTCCCGGCGGCATCCGGGGCGCCGTCCGCGGCCCCGTCCGGCGCGGCGTCGGCGGGACCGTCCGGCGGCACCGGCGGCGCAGCGGTCACCCTCAAGCTCACCGCGGCGGGGATCGCCTACGACACCGCCGCCCTCGAGGCGCCGGCGAACACGCCGTTCCAGATCGTGTTCACCAACAACGACGCCGGGGTTCCCCACAACGTCTCGATCCACCAGGGCTCACCCACGGGGCCCGAGGTCTGGAAGGGCGAGATCTTCAGCGGGGTGGACAGCCGGACGTACGACGTGCCGGCCCTCCCGGCGGGGACCTACGGCTTCGTCTGCACGGTCCACGCGAACATGACCGGCACGCTCACGGTGAAGTAGGGGCGTCTCGGCAAAGGGCCGCTTGGTCCGCCCGCGGCGCAGGGCCCGGGCGCCGTCGACGGCGCCCCGGCATGATCGGGATGCTCACGCTGCGCTAGCCTGAGGTCATGAGCGACAACGTCTGCTACGTCGACGCCTATGCCAGGAGCGTGGTCGCCACCGTCCGCGCCGTCGAGCTCCCGGCGGCAGACCACGCGGGCGCCCTGGTCCTTCTCGACCGGACGGTCTTCTACCCGGGCGGCGGCGGTCAACCGGCCGACCACGGCGAGATCCGGGCGCCCGATGGGCGAACGTGGCAGGTCGTCGCCGCGAGGAGGGCCGGTGACGAGATCTGGCACGAGCTGGAGCCCGGGGCGGAGCCCCCTCCCCCGGGCCCGACCCTCTACACCGCGGACCTGGACTGGCACCGGCGCCTGCGTCTCATGCGCACGCACACGGCCCTCCACGCGCTGTGCGGCGTCGTCTGGCGCGACTACGGAGCGCTCGTCACCGGCGGCAACATGGAGCCCGGCGGCGGGCGGATGGACTTCGAGTTCGAGCGGATGTCGGGCGAGCTCGTCGGCGCGATCGAGACGGCCGTGAACGCCGAGCTCCTCGAGGCACGCGATGTCCGCGTGGCGCTCCTGCCCCGCGACGAGGCGTTCGCGATCCCCGACCTGATCCGGACGAAGGTCAATCTCCTGCCGCCCGGCATCGAGCTCATCCGGACCGTCGAGATCGTCGGGCTCGATCTGCAGGCAGACGGTGGGACTCATGTCGCGAACACGCGCGAGGTCGGTCGGATTCGTGTCCAGGGTTACGAGTCGAAGGGCAGGATCAACAAGCGCATCCGCATCCTCGTCGAGGATCCCTAGGGACTCGATGATCCGGGGGGTCTCTGGGGATGTCGGGCGCGATCTTCGTGTCAGGCGGGACAGGAAGCGTCGCTTGTTCGTTGGTTGGACATGCTGACCATGCTGCGGACACAGCCTGGGTCGGCCCACGAGGCCGATTCGCCGCACGTCGTCGTCCTCCAGCCCCTCGGTCGCCCCGATACGGCCGATATCGAGCCCGTCTACCTGCGCCACTATCGTGACGTCTACCGCTACCTCCTTCTTCTCACCAGGTCGGCCGAGGATGCCGAAGACCTGAGCGCCGAGACGTTCGAGCGCGCCATTCGCGCCTGGGACCGGCACGAGAGCCTGCGAAGTCGGCCCCTGCCGTGGCTGCTGCTGACAGCCCGGCGCCTTGCGACTGATCGGTGGCGCCGAGCGCGTCGCCTCGTCCGCCTGCTGCCCCTCGTCGGGCGGCGCGACGACGGTCCACGACCCGAGGCCGTGACCGAGTTCTGGCTCTGGTTCGAGGCCGTCGCGCGTCTTCTCAACGACCGCCAGCGCGAGGTCCTGGTGCTGCGCTACCAGCGGGACCTCACCGATGCCGAGATCGGGTCGGTCATGGGCCTGTCACCATCCGGTGTGCGGTCACTCGCGGCTCGCGCGCTCGACGCCCTGCGCCATCACCCGGAGGTGCTGGGATGACGATCCACGACGACATCGATGTCAACGAGCGCTTCGAGCACCGGCTGGGGCAGGTCGAGGGGCAGATCCCGGACCCACCGCCCATCGCGACGCTGAGTGGAGCGAACCAGCTGCGTGTGACGGCCGTGCGGCAGCCCGCCGGTCGCCGCCCGGCCGCGGCCGTCGCGCTCGTCGTCCTGGTCGTGGCCGTGGTGCTGGTGGGTGCTCCCCTGGCACTCCGCACCGGGCAGCGACCGGCCGCCTCCGGGAGTGTCGCTCAGCCCACGCCTGTGACGGTCCCGTCGGCAGTCCCGACCGACGTGGGCTTCGTCGATCACGCGCTTGCCGCCCTGGACCTCGCGACGGTCGTGCATGGGCTCCCGGGCGGCTCGGCGTGCGGGGTGGATCGGATCCCCCCGACGTCCGGCTCCAGGCGCGATGGCGAGGGCCGCCTCGTCGGGTGGGACTCGGAATCCACCTGGATCGTCACCTGCCCTCATGCAGTCGGAGATACGACGCTGGGCTTCCTGCTCGCCGACGCACTGCGGGCCGAGATCACCCGTCTCGGCGGGTCCATCATCGGCGAGGGCGGATGGACCGGCGATGCGTCGACCGACTTCGCCCCCGCCGGCAAGACCCTGCAGCTTCTCGGCGACGCCACGACTGGCGTGGCGCGGGTGACGACGCTCGATGCGAACGCGTCCGTGCTCCGGATCGTCGTCAGCCTCGACCTGCTGCTGCGGGACCGGACGAGCTGACTGCCTGACGTCGGGCCCCGGACCTGGCAACCGCGGGCGGGCAGTGGCGCAGGCGCGCCCGCCGCCCCGCCCGGCCGTGCGCGGGGTCACGACGCCGCGGCTCGCCGACATTCCGCCTGGGCCGACGAAATCGGCTGAACGGCACTTCCGCGCCCGCGCGCCGCGCCCGGAGACTCGGCCTGGGCTCGCCGCGTGCCCGTCGTCCCGCGCGCAGGCCGGTCGCCGTCGGCGGCACCGGCAGGCGCTCGCTCCGCGAGCCGGACGAGGCAGCGACGCCGACACGCGACGGAGGCGGGCGATGGGCAACGGGACGGGCGATCCAGGCGCCGCCGCGGGAGCGCCGACCCCCGACGGCGGCCCCGGCGCCGCATCCCCGGAGGCGCTCGCCGGGCAGGCGGCCGAGACGACGCGGATGGAGGGCGTGATCCTCGACGCGGGGCTCAAGGCAACCGGCTACGAGACGAGCCCCGCGATCGGCAGCCCGGCCGCTGCTGGAGCAGCGGACAGGTCCTATTTCGTCCTGCGGACCCTGGACGACATCGCGGCCCCCCCACCAGACGGCGCGGGAGCGACCCCGGCACCCGGCGCTGGATCTGCCGCAGAGGGCGCGTCCCCGGGGCAGCCGGGCGACGCTGGCGCGACCGGCGACAGCCCGGACATGCTGGAGAGTGCCCAGGGGATCACCACGAAGAGCGCGCTGCTCCTGGCCGACCGACCGCCGCCGGGATCGAGCTTCGGGGTCAGGCACGGGTACAACATGGCGATCGGCGGACTGGCCGTGATCGCGTTCGCGGCATTCGTGGGGGCCCTCCTCTTCATGGGTGGATCGGGCGCTTCGCCGTCGGCTTCTCCGCCGGTCCCGGGAGGGGCCGCTGCAGCCGCCAGCGCCAGCTCCGCGACCCTGCCGTCGGCGTCGCCCGACGCCTCCGCGGTCGTCGCCCAGGAGTCCTTGGCGCCATCGACGGCCGTCCCCTCCGCCGTGCCGACGCCCAGCCCGGTGCCCCAGAGCGTGACGCTCCGCGGCCCGATCGACGTGCGGGCCATGGCGAAGACCGGCCTGACGATGGGCGAGCACACCGCCGAGCTCATCGTCTTCCTCGACAACAAGACCGTCCGGGGAAGCTTCACGATCGCCATCGAGAAATTCCCCATCGGGTCGCTCCTGACCGCCACGTTCGGCGGTCAGAAGGATCCGGACTACGCCGCGTTCAAGCGCTGCACGGTCCTGATGGTTCTCAACGGCCCGATCAGCGGAACCTACGACCCCAGGTCCGGGAAGCTGACCGGGAAGGCCACCTTCAAGGCGGAGGTCGACGACGTCGACGACTGCCTGAAGACCCGCCCGTCGAACATCTCGATCGACCCCAATCGGGTGGCAAAGCCGACGACCGTGACGTGGACGGCCACCTTCGACGGGACCACGGCGAAGGGCACGCTGAAGCTCAAGCCGGCGCTGGGGTTCTCCGCCACCCGCCAGGACTGACGCCCGTCGCCGGGATCCCTCGGCCGCCGGCGATCATCGACAGCGAACCGCGGACCACGACCCGGCCCCGTCCGGCCGGCCGGCCCCGTCCGGCCCTCCCCGTTTGCCGGGAGGGGACCCCTGGGCTAGTATGCGCGAGTCCGCATACATGGACCGTTGCGCGAATCGGCCGGCGACACCGCCGCGACCGTCACATCGGTGCTCCGACCGCGCCACGTCACAGCCGCCTGGCGTCCAAGGGCGAGCCCCAGCATTGCTCGACGCGCCTGGCCCGCCGATCCGCGCCGGCTGAGCCATCCGTGCATTGCCATGTTCGCGAGCCTCCCGCAGGGCGCCGACGCGCGGCCGCACGCGCCGTCTGTGCGGGTCCGCATGCCCGGGCATGTCGGCGGGAGGGAGGGGCAGATGATGACTGCCAGCAAGCCGCCGGCCCGCGTCCCGTCGCGGGCCGATCCCGAGCGGGTCGAGGACCGCCCCCTGGCCCCACCACAGGGTTCGTGGGTCCGATGGACGCTCGACGCGCTCATCACCGGCGTGGGGGCCTCGATCCGTCGCCGGCTCGGCAGGCTGCACCGGCGCAGGCACGACGAAGTGCCGGGACAACCCAGAACCCGCCGCGCCGTCTCCCGGTCATCCGGCCCGCCCGTGACGGCGGGCGCCGATGCCGTCGAGAACCAGGCGGCACCCGGGCCGCGCCCGCCGGACCTCGCTGCCCCGCAGTCCGGGCACGTGGCCGGTCGACCACCGGCAGGCGCGCCTGGCGCGATCGGCGGCACGAACGGCGCCGTGCCGGCGCCCATCGAGGTGCGGATGCCGGATCACGGCGCGAGGCGCATTCCGAAGGCGGTCCTGCTCGCCGTCTACGGCCTCGCCATCGCCGGCCCGCTCCTGCTGGTTGCCCTCCGCGACCACGGGCAGCCGCGGCCGTTCGTCGCCGAGCTCGGCTCCGGCCTCGGGATCGCCGCGCTGAGCCTGCTCACCCTCCAGCTGATCGTGCCGGCCCGACTCCCCCTGCTCTCGTCGATCGGGGCGGAGGTGGCGGTCCGGCTGCACCGCCGCCTCGCCGACGTTCTGATCGCCGTCGTCGCGGCCCACCTGGCGGCCGTCATGATCGCCGATCCGTCGCGGCTCGCCCTGCTGACCTTCTTCGGGGAGCCGTGGCGCGCCCAGGCGGCGATCGGCTCCGTGGCGGCGCTCGCAGCGCTGATGGTCACCTCGGTCGTGCGCCGCCGCGTCCGCCTCTCCTACGTCGCCTGGCGGGCGATCCATCTCGGGCTGGCCGCGGGCGCGCTCGTGCTCGCGGTCGTGCACACGATCGGGGTGGGACGGTACCTGGTCACCGGGGCCGCGGAGTGGTCGCTCGTGGCGCTCACGCTGGGTGGCCTGGGGGCGCTCGTGATCCTGCGCGGTCGCTGGATTCGGCGCGGCTCGGTGCGCCCCTACCGCGTGGAGCGGGTGGTGGAGGAGCGTGGCGGGGCCGTCACGCTCCAGCTCCGGGCCGACGGCCACCGCGGCCAGCAGTTCATCCCTGGCCAGTTCGCCTGGCTCAAGCAGCCGCAGCTCCGAGCGCTGCTGGCCGAGCATCCCTTCTCGTACGCCTCGTCCGCCGAGGCGCCGGGCCGTCCGACGTTCACGATGAAGACCCGCGACGGCTTCACGGCCCAGGCGGCTGCGTTCAGCCCGGGCACCGAGCTGCTCGTCGACGGGCCGCACGGCGCCTTCCGGCCGCGCGCCGCCGCCGCAGGAATGCTGCTGATCGGTGGCGGGATCGGCATCACGCCGTCGATGAGCGTCCTTCGCACCGCCGCCGACCGCGATGACCGGCGTCCGTACCTGCTCGTCTATGCGGCTCGGTCGCTCGACGACGTCACGTTTGCCGAGGAGCTCGAGGCGCTCCGCGAGCGGGTCAACCTGACCATCGTGTACGTGCTGTCCGCCCCGCCCCCGGAGTGGGCCGGAGAGCGGGGCCGCATCAACGCCGGCGTCCTGGATCGCCACCTCCCGGCGGATGTGCGTCGATGGCAGTTCCTCGTCTGCGGCTCCGGCCCATTCGTGGACGGAGCCATGGCCGCCCTGGAGGCGGTCGGCATCCCCGGCGAGCGCGTGCACGCCGAACAATTCGTGGAGGTCTGACGTGAAGTTCGACGAAACCCGGTGGATGGCTGCCGCGATCGAGATCGTGGCGCTCGTGTCCGTCGTGCTCTTCTCCCTGGCTCGATCGCAGGGCTGACCGCCCGGCGCAACGCACGAATCACGAGGTCTTGACCATGGCTCGACTCGTTCCCTCCCGGCCCAGGCTGGCCGGCATCCGGCGCAGCATCGGCGCCCTCCCGCACGGCCTCCCGACAGCGCTCACGTTCGCCGCGTGCATCGGTGCAGCCCTCCTCGCCACGTCGCTCATCGCACGTGCCGTGCAGCCGATGGTCCCGCTCGGCGCCGACGAGCACCCGGCGGCCGGCGCCGATCGCGGCCTCGTCGTCGCCCATGCGACGCCATCCCACGCGCTGGGCGCCGGCGGCCTGGCGACGCCCTCGTCGCCCGCGGCCCACCTGCCACCGGCGGCCGACGTCTCGGGGTCCGCCGAGGGCGGACGAGGCGCTGCCGTGTCGACCCGGGCGGTGCCGTCGATGCCCGGGCGCTCGCCGTCCGATCCCGCCCGCGTGCCGCAGCCCGCTGCGACGCCCCCGGCCGGTGGCGGGCGCGGCAGCGACCATGCGGGGTGCGGCGGCGCCCCCGACGCCTGCCACCACGAGGGCGGGGATCACCACGACGCCGGCCCGACCCCGGTCCCGACGCCGACCTCGCCGGATCCCACGCCACGCCCGACGCCTCGGCCGACGCCCGAGCCTTCCGGCGGGGCCGACCCGACCCCGCGCCCGACGCCCTCGCCCGGCGACTGAGCGCCGACCCCGGCGAGGGGTCAGCGGCGGGCAGGCCGGAGCGGGCCGGCCGTGGCCCCCTCAGCCGGGTCCGGGGTACCAGCGCCCGCCACGCATCACGCGCTGCACCGCGAGGTCCTCGCCGAGCTCGACCAGGTCCGCCCTGAGGCCCGGCTCCAGGCGGCCACGATCGGTCACGCCGAGCAGGGCGAGCGGCCCCCGGGTCGCCGCCGCCACCGCGCGCGGCAGGCCCGCCCCCGTCCGTGCGACGTTGCGAACCGCGGTGTCGAGGGCGATGACCGACCCGGCAAGGTTCCCACCGTCGGCCAGCACGCAGCGGTCGCCGTCGATGATGCATGCGAGACCGCCGAGGAGGCCCGTCCGGACCGACGTGCCGCCGAAGGAGACGCCGTCGCTGACCAGGATCAGCCGGTCGGGGGGCTTCGCCCGCAGGATCAGCGGCCACACGGACTCCGTGACGTGGTGGCCGTCCGCGACGAGCTCCACGAAGGCGTCGTCCTCGAGCAGCGCGGCCACGGCCAGCCCGGGGGCACGGTGGTCGACTCCGGTCATCCCGTTGAAGAGGTGCGTGGTGGTCCGGGCGCCGGCCGCATACCCGGCGCGCCCTTCGTCCTGGGTCGCCGCAGAGTGGCCCAGGGATGCCGCAACGCCCCGCGCGCGGAGCCAGCGGATCAGGTCGAGGGCGCCCGGGATCTCGGGAGCGATCGTCGTGATCCGGAGGCCGTCGACCAGCGGCTCGAGGTCGGCCGTGGAAACCTCGGCCGGGACCCGGATGTAGGCGGCGTTCTGGGCGCCCTTCCTCGCCGGATTGATGAACGGACCCTCGAGGTTGAACCCGAGCGGGCCGGAGCCGTCCGCGGGAGCGCCCGGGATCCAGTGCCGCACCCGCTCCGCGAATGCGGTCAGCTCGGCGAGGGGGGCCGTCACCGCGGTCGGCAGGAACGACGTCACGCCGTGCCGCAGGAGGGCCCGGGCCATCCCGTCCAGCGCCCCCTCCGGGCCCATCGCGTCGTGGCCGCCGCGGCCGTGGACGTGGACATCCACGAAGCCGGGGGCGACAAACGGCCCCCCGGCCTCGGCGGGATCCAGGTCGACCGCCGCGATCCAGCCATCGCGGACGACGATCCGTCCCGGGTGGAGGTGCTCCTCGAAGACGAGCCGCCCGGCGACGACGACCTCGCCGGTGGCGCCGGCTCCCGACGAAACGCTCATGCCACTCCTCCCCTGCCCGCGGCCGCCGGCGAGGACACGGGGTACGAGCCCCAGGTGTCGACGGCCCTCCACATGGCGGCGATGTTCTCGGGCGGCACGTTGGCCTGGACGTTGTGGACGGACGCGAAGACGAAGCCGCCGCCGGGTGCCAGGTCGCCGATCCGCCGGCGCACGTCCTCTCTCACCTCGTCGGGCGCCGCGCTCCCGAGCACCCCCTGCGTGTCGACCCCGCCGCCCCAGAAGACGAGGTCCCGCCCGAAGTCCTGCTTGAGCGCCGCCGTCTCCATGCCGGCGGCCGACACCTGCACGGGGTTCAGGACGTCGACTCCGATCTCGACCAGGTCGGGGAGGAGCTCCCGGATCGCGCCACAGGAATGGAACAGGATCTTCGCCCGCGTTCGTTCCCGGATGAAGGCGACGAGCTCGGCGTGGAGCGGCTTGACCAGCGCCCGGTACGTGCGCGGCGAGAAGAGGGGCGTCGCCTGGCCTCCCAGGTCGTCGGCCTCGCCGACGACGTCGACCGCGTCGCCCAGCTCGGGCAGGACCGCGCCCCACCAGGCCAGCTTCACCTCCAGGACGCGTTCCATCAGCGACCGCGCCAGCGCCGGATCGGCAGCCAGGTCCATGTAGCCGTCCTCGAAGCCGCGAAGTCGGAACAGCATCTCGGTCAGGCCGGCGCACACCGAGCCGACGTAGACCGCGCGGCCCTCCTCGGCGATCACCCGCCGCGCCTCGTTCGCGATGCCGGTGCGCCGGGCCGGATCGCCCCCGTCGGGCCAGCCGAATCGCGCCACGTGCCCCGCGTCGATCTCCCCGGCGAGGGGTGTCGACGACGGGTCGAAGAAGAAGCCGTCCCTCGGCATATGCCGCCGGACGCCCCACTCGTCGACGTAGGCCAGCCCGTCCTCCGCGTCGACGATCTCGCGCCGGTAGCCGGACGGCGGGCGCGGCTCGATGCCCCGCACGTCCAGCCGGAGGGCGGTCGCCACGTCCTCGTCGACGACTGCCAGCTGCTGGGAGAGGTCCCCGACGCGAACCGGGCGTCCCGGCAGGCCGAGCGCGCCGCGCAGCCCGGCGTACGCCCGGACGTGGATGCCGGTCATGCGGACGGCGCCCAGGTCCCGCGGGATGCGGTCGCTCTCCCGGTGCGCGAGCGCGGCGTGGACGCGGGCGCGGGAGTCCATGCGCCTGTCAGCCGCTCTGCCGGCCGTTCGAGGCCCGGTCGCGGGCGACCTCGACCTCGAAGTCCACGTCCAGGGCGTAGCCGTCGCCGGGATACCGCGACTCGGTCGACTCCAGCGGCCGGCCCCTGAGATCGACGATCACGCGCCGCTCGACGAGCAGCGGCGTCCCCTTCTCGACGCCAAGGATGCGGGCGTCCTCGTCGCTCGCCGGCTCCGCGTCGATCGTCGCCCTCCCTCGCGCGGGCACGAAGCCGCCGGCGCGCAGGGCATCGTGGAGCGAGCCGCTCTCGAGGTCGGCGTGCATGACGACGCCGGCGCAGCGCCCGTGGAGGGCGACCCGCTCCACCGCGATCGGCTTGTCGTCGGCCAGCCGGAGCCGGGTCAGGGCCACGACCGGCTCTCCCTCGCGGAGGCGCAGGTCGCGGGCCTCGTCGACCTTCGGCGGCCGCATCTCGCGGCGCAGCAGCCGCGAGTGTGGGGTACGGCCCTTGTGCCGCATCTCGTCGGAGAAGCTCATCAGGCTGTTGGCGCGCCGGTGGGACGGCGGGACGGCGACGAAGCTGCCTCGGCCCGGCTCGCGGCTGACCAGCCCTTCCTGGGCCAGTCGCTGCACGGCATTGCGGGCGGTCATCCGGCTGACCCCGAACTCGCGGCACAGCGCCGCGTCGGAAGGGAGCGGATCGCCCGGCTTCAGCGATGCGATCCGCGCGCGGAGCGCCTGCTCGATCTCGCGGTAGCGGGGAAGGTAGGACTCCGGGATCACGATCCGGCCTCGCCGCCGGCGTCCCGGAGCCGGTCCGCGGCGACACGCTCGCCGCCCGCCAGCTCCGCCGCCCGCTCCGCCCCGTGGACCGCCGCCCCGATCGCCCCGGCGAGCGTGCCCAGCTCCGCCTCCACGATCGTCACCTGGTCGACGGACGTCGTGGTCACCCGGCGCGCGATCTCGGCGCGGATCGGGCCGAGGAGGAGCTCGCCGGCCGCGGCGACCCCGCCGCCGAGGACGACCCGGTCCGGCGTGACGACGGTGATCATGTTGGCGATGCCGATCCCGAGGTAGCGGCCGACGTCGGCCAGCCCGGCCCGGGCGCGCACGTCCCCGGCCTGCGCCGCGCGGACGGCCTCCTCCGCGGTGGCCGTGCCGCAGGCCACCGCGATCTGGTCCGCGCGGGCATAGGCCTCGACGCAGCCGCGGTTCCCGCAGCCGCACCAGGGCCCGTCGGGATCGATGGTCTGGTGGCCGAGCTCGCCGGCGGTGCCGTCGTGGCCCTGGTAGACGCGCCCCCCGATCACGACGACTCCGCCGACGCCCGTGCCCAGCGTCAGCCCGACCATCGAGGACGCCCCACGGCCCGCCCCCAGCCGCAGCTCTGCGAGCCCGAAGGCCCTGGCGTCGTTGATGAGGAAGGTGGGCAATCCCGTGGCCCGGGCGACGGGCTCCCCGACCGGGCGGCCCGCCCAGGGGCCGGGTATGTTCGGCAGGAAGCGAGCGGTTCCGGCCACCGGGTCGTACAGGCCGGCGATCCCGATCCCGATGCTGGCCACCGGCCCCCATTCGGAGATCGCGGCCAGGGCCACCTCGACGAGCTGGGCCACGACTGCGCCCGGGACCATCTCCGGGTCGGTCACGATCCGCGTCGCGGACTGGCCGTTCGCCACGCGTCGACCACTCCCCGGCGTCGTGGTCGAGCGTGACCCACTTCAGGTTGGTGGCCCCGAGGTCGAGGCCCAGGTGGCGGGTTCCTGGTCCAGCGCGCATACCCGCTCCCTCCGCCAACGACGCCGGGTTCAGGATTCGGACGTGGCGCGCGCGTACGCGGCCGCGACGGCGATGATGATCGCCCCGAAGAGGATCTGCCGGACCGGCTCGGGGAAGCCGAGCCCGGCGATGAGCGCCGCGAGGACGGTCAGGATGACCGCGCCGACGATCGTCCCGCCGAACCCGCCACGGCCGCCCATGATCGAGGTCCCTCCGATGACGGCGGCCGCGACCGACGGCAGGACGTAGGAATCCGCGAGCGTCACGCTGGCGATGTTGGTCAGGCCGAGGAGGAGCAGGCCGGCGGTCGCGGCCAGCAGCGCCGAGATGACGTAGAGGACGATGAGGACCTGCCACGCGCGGGCGCCGGACAGGCGCGCCGCGATGGGGTTGTCGCCGATCGCGTAGAGCAGCCGCCCGTAGCCGGTTCGCCACAGCGTCACCAGGATGAGCGCGGCGACCGGAACGAACACCACCAGGCTGTACGGCACGACCTGGAAGAGGAGCCCGGATCCGATCGTCCGGATCTCGGGCGGCACGCCGGTGCCGGTCTGGACCGTCTGCAGCTGCCAGACGTTCGCCAGGCCGAGGACGACCAGGCTCATCCCCAGGGTCATGATCAGCGGGTGGACGCGGAATACGCCGACCCCGATGCCATTGATGAGCCCCGCGAGCGCCGCCGCCGTGAGGGCCACGCCGATCGCGACGGGCACCCCGCCGGGGACGTTCGCGAGGGTCGCCACGACGAAGCCCGTCATCGAGGCGACCGCGCCCACGGACAGGTCGATGCCGCCCGTGAGCATCGTCAGCGTCTGGCAACCTGCGAGGATGGCCAGGGGCACGGAGGCCCGGACGATCACGCCGACCCAGCCCGGCGTGATGCCATCCAGCAGCACGAACTGGGCGGCGACGAGCAGGAGCGCCAGCAGGCCGATGAGCGGGATCATCGGCCGGTCGCGCAGCAGGCCGCGCCAGGCCGCGAGGGTCAGCCAGGGGCTGCGGGCCGCCTCGGCGTCCGCCGGCGCGCCCGGCACGGTCGGCGGCGGAAGGGCGCCGCTCATGCCCGGCTCCTCCTGAGCTGGACCAGGCTGCCCACCATGACCACGCCGATCAGGATGGCCCCCTGGGCGACGACGGCCAGGTTGGGGTCGAAGCTGAGGAAGGTCATGTCGGTCTGGATGATCTGGAGGATGACGACACCGACGATCGGCCCGAACACGCCGCCGCGGCCGCCCGCGAGGCTGACACCACCGAGCACGACCGCGGCGACGCTCAGGAGGGTGTACGGTCCCGCGACCGGCGTCCCGATGCCGGTGCTGGCGATGAGCGACAGGCCGGCGAGCGCGGTGAACAGGCCCATGAGCATGTAGGCGAGAACGCGGGTCCGGCCCACCGGGACGCCGCTCCGGAAGGCCGCCAGCCGGTCGCTCCCGATGGCGTAGAGCGAGAGCCCGAACCGCGAGCGCCGGATCGGGATCCAGATGAGCGCGACGACGACGATCAGGACGACGGCTGCCTTGGGGATCCACGGGTTGCCCAGCGACCCCAGGACGAGGTCGCGCAGCCACTTCGCGGCGAGCCCGCCCGGCGCGGAGAGGACGAGGAGCGAGCACCCCGCCCAGACGAACGACATCGCCAGGGTGACGACGATGTCGGGGACGCGGGTGAGGACGACCAGGCCGCCATTGACGGCCCCGAGGAGCACGCCGAGGAGGAGCACGGCGATGACCACGCCGACGGTGAAGCCGTCGGGCTGTCCCTTCATGAGCACTGCCGCGATGACGCTCGTGAGGGCCATCATCGACCCGATCGAGAGGTCGATCCCGCCCGAGATGACGACGATCGCCTGGGCCACGGCGGCGAGCGCGAGGGGCAGCACGGCGATCGCGAGACCCTGGACGCCCGAGACCCCGTAGCTCGGGTTGATGAGCTTGGTGAAGACGAGAAGGAGGGCCAGGAACCCGAGGAGGCTCAGGCTCCACGCGTTGCGTCGCGCCCACGCGGCCAGGGCACCCGCGGCGCCAGGGCGAGCGGCGTCGACGGGAACGGTCGCCGCGGTCATCGATCGCTCCCCGGGTCCGCCGCAGCGTCGACGGGTCCGGCGGGCGCCGCGTCGGCCGAAGCCGCCCCCAGGCCGCCGCCCCCGCGGCCGCCGCCTCGGCCGCGGCCAGCTCGGGGATGACGGCGTCCGACTTGAGGTTGTATGCCGCGCGGAGCAGCGTGGGCTCGTCCGCGTCCGCGACGGGGATCTCGGCGACCACCCGGCCACCGAAGATCACGATCGCCCGGTCGCAGACGAGCTGGACCTCCTTCAGCTCCGACGTGTAGAGCAGGACCGCGGCCCCGGCCGCCGCGAGGTCGCGGAGCAGGACGTAGATCTGGTCCTTCGTGCGGATGTCGATCCCGCGGGTAGGGTCGAAGCAGAGCATGGTTCGCACGCCGCCGGCGACCCAGCGCGCGATCGTCACCTTCTGCTGGTTGCCGCCTGAGAGGCGTCGGACCTCGCCCTTGGCCCGCGTGTCGATCCGCAGCGTGGCGATCGCGCCCTCGACCTTCGCCTTCTCGTCGGCCATGCGGATCGGGCCCCACCGGCGCAGGCGGGTCGTGAAGGGGAGCGCGATGTTCTCCCGCACGGAGCGCTGCATCAGCAGGGCCTCCGCGCGGTCGGCGGCAACGTACACGAGGCCGGCCCGGATGGCGTCGGCCGGATGGCGGAACGAGACCGGCGCGCCATCCACGAGCAGCTCGCCGCTGCTGGGACGCACCGATCCCGCAAGGACGTCGAACAGCTCGTCCTGGCCCTGGCCCTCGAGCGCGACCACGCCGAGGACCTCGCCGGGATGGAGCTCGAACGAGGCGTCCTGCAGCCTCGCGCCCATCCCCAGGCCGCGCGCGGCGATGCGCGGCTCGCGGACGCCCGGGCCCTGGGCGGCCGGGACGGCACCTGACGTGCGTCCCGCCACGCTCTCGCCCACCTGCCCCAGCATCAGCTCGACGATCCGGTCCTCCGAGCCCGGGCTCACGTCGACGACTCCGACCGTCTCCCCCTCGCGCAGGACCGTGGCGCGGTCGCAGACGGCGGCGATCTCGATGAGCCGGTGGGAGATGAAGATGACGGAGCGGTCGCCTCCCCGCTGCCGTCCGACGACCTCCAGCACGCGCTCGGTCAGGTTCGCCGGCAGCGCCGCGGTCATCTCGTCGAGCATGAGCACGTCGGGCTCGATGGCGAGGGCGCGCGCGAGGTCCACGATCCGGAGCGAGGCCAGCGGCACCCGCCGCGCCAGGCTCGACAGGGCGAGGCCGCCCAGGCCGAGCTCGCCCATCCAGTGGCGGAACGGCTCGAGCGGCGTCTCGGTCAGGCGCAGGTTCGACCGGATGTCCAGGTCCGGGATGAGCGCCGGCTCCTGGTAGACGGAGACGAGGCCGCCGCGGCGGGCCTCGGCCGGCGAGTGGACGGTGCGCTCGCGCCCACGGACGGAGATCGTCCCGCTGTCGGGACGGATCGCACCGGTGAGGATCTTGACGAGGGTGCTCTTGCCGGCGCCGTTGGCGCCCATGAGAGCGTGGACCTCGCCCGGGCGGACGGCGAGCGACGCCGCCTTCAGCGCGACGACGGCGCCGTAGGTCTTGGATATGCCCGTGGCCTCGAGCAGGAGGCCGGCGGTGGTGATCGTCATGTGTCCCATGGGAGGGGTGCGGGGAGCGGGAGACGCCGGCGGACCGGCATCCCCCGCCCTGGTTGGCTGTCCGAGTGAGCTAGCTCCCGCCCGGGCCCTTGCAGTCGATCGCCTGCTGGGGCGTGTAGTGGGTCCAGCCCTCGATCTGGAGACCGAGCGGCCAGGCCGCATTGAGACCGTCGACGAGCCAGGACTGGAGGGTGGCCTTGCCCGCGTCGGTCAGGTTGTCCGCCAGCACCGGCACGAGGAGCACGGTGTTCGGCTTCGGGGCCGAGGAGTCGGTCTGGACGGGTTCGCCGTTGAGGAGCTTGAGCGCCAGCGCGACACCGGCCCCGCCAACCGCGGCGGTGTTGGTGACGGCCGCGCCCGTGAGACCCGCGTAGTTCGTCGGGTCGAGGAGCGGCTTGACGAAGACGCCGCGGTCCGCGCCGACGATCGGCACGAACTTCTTGTTTGCCGCCTTGATGGACTCGACGATCTCGCCGTCCATGCCGGACGTCCAGATCCCCTGGATCTTGTCGTACTCGCCACTGGCGATGAAGGCGTCCATCAGCTTGGTGGCCTCAGCGGAGTCCCACTTGGTGAAGACACCCTCTGCGCTCGGGACGACCTTGATGTTCGGGTACTCGGCGAGGGCCTTCTTGAACCCGATGTCGCGGTCGCTGTCGGCCGCGGCCCCGGCGGCGCCGCGCATGTAGTACACGCTGCCGGTGCCCTTGAGCTGCTCGAACAGCCACTTGGCGCCGAGGTACGCGTACTGCGTCTGGTTGTTGTAGAGGTTGTACGTGTTGGGGTCGTTGACGTACTGGTCGACCGAGACCGTCTTGATCCCGGCGGCCTGCGCCTCCTGGAGCGCCGGAAGGAGCGAGTCGGGGTCGACCGCGTTGAACACGATCGCGTCGACGCCCTTGGCGATCAGGGTCCGGATGTCGGCCAGCTGTCCCGCAGCGTCGGTGTTGCGGTGGATGGTGGTCATTTCCGACACCTGGCCGGATGCGAGGGCCTCTGCCTTGGCCGTGCAGACCTGCTCCTCGCGGAAGCCGTTCCCGACGCCGAACGAGTTCGAGTAGCCGATCTTCCACATCTTGCCGGCGGCGGCCGACGCCGACGGGGCTGCGCTCGGCGCGGCGCTCGCAGGCGCGGTGCTCGCAGCCGGTGCCTGGGTGGGAGCGGCGCTCGGGGACGACCCGCTCGAGCACGCCCCCACGAGCAGCGCGACGGCGGCGACGGCCGCGAAGCCGCGCACCATTCTGGCTCGCTTCATGAACAACTCTCCTCCTTGTGGTCGCGCGCCCCCAGTTGGGCGTCGGTCGACCCTGTCACGTGGCGCACGATGAATCCGCCTGCTCGGCTTTGTCACGCACCTCCTCGTGGCTGCTGGATGATGGCACGCGCGAGGCGTCGCGCGTGCTCCTGGTAGGCCTCGTCGAAGAGGGCCCTGGACCGCTCCGGCCCGACCACCGAGGCGCGCGTGATCACGGGCGGCATCGCCCCCCGCGCAAGCAGCAGCTCGGCGATCCGGACCTTGAGCGAGTTGACGATGGCGACGGCGGCCACGGTCGAGCCGGGCCCCACCGGGGTCTCCAGGCCGTCGAGGGTCACCAGCGCGTCGGCGGGCGGCGTGCACAGGTCGATCACCAGGTCGGCCTCGTCGAGGAGGCGGGCGCCGACCCGCGGATCCGGCTCGCCGGAGAGCGACATCTCGACGGAGGTCACCGCGATCACGCGCAGCCCGCGCCGGCGGGCGCCCCTGGCCATCTCCACCGGGACCGCCGAGAGGCCGCTGGCCGAGAAGACGATCATGACGTCCCGGGGTCCGAAGGTGAAGTTGGCGAGGATCACCTCGGCCAGGCCCGGCACGCGCTCGATGAACATCGCCTGGCGCTGCCCGTTGGCCCCGACGACCTCGCTGTGGAACGTCATCGACAGCTCGACGATCGAATTGAAGCCGGGGTACGAGCCGTAGCGCGGGAACATCTCCTCGACCGGGATCCGCGAGTGGCCCGTCCCGAAGAGGTGGACCAGGCCGTCGGCCGCGATGGCCTCGGCGCACCACTGGGCGGCCCGCTCGATCGCGCCGCCCTGCGTGGCGCCGACGCGCGCGAGGAGATCGGCCGCGGCGGCGAGCCACGCGAGGGCCGGCATGCTGCTGGCGCGCGGCATCATCGGGCGGCGACCTCCTCGTCGCGGGCCGGGCCAGGGCATGCCGAGGCGGACGCCCGTCGTCCACCGGTCAGGAGGCTCCGTCGCTCTGGGCGGGCGCTGCAATCGCCGCCGCCTGGGCGGCACCGGCCCTGCGGGCCCGGAAGTCGTCGAGGATGGTCCTGGTCGCGGTGGCGCCGATCCGGGTCACGCCCAGGGCCATGACGGCGAGAAGCGCGTCGAGGGTCCGGACGCCGCCGGCGGCCTTCACCTGGATGTGCGGCGAGACGCTCCGCCGCATGAGGGCGAGGTCCTCGTGGGTCGCCCCACCCGGTGCGAAGCCCGTCGAGGTCTTCACGAAGTCCGCCCCTGACGCCTCGGAAAGCCGGCAGGCGCGGACCTTCTCGTCGTTGGTGAGGTAGGCGTTCTCGAAGATGACCTTGACGATCGCGCCGCCGGCGTGGGCAACCTCCACGATGGCCGCGATGTCGGCCAGCACCTCGGCGTCGCGACCGGACCGCAGCGCGCCGATCTGGATCACCATGTCCAGCTCGGTGGCGCCGTCCGCGAGCGCCTGGCGTGCCTCGAAGACCTTGGTCTCGGTGCGATGGTTGCCGTGGGGGAAGCCGATCACGGTCCCGACGGCCACGTCGCTGCCGTCGAGGACCGCCTTTGCTCGCGACACGTCGGCCGGGCGGACGCAGACCGATGCCACGTCGTACTCGGCAGCCAGGCGGCAGCCGTCCGCGACGAAGGCGTCGTCGAGCTCGGGCCGGAGGAGCGAGTGGTCGATGGTCTTGGCGATGTCGCGCTCGGTCAGCCGGGCGAGGAGATCGGCGAGGACCTCCGGCGTCAGCTCGGCCGGCGATCGAGGGGCCGCGACCTCGGCCCAGTAGGGCGGAGCGGGGCTCACTTGCAGTACGGCCGCAGGACGTCGCGGGCGATGAGGAAGCCCTGCTTGACCTTCTCGTCGGTGCCCTCGAAGCGACGGTCCTCGTGCTCGATGATGCAGTCGCCCTCGTAGCCGGCCCGGTAGAGGCCGGAGAAGACGGCGCCCCAGTCGACGTCGCCCAGGCCCGGGATGCGCGGGACCTGCCAGCCGATCCCCGAAGAGAGCGAGCCCCGCTCGTACAGGCCGTCGCGGTCGATCATCAGGTCCTTCGCCTGGAAGTGGAGGATGTGCGACCCGAACTCGCGGATGAAGCGCTCCTGGTCGATCATCAGCCATACGAGATGCGACGGGTCGAAGTTCAGTCCGACCGTGTCGCCCCACGCTTCCAGGATCCGGCGCCAGATGTAGGGCGACCAGGCGATGTTGTGCCCGGCCGGCCACTCGTCGCGGCTGAAGATCATGGGGCAGTTCTCGATGGTGATCTTCACCCCGTTGTCGCGGGCGAAGGCCACGATGTCGGGCCAGACGCGGAGCGCGACCTCCCAGTTCTCGTCCTGGGTCCGGGCCGCATCGCCGCCCATGAACGTGTTGACCAGCGGGACCCCCATCTTCCGGGCCGCGACGATGACGTGGCGGAGATGGTCGATCACCAGCTCGCGGTGGGCGAGGTCGGGATGCAGGGGGTTGGGGTAGAAGCCGAGGCCGGAGATCGCGAGGCCCCTGGCCGCGATCTCGCCGGCGATCTCGCGACCCTGGCCGTCGGACAGGTTGGCCACGTCCACGTGACTGGTGCCCGCGTAGCGCCGGGTCGGACCCGACGATCGCGGCCAGCAGGCGATCTCCAGGACCTCGAAGCCCGTCGCGGCCGCCCAGTCGGCGACCTCCATGAGCGGTGTCTCGGGAAAGGGGGCGGTGAGGAACCCGAGCTTCATCGCGATGCTCCCTTCGGGTGGGCGATGTTGGGCCGGTGGACGCGTGGGCGCGTCATGTGCGGCGGTCCACCTCGACCCAGCGCCCCTCGCGGGCGCTCGCGGCGATGGCGTCGTTGACCAGCATCTCGTCGTGGCCGTCGGCGAAGGTGGCGTAGGCGGGATGGTCGGCGGGGCCGCCGGCCGCGATGTCCGTGTAGACGGCCCGGAAGTGCGACGCGAACGTGTCGGCGAAGCCCTCGACGTGGCCGCCGGGGAGGCTTGCCGCCGCGCTGCCCGCCGCGTTCATGAGGGCCGGGTTGCGGATCAGGAGCTCGTTCGGGCGCTCGCGATGGCCCAGCCACAGCTCGTCGGGACGCTCCGAATCCCAGGCCGCCGCCGCGCGCGACCCGTCCACCTCCCACTGCAGGGAGTTCTTCCGCCCGGCGCTCACCTGGGAGATCGCCACGGCGCCGCGCGCGCCGCCCTCGTAGCGGATCAGGATCGTCGCGGCGTCGTCCGTCACCATCTCGCGGGGGACCGTGTCGGCCGACCGTTCGGTCGAGAAGGTCTCCACGGGGCCCGCGGGCTGATGGCGGACCATGACGAACGTCGCCAGGTCGGCCATGACGCTCTCGATCCGCCGGCCGCCCACGAAGCTCGTGAGGTCGAGCCAGTGCGACCCGATGTCGCCGACCGCCCGCAGCATGCCGCCCTCGGCGGGATCCAGGCGCCAGTTCCAGTCGGTGTCGAGCAGCAGCCAGTCCTGGAAGTAGTGACCGGTGACGAGCCGGACGACGCCGAGCTCCCCGTCGCGGACCATCTTCGCCGCGTGCTGGTTCAGCGGGTAGAAGCGGATGTTGAAGTTGACGGCGTTCACGACGCCGGCGGCGGCCGCGAGCCTGACGAGCTCGGCGGATTCCGCCGAGGTGGTGGCCAGCGGCTTCTCGCAGACGACGTGCTTGCCGGCGGCCAGGATCTGCCTGACCTGGGGGAAGTGGAGGGCGTTCGGCGAGGTGACGTGGACCGACTCGACGCGGTCGTCCGCGAGCATCTCCTCCATCGAGCCGTAGGCCAGGGGCAGGCCGAGGTCCGCGATGCGCCTGGCTCCGTGCTCGGGCGAGAGCTCCAGGAGCCCGTGGATCCGGACGCCGAGGCGCCGCAGCGCCTCGATGTGGACCGTGCCGATGAAACCGCTGCCGATGACGGCGGCGCCGGTCTCGCTGATGCGTCTCATGCCGGGCACCCCTGGGGGTTGAGGAAAGACCGTCCAACGGTCTAGACGGCTAGACGACATCCTAGCCGGGGGGACGGAGCGACACACGGCGAATCCGCGGCGAGGGCCGGTGGCGCTGCGTCGGTCCTGCGATCATGCCCCGATGCTGCCCACCGACACGCTGCGCCTTGCGGACGAGGTGTTCGCGGCATATGCCGCGTCTCCCGCAGGCCCGCCCGGGATCGCGTGGGGCGTGATCGCGGGCGGCGCGCTCGTCCACGCGGGAGGAAGCGGGACGCTCAGGGTCGGGGAGGACCGGCCGCCGGACGCCTCCAGCATCTTCCGGATCGCGTCGATGACGAAGAGCTTCACGGCGGCGACGATCCTCCTGCTGCGCGACGAGGGGCGCCTCGCGCTCGACGATCCCGTCGCCCGCCACGTCCCTGAGCTGGCCTCTCTGCGGGGCCCCACGCGGGATTCGCCGCCTGTCTCCATCCGCCACCTCCTGACGATGTCGTCCGGGTTCCCGACCGACGATCCGCTGGGCGATCGCCTCCAGGGGATGCCTCTGGATTCGTTCTCGCGGCTCCTGCGGGCCGGCATCACGTTCGCCTGGCCGCCGGGCACGACCTTCGAGTACTCCAACCTGGGCTACGGGATCCTGGGGCGTGCGATCACGAACGTGACCGGTCGCGAGTACCGCCACGTCGTCGAGGAGCGACTCCTGCGACCGCTTGGCATGGTGGACACGACCTTCCTCGCGGCACCGGTCGCCGAGGACAGGCTGGCGCACGGTTACGTGCGTCGCGACGAACGATGGGATCCCGAGCCGATCGACGGCTATGGGGCACTTGCGTCCATGGGCGGCATCCTGACCTCGATCGCCGACCTCGGGCGGTGGGTGGCCGGCTTCGCCGATGCCTTCCCGGCACGTGACGAGCGAGAGGACGGCCACCCGCTGTCCCGGGCCGCGCGTCGGGAGATGCAGCAGGTCCAGCGAGACATACCGCCCTCGCTGACGCACGACGGCGGCGGCGGGATGTCGACGCTCACGGCCGGAGGGTACGGCTTCGGGCTCTTCGTCTCCCGCGACCTCGAGATCGGGACGACGGTCGGGCACGGGGGCGGCTACCCCGGGTTCGGCTCGCACATGCGGTGGCACCCGGGGACCGGCATCGGCGTGGTCGCGATGGCGAACGCGCGGTACGCGAGGGTCGGAGGTCCGGCGGCCGAGGCCCTGCGCCTCCTGGTCCGGTCGGGTGCCGTGGCGCCCCGCCGGGTTCGACCGGCTCCGGCAACCGAGCAGCTCCGGGCCGCCACAGACCGGCTCCTCGTGGCGTGGAACGACGACCTTGCCGACGCGACCTTCGCGGCCAACATGGACCTCGACGAGCCCCGCGCGACCCGGCGCGCGGCCGCCGAGCGCGCGGTCGAGCGCCTGGGTACCCTCGTGTCCGACGACGTCCCGTCACGCAGCGATTCGCCAGCCCACCTCGTTTGGTGGCTCCGCGGCGATCGTGGACGGCTCAAGGTCGAGCTTCTCGCGACGGGCGAGCCCACGCCGCGGATCCAGGCGCTCTGGCTCGAGGTGGCGCCCGACCCGCCGCCGGTGCTCGCCGGCCTCGCCGAGCGTGTCGCCGCGCTCCTGGGGCACGATCCGCCACGCTGGCCGGACGACCTCGCGACCGCGCCCGGCACCGAGCCGGCGAACCTGGAGCGTGGGCTGCGTGCGGCGGCCCTCCTCCTTGGGCCGGTTGCGCTCGGCCGGCCGGTGGCCGGCGACGGTGAGCGGGCCCTCAGCATCGAGGTCCGCGGTGAGCGTGGCCTCGGCGAGCTGCGCCTGGAGCTCGACGAGGCGGCCCGCGTGAAGCGCGCCGTCGTCGTGCCGGCGCCCTCGCTGCCTCCGCCCGACGCACCCTGAGGATGGCGGTCGGCAGCTGCTCGCGGGTCGCGGGGGGAGACACGTCCCGGGCGCCGTCGCGTGGCAGACTGGCCCCCTGCGGGAGGGCGCCGCATCGGGCGGGCCGTCGCGGCCTCCGGCGCCTTGCCGATCAGCGAGGTGAGCATGCGCTTCGCCGCCACGCCGGACCAGGTCCGGGCGGTCACCGACGCCGCCCTCGCGGACGCGGACGCGCTCGTTGCCGCGGCCGTCGCCACCGGTGGAGCCGGCACGTTCGCCGACGTGCTCCTCCCCTTCGACGAGGCCGCCGCGCGACTCGCCGCCGGGTACGCCGCGGGGGCATTCATGGCGCGCGTCCACGTCGAGGCCAGCGTCCGCGATGCCGGCCAGGAGGCGGAGGAGCGACTCGACCGCTGGAACGTCGACTTCCCGTTTCGCGAGGATGTCGCCGCCACCGTGTTCGCCTTCGCGGCGGGCCGACACGGGCACGAACCTCGAGGGCGAGGAGCGGCGCCTGCTCGACCGCCTCCTGCGGGACCTGCGGCGTGCCGGCCACGCCCTCGAGCCGGCGGTTCGCGACGAGGTCCGGGGCCTCCAGCGCCGCCTGGCCGAGCTGGGATCGTCGTTCCAGCGCAACATCGACGAGTTCGAGGACGGGCTGGAGCTGACCCGGGACGATCTCGCCGGGCTCTCCGACGACTTCGTCGCCGGCCTGCGTGCCGGGTCGACGCCGGGGACCTGGCGGGTCAGCCTCGACACGCCCGAGCTCCTGCCATTCCTGGAGCAGGCACGGCGGCGCGACCTGCGGCGCGAGCTGGAGCGGCGAGCGTTCAACGCGGCGCGCGCGGCGAACGAGCCGATGCTGGACGAGGCCCTCGCGATCCGCCGCCGGATCGCCGGGCTCATGGGCTACCCGTCGTGGGCGCACTACGCCATCGAGGTGAAGATGGCGCGCGACCCCGACGCGGTCCGGCGCCTCTACGACGGCCTGCTGCCGCCCCTGCAGGCGCGCCTGACCACCGAGGTCGCCGCGCTCGAGGAGATCCTCCGCCAGGATGGCGAGGATCCGCCGCTCCGGACGTGGGACTGGCGCTATTGCGACACCCAGCTGCGCCGGCGCGACTACGCCGTCGACCCGGATGCCCTCTCCGCCTACCTGCCGCTCGAGGCCGTCCTGGACGGCCTCCTGGGGCTGAGTGCCGAGGTCTTCGGGCTCGCCTTCGAGAGGGTCGCCGACGCCGCCGCGTGGCACCCCGACGTCGCCCGCTTCCGGGTCCGGGATGCGACGTCCGGCGCCGAGATCGGGGATGTCCTGCTGGACCTCCATCCGCGCGACGGCAAGTTCGGGCACGCCGCCGCGTGGGACCTTGTTCCTGCCCGGCGGCTGCGCGACGGGAGCCACGAGCGTCCGCTCACCGCGATCGTCGCGAACCTCCCCAGGCCCCAGCCCGGCCGGCCCGCCCTCCTCCGCCACCCCGACGTCGTGACCCTGTTCCACGAGTTCGGGCACGTCCTGCACATGACCCTCTCGCGCGCGTCGCTGGTCCGCTTCTCGGGCGGGGCGACCGAGTGGGACTTCGTCGAGGCCCCCAGCCAGATCCTGGAGCACTGGGCCTGGCAGCCCGACGTCCTTGCCCGGTTCGCCCGGCACCATGCGACGGGGGAGCCCATCCCGCGGGAGCTCGTCGATCGCCTGGTGGCGAGCCGGGACCTCGACGTGGCCCTGACGACGCTGCGCCAGTGCTACCTGGGGCTCCTGGACCTGGGGCTGCACGGTCCGGACGAGACACGCGACGTCGCTGCCGTGGACCGGGCGGCGCACGCCGCGTGGGGCCTCCCGTACCACGAGGGGACCCTCTACCCGTGCCAGTTCGGGCACCTGATGGGCGGCTACGACGCCGGCTACTACGGGTACCTCTGGGCGAAGGTCTACGGGGACGACATGTTCGGGCGCTTCGAGGCCGAGGGGGTCACCTCGCCGGAGGTGGGAGCGGCCTACCGTCGCGAGATCCTGGAGCCCAACGGCACGCGCGACGGGATGGACCTGCTGCGAGCGTTCCTGGGACGCGAGCCGTCGACGGCGACGTTCCTGCGCCTGCTGGGGATCGACGTGGCGGCGCCACCGGCCTGATCGGCCGGAGCCCGCGCCGCGCCCGCCCACCCGGGCCGGCGCGGCCGCCCTCGAGGGGCGTCGCCGAGGGGCGCCGATCCCCTACACGGCCTTGACCGCGGCGACGAGCTGGGCCAGGCCATCCTTCGCGTCGGCGAAGAGCATCCCGGTCTTGGGGTTGACGTAGAGCTCGTTGTCGATGCCGGCGTAGCCGCGGCCCATCGACCGCTTGATCACGATGATCGACTTCGCGTGGTCGACGTTGAGGATCGGCATGCCCGAGACGGGGTTGCCTGGACGGCGGGCCGCCGGGTTCGTGACGTCGTTGGCGCCGATCACCAGCGCCACGTCGCAGCGGTCGAACTCCGGGTTGATCTCGTCCATCTCCTTGAGCAGGGGATAGGGCACGTTGGCCTCGGCGAGGAGGACGTTCATGTGACCCGGCATCCGGCCGGCGACGGGGTGGATCGCGTACGAGACGTTGACGCCGCGCTCCTCGAGGAGCTCGGCGAGCTCGCGGACCGCGTGCTGCGCCTGGGCCACGGCCAGGCCATAGCCGGGGACGACGATCACGTTGGTCGCGTAGGCCAGCTGGATCGCGACGTCATCGGCCCCGACGGATCGGACGGAGCCACCGGGACCGCCGGCGCCACCCGCTGCCGCACCCTCCCCGCCGCCGAAGCCGCCGATCATGATGTTCAGGATGGAGCGGTTCATGGCATCGGCCATGAGCTTGGTCAGGATGCCTCCCGAGGCGCCGACGAGGGCGCCCGAGATGATCAGCACCGGGTTGTCCAGGACGAAGCCGGCCATCGCCACGGCCGTGCCCGTGAAGGCGTTCAGGAGCGAGATCACCACCGGCATGTCCGCGCCGCCGATCGGCAGGACCATCGTCACGCCGAAGACGAGGGCGGCCGCCAGGATCACGCCGAGGACGAGGACGGAGACGGTCGCGTCGAGCGGCACGCTGCCGCCTGCGTCGAGGACGAGCAGGGCGGTGCCCCCGACGGTGACGACGGCCAGGAGGATCGTCAGGATCCGGGTGCCCGGGAAGATGATCGGCTTGCCGCTGATCAGCCCCATCAGCTTGCCCGAGGCGATGAGCGAACCGGTGAAGGTGATCGCCCCGATCACCACGTCGAGGACGATGAAGACCGTGGTGGAGACGGGAGCGCCGACGTCGCCGGCGTGGCGCAGGAAGTCCTCGATCGCCACGAGGGCCGCCGCGCCGCCACCCACCGCGTTGAAGAGCGAGACGAGCTGCGGCATCTCCGTCATCTGGACGTTGCGGGCCGTGTAGAGCCCCACCCCGCCGCCGATGACGAACCCGACGACGATGATCACCCAGGCGATGGCGTCCATCCCGCCGGGGCGAACCACGAGGCTCACGAGGGTGGCCAGCACGGCCACGACCATGCCCCCCGCGGAGACGAGGTTCCCGTTCCGCGCCGTGGCCGGCGAGTTCATGAGGTGAAGGCCCAGCACGAAGCAGACGGCTCCGCCGAGCTGGGCGAGGTAGACCAGGGTCTGGATGTCCACGAGGCCCCCGTCAGGACTTGGTCTCGGCCTTGGGGGCCGCGGGCTTCTTCTTGAACATCTGGAGCATGCGGTCGGTGACGACATAGCCGCCGACCACGTTCATCGCGCCGAAGGCCATTGCCACGAAGGCGATGAGGTAGCCCAGCGGATCCCGAGCCTCGGAGGCGATGATCATGCCGCCGACCAGCACGATCCCGTGGATCGAGTTCGCCCCGGACATCAGCGGCGTGTGGAGCGTGGCGGGGACCTTCGCGATCACCTCGACCCCGACGAGGATGGCCAGGACGAAGATCGTCAGCGGGAAGAGCAGGTCGTTCATGCGGGCGTCCCTCCGGTGGCGGGGGCCGGCGCGAGGAGCCTGGCGGTTGCCGGCTGGACGACCTTCCCGGCGTGGGTGATGAGCACGCCCGCGGTGATCTCCTCCTCCACATCGAGGTGGAGATCACCGTCCTTCACGAGGTGGACGAGGAGCGCCTGCAGGTTGCGGGAGTAGAACTGGCTGGCGCTGATCGGCACCGTCGCCGGCAGGTTCTCCGGGGCCAGGATCGCCACGCCATGGTCGGTGACGACCGTCTCGCCGGGGCGGGAGAGCTCGCAGTTGCCGCCGAGGGCGCTCGCCGCCATGTCGAGGATCACCGAGCCGGGCCTCATCGCCCGGACGGCGTCGGCCGTGACGAGGACCGGCGGCTTCCGGCCCGGGACCTGGGCCGTCGTGATGACGACGTCCATGCCCGCGATGACGCCGTTCAGCTCCGCCTGCTGGGCAGCTCGCTCGTCGGCGGTGAGCTCACGGGCATAGCCGCCGCTGCCGGTCGCGTCGATCGCCGTCGTGAGGGTGACGAACTGGGCGCCCAGGGACTGGGCCTGCTCCCTGGTCTCGGGGCGCACGTCGTAGGCCTTGACGACCGCGCCCAGTCGGCGCGCGGTGCCGATCGCCTGCAGCCCGGCGACACCGATCCCCAGGATCAGCACGTTGGCCGGCTTGGCCGTGCCGGCCGCCGTCGTCAGGAGCGGGAAGTAGCGGCCGAATGCCTCCGCGGCGACGAGCACGGCCTTGTAGCCGCCGATGTTCGCCTGCGAGGAGAGGACGTCCATCGACTGGGCGCGCGAGAGCGTCCGCGGGATCGCGTCGAGGCTGATCGCGGTCACGCCGTGGTCGGCGAGGGTCTGCATCAACGCGGGCTCGATGAGCGGGGCGAGCAGTCCCACGAGCGCCTGTCCGGCCCGCAGCTTGCCGACCTCGGCCGGCGTCGGCCCCTGGACCTTGACGACGCAGTCGGCCTGGGACCAGGCCTGTTCGCCGGAGACGAGCGTCGCGCCCGCCTCTTCGTACATCGCGTCGGTGTACGACGCCGCTGCCCCGGCACCGCGCTCCACGAGGACGTCGATTCCCGCGGCCTTCAGCTTTGGAAGGGCGTCGGGGATCAGGGCCACGCGGTGCTCGCCGGGCAGCGTCTCTCTCGGAACGCCGACCTTCATCTGGGCTCCCTGGGGTGGTGAAAGGCAGCGGTAAGGATAGCGTGTGATCGGTCGCCGCCCCCCGCTTCCTGTCGGGGCGGCTCCCGCGCTCTGGCGGATGGGTCGCCGGGCGCGTGCGCACCGGCGCGGCACCCGTCGACGGACCCGTCCCGGGCCGGCGCCGCGACGCCGCCATCGGGCCACGGCCTGCCGATGTCCTCGGCATGCCGGCTCCCGATCTCCGCCGGTCGGTCACAATCGTCGCGTGACCGACGAAGGGCTCCGCCAGGTCTCCGCGGACCTCCTCCTGACGCTCCTCATCGGGGCGGCCTTCGTCGTGCTCCTCGTGGCCCACCGCCTCGACCTCCGTCGTCGTCGGCGCCACGTCGCGGCACTGCGGGCGGCGGGCGATTTCGGCCCGAACAGCGGTGCCGTGGCCGCCGTGGTTGCCGCCGCCGCGTCGCTGCAGGCGCAGGCCGCCGGCGCCCTCGCGGCCGAGCGGCGTCGGGCCTTCGACTGGGACCCCCGTCTCGAGAAGCCTCCGAAGGCTGCCCGCACTGCCCGCGACCGTGCGTTCGCAACCGAACGGGACGACACCGCCCGCGCCGCTGCCGAGGCCGCGCGCGACGCGGCCACGGCGGCGCTCGCCGAAGCCGGAGGCGACGAGCGAATGCTTGCCGAGGCTGCGGAGTGCTGCGCGGAGACGGCGGGCGCGCTGGTGGCCGCCGAGCGGATCCCGGCCGCGGAGTTCCGCATGCTGACCCGTGCCTGGCGGACGGTGCTCGGACCGGTGGGGGTCGCGCCGCGCCGCGAGCCCTGAGGCGCCGCGCCGCGACGGCCGGATCCTGCGCCCCGGGCCTCCGGCGGCGACGGCCGCCTGCCTCACGCTCTCGCGGCGTTCTCGCCGGGTCTAACATGAAGGCGCCGCGACGCCCGTCCGACGGCCGCCTGGAGGCCCCGACGATGACACACGAGCCCCAGCCCACTCCCGCGCTCGAGAAGGCGGCCCAACGCCGGCGCGAGCTCCGGGAGGCTCTCATCGCCTTCGAGGACGCGCTCGCGTCGCCGATCCGCGACCGCGAGGCCTGGCGGGCCGAGGTCTCCGACGCGCTCGAGGTCCTGGGCAACGCCTTCGACGACCACGTGGTCGAGACCGAGGCACGCGGCGGCCTCTACGAGGAGATGGAGGAGACCGCCCCCCACCTGCTCCTGAAGTCCAACCGCCTCCGCGAGGAGCATCCCCAGATCGCGGCCGCGCTCGTGGATGCCGGCACCCGCCTCGGCGGGTCGCTCGTCGACGAGGCCGAGGTGGACGCCGTGCGCGACGACCTGCAGCGCCTCATGGGACGGATCGTGCGCCACCGCCAGCACGGCGCCGACCTCGTGTGGGAGGCCTACGCGATCGACATCGGCGGGGCAGGCTGAGCCGACTCGCCCCGATGCCCGGGGATCGCGCGGCCCGGGCGGCCGCTGCCTTCGCGGAGCTCCTGGCCGAGCGCGGCGTCGTCGTCATCGACGGCGGGCTCGCCACCGAGCTCGAGGCGGCCGGCCACCCGCTGACCGACCACCTCTGGTCGGCTCGGCTCCTGGCCGACGAGCCCGAGGCGATCGTGGAGGCCCACCTCGCCTACTTCCGGGCGGGTGCCGCCGTGGCGATCACGGCCAGCTACCAGGCCACGTACGAGGGGTTCGCCGCCCGCGGGATCGGCCGCCTCGAGGCGACGGCGCTGCTCCGCCGGAGCGTGGGCCTCGCGGTCGAGGCCCGGGCCCGCTACCGCGCCGAGCGCGCCCCGGACGACCCGGGCCCTCTCCTCGTGGCGGCGTCCATCGGGCCGTACGGCGCGTTCCTGGGCGACGGCTCCGAGTACCGGGGGCGCTATGGCTTCGACCGCGCCGGCCTCCGCGACTTCCACCGCGACCGACTCCGCTCCCTCTGGGAAGCCGAGCCCGACCTCCTCGCCTGCGAGACGATTCCCGACCTCGAGGAGGTCGGCGTCCTCGCCGACCTCCTCGGCGAGACCGGCGCCTCCGGCTGGCTCGCGCTCTCCTGTGCGGACGGCGGCCACCTGCGCGGCGGGGCCCCCGTGGAGGATGCCGCCCGGATCGCCGACGCGACGCCGGGGTTCCTCGCCGTCGGTGTGAACTGCACCGCGCCCCAGCACGTCGAGGAGCTGGTGCAGCGGATCGCCGGGGTCACGCCCAAGCCGATCGTGGTCTACCCGAACTCGGGCGAGGGCTGGGATGCCGCCGCCGCCATGTGGGTGCCCGCGAGCGGTCCCGACGTGACGGTGGCCGCGGCCCGGACCTGGGTCGCGGCCGGCGCTCGCCTCGTGGGCGGCTGTTGCCGCGTGGGGCCCGGCAGGATCACCGAGCTGGCGAAGGCGTTCGCCAGCTGAGGTCAGGCCGCGCCGGCGATCGGGCGGGCCGGCGCGGACGCGTCGTCCGCGACGAGCTCGGTCAGCCTGCGCGCCGCCGCCCGGCCGCGGGCGATGCACTCGGGCACGCCGACGCCGTGGAACGCCGCGCCGGCGAGGACGATCTCGGGTCGAGCGGCCATCGCGGCCTCGGCGGCCGCCACGCGGCCCAGGTGGCCCACGGTGTAGCGTGGCATGGCCTCCTGCCAGCGGGCGACGTTGCGCACGATCGGCGGCTCCCGGAGGCCGACCGTCCGCGCGAGGTCGGCGTGCACGGCCGCGACGATCTCCTCGTCGGCCCGCGCCAGGAGCGCTGCCGAGCGCTCGGGAAGGAAGGCCCGGAGGAGGATCGTTCCGTCGGGCGCCCGGCCGGCCCATTTCGACGACGTGAACGTGCACGCGCCGAAGCTGAGCGGCTCGTCGCCGGCGACGAGGAAGCCGTGGCCGGCGAGCGGCTCCGGCAGCGCCTCGGCCCGATAGCCCAGCGTGACGACACCCGTCGATCCGTGGGGGATCGAGCGGATCGCGACGGCTGCCACCGGCACCTCGGCCGCCAGGAGCCGCGCGGACGCGTTCGCCGGACCGGCGAGGATCACGGCATCGGGCGCGAGGCGGCTCCCGTCCGAGAGGACGACGGCTGTTCGCCGGCCGGTCCGCTCGAGCGCCGCGACCCTGGTGCCCAGGCGGATCTCCGCGCCGGGGGCTGCGCGGACGGCGTCCGCCAGGGCGTCGACCAGGCTGCCCATGCCGCGGGCCAGGCTGAGGAACGGAGAGCCGGACCCGCCGACCTGACCGGTCGCGGCGCCCGGCCCGCCCGGCGCGGGTGCGGCGGCCGCGCGGGCCCGGGCGCGTGCCGCCCGACCCTGGGCCAGGCTGGCAAGCAGGAGGCTGCGGTGCTCGCGCTCGTAGTCGCGCAGCTGCGGGACCACGGCGAAGAGGCTCAGCTCGTCGACCGGCGCCCCGTAGATCCCGCCCAGGAGCGGGTCCGCGAGGCGATCCACCATCGCCCCACCCAGGCGGTGGCGCAGGAACGCGCCGATGGAGACGTCCTCTCCGTCGAGCCAGCGTGGGAGCAGGACGTCGAGGCCGGCGCGGAGCTTCTGGGGCCAGGAGAAGAGCCGGGTCGCCACGAAGGGAGCCAGCCGCGTCGGGAGGACCAGGCCCATGCCCTCGGGCATCGGGACCATGTCGCCCCGGGACAGGATGTGGACGCGTCGCGGGTCGGTGGTCCGGATGATGGCGTCGCCGAGGCCGAGCTCGCGGCTGAGCTCGGTCGCCGCCGGCCGGTAGGCGATGAACGAATCCGGGCCGGCCTCCACGAGGAAGCCGTCGACCCGCTCCGTGCGGATCTTGCCGCCGAGCCGATCCGACGCCTCGACGAGGAGCGTCGGCACGCCGGCCCGGGTCAGCTCGTAGGCCGCAGCGAGCCCGGTGATCCCGCCCCCGACGACGACGACGCCGTTGCCCGTCCCATTCATGTCTCCCGGGCCCTCGTCAGCTCGCGGCCGGCACGAACGGGCAGAGCGGGTCGGTCTCCAGGACGTCGCCGGTCCAGGCGTAGGCCCGGGCGCGCGAGCCCCCGCAGCGCTCGAGGTACGGGCAGGCGCCGCAGCGGCCCTTGTACTGCGAGGTGTCGCGGAGGGCGGTGAATGTCGGATGGGCGCGATACAGGTCGACCAGGTCGTCACTGCGGACGTTGCCGACCGCGACGGGCAGGAATCCCGACGGGAAGACGTTCCCGTCGTGGCTCACGAACATGATCCCGTTGCCGTCCCGGACGCCGAAGCCGCGCCCGACGGAGGTCCGCGCGATCTCTTCGGCGGAGATCCCCTCGGCCTCCATCGCCCGAATGGCGACGCGCCGGTAGTGGGTCGCCTCGGTCGTCTTGATCTGGAAGCGGCCCTCCTTCGAGAGCTCGTAGAGCCAGTGGAAGAGCTTCTCGGACTGGGCCGGCGTGATCTCCTGCAGGACCGACCCGCGCCCGACCGAGATGAGGAAGAAGAGGCTCCAGCGGAGGATCCCCATCCCGCCGAGGGTGTCGTAGACCGCGGGCAGATCCTCGAGGGTCATGTCCGTGACCAGCGTGTTGACCTGGATGGGCAGCCCCACCTCGTGGGCCCACTCGGCCGCCCGCATCGTCATCGCGAACGTCCCATCGACGCCGCGCAGGCCGTCGTGGCGGGCCGGGTCGGAGCCATCGAGGCTGAGGGACATCGTCTGGATGCCGGCCGCCTTGAGCGAGGCGAGGCGTTCCTTCGTGAGGTCCGGCGTGACGGCGGGGGCCAGCGACGCGCCGATGCCCCGCTCCGTGGCCGCGGCGACGAGCTCCTCCAGGTCCGGGCGGCGCAGCGGGTCGCCACCGGTGAAGACGACGTGGGGCAGCGGGTCGCCGAAGCCGAGGACCCGGTCCAGCAGCGATCGCCCCTCGTCGGTCGTCAGCTCGAGCGGGCTTCTCTGGGGCTCGGCGGTGGCGCGGCAGTGCCGGCAGGCAAGCCCGCACGCCAGCGTGGTCTCCCAGTACACGAGCATCGGCGCGCGGTCGTAGACCAGGCCCCGCGGCTTGACGGAGCCCACGCCGGGAAGCGCGCCCGGATGAGCGCCCGGGTGGCCTCCCGGATGGCCGCCCGGATGGCCGCCCGGATGCCCGGGGCGACCGGGGGCCGCGGGAGCGGCCGGGGGACGCTGCGTCTCAACCATGCTGGGTTCGTCCTCTCGTGGGTCAGCGCGCCGTCGCCACCGGGTCGGGCAGCGTCGCCTCGACCAGGTCGGCCAGGCCGGCGATGAAGGTCGGGTCGTCGTTCATCGAGCGTGCGCGCTCCAGGCGGATGCCCGACGTGCGGGCCACTTCCTGCGCCTCGATGTCGATGTCGTAGAGCACCTCGAGATGGTCGGCGACGAAGCCCACGGGGCGAATGACGAGCTCGCGGACTCCATCGCCGGCGAGCCGCCGGATCTCGTCGAGGATGTCGGGGCCCAGCCACGGCTCGCCCGTTCGGCCGGCGCTCTGGAAGGCGAACTCGTAGGTGGCCAGGCCGACCTGCCGGGCGACGAGCGCCGCCGTTCCGGCCAGCTCCCGGGGGTACGTGTCGCCCTCCGCGACGACGCGGGCGGGCAGGCTGTGGGCCGTGAACATCACGCGGACGCTGGACGGGTCGGGGAAGCGGCGGAGCGCCTCGGCCGTGGTCCCGGCGAGCGCCTCGATGAACCGCGGCTGGTCGTACCAGGAGTCGACGAAGATGGCGCTCGGGGCGGCATCGCCGAGGCTCGCCAGGGCGGTCTCCACGGCGCGCCGGTAGCCGGCCGCGTTGGAGGAACGCTGGGGTGCGAGCGCGATGGCGACGAACCGCTGCACGCCCTCTGCGGCCATCTGCTCGACGATCGTCCCGATCCGCGGCGCGATGTGGCGCATCCCGGCGTAGACGCGGACCGGCCGGCCGCGCCGGCCGAGCTCCACCTCGACCGCCGCACGCTGCTGCTCGACGATGCGCGAGAGGGGCGAGCCCCCGCCGATCGCCCGGTAGCGGCCCACCAGCTCGTCGAGGAGGTGCGGCGGCGGCGGGCTGCCGCGGCGGATGTCCGTGTAGTAGGCCTCGACCTGGTCCAGGCGGTCGGGGCTGCCGTAGGCCATGAGCAGGACGGCGTCGATGGTCATGCGCGGATCCTCCCGGGGACGTGGGAATGGACGAGGTCCACGAGGCGGGCGAGCGCGTCCGGATCCGTTCCCGGTAGGACACCGTGCCCCAGGTTGAAGATGTGGCCGGGCCGGCCCCCGGCCGCGTCGAGGATCGCCCGCGCGTCCTGCGCGACCGCCTCGAACGGGCCGAGCAGGAGCGTCGGGTCCAGGTTGCCCTGGACGCCGTGGTCGGGCCCGACGGCGGCCCAGCCCTCGGCCAGGTCGATCCGCCAGTCCAGGCCGATCACGTCGCCGCCCGCGGCCGCCTGCTGGCGGAGCAGGCCGGCCGAGACCACCCCGAAGTGGATTGTCGGCACGCCGAGCCGCCGGAGCCCCTCGAAGATGCGGACCATCCACGGAGCCACGCTCCGCCGGTAGTCGGCCGGGCTGAGGGCGCCGACCCAGGAGTCGAAGACCTGGACGGCCTGCGCACCGGCGGCCACCTGGGCCGCGAGATAGACGACCGTGGCGTCGGCCAGGCGGTCCATGAGCGACGTCCAGGCGGCCGGCTCCGCGTGCATGAACGTCTTCGTGCGCGCAAAGTCCTTCGACGGCCCGCCCTCCACGAGGTAGCAGGCCAGCGTGAAGGGCGCCCCCGCGAAGCCGATGAGCGGCACCGGGCTCTCGGCTCGGACGAGCCGGATGGCGTCGAGGAGCGGCGCGACCGCCTCCTCGGGCTCGAACGCCCGAAGGCGTCCAACATCGGCGCCGGACCGGACGGGCGATGCGACGACGGGCCCGCGGCCCTCCACGATCTCGAAGTCGACGCCCAGGCCGGTGAAGGGCGTGGTGATGTCGGCGAAGAGGATCGCCGCGTCGACGCCGAGCCGGCGGACCGGCTGGAGCGTGACCTCGGCGCACAGCGCGGCGTCGCGCGTGATCTCCACGAGGGTTGCCCGCTCGCGGATGGCCCGGTATTCCGGGAGGGCGCGCCCCGCCTGGCGCATGAACCAGGCCGGCGTCGCGTCGACGGGCTCGCGCCGGCAGGCGCGCAGGAAGCGGGTCGCGCGCCGGACGGCGGGCTGGATCGCCCCGTCCTGGCCGGGCGGGCCCTGGGGCGGCATCTTCCCGGCCTCGGCCGCGATCCCGCTCATCGGCCGGCCTCGACGGCCGCGAACCCCACGCGCGCCGCGGCAAGGGTCTCGTCGAGCTCCGCCTTCCCGTGAGCGAGGGAGAGGAACCAGGCCTCGAACTGCGACGGCGCAAGCAGCACGCCGGCGTCGAGCATCGCCCCGAAGAACCGGCCGTAGGCGGCGCGGTCGGCAGTGAACGCCTCCTCCGCCGTCGTCGGGGCGCCGTCGCGGAAGAAGACGGTCAGGAGCGAGCCGACGCGGGTGATCCCGACGGGCGTGCCGCTCGTCCTCGCGGCCGCACTGAGGCCCGCCTCCAGTTGCGCCCCGGCAGCTTCGAGAGCTTCGTAGCGCTCGGGCGTGAGGAGCCGGAGGGTCGCCGCGCCCGCCGCCATCGCGAGCGGGTGGCCGGAGAGCGTGCCAGCCTGGTAGACGGGTCCCGAGGGCGCGACGAGCTCCATGAGGTCCTTCCGCCCACCGTAGGCCCCGACCGGCATCCCGCCGCCGACGATCTTGCCGAGGACGGTCAGGTCAGGGCGCACCCCGTAGCGGCCCTGGGCGCCGCCCGGTCCCACGCGGAAGCCCGTGATCACCTCGTCGAAGATGAGCAGCGCACCGTCGGCGGCCGTGACCCGTCGGAGATGCTCGAGGTAGCCGGGGGCAGGCGGGAGCACGCCGGCGTTCGCCGCCACCGGCTCCACGATGAGCGCCGCGATCCGTCCGGCGTGGGCGTTGAACGCCGCCGCGACCCCGTCGGGATCGTTGTAGGGAACGACGATCGTGGCCGAGGCGGTGGCGGCGGGCACGCCAGCGCTCCCCGGGATGGCCAGCGTCGCCACGCCGGAGCCGGCCTCCACGAGGAGCCCGTCGCTGTGGCCGTGGTACCCGCCGCTGAGCTTCATGACCAGGTCGCGGCCCGTCGCGCCGCGCGCCAGGCGGACCGCGCTCATGGCCGCCTCGGTGCCCGACGAGGTGAAGCGCATCCGCTCCATCGACGGCATCGCCGCCCGCACCAGCTCACCCAGCTCGACCTCCCGGGGGGAGGTCGCGCCAAGGGCGAACCCGTCCAGCGCCGCCTCGCGGACGGCCTCCACCACCGCGGGATGGGCGTGGCCCAGGATCGCGGGACCCCACGAGCCGATGTAGTCGAGGTACCAGCGCCCGTCGGCGTCGCGGACACGCGGTCCGGCGCCGGCATCCAGGACGAGGGGCGGACGGCCCACCGCCCGGAAGGCGCGGACGGGGCTGTTGACGCCGCCCGGGAAGAGACCCTCGGCACGGGCGCGCAGGTCGTCCATCCGGCCCGCGGCCGGGGTGCCGGTCGCCATCGCGATCATCGGTTCTCCTCCCGGAGCCAGCCTGCGACGTCGGCCGCGGCGTAGGTGATGACGAACGAGGCACCGGCCCGCACGATGGAGGTCAGCGCCTCCAGCTGGGTTCGCCGCCCGTCGATCCAGCCGCGCTCCGCCGCGGCCGCGATCTGGGCGTGCTCGCCGCTCACCTGGTAGGCCCCGATCGGAACCTCGAAGTGGTCGCGGGCGCGGGCCAGGACGTCGAGGGATGGGAGGGCCGGCTTGACCAGCAGCATGTCGGCGCCCTCGGCGACGTCGGCGGCCATCTCGCGCAGCGCCTCGCGGGCGTTGGCGGGGTCCATCTGGTACCCGCGCCGGTCGCCGAACGCGGGGGCGGAGTCGGCGGCCTCGCGGAAGGGCCCGTAGAAGGCCGACGCGGTCTTGGCGGCGTAGGCCAGGATCGGCACCTCCTCGTGGCCACCGGCGTCCAGGCCGGCGCGGATCGCCGCAACCTGGCCGTCCATCATCGCGCTGGGAGCCACGACGTCGGCACCAGCCTCCGCCTGGGAAGCGGCCGTCTCCGCGAGGAGCCGGATGGCGGCGTCGTTGTCGACGCGTCCATCCCGGAGGAGCGGCCCGCAGTGCCCGTGGTCGGTGTACTCGCAGAGGCACGTGTCCGCGATCACGACGAGGTCCAGGTCCGCGTCGCGGAGTGTCCGCAGGGTCTGCTGGACGATCCCGTCGGCGACCCAGGCACTCGAGCCCAGCGGATCCTTCGCTGCGGGCAGGCCGAACACGATCACCCCGCCGACGCCCAGGCCGGCCAGGGCGCGGGCCTCCACGAGGGCTTCGTCAGGGGTCAGGCGGAACTGGCCGGGGAGGGACGCGATCGGCGTGCGGCCGCCCCGGCCCGGGACCACGAAGAGCGGTGCGACCAGCATCGCCGGATGAAGTCGGGTCTCGCGGACGAGCGCCCGGAGAGCCGGCGTGCGCCGGGTGCGCCGCAGGCGATGGTCCGCCGCAGGCAGGGGGATCGGCGCCGCCGGCGTCGCCGGGGCAATCGGCGTCGAGACGCCCGGGATCGGGTCGACGAGGGAGGTCATCGGGATGCCTCGCTGGCGTGGGGCGCCGGGTCGCCGGCGGGCGAAGGGACGGGGACTGCGGCAGGCGTTCGCGCCGCAGCGCGGGCGGTCACGCGAAGCGCCCCGTCGGCTCCGGCCGACCCGACGAGCTCGGCGGCGAGGGCCGCGACCTGGTCGGCGAGCGCCTCGGCAGACGGGGTCTGGGCCTCCACGACCCGGACGAAGCCGGCCTCGCGGGCCGCGGCCGCCGTCGAGGGCCCGATGCAGCAGGCCGGCACCTGGAGCGCGGCACCGCGGTCGTTGGGCGCGAGCAGGGCCAGGAGGCCGCGGACCGTGGAGCCGCTGGTGAAGACGATGACGTCGATCCCGTCGCGGAGCGCGGCGCGCAGCGGCAGGCGAGCGGCCTCGGGGGCCTCGACGGTGTGGTAGGCGACGACGGCGTCGACCAGGGCGCCTCGAGCGCGCAACCGCGCCGGCAGGACGTCGTCGGCGGCGTCGGAACGGGCCACAAGGATGGCGTCCCCACGAGCCACCGGGAGCTCCTCCGCCAGCGCCGCGCCGCTGGCCCGGCTGGGAATGAACGCGGCCCCCTCGCCCCGGATCGCGAGGGCCCAGGCGGTCGCCGCGCCGACAGCCGCGATCCTGGCCCCGGCCAGCGTCGCACCGGTGCGGCGCACGGCACCCACCAGGGCCTCGGCGCCGGCAGCGCTCGTCACGATCACCCAGCCGTACCGCCCGAGGTTCGCCACGGCCTCATCGAGAGCGCCGCCCCGAACCGCCGGCCGAAGCTCGACGGTGGGGATCACCACGGGGTCCAGGCCGCGGGCGCGGAGAGCCCCGGCAAGGGCGCCGGGACGGCCAGGCTCGCGGGTGACGAGCGCGCGGCGGGCGCCGGCCCGCGCGCCTGCCCGGCGGCCCACGGGCATGCCGGCAGCGTGCATGGCGGCCTGGTCCGCCGCCAGCGCGCCGGCGAGGTCGGCCGCGACCTCGGTCGCCAGCGCCAGGCGATCGGCCAGCGGGCCGCGCCGTTCTGCCCGTGCCACGAACGGCGTCGGGAGGGCCGCGTCGGCAGCCGCCGTGAACGTCGTGCCGGGCGCGGCCGCAGCCTCGGTCGGAGGGGCGTCGCCGGTCGGAACGGAGCCTTCGGCGGCGCCCGCCCCACGGATGGTGATCTCGGCGCCGTCCACGTCGGCGAGAGCCCCGAGCGGGGCGCGGCAGCCGCCGCCGATCGCCCGGAGCACGGCCCGCTCCGCCTCGACGGCGGCCCGCGTGGCAGCGTCGTCCAGGCGAGCGATGAAGGGGCGCGCCACGGCGTCGTCTGCCCGGACCTCGATCGCGAGCGCGCCCTGGCCGGGCGCCGGCAGGGCGACCTCGACTGGAAGGATCTCGGTGATCCGGTCGGCAAGGCCCAGCCGCGTCATGCCGGCGACGGCCAGCACCAGCGCGTCGACCTCGCCCGCGGCGAGCTTTCGGAGGCGCGTGTCCACGTTGCCGTGGAGCGGCCGCGTGCGCAGGTCCGGCCGGTGCGCCCGGAGAAACGCGGCGCGGCGAGGGCTGTCCGTGCCGACGGCGGCCCCGGGAGGCAGGGTCGCCAGCTCCCGGCCCGCCTCCCGGCAGACGAGCGCGTCGCGGGGGTCCTCGCGGGGCGGGTAGGCGGCGATCGCCAGGCGTGGGTCCTCGGCCGTCGGGACGTCCTTGGCGCTGTGGACGGCGAGGTCCACCCGGCCGTCGAGGAGCGCCGCCTCGAGGGCCATGACGAAGGCGCCCTCGCCCCAGACGCTGTTCGGCGGCCGGTCGTCGCCCGCCGTCCGGACGACCACCAGCTCGACCGTCGCGCCGAGGGCCCGCAGGTCGTCGGCGATCATCCCGGACTGGGCGAGGGCGAGGGCGCTGCCGCGCGTTCCGAGGCGCAGCACGGGGCCTCCGGTCGCGGTCATCGGTCAGACGCCGAAGAGGTCGCGCGCGGCCCGTTCCAGCGAGCCCGCGTCGTCGTCGTGAAGCGCCGCAAGTGGGGCGTGCAGGAGCGCCGCGACCAGGCGGTGGCTCATCTGCTCGACGACCGCCCGCTCGTCCTCGTCGAGGCCGGGGAGGCGGTGGAGCAGCCACTCGACCTCGGCCCGCCGAAGCGCGTCGGCGCCCTCGGCCATGGCCTGGATGACGGGCACCGTCTCGCGCGACCGGAGCCACCCGCAATACTCCCGGCCGGTCTCCGACACGAGCTTCTCCAGCCGGCGGCGGAGCCGGTCCTGGGGCTCGAACTCGGGGGCGACCGTCAGGTCGTCGACCGACACGAACCGCTCGCCGAGCGCCGCCTGGAGGTCTTCCGGCACCGACGGCGGCGACGACAGGTCCACCACCTCGGCGGTCGAGCCGGCCAGCCCCGCGGCATCCGCCGCGCCGAGCCGCCACGGCCCGGCGAGCGCGACGATCACTCCGGCGACGGGCGGGATCATGCCGTCGACGCCGAAGGGCACAGGCGAACCGCCGACCTCTGCGGCGAGCATGGCCGCGCGCTCGTCGGTCCGGTTGGTGACGATGACCCGGGCTCCGCGACGGTGCGCCGCGAACGCCGCCAGGCGCCCCATCCGGCCGACGCCGGCCACGAGGACGGTCCGTCCGTCGAGGCTGCCGGAGGTCCGGGCGATCCGGTCCAGCGCCACGTCGGCGAGGGAGCGCGGCGAGCCGTCGAACCAGGTGTGCGCCCGCCGCCCCGCTCGCAGCGCCGCCTGGAAGAGCCGGTCGAGCACGGGCTCCAGGGGCGCGGTGGCATGGCGCTCCGCAAGGCACGTCCGCACCTGGTGGAGGATCTGGTCTTCCCCGAATACGACGCTGTCGAGGCCGCAGGCGACCGTGATCAGGTGGCGGGCGGCGTCGGCGTCGACGAGCGTCTCGGCCCCGGCGGGCAGGGGCGGCAGCGGCGGCATGCCACGGGAACCCGGGGCTGCGTAGAGCTCCACGCGGTGGCAGGTGTGGACCACGATCCAGCGCTCGTCGGGTGCCACGGCCCCGAGGGCATCGGCGAACGCCTCCCGCACCAGGCTCGGCACGCTGCGGGCGTGGAGGACGATCGCCACGACGGATGGCTGGCCTCCCGCCCGGGTCGCGATCATCGTGCCCGGAGCGGCGAGGTCGAGGCTCATCGGCCCGGCTCCTTGGCTCGCGCCCGCGCGGCGCGCGGCGTCATCGCCTGCTCGTAGCCTTCGAGCGTGGCGTCGAGGAGGAGGTCGATCGCCTCGGCGGAAGCTCCGAGGAGGTCGGCGGTGCCTGCCGCGTCGAGCTGGCGGCGTCGCGCGACGGCGGCCATCTCCTCGACGAACGGGCGGCGGAACAGGAGGAAGGTCGCGACCACCTGGCGCATGGACGCGCCGAGCGTCCCCGCGATCCGGCCGTAGTCGCTCGCGGCCTCCATCCCGGCCGCCAGCGCGGCGAGCCGCTCGCGATCTCCGGTCTCCTCGATGGAGGCGATCAGCGATGCCGCGATCGAACGGCCGTGCTCGCGCAAGCGCGCGCGCGAGGACTCGGGCACGGAGCCGAGCCACGGTGCCGCCGCGGCAGTCCCTCCCGCGTGGAGCCGGTAGCGCTCCGTGATCCCCTCGGTCGTCACGCTGAGGCCGGCGAGGTCCGGCCGCGCCGCCCGCGCCCGCGGGAGCCGCGCGGCGAGCGCCGTCCGCGAGAAGCGACGGTGGCCGCCCGGGGTCGTGAACGTGGGGATGTCGCCTGCCTCGGCCCAGCGCCGCAGCGTGGCCGGGGAGACGCCCAGCATCGCGCTCGCCTCGCGGATGGAGATCCAGTCCGTCGGGTGGGAGCCGGCGGAACGGCGCTCGGTCACCGTCCGTGCTCCGGCCGGCCGCAACGCTCGGAATTGTGCAATTCGCTCATATCTTCATCCCGGAGCCCGACCGAACGCCCGCCCTGGGAGGGCGGGCGACCTATGTCCCTCGTTCGCCACGGGCGCGTCCGTGGCGTGGCACCTGGGGCACATTCTCGGCTCGGCCGGTGGCCCCGCCTATCTGTCCCGAGGCACAAAGCCCGGGCCGACGCACCTGCAGGACGGTCCGGACCCGACGTCCGGGCTCTATCCATCGATCTATGCCGTTCGGCGCCGACGAACGTCCCACCCTGTCGACCGCCCGTGCCGGGAAGCCCATCCGAGGTGCGCGGTGCCGTCGTGGATCCGGGCAGTCTAGGTGATAATCCGGAACGGAGCAGAAGGTTTGACGAGGTTCCAACGTGCCCAACGCACCCTCCGAGCACGCAACGTGGATCACGGTCGGCGAGGCGAGCCGCACTCTGCGGATCGCCGCCGGCACGCTGCGTCGCACCCCTGCGGGATCCAGGCTCCGGGGAGGCGGCCGGTGAGCGGCCGCTACGTCCGGGCCATGGCGCTCGGCCTCGACCCGGCGTGGCGCCGGCTCGACCACGACGTCCGCCGCAGCACCGCCGACGAGCTCCTCGCGGCACTCGCCCCGGGCGACGGCACCGTGACCGAGACGTACTCCACGATCGGATCGAGACGGGGGATCGAGCTGCTCGTCTGGCAGCTCGCCCCGTCGATCGACCAGCTGGAGGAGGAGGCGGCGCGCCTCCTCCGCTCGGGGCTTGGGCGATGGCTCTCGGTCCGCGAGAGCTTCTCCGGGCTGATCGGCGATTCGCAGTACACGGCGCGGCCCACCAGCCAGGAGCAGTCGCTTTTCGAGGGCGACCGCAGCCGTTACCTGATCGTCTACCCGTTCACCAAGACGGTTGACTGGTACCTGACCTCGCGCGAGGTGCGCCAGGGCTCGATGAACGAGCACATGCGGGTCGGGCGCGCCTACCCGCAGGTCCGGCAGCTGCTGGCCTATTCCTTCGGCCTCGATGACCAGGACTTCCTGGTCGCGTACGAGACGGACGACCTGCCGGCCTTCTCGGCCCTGGTCCGCGAGCTGCGGGCGACCGAGGCGCGCCGGTCCACGCTTCGGGACACGCCGATCCTGCTCGGCGTGCATCGGCCGGCCTCCGAGATCGTCGCGCTGCTCGGCGCCTAGCGGGCCGACCCGGCGACGCCGGAGTCCGGTTCGCCCGGCCGGGCCGGAATCGGGCCGAAGGTCACTGTCGCGCCGCCGGCCGCGCAATCCACCCTCGCAGGGTGGGCTAGCATGCCCACCAATCGGGCGTCCTGGAGGAGGCGAGATGACCGACCCGCGCGAGACGCCGCGCTGGGACCGGCTGGGACAGGCGACCGCCGCCCGGCTGGAGTCGGCCGCCCTCGAGATTCTCGAAAGGACCGGGGTCGAGGTCCCTGTCCCGGAGGCGCTGGCCCTGCTGCGCGAGGCGGGCGCGGCCGTCGACGGGTCGCGCGTGCGACTTCCAGAGCGACTCGTGGCATGGGCACTGGAGGCCGCGCCGAAGGAGATCACGCTCCACGACCGTGCCGGGACGCCGGCGATCCGCCTGTCCGGGCGTCGCCACTTCTTCGGGACGGGCTCGGATTGCCTCAACGTCCTCGACCACAGGACTGGCGAGCGCCGCCGTGCGACGTCCACGGACCTGGCGGAGGGGCTGACCCTGGCCGACGCCCTTCCCAACATCGACTTCGTGATGTCGATGTTCCTCCCCTCGGACCTCGACCAGGCCCTCGCCGATCGCCACCAGGCCGCCGCGATGCTGGCCCTGACACGAAAGCCGCTGGTGCTCGTCAGCTATGACGTCGCGGGGATGCTCGACACCCTCGAGATGGCCGAGGCCGTCGCCGGCGGTCGCCAGGCGCACGCCGAGCGACCCCATGCGGCGGTCTACATCAACGTGACCCGCGGCCTGCTCTTCAACGAGGACTCGGTCCGCAAGCTCCTCGCCTGCGCCGAACGTGGCGTGCCGGCCCTGTGGATCCCGGTCACCTCGGGCGGAACGACCGGGCCCATCACGCTGGCGGGGACCATCGCCATCAACACCGCCGGAGTCCTCGCCGGCGTGGTCCTGTCGCAGCTCGCGCGCGAGGGAGCCCCGATCGTGGTCCCGGCCTTCGGAGGAGACTCGCTGGACCTGCGCACGATGGTCGACCCGTACGCCGGCCCGGAGCCCAAGGGCGTCGCCGCGGCGCTGGCCCATCGCTGGGGCCTCCCCATGTTCAGCCTGGGCGCCGGCAGCGACTCCAAGGTTGTCGACGAGCAGGCCGCCGCCGAGGCGGGCATGACGATGCTCGCCGACGCCCTTGCCGGCGGCCACCTGGTCCACGACTGCGGATACCTGGAGTCGGGCCTCACCGGGTCGCTCGTCCAGCTGGCGATCTGCGACGAGCTGGCCGGATGGATCAACGCCCTGGTGCGTCCGGTCGACATCTCCGCGGAGGCCCTGGCGCTGGACCTCGTCGATGCCCATGGCGTGGACGGCTCGTACCTCGAGATCGACCACACGATCGCCCACTACCGCGAGCGCTGGTATCCGACCCTCTTCGACCGCCGCGGGTTCGAGGCGTGGCGCACCGCCGGCGCGACGACACTGGCCCAGCGCGCGAGAGCCCGGGTGGACGAGCTCCTCGAGAGCCATCTCCCGCCGCCGCTCGAGCCCGACGTGGAGAAGGCTGTGCGGGCCGTCGTCGAGCGGGCCGAGGCGACGGCCGGTCTCTGACGCCCGGGCCATCCGGCAGCGACCCCCGGCCCTCGAAGCCCCATCCACCCCACCCTCCAGGCACCCACCGCGACGCACCGAGGAGCAGTCTCATGACCGACACCGAGTTCCAGGCGATGCGCCAGGCCGTCGTCGACGGCGACGCCGACGCCGCCCAGGCCGCGGCGACGGCCGCGATCGCCGCCGGGATCCCGCCCCTCGTCGCGATCGACGAGGGCTTCATGCCCGGCATGAAGGAAGTGGGGGCAGGTTTCGCCGCCGGCGATCTGTTCCTCCCCGACATGATGCTGGCGGCCCGCGCCATGCAGCGCGCCCTCGCCGTGCTGGAGCCCGAGCTGAAGGCAGCCTCGGTGGAGCGGAGCGTGGCCGGCCGGGTCGTCATCGGCACCGTCGCCGGCGACATCCACGAGATCGGCAAGAACCTCGTCGGGATGCTGCTCTCGACGTCCGGCTTCGAGGTCCACGACCTCGGCGTCAACGTGGCCCCCGAGCGCTTCGTGGAGGCCGCCCGCGAGCACCGCGCCGACATCGTCGGCCTGTCGGCGCTCCTCACGACGACGATGACCGGCCAGCGCGCCGTCATCGCCGCCCTCGTGGATGCCGGCCTCCGACCGCCGGTCAAGGTGATGGTCGGCGGTGCGCCGGTGACCGGTCAATGGGCCTCCGAGATCGGCGCCGACGGCTACTCGGAGGACGCGATGGGCGCGGTCGAGCTGGCGAAGCGGCTGGTCGCGGCGGCCCCGGAAGGGGCCGCACGGTGAGCGCTCCGCTGAACCCGATCGCCACGCGCGGCCTGCGGGTCGAGGTGCTCGATGCCGACGCCGTCGCCAGGATCCACGATGCGACGCTGCACGTCATCGAGCACGTCGGGGTCCGCTTCCCGTCCGCGCGGGCGCTGGACCTCTGGGCCGCTGCCGGCGCCCGCGTCGACCGGGCGACGGGCATCGTGAAGGCCCCGCCGGCGATGATCGGATCCGCCCTCGCGTCCGCCCCTCCGGTCTACCCTCTGGCTGCCCGCGACCCGGCCCTCGACCTGTCGCTCGACGGCGAGCACGTCTACGCCGCGACCGACGGCTGTGGCATCGAGGTTGCCGACCTCGAGACCGGCGAGCGCCGCCCCTCCCGCCTGGCGGACGTCGCGGAGATCGCGCGCCTCGCGGATGCGCTCGACGAGGTCGCCTTCCACTGGATCCCGGTTTCCGCCCAGGACCGGCCGGCGGCCTCCCGGTCACTCCACGAGCTGCTCGCCTGCTGGGCCAACAGCACGAAGCACGTGCAGACGGAATCCATCGTCACCGAGCGCGAGGCCCGCGCGGCGGTCGAGATGGCAGCCGCCATCGTCGGCGGCCGCGCTGCGCTCCGCGCCCGCCCGGTCCTCTCGATGATGCAGTGCACGACGAGTCCGCTCGGGCACGACGGCGGGAGCATCGACGCCGGTCTCGTGGCCGCCGAGGCCGGCATCCCGGTCGGGTACATGACGATGGCGTCGGCGGCCTTCACCGGCCCCGCGACCGTGGCCGGCTCGCTCGTCGTCGGCAACGCCGAGGTCATCTCCGCGCTCGCCCTCATGCAGATCGCCTATCCGGGCTCGCCGGTCTACTACGCGGCCGCCCAGACCGCGATCGACCTTCGCTCCGGGGCCTACACCGGCGGCGGCCCGGAGGATTTCCTGTTCGGCGCGGCGACCAACGCCCTGGCCGACTTCTACCACGTCCCGCTCTCCATGGGCGCGTTCGCCACGGGCGCCAAGGCGCCGGACTGGCAGGCGGGCGTCGAGAACGCGCTGTCCGCGTTCCTCGCGTCGGCGGCCGGCTCCGACATGCTCCTGGGCCTGGGCCTGCTCAACGGCAGCCGCATCTTCTCCCACGAGCAGCTCCTCCTCGACGCGGAGATCTACTCGATCGTCCGGGCGACGCTCCAGGGAATCCCGGTCGACGACGAGTCCCTCGCGCTCGACGCGATCGCCGAGGTCGGTCCGGCCGGCGACTACCTCACGTCGCCGCACACCCGGCGCCACATGCGCTCGATGTGGCGCCCGCGGTTCATGGACCGGCGGCCGATGGGTGTCGTGGAATCCGAGGGCGGTGGCCCGCGCGCATGGGCCAACGCGAAGGCGCGCGAGCTTCTCGCCACCCACCAGCCCGAGGCGCTCGAGCCTGCCCTGGCAGCCGAGCTTGCCCGCGTCGTCGGTGCGGTCGAGCGCGAGGCCGGCGAGGAGCCGGCGCCCAAGGCGGTCGACGCCCCGATGGCGGCCGGGCGGTGAGCGCGATCGCCGGAGGCGAGCCGCTCCGCCCGGTCCTCAGGCTCCTCGGGCCGGACCTGATCGGGCGCATCCTCGACGAGGCCTTCGAGCTGTTGCGCGACCCGGGCGTCCGCGTCCAGGATGCCGAGGCGGTGGCGTTGCTGGCCGCCGCCGGCGCCGAGGTCGCCGGCGAGGCCGTGCGGATCCCGACGGTCCTGGTCGAGGGTGCCCTGGCGACCGTGCCGGCGTCGTTCGACCTGTTCGACCGGTCCGGCCTGCCGGCCGTCCGCTACGGCGCCGGCATCGTCCAGTACGATCCCGGCTCATCCGGGGTCAACGTGCTGGACCCTGTCACGGGCGACCACCGCCCGTCTCGGTCCGCTGACCTCGTCCGGCTCGTGCGCGTCGCGGAGACGCTGCCGGCCTACGCCGCCCAGTCGACGGCGATCGTCTGCGGCGACGTCCCCAACGAGATCGGCGACCTGTATCGCCTGTTCCTCGTGCTGCTCGGCTCGGCCAAGCCGATCGTCACGGGCGCGTTCAGCCCCGAGGGCACGGCGGCCATGATCGACCTCCTGGCCCTCGACGCGGGCGGCCGCGAGGCGCTCGCGACGCGGCCACGGGCGGTCTTCGACGTCTGCCCGTCGCCGCCCCTGACGTGGACGGCGTTCGGTGCCCGGAACCTCATCGACCTGGCCCGGGCTCGCGTGCCGGCGGAGATGGTCTCCATGCCGCTCGCGGGCGGTGCGGCGCCGGTCACCCTCGTCGGTTCGGTGGTCCAGCACGCCGCCGAGTGCCTCGCGGGCATCGCCATCCACCAGCTCGCCCGGCCCGGGGCGCCGATCGTCTGGGGCGGCGCTCCGGCGATCGTCGACATGCGCACCGGCGTGACCCCGATGGGGGCAATCGAGACAGCCATGCTCGACGCCGCCTATGCCCAGGTCGGGAAGGACCTCAACCTCCCGACCCACGGGTACCTCGGCGCGACCGACGGCAAGATGATCGACCACCAGGCCGGCCTGGAGAGCGGGATGGGCGCCCTCGTCGGCGCCCTGGCGGGGATCGACATGATCTCCGGCGCGGGCATGCTCAATTCGCTGCGCTGCCAGAGCGCGGAGAAGCTGGTCCTGGACGCCGAGGGGATCGGGATGGCCCAGCGGCTGGTCCGGGGGATCGGCACGCCCACCGAGACCCTGGCGACGGCCATGATCCGGGCTGCCGGTCCCGAGGCCCGCTTCCTCGAGCTGTCCGACACCCGTCGACTCTTCCGGACGGAGCAGGCGCTCCCGTCCTCGGTGATCGACCGGGCCTCGCTGCGCGCCTGGGAGGACGCCGGCCGGCCGGACGCCGCGACGCGCGCGCGCGGGCGCGTGGACGAGCTGCTCGGCGCCTACGTGCGGCCGTTTCTGGACCCCGCGATCGAGGCGGCCATGGTCTCGCTTGTCCGGGGCGCCGGGGCGCCATTCGACCTCGCCGCGGAGCTGCCGGGAGTGGCCGAGGCCCTGGCCTGACCGGGGGTTCGCGGGGCGACACGGCGATGGAGCGCCGGGGCGGCGGGGCGGCGGCCCGTCGCCGCGGCGCGGGCACGACGCCGCGCCGGGTCGGTCAGTGGCTGGCGATGCGCTCGGCCAGCGAGCGGCCCGTGGGCGGCTTTCCGGTCGTCTCGGAGCGGCGGTCCAGGCGCGACACGGCGCCCTGCGTGTAGCGGATCCCGAGCCAGCGGAGCGGCTCGATCTCCCAGTCCGGGCTGCGGTGGTTCACCAGCGGCATCTCGGTCAGCGGGCTTCGCTCACCCGTGATGAGGTCGGCCAGCGTGCGGCCGGCGAGGTTCGCCGTCGAGACCCCGTGGCCGACGTAGCCCCGGGCGCTGGCGATGCCGCTCCGCGGATCGAACGAGAACGTCGGGTGCCAGTCGCGGGGCATCCCCAGCGGCCCGCCCCAGGCGTGCGTGAAGCGCACGTCGCGGAGCATCGGGAACCAGGAACGCACGAAGTCGCGCAGCATCTCGTGGGTCGGGTCGTGGCGGTCGTAGGCGTCCTTGATCGGCGACCCGAGACGGTACGGCGCACCGCGCCCGCCGAACAGGATCCTGCCGTCCGCCGTCCGGGACAGGTAGTCGATCGAGAGGCGCGCCGAGGCGACCACCTCGCGGCCCGCCCAGCCGATCTCCGCCCACGCGGCGTCGTCGATCGGCTCGGTCAGCACGATCAGCGAGTACATCGGCACGAGCTGGCGGTGGAGGCTGGGCAGGCGGACGAGGTACGCCTCCCCGGCGAGGACGACGACCGGGGCCCTGATCTCGCCCTTCGCCGTGACCAGCGCGGCGGGAGCCCCGGCGACGGCGGCCCGGACGTCCGAGACGGGCGTCCGCTCGACGATCCGGCCCCCCAGGCGCTCGACGACCGTCGCAAGGCCCCGGACCAGGCGTCCCGGGTGGACGACGGCGGCGCTGGGGGACCAGAGGCCGGCGACCGCCCCCGCGATCCGGATCTTCTCTGCGACGCCCGCGGCGTCAAGGAGCCGGTAGCGCTCGCCGAAGCCGAACCGCTCGTACTCCCTGAAGGACGCCTCGATCGACGGGACGTGGTGCGGGCCTCGCGCCACGAGCAGCTCGCCGCCCTCGTGGAAGCCGGCGTCGATCCCCTCGGCGGCTGCCACGCGCCCGACCTCCTCGACCGCGTCGTAGGTGGCCTGCTGGACCTGTCGCGCAGCCTCCTCGCCGTGGAGCCGGGCGAGCCGGTCCATCGAGATGTTGAGGTCCGGCGCGCACCAGCCGCCGTTCCGGCCGGAGGCGCCGAACCCCGCGATCTCGCCCTCGGCGACGATGATTCGGAGGCCCGGTTGCCGCCTCAGGAGGTAGTAGGCGGTCCAGAGCCCGGTGTAGCCGGCGCCGAGGATCGCGACGTCGCACTCCGTGGTGCCGTCGAGCGGCGGTCGCGGCGTGAGGTCGCCACTGGTCTCCATCCAGTACGAGACGTCGGCGTAGCGATCCATCCCCGGAAGGGTAGGGGAGCCGCGCGACGCCCGGAGGCGCGTCGCGCCCGGCGGGCCCGGATCTTCCCATCCCACCCGGCCGATGACTCCCGGATGCGACCATCGAGGCCCGCCTGCGCCGCCCGCCTGCCGGTCTGTCCGGCCGCGCATACTCTGTGAGCATGCCCTCCGATCCCGCGGCGCGACGCGGGCGCCTGCGCGGGATCCTGCTCGACGTCGAGCCCCTCCGGCGCGACCGCGACTACCGGCTGCTCTGGACGGGCCAGGTCATCAGTGGGGCCGGCCGCCAGATCACGGTTGTCGCCCTCCCGTTCCAGCTCTACGTGCTGACAGGCTCGACCCTCGCGGTGGGGCTGCTGGCCCTCGTCCAGCTCGTCCCGATCCTCATCTTCGCGCTCGGCGGCGGCGCCGTCGCCGACGCCGTCGACCGGCGCCGGCTGCTGCTCCTGACCCAGCTCGGGCTGACCGTGACGAGCGCCGCGCTCTTCGGGCTGGCGATGACGCCCGGCGCCCCCATCTGGGGCTACTACGCCGTCGCCTTCGTGGCGGCGGGCCTGGGGGCCGTCGACCAGCCGGCGCGGTCGTCCGCCGTCCCACGGCTGGTCCCGCTCCAGCGCCTTCCTGCGGCCATCGCCCTCAACCAGCTCGGCTTCCAGGCGATGGCGGTCGCCGGGCCCGCCCTCGGCGGGATCCTCATCGCGACCGTCGGCGTCGCCTCCGCCTTCTTCCTCGATGCGGTCACCTTCGTCGCGGCGATCGTCGCGCTGCTGCTGATCGCCCCGATCCCGCCCCACCCGGGCGCGGCGCGGCCCAGCCTCAAGACCGTCGCCGAGGGCCTCCGCTTCGCCCGCCGCAAGCGGATCGTCCTGTCCACGTTCGTCATCGACCTCGTGGCCATGGTCTTCGGGATGCCGACCTCGCTCTTCCCGGCCCTGGCGCTCAACGTGTTCGGGGTGGGCGCGGCCGGCGTCGGGCTGCTGACGGCCGCCCCCGCCGCAGGTGCCCTCGTGGGAGCCTCGCTCACCGGCTGGGTGGGCCGGGTCGTCCACCCGGGCCGCGCCGTCATCGTCGCGGTCGCCGCCTGGGGCCTGGCGATCACCGCCTTCGGCCTGTCCACGAGCAGCTTCGGGCTCGCGCTCCTGTTCCTCGCCCTCGCCGGGGCCGCCGACGTCATCAGCGCGGTCCTGCGGTCGTCCATCCTCCAGCTCGAGACGCCCGACGAGATCCGGGGACGGGTCGCGTCGATCCATATCCTGGTCGTGACCAGCGGGCCGCGGCTGGGCGACGCGGAAGCAGCCGTGGTCGCCGCTCTCACGAGCGCGCAGTTCTCCGTGGTGTCAGGCGGGATCCTCTGTCTCGTCGGCCTGGCTGCGGTCGTCCGCCGCTTCCCGGAGCTTCGCCTCTACGTGTCGCCCGTGGCCAGGGCCCCCGAGCCGGTGGCCTGAGCCTCGGCCGTCGCGGCGGCCCTCGCGCCGAAGGCCGTCACTCCGCCGTCGCATCCTCCGGGATCGTCACGTCGGCGACCTCGGCCGCCAGCGCCGCCACGAGATCGGCGGGCGCCATGTGGAGGTTCACGCCGCGAGCGCCGCCGCCGATCGCGACGCGCTCGAGACCCATGAAGGACGCGTCCGCGACGACCGGCCAGGCGCGGCTCGCCCCGAGCGGCGTGATCGCCCCGCGTTCGTACCCGGTCACGGCTCTCGCCTCGTCCTTGTCCGGCAGCGACAGCCGGGTGATCCCGAGGTGTGCCCGGAGCTTCGGCCAGTCGAAGCGCCGCCCGGCCGGGACCAGGACGAAGACGTAGTCGTCGGCCCCCCTCCGAACCACGATCGTGCGCAGGAGCGACCCCGGGTCGATCCCCTGGAGCCGGGCGCTCTCCTCGGCGCTGCTCGCCGGGACCGTCCGCACGACGCGGTATGCGAGCCCGGTCCCGGCGACGGCGCGCAGGGCAGGCGTGTCCGCGGGCACGCCGGCGGGCGGCACATCGGGCTCGGGCATGCGCTGGCCGCTCATCGCGGGAGAGTACCCGACGTCGGCGCGCGGCACGATCAATGGCGTCGATCCACCGGCCGCCCGGCACGGCCCTGCGCCGCCGAGCCGCCTCTACAATCTGGGGCGTGCGCGGAGCCCGTGCCCTCGCCCCGGAACTCGGAGGCAGACGATGGAATACCGCAGGCTGGGGAAGACCGGCCACCGGGTGAGCGCGATCGGCTTCGGGTCATGGGCCATCGGCGGCTCGTGGGGCGAGGTGAACGACGAGGTCAGCCTGCGTGCCCTTCACGCCGCCGCCGACGCCGGCGTCACGCTCATCGACACGGCCGACGTCTACGGCGACGGCCGCAGCGAGCGCCTGATCGGCCGGTTCCTTCGCGAGCGGGCCGGCGAGCGCTTCGTCGTCGCCACGAAGATGGGCCGGAGCGTGCCGCAGGTCGCCGCCAACTACACGCCGGAGGCATTCCGGGGCTGGGTGGACGCCAGCCGCGAGCGGCTCGGCGTCGACCGCCTCGACCTGGTCCAGCTGCACTGCCCGCCGACGGAGGTCTACTACCGCCCGGATCTCTTCCTCGCGCTCGACGAGCTTGTGGCGAACCACTCGATCGACGCCTACGGGGTCAGCGTCGAGCGCGTCGAGGAAGCCCTCAAGGCGATCGAATACCCGGGCGTCGCGAGCGTGCAGGTCATCTACAACGTGGTCCGCCAGCGCCCGGCGGACCGGCTCCTGGCCGAGGCCGCGCGTCGCGACGTCGGCGTCCTGGCCCGGGTGCCCCTCGCCTCGGGGCTCCTCACCGGCAAGCTGACCCGCGACAGCACGTTCGACGCCGACGATCACCGTGCCTTCAACCGTCACGGCGAATCGTTCGACGTGGGCGAGACCTTCGCGGGCCTCGACTTCGAGACGGGGCTCCTGCTCGTCGAGGAGCTGCGGCCGCTCGTGCCGCCGGGTGCCACCCTCGCCCAGGCGGCGCTGCGCTGGATCCTGATGGCCGGCCAGGTGACGGCCGCCATTCCCGGCGCCAGGACGCCCGAGCAGGCGCGCGCGAACGCCGCGGCGGCGGACCTGCCCCCGCTGAGCGCGGCGACCATGGCGCGGATCCACGAGCTGTACGAGCAGCGAGCGAAGCCACTCGTGCACCAGCGCTGGTAGGAGCCCCGTCGCCGCAGGGGGACCATCCATGGAAGGCGTGATCGTGGTCGGGGCGGGCCAGGCGGGCCTGGCCGCCAGCTGGCACCTGGCACAGCGTGGGATCGAGCACGTGGTCCTGGAGCGCGGCGCGATCGGCGAGACGTGGCGGACCCAGCGGTGGGACACGTTCCGCCTCAACACGCCCGCCTGGATGAACCACCTGCCGGGTGTCGAGGACGACCTCGGCCCCCGCGACGGCTTCCCGTCGGCGAGCGCGTGGGCCGGCCACCTGGAGGCCTACGCGGCCGCCTTCGACCTCCCGGTCCGGACCGGCGTCGAAGTCGTGCGCCTCGGCCGTCGCGCCGACGGGACCTTCGAGCTGGGTCTCGCCGGCACCGGCGAGACGCTCCGCACGCGCGCCGTCGTTGTCGCATCGGGGGTCCAGCGGGTGCCGCGGATCCCGGAGATGGCTGGGGCCCTGCCGCGCGACGTCGTCCAGCTGCACACGTCGGCATACCGCGGCCCTGGCGCCCTCCCGGACGGCGCGGTCCTGGTGGTCGGCGCGGCGCAGTCGGGCGGCCAGATCGCCGAGGACCTCCTCGACGCTGGTCGGACCGTCCACCTCGCCACCAGCCGCGTCGCGCGATTCCGACGGCGCAACCGCGGCCGCGACGTCTTCGAGTGGCTGGTCCCGGCCGGGTTCATGGACCTTCCCGTCGACAGGCTCCCCGACCCCTCGCTGCAGTTCGCGCCCCAGCCGATCATCTCCGGCGTCGGCCGCCACGGCCACACGCTCAGCCTGCAATGGCTCGGGAGGCGTGGGGCACGGCTGGCGGGCAGGCTTCGGGCGATCGATGGCGGACGGCTGCTCTTCGACGACGACCTCGGGGCCAACATCCGCTTCGGCGACGAGCAGTCGGCGATGTCCAACCGGCTGATCGCAGAGGGCCTGGCCGCGGCGGGCCTGCAGGCGCCGCCCCTTCTCGAGGACGACGCGGCCGATGCGCCGCATCCGGACCCCGAGGCGGTCCACGGACCGGCCCGGCTGGACCTCGTGAGCGCGGGCATCTCCACGGTCATCTGGGCCACAGGGTTCCGCGCATCGCTGGAGTGGCTGCCTCGCGACCTGCTCGACGACCGGGGAAGCGTCCGTCACGTGGAGGGCGTGACGCAGGTTCCCGGGCTCTACGCGCTGGGCCTTCCGTGGCTCCGCACGCGCGGCTCCGGGATCATCTACGGCGTCGGTCGCGACGCCGCGACGGTCGTGGATCACGTCACGGCGCACCTCGCCCGCTGACCGTCGCAGGCGCGGATCTCGGCCCCTGCCGGCCCGCCCGGTCGACCGCGGAGCCCGGTGGCGACCGGGCGACGATGCTCGGCGACGGGCCCCTCTGACGATCCGCAGGATCCGACCGATGGCACTCGCCACCCGCGCCGCGGCGGCGCACGCTCGGACGGGCCGGCTCCGAGGCCGCGCCCAACCTCCGGGGCGCCCCGAGCGTCGATTCCACGCCACGGAGCTGCCAGCCGTGAGCCTGGCGGCGAACGTGCGGACCGGCGCCCTTCGATCGTCCCCGCGCCGTTCCGGGGGCCGCGACGCACGCGCGACTGCGGGTTGCCCCGCGCCCGGCTCGCCGCCGTTTCCCTCAGGCAGGAAGGGGCGGGTCGTACTCCACGTCCGTGAGCTCGACCTCGATGTACGGCAGCTCGGTTCCGTCGGCCAAGGTCCAGATAGCGGCGCCGCTGACCGGCAGGCGGAGCCCCTCGAACTCGCCGTAGCTGTAGGTGGGGGCCGACCAGGGGCGCAGCTCGAACCCCTTTCCCACCATCGCGTGGCGCTCGGAGCGGAAGGCGACGAGGCGCCCCTCCGCGTCGATCTCGAGGGTGCCCGTCGCCCGAAGGTCGCCGTCGACGATCGTGACTCGGACGCTCGTGTCGTCGATCGCTTCCCAGGTGACCCGGTCGCGCAGGAAGGCGCTCGGGAACCAGGGCATCTCGCTGAGGTGGCGGAGGAGCGACGCGTGGTCCATCTCGGGTCCGGCGGCGTCGACGACCGGGATCACGGAGCCCGCCTTGATGGTCATCATCCCTCGACCCTCGACGTAGCCGTCCCGTCCCCGGACGACCGGGATCCCCGCGACGGGAACGGTGGCGTCCCAGATGAACCCGGGCGGCTCGACCGTGTACCACTGCTCGGCCACGATCGGCAGCGAGATCCCGTTCGGGGCGGGTCGCATCCTGCACGCCTGGCGCACGCGCACGGTGTCCACCATCGGCCGCCCGACGACGCCGGCGTGCCGCAGGTACCGCTGGGCGGGCTCGGGGAGGCCGGCCAGCATCTCCTCGGTCACGAGGGGAGGGTGGGGTGGTCGGGGCCGTTCGAGCAGGCGACGGCGATCGGCGGCGATCCGGCCGCCCAACCGCCGGCTGGTCGCGAAGAGAACGGCGGCGAGGCCGACGGCGGCCAGCGTCGCGCCGACGACAAGGCGAACGAGCGCGCGAAGCATCCAGGGCACCTCCGAGCCGGATGATCGGCAGGGGGGGCCGGCAGCGGCAGTGCCGGAGGTCGCGGCACGCCGGGATGGAGGTCCCAAGGTGGAGATGGGCGACTCCGTGGGCTCCTCGCGCGTTGCAGGTCCTCGCAGAGGCCGGCGGCCCCACTGGGGCGGCTCTCGGGTCAACGCGGCGGCTCTCGGGTCAACGCGGCGGCCCTCGGGTCAACGCGGCGGCTCTCGGGGTCTTGACACGGTAGTTATTGGTCACTAACATGCGTTGCATGGACCTCGTTCTGCACCACGCTCCCACCCCACGCGCCGGCGGCTCGCCCCGCATGAGCGCCGACGATCGGCGCGTGCTCGTCGTGGAGGCGGCCGTCGAGGCCTTCGGCATCGGCGGCTACGCGGGCACGTCGACGGAGGAGGTCGCCCGTCGCGCCGGCGTCTCGCAGCCATATCTCTTCCGGCTCTTCGGTTCCAAGCACGAGATGTTCCTGGCGGCCGTCGAGCGCACCTACGACCGCATCGAGATGGCCTTCGACGAAGCGGCGCGGAACCCCGTTGCCGCTCTGCCGCCGGGATTCAACGGCGTGCTTGCTGCCATCGGACACGCGTACGGCGACCTGCTGGCCGACCACGCCCTGCTGCGGCTCCAGCTGCACGCGTTCGCCGCGTGCGACGATCCCGAGGTCCGAAGCCTGGTGCGCCGGCGGTTCGCCTCGCTCGTGGCTCGGGTCGCGGAGCTGTCGGGGGAACCCGCCTCCACGCTCCGCGCCTTCTTCGCGGAGGGGATGCTCCTCAACGTTGCCGCGGCGATGGAGCTCGATGAGGCGGACGTGGCCTGGCAGCGCATCTGCGAGGAGGGTCCCGCATAGATCGACGCCGCGCCACCCTTTTTTGCCGACCTAAGCTAGTGGTTGATCACTAATAGCATGGAGGGTCCGACCCGGGCCCACGAAGGGAGCTCACGTTGACTCGCAGGATCACGCTCACGACATTCCTGATCACCTCTCTGGCCCTCTTCATGGTGTCGCTCGACAACCTCGTGGTGACGACCGCGCTTCCGGTGATCAAGCGGGAGCTCGGCGCCACGCTGGCCCAGCTCGAGTGGACCGTCAACGCCTATACCCTGACGTTCGCCGTCCTGCTGTTGACCGGCGCCGCGCTCGGCGACCGTTTCGGCCGCAAGCGGGTCTTCATCGTCGGCCTGACGATCTTCACCCTGGGTTCCGCCGCCGCCGCCCTCTCGACCACGGGTGACACGCTCGTCCTCGCCCGCGCCGTGCAGGGCCTCGGCGCGGCGATCGTGACGCCCCTGACGCTCACGATCCTCTCGGCTGCCGTGGCGCCTGAGCGCCGCGGGCTTGCCCTGGGCGCCTGGGGCGGTATCACGGGCCTCGCGATCGCCCTCGGGCCGCTCGTCGGCGGCGCCATCGTGGAGGGCGTGAGCTGGCAGTGGATCTTCTGGGTGAACGTGCCGATCGGCCTCATCACCATCCCCCTCGCGGCGGCCTTCCTCGTCGAGAGCCGCGGCCCCGACACGCGGCTGGACATCCCCGGCCTCGCCTTTGCGTCGGGCGGCCTCCTGGCCCTCGTGTGGGGCCTGATTCACGGCAACGACGAAGGCTGGACGAGCGGCCCCATCGTGATGGCGTTCGTTGCGGCGGCGCTGCTCCTGGCCGGCTTCGTGGCCTGGGAGCGACGGACGCCGAGCCCGATGCTGCCGCCCCGGCTCTTCCGGAGCCGCCAGTTCAGCGCCGCGAACGGGGTCAGCTTCCTGATGTCGTTCGGGATGTTCGGCTCGATCTTCCTGCTGGCGCAGTTCTTCCAGGTCGTCCAGGGCTACTCGCCGTTCGAAGCGGGACTCCGGACCCTCCCGTGGACCGGCATGCCGATCATCGTGGCGCCGATCGCCGGCGCCCTTTCGGACCGGATCCATCCGCGCCTGCTGCTGGTGGCAGGCATGGGACTGATGGGAGCCGGCCTGGCGTGGATGGCCGCCCTCGTCACGCCGACGGTCGAGTACCTGGCCCTGGTGCCGGCATTCATGCTGGCCGGCACGGGAATGGCCCTGTACTTCGCCCCCACCGCAAACCTCGTCCTCTCCGCGGTCCGCCGCGACGAGGAAGGGCGCGCCTCGGGCGCCAACAACACCATTCGGGAGGTCGGTGGCGTCTTCGGAGTGGCGATCCTCGCCTCGGTCTTCTCGGCCTTCGGTGGCTACGTCTCACCGCAGGCATTCGTCGACGGGCTCGTCCCGGCGGTCTGGGTCGGGGCGGTGGCCGTGAGCGCCGGCGCGTTCGTGGCGCTCCTCATCCCGGCACGTCGCGCGCTCGCGATCGGCGACGAGCCGAGGGCGACGGATCGTCCAGGGCTCGGATCGCTCGGCTCGCTCGGCGAGCCGGCCCTCACTCCGGAGCCGGTGCGGATCGACCGCTGACGGCCGACGGCAGGAACATGCGTGCCCCGGCGCCAGCCGGGCACGCCCTTGCCCGGCTCGCCTCGACAAGCTCAGCCTGACAAGCAGCGGCGGCCACGATGTCCGCGAGGCGGCCTCGTCGAGATGCCCGGCGACGGAAGGGGCCGCGACCTACAGGTCCGCGACGTCGATCAGGCCGCGACGGATCGCGTACTTCAGGAGCTCCACGCGGTCGTGGAAGCCGAGCTTCTCCATCACGTTCGCCCGGTAGTTGTGGATCGTCTGCTCCGAGAGATGGAGCGTCCGGGCGATCTCCCGGTTCGTGTGGCCGACGGCCGCGAGGAGCATGACCTCGCGCTCACGCTCGCTGAGCGTCTCGTAGGGGTCCTCGAGCGTGCCCTGGGGCGTCTTCAGGACGTAGGTGTTCACCATGCGCGTGACGATCGATGGGCTGACGTACGTCTGGCCGCGGCTGATCGAGCGCAGGGCCGTCACGAAGTCGGAGGCGTGGGCCTCCCGGGTCAGGAAGCCGTCGGCACCCGCCTTGATGGCGAGCGAGAACTGCTCGCTCGTGCAGCGACACTCGACCGCCAGGATCTTCATGCCAGGCTTCGCGGCTCGCACGGCCTCGATCTGCTGGAACGAGGTGCAGCCCGAGCGGTCGTAGGGCAGGCACTCCGTGATCACCGCATCCGCGGGCGAGCGCATGACCTCCTCGCGCATCGCGTCGCGGTCCTGGACCTCGCCGAGCACTTCCATGTCAGGCTCGGCGTCGATGACCTCGCGCAGCCCGACGTTGAGCATTGGGAAGTCGAAGATGGCCAGGAGCACGCCGAGCTTCCTGCCGTTCGGCGGGCCGTGCCCGTTCGTGCTCACGCTGATCTCATCACCTCGCGGAAGGCGCTCCGGATCGACGCCCGGGACGCGGGTACCACTATCCGCCGACGGCGGGGGGTACGGCGTAGGGCCATCCGTCGCGTATGCGGATCCCTGTGGCCCCCCGCGGGCGGGACGAGCGGCCCCGGCTAGTCCTGCGCGCGAGTCTCCCCGTGGCAGAAGGTGCACATGCCGGCGCGCGAGACCAGGTCGTGCGGAGCGGTCGGCGCGGCCGTCGGCGACTGGGCGTGGCACGCCAGGCACATGGCGTTGGTGCGGTCCCGGTGATCGCTCGGCAGGGCGCCCACCTTGCCTGCCACGTGGCAGGTGAGGCATTTGCCGTCGGTGGGCGTCGGATGCTCGTACGCCGGCGCCTGCGCGCCCGAGCCCTGGTGGCACAGCCAGCAGGTCGTGCCCGAGCGGTTGCGCATGCTGGCCGGCAGCGGCGCGAGCGACCCGTGGCAGCCCAGGCAGTTCGCGTTCTTGGCGAGCGAGTGCGGGCGATCCACTGCCGCGGGCGTCGTCGCCTTGTGGCAGAGGAGGCACTGGTCGGCGTGGATCCCGCTGTGGCCCGGCGCCGTCTTGACGAGGCGGTCGTTCGCATGACACTGGGTGCAGCTGGTCCATCCCTGGAGGGGGTGTCCGATGGGCGGCACGTTCACCGCGTCGCCGGGCGTCTTGTGACACGCCGTGCAGTCGCCCGTCGGCATCTGCAGGGCGAGCTCGCCCGGTGGGGTAGACGGAGAGGCAGTCGGCACGGGAGGGCGGGCGTGGGCGTCGGAGCCTGCGCCGCGCGCCGCGGCTCAAGGCCGAAGCTGATGACGGCCAGGCCTATCGCGATCCCGATCGCCAGCATGGCCACCGCCGCGATGAACCCCGCGACGAGCCGTCGAATCCTCCGGGTCTTCACCCTGCACCCCCGGGCCCGTCCATCACGGCTGCGGAGAGCGCGGCGGAGGATGGCGTTGCCGGCGCGACGGCGGGCGGCGCCGGGACGTGCGCGGCGAGCGCAGCGTCATCGTCGCCGGCAGGCGGGCGCGACGCCCGGACGAGATGGCCCTCGTGCTCGCCCATCGGCAGGTAGCGCTCCATGAGGGTATAGGCGAGGCCGATGAAGCCGAGCGCTCCCACGACGATCGCGATCTCGACGGGAGACGGCGTATACGGCGCCCACGGCGACGAGACGACTCCCGAGACCGCTGTCGTCGGTGCGATCTGGCCGCCGTTCACGAAGAGCATCCGGTCGGTGAAAAGGCCGACGAAGGCCAGGACGGAGGCCGCGAAGAGGCCGGCCGGCGTCCGGGTCCGGGGCAGGACGAGGACCGCCATCGGGAGGGCCAGCCCGAGGCCGACGCGGATCACCCAGAAGGGGATCGCGAGCGGCCCGACGAGCAGCGCGAGCGTGGCGTCGGAGAGCCCGGGAACCGCGCCGTAGAGGCCCATGATCGTCTGCAGCAGGAGGAGGAGCGCGGCCACGACCAGGACGATCGTGAGCACCAACCGCAGCGCCGGGATCGCCAGGCTCGTCCCGCGCTCCCAGCCGGCGAGGCGGAAGCGGGAGACGCAGTAGAAGACGATCCCGAGGAGCGCCGTGCCCGACAGCAGGGCGGACACGATCATGAACAGCGGCGTAAAGGGACCGTGCCAGAACCCTCGCGCGGCCAGCACGCCGAACACCGCCCCCAGGGTCGCCGGAGCGAAGATCGCCGTGACCGAGGAGCACAGGCAGGCGACCCGGTGGACCCCCCAGTGCCCGGTGAACATGCTCCACACCTCGGTGAGGAGGAACACCAGGTAGACACAGTAGAAGACGCCCATCCACCACATCGGCGACATCGGCGACGGGCTCAGGACGGCGCCGAACGCCAGGCGGAGGGGGTAGTGCAGGTCGAGGGCGATCACGCCGAACGCGGTGACCAGGCTGAGGACGGCGAGCAGCGCGTGGCGCTTCTCGAGCGGCATGAACATCTCGATCCCGAAGACCGTGCCGAGCGACGAGACCAGGCACAGGCCGCTCGTGGTGATGGCGAAGAAGACGTAGGCGCCGATGAGGATCCCCCACTCGGTGGTGGGCGTCGTCCCGAAGACCTCCCACCCGGGAGGGAGGCTGAGGATCGCGCCGACCGCGCCGATCAGGCAGAGGACGGACAGGAAGCCGAGCCAGAGCTTGAGGGGTCGCGGGGTCGTCGCGATCTCGATCCGGAGTGCGCCGATGGCGACCCGCGGGTCGGCGGACAGGTGACGGCCGGCGACGTGGACGCTCATCAGTCCACGTCCCCCTGCAGGCCCTTGTAGTAGACCTTCGGCCTCGTGCCGAGCGAGGGCCGCATCGTCCGGACCCGGTCGTCGAGGATCGTTGTGCTCACGACGCTGGCCGGATCCTCCAGGTCGCCGAAGATGCGAGCCTGGACGGGGCACACCTCGACGCAGGCCGGCAGCTGGCCCCGGGTCGTCCGGTGGTAGCAGAACGTGCACTTGTCGGCGACGCCCGCAACGCCCTTCGGCGTCGTCTCGCCGGCCGGCACCATGTAGCGTGCGCCGTAGGGGCACGAGACGAGACAGTACCCGCAGCCGATGCACCGGTCCTGGTCGACCAGCACGACTCCGTCAGGCGTCCGGTAGGTGGCGCTGACGGGGCAGACCGTGACGCAGGGTGGGTTCTCGCACTGCATGCAGAGGCGGGGCACGAAGTAGGCCTCGCGGACGGTCGCCCCGGGTGCCGGTGGGAGCGCGCTCTCCGGCGGGAACCCGCGGACTCCGCCGTCGGGCGACTCGATCCGGACCGTCCCGTCGTCCAGGAGGGCGTGGAGCTCGATCCAGGTCCGGTTGCAGGTCGGATCCTCGGGGACGTGGTTCTCGAGCTTGCAGGCCTCGACGCAGCGACCGCAGCCGATGCACGTCGTCGTGTCGACCACGTAGCCCCACCGATGTGCCGCCGGGTCGTACTGCCCGGTCGGCGAGGTCGTCTCGGCCGCCGCTGCCACGCTCTCGTCGGTGGTCGAGAGCAGGTGGCCCAGCGCCCTGGCGCCCACGATGCCGGGGACGATGGCCAGGCCGAGCCCCAGGAGGCGGCGCCGCGAGAGCATCATCCGGCCCCGACCGGGGGCTTCCGAGCTGGTCACGTGGGGATCGCTCATGGGGCGCTCCTAGTCGCCGGCCGTCGATGGCTTGTGGCAGGTCCGGCAGACCGCGTCGGGGCCCTCCTCGTGCCCGACGGGCACGGGCTTGAGTCCAGCCGGCCGGTGGCAGGTGACACACGCCGGCAGGTTTGCCAGCGAGTGCGAGATGTCGGGGGGCCGAAGTGCCGTCGTGGCGTGGCTGTCGTGGCAGCCCAGGCAGGGGGCGCCGGCGTAGTGCTGCGTCAGGTCGACCTGGGGGAAGGTGAGCCGCCTCCCGGTCACGGCCGCGTGGCAGACCGCGCACAGCCCGTCGGACGGCATCTCGATCGCGAGGCTCCCGGCGGGCGCAGTGACCGGCGCCGTGGCCGCGTGCTCGGCCAACGGCCCATGACAGCTTTCACAGGTCACCGCTGCGTGCTTGGCGGCCTGCCACGGGACGTACTCGCGCTCGTGGCAGCGCTGGCACAGCGCGGAATCCGCGTATTGCGGGGTGAGGGCGGCCCACGACCGGGCGTTCTGCTCCGGGTGGAAGCCGTACTCGTCGTAGACCCGGGGGATCACCACCAGGATGGCAATGGCGGAGATGGCCATGACCGCGACCAGGGCGACGCCGGCCACCACGGCCTTGAGCGTTCGCCGCGGGCCGGATGGACGCAGGCGTCGCAGCGAGGCCCGGAGGGCCGCAGGGCGCCGGCCCCCGAGCGCCGCGCGCAGGCGCGTCACAGCTCCGCCGCCTGGATCACGCCGCGACGAAGGGCATACCGCAGGAGGTCGACCCTGTCATGGAAGCCGAGCTTCTCCATGATCGTGGCCCGGTGGTTGTGCACCGTCTGCTCCGAGACGTGGAGCGTGCGGGCGATCTCGCGATTGGTGTGCCCGAAGGCGGCGAGGCGGAAGATCTCGCGCGACCGCTCGCTGAGCGACTCGTAGGCGTCCGCCTGCCCAGCCTCGGGCGCGCGCAGGACGTAGGTGTTCACCATCCGCGTGACGATCGCCGGGCTCACGTACGTCTCGCCGGCGGCGATGCGGCGCACGGCTTCGAGGACGTCCGCGGGCTGGGCCTCGCGGGTGAGGAAGCCGTCGGCGCCGGCCCTGATGGCGAGCGAGAACTGCTCGCTCCCGCAGCGGCACTCGATGGCCAGGATCTTGATGGTCGGGTTCGCCGCCCGGATCGTCTCGATCGCCTGGAACGAGACGCAGCCCGTGTTCGCGTAGGGCAGGCACTCCGTGATGACGACGTCGGCGGCGGACCGGGCCACCTGGTCCCGCACCGGCTCGCCATCGTCGAGGACGCCGACAACGTGCATGTCGGCCTGCCTGTCGATCAAGGCGCGAAAGCCGGCGACGAGCGCCGGGAAGCTGGCGATGCCGAGGTACACGCCGAGGCGCTGACCATTGCCCGGCAGGGGCCCCTGGGCTCCCATCACGCGTTCGCCCCAGGATCCCGGCTCAGCCGTGCGCCGCGACGCTGTGCGCCCGCCTTCGAAGCGCGAGGGCCCATGCGACGGGCGTGGCCGCGAAGATGATCACGCTCACGATGACGCCGACCGTCGCCGCCCCGGTCCCGAGGGTGAACAGCAGGCCGTAGGTGACGATGAACAGGATGATGAACTCGCAGGCCATCGACAGCAGCGTGAGAGCGAGCCAGGGGGCGACCAGGGAGCGCCCGCTGCTGCCCGGAACCCGCAGGAGCGCAGCGCCGATCACGAGCAGCCAGATCAGGAGCGCCACCAGGACTTCAACGCTGTCCATGTCCGTGTCCTCGTCAACCCATGGGCGTCGGACTCGATCCGTTCGACGTAGCCTGAATCTGGGTGTCTCGAGCGCGGACGGGTACCGCATACCGGGGCCATGTTGGTCCGACAGGTGCACTCAACTTGGGCAACGGTCGTGGGAATTGCCGCGACCGTCGGTGGCGAGTGGCCAACGCGCGTCGACAATGGAGCAACGCCCGTCGGTCTCGGGACGACGCCCGCCAGGTCTCGGGGTCAGGCGCCGTCCTGGTGCGATCGCCCGACGACGCGGACGATGCCTCGCCCGATCCCGTAGCCGAGCACGACCGGCGGCAGGAACCAGAACAACGCCATCACGCCCTGGACGGGGTCGATCGGGACGGGGTTGCCCACCGAGGAGGCCAGGAGCGGGATCGTCACGAGCCCGAGCAGGGCGCCGACGACCACGAAGCCGAGGCCCGGCCACCCGCTCGTCAGGATCCCGGCGAGGATCCCGGCGAGGAGCAGGATGATCGGCGACACGAGGATGCCGTTGAGCGCGCACTCGGCGGTCAGGCCCTGGGTGGCGCAGCTGAGGAGGGCGCCGCCGAACAGTGCCGCCGGGCACGCGACGGCAACGAGGAACAGCGCGGCCATGTCGCGGATCATGGTCCTGGAGGCCAGGCTCACGGGCACCTCCTCGCTGCCATCATGCGCGCTTCGGCGCCCCACGTCTCACGGTCGCGGCGCATCCCACGGGCCGGTCCCGGCGGCGTCGCGCTCCGCGGTCCGCGACGGCCGCCCGCTCGACCACGACCCGCAGGTTACGCTCCGTCGCGATGACCGATCGTGACCGGACGCTCGCCGCCGTCGTCGACGCCTTCGCCCCGGGCGGCGAGGGCCTCCCGCCTGCAAGCGACCTGGGCGTCCATCGCCGCTTCCTGGCCGAGGTGGCCGCGCTCGAACGCCCGTCGCTCACGCGCGAGCTCGACCTCCTGCTGCGGCTCATGGACTCCCGCGCAGGCAGCCTGGCCCTCGCCGGTCGCCCCGTTCGCTTCACGCACCTGGACCAGGACGGCCGCGAGGCGTACCTGCGCCGGCTCGCGGCCAGCCGATCCCGCTCAAGCGGACCGCGTTCCAGGACCTGAAACGCCTGACGCTCCTTCTCGTCTACGGCATGGAGGACTCTCCCTGGCGGGCGAGCACCGGCTACAGGCCACCCCCGCCCGACCCGCCCGACATCGGGCCGGTGACGGCACGAACGCCGGCGGACGGCGAGGTGATCGAAGCCGACGCCGTCGTCATCGGCTCGGGCGCGGGTGGTTCCGTCGCCGCGGCGGTGCTCTCCGCGGCCGGCCGGCGGGTCGTCGTCCTGGAACGTGCCGCGATGGTCGCCGAGGACCGCTTCGGCGGGCCGGAGCTCGACGGGCTCGCGGACCTGTTCCTGGATCGGGGACTCGCCGCGACCTCCGACCGATGGATCTCGATCCGTGCCGGGAGCGCGGTCGGAGGCGGAACGGTCGTCAACTGGAGCTCGTCCTTGCGCGCTCCGGCAGCCGTTCGCGACGAATGGCGCGCGGCCGGCATCGAGGATGACCTCGACGCACACTACGCGGCCGTTGAGGCGGAGATCGAGGTCACGACGACAGAGAGCGAGCCGAATGGGCCGAAGGCCGCCTCCTGGCCGGCCTCCAGGCGCTGGGCCTGGCGTCGGCGGTCGTCCCGCGCAACGTCCGGGGGTGCGGCGACTGCGGCCCGTGTGCCGTGGGCTGTCGGCGGGGCGCCAAGAAGTCGGCCCTGCGGACGTACCTGGCGGCCGCCTGCGGCGCCGGGGCCGTCGTCCTCGATCGCTGCGAGGCCCGCCGGATCATCGTCGAGAGCGGGCGTGCGACGGGGGTCGTCGCCCGGGTGCCGGGCGGTGAGGTCACCATCCGGGCTCCGCTCGTCGCGCTCGCCGGCGGCAGCATCCTCTCGCCCGCGGTCCTGTTGCGGTCGGGGATCGCCACCGCGACCGCCGGACGATCCCTGCTGATCCATCCCGTCGTCGCCGTCGCCGGCATCTATGCCGAGCCGCTCGAGCCATGGGTCGGGGTGCCGCAGTCGATCCTCAGCGAGTCCCATGCCGAGATCGACGGACCGTGGGGCTTCCGCATCGAGGCTGCGCCGACCCACCCAGGCCTCATCGCCAGCGGCCTCCCCTGGTGGTCCAGCGCGGGCCACCGGGCGCTCATGGCGGACAGCGGGCGGACCGCCGCCTTTCTGGCCCTCGTCCGCGATCGCAATCCGGGCCGCGTCCAAATGTCGCGCGACGGCGACGTGACCGTGCGCTACGCACCCGGGGCCCCTGAGCGCGCGCTCCTTGGACGAGCCATGCTGGAGCTCTCGCGGGTCCACCACGCGGCGGGTGCCCGGAGGATCGTCCCGCTCGTGACGCCGCCGGCGACCTGGGAGGAAGGGCGTCCCTTCGATCGATATCTCCCGGAGCTGGCGCGCCGCCCGATCAGCCCGAACCGGGTCCTCCTCTTCACGGCCCACCAGATGGCCAGCTGCCGGATCGGCACGAGCCCCCGGAACAGCGTGGCCGACCCCGACGGGCGCGTCTGGGGCGTGGACGGGCTCTACGTCACGGACGGCAGCGCCTTCCCCACGGCGACGGGCGTCAACCCGATGCTCTCCATCCTGGCCCTGGCACGCCGCACGGCGCACCGGATGGCAGATCGCTGACCCCGAGTGCGCCGGCGGAGCGCGGTGGCCGGCGGTCGGCGGGCTGCGGATCGCCTGCGGCAGGGAGCCCGGTCAGGTGGTCCGGAGCGACGTGGCGCGAGGCCGCCATGCAGGCCGGGCGCCGTCGATGTCTCCCGTGCCCGGCGGTGTGCCAGCCCGGACCCCGCTGCTGGCGAGCGCAACCGCGGCCAGGAGCATGGAGGCGCCGCCGAACCAGAGGGCCGGCAGGGCCACCATCGCGGCAACCGGAACGGTCCAGCGCCGGTCGGTTCGGGCTCCCCAGGTGACGATCGCGGCCGCGAGGGGCAGGCGGACCCAGACGGGCACCGGGACCGCGGCCCACGTTCCGGCCGTCTTCGTCGCGCTGGCGCCGAGCACCGTCAGCCATTGCGTCCACAGGTCGGGTGCGGCGAGCCACGAGACGGCGACGATCGCGGCGGTCGCACCCAGGGCGATCCCGAGGCTCCGCCACTCGCGACGCACCGCGAACCAGAGAAGGCCCACGCCGGGCGTCACCTTCGTGAGGACGACGAAGGACCAGGCGGCCGGCCAGCGGAAGCCCGCGACGATCGCCACAGCCAGGAGCAGGTGGATGTTGCCCCCCAGGATCTCGAGCACGCAGAAGGCGATCGCAATGGCCCACAGGCGTGCACCCGCGAGATAGCGGATGGCCAGCAGGAGCAACACCGTCCACGTGGCGAAGAAGGCCTCCCACGGCAGGGCCTTCAGCACCGCGATCACCTGCAGGAACGCCGGCGAGTAGACGTACGCGATCGGCTGCGTCCAGTTCGAGCTTGCGTACGGGTCGGCGAGGCTCGGGAACCAGTAGCAGAAGGCCTCCTGGCCCGTCGGCGTGGGGCCGGAGTTCGGCACGATGTTGGCGAGGGCGTACACGAGGACGATGGCAGCCGCGAACAGCCCCAGGCTTTCCCGTCTGAGGAACGTGCTCGTGCGCCGAAGCAGGACCCTCGTGATGGCTACCCCCGGACGACGCATTCTCGGACGGTTTCCGCTGCTGATCGGCCGCCCGCTGGTTTCGACACCTGTGTACAGGATCGGGTTCGCCTCCCGCAAGGTCAAGCGTACCGGATTTGGCGAGGCCTTCCCGTCCGAGATGGCCGGTCCGAGTAGCCCGGTCGCGCCGGCGTGCCACGCTCGGCGGCCGGCATGGTGTCCCCGCGCGTTGTCGCTTGGTGACCGACGGCACGGTCGAACGCCGTCGGAATCGCCCTTGGCACGAGACGCCGCGCTCGCGACGGTGAGGTCGGCGCCGCCGGCCCGCGCCCGAGTCCCAGGCCGCGGCAGGACGATGAGGAGGCCATGGCCCACGTCGCGGCCGGGGACGCGTATCGCCGCCTGGCGGACCGCCTGAACCGGTTCCCGCAGGGCGCCCCGCCATCGGACCTCCTGTACCAGATCCTGGCGCTGCTTCTCAGCGAGCGGGAGGCGGGCCTGATCGCACAGCTCCCGATCAGGCCGTTCGCGGCCGCCGCCGCTGCCCGTGCCTGGAAGACGAGCGAGGCGGAGGCGCGCCGTCTCCTCGACGAGCTCGCCTCGCGCGCGGTGCTCCTCGACATGGAAGGCCCCGATGGCACGGTCTACGTGCTGCCGCCGCCGATGGCCGGCTTTTTCGAGTTCTCGATGATGCGGGTCCGCGACGACATCGACCAGGGGCTGCTGAGCGAGCTGTTCTACCAGTACCTCACGGTCGAGGACGACTTCATCCTCGCCCTGTTCACGAAGGGCCAGACGCAGCTCGGGCGCGTCTTCGTCAACGAGGCAGCCGTCGCCGACAGCGCGTGGCGGAGGGAGCCGCATCGTTCGACGCTGGAAGGGGACGAGGCCGCCGCGGCGCCGACGAAGCGGGCCCGGAGGAAGGTCCAGCCGGCGCGCGTGGACGGCGGGCTGCACGTCCTGGACCACGAGCGTGCCAGCGAGGTCATCGGGACAGCCCGGCACATGGGCGTCGGCACCTGCTATTGCCGCCACAAGATGGAGCACCTGGGACGCGCGTGCGGCGCGCCGATGACCATCTGCATGACGTTCGGGGGGACGGCGGATTCGTTGATCCGCCACGGGTTCGCCCGGCGCGTCGAGCGGGCAGAAGGGCTGGACCTCCTCGAGGAGGCCCGCGCCCACAATCTCGTGCAGTTCGGGGAGAACGTCCAGCGCGGGGTCAACTTCATCTGCAACTGCTGCGGCTGTTGCTGCGAGGCGATGATCGCAGCGCGCCGGTTCGGGATGCTCGCCCCGGTGCACACGACGAGCTTCCTGCCGCACGTGGACGACGAGCTCTGCAACGGCTGCGGGAAGTGTGTCGACGGGTGTCCGGTGGAGGCGATGACCCTCGTCTCGGCGAACGACCCGCACAGGCCGCGCAAGCGCCGGGCGGTCCTCGACGCCGACACCTGCCTGGGCTGCGGCGTCTGCACCCGCGTCTGCCCGACGAAGGGGCTGTGGCTCGAGGCGCGCGCCCAGCGCCTGGTGACACCAGTCGACACGCTCCACCGCACGGTCTTGATGGCCATCGAGCGGGGGCGCCTGCAGGACTGCATCTTCGACAACCGGGCCCTCTGGAGCCACCGCGCCATGGCGGCGGTCCTCGGCGTGATCCTGCGGCTGCCCCCCACCAGGCAAGTGCTGGCGACAGAGCAGCTGCGCTCGCGCTACCTGGTGACCCTGCTGGAGCGTCTGAAGCTCTAGCGACTCCGGGCCGGCGGCCCGTGCTCACGAGACGCGAAGCCAGGGGGGCCGTGACGAGGCGGCGCCGGATGGGCGCCCGCGCTGGGCCGGGAGCGGCTCCTCGCGCGGGCCGGCCGAAAGCGGCAGGCCCCGGTTGACTGACTGTCCATTCAGTGCGACGATCATGACTGAAGCCACAGTCAATGAAAGGAGCAATTGTGGCACCCCGCTCGCGCCAGGACAGCGAGGCGACCAGGGAGGCCAGCCGCGTCCGCCTCGTCGACGCGGCACGGGAGGTCTTCGCCGAGCGCGGCTTCTTCGCCTGCCGGGTGGCGGACGTCGCATCTCGGGCGGGCATGAGCCCGGGCAACGTCTACTGGCACTTCGACTCGAAGGAGGACATCCTCCGGGTGATCCTCGCCGGGGGGTTCGAGGCTCTCGAAGCGATGACCGCCGGCGTGGCCGAGGAGTACGGTCCGGCTCGCCGCAAGCTGGAGATCCTCGTCGAGCGCACGATCGCGTTCTACGACGGCAACGCCGCGTTCGCCGTCATCCGCGACAGCCTCGCGGGCCGGGGGGGCCGGGAGGTCGTTCGCTCCCTCGGCTTCGACCTGCCCGACATCGAGCGCCGCAGCCGGGCGAACGTCCGGCGAGTCTTCATCGAGGCACGCTCGGAAGGGGCGGTCAGCGCAGCCGACCCCGAGCTCCTCGTGGCCCTCTACTTCGCCTTCTTCAACGGCCTGGCCCTGGATTCGGCCGGGCGGTCGCCGGCGCTTCCGCCGGACGCGCTCCGCGCGGCGGCCCTGCGCCTCGTGGGGTATCGACCGGCCGGCTAGGGTGCCGGCGAGCCTGCGCGGCGTTTGACCATCGCACCGGCCGCGCGCAGGCTTGGCCGATGCCTCGACCACCGCGCGCAGCGATTGCACTCGTCGTCGCGATCGCCGTCGCGACGCTGGCGGCCTGCGCGCCGGAGCCCGACCGAGCGTCCACCGCGTCCCCAATGATGACCGGTCCGAGCCCGTCGGCCGCGACCCCGCCCTCCCACCCGCCGAATCCCGGCCACGAGGTCTTCGGCTTCCTGCCGTACTGGGAGATGGACGAGACGATCGCGGTCCACCTGCGCGCCACCGACCTGACCACGCTCGCCCTGTTCAGCGTCACGAACACCCGCACCGGTGCGATCGACGCGACGCAGAACGGCTATCGGCGGATGACCGGACCGGTCGGCCTGCAGGTGATCCGCGAGGCCCACCAGCGGGGCGTCCGCGTCGAGATCGTGTTCACGAGCTTCGGGCTGCAGCGGAACCAGACCTTCTTCGGGAACCTCGCGCTCCAGGACGCGACGATCGCAGCACTCGTGGCGCTCGTCGCGGAGATGGAGTGTGACGGCGTCGACGTCGACGTGGAATCCCTGGACCCGGAGCTGGTGCCGGCCTACGGAGCGTTCCTCGGCCGATTGCGGGCAGCGGTCGTCGCCGCCGATCCGGCGGACCGGCTGTCGGTGTCGACGTCCGCAAGCCTCCTCGGGGCGGCGATGGCCGCCGCCGCGGCGGAGGCAGGAACGGACCGGGTCTTCCTCATGGGCTACGACTACCGCGTCGCCGGGTCGGAGCCGGGCGCCACGGCCCCCATCGACCGAAGAGACGGCGAGGCCCAGGACCTGGTCTGGTCCCTGGACCTGTACGCGGCACTTGGGGTTCCGGCCGAGCGCACGCTCCTGGGCCTGCCCCTCTACGGGATGTCGTGGCCGGTCGCCGGACCGGAGCTCGGCGCGCCGGCGACCGGCCGCGGAGAGGCCTGGATCCTCCGCCAGCACGCGGACCTGCTGGCGGATCCGTCCGTCGTGCCGGTCCGGGACGCGATCGAGATGGTCGAGCTCTACGCTCTCTCCGCCGACGGCTCGGTCCCACCGGCCACGCCGACGCCGGGAGCGTCGTCCTCCGCCACCACGGCGGCAGCGTCACCGGCGCGCGGCCCGTCGACAGGGAGCGGCTCGGTGCCGACACCCTCGGCTGCCGGGGGATGGCGCGCCGTCTACGTCGATTCGCCCGCCACTCTGGCACCAAAGCTCGCCCTCGCGAACGATCGCGGTCTCGCGGGCGCCGGGTTCTGGGCGATCGGCTACGAGCGCGGCCTGCCCGGATACACGGAGCTCATCGCCCGCTTCGCCGCCGGGGAGCCGATGGGAAGTCCGTAGGCGCGCCGGCGACCGCGACATGGGCGGGAACGACGAGGAAGGCGAGATGGGACAGACCGACGAGGTCGCCGGTGACGGCCTCCGCATGTACGACGAGCTGGCGGACTGGTTCCACCTGCTCACGCCTCCGGAGGACTACGGCGAGGAGGCAACCTTCATCCTCGGCTGCCTGCGGGAACGCGTGGATGGCCCGCTCGAGACGCTCCTCGAGCTGGGATCGGGCGGCGGCAACACCGCCTCCCACCTCCGCCCACTCGTGCGCCTGACCCTGACTGACATCTCCCCGGAGATGCTCGACCTGAGCCGCTCCCTGAACCCGGGCTGCGAGCACCTCGTCGCCGACATGCGGTCAGCACGCCTGGGCCGGACCTTCGACGCCGTGCTCGTCCACGACGCGATCATGTACATGGCCAGCGCGGCCGACCTGCATGCAGCGCTGACCACCGCCTTCGTCCACCTTCGCCCGGGAGGGGCGGCGGCGTTCGCGCCCGACTGCGTCCGAGAGACCTTCCTGGCGAAGACGGATCACGGCGGCCACGACAGCATGGAGCGCTCGCTCCGCTACCTCGAGTGGACGTACGACCCCGACCCCGGCGACACGACCTACATCACTGACTTCGCGCTGCTCCTCCGCGAGGGTGAGACTGACGTCCGCGTGCGGTATGACCGCCACGTGATGGGCCTCTTCGCCCGTGGCACCTGGCTCGAGCTCCTGGCGGACGTCGGGTTCGAGCCTTCCGTTCTGGTGGACCAGGGGGGTCGCGACATCTTCATGGGGGTTCGCCCAAGGAACCGAGGGTGAGCGCCTCGCGGCCGTTCGCGTCACCCGTGGGCTCGCGGCGGCCCGCAGTTTCAAGGGACTCGCATCGACACGGCACGCCGACGGCCGGACCGGGGCCGGTCGGAGGGCCGGCCGCTCCCCGCCGGCCGGTGGCGCAGCGGGCAGGTCAGCGAGCGGAGCGCCACGCCTGGAAGGTCGGCCAGCCCCATCGCGCCGATGTGGCGGCGATGATGAGCCCGACCCCGAAGAACGTCGGGTGCAGGACGCTGACCTCCTTGATGATCGCGAGCTCGACGACGATCCACGCCATCTGGGCGCAACCGATCGCGAAGGCGAGGAACGGGGCCAGACGCGAGCGCCGGATGCCCATGGCTGCGACGACGAGCGAGCCGATCCCGAACAGCCCCCCGAGGATCAGGCCGGGGAGGAAGTAGTCGCCGAAGGGGCTGCCCGCAAGCAGCTTCACGTCGAACTGCATCACGCTCCCGTCGGGCCTGGAGGCGAGGGCGATCCCACCTGCGAGCGCCCCGATCCCGAGGACGACCAGAAAGACGACGGCCGTCTTGCCCGCCGCGTGGAGCTCGGGTCTCGGGATGTCGACGGAGGGCGACGAGGCGAGCGCGGACGTACTCATCGGGACGGATCTCTCCATTCGGGGCTCGATCGAGCCGGTCGGACCTCGGATCGTCGTCGTGTCGGCTCGTGGCCGGAAGGGCCAGCGGGCTCGTCGACGGGGGGCGGAAGGTCCTCGCGCTCCCGGACGGGTCGACGGCGGCGTGGGGCCGGCGCCCAGGTCGGCCGCCCGACGTCGCACGCGGCCCTGTGGATCT
>CAVZLW010000008.1:0-120845 GCA_963776285.1 uncultured Chloroflexia bacterium
TGCGGCGACGATCCTGGCCCACTATTACCCGGGAACGACGATCGGCTCGATCCCGACGACGACGCCGGTCCGTGTCCTCCTGGTCGACGGCCTGGTCCCGACGGCAGCGAGCCCGCTGGTCGTGGTCGGCCGCGGCGGGACGTGGACGATCGAGGGGACCGCGACAGTCTTCCCGGCCGACGCCCGCCTGAGCCTCATCCCGGCGACGGCGGGTGCCTCGACCGCCTGGCGGCTCTTGGTCGACGACGCGAAGGGCGCGCCCCTCCTGCAGGCTCCGGCACCGGCAGACCTGCGTCTCCGCGGGACGACCGCAGCCACGACCTTCCAGCTGCCGGCGGCGTCACCGACCTACGATCTCTTCAGGGGCGCGCTCCGGGTCCGGGTTGCGGGTGCCCGGGTCAGCGTGGTCGACGAGCTCAGCATGGAGGCATACCTGCAGGGAGTCGTGCCGGCCGAGATGCCGTCGGCCTGGCCGGTAGCCGCGCGAGCCGCGCAGACGATCGCCGCCCGCTCCTACGCCGCGTACCACCTGCGGCCCGGCGTGGGGACCTTCGACGTCTACGCCGACACCCGTTCGCAGGTCTACCTTGGCGTGCGCGTCGAGACGGGCGCGGCGAATACGGTCATCGCCGGCACGGCGGGGCAGGTCCTCCGCTCGGGGAAGGCCGTCGCGAACGCGATGTTCCACTCCACCGGCGGCGGCGCGACCGAGAGCAACGAGAACGTCTTCGTGTCGGCCACGGGGGCGAAGATCGCCGGTCCGGTCTCCTACCTGCGCGGGTCGAGCGATCGCGACGCCAAGGGCGCCGCCTTCGACGCGGGGTCGCCCTACGCCACCTGGCAGACCAGGACGTACACCCTGGCGCAGCTCTCGTCGGTCTTCGCGGCCGACCCGCGCACCGACGTGGGGACCCTGAAGGCGGTCGACCTTCGCAACCGCGGTGTGTCGGGCCGACTGATCAGCGTCACGCTCGTCGGATCGGCGGGCTGGACCACCGTCTCCGGCGACGTCTTCGTCGCCGCCTTCAACGCCCACAGGCCGGCTGGCGACCCGCTCGTGCGCAGCTCGCTGCTGGGGTTCGCGCGCGATCCCCTGAGACCGGCGCTCCGCCCAGGCCTGAGGGCCAGGCCTACGGTGCCGCGGGCTTCGTGGCGTCCGTCGTCTCGGCGGCGTGTCCGACGCGGCGCTCGATCGCCTCGCCGGCGACCATGGCGGCCGCGGCCCCGATGACGGCTCCGGCGGCGGCCCCGATGGGTCCGGCGACGACGGCCCCGAGCGCGAGCCCGGCCGACGCACCGACACCGACTTCGACGACCTCGAAGCCGCGATCCTCGACGGGGCGGCCGGCGATCAGGCCGTCCTCCGCGGAGTCGTCGCTGAAGGCCGAGGTCTGGCCTGGCTCCAGGTCGGCCCGGTGCGCGGGCGTGGGGTTGGTCATGGCAGCCTCCTTGCGGCCCGATTCAACCGCGCCGCCGGTGGAGGCGGGGAGTGCCGAACGGCGCTGTTTCGCGCCCGCGGCGGGTCAGCCGGTCAGCCTGGGCCGGGCGGCAGCGCAGCGCGGAGCGCCGCGATCTCCGCGCGGAGGCTGGCCAGCTCGGCGGTGATCGAGCTGGTGGACGCCGCATCGAGTGCGGGGGCTCCGGCCGGGGTAGGGGCTTCGGCCGGGTCTGCCACCGCTGTGACCCGGCCCGCTGCGGACGCCTCCGGGCCGACCGGCTCCGACGCCGCCTCCACGGCCGGCTCGGGAGAGGACGGCGAGACCAGCAGGCTCGCCAGGATGCTGGCGAGGGCGCCGATGATCCCGATGCCGCCGAACATGACGAAGACTGCCGTGATCCGCCCGAGGAACGTCACCGGGTAGAAGTCGCCGTAGCCCACGGTGGTGATCGTCACGATGCCCCACCAGATGGCGTCGCCGCCGGTCTTGATGTTGCCGTTCGGGGACCGGCTCTCGAACTCGAGGACGAGGATGCTCGAGACCGAGAGCACGATACCGGCCAGCAGGATCGTGATGAACGTGGCGTACTCGCCGCGGTTTGCGAGCACGTCCTTGACCAGGTCCTTGCCGGCCTGGCCGCGCAGGAGACGGGTGATCCGGGCAAGGCGACTGAGGCGGGCGAGGCGCAGCAGCGCGCCGACCTGGAAGGGGCCGATGGTCGGGATCGACCCCAGGAGGTCGAGCCATCCTCGCTGGCTGATGAAGTAGGCCCGCTTCGGCTTGGAGCCCGAGAGGTTTACCGCGAAGTCGATGAGGAAGATCACGCAGACGACGTTGTCGTAGAGGAGCAGCAGGTCGTGCTCGGCCGGGGTGACCGGCAGGAGCAGCAGGACCATGATCGCCAGCGAGAAGATCGTCAGGACCAGGATGAAGATGTTGTAGGCGTTGCCGTGCTCGCGCAGCGCCGGCGCCTGGTCGGTCATGCGGTCCGGGCCCTCCTGCCGTGTCGAACCTTCGGTCTGGGTGGGCGCCATGGTAGCGATCCGGGAGGTCCCAGTCCGGAGGGATCGCGCAGGTTGGACCTCTGGTGAACGGGTCGCACCGCGGCGCGCCGCGCCTCACGGCCGCGGCCACGCGGCCCGAACGGCAGAGGGGGCGACGCCCTCCGCCTTCGTACGATCAAATCGGGTGGGGCGCCTCTGTGGGCTCGTTGAAGGTCCGCTCCGACCGCGGAGCAGCCGGCGCCGGCGCGTCGTCCAGCTGCTCGAGCGCCGCATCCACGTCGTAACCGAGAGCACGCGCCAGGTTCGGGGCCACCGCTACCACGCGCTCGAGCCCGATGCTTGGTGCCAGCACCAGGAGCGAGCCCACGATCTCGTCGAAGGTCAGGCCGGCGTCGAGCGCCTCGGCGACGCGCTGCGGCAGCATCCCACCCGCCGACGCCGTGGTGATCAGCCCGCCCAGGCGCAACAGCGCCGCGCTGCGCGCGTCGAGCGCGCGGGCCGGCTCGCCCTCGTCGCCCGCCATGACGGCCCGGCAGAACGCCGGGTCCGCGATGGTCAATCTCCGAAGGACTTCCTCGCTGGTGGTCATCGGCGGCGCGCTCCCGCAGGGCTCCTAGACACGTGGCCCGGCACGGCTGGTGCAGGACCACTCCATCACCCGGGGTGACGAACCGCATCCTCCTCGATGGCGGAGGCCGCCGGCCCGGGCAGGAAGCGCTCCAGGAGGCCGGCGTCCACCGCCAGGTCGATGGCCTCGCTCCGCGTCGAAGCCCCGAGCTTGCCGTAGATGGCAAGGGCATGCGTCTTCACGGTGGTGGCCTTCACACCGAGTCGCTGTCCGATCTCCTTGAAGGACAGGTAGTAGGGCAGCAGCGCCAGCACCCGGAGCTCCGCAGCCGTGATGGTGGAGGCGCCGACGCCCGGGGCGGGCTGCGCCGTGGCGACGACATCGCGAAGCGCGGCCACCTCGCCGGGCAGGACCCCGAGGTCCGGGCGCAGGCGAATCACCTGGCTCGCCTGCGCCACGAGGGTCCGCGCGCCGGCCGGGTCTCCGACGGCCAGGTGCGCGCGGGCAAAGCCCAGGAGCGACAGGACGGAGAGGGCGGGAGCTGCGGCGGTCATGAGTGGTCGCAGACTCGCCGCCCGGGCGAGGTCCCGGCGCGCCCCCTCGATGTCCCCCCGCTGGATCGCGATCCTGGCTCGGGCGGCACGGGCGAGGGCACCGGAGAGGTATCCGTCGATGTGCGCAGCGAGCCCGATCTCGTCGCCCTCGGCCGCGAACGCGGCGGCGCTGCGCCAGTCGCCGATCTCGGCGGCCAGGATGGCCCGATGTCCGAGCAGGCAGTGCAGGAGCCCCATGTTGCGGGTCGAGCGCGCCGTCGCGATCGACTCGGCAAGGGCCGCGTCCGCCTCCTGCCGGTCGCCCGTCGTGAGCCGGGCCACCGCCAGCACCCACAGCGCGAAGTCACGCCACGGATGGCCCCCCGCCTCGAGCTCGACGGCCCGCGTGGCGTTCGCCAGGGCGTCGTCGGCACCCCTGCGGACCATCGTCGCTCGCAGCATCGCCCGCGCGGATTCGAACGAGGCGGTTCCGTCGGGCGGCATGCCTTCGAACGATCCACGCTCGGCGATGTCGGCCAGGCGCATCGTCGAGGCGACATCGCCCGCTGCGAGCTCCTCCCAGGCCGCCAGGACGGCGAGCCACGGGCGCTCCTCGACCGCATCGTCACCGAAGCGCCCGAGCCACGCGCGCGTCGTCGCGCGACGGCCGGACCAGTGGTACAGGAGCATGCCCTTGCCGGCCAGGGCTGCGGCCAGATCGAGGTCGCCGGACGCGAACGCATGGTCGACCGCGAGCTCGAGGGAGCCGCTGGCCGCGTACCATGCCGCGGCCCGCCGATGCAGGCCGGCAACCTGCTCAGGCTCGCGGGCCTGCAGCTCGCCGCGCAGGAAGTCACGCAGCAGCGTGTGGTAGCGATACGACCCGCCGTACTCGTCCACGAGGAGGGTCGACCCGGCGAGGCCCGCCAGGTGGTCGGCCGACCCCCGGGAGCCCGCCACGACGTCGCAGACCGGCCCGGAGAGCCGCTCGAGGATCGACGTGCGGGTCAGGAATGCGATCTCCTCCTCGGAGCGGCTCTCGAGCAGCTCGGATCGAAGGTAGTCGGCGATGAGGCGCGCGCCGCCACCATCGAACCGGGCATCGCTGCCGGTCGACCTCCGTGCTCCGAGTGACGCGAGCGCCAGCAGGGCCGGCCACCCCTCCGTCTGCCGGATCAGCTGCGCCGTCGCCTCGGTCGAGGCTACGAGGCCGACCTGGCGGCCCAGCCCGGCCGCCTCTCGCTCGTCCATCGCCAGGTCGCCGGGACCGATCTCCAGCATCGACCCGTCCGCGCGCCAGCGAGCGAACGGCAGGGCGGGCGGTTCTCGTGCGGCGATTGCCACCTGGGAGCCCGCGGGAAGATAGGTGATGAGCTCGCCAAGGACGTCGAGGCATCCCCGGTCGGTGATCCGGTGTGCGTCGTCGATGGCGACCAGGATGGGATCCGATGGTCCGGACATGGCCGCCAGCAGGCGGCCGACCACCGTGCGCTTCGACACCGCCGGCGACGCGATCGCGTCGAAGATGTCCGGATCGAGCGGTTCTTGGCGATCGATCGCCGCCGCCAGGTAGGTGAGGAACACGACGGGGTCGTTGTCGCCGGAATCGGCCGTCAGCCAGGCTGCCGGCCGGGTATCCTGGGATGCCCACTGGGCGAGCAGGCTCGTCTTGCCGTACCCCGCCGGGGCAAGGATCAGGATGACCCGGCGATCCCTGGACGAGCGAAGCTGGCGCAGGAGCCGCGTTCGGCGCACGGTCCCCGGGCGGCTGCCGGGCAGGAGGAGCTTGGCCTCGAAAAGACCGTGCAGCGCGGAGCGATCGGCGACTTCGGGCGCACCTTCCCGGGTCAAGGGAGGCGTGGTGAGGGAAGGGGTGGCAGAGGGCATCCGTTCCAGGGGTCTCGAGGGTGGCCGGCGGGACGAGCAGATGCGTCGACGAGCGTCAGCCTAGCCGAGCGATCGGCGGCGGTCCAGCATGACGACCCTCATCCCACGAGGAGGAAGCGCGCGGTCGCGGGCCGTGGTCAACTTGTGCGATGCTCGCCGCGACCCGGAGGCGTCCGCGTCGATCGAGGCGCGATCGGCGAGCGGGGCCCGGAACGGGAGCCTCGCGATGGCCGACTGGCACCCATCACCACAGGAGGGCACCCGTGACACTCGGACCGCTCGAGTACATCGTCATCGGATTCGACGGCAACAGGTTCGACGGCAGCATCGCTAGCGAGGTCGAGAAGGTCATCGAGAAGAAGATCATCCGGCTCGTCGACGCCGTGTTCGTCACCAGGGACGCGGACGGCGCGGCCGTCGTCGTCGAGCTCAGCAACACCGACGACCCTCGCTTCGCCTCGTTCGCGCCGCTTCTCGTCGAGACGAAGGCCCTGTTCACCCCCGAGGATCTCGAGGCGCTTGCCGATTCCCTGCCGCTCGGCACCTCCGGCCTGGCCCTGCTTTTCGAGCATCGCTGGGCCGAGGACCTCAAGGACGCGATGGCGGCCGCCGGCGGCTTCCTCGTGAACCGGGTCGTTATCGCGCCGGAGGTTCTCGCGGAGGTGAGCGCCGAGCTCGAGGCTGCGGCCGCGTCGGCCTAGGCAACCCGACCCAGAGACCAGCAGGTTACGAAGGAGATCGAACGATGATGCGACGACGCGGCAGGCCCCTGGTCCGCATGGCAGCCACGACGGCGGTGGTCGCCGGCACGGCCGGCGCGGTGAGCCACCACCAGCAGCAGAAGTACGCCAACCAGGCCGCCGAGCAGCAGGCTCAGACGGGGGACGCCCAGCAGGCCGCCTACGATCAGGGCCTCGCCGACGCGCAGGCCCAGGCTGCGGCAGCCGCCCCGGCCCCCGCCGCCGCCCCGGCGAGCGGCGGGATCGACATGGAGCAGCTCAAGCAGCTCGGCGAGCTCCACACGGCCGGCATCCTCTCCGACGAGGAGTTCGCCGCCGCGAAGGCGAAGCTGCTCGGTTGAGCGGCTGAGACCATCCCGGGTTCGAACCCGGTTATGCAGGGCTCGCGAGCACCGGCCCATCGGCGCCGCCAGCCCCTAGCAGGAGGGAGACACCCACATGAAGAACCCGCCTATCCTCATCTCGGTCATCGGCTTCTTCGCCGCCCTGGCCGGCTTCGCCTGGATCTTCTTCGGCCTCCGGGTCATCGGCTTCGACTGGTTCGGGGCTCTCGGCGACCTCCCCGCGTTCGAGCACGTCGGCATCTGGGGCTGGCTCGCGCTCGGCCTGGGGATCCTCTGGCTCCTGGTTGCCTTTGGACTCTGGGCGCTCCAGCCGTGGGCCTGGCTGACGGCGATGATCGTCGCCGGCCTGGCGCTCTTCGAGGCCTTCCTCGCGTTCATCCAGTTCCCGGGGACGGGCTATGGATTCGGCATGGCGATCATGCCCATCATCATCATCCTGTACCTTAACTCCGCCGGCGTGAAGGCCGCCTTCGGGATGACGGACCCGCCACCCGCCGCCTGACGCAACGCCCTCTTCATGGTGGCCACGCGGGCGCGCTCCGCCGAGTGCGCCCGCGGCCGCCGGACCCAGACACACCAGCCCGGGATGGCACCCGGGGGCAGGAGGATCGCGCCATGACCGATGAGACCAGCAAGCCCGCCGACGAGGTCGTCGTCGTATCGGGGCAGATCGCGGATGACAAGGGCGTGCTCGCGGAGGGCGCCATCGCCGCCCAGGGGAACCATGCCCTCATCGTGGCCCGCTTCGCCGACGCAGACGCCGCGATCGCGATCTACGACCGCCTGCTGACGGCCGAGATCGAGGGCTCGCTCGAGATCGACGGCGTCCTCGTCGTCAAGGCCGACGCGGACGGCAAGCTCCACGTCCAGAAGATGACCGACCACAGCACCAGGAAGGGCCTCAAGTGGGGCATCGTCGGCGGCGTCGTCGCCGGGATCTTCCTGCCTGCCACGATCATCGGCGGGGCCGTCGCCCTGGGCGTGGCCGGGGCCGCCGCGGGCAAGGCCCGCAACCTCTACCACCGGGTCGAGGTCGAGAAGGAGCTGGCCGACGTCATCACTGCCGGCACGTCGGGCATCCTCGCGCTCGTGTCGGCGACGGCCGTCGAGGACGTCCGGCTGAAGATGCCGGAGGCCCAGGAAGTGAAGAGCGTCCCGGTGGACGAGGAGACGGCCGGCGCCATCAAGGCCGCAGCGGCAGCCGCGGACCCGGCCGCCCCGTCCGCCGGCGCCGAGGCTCCAACAGCCGGCTGACCCGGACGGCTTCGGGCGGCGCGACGAGGTCGTTCCGCCCGTCGAGCCCGGCGGCACGGTCCAACATGGCTCGCGCTGAGCCCCCGATATGGAGGAGTCATGACTGACAGATCGCTCGACGAGCTGGGGCCCGTCGACTACCTGATCGTCGAGTTCCCGACAGGGCACCAGAACTTCACCGGCGAGGGCGCGGCCGAGCTCGTCCGGCTCCACGACGCCGGGATCATCCGGATCATGGACATGCTCATCCTCGCCAAGGATGCGGACGGCTCTGTCGAGGCCATGGAGCTGTCCGATCTGCCCGACCTGGGCGAGCTCCAGCGGATCGAGGCCCAGCTGGCCCAGACCCTGGCCGAGGAGGACGTCGCTCACCTTGCCGCCGCGATGGATCCCGGAAGCGTGGCCGGAGTCCTCATCTACGAGAACCTGTGGGCCGCGCCGTTCGCCTCGGCCATGCGCCGGGCGGGCGGCCAGCTGATCGCCAACGGCAGGATCCCGATCCAGGCCCTCATCGCCGCCGTCGAGGCCGACGAGGCCATGCTCGCAGCCGAAGGAGCCTGAGATGCCCCTCCACCCAGCCCGCATCGCCGCCGTCGGCGTCATCGGCGCTCCCGTCGCCAAAGCTGCCGTCGTCACCGCGGCAGTCAAGCCCGGCCCGTCGCCGGTCGCCAAGGCTGCCGTCGTCGGCGCGGCCGTCACCCCCGGCCGCCGGCGGTTCTAGCCGCCTCCGACGGCCCGAGGGCCCGGCGGCCTCCGCCGGCGGTTCTGGCCGCCTCCGCCGGCGGTTCTGGCCGCCTCCGTCAGCTGTCTCAGCCGCCTCCGACCACCGAGTCGATGACGCTCTGAAGGCTCGAAGGGGCCCGACGAAGGCGAGTTGGTCGCGCATGCGCGATCCATTGGAGAGGCGCGCCGCCATCGCTGCGAGGCGGTCACGGCCGGCGCGCTGCTCCAATGCACCGGCCCTCGAGGCCGAGGAGCCAGTCGCCCGCCGAACCTGAATCCGTCGGGCCACCGCCGACGTCGATGACCTGCCACTCGACCGCTCCATTGCGTTCTCCGATGGGCGTCTTCGCGATCGCGATCACCCTGCTCGTCTGGAGCCGACGGTCCGGGACGGACCCGAGCGGCTGCTCGCGATCGTCGTCGAGTAGCCCCACTTTGGCCAGCCTGGGGCGGATGAAGAGCTCTGGGCCCTCGCCGGGGTCGTAGCCCGCGCGGCGTCGCGCCCGCCGGCACCTCCGTCGCGCTGCCGCCGCGAGTGGCCCTGACAGGGCGCCTCTCTGCCATCGTGGAGGAGGCGCAGACGCCGGTCGACTGTGGTTCACTGCGTCGCGAGGCCGCGTCGCGAACGTCGCTGGCCCCGCCGAGCCGCGCCCGCGCGACGGCCCCGCCGTCCACGAAGGACCAGGATGAACGGAAACCCCTCGCAGCGACGTGCACGACGTGCCTGGCCGGTTCTCGCCTGGGTGCCCGGGTACCAGCGGAGCTGGCTGCCCCTCGACGTCATCGCCGGGCTGACCGTCTGCGCGATCCTCGTCCCGGAGGGCATGGCCTACGCCGAGCTGGCCGGCATGCCCCCGGAGACGGCCTTCTACGCGGCACCGGTCGCGCTTCTGGCCTATGCGATCCTGGGCAGCTCGCGCCAGCTCGTGGTCGCGGTGTCGTCGGCGATCGCGATCATGTCGGCGGCGACCATCTCGGGCCTTGCGCCCGCGGGGAGTGTCGAGTATGCGGCCCTGACGGCGGCCCTGGCGATCCTGGCCGGCCTCGTCTCGATGGCGGCCGGGCTCCTGAAGCTCGGGCGCATCGCCCAGTTCTTCTCGGAATCCGTCCTGCTCGGCTTCGTCTTCGGGCTGGCCCTGCTGATCACCATCAAGCAGGTCCCCAAGCTCCTCGGCATCGAGGCCCACGGCGAGAGCGCTCTGGAACTGGTCCGGGACATGGTCCCGCAGCTCCGGGAGACGGACCTGCTGACCCTCGGGGTCGGCCTCACCGGCATCGCAGGGATGATCGTGCTGGAGCGGCGGCTGCCGCGGGTGCCGGCCGCCCTCGTCGTGCTCCTGGCGTCGATCGGGGTGTCCGTCGTCCTCGGGCTCGAGGGGCTCGGCGTCAAGGTGGTGGGTCCGCTCCCCGCCGGCCTCCGGGGGCCCACCCTGCCGGGCGTCGGGCTGGACGCCCTGCCGATGCTGCTGTTCGGCGCCATCGGGATCGCGCTGGTCGCCTTCGCGGAGGCGATCGGTCCCGCCAACGAGTTCGCCCGGGAGCACGGCGGGAAGATCGATCCGAACCGCGAGCTGATCGCCATCGGCGCCGCCAACACCGGTGCCGGCCTCTTCACCGGGTTCCCGATCGGCTCCTCGCTCTCGAAGTCGGCGGCCAACGATCGGGCCGGGGCGCGGACGCCGGCCTCCCTGGTCACCGCTGCCGCGGCGACGGCTCTGGTGGCGCTCTTCCTGACGCCGCTCTTCGCGCCGCTGCCGGAGGCGACCCTCGGCGCCATCGTCGTCGTGGCGGTGTTCGGCATGATGAAGGTGGCCAAGATGCGGCAGCTGTGGGAGCTGCGGCGGATCGACTTCTGGCTGGCCATGATCGCGCTGGTCGGAGTGCTGGTCGTGCCCACCCTGGAAGCGCTCGCCCTTGCCGTCGTCGCCTCGCTTGGCGTCCTGGTCTGGCGCGCGAGCGAGGGTCGCCTGACGTTGCTTGGCCGGGCGAGCGGAGGCCTGGAGCCGGTGGACCTGCGGACCGAGCCGAACGCGGCCATCCCGGGGCTGCTCATCGTGCGCCCCGACGAGATGCTCTTCTTCGCCAACGTGGCCTCGGTGCGCGACGGGATCATCAGGGCTGCCGCGGACACGGAGCCCCCCACCAGGGTCGTCCTGCTCGACCTGTCGCTGTCCCCGGAGGTCGACGTCCCGGTCGTGGAGGCCCTGGAGGACCTGCACCAGCGACTCGCCGACGACGGGATCGAGCTGTGGCTCAGCCACCTCCGGCCCGACGCGAGGGACCTCCTGGACCGTGCCGGCACGCTCGCGACCATCGGTGCCGCCCGGATCCACCCGAGGGTCATCGACGGGATCCTGGCCTACGTGCTGCGATTGCCCGGAGCGGGAGAGCGGGTTGCGGTCCTGACCGACCTGCTGGCGTTCATCCGCGAGCGTGCGGCCGAGCCCGGGACGAGCCAGGAGGGCGTGGAGACGCTGCGCGCCCTGGAGCGTCGCCTGGCGGCGGAGCTGGAGGCAACCGCGGCGACGGGCGCGTAGCCGCTCCGGGCTGGACGCACCGCCTACACGAGCTCCCCCGCGCCCGCATCCAGGAATCCGAGGACTTCTCGGTTGAAGATGTCGGCGCGTTCCCACATGGGGTTGTGCGCCGCACCTTCCACGACCAGGAGGCGCGAGCCCGGGATCGTCGCCACGATCAGGCGACCGATCGCGATCGGGCAGATCATGTCGTGCTCGCCCCAGATGACGAGCGTCGGCGCTTCCACCAGCGGCAGCTTTCGGCGCCAGTCGACCCGCGCCAGCTGGATCGTCGCGTCGGCAAGGCGCGCAGGGCCCGCACGCAGGCCGTCGGCGATCGCCACGGGCAGCAGGCTCGGGGCCGTCCATCGGAGGGTGACGGCGGGCCCGCTCACGGGCCGGACCGCAGCCCTGTCGAGGGACAGGAAGGCGGCGTCCACGAGGATCAGGCGATGGACGCGGCCCGGGTAGTCGGCCGCCAGGCCGCCCGCGATCAGGCCGCCCATCGAATGTCCGACCACGCTCGCCCGTTCGATCCCCAGCTGGTCCATCGTCGAGGCCAGCTGCCCGGCGACCTCCTCGAGGTCGAGCCGGTGGCCGCGAGGAGACGCGCCGAAGCCGGGCAGGTCGATCGCGATGACGCGGAAGGAGCGTGAGAGCGCGGGCAGGTTTCGCGACCACCAGCGGGCGGAGCCGGCCAGCCCATGCAGGAGGATCAGCGGCGGGCCGACACCACGATCCTCGGTGACGATGGGAGGACCGCGCCGTGCGTCCCTCGGCGGCGGTCGCGCTGGCACGTCGGGCGCCCGGCTCAGGACACGACGGGCGTCTCGAAGACGCGGACTCGGCCCTTCGCAGACGGGTTCCCGACGATCGGCCGACCGTCGAGGAAGCAGCGGACGATGTGGGCGAGCTGGTCCGGGTGCGAGAAGTTGATCGCGTGCGCGGCTCCCTCGATGACTGCGGCGGTGACGTGGGGAAGCTCGACCGCGCGCCTGGCAACCACCGCCTCGCTGACGAGCGGGTCGCGCGACCCGATCACGACGAGCGTTGGGATCACGAGCTCCTTGAGGCGCTGCACCGTCGGGTAGTGGAGCATCGACCAGAGCAGCTCGATCGACGGGATCGGGCCGTACCGGGCGTAGTCGGTCATGGCGATCGGGACCATCCGCGGCGGCTCGCGGAGCCCGGCCAGCATCATCTGCGTGGCGCCCCGCCAGATCGGCAGGTTGTAGCGCCCGCCAGCCGGCGAGACCCAGATCGCCGTCTCGATACGGTCTGCGTGCTGGTCGAGCATCGACGCGGTGATCGGGCAGCCGAGCGAGTTGGCGAGCATCACGGCACGCTCGATTCCCTGCTGGTCCATGAACCGCACGACTGCCTCGCCGAGCTGGTCGATCGTCAGCGGGCGCGCCGGGTGGTGGCTCCGCCCGAAACCCGGCAGGTCGGGGACGAAGGTCCGGTACTCTCCTGCGAGGAGCCTCGCCGCGGGGAGCAGGTAGCGGCCCGAGATGGCGAAGCCGTGGATGTGGATGATCGTGCGGGCGCCCTCGGGCGGCGGCGTCGCATTCGTCCGGTACAGGAGTGGCAGGCCGTCGAAGATCGTCCAGACGTCCTTGAGCGTGTCCCGATCGCCGGTCATCACATCCCTCGCTCGAACATTAGCGTAGCCGGCTCGCCTGATCCGGTCGAGCGACATGAGGCGCACGTGAGAACGGCCACGGCGGCGGGCGGGCAGGCGAGCAGACGACCCCGAGTTGAGCCTGGCTATGCGGGATCTGCGCCAGGTGTCGTCGTGACGGCCGGCGCTGTCGTGGCGGCCGCGCGCTTCCCGACCTGGCCGGCGAGCACGATGAGCACCACCGGAATCGTCAGTGCCCCGACGAGCGTGTAGACCTGAAGCGTCTCTGAGAGCATCGCCGCTCCTGCTGGGCCGTGACGGTGAGCCGCGACCTATGCGTCGGGAGCGACCCACATGAGGTCAGGGTGGAAGTCGTAGCCCCAGGGCAGCCCGGCGTTCTTCCAGCCGTTCCGCATGTGCTTGCCGTGGTAGACGCTGCCCGGATCGTCGACCCGGTCGCCTTCGAGGCCGTTGACGATGTTGTAGACGTTCGTCATCCCCGCCTGGGCGAGCAGGTTGACCGCCATCGCGCCGCGGCCGCCGGTCGCGCACATCACCATGATCGTGTCGCCAGGGCCGAACGCCTCCTTCACTGCGGCGACGAAGCCGGGGTTGAGCTCCCCCGAGCAGCCTGGCGGACGTCCCGGCATGGACGGGCCTTCCGGGTCGTACCCTGGGAAGACCAGGGGGATGTTCTTCGCCGTGTCCACGTGGCCGACGAAGATGTACTCCTCGAAGGTCCGGACGTCGAGGATGTGGAACCGGTCCGGGTCGGCCGTCGACATCTCGAAGGCCCGCCGAGGCGTGACGTAGAGCCCCAGGGTCGTCCGGTTCGTCGCAGGCACGTCCGGTTGGGACCGGTCGTCTTCGCGCTCGTTGATCGTCGTCATCCTTCCAAGTCCTCCGGCTCACGAGCGAGGCGAGAAGGCCCCCAATCGCCCGAGACGGCCCTGTGGACCCGCCCGCTGCGTAAGTGCTGATCGCCCTGGCGCTGCGGCCGCTGGACCGGCACAGTGAGGTTCAAGCGGGATCATCGGCGGGTGCCGTGGCTGCCGCGCGCCTGCCGATCTGGCCGGCGAGCACGATGAGCACGACCGGGATGGTCAGCGCCCCGACGAGTGTGTAGACGATGGTGTCGCCGCCGATCGACGTGGCGATGACGAGCGCCGCCGCGATGTTGCGGTTCGCGGTCGCGAGCCCCATGAGGCTGCGCTCACTCGACGGTCGACCCATGCCGGCCAGCCAGCCGGCGACCAGCCCGACGACGAGGATGATGGCCATCCCCACGAACACCCACGTCCCGATCGAGCCGATCACCTGCCGCCAGGTCAGCAGGAGGGCGCTCGAGATCCCGAGCAGGAGCCCCATCGTCGACGCGTGGCCGGCCCGCCCGACCCAGTCGTCGGCGAGCTCCGGGTAGCGGGCGCGGATGAACAGCCCGAGGCCGAGCGGGATGAGCATGAACAGGACGAGGGACTGGGCGATCGCCAGCGGGTCCACCGTCGCGCCCTCGACGGCCAGCGGCACGACGATCGGAGCGTAGGCGATGGTCACGACCATCAGGAGCACCATCGCCCCGACCGCGAGGGCCAGGTTCGACTTCGCCAGCTGGGCGAGCTTGGGCAGGAACGGCGCCCCGCCCACGCAGCCGATCAGCACGACGGCCGTGGCGGCGGCGGGCTCCATGGGCAGGAGTCGCGCCGCGGCGACGGCGGCGGCGGGGACGACGACGAAGTTGACGACGAGCAGCGCGACGACGAGCCGGACGTCGCGCAGCGGCGCGGCGATCCGCGCGACGGTCAGGCCCAGGCCCATGGCGGCCATGCTGCCGACCACGAACACGAGCATCGCCACCTGGGTGGTGACCTGCACGGTCTCGGTCAGCATGCTCGATACTCCAATGGTCAGACGTGGAGGGCGGCCGCCACGTCGTGCTCAGTCGTGCTCGTTGCCGGGCACGAACGTCCGGCTCTGGCGCGGCGGCAGCTTCATCCGGCTCGGATCGATGTCATAGGTCCAGGGCAGGCCGGAGTTCTTCCAGCCGTTCTTCATGCGCATCCCGTCGAAGACGCTGTCGGCGTCCTTGACCTGGCTCCCCTCCCAGCCGTCGAGGATGTTCCAGGCGTTCGTGTACCCGGCCGCCTTCGCCAGCATGTTGATGGCCATCGCGGAGCGGCCGCCCGACCGGCAGGCGACGAGGATCTGCTCGTCGGGCCCGGCCCAGGCCTGCACCGCGGCGACGAACTCGGGGTTGAGCTCCCAGCGCAGCCCCTTCTTCTCGGGGTCCCACTCGTACGTCTGGAGCGCGAAGGGGATGTTCGTCGACATCGGCGCGTGGCCGACGAAGACGTACTCCTCGGGCGTGCGGACGTCGAGGATCTTCAGGCCGGGGTCGGCCTGCCACATGTCGTAGGCCTCGTTCGCGGTGACGTAGAGGCCCAGGCTCGTCTGCCGCGCGGGGGCGATCGTCCCGATCGGGTGGCTCTGGCTCATCGTGACCTCCTCACTGGTGGCGTGTGTTTGCTGGGTCGGCAGGCTGCGCGGGGGCCGTTGGCCAGCGGCCCACGCTGTCAGACGTCCGGGTCGGCGAAGACGGGCTCGCGCTCCTCGACGAAGGCGTGGATGCCCTCGATCCGGTCGGCGTGGACGACCGAGCGCCAGTGCTCCTCCATCATGATCGCGATCGCCTGCTCGACCGGCTCGCCCTGGCCCATCGCCACGGCCCGCTTGACCGCCTGCACGGCGGTCGGCGAGTTGACCGCGATCGCCTCGGCGATCCGGAGGGCCGCGTCCATGAGCTCGGCCCTCGGGTGGACCTCGTTGACCATGCCGAGCCGGTAGGCCTCCTGGGCCGTGATCGGCTGGCCGGTCATCAGCATATGCATCGCCCTGCCCGGAGGCAGGAGGCGGGGCAGGAACACCGGCGAGCCGCCGCCGGCCGACAGCCCGACCATCGCCTCGGGCTGGCCGAAGACGGCGTCGTCGCTGGCGATGATGAAGTCGGTGCTCATGGCCATCTCGCAGCCGCCCCCGTAGGCCATCCCGTGGACCGCGGAGAAGATCGGCCGGCGTGACTGGCGCAGCTCGAGCAGCACCCGGTCGAAGACGAGGCGCTGGCGGAGCCACTCCTCCTTGGTCATCTGCTTGCGCTCGTAGAGGTCGCCGCCCACCGAGAACGCCCGGTCGCCCGCGCTGGTGAGGATCGCCACGCGGACGGACGCCCGTGCGCTGATCGTCTCGAGGATCTCGATCAGCTGCGCCGCCAGGGCCGTCGTGACCGCGTTGTCGGCGTGCGGCCGGTTGAGGGTGATGACGGCGATCCTGCCACCCGAGACGTAGTCGACGAGTACGAGCTCCTCGGGCTCGGGCACGTCGGCCGGCGCGCGGTAGCCGAGCTGCTGCATGCGGGTGGCCACGGTCGATCTCCTCTGCCTCGCCGCACTCGCGGCGGCCGGCGCTCAGTGCCAGATCACGTCGAGGACAATGCGGTCGGCCGAGGCGGCCCGGACCTGGCGGGGATCCGGGCCACTCAGTCGTTCGGTGCACGCTCAGGCGGCGGCCCCGTCGCCCTCACGACCCGTCGCGCCGATGCGGCTACCCGAGGCGGACGCCCTCGACCTCGAGCCCGCCGCCGGCCGGGAGCTTGCTCCAGCTCCGGCGCGCCCACTCCTCCTTGAGGACCTCCTCGGCCGCCTTCTCGAGGAACTCCGGGCGGGCCCACGCGTCCACGTCGAAGTCGTGCTCGATGTAGCCGTGGCTGAACATGAAGTCCTTGCCGATCTTCACGCACTGCAGGTTGCGCGCGCTCAGGCTCGGCACCATGTCCACGTCCTTGATGCCCTGGTACGTGTCCTCGGCGTCGAGGTAGAACGTCTGCCGGTTGAGGATCGCCCCCGCGGCGTGCTTGTTCTCGTTCGCCCAGCGGCCGACCTTGATCATGGCCTTCATGTAGGCGATGACGAGCTCCGGGTGCTGGTCCGCCATCTCGGCGGTGCAGGTGATGACCGCGGGCGTGTTGGCGACCTGGATGCGCCAGTCGGAGCGCTTCGACAGGTCCTCGATCATCGCGATCCGGCCGGTGGCCTCCTGGAGGTGCTGGAACACCTTGCTCTGGGTGTAGATGGCGTCCACGACACCACCAAGCAGCGCCTTCTCGAGCGGCCGGAACGCGAGGTCGTGCTTGTGGTCCCGGCGCATCCACAGCTCGGACGGGTTGTTCATGGGCGGCGTGAGCATCTCGGGCTTGTCGTACCAGTCGTCCGGGTACGGGAACTCGACGAGCTCGATGTCGTCCATGGTCATGCCGTTGAGCATGAGCATGTTCTCGATGCCCATGTGCTCCTGGATCCGCCACCAGTCGTTCTTGATGGTGTTCAGGCTCTTGCTGATGCCGATCTTCTTGCCCTTGAGGTCCTGCATCCGGAACAGCTTGTCGTCGGCGCGCACGGCCATGCAGCCGCCCTCGTGGACCCACGTCGCCCCGAGCAGCACCGTTCGGCGGAGGTCCGCGTTGACGTGGATCGGCGGGTACAGGCCGCCGAAGCGGATCAGGTTGTCGAGGTTGTGGATGTAGTGCGGGTACCAGTTGTTCTCGGGGGCGTGTCGGAAGTAGGCGTACTCGACGCCGATCTTCTTGAACTCCTCCCTGCACCAGCCCAGCTCCTGGTCCACGTTGTTGGCGGACACCATCGGGCAGTTGGTGAACCAGACCTCGTTCCAGTTCAGGGGCACCGTGGTGGAGACTCTCTTGACCTCAGCCATGTTCGAAGCTCCTTGTGCTGGGAGGTGCCGGTGCTCGCCACCAGCCGGTCTCGTGCACGTCGTTCCGCCATCGCGCAGCGTCACGCTGGAGTGCACCACCTCAGGTGGCCCCGCGCATCCTCCGCGAGGGTGGAGACGGGCTCGCGCGGCCGGGGCGGCCGAGTCAGGCGAGGGGCATGTGTCAGCGCGAGGCGGCGGCGTGGATGCCCTTGCGAGCTCCGGTTCCGGTCTCGGAGCTGGTTGGTGTTGCGACGAAGAGGGGCGGCCGCCAGCGGACGACCAGCAGCCCCGGTCCCCGCGTCGCGCCGCCGTCAACGCGGCATGCGCGCGCGGTAGAGTTGTGGCCGGGCGGCGCGGTCGTCCGCCGTCTCGATGCCAAAAGCGGCGCCCCCGGACGACAGCCGCAGATGGGAGACACCTGCATGAAGAACCCGCCGATCCTGATCTCGGTCATCGGCTTCTTCGGCGTCATGGCCGGGTTCGCCTGGATCTTCTTCGGCTTCCGAGTCCTGGGCTTCGACTGGTTCGGCATCTTCGGCGATCTTCCGGCCCTCGAGCACGTCGGGATCTGGGGCTGGCTGGCCGTCGCCACCGGCATCCTGTGGCTCCTCATCGCCTTCGGCCTGTGGGCGCTCCAACCGTGGGCGTGGCTGACGGCGGTGATCATCGCGGGCATCAGCCTCTTCGAGGCCATCCTCGCCTTCTTCCAGTTCCCCGGCACCGGGATCGGCTTCGGCATGGCGATCATGCCGGTCATCATGCTTCTGTATCTCAACTCCGCCAGCGTCAAGGCCGCCTTCGGGATGAAGGATCCTCCGCCTGCCGCTTGAGCCGCGATGGCGTCATCTCGCCTATAAGTGGAGCATCGTCGGTGGTGGGTAGCCGGAGTCGTCCCGCCAGCCACGATCATCGGCGGCGCCGTTGGCGCTCGGCGTGGCAGGAGCCGCGGCGGGCAAGGCCCCCAACCTCTACCACGGGGTCGAGGTGGAGGGGCAGCTTGCCCACGTCATCACGGGCGGCACCTCGGGCATCCGGGCTCACCGTCGGCGCGATCCTCGCTGCGGAGGGCATCGCCCACGCGGGGCTGGACCCCTTGTCGACGTCCACCGTGGCGGCCCAGACGACGCGGTTGCCAACGACAAGGCCGGCTGACGCGTCGATCATCGCCGTGGCGAGGGCCCGCTCAAAGCCGTCGGCGCTGCGCGGCACTCGATGCCCTCCGGGCGAGCGATCACGATGTCGGCGCCGGCCTCCCGTTCGGCGGGTGTAGGCCACGACCTTCGACGCCGGGAGGCAGGGACACCTCGGCATCGCACCCTGGGCCACGCCCGACGGCATGGAGTCGCGAAAGTGGCCGCTGGCCTCACATATGCTCGCCACGTCCGAGTGTTCGGATGCAGGCCTATCGGAGCCAACGCGACTGACCCCGGAACCGGGGCGTTCACATGGCGATAATGACCATCGGCGATGGTGGAAGCAGGCTCCGCGTGTCATTGACGCTCAGGGGTGGCGCCGGCTCACCGGCTGACCGGGACTACACGCCGGCGGTCTATGGATCGCTGCTCGTCACGACGCTGATCGCCGTCCAATGGTGGCACGACATCTCGACGACGCGCCTCGGGCTCTCGCTGATCATCGGAGTCACCATCTTCTGGCTCACGCACGTCTGGTCGGGGATCGTGAACCGCCGCGTCCACGGGCCGATCAGCCGCTCGGAAGGGATCAGCATCGCGGTCGCCGAGGCGCCCATGCTCGTTGCCGCGGTCATCCCGACGCTCATCCTCGCGTTGGGTTCACTGGGGCTCGCGACGGTCGACACAGCCGTCGGCCTGGCGCTCTTCGCGAGCGTCGCTCAGCTCTTCCTGTGGGGACTCGCGGTCGGCAGGGCTGCCCATGCAGGGTGGCCGCTTGCCCTGCGTGTGGCTGTGGTCGACTGTTGCCTTGGCTTGGCGATCGTCGTCCTCAAGGTCATCGTGATCCACTGAGACGGGCGGCGCGCCTAGCCGGCATCGGGGGCCATGGCGCCTCGCGAGTCCCCAGGGAGTGTCTCGCGACGAGGGCGCATCTCATCCGTGACGATGCCCAGATGGCGGGCGACGGGGTCAGAGACGCGCCGGCCATCGCGGCCGCGGCCGTCGTGGCGCTGATCGGGGTCGTGATTGGCGCGGACGCCGCCACGCCGGGCATGGACCGTAAGCCGCGGCCGTTCGACCAGCCGCTCGTCCGTTCGATGACGCTGCGGCTGTTCGTGGGCATCTTCATGGCCGCCGCAGCCCTGGTCCTGGTCCAGATCGGCAAGACCACTGCGGCTCGCTCGAGATTGGCCAGAGCATGGCCCTGGTCGACATCTCCCTGTTCGCGAACGTTGGAGAGGAGGTCGCCCCCTGCTATCGCGGAATTGCGGCGTTCCCGCTCGGTCGGCGGTCCGGCGAGGCGAGCAGCACGACGCCGGTGACGGCGACCGCAAGGGCGCCGACGGCGATCGTCAGATGACCCGGATCCGCCGAGATCGACTCTTGAAAGAGGACCACACCCGAGGAGGACGCTCGTGACGAGGGTGGAGGCGTTGCTGGCTGCCATGGCCGGCATCAGGAACCCGGTCTTGAGCGCTGACTGCTGGGAGGGCGAAGCCGACCAATGCCGACAGGATGAGGAGATACGTCGTGACCATCGTCAGGATTCCTGCGACGCCCACGCCGAGTTGCGTGACGAACACCTTTGTGGTCGCAGCCTGAAGTCCGAAGCTGATCCCGGCGGCAGTGGAGAACAGCGCTGCCGCGACGGCGCCACGCCGCCGGCGCGCGACCGAGGCCAGCCCGACAATCAGGGCCACGACGACGAACCCCCACGCCAGGAGCGTCGCCCTGTCCGGTGGGGATGCTCCGCCCTGCGGTTGGCCCGCCGCAAGGAACGTCACGATGCCAACGAGGGTGCAGCCAGCCCCGATGATCGAGCGGCGGCCGACATGCTGGGCGGTGAGACGGGCGCCGAGTGGCAGCGCGAAGACGATGCTGAGCGTGAAGAGCGACTGGACGACGATGAGACTGCCGTGCTCCAGGGCGACAGCCTGGAGAACCCATCCGCAGGCCTGGAGCGAAGCGCCGAGCAGCCAGACGGGCTCGTGGATGATCTGCAGGAGGAACCGCGGATCACCTTCCTCGGCCGAGGTCCGCAGTGCGCCGCGCTGCTGGAGCGTCGAGCCCAGGGCAACCGCAAGAGCGGCCAGGAGTGCGAGAAGGTATGGGGGCAACCTGGGATCTCCTGATCGGGATGATCACGGCGTGACATGCTCGCAGCGAACAGACTCCGCGCAGTGTTGTCGGATCGGATGTCACGTTCGCTGCTCCAGTCGTGAGAGCGGCCCGAGCCAGTGTTCAGGCATCGACCGCACGGAACAGTCGTGCGGGCGTCATTGGCTTGGTGAGGGGAGTGAGGCCGGAGGCTGCCCGGCTTCGCTTTCGCTGGCCCGGAGGAGGACGTCCCGCTGGCGAAGGTAGTCGGTGATGGCCAGGATGGCGGCGGCCACCGGGATCGCGAAGATCGCTCCCAGCACGCCGGCCAGCGAGCCACCGAGCATGACCACGACGAAGACGGCGACGGGGCTCATCTGCACCGCGGCGCCCATGACGAGCTGGGTCACGATGAGCTGCACGGCAACCGCGGCGCTGATGCTGACGAGGGCGGCGGGCGCGATGGCGTCGGGGGCAAGGACCAAGGCGAACGCGGGAAGCACCGCCCACCCGATCAGCGGCCCGATCCAGGGGATGAAGACGATGAGGCCGGCGATGACACCGACCAGCGGACCGAACGGGATTCCGAGCAGGAACGCCGCCACGCAGATGATCAGGCCGTAGATCGCCCCGACCACCAGGCGGCCTCGGACGAAACCTCCAAACGATGTGGCGATCGCCAGCTCGAGCTCCGACAGGTCACGGTAGGTGCTCGCCGGCAGGAAGCGGTGCATCCAGCCGAACAGCGACACCTGGCCCGCCGCGAATCCGACCGAGATGATCACCGCCGTGACGAGGGCGGCGGCGACCCCCAGCAGGTTCCTGGCCGCCGACGAAGCGGCGCTCGCGAGCTGGTCGCCGTTCTGGCGGAACCAGTCGACGATCGACGCGACGACGTCGCCGCCGCTTGGCAGGTTGATCCCGAGTGCTGCGACGATCGGCTGGACGATGTCGTGGATTCGGGCCAGGATCGCGGGCAGGCGGTCGATGAACGCGACGGCTGCGTTGAGGATCGTGACAAGTGCTGCGCCCACGACGACGATTGCGACGACGGCCGTCAGGAGGTAGGTGATCGCGACAGCCACCCCGCGCCCGCGGAACGGCAGGTGTCCCTGGAGCCACGAAACGGGCGGCTCGAGGACGAAGGCCATGAGCCACGCGATGAAGAGGATGAGCACCGGCGCGGCGATCAGCTCGAAGAAACCCGACGCGAGCCGCGCGATCGCGACCACGAGCACGATCACGACCAGCCAGAAGATCAGGCGAGCCTCGCGGCGGGAGACGACTTGCTCGACGAGGGTGGGCGGTCTTCCTGGGTTGGCCATCAGCGGTGCCTATCGTTCGGGAAGCCGACGCCGAGTCGCCACGAGGGGCGCACGCGGTCCCTGATGAGTAGAACACCAAATCCCGTCGGGCGCACCCCCGGTCGGTCGTCACAAACGTTCACTCCAGCCCGCGCGCCCGGGCCTGCCGAGCGGTCCACCCCGATGTCATACAAATGGGCACGCCAGGTGGAGGACCGTCCGGATGGTCGTCATCTTCGGGTGGGGGGCGGGAGAGGCACAGGATTTCGGCGAGGTCGCGCCGACAACCTGCCCGAACTGCCACAACGACATCTTCCTGCACGACATCCGGTCCGAGAAGCGGGTCAGCCTCTACTTCGTCCCACTCGTTCCTTACGGCAGCAATGAGTACCTTGCCTGCCCGATCGGTCGCCACGGGCTGCAGCTCCGGCCGGAGCAACGGGGGGCCGTCGACGCGATGCGGGCCTCGACCTCGTTGATGCGACGGGGCGCGCTCCGCGGGGATAGCTATCGGTCCAAGGTCGAGCAGTTCTGGCGGACGCTCGGCGTCGCCCCGTCGGGCAGGCAGGTGGTGCATCCGGCGCCGACGGTCCCCCCGTCGGAGGCATCGCCAGCCGGACCGGCCGCTATCGCCTCGCCGGTCACCCGGTCGCTCGGCGACCAGCTCCAGGGCCTGGCAAGACTCCACGCTGACGGGGTCCTGACCGATGATGAGTTTGCGGCCGCGAAGCGACGCGTCCTCGGGATCTGACACTCAGGCCAGCGGCAACGCGCCATCGTGGGGACGTCCCGGTGCCCGCCACCAGACCCGCGTGCGGCACTTCGCCTCGCCGACTCTGGCGTCACCGCCAGGTGGGGCCACCGCGCGGGAGCCAGAGCATCCCTCGGGTGGCGCGGGGCGGTAAGTCGGAGGGGCGTGGTTCAGCCCGAGGCGCCCGCAACGTCGCTCGCTTCGCCCCTGAATGCCTCCACCCCTTCGGAGACGGAGCGATAGAAATGCCCCGCGTCCACGGTCTCAAGGAGCCCGTACCGCTCGATCGACTCGCGGACGGCAGACTGCAGCTCCGCGAAGGCGAGGTGGATCCCGGCCGCGTTCAGCTCGAGGTCCAGGTCGGCGAGCATCGAGCCGGCGGTCGTATCGATGTCGGTGATCGGCTCTGCCGCGACGAGGACCCACAGGGGCGCCGGCGTCGATGCCTTCACGAGCTCCCGGATCCGGTCGCGGAACTGGTTCGCGTTGGCGAAGAAGAGCGGCGCCGACCAGCGAACGATGAGAAGCCCCGGCACCTGTTCGGCGTCCGGGTAGCGCTGGACGTCGTGCCAGCCGGGCACATCCGGGGTTGATCCGAGCACCGCCGAGTACGGAGCCCAGGCCCGCTTGAAGATGTAGATCACCGACAGGACGACGGCGACGATGATGCCCTGCAGGACGCCGATGAACATGACGCCGATGCCGCAGGCGACGGCGAGCGCAAACTCGGTCTTGCGCACGCGGAACAAGCGGCGCAGCTCGGCGACGTCGAACAGGCTGATCGAAGCCGCGATGACGACCGCGGCAAGCACCGGCTGCGGCATCGCCTGGACAAGGCCGGGCACGAACAGCAGCATCGCCATCACGAGGGCGGCCGCGACCAGGCCGGTCAGCTGGGTCTTGGCCCCCGACTGGAACGCCACCGCCGTGCGGGAGCCGCTCGTGCTCACCGGGAAGCCCGAGAAGAGGCCGGCCGCCAGGTTGGCCGAGCCGATCCCAGCCAGCTCCTGGTTGCCATCCACCTCGTAGCCGGCCCGGGCGGCGAAGCCGCCGGAGACGGAGATCGTGTCGCCGATCGCTACAAGGGCGATTCCCACCGCTGCGGCGAACAGAACCGGCAGGTCCTCGGTCGGGACGGCCGGGAAGCTCGGCACCGGGAAGCCCTGGGGCAGGACGCCGATCACCGAAACGCCGCGCGAGGCGAGGTCGAGGACGATCGAGGCGCCGATCGCGACCACGACGGCGATGAGGATGCCCGGGGTCCGCGGCGACGCCCGCTTCAGGCCCAGGATGATCGCCAGACTCAGGAGGCCGATACCGAGCGCCCATGGGTTCGTCAGTCCATCACGGACGCCCTCGAAGAAGGCACGTGCCTCGTTGAGCAGGCCGCTGGCGTCGGTCGAGAAGCCGAACAGCTTCGGCAGCTGGCCGATGAAGATCGTGATGGAGAGACCGGCCAGGTAGCCGGTCCGAACTGGGCTCGAGAGCAGGTCGGCGACGAAGCCCAGCTTCGCAAGGCCCGCGCCGATCGTGACGAGGCCGACCATGAGCGCGAGCATCCCCGCGAGCGCGATGGCCATCTCCTCGCTGCCGGCGGCGAGCGGCAGGATCGTCGCGGCGATCATCGGCCCCAGCGATGAATCGGGGCCGAGGACCAGGATCGGCGAAGGCCCGACGAGGGCGTACGCGAGGAGGCAGATCACGGTGGTGTAGAGCCCGGTGATCGCCGGCAGCCCGGCCAGCTCGGCATACGCCATGCCCTGGGGCACGAGCAGGGTCACGAGGACGATGCCTGCGATCAGGTCACGGGAAAGCCATGGCCGCTCGTAGGTGCGCAGCGCGCGGACGCCCGGCATCCAGCGCTCGATGGTCGCGAGCCGGGATCCCGACGTGACCGCCGCCGTCATGTGGGTCGCTCGTCGTTCGTCACGGCCGACGTCGCTCAGAGCCGCGCGATGGCGCGGCCGAGGGCTCGCCGGTAGCCCGGATCGACGATCGGCCGCCATGTTGTCCCGAGCGTGCGGCCCATGCGATCCACTCCCACGTCGAGGTGCGCCACGAGCTTCGTGACTGCTCGGACCTGGACGTCCGTCAGGGTGACGGACGCGAGGTACGCGCGGGCGAGGTTCGAGGCGACATGCTGGTCGTGCTGGAATCCCAGCAGGTCCTGGAGCGCGACCACCGGCCGGATCAGCGCCGTCGCCTCCGGGTCGAGCGGCTCGCGGACGAACTCCAGCGTGTACCGCAGCCACTTGGCCGCGATCCGGAGCTCGTGGAGCGTCGCGAGGTCGGCCGTCCCGAGCACGTCGTCGAACGCCCAGACGGCCTGGTAGGCGCCCCAGATCGTGGCCGGCATCCGGTTCCGGACGAGCCCCGGGGCGTGCGGCGGGACGACGAGGGCGGCGAGCCCCGGCGTCTCGGCGAACAGCTCGTAGTCGGCGATGAACTCGGCGAAGCGCTCCGAGCCGACTGGCGCGACGAGACCGACACGGCGCGCCTCCCGTTCCGCACGCCACGCCCCGAGGAGCGGCTCTAGGCCGGCGCGCTGTCGTGCGCTCCGCTGCGCGCCGTAGGCCACGAGGATCTCGATGAGGACGTCGAGGTCCCGGACATCCCCCAGCCGGGCCCCGATGTCGCGCAGCTCGCCGCGATAGTGCTGCCTCGCATCGCGCTCGAACGCGTCGCCGAAGACCCGCCACGCGGCGCGCATCCGCCGCGCGGCGACGCGCATCGCGTGAACCTCCTCTGGGTCCTCGCCGGCGATGACGCCGGGCACGCGGGCGAGCATCTTCGCCAGGTGGAAGCGCAGGACCTTGCGCCCCGCCTCCGCCCAGGGGTCGTCGACCCGGAGGCCGGGGGTCCTGCCTTCAGCCAGGCGCTCTGCAGCGAGGACGACGGCGTCCGGGGTGGGCGCCGCCGCGTCACGTTCGGGCGACTCGGCGGCGCCAGTCTCGTTCACCGACGTTTCAGGCTCGTGCGGACCCACCTCAGGGTCGACCGGACCTGGCGCAGTGCCCTCCATCACGCTGCGTTCACCGGAACTCCTTGGGATCAGGCGGCCGCCAGCGCCGAGGGTGCGGCGGGCGCGACCGCCTCGTCACCGAGTCGGACCTTGAGGAGCTTGCGCACCTCTTCGACCACGATGAGCGACAGGGACACGCCGATGCAGACGACCCACTGGTCGATCGACAGGCTGGCCGTCCCGAGGAGCCGCTGGAAGAAGCCGAACTCGGTCGCCAGCACGATCGTCATCACCGACAGGCCCGTCGCCACCAGGAGCGGGCGGTTCGCGAGGATGGACCCGCCGAAGAGGGACTCGTCCTCGTCGGCCGTCTCCAGCGAGGAGAAGAGGCGGAAGAGCGAGAACGTGGTCATGCCCATCGTCCGGGCCACGACGTCACCGTAGCTGTTGTTGGCCCATGCGAGCACCCCGAGCGTGCCGGCCGCCATCACAAGCCCGCAGAACACGAGCCAGGTCATGAGGCGACTTGGGATGATCTGCTGCTCCTTCGGTCGCGGCGGGACCTCCATGAGGCCCTCCCGTGGCTTGCCGTAGCCGAGGCCGATCGCCTGGAAGACGTTGACGGTGAAGTTCAGCCACATCGTCTGGAGCGGCAGGAACGGTATCCCGCCCAGGATGTTGAACAGCGCGGACCCCAGGAACGTGGCGATGTAGCCGAAGAGTCCCGCCATCTGGAAGCGGATGAACCGCAGCAGGTTGTCGTACACGGCGCGCCCGAGGCCGACCGCCTTCACGATCGTGGCGTAGTTGTCGTCGGTGAGGATCATCACGGCGGCCTGCTTGGAGACCTCCGTCCCCGTGATCCCCATCGCGATGCCGATGTCGGCCTTCTTGAGGGCCGGCGCGTCGTTCACGCCGTCGCCGGTCATCCCCACGACATGGCCCTTCTTGCGCAGGATGTCGACGAGGTGGACCTTGTCCTCGGGCGAGACGCGGGCGATGACGCCGATCCCGTCGATCTCTCGCATGGCTTCGTCGTCGCTCAACGCGCGGAACTCGGCGCCGGTGATCGCACGGCCCTCGATGCCGAGCTGGTGGGCGATCGCGCCGGCCGTGACCGCGTGGTCGCCGGTGATCATCCGGACCTGGATCCCGGCCGCCTTCGCCTGGGCGATGGCGTCCTTCGCCGCCGGACGCGGCGGATCCACGATCCCGACCATCGCCAGGAGGGTGAGCCCATCAATGGCTGGCAGCAGGTCTGCATTCGGGTCGAACGTGGCCGGGTCGAAGTCCTTCTGGCCGGTCGCCATGACCCGGAGGCCCTGGGTGCCCAGGCGTTCGTTCTCGGCAAGGTAGCCCGTGCGGATCTCCTCGATCATCACGGGGCTGCCGTCCGGGCCGTGGGCGTCGTGGGCGCGCGCCAGGAGCTGGTCCGGCGCCCCCTTGATGTAGCCGCGGATGACGTCCTTGCCGCTCGCGTCCTTCATGGCGTGGAACGTCGCCATCATCTTGTAGGCCGCATCGAACGGCAGCGTCGCGACGCGCGGGTAGCGCTCGCGGGTGAGCGCCGGATCGACCCCGCCCTTCGCCGCGAGGACGACAAGCGCACCTTCGGTCGGGTCGCCGACGAGAGCGCCGTCGCGCACCTCGGCGTCGGCGCACAGGGCCATCGGCAGCAGGTATTGCTCCATCGGCACGTCCGGCTCGCCGCCCGCGTGGGTGATCTGGCCGGTCGTCGAGTAGCCGTCACCGGAGATCGTGTAGCGCCGGCCGACAACCGCCATCTGGATCGCCGTCATCTGGTTGAGCGTGAGGGTGCCCGTCTTGTCGGAGTTCAGGGCCGAGGTCGAGCCCAGCGTCTCCACGGAGCGGAGGCGCTTCATGATCGCGCCGGCGTCGGCCAGCATCTGGGAGCCCTTGGACAGGATGGCCGTCGTGACGGCCGGGAGCGCCGTGGGGATGGCCGCCACCGCGAACGCGACGGCGCTGAGGAACAGCTCCTGGAGCTGAACGCCACGGTACAGGCCGAGGGCGGTGGAGACCACGAGGGCGATCCCGGCGATGATCAGGATCTGGTTGGTCAAGGCGTCGAGCTGCTTGGTCAGCGGCGTCTTCTCGACCGCCGTCGCCTGCAGCATGCCGCTGATATGGCCGACCTCGGTCGCCATCCCGGTCGTGGTGACGAGGATGGTGCCGGCGCCCCGGGTGACCTGGCAGTTCATGAAGGCCATGTCCACGCGGTCACCGAGGGCGGCGTCGGCGGCGACCGCGTCCACCTGCTTGGGCGAGGGGACGCTCTCGCCGGTCAGGGCCGACTCGTCGATCTCGAGAGTCGCGGCGGTGAGGATGCGGGCGTCGGCGGGGACGAGATCACCGGCCTCGACGTTCACGATGTCGCCCGGGACGAGCTGGTCCATCGGGATCTCGACGAGGTTGCCGTCCCGCCGGGCCTTCGCCTTGACGACCATCATCCCCTGCAGGGCCGATGCGCTCGCCTCCGCCTTGCCCTCCTGGTTCATGGCCATCCACGCGTTGAAGACGGTCAGCAGGATCAGGAAGACGCCCGTGTAGAACTGGCCGGGCAGGAAGAGGCAGACGATGCCCGCGACGAGGAGCACCAGCTGCATGGGATCCGCGTACTGGCGGGTGAACCGCTGCAGGGGCGACGCCTTCTTTGCCTCGGCGAACGTGTTGCTGCCGAAGGTGGCGCGCCGGGCGTCGGCTTCCGCCGAGGTCAGCCCGCCGTCGACGGTGACGCCCTGCGCCTCGAGCGCGGCATCGGGGCTGAGTGCGTGCCACGCGGCGGTGGCCGGAGCGGCCTGGGCGGAGCCGGCCGACGGGCCGGTCGGCAGGGTCATGCCTTCTTCCCCTTCCTCGACTTCTTCGTCGGCTTCTGGCCGGCGGCCTTGGCGGCCTTCTCCGCAAGCTCGATCTCGATCGGGTCCGCTGCGGCGCCTGGCGGGGCCTGGCCCTCGAGGTCCACCTTGGCGGCCTGGAGCGCCTCGCGGGCCTCGGGGCTCACCACCGGGTACTGCGGGTTGATCTCGATGAGCGCGTTCGCCAGGACGCCGGCGGCCGCGACCCGGGCGAACGGCTTGTCGTCGGCCGGGATCACGTACCAGGGCGCCCACTCGGTGCTGGTGTTGCTCAGGACGTCGCTGAACGCCTTCTGGTAGTCGTCCCAGAACATCCGCTCCTTGGCGTCGTTCGCGCTGAACTTCCAGTTCTTCTCGGCCAGGTCGATCCGGGCCAGGAACCGGCGGCGCTGCTCCTCCTTGCTCACGTTGAGGAACAGCTTCACGATCCTGAAGCCCTGGTCGGTGAGATAGCGCTCCCAGTCGTTGATCTCGCGAAAGCGCCGCTTCCAGACGTCCCCCCGCTTCGACGCCGGCGGCAGCTTCTGGCCCGCGAGGATCTGGGGATGGACCCGGACGACCAGGACCTCCTCGTAGTAGGAGCGGTTGAAGATGCCGATGTTGCCGCGCTCCGGCAGCTTCTTCGCGTAGCGCCACAGGTAGTCGTGGTCGAGGTCCTCGCTCGACGGGATCTTGAAGCTGCTGACCTGGACGCCCTGCGGGTTCACCCCGCTCATCACGTGGCCGATGGTCCCGTCCTTGCCCGCCGCGTCCATCGCCTGGAGCACGACGAGCACGCCGTACGTGTCCTGGGCGGCGAGCCGCTCCTGGTACTCGGCCAGGAGCTCGATGCCCTGCGAGAGGATCTCCTTCGCCTCGGCCTTCGACTGCTTCCGGTCGCCCACGGTTTCGAAGTCGCGCGGCAGGCGGACCCGCCGCCCGGGCTCCACCCGGAACGGCTCGATGAACTCCGCGATCCGCTTCGGTCCGATATCAGGCATCGAGGATGTCCTTTCGAGCGCGATCCTTGAGTGGTCCTGGCCGGGCGCGGCCGGGACCTGTGAGTCTAGTTGACCACTGGCCATCGTTTCCACCTCCACCGAGGAGGAGCCGCCCGCCCGGGGTGTTGTGGCGGAGCGGGCCGAGCGGCGGCGCCACAGCAGCGAGGTCGCGCATCAGCTGCGAGGTCGCGGCCCGGGTCGGTGTCGCCGTCGAGTCCGGCATCGACTTCGTCGCCTCCGCCGATATCGAGGCTGCGGCCCTGGCGGCGGGGCTCGACGCGGCGCGGATCGCCGTGGCCACACTTGCCTTTCCGAGGGGCCTGCCACACGGCGCGCCGGTCGTCGAAGGGACGCCCGTCGCCAAGGGCGACGCCGACGCCGACCCCTGACGGGGCGGACCGCTCCGGGCGGCGGGCCGGCTACGTGGCGACCGTCTCCACCGCATAGCCCTCGGCCTCCTCCTCGTACCCGCCGTGGTAGTCCGAGGCGTCCGGGCGGCCGATCTGCGAATGGGGGACCACGTGGCCGCGGCGCAGGCCGCGGAAGTCGGCGAGCGACGTCCAGCCGCGATCGGCGTTCCGGTCGAGGAAGTCGGTCATCCCGTCGATCAGCCGCGCGATCACGTTCGGGCCGATCGCGTGATCCAGCATGGCTGCCGTGGCCACCTGCACGGTGCCGCAGCCGAGCAGCAGGTAGCCCAGGGCGTGGTCGAAGGCGGAGATCCCGCCGATGCCCGAGAACTCGCGGTCCGGGAACGCCTGCGTCAGCTGTGCCATCTTGGCCAGCGACTGGGGCAGGATCGCCGGCCCGCCCAGGCCGCCGGACGAGACGTAGCCGTCGACGTTGACCTCGAAGTCGAGCGTCGCCGGGTCGAAGGGCGGGAGCGACGGGAACGTGTTCGACGAGGAGATCGCGTCGGCCCCGCCGAGGAATGTCGCCGTTGCCTCCTCGACGATGTCGGCCGTCGCCGGGGTCAGCTTCACCCAGACGGGAACGCGCGCGACCGCCTTCACCGCCTGCGTGGAGACGGAGCACAGGACCTTGTCCCTGCCGACGTTCGCCCCCATGTCCACCCGGTCCATGTGCGGGCACGAGAAGTTCAGCTCGATGGCGTCCACGCCGGCGTCCTGCACGGCGTCGGTGAGGATCTGCCAGTTGTGGAGCTCCTTGTCCGTGCCGGAGCCGGCCATGATGGAGGCGACCAGGACGCGGTTCGGCCACGCCTTCTTGATGGCCTCGAGCCGGGGGACCCACCAGTCGAGCGGCCTGTCCGAGATCAGCTCCCAGTTCCATGACGCCATCAGCGTCGAATCCGGGCGCTTTGCCATCGAGAGGCGCCCGCCCTCGTTGTCGGCGCGCAGGAACTTCGTCTTCGGACCCCGGACGTTGACGACGGGATGGAGGCCGATCGTCTTCGTCACGACGCCGCCCCAGCCCGCCTCGTAGGCCCGCTGGATGTTCGACTCCGACTCGGTCGGCGGCGCCGACGCGAGCAGGAACGGGTTCTCGAACCGGATGCCCGTGAAGACGGTCGAGAGATCGGCCACCGGGGACTCCTTCACGCGATCACGTCGTGGGCGCGCTCGAGTGCCGCGAGCCCAGGTGCGCAAGGGTCGGTCGGGCGGGGCGGCGCGTCAAGTCCTCGGTCCGGAGGTGTGGGTCCGAATGGGTGGGTTGGAAGGCCGGCCGAGGCTTGACCGTTGGACGCCCGGCGTACGATCACGCACAGCATGTCCATGATGCTGCTCGACTGGCGACGGTGCGTCGCCGCCCTGTATGCCGACGTCCGCGCGAACGCAGAGCGCGACCCGATCGGCACGCTGGCGCGCTTCCGGGCAGGGCGCGACCGGCTCTTCCGGGAGCAGCCCGAGTCGCCGCTCCCGGTCTCGGAGCGAGCAGCGTTCTCCGGTCTGCCCCACTGGGCCCACGTGCCGGCCCTGCGCTTCGAGGCCGAGCTCGAGCCGGCTCAGCCACTGCGCCTCCTCGCGACGAGCCTCGCCGGCGATCCATACCCGCTCGACCGGATCGGGCGTGTCCGACTGCCGGTTGGCGACCTCGACGTGTTCTGGATCGCCGTCTACGGCGGCGGCGTCTTCGTCCCGTTCCGAGATGCCACCGCAGGGGTGGAGACCTACGGCGCTGGCCGCTACCTGCTCGACACCGTCAAGGGCGCCGACCTGGGCGGCCACGCCAACCGGCTCGTCCTCGACTTCAACTACGCGTACCACCCGTCGTGTGCCTATGACCCGCGGTGGAGCTGCCCGCTGGCCCCGCCGGGCAACCACCTAGCCGCGGCGATCCCTGCCGGGGAGCGGCTGGCCAGCCGCTGATCGCGCCGCGCCACCCGCTGATCGCGCCTCGCCCCGCCCAGCCTGATCAGTCCCGGCGGGGGAGGCGGACCCGGACCGTCGTGCCGCGTCCCGGAATCCCCTCGCTCTCGGCCGCGACGGTCCCGCCGTGCGCGGCGACGATGTCGCGGACGATCGCCAGCCCGAGGCCGCTGCCGCCGGCATCTGCTCGGCCCTGGAAGCGCTCGAAGACGCGGTCGAGATCGGCCGCCGCGATCCCTCGGCCGGTGTCGACGACCGTCAGCTCGACCCACGCGCCGTCGATCGCGGCGTCCAGGCGGACCGAGCCGCCGGTCGGCGTGTTCCTGATGGCGTTGACGACGAGGTTCGAGATGACCTCGCGGATGCGCACCGGGTCCGCGTCGAGGTGGACCGCCGGGCCCTCCGCAGCCATGATCACGACGCCCGCCTCCCGGGCGGCCGGGCCGTGCCCGGCCGCGGCGTCGGCCAGGAGGCGCCGGAGATCCACCTCTTCGCGGTGGAGAGGGAGCGCCCCCGCCTGCGCCAGCGACAGCGTCCGCAGGTCGTCGAGCAGCCGGCTCATGACGGCGGCCTCCTCGAGGATCGCGGCGAGGTGCGCATCGTCGCGCGGATGCACGCCGTCGAGCATCGCCTCCACGTTTCCCCCGATGACCTGGAGGGGAGTCCGAAGCTCGTGGGTCACGTCCGCCAGGAGCGCCTGGCGCTCGGATCGCGAGCGGTCGAGCCGTTCGGCCATGGCGTTGAAGGAGGCGCCCAGCCGGCGAACCTGGCCGGGGCCGCCGATCACCACCCGGACGTCGGTCTCGCCGTCGGCGAGGCGCTCCGCGGCGTCTGCGATCGCCGCCAGCGGCGCCACCGCGCGCCCCAGGAACCTGCCGACGAGCAGGACCGCGACGACCAGCGCGACGACCACCGCGAGGGCCGTCGGAGCCGATGCGCCGCTGCCCGGCGCGACGACCCCCAGGAGCGTGCCGGCGAGCCACGTCGCAAGAGCGGTGACGAGGCCCACGAACACCACGAGCAGGAGGAGGAGGCAGCCCACGAGGGCCGTCGCGTGCCGTGGTCCGCGGCGGCGCCCCCACCCGCGCCCGCCGGACCCTCTCCATGGGCCGCGGGGCGGCTTCCCCCATCGGCCACGTTGGGGCCGGCCCGGCGCTCCGGCGGCGCGCCCGTCGGCTGGCGCCGGCTCCAGGGGACCGGCGCCGCCGACCGGGTCGCTCATTGCTCCGGTTCCGCGAGCGCGTAGCCGACGCCGTGAACGGTCAGCACGTAGCGCGGCGCGCCGGGATCCGGCTCGAGCTTGCGGCGAATGTTCTTCACGTGGCCGTCGACCGCCCGCTCGTAGGTCTCGAGACTGAAGCCGTGCACCGCGTCGAGCAGCTGGCTGCGGGTGAAGACGCGCCCGGGCTCGCGCGCGAGGGCTGCCAGCAGCTCGAACTCCGTCGGGGTGAGCAGGATCGTGCGACCGGCGACCGTGACGCGATGGCGGCTCAGGTCGACCTCCAGGTCGCCGACGAGGAGCCGGGCGGCCGGCTGGGCCGCCGCCTCGGTCCGCCGGAGCACGGCCCGGACGCGGGCGACGAGCTCTCGCGGGCTGAAGGGCTTGACGACGTAGTCGTCGGCGCCCAGCTCCAGCCCTGCGACGCGGTCGGTCTCGTCGCCGCGTGCGGTGAGGACCACGATCGGGACCGCGGAGTCGCGGCGGAGGACGCGCACGACGTCGAGCCCGTCGAGGATCGGAAGCCCCAGGTCAAGGACGATGGCGTCGGGTCGACGGGAACGGGCGACCGTCAGCGCGGATGCACCATCCGCGGCGACGAGGACGGCGAAGCCGGCGTGCTCGAGATAGTCGCGGACGAGCGTGGCGATCTGCGGCTCGTCCTCGACGACGAGGATCGTGCGCATGGGGGCTCCCGGGGCATGGCGACGCCGGGCGAGGATACCCGCCCGGCGTCGACCTGTGGAAGAAGTGGGGCCGATCAGCCGCCCGGCGTGCCGCCCTCGCCCTGGTCCGGCGTCGCATCCTCCTCGTGGAGGCTCCGATGCAGGTCGGCGACCCACTGCCGGCGGGGATCGGCCGTGCCGCCGGGGCCACCGACGTCACCCGGGCCGCCGGGGCCCATCCGGCCAGCCCAGGGGCCATGGCCGTGCCCGGCGACCCAGTGGCCGCGGCGCCGGCCGGCGAGCGCGAAGAAGGCGAACCCGAGGAAGAGCAGGAAGAACAGGAACCCGAAGCCCGGGAAGCCGCCGGCCACGACGACGGTGGCGCCGGCGGCGACCGCGTTCGAGGCGAGGCCGGCCTGGTAGCCGACGAGGCCCGCGACGAGGGCGACGAGCGCGAGGAACAGGATCCCGAAGAATCCGCTGCGACCCATGATGTCTCTCCGGTGCGATGGCCCGGGACGCTCCGGGCCGCTGGTTGACGGGAGATACCGTCGCACCTGGATGTGCTGATTTCGTGTGGCTGGCGTGGCGGTTCGACGTCCGATTCGGCCCGCGACGCGCGGCCGGCTCCGGGTCCTGCGCCGGCCGACCGGGCAGTGTTGACCCGGTGGCGGCCGGGCCCTAGAGTCCGAGGGCGCACGGGGGGTTCGGGCCACGGGCGACGACGCCGAAGGAGCCCCTCTGCCGCGGAAGGGGGAGGCGCATGGCTCCGAAGCGTGGCGCATCGCAGGGCGCGAGCTCCGACGGCCCCGGCGAGTTCCGGCCGGGGAACCAGGTCCGGACAGCCCTGATCGCCGGCAACACCTTTCACAGCCGGGCCGTCCAGTACCTGGTCGTCGACGGCCTGGCAATGTTCGAGGGCGACATCATCCTGGGCACGGTCGATGAGGTCGAGCGGACCAGCGACGTGCTCCGGGGACAATTGACCGGGGCCCTTCCCGAGAGCGTCGTCATCACGGGGACGCAGTTCCGGTGGCCCAACTGCACCGTCCCGTTCACGATCGACCCGACTTTGCCGAACCAGGCCCGGGTCACCGACGCCATCGCCCACTGGCAGGCGAACACCGGCTTCCGGTTCGTGGCCCAGACGAACGAAACGGACTTCGTCACGTTCCGTCCCTCGACGGGCTGCTCCTCCTCGGTCGGGAAGCGCGGGGGCCAGCAATTCGTCAACCTGGAAGCGGGCTGCACGACCGGCAACGCGATCCACGAGATCGGCCACACGATCGGGTTCTGGCACGAGCAGAGCCGGGAGGACCGCGACGCCTTCGTCACGATCCACTGGGACAAGATCCAGCCCGGCCTCGAGCACAACTTCGACCAGCACATTGCCGACGGGGACGACGTCGGGCCGTACGACTACGGCTCGATCATGCATTACCCGCGCAACGCGTTCTCGATCGACGGCAGCGACACGATCACGCCCACCGACCCGAATGCGGTGATCGGCCAGCGCACGGCCCTGAGCGCGGGTGACATCGCGTCGGCGAACGCGATGTGCCCGCTGCCGACGATCAAGGAAGTCCCGAAGGACCAGGTCATCGACACGCGCAAGGAGCAGGTCAAGGACCTCCGCCTCGACACGCGCAAGGAGCTCGTGCTCGACACCCGCAAGGAGAGCGCGCTCGACACCCAGAAGGAGCTCGCGCTCGACACGCAGAAAGAGCTCGTCCTTGACACCCAGAAGGAGCTCGTGCTCGATACGCAGAAGGAGCTGACGGCCGACACGATCAAGGAAGGCGCGCTGGACCCGATCCCGACATTCGCCGAGCGGGTCGGTCCGGGCCCGCTCGTCACGCCCGTCGTCGGGCCAGGCCCCGGCGGGCCCACGGGGGGCGGCGGCCTGCCGTTTGCCGTCGTCGCGCCCCACCAGGCGCCGGCCGCGGGCGATGCCGCGGCCCTGGAGCCGACCACGGCGGCCCTCGATGCGCAGCTCGTGGCGCTGGCGGAGCAGATGGCCCAGGTCGATTCTCTGCGCCAGCAGCTCCAGGCGCAGTTCGACGAGACCGCGGCCCTGCTGGGCCAGGCGCTGGAGGCGCACGACCGCGCCGCCGGTGGCTGAGCTCGCACGGGCGTGATTCTGGTCGTCTCCCATGCGGGAGACCCGCATGCCACGCGCGTGATCGACGTCCTGCATGCCGGGGGGCACGAGGTCCTGCTGCTCGACCTGTCGGCGCTGCCCGGAAGGGCGGCCCTGACGCTCGACTACGCGGACCCGTGTCGCCCTGCCCTCGAGTATCGACCGGCGGAGGGATCGCCGGTCGATCTCGGGCGGGTGCACTCCGTCTGGTGGCGTCGTCCCCAGGTGGCCGACGTCTCCACGGTCGGCGACTTCGATGCGCGCCTGTTCACGGCCAACGAGTGGAACGAGGCGATCAACGGCCTGTGGCTGCTCCTCGACGTCCCGTGGTGCAACCCGCCGGACCGGGACGAGATGGCAGGCCGCAAGGCGTGGCAGCTGCGGGTCGCCTCGGAGATCGGGCTCGCCGTCCCGCGCACCCTGATCACGTCGGACCCGGCCGTGGCTCGCACGTTCATCGAGGCGCGGGGGCCGGGTCGCACCATCTTCAAGACCTTCTCGGCCACGTACCAGGTCTGGCGCGAGACACGCCTCGTGCGCGAGGCCGAGATGGAGATGCTGGATGCGGTCAAGGTGGCCCCGGTCATCTTCCAGGAGTACGTCGAGGCCGAGGCGGACCTGCGCGTCACGATCGTGGGCGACCGGATCTTCCCGGCCGCCATCGACGCCCGCGCCACCGACTACCCGGTGGACTTCCGGATGTCCCTGGGCCAGGCCCGCACGAGCGCGACCGACCTGCCGTCCGACGTCGTCGCCAAGCTTCGGGGGCTGATGAGCCGGCTGGGCCTGGTCTACGGGGCGATCGACCTGCGCCGGACCCCGGCCGGAGAGCACGTCTTCCTCGAGATCAACACGGCCGGCGAGTTCCTGTTCATCGAGCAGCGGACCGGTCAGCCGATCACCCAGGCCCTGGCCGACTGGCTGGTCAGACCCGCCTGACCACCACGCTGACGTGCTCGCCGTCGGCGGCCGGGAGCGGGTGGGAGGCCATCGTGACGTAGTCGCCGATGCTGACGCGCCCGTCGCCGTCCACGTCGACATGGGCCCAGATGCTCGACGCATCCGGGCGCCGGACCACGTCCAGCTCCACGGTCTCGAGCCAGGCCCCCGTGTCCTCGCGCACGACGCCGTCGGCCGACGCCACGGTCTCCGACGGGGCGTCCGCGAGAGACGTGTCGCGCGCCTCCACCCGGACGCGGGCGCCTCGTGGAGGCCGCTCCGCGGATGCCACGACGACCTCGACGATGACCCTCACGGCGCCATCCTAGCGGTCACGGGACACGCAGCGCGACGCGGCCCTGCCGCCGCGCCGGCTCCCGGTCGCGGACGGCGATCGCCGGGATCTCCACCGCGATGCCCAGCCCGTGGATCGGCACCCGGAGCAACGCCTCCTGCTCGATCCGGCTACTCCGCCCGGAAGCGCTCTGCGCGCCGCGACCGGAGCGGCACGACCTTTGTTCGGGTCCCGGTCCTGATCTCGAGGGTCTGCGGCAGGTCGGCCGGTGGCTGGTCGGCGAACCAGGCGACCACCACGAACGTCCGCGGGCGCCCGGGGCGGGGAAGGCCACCGGCGGCGCCCACCTCGCCCGCGCCCATCGTCTCGTCGTTCGGCGCCTCGAGCGGCCCGGGCGTCTCCTCCTCGACGGAGATCGCGTGGGCGCCGAGCCTCCGGAGGTGCTCCGCCGTCTCCTCGCGCGCCTGTTCCGCTTCCTTCAGAGTGGCCATCGCACCGCGTCAGGCCTCGTTGAGCGGTACGCGGATCAGCTGCCCACGGACGGCGCGCAGGATCGGCCGGATGGGCGAGAAGACGCTTCCGCCGTTGGCGCCGGCGAAGTGCAGGCCGACCACGTGGTCGGTGCCGTCCTCCATCACGAGAGAGCCGGAGTCGCCGCCGTCCGAATAGCGGGTGCACAGGACCTGGTCGGCGAACCCCACGGAGCCGACGCTGCCCCCATAGTCGAGGACGAACCGGAAGTTGACGTCGCGGACCTCCCCGTGGGTGAGCCCGGTCGTGCGGCCGGCCTTGGCGACCTTCATGCCGCGGGTCGCGACCGCCGTGCCGCCGGGAACCACCCCCAGGAACGCGATTCGCGACCGCAGCTCCGCCCGGCGTTCCGGCACGACCGTCGCGACTGCCGCGTCCATGGTGTTCACAAACGCGCCGCTCGTGTCGAACGGCACGAAATAGGCCATGCGCGCGACGACGTCGCCGGCGGCTCCGCCGTCGAGCGGCCCGGGGTACAGGATGGGATCTCCCACGGCCGCCAGGCCGCTGTCGGCCAGGACGTGGCTGTTGCTCAGAATGCGCGGCCGGGACCTCGGGCCCAGGATCGCCCCCAGGGTGCCGGCCGTGATGTCGCGGTGGCCGATGCTGAAGCCCGGCACGACCGGGGTCTTCTGCACCAGCGTCTCGGGCCTGATCACGCCGAGCTCCACGACGTCGGTGGCGACGTCACGCCGGACGAGGGCCCCGGGAAGGTTCGTGGGCACGGCCTCTGCCGCCGGGACGTCGCCCTTCTTCTCGACGTAGAACGTCAGGGCGAGCTCGCCGGTCAGCTGGCCGTCGGTCTCCTTCTCGGCGATGCCGACCGCGACGACGTTCGGCTGGGCGACGACCGCACGCAGGTGCGACGCCGCTGCCACGGCTTCGGGGGCGGCGAGGAACTCCGGCACCGCGTCGCGGCGTTCCGGCAGGGTGATCGCATCGAGCGCGGCACGGATGCTGCGATAGTGCACCGCTGCGCGCCGCTGCTGCGGATCCATCGTTCACCCCTCCTCGCGACGCTTCGCGCAGACCGGCCCTGTCGCGGCACAAGGAATGGTCCCCTGGACCGGCCCAGGTCTCGTCCGGAGCCAGTGAACCCTGCGGCCGCGCCGGTGTCAACGATGGGCTCGGACGTGCATGCCGGACGACCGACGCGCGGGTCGGGCTACCAGGGAGGCGGCTTGGAGCCCGGAACGTAGCGTCCGCTTGGCGGCGCCGTCGATGGCGCCTCGTGCAGCCCGAACCGGATCGCGTGGCTGGCCCACTCGGGGTCGTCCGGGTTCCACGTGCGCTTCGCGGCGCCGGCGGCGTCCCGGTGCTCGATCGAGCCGTCGCCATTGAGGACGAGCGTCTCACCGTTCTCGAGATCGGCCTTGCGCGGCCGGAACCTCCGTCCAGGCGAACGCCGGGCCGCGTTCTCTCCGTTCGTCACGAAGCCGTCACCTCGAGCTCGACGGGGGCGTGCGCGGAGCCGGGTTCGAGGCCGAGCCGCTGCCCCTCGGCGCGGCCTTCCCCTGGATCATCGCCAGGAGCGCTTCGGTCTCGCGCCGCGCTGACTTCTGGTCCTCGCTGGACCGGGCGCGCTCGCGTGACTCGCGGACCTCCGCGGCCCGGCGCAGCACACTCGTCATCTGCTCGTTCCAGCGGTCGTCGATCGGTCGCTTCGGATTGGCGGCGCCGCCCGGGGAGGACGCGGTGGCGCGCGTGCCGGCGCTGGTACGCGGGCTCATGGAGTCCTCCTTGCGGCCGGGCTCTGCGTGCCGGCCGCCGCACCCCGCCGGGTCGGAGGAGCGCTCGCGGGATGATGGCCGTGGCGCACGGCCGGGCGTGAGATCACACTCGTCATCGGGATGCCTCCCGGGGTCGGTCAGGCGGACAGCATGCGCGTCCAGCGATGGCAGCGCAAACGACCGCCGCCGGATCCGGAGCATCGGCCCTGGCGGGATCGAGTACCGTGCGGCAGAGGCATGAGACTGTCGGGCCCGCTCCTCGCCCTTGCGCTCCTGGCCGGCGTGCTCGTCGGCGCCTGCGCGGACAGCCCGGTCGGATCCCGTCGGGTTCCAGCCTCCGGCCCCCCGCCTGTCGCCGGCGACCCGTCGGGCCCGACCGGCCCGACCGAAGAGGCGACCCTCGCGCGCGTCGTGGACGGCGACACGATCCGGGTCCATGTCGGGGGCGGGGAGGAGCGCGTCCGCTACATCGGGATGGACACGCCCGAGCTGAACACGGCATCCGCCTCGACGCCCCAGCCCTATGCGGAGGCTGCCACCGCCGCCAACGCCCGGCTCCTCGGGAGTGGCGGGCGCCTCGTCCTCGAGCGCGATGTCTCGGACCGCGACCGCTACGGCAGGCTCCTGCGCGACGTCTGGCTGGAGGACGGCGGGCGCTGGACCCTCGTCAACCTGGCCCTCGTCGTGGAGGGGTTCGCCCAGGTCGCCACCTATCCGCCCGACGTGAAGTACGTGGATTCGCTGCTCGAGGCGCAGCACGCCGCCCGCGACGCGAGGCGTGGCCTGTGGGGGACGGCCCCGTGAGGTGGGAGCGCGACGGCGCCACAACCGGGAACGCGCCGATGGGGGACCCGGGCTGCTTCCGGTGACGACGCCGCTCCGCTGGGGCGGCGCCGGCCTCCCTGCTGCCCCGACCGCGGCGGGGTCTCGGAACCGGCGGGGCAACGCGGTCGTACCCTGCACCAGACGGCTCGCCGCCCTTGACGGGCCGCCCACGTGGAGGTCGACATGCGCCGGTCCCGACTTGTCGTCGCGCTGGTGCTGGGCCTCGTCGGTCTCGTCTGGATCGGGCAGGGCACCGGCATCCTCGGCGGGAGCGCGATGAGCGGCAGCGGATTCTGGGGAGCAGTCGGGGCGTTCCTCGTCGTGATCGCGGCCGCGATCCTGCTGATCGAGCGTGGCATGGTCGCGAGGAAGTGATGGGCCCGCCGCGCTCGCGCCGCATGCCGCGCGGCGTGCGGCGAGCCGCGCCGGATGGCCGCGGGGCGCGGCTCGGGCCCCGGGGGTAGGGTACGCAGGCCAGGGTCGGAAGATCCGTCCGGGCGACCGCCGTGCACGGTGGGTGGGTCGTCGATCGAGGAGAGCTGAGGAGGCGGGGAGATGTCCGACGTCGGAGCGGAAGCCATCGGCAGGCCGGTCTGGGTCGACCTGTCCAGCCCGGATGCCGCGGGATCGCGGGCGTTCTACGAGCGGTTGTTCGGCTGGGAGATCGAGGTCTCGCCCGACCCCCAGTACGGCGGCTACGCCCGCGCTCGCCTCGCCGGCCGCGACGTCGCCGGCATCGGGCCGGCAATGTCGCCCGAGGCACCCACGGCGTGGTCGCTCTACATCGGGACCGACGACGCCGACGCCCTTGCCGCGCGCGTCAAGGCAGCCGGCGGGAACGTCATCGCGCCGCCGTTCGAGGTGGGCGACCAGGGCCGGATGGCGGTCTTCCAGGATCCCCGCGGCGCGTTCATCTCGGCATGGCAGGCCGGGACCATGGGCGGTTTCGAGGCGAGCGCCGCGAACGCGTTCGCCTGGGCGGAGCTCAACGCCCGGGGGATCGAGCAGGCCGTCGACTTCTACGAGCAGGTCTTCGGCTGGACCCACACGACCCGCGTGCCGGCCGAGGGCGCACCCCCGTACACGGAGTTCCAGGCAGGCGACGAGAGCATCGGCGGCGGCATGGAGATGAGCCCCATGGTGCCTTCCGACGTGCCCTCCTACTGGATGGTCTACTTCGGCGTGGCCGACGTGGACGCGGCGTATGCCACCGCGCTCGAGGCGGGGGCGCACGAGATGCTGCCGCCCCGGCAGTTCCCGGGGGGACGCTTCGCTATCGTGAGCGATCCCCAGGGCGCGGTCTTCGGGTTGCTGCGCATGGCCGAGCGCTGACGTCGCGCGTCACGTGCCCTGCCGGAGTCGTCAGCCGCCCGCGACGGCGCCGATCGCGGCCCGCAGCTCGTCCGTCCCGACGATGAGCTCGAAGCTGGTCGCGATCCGCCCATCCGCTCCCACCACGAACACCCACGGCTCCGTCGGGATCCCGTAGGCGACGCTCCACGGGGCCCACACGAAGTAGCGGTTCTTGAGCGTCGGCTGCAGGCGGCCGTTGACCTGCGTCATGACGTACGGCTCGGCGTGCACGAAGGCGACGTTGGGGAACTCGTCGGCGACGCGCTTGACCGTGTCGAGAAGCGGTCCGCAGGCCTTGTTCGGACAGAACGACGGCGAGTACAGGGTGAGGACGAAGGCGCGGTGGTCGGCCAGGAGGTCGGCGACCGATGCCGCGTAGAACCGCGCGTCCGGGGTCGTGTCCGTCGAGATGCGCCGAAGGTCACCGCCGACGTCCGCGGCGGTCGGCGTGTCGACGGGCGGCGCCGCGCTCCCGACCTGGACGACCGGGGACGAGGCCTGGACCGTGATCGGCACCTCGGCCCGGCCCAGCCGACCCATGGCACCGTCGGCGACGACCGTCGCGACGTACGACCCGGCGGCCGGGAAGGTGACGTCGGCGACGTAGGAGGCATTCATGCTGCCCGGGACCCGCACGAAGCGGGCGGCCACCTCGACTGGCGACTCGTTCGGTCGGTCCACCGAGCGCACGCTCAGGGTCACGACGATATCGGTCTGTGGCTGGCCGCTGCCAGGCGCGCCGGGCACGAGGACCCACACTCCGTTGATGTCTCTGTACCACCATTGCCCCCTCACGTTTCGGTACCTCGCAAGGGGGGCCGTGACGTCCAACACCAACCGGTTCTGGCCTGCCCGGACGACGGTTGACATGAGCCAAGCGCTGATCTCACCCGGCTGCCCAATCGTGGCATTGGGGTCATTGGACAGTCCGGGCCCGCTCGATGCGGCGGGTTCCGGGCTTGCCGCGGCGATCGGCGGCGTCGACGAGGGGTGCGCGACGACATCGGCCACCCGGTCGGCCATCACCTCCGGCCCGGATCCGAACGGGATCACGTGGCGGAGCATCCCGCTGGCGTCGACGAGGAAGGCGTCCGTGGTGTGGGCCATGGCGTAGGTCGTCGCTCCCTCGTCCACCTTCGCGTAGCGGACGCCCCAGGCGTCCGCTACGGCGCGGATCTGCGCCGCGGTCCCGCTGAGTCCGATGAGCGGTACCCCGTAGTACGAGAGGTAGGTGCTCATCGCCGCCGGCGTGTCGCGCTCCGGGTCGATCGTCACGAAGACGATCTTGAAGGGGTATGGGCTGCGTTTGAGCGCGTCGCGGGCATCGGCAAGCGTCGTCGGGCAGACGTCGGGGCAGTGCGTGTAGCCGAAGAAGATGAGCACGGGGGTGCCGCGCAGGCTGGTGAGGTCGAATGGCTTGCCGTCCTGGGCGGTGAGGGACAGGGGAGGTGCCGCACGGACGGGCGTCACCGCGGTGTCGCGAGCCATGGGATCCTGGGACGGGGCGGGCCAGGCGACGGACCAGTCCGTCGACGCGATTGGTTCGGGGGCGACGATCGACCAGGCGGCCAGCCCGAGCCCGAGGCCGAGGGCTGCCGCGAGCGCGAACGTGAGCGCGGCGCCGGCGAGGAGCCGCCCCTGGGGGGACGCAGGACGGTGGAACGTCATGATCGGCCGGGTCTCTCCGCGTAGGTGTCCGGGCTTACCGCTGCGATGACGCGATGGTCGCCGACGGTGGCCGACCCATCAGCTGGCGCGGACCTCGGCGGTGACCGTGATCGGGGGCGCCTTCTCGAACGTGAGCGTGAGCGTGATCGTGGTTCCGGCCTTGAGGTCCTGCTTGAGCTCCATCAGCATTATGTGGTAGCTCCCCGGCTTGAGCTCGACGGAGCCGCCCGCGGGGATCTCGATCCTGGCGACTTGCCGCATGCCCATCATGGTCCCGCCCGTGCCGCCCGAAGCGGCCGGCATCATCGAGCCGCTCGGCGCCGGTAGGGTGTAGGTCTCGTGGATCTGGGCCATCCCGGCTGCCGGGGTGGAGACGCCGACGAGAGCGTCCGAGGTGGCACCGGCGTTCTTCAGGACCAGGTACGCAGCGCCGGCATTGGCCGTCCCCGTCGAGGTCCGGGCCCAGGCGCCCTCGGCGGTCAAGCCACCCGCGGCAGGCGTCTGGGTCGCAGCCCCGCCGCACGCGGCGAGCAGGGCCCCGAGGAGAATAAGTGCTGAGGACGCCGCGCTGGTGCGCCAGTTCATCGTGCGAGTCAGCTTCGCCATGGGCGGGCTCCTTTCCTCCGGGTCGTGCAAGCGCCTCGACGGCCGGGAGTGCGAGGCTCGCAGCCGATCCTATGGACGCCTGCGGCGCCCAGTAGGGCCATTCGGCCCGCTTCCGGCCCCCGTCGGTCGCCGCGACCGGGTGGCCGCACGGGTCGGTGTCGCCGCACGCGTCGGTGTCGCCGCACGCGTCTCCGCGGCCGGCAAGGTGGGCCTCCGTCCTTCGGGCGCGACGATCGGGCCGCGGCGCAGCCGTTGGTGCATGATCGACGCGTGGACGTCCAGCCGCTGCGGGTCATCATCGCCGAGGATTCCGCGCTCATCCGGGAGGGGCTGGCGCGGCTGATCGTCGACTCCGGGGGCGTCGTCGTGGCCAAGGTGGGCGACGGCCCCTCGTTCGTCGAGGCCGTCGTCGAGCATCGACCGGACGTCTCCGTCGTCGACGTACGGATGCCTCCCACGCAGCGCGACGAGGGACTGCGCGCCGCCATCGAGGCGCGCCGGCTGATCCCCGGCACGCCCGTCCTGGTCCTGAGCCAGTACGTCGAGCGGCAGTACGCCACGGAGCTCCTCGCCGACCGCGCCGGCGGCGTCGGCTATCTTCTGAAGGACCGCGTCGCGGACATCCGCGAGTTCATGGATGCCTTGCGGCGGGTGGCCCGCGGCGGCACGGCCCTCGACCCGGAGGTGGTCGCCCAGCTCATGGTCCCGCGCCGCCCGGACGACCGGCTGCACGCGCTCACGCCGCGCGAGCGCGAGGTGCTGGCCGCAATGGCCGAGGGGCGCACGAACGTCGGGATCGCGGCGCTGCTTGGCATCTCCGAGGGCGCCACCGAGAAGCACATCAGCAACATCTTCGGCAAGCTCGACCTGCCCGACTCCGAGAACGACCACCGGCGCGTGCTGGCGGTGCTGACCTACCTCGGCTCCTAGCCCGCCGCTGTCCCTCGACCGGCAGCCACGGCATCGCTCCGCGCCACGGCATCGCTCCCCGCCGACCGCGCCGCTGACCCCGACCGCGCCGCTTACCCCGACCGCGTCGCTCCCCGCCCCCGGGATCTCCGCCCGCACGAGCGTCGGGCCGCCGGCCGGGCTCTGGACTGTGAGCGAGCCGTCGAGCGCCTCGACGCGGCCCGCGAGCCCGGCGAGCCCGCCGCCGGGGACGATGCGCGCCCCGCCGGAGCCGTCGTCCCAGACCTCCACGATCAGGGCGCCCGCATCGCGGCGGCAGCGGATCTCGCACCGGCCGGCGGACGCGTGCTTCGCGACGTTGGCGAGCGCCTCGGCCACCACGAAGTACGCCGCGCGCTCGGTCGCGTCCGGCAGGCGCTCGCCGTCCGGGAGAGTGCTCGCAACGGCCGTCGGCACGGGACATCGCCCGGCGATCGCGCTCAGCGCCGGGATCAATCCGCGGTCGAGCAGGATCGCCGGTGCGATCCCGCGCACGAGGTCGCGCAGCTCGGCGAGCGCCAGGCGGGCCTGGTCGCGCGCCTCGACCACGAGCGCCCGGGCGGACGCGGGGTCCGCTTCGATCCGCTCGGCAGCCAGGCTCAGGTCGATGGTCAGCATCACCAGGCGCTGCTGGGCCCCGTCGTGCAGGTCGCGCTCGATGCGGCGCAGCTCGTCCGCCTCCACGTCGATGACGGCCTTGCGGCTCCCTTCCAGCGTTTCGACCCGGCGCTCCAGCTCGCGCCGCTCCGAGTCGCAGAGCAGGCCGGAGACGACCGCGCGATGGAGCGCCATCAGGCCCTGCGCGGCGGAGGCTGCCACCGGGGCCAGGGCGAGCCCGACCAGGCCGCCGGCGAGCGCGATCGCCAGCGAGGACGGCGCCGGCCCTGCGGGACCGGGAGCCAGGCTCCAGGTCGCGTACCAGAGCGGCATGGAGAGGAGAGCGAGGGAGATCCCCCACAGCGCGACGACCACGACGAGCTCGAGGATGGTCAGCGGGAACGCCACGAGCACGTACACCACGTCGCGCCAGCGGCTGACGTCGAGGAAGACGGCAAGCACCAGGTCCCGCGGGCCGCTGCCGTAGGCGCGGTAGACGTGAGGCCGGAGCGGTCGGGAGTCGGCGAGGCTCGCCCGCCACCGCTCCGTGCGTGCCAGCAGGCGGGCCCCCTCGATCGCCAGGCCGACCAGGACGAACCCGATCCCGACGACCAGCAGGGAGGCGCCGGTCGAGAAGGCGGCGACGACCAGCGTGAACGCGAGGAGCTCCACCCAGAACCCCAGGACGATGGCCAGCGTGGCGTACCACGTGGCCGGGTGAAGCGGCGAAAGGAGGAAGGCCCGGACCGCCCCGTGGCGCCGCCCCTTGACCTGAGCGCCCAGGAGGGCGCTCAGGATCAGGAGCAGTCCGAGGACGAGGAACGGGCCGCCGATCACTGGCCGACCGCCCTCCGGCGGGTCGAGCCCACCAGCAGGGCGACGCCCAGGGCCACGAGGAATGCCGCCCCCAGCGGGACGCTTCCCGCAACGCCGGGCAGCAGCACGTTGGCCATGGCGATGGCGCCGAAGACGACGAGCATGATGCCGACGTAGAGGGCTCCGCGTCCGCCGCGGCCATCGTCCGGCTGCCGGTCGGGCGCCGACCACGCAGGCCCGGGCGCCGACCACGCGGGGCCGGGCACGGATCCGGCGCCCGGATCCGGGGCGCCACCGGACGCCTCGCTGGGTGGCTCGGTGCCGGCGGACGGCGCCGGCGGCACGGCACCAGCTGGGCCCGCGTACCAGGTCCCGGGCGCCGGGGACGTGCCCGGGTCGAGCGGGATGACGAATGCCAGGATGATGTAGACCAGGATCGAGAAGCCGCCGAGGAAGACCGACAGGATCCACAGGATCCGGACCAGGGTCGGGTCGACCTCGAGATATTCGGCCATGCCCGCCGCGACGCCTGCAAGCTGCCTGTCGCGACGCGAGCGATAGAGACGACGGGGGTTCACTGACAGCCTCCCACGGGATTGACGTCCACGCTACCAACGTTGGCCGAGATGGTCACGTCCGCGTGGTGGTTTGCGATCGAGTAGCCCTGGCTCTCCCAGGTGTCTCCGGTCTGCACGAGCCCGGCAAAGCTCGTGGCAGACAGCACGCCGTCGCGGTGGATCCTCAGGCCGAGCTCACTCGGAGCGCAGATCCGCAACGCGCCGGCATTGACCGTGAAGTCGGCAGTGAGGTCCTGCGCCGCGGGCAGGCGCACCGACGCCGCGGACGCATTGACGGTCATGGAAAGGTGGGCCAGGCGTGCCTGCGAGATGTCCACCCGCGCGTCGCCGGCGTTGACCGCCAGCCGCACGTCTCCGAGCTGAGCGCCGGCGAGGTCGAACCGACCCCGGCCCGCGTCGACCTCGGCCGCGAGATCCAGCGTCGTGGCGACCGGCAGGGAGAGCCGCCAGGCGTCGCCGCCCTGGACGAACCCGAACGCGTGCTGCCGATTCGACGACGCCACCGAGAGCCGGTTGGCCGAGACGTCCACCACGGCGGCCGGGCCAGCGGCGTTCGCGGCCTGGAGCTGCCAGCCGCTCCCGGGGGCCGTCGTCACCGTCAGGTCGCCGCAGGCGAGCCTGAGGTCGACGGACGCTGCGCCGCCGAACGTCCCCTGCCGCGTGTCGAAGGTCGCCGGCCGAACGTCCCCGCAGGCGGGCACCATCTGCGGGACCGCCACGACCATTCCGCCGAGCAGGAGCCCGGGCATGACGGCGGCCAGCATGCCGCCCGCGGTCGCGAAGCGGGTTCTGCGCAGCAGCAGGCCGATGCCGAGCGCGATGACCGCGACGGGCCACAGGCGCAGAGCCTGGGCGACCGCATCGCGGCTCGCGGCGTCGCCCGCCGCGACCAGCACCACGCCGCCTGCCGCAACGAGGAAGACTCCCCAGTAGAGGAGCCTGCGATTGACTTGCATCGTGTCCTGCCTCCTGGTCGATTGTTCGGTCCTGATGTCGGCCATTGCCGGACGACGTGCCCAGGTCCGCGCCAGTCCCTCCGGCCCATCGGGCGGACCGGCACCGTTCGCGATCGATGCCCAGACGTTACGTTCGGCGAGCTGGCCGGACCAGCCGGCCAGCGGGCGTCTTCGGGGTGGGGCCAGCCCCCGTCCCCGCCTGCCGGCCAGCCGTCGTCACCGGCGAGGGTGATGCCGCCGACCGGGGCCTGGACCCCCTGGCCGCGACCGTGAGGCTCTGCCGGCCCCCGAAGCCGCGGGACCGGCGGAGCGATCCGACCCCGGCGGGGGCGGCTCCCCGTCCGACTCCGGCAGGGGCGGCTCCCATTCAGACCCCGGCAGGGGCGGCTCCCCGTCCGACCCCGGCAGGGGCGGCTCCCGGGGCGGCCCCGCGACGGGTCAACTGAGGTCCATACTCCAACCCCGGGAGGGGGAATCGTCCGGAGACTCGCGATGACGTTCCTCGACCTGGCCCGCCGCCGCTCCAGCGTCCGGGCATACCGCTCGGACCCGGTGCCCGACGAACTGCTGGGTGCGATCCTGGAGGCCGGGCGTCTCGCCCCGACGGCGGCCAATCGGCAGCCGTTCCGGATCGTCGTGGTCCATACCGCCGGCCGCGAAGCAGAGCTGCGCCGCATCTACGACCGGGGCTGGTTCGTCGAGGCGCCGCTGATCCTGTGCGTCTGCGCCGTCCCTGCCGAGGCCTGGCGGCGGACGACCTACGACGGTCGCAGCCACGCCGACGTCGATGCGGCGATCGTCATGGACCACCTCATCCTCGCCGCGGCCGACCTGGGCCTCGGCACCTGCTGGATCGCGGCGTTTGACCCGGCCGCGGCCCGAGAGGTGCTGGCCGTGCCGCCCGAGGCCGAGCCGATGCTCTTCACGCCGCTCGGTTTCCCGGCTGACGTGCCGCGCCCGAAGGAGCGCCGGTCGCTGGAGGAGCTCGTCCGTTTCGAGCGCTGGTGAGGGCTCGCAGGCCGGCACGTCCCGATCCGGACGGGGACCGCTCGCGTCCCGACCTGGAACCCTGGGCGGGCCGTCCGGCCCGGGACCGGCGGTCCCGACCCTCCGGAGCCCGGCGCGATGCCCGGCGGCGAGCAATGCCCGGGGAACCGTCCGGCCCGGTTGCCCGAGAAGCTATGGTTGACGCGTGGAGTACCCGGACTTCGACCTCCGCGGCCGCGTGGCGCTGGTCACTGGTGCCAGCAGGGGGATTGGCCACGACCTCGTGCTTGCCCTCGCCCACGCCGGCGTCCGAGTGGCCGCGGCCGCGCGGTCGCGGGAGGCCATCGACGCGCTCGTCGCCGACGTGACCGCCGCCGGTGGCGAGGCGACCCCGATCGAGATGGACCTTCGCGATCGGGCATCGATCGAGCGCGCCGTCGCCGCGACGGAGGAGCGGCTCGGTCCCCTCGACATCCTCGTCAACAACGCCGGTCTCGGGACCAACCACGACGCGCTCGAAGCGACCGAGGCGGAGTGGGACGAGCTCTTCGCGGTGAACGTGCGTGGCCTCTTCTTCGCCTGCCAGTCGGCCGCCCGGCGCATGATCCCACGCGGCCACGGGCGGATCATCTGCATGAGCTCGCAGGCCGGGCTCGTCGGCATACCCCGGCACGCCGCGTACAGCGCCAGCAAGAGCGCCGTGATCGGGCTCACGCGCGTCCTGGCGCTCGAGTGGGCACCCCACGGCGTCACCGTGAACTGCGTCGCACCCACCTTCATCCGGACGCCCGGCACCGCCGAGCGGCTTGACCAGCCCGAGTTCCTGGCCGACGTGGTGGCGCGGCTTCCTGTCGGGCATGTCGGGTCGACGGCCGACGTGGCGGGCGCGGTGCTCTACCTGGCGTCGCCGGCGGCCCGGCTCGTCACCGGCACCGTCCTCGTGGTCGACGGAGGCTGGACGGCCCAGTAGCCGCGGGCGGCGGCGCGGCACGGACGATCCAGCCCCGGCCTGCCGGCAGGCTGACGTGCCGGGGCTCCGGTCTCAGAGCTGAACCCCCGCGCGCCCGCCGGTCGAGCGAGGCGCGCGGGGCTGCTTCCTGGTGGCAGCGGCGAGCCGGCGCGGCTACGGCACGTTGGCCTTCGCCGCGTCCCTGACGAGGCGCGCCCCGTCGGCTGCCGTGATGAAGCGGTGCCGGACGAGCCCCTTCACGTCCCTGGCCACCGCGTGGAGGTACGCGCCGTGGTTCGCGTAGAGCGAATCCAGCTGCGCCTGGGTGAACGGGACCTCGTGGCCCGCGATGAAGCAGAACGAGGCGCCCGTGGAGCTGCCGAACCATGTGCTGGTCGGAACGTCGAGGAAAGGCGAGCGCAGGCCGCCCGTGACGTTGCCGAACGAGTCGAGCACCGGCGCTCCGCTCTGCACGACGATCGGGTCCGCATGTGGCGGCGCGATGCCCTTCCCCACCCACCTCTCGAGGTTGACGAGGAAGGCGTCGAAGAAGATGTGACTGGGGAACCGGCTCCGGGGACCCTCGTTGCAGTTCATGGGCGGCACCGGCCGGCCTGCCTTGATGATGTCCGCTGGTGCGGCCGAATAGAACAGCTCGTCGGGCGTGGCGTGGGCCGCCCCGGCCATCTCGTAATGGCGATACATGTCGGGATAGGTGTCGCCGTCTGGACGCCGAAGCGAGACGCCATACAGGTAGTCGGACTGCGACATCACGTGGATGATCGGCGTGCCGGCATCGTGGAACTGGTAGCGCGGGTCGGTGGTGCTCGACGGCGTTGGCTCGCACTGGTTGATGGGAACGAGACCCACGAACCTGCCCGAGGCTACGGCGACGATGGAGCCGTCGAACATCGGCCTTCCGTCCGACGCCACGACGCGCGGCTGGATCGCGTTGATGTAGTCGAACATGAAGCCGCCGGTCTGCGAATACCCGAAGCCGTACACGTGCCTGACCGGGCTCCAGCCGACGTCCTTGGCCCGCATGTGGCTGTCGTCGCCCCCGCCCCGATGCTGGCGGTAGGTCAGGGGGTTGGAGGGGCTGTCACTCCTGACCCACGCACCAACCTGCGTGTTGATGTCCCAGACAAGTCCGTCCTCGGTCGCGCGAGATGGCGGAGTCACCGAGCCCACCGGGTTCAGGCAGTTCTGAGGGTCGTCGAGTGGCAGCGGGTTCGCCATGGACAGCGATCCGTACCGGACCGGGTCGAAGTTCTTCAGCGCGTCGATGGAGATGGGCTTGCCTGTGACGCCCACCCAGGCGTCGCCGTTCGCCACGAGCTGGCGGTTCATCATCGCCCATCCGATGTTGAGGTCGAACGCGTTCGACGGGTTCAGCACCTCGACGATGACATTGCCGCTGAAGCGCGCGCGCGAGGCGGGGCGTCGCACAAGCACGCGCGTCGTGTAGGGCACATTGGCGGTCCGTACGGCGGCGGGGCCGGGAGCCGGCCACGTGTAGACGTTGGCTGTGCCGCTGACGAGGTACTCCTCCTCGACGTAGCCGTACTTGTGCAGGTCCTGCGGGACCAGCGTGTGGTTGGCGGCGCCGAAGGGGTACGACGTGGCAGTGACCGGGAGCGGTCCTCTGACCCGGGGCACTGCCGTGTGGGCCAGCGCTGCGACCGGCGATCTGGCGCCCGGGGCCGCACTGGGCGACGAGGCACCCAGGGCCGCCATCGGGGACGTGATGAGACACAGCGCGACGAGCAGAACGAGCACGCCGATCGTCCGGCGACCGGTCCTGCGCCTGGGCTGACGAGATCGGTGTTCCATGGGACGTGGACCTCCTCTCGCGGATGCCGCCCGCGGCCGGGCGGTCAGGATGTCGGCGTCGCTGCTGGCCTCCTCCCGTGGCGGCGCCCGTCGGGGCGACGGAACCCCGGGAAGCCCGCGCCAGCCGTGCCACCCGCTGCAGGGCCCAGGGTCGCCGTCGGTTGGTTCTAGTCCGCCACGCGGAACCTGTCAAGCCGGATGAGTGGCCAGTCCAGGTCGGACGGGATCGCCGGGCTCCCGGGACGCGGGCGGTTCCATCCGACGCGACCACGCCTGCGCGCCGGCCCTCAGACGTGCGGGGCCACGCCCTCCGCCAGCTCCTGCATCAGCTCCACCTGCCGGTCGTAGGCCAGGCTCGGGAAGTAGCTGCGGGCGACGAACTCGACCGGCATGCCCGCCCGCCGGCGGACCTCGAGGAGGGTCTCGACGATCTGCTGGGTGGTCCCCGCGATCGTGGAACGCCCGAGGAGCCGGTCTCGCCGGTCGTCGGTCAGGGGAGGTGGTGCAGGCGGCAGTCCGGGTCGGGCTGCCGAGGCCTCCATGTCGGAGTACTTCCACATCATCGCCCACGCGTGGTCGCCATAGCGGTCCAGCGCCTCCTGCGCCGTCGCTCCGGGCAGCATCACCGAATAGTGGATGACCTGGAACGTGGCCGGGTCCCGGCCGGCCCGATGCAGCTCGTCGCGCGCCCAGGCCAGCTGTTGCACGAGCTGCTCGGTGGGGACGTTCGAGAAGATGCCGTCGGCGAGGCGAGCGGCGCGGCGGATCGCGGGCTCGGCCCCGCCCCCGATGACGACCGGGATCCGGCGGGCGGGTGCCGGGCGCACGGCCAGCTCTGGCAGGTCGTACACCGCGCCCCGGTGGTGGAAGGGCTCGCCCGTCCACGCACGGGGCAGGATCGCGAGGATCTCCTCCATCGCCGCCCCGCGCTGGCGCTTGTCCGCCGCGAGGCCACCGAACTCGACCCTGGACCACCCGAGCCCCAGGCCGAGGACCAGGCGTCCTCGGCTGAGCAGCGAGACGGTGGCAGCATCCTCGGCCAGCCGCAACGGGTGGTGCAACGGAGCCAGCAGCACGCCTGTGCCGATCCCGATCCTGGACGTGGCGGCGGCGATGGCCGCGCTGACGACCAGCAACGATGGCATGTAGCCGTCGTCGACGAAGTGGTGCTCGGTGGTCCAGACCGACGACAGCCCGAGGCGCTCCGCCTCGACGGCCAGCCGCACGGTGTCGTCGTACGCCCGCTCCCAGCCGGTTTCGCCGGGGCGCCGCTGGGCGCTGAGCAGCCCGAACCCGAGTCCCATGGGCCCGACCATAGCACCGGCGGCCGCGGTCGGTCGTCGAAGCGTCCGTTGGCCGGCCCCTGCCCAACCCCCGGCCAATGGCAGCCCGCGCTGCGCGCATCGGCCGGGGCGATGCCGGCCCGAGGACGGCTCGATGCCACCCGGGCTTCGCGGCGGTCTTGCCGTCTCGTGTCCGGGTGCCGATACTCGCCGGATGAAGGGGGGCGGGCCCATGCCGGACGACCGGGCGGCCATCGAGGCGGCCTGCACCGACTACGCCGCGTCGTGGCTCGAGGGTGATCGTGACCGCATGGCCTCCTGCCTGCACCCGGGCCTTGCCAAGCGGACGCCCCGGGCCGGCGCGTCCGGATCCCTGGAGCTCGACGACCTCACGTACGACGACATGGTCGCTTCCGCCGCGCGGGGACCGCGGGCCTACTCGCGCGACGTGGACGTCGCCGTCCACCACATCGACGGCGGGATCGCGTCCGCGAGCGTGCGCACCGAACCATGGCTCGACTTCCTGCACCTGGCCTGGTTCGGCGATCGCTGGCTCCTCGTGAACGCCCTGTACGAGCCGCGCTCGCCAAGCCAGGACGACCCGTCGAACCGGGCCGCCATCGCGGCGCTGCTCGACGCCTATGTCGTCGCCGCGTTCGACGATGACGCCGAGGCGATCCTTCGCACCCACCACCCGGCGCTTGCCGAGCGACGCGTCGTCGCCGGCGAGAGCGGAGCGCCGGCGCTCGAGGACTCGACCCGGGGCGAGGTCGTGGAGGAGGTCGCTCGCGGCCTGGACATGCGTCGGTTCCGACGGACCTGGGAATCCCGCGTGCTGGAGGTGGGCCGCGGGATCGCCGCGGGCAAGGTCGTTGCCGGGTGGTACGACGTCGACCTGCATCTCGCCCGCTTTGGCATTGGCTGGCAGATCGTGAACATCCTGTACCGCGTGCTGCCGGCTGCGCCGTGATCCCGGACACCCGCTACGCCAAGACCCGCGACGGGGTCCACATCGCCTACCAGGTGGTCGGCGGTGGCCCGATCGACATGGTCTTCGTCATGGGCTGGACCAGCAATGTCGAGGCGATGTGGGAGGAGCCGAACCTCGCCCGGTTCCTGACCCGCCTCGGGTCGTTCACGCGCCTGATCCTGTTCGACAAGCGTGGCACGGGCCTCTCCGACCGCGTGCCCGACGAGCACCTTCCATCGCTCGAGGTCCGCATGGACGACGCGCGGGCGGTCATGGATGCGGTCGGCTCCAGGCGCGCTGTCGTCTTCGGGGTGTCCGAAGGGGGACCCATGGCCACCCTCTTTGCGGCGAGCTACCCGGCGCGGACCATCGCGCTGGTGCTGTTCGGTACGGCAGCGCGCTGGAAGGCCGCCGACGACTATCCGTTCCCCGCATCCAGCGACGAGGAGTTCGAGCGGGAGGTCGACCGGATCGACCGGCTCTGGGGGACCCCCGAGTTCGCCGCGCGGGAGATCGAATCGTGGGGCGCGCCCAGCCTGGCCGGTGACGCCCAGGCCATCGAGTGGCTCGCCAACTACCTTCGGCGCGCAGCGAGCCCCGGGGCGGCGATCGCCCTGGCGCGCATGAACCGCGCCATCGACGTCCGGGCGGCCCTGCCCGCGATCCACGTGCCCACGCTCGTCATCGCCCGGGATGGCGACCCGGACTTCCCGGCCGAGGAGACGCGCTGGATGGCGGACCGCATCCGGGGCGCCGCATTCGTGCGGGTCCCTGGCGGCGACCACTTCTTCTGGGTTGGCGACCAGGGCTCGATCCTCGACGAGATCGAGCGCTTCGTGACCTCCGTGCGCGACCAGGAGGCGGACCTGGACCGGGTCCTGGGCACGGTCCTCTTCACCGACATCGTCGGCGCCACGGCACGGGCCGTGGAGCTCGGCGACAGCGGGTGGCGCGATCTGGTCGAGCGCCACCACGGCGCGGTCCGCGCGCTGCTGGGGCGGTTCCGCGGCACGGAGGTGGACACGGCGGGCGACGGGTTCTTCGCCACCTTCGACGGGCCCGCGCGCGCCGTCCGCTGCGCGCAGGCCATCACGGCGGCCGTTCGCGACCTCGGGCTCGATGTCCGGGCCGGGGTGCACACGGGCGAGCTGGAGTCCGGGGCGGGCAAGGTCGGCGGAATCGCGGTGAACATCGGCGCCCGGATCGGCGCCCTCGCCGGGCCCTCCGAGGTGCTCGTGTCGGCCACCGTGCGCGACCTCGTGTCCGGCTCCGGGATCGTCTTCGAGGACGCCGGCGAGCATCGGCTCAAGGGGCTCCCGGGCGGGTGGCGGCTGTACCGCGCGGTCGCCTGAGGCCGCCGACGCTCACGGAGATGACTCGTCAGCGGTGGGCGTGAACGTCGACGGGCACCCGGCGGCGCCAGGCGTCGCCGGGCACGGTGGAGCAGTGCCGCCTCGGAGGCGCAGGCTGTCGGTCAGGAGAGCATCACGGACGCGATCGTGGGGGCCGCGTCGGATCGAGCGACAGACTCGGCCGGCCGGGCGAGCGCCGCGTCGAGCAAGGCGATGAACGGAGCGGCCCCGAGCCGGACGAGGATCTCGCGGGCCGCCTCGCCCGCAGCGCGGACGTCCGCCTCGGCCGGATCGAGCAGGGTGGCCATCTCGATGGCCGTCCGGGCCTCGTCGAATGGCACCCCGACGTCGCGGAAGCCCAGCATCGCCGCGCGGTAGAGGGCGAGGGCGTCGACGGTGCGCCGATCGAGGGCCGCCGCTCCGGCGCGGATCGACGCCCGGCAGGCATCGGTCCAGGCGCCGTGCACGCCGGTGGCCTGGAGCGCGGCGAGAGCGACGTCCGCGGACGCCGCGTCGCGGGCCAGGAGCGAGGCGCGGGCGGCCGAGATGAGGTAGTGGCGGGCATTCCCGATCTCCGTCCGAGCCAGCTCTCGGTACGTCGCCGCGGCGTTGGCGAAGTCTCCGAGCACAAACCCGCGGGAGGCCCCCACCTCCACGATCAGTCGCATGTCGTTGGGGTCCGAGGTCGGCCCAGCCAGGCGTTCCATCTCGGCCAGGGGCTCGTCGATCGATACTCCCTGCCACGCGCGGAGGGCGGTCTGGCGGGCCAGCAGCAGGAAGCGATCCTCGCGCTCGAGGTCGCCCGCGAGCGCCTCGTCGAGCTCCCGGAGTGCCCACTCCCATTCGCCGGTCGAGACCGCGTTCGCCGCGGCATTCGTCAGGAACAGCAGCGCCCAGCGGCGCTGCCCGAGGCGCCGTGCGTCGGCCAGGCCGACCCGGTCGCTCTCGAGCGTCGCGCGCGGCTCGACCTTGCTCTGCAGGTAGCCGTGGTTGAATCGGGCACGCAGCGCGGTGACGGCGAGGCCGTGACGCTCTGCCAGCCGCATGCCGATCTCGATGACGCCGGAACCCTCGTAGATCCGGCCGAGAGCCCCGAGCGAGGTGCCCTTCGTGACGAGGGTGTCGGCCACGAGCGCAACGAGGTCGGCCCGCTCCGCCGCCGGGAGCGCGCGATCGGCGACCTCGACGGCGCGTTTCTGCTGTTCGGTCAGCATGTATCCGCGTGCCAGCTGGCCGAGGAGCGCGATGAAGCCCGGGTGGTCTTCGAGGTCGGCGAACTCGTCCGCTGCGGGCTCCAGGACGGCAAGGGCGGCTTCGCTGCGATAGGGCATGAAGAGCGCCCGTCCGAGGGCTGCCGTCGCGCGCACGGTCGCCCCTCGATCGCCGCGTTCGCGGTGAAGGGCCACCGCGTGGCGCAGGAGCACCTCGGCGTCATCGTGGTGGGAGGCCGCCGACGCCGACTCGCCGGCCCGTTCCAGGAGCTGGGCCTCCTCGGCCTGATCCGACGTCACGGTGAGCGCCTGGCGCAGGAAGACGACGGCCTGCTCGTGTGAGCCGAGCGAAGCCGCCCTGTCGGCGGCTGCGACCAGGGCGACCCGGGCCTGCTCCGCGAGCGCGTCGGCTTCGGGTCCCTCGGGCGCGTTTGCCTGGGCCGCGAGGTAGTGGCCGGCAAGGCCGCCTGCAAGCTCGTCCGCCTCGAGGCTCTCGAAGAAGCGCGCGGCGGCGAGGTGGCGGCGCTTCCGGTCGGGCCTGGCCAGCGTGTTGTACGCCACCTCGCGGATGAGGGCCTGGACGAAGACGTACTGGCCCCTCTCGGGACTGCGCGGATCCGTCTCCCGGGTCAGGAGCTCCCGGCGCACGAAGGCGCTCATGCGCGCCTCGAGCTCCGCCTCGGCGACGCCCGAGACGCTCGAGAGGCCGGCGAGCGTGAAGCTCTGGCCCAGGACCGCGGCATCCGACACGAGGGCCCGGTCGCCGCTCGCCAGGCCGTCGAGGCGCGACGCGATGAGCGCCGTCAGCGTCTCCGGGATCGCCAGGTCGGCCAGGTCACCGACCGCGTGGTAGGCGCCTCCCTCGGGGGCCAGCCTCCTGTCGGCGAGGAGCATCCGGACGGTCTCGATGGCATACAGCGGAACCCCGTCCGCGCGGGAGACGATCGAGTGGATCGCGGGCTCGGGCAATCCCGGGACCAGGCCCGCCAGCAAGGCGCGCATCGCGGGCCCCGGCAGCGGCTCGAGGTACAGGGAGTTGAAGTTCCGCTTTCCCGCGCCCCAGTCGGGACGCTTCTCCAGCAGCTCGGGCCGCGAGAGCGTGACCACGTAGATCGGGACGTTGCGGCTCCACTCGAGGAGGTGGTCGACGAAGTCGAGGAGGCCCGGATCGGCGAAGTGGTGGTCTTCGAAGACCATGACGACGGGCGCCGAGGCAGCCAGGCGCTCGAAGAACGTGCGCCAGGCTCCGAAGAGCTGCTCCGGAAGGACGCCCGCCTCGACGCCGAGGAGCGCCAGGAGGGCGGGCTCGATCCAGCGCCGGTCGGCCTCGTCGGGCACGTGGGTCGCGAGGACTGCCGCGACCTTGGCCCGGGTCGTCGACTCGTCGTCGGTCTCGAGGAGGCCGGCGCGCTCACGGACCATCTCGCCCAGCGCCCAGAAGCTGATCCCCTCGCCGTAGGCGGGGCTCCTTCCTTCGTGCCACCAGACGTTCTCGACCAGGCCGTCGACGTACTTCAGGAACTCCCAGGCCAGCCGGGTCTTGCCGATGCCGGCCGGTCCGATCACCGACACCAACCGCGCGCGCTGCTCCCGTGTCGTGGCATGGAAGAGGTCCTTGAGCAGGCGCAGCTCGTCATCGCGGCCCACGAACGGCGCCTCCAGGGTCTCGGCGCGGTTCCGTCCGCCGCGCTCGGCAACCACGCGAAGCGCTCGCCAGGCCGCGACGGGCGCCGTCTTGCCCTTGAGCAGCTGCTCTCCGGCCGCCTCGAAGGCGATCGCCCGGCCCGCCGCCCGCTGGGTGGCCTCCCCGACGAGGACGGTCCCGGGCGCGGCCACCGACTGGAGCCGGGCCGCCGTGTTCACCAGGTCACCCGCGAGCATGCCCTGGTTCGTCGCCCCCAGCGTCACAGCGGCCTCGCCGGTCAGGACGCCCGCTCGTGCCTGGATCGTCGGTCCAAGCCTCCTGACTGCATCCACGAGCTCGAGGCCGGCCCGGACGGCCCGCTCGGCGTCGTCCTCGTGGACCGCGGGCGAGCCCCACACCGCCATCACCGCATCGCCGATGAACTTCTCCACCGTTCCGCCGTAGCGGCCGATCACGTCGGAGGCGATGTCGAAGTAGCGGGTCAGGGTGTCCCGGACGTCCTCGGCGTCGCGCTCCTCGGCGAACGGGGTGAAGCCGACGAGGTCGGCGAACAGGACGGAGACGAGGCGGCGCTCGGCGACCGGGCCAGCGGAAGGGGACGGGGCAGGGTGTGCGGGTACGCTCGAGGCGACAGGCAGCGCCGAGGCGCACTCGCCGCAGTAGGTCTCCCCGGGCTCGTTGGCGGCCCCGCAGGAGGCGCACACGACGGCAAGCGGCGCCGCGCACTTCGCGCAGAACTTCCGGCCCGGCCGGTTCTCGGTGCCGCAACGGGTGCAGGTCATGCCCGGACGCCCCCCATGTGTCCGTCGGACGGTACCGCACCTCCGTCCGGGAGGCCATCCGGCATCGTCTAGGGGGTCGCGATCATCTCCGCTACGTGCTGCGGGAGCCAGCCGGCACCCAGCAGGGTCCCGTCGGCTGCATGCCAGCCGCGGTGCAGGCCGACGAAGTACAGCCCCGGAACCGGGGACGCCCCCTCGCGCTGATACGGCGCCCCCGCGTGCGAGATCGCGCCGGGCACCCGGACCCACGAGAAGTCGTGGCGGTACCCGGTGGCCCAGACGACCGATGCCACGCCGTCTCGCTCCGTGTCGAGGGAGGTGACCGGCGCGGGCACCGTGCCGGTCCCCCATGCGCCGGCAAGCTCGAGGTCGGGAACCTGCTCCCCGCGGGCACGGGCGAAGTCGCGGACTCGCCGGACGAAGGTCCGGGCGTAGTCGTCTCCGGCCTGCAGCAGGGGCGCCAGGTCATCCGAGAAGCGCAGCCGTCGGCCTTCGATGGACGCCAGGTGGCCGGCGAGCCGCACGCCGTCCTGCCAGACCGTCCGCACGTTGAAGTCCTCGCGGCCCCAGCGGGCCAGCGGGGTGAACGGGTACTGGACGACGGGCCGCTCGGGATTGCCGACAACCGAGAAGAAGTCGCCGTTCTCGAGCCGCCAGGCGTTCTGGTCGCGGCCGTACAGGCGGCGGGGCACCCAGCCGTGGCGACCCACCGCCACCCAGACGTCGCGTCCAGACCTGACCAGCTCGTCGGCGATCTGGAGGCCCGACTGCCCTGACCCGACCACGACGGCTCCCCCGGGCGGCAGATCCTCCGGTGCCCAGTAGTCGTCGGCGTGGATCGAGCGAATGCCGGCCGGCAGCGCGGAGGCGAGCGCGGGGATGCTGGCGTCGCCGAACGCTCCGGTTGCGACGATCACCGCGTCGGCCTCGATGGCGGCCCCTTCGATTCCCACTCTGAACCGATCGCCGTCTCGGTCGAGGTCGATGACACGCGTCGCCGGCCGAATCGGGGCGCCGAAGGACGCCGCGTATTCCTCGAGGAACGCGAGCACCTCTGCCGTGTCGAAGAAGCCTTCGGGATCCGGGCCCTCGTACCACTGGCCGGGCAGACGGTTGAGCCAGTTCGGGCTCACCAGCCGGAAGGAGCGCCAGCGGCGCGTGCGCCATGTCTGGCCGACGGCGCCGGCCTCGAGGACGACGTGCTCGACGCCCCGGATCGTCAGCTCGTGGCTCGCGGCCAGCCCCGCCTGTCCTGCTCCGATGACGACCGCGCGGACGTGCTCCATGGGTCCCTCATGGCTGCGGCGACACGTGGCGCAGGAATGGCCGCCCCGCCCCGCTCCGCTCCCGTCCCCCGTCTCGCCGTTCGAGCCCTGGACCCGGCGCGCCCCTCGAGGCAACGGGAAGCGCTGATGGTACCGTGGCCGGCCTCCGGCGGGCAGCGGGTCGGAGGCCGCATCGGGATCCGAAGCGGGCGGCTGCGCCGGACCGCAGCCGCCCGGCAACGGGCTCAGTACGTCGCGGCGTCGGCCTCGTCGACGATCCAGACCTGCGGCGGTCCGTCGACCCCACCCCGTGCCATCGCTGCCGGGAGCGACGGATCCTGCGAGAACGCCCGGGCCCCGTCGAGCGTCGCGAAGTCGTTCACGATGACGATCGTGTTCGGATCCCCTGCCTCGCGATTCACCGAGTGGCCCGTCGCCCCGTGCTGCCGGCGGACGGCTTCGTGCTCCGAGAACACCGCGATCCAGCGGTCATAGTCCGCCACCCGGTGCTGGACGATCACCTTTGCCATCTGCGGGACCCCCTTCTAGCTGCGACCGCGTCGACCGACCGGCCTTCAGGGCCGAGTATATGGTTAGGCACCGTATTGTCAATGCCCGTATCATATGTCTCATGGCGAAGATCCGAATGCCCGATGACTTCTACCAACAGACTCCCGACGCGAACGTCCTGGCGACCGAGGCCGCGATGAACACCCTCCGGACGGCCGACCTGCTCTTCGACCAGATCGGACGGCTCCTCCGGCCGCTCAACGTGAGCGCGGCTGGTGGCCTCGTCCTCGGGATCCTCCGCGACCACGGGGCGATGGCGCCCTCGGAGCTCGGTGAGCGGCTGATCGTCACCCGCGCGACGGTGACCGGCCTCCTCGACTCCCTCGAGCGGCGCGGGTTCGTCCACCGTTCCGCCAATCCTGCCGACCGCAGGAGCCTGCTCGTCGAGATCACGCCGGCCGGGCTGAGCGTGTTGCACGCGCTTCGGACGCTCGTGCATCGCAACGAGATGGCCTGGCTGGGAGCGCTCTCGGACGACGAGCTGCGGATGTACGTCGACATGCTGCACCGGATCCAGGACAGCCTCTCCTCGGCGACGCCGGGCTCAGCCTGACAGCTCGCGCTTCCCGTCCCCGGCCGGCCTTGGCGCGGCCTCGTCCGCGATGAGCAGGCGCCTGGCCCATGGCGTGACGAGGCGGCGGACGACCTCGAGGATGATGACGACCGGGGCGGCCTGGGGTATCGGCACCGCGAGGAACACGGCCAGGAAGGGCGTCATGACGGGCAGGGCCATCGTCGAGTAGTGGAACTGGCTTGCCGGCCAGACGGCCGGCACCGCCAGCCAGCCGGCCGCCCGACGGTCGCGGATGGCGAGCACGAGGAGAGCCGCGACCGTCACGACCAGGAGCGCCGGGTAGGAGAAGGCCGACGCACCCTTCGTGGTCTCGATCTCCAGGCGACTCGAGATCTCCCCGAACTGCCGGAAGTAGTCGAGCCACAGGCCCGGCGCCACAATGGCCGTCGCCACGGCGAGCGCCACGGCGACAGCGATGTGGCGCCACCGCCCCTCGCCGGCAAGCGGGACGAAGGCGTAGACCTTCAGCCCGGTCGCCACGGCCGAGGCGAGGGGCTGGTTCGCCACCAGGAGCGCCAGGACGATGAGCTGCGGGTTGCCCGAGAAGAGCGCCTCGGAGATCGGGGGAAACAGGAGCCACCAGAGCGGAAGATGCAGGCGGCGAAGGGTCCAGACCGTCGCCACCCAGGTGAGCAGCAGCCAGGCGCGAGTGAACGCCACCTCATCCAGCAGGCCTGCAGGGGCCATGAGCACGGTCGTCACGGGCGTGCCCGCGTAGTGATACGACCAGCCCTGCACCACGACTGCCGCATCCCAGGGGTTCGTGTCCCCCAGCCAGGCGACGACGCCACGGTGATAGATGGTCGCGTCGATCCCGATCGGAAAGCCGTGACGCACGAAGGATGAGATCCGTTCGTAGGTCTGCCAGGCGAACCAGGCCACCAGCAGGATCGTCCCCACCCGCCGGATGTCAGGCATCCTGGCGCGGACGCCGTCCCGGACCTGGAGCCGGGTTCGCGCCGGCCACGCTGTGACGGCCGGTCGAGAAGAGCGGAGCACGGCGCTGATGCTGCGCGCGTCCCGTGTCTCGGTCAAACGGGCGGGCACCCCTTCGGACCGCGCGGCGGCCAACGGTCTCGCCATGTCGATCCCGGATCTGCCTGTTCGTCGATGGGGTAGAACGCCACGACGGCGACCAGGAGGACAGGCAACATGGGCAACCCGATCGTGCACTTCGAGTTTCGCTCCCAGGATCCGAACGCCACGCGCGCCTTCTACGCGGAGCTGTTCGGCTGGACCTACCCGCCCGGCGGCATTGCCGACTACACGTACGTCGACAGCGGCGTGCCCCAGGGCAGCATCCCCGGTGGGATCAGCCCCCTGCAGGGCGGCAAGCCGATGGTCACCGTGTTCGCCGGCGTCGCCGACGTCCCGGCCGCGCTCGAGAAGGCCGTCGCCCTCGGAGGGTCGATCGTGCAGCCCGCGACCAGGGCCCCGGGGGTCACGTTCGGGCTCTTCGCCGATCCGCAGGGCCACGTCGTCGGCGTCGCGTCGGACGACACGAACGGGTGACGCCCCGGTCGCCGGCCGGCCCCTCACGCACCCGGCAGCCGGGTGATGCCTGGGGGGTCGGCCGCCGGGCCTGATTCCACGGGTCATTTGCCCGACGCGTCAGACTGGAGGGCCAGCCGGACGAGGACGAAGGCAAGGAGGGCCCTGGCATGCTCAGCGATCATCCCGTGTTTCCGATCCTGCTCTCGACGGACATGACGGCGAGCCGGACCTTCTACCACGACACGCTGGGGCTCGAGATCCTGGCCGAGGATGCGGAGCGGATCGTCCTGCGCTGTGGCGGCGGAACGCAGCTGGTGATCACCCGCAGCACCATCGGCACGGCGGACTCCCAGACCCAGATGGCCTGGCGCGTCCCGGACATGCAGGCGGCGCTCGTGGACCTTCGGGCTCGCGGTGTGCGCATCGAGGACTACGAGGCGCCCGATCCGGTGACCGTGGACGGCATCGCCGACATGGGTCACTCGTGGGCGGCATGGTTCGTCGACCCGAGCCGGAACGTGCTGTCGGTCGTTCAGCCGAAGCAGGCCGGCGGCCCGCGAGCGCCCGAACGCCAGGAGCCGGCGTAGCACGCGCCGCAGGCGGCCGTTGCCTGCTGGCCGGGTCTGCCGCGGACGCGAGGCGGCGGCCCGGCCGCAGCTGGAGCGCCTACTTCCGGATCCGGTGCGGCGTTCGGCTGAGCAGCTGGGCTCCGTCGGAGGTGATCACGTAGCCGTCCTCGATTCGCAGTCCGCCCCAGGGGGTGTTGAACATCGGGATGTCGATCGAGATGACCATGTCCTGCTTCAGGGTGGCCGGGCTGCTGGGGCCGAAGATCGGCGGCTCGAATTCGATGACGCCGACGCTGTGAAGGCCCGAGTAGAGGAAGTACGGCCCAAGGCCGGCGGCTGCCACGATCTCGCGACCGATGGACTCCACGTCGCGGCCTTGGCGGCCGGGACGCAAGCCCCTGGAACAGGCTTCCTGTGCCCGGATCGCCGTCTCCAGCGCGCGACCGATCTCCGGGTCGGGGTCGCCCACCAGGACGACCCGGCCGATCGCGGCGTGGTAGCCCTCGTAGCGCGGAGCCACGGTCAGCAGCACGAGGTCATCGGGATCGATGCGGCGAAACGTCGAGCGGGCCAGGATGGGCCGGGAATTGGGTCCTGAGGCCACGATCGTGTCGATGCCGGTCCCTTCGGCGCCGGCCCGGCGCATGGCCGACTCGATCTCGGCGGCGACCTCCCGCTCCGGGATGCCGGCGGCGATCGTGTCCACGCCCGCCTGCAGGCCGATCTCCGCGATCCTGTAGGCATGCCGGATCACGTCCAGCTCGGCCGCGGACTTCTGTGCTCGCAGATCGCACAGCTCGTTCTCGACGTCGACCCACTCCGCCGCCGGCAGGGCGTCCCTGAAGGCCGCCATCAGGTCCGCTCCGATCAAGCCACGCCCGCCCAGGCCCACCCGCCGCGCCGACGACATGGCGTCCCCGATGTCGGCCACGATCTCGGCCAGGCTCTGGATCCTGGCGAAGGGATAGTCCTCGTCGGGATGCGTGAGCTCGCGCAGCACGCGCACATCGGTAATGCGGCCGGCCAGCAGGGCGTACTGGTCGCTCTCCGGCCCAACCAGCATCACGGGCTCCCCGTGGCGGGGCATCAAGATGCAGGCGGGTTCGAAGTGGACCGGGAAGTCAGCCAGCCAGCGGGCGTGCGCCGGCCCGAACGAGGCCCGGTCGTCGGCGTAGGCAACCAGGACATCCAGGTCGCGTGCGGCCATCATGGCCTGCACCCGGCCCCAGCGCTCTGGATACTCGGTCTCGGGGATCCGCGGTCTCGGCTCGTGATGCGACATTCGGCAGCCCCTGTCACGCGGGATGGGGACAGGCTACCTCACGGCCCCGGGCAGCGCGCCCGGCACGACGCGGGGCGCCGCCGATCGACGACACGCCGATCGACGACACGCCGATCGACGCCATGTTGACAGTCGCGGGATAGTGAGCCCACGGGAACAGGCGCCGAGCGCGACTGCGCCCGGGGCTGCAGCGAAGGCCACCCGGCGCCGGGAGCGTGCACCGAGGGTGGCACCGAGCACATCGCGATCCGGGTGGCCAGGTTGGTCGCCGCGGGTCGGCAGGGCGACCGGGGGAGGGGGCATGGGCACGGGAACGCTGTACTTCGTGCACGGCGCGGGGAACCGCGCCCCGGAGGCGGCCGCCGAGGCCGGCAGGCTGGCGGCCGGCTTTGGCCTCGCCGATCCTTCGGCGCTCAGGGTCTCCGACTGGGGCCAGGCGGAGGGACCGGATGCCGCGCTGCCGCGCCTCGATGCCACGCTCCCGCCCGTGGACGCGGCCCTGGCGCTCGCCCCTTCGGCAGTCGCCGGTGGGATGCTCGCGGACCCGTGGGCGCCGCTCTCGAGCATGAAGGGGGCCGAGGGCCTGATCGCGCCAGCGGCGAACGACGACGCCGACCGGTTGCTCGCCTTCCTCCGGCTCGGAGTCGTGAGCACCGAGGGGCTGACTGTCACCCCGGATGATCTCGCCCGGGCGGCGCGGAAGGTCGAGCGGTCGCCGCACTACCATGCCGCGCGCGGCGCTCCGCTGGACGTCCTCGACGCGGCGGCCACCAGCGCGGCAGCCCTCGCCCTCCAGCCGCGCCAGGCCCGGCAAGCGTTTGGTCTGCCGGGCATCCCGTGGCTCCAGATCGACCAGCTGAAAGGGCAGATCGCGCAGGCCGTCACGGGTTCGGGTGTGCTCTCGGCCGCGGGCACGTTTCTCGCGCCGCTTCTCGGGTCGAACATCATGCTCTGGGCAACCCAGCAGGTGGCACCCCACCGCGCGGAGATCATGCACGCCCACATCCTGGTGGCCGCGGACGTGCTCTTCTACGAGCGCAACGGCGGCCGGGTCCGAGACCACCTGCGGGCAGAGGTCGCCGCGCTCCCCAAGCCGGTCGTCGCCATGGGGCACAGCCTGGGCGGGATCGCCCTCGTCGATGCACTGTTCGGGCCCGGCGCCGCGCCGGCCGACGTCGCGCTGCTCGTGACGTTCGGCTCGCAGTCGGCCTTCCTCGCCTCGATCGGTGCCCTCGACGTGGTCACGCCAACCCTGCCCTGGCTCAACATCTGGTCCCGCAACGACTTCGTCTCCTTCCTCGCCGCCGGGCTGTGGCCCGGCCAGGTCGTCGACCACGAGCTGGTGCTGGGCGTCGGCTTCCCGGAGTCCCACGGCGCCTACGCGGGGGAGCCCGCGTTCTTCCAGGCGATCACGGGCCACCCGGCGTTCCCGGCCGGGCTGCTGTGACGCCCGCGTGCGGCCCGCGCCCGCGGCCCGGCAGGCTCCCGCCGCCATCCACGATCCGGTCACCCAAGGCATCGCCACAAGGAGGTCCCGCAATGTACGACTCGCACGAGCCCTGCGCCATCATCCCGCCCTTCGTGCTCGCCAGGGTGGCGCGGGACGGGACGGCCGGTGAACGGTCGGCGGCACTCGACGCCCTCGCGATCTCCAGCGCCATCCGGGGCCGCCGATCGCTCGTGGGCTCGCTCGTGGCAACCGGTGCCGCCACCGCCGCCGAGATGGCGGCCGGGCCGCCGCCGCCCGAGCAGGAGGTCGTGTACGACGTGGCTGGCGGCGGGGACGCCAACCTGCCGGGCACCCGGAAGCGGGCGACCGGCGACCCGGCGGCGGCGGATCCAGCCGTCAACGAGGCGTACGACGGGGCGGATGCGACCTACCATTTCTACGAGGACCTCTTCGGGCGGGCGAGCGTCGACGGCCACGGTCTGCCGTTGGTTTCCTCGGTCCACTTCGGCCACGCCTACGACAACGCGTTCTGGAACGGCAGCCAGATGGTCTACGGCGACGGCAGCGGGCAGATCCTCGCGGTCGGATCGCTGACAAAGGCGCTCGACGTGATCGGCCACGAGCTGACTCACGGCGTGACCCAGTACACCGCCGGCCTGGTCTACCACGCTCAGCCCGGCGCGCTGAACGAGTCGATGTCGGACGTCTTCGGGTCGCTGGTTCGGCAGCGCTCGCTGGGCCAGACTGCGGCCCAGGCCGACTGGCTCATCGGGCCCGGCATCCTCGGGTCGGCGCTCAAGGGCGTCGCCCTCAGGTCGATGAAGGCGCCGGGGACGGCGTTCCAGGGCGACCCGCAGCCGGCGACGATGGCCAAGTACGTCCACCTCCCCGACGATGCGGACCCGGCGAACGACAATGGCGGCGTGCACATCAACTCCGGGATCCCGAACCATGCCTTCTACCTGGTCGCGATGGCGATCGGCGGCAACGCCTGGGAGGCGCCGGGCCAGATCTGGTACCGGGCGCTCACGACGAAGCTGACCTCGATGGCGAGCTTCGCCAGCGGCGCCCGGGCGACGGTCGCGGCGGCAGGGGAGCTGTTCGGGCGGCAGAGCGCCCAGGCGAAGGCGGTGCGGGCGGCCTGGCAGCAGGTGGGGGTGCTTCGCGGATCGGCCACGCGCCATCGCCGCGGGGGGGTCGGGTGAAGGTCACGGTCGCCCACGGAGGCACGCTCGTCCCGATCGTCGTGACGACCGAAGCCGACACCGCCGTGCTGGCCCCGGAGCATGCCGAGCATCTGCACCAGCTCGTCAAGGCCGTCGGCCCCCTCGAGGACGCCGCGGCCGGCAGGCCGGCTGCCGGGGCGAGCCCGGCGCAGCCGGACAGGGGGGCCTACCGGGTCACGATCGAGGACGGCTCGGCGGTCCGGCGAACGGTCGTCCGGGAGGCGGATGCCCCGGCTCCCCTGCGCGAGCTCATCGACTTCGTCGGCAGCGCCCCCGGCGCGACGAGGCGGACGGGCCCAATGGGGAGCGCGGACCCGGGCTGACCTGCGCGGCCGATGGGCGCCCCGGGGGCCGGCCGGCACACAAGAGAGGGCCGCCGGCGATGCCGGACGGCCCTCTCGCTCGCGTTCGCCGGGAGCCGAAGCCCCCGGCGTCAGTGGTCCTTGCGGCCCAGCGAGATCGCGTGCCCAAGATCCCTGACCGCGGCGTCGCGCGTCGCGAGCGGCGGCAGGCCGTACTGCTTCTCGATCGTGCGCAGGATCGAGGTGGTGTCGTAGACGGTGTGATCGACCGTTGACGTCGTCAGGCTGCGGCCGATGAGGATGGCCGGAACCCGGGTGCCGGGTCCGAACTGGTCGGCCTGCCCGGCCGATGCAGAGGTGCCGAGGCCGGGCGGCGGGACGTGGTCCCATTGTCCGCCGAACTCGTCATAGGTCACCACGATGAGAGTGTTGCCAGCCTGGGGACCCTTCATCACGGCCTCGACAAGGTCCACGAGATGGTCGCTGCCGTTCGGCTCGCTGGCGTATCCCGGATGCTCGTTGTCCAGCCCGAGGGGCTTCACGAAGCTCACCTGGGGCAGGCTGCCGGTCTTCGCCGCATGCAGGAAGTCCTGCTCATCCTGGAGGTGGGCGCGACCCGGCTGGCCGGGCGCGTACCGCGCGAAGTAGTTCAGCGGCTGGTGGTGCGTCTGGAAGGATCTGTCGGGGCAGTAGGGGAAGCCGCCGTTGCCGGCGCCGTCGGCAGGCGCGGCTGCCGAGTTCGGGTCGGAGCAGGTGGGGCCGCTGCCGTTGGTCCAGCCTCGCCCCCCGACGATCCCGGCAGCGTTGTCCCAGCCGCCCGAGTACCAGTTCCAGCTCACGCCGGCGTCGCTCAGCGTGTCGCCGATGGTCAGCGCGGTGTGCGTGTCGTCGACATTCGGCATGCGGGCGCCGAACGCGCTCGTCGGCTGGTAGAAGGGCTGGACCGTGTTCACCGCGTAGTCGCCGCAGGCAAGGCCGGCGATCGTCGTCGGCAGCGCGCAGCGCTGCGTGACCGGTCCGTCCACGACGCCGCCGGTCGAGTAAAGGGGATAGGTGGCATTCGGGAAGCCGTTGGCGTCGAGGACGGAGTGCGTCCCGCCGGGGAAGGCCGGGGCGGCGGCCGCCACGAGGTACTGGTGGTTGAGGAACGAGCCCCCGAACGCGGCCTGGAAGAAGTGGTCCGCGATGACGTAGCGCGGGGCGCCCTTGGCATGGAGGTAGCGGTAGATCGGCAGCTGGGTCGTGTCGTAGTAGCCCATCGTCATGCCGGCCGCGTCGCTGCCGGTGACGTAGCGGTCCATCTTCCCGCCGTCGAGCTGGTACTGCTCCTGGTAGAAGCGGTGGACGAGGTCCCGGGTGCAGCCACCCGGCAGCCCGGCTCCGTTCGCGATCCCGAAGGGGAAGCTGAACAGGTGGCTCTCGTCGGGGCAGGTGAGCGCCGTCGACGGGATCTGGGCATCGATGTTGAACGGGGCGTTGGCGTAGTGGTACGCCGTCGTCGGCTTGCCGGTGCCGAACGAGAAAGTCGAGCTGCTGCATGCGGCAGAGAGCGGAGGCGACATGAAGTTCACGTCGCTCATCAGCAGGCAGGGATACGGGTTCCCGGCCTGATCCACCTGGATCGTATGAGAGGCCGTGGCCGACGCCCTGCCGTCGACGGCGACGCCGCCGACCGAGCCCCAGCTGCCGTAGAGGTTGTCGAAGCTGTGGTTCTCCTCGTAGATGACGACGATGTGCTTGAAGTGGCCCAGCGGACCGGCCTTCGGCTCGGCGGCCACCGATCCAGCTGCACTCAGGCTCAGGCCCACCAGTGCCATCGAGGCAAGGAGAACCCCGCCCACCCGGGTCGCACGAGGCTTCATGGAACCCCCCTTCTTGGCCGTTCATGCGGCGATCGGCAGAGGCTACGCCTGTCGTGACGGTGCTTCAATACCCGTCCGCGCGCGTGTGAGCGCCAGCCCGCGAGCGCCAGCATCGTCGGGGCGTCCGACGGGATCGGGGCCCGCGCATCCACCTGGACGGCGGATAGGGCATCATCCGCCACACGCGTCCCGGGACGGAAGCCCGTGCGCCGACGGCGCGTCGCGTGAGGACCTGTGGTGGCCCGACTCCAGGCGAAGTCGCTCGAGAACCCCGACGAGGTGCGCCCGACACCGTTCGGGCGCGTCGACATCTACACGCTCGACGACCTCGTCATCGGCAGGATGGTGTTCGAACCCGGCTGGCACTGGATGGAGCACGTCCAGCCCATCGCGGGTACGAGCCTGTGCCAGTACCACCATGTCGGCATCTGCATCGCAGGGCGGCTGGCGAACCGGCTGGAGGACGGCACGACCAGCGAGATCGGCCCCGGCATGGTCTACGAGATCCCGCCGGGCCACGACGGCTGGGTCGTCGGCGACGAGGCGTTCGTCGCCTACGACGTCGCCGGCGTCCGCTCGTTCGCGAGAGTCGACGAGCAGACCCAGCGCGTGCTCGGCGCCGTGCTGTTCACCGACATCGTCGATTCGACCGCCCTCGCCGAGTCGGTCGGTCCCACGCGCTGGCGGGAGCTCGTCGCGGTGCACAACGAACGGATCCAGCTCGAGCTCGACCGCTTCCGCGGCCGGCTCGTGAAGACGACGGGCGACGGCGTGCTCGCCATCTTCGACGGCTCGGAGCGCGCCGTCCGGGCCGCGGCTGCGATCTGTCTCGCGGCGAAGGCGCTCGGGCTGACCATCCGGGCCGGGGTTCACACGGGTGAGGTCGAGATCGTGGCCGGCGACGTCCGCGGGCTCGCGGTCCACGTGGCGGCGCGGGTCATGGCACTCGCCGGCCCGAGCGAGGTCTACGTCTCGGCCACGACCCGCGAGCTGGTCGCCGACGCCGGCCTGACGTTCGCCGATGCCGGCGTCCACGAGCTCAAGGGGGTCTCGGGCCCGCGCCAGCTGTACCGCCTCGCCGAGCGGCCGCGAGACTGATCACGTGTCGGTCCGCGCGATGAGCGGAGTGCTCCCCGCGCTGCCCCCGACATCGACACCGCGACGACGAGTCGTATCCCGCGCGTGCCGCTCGGCGAGCGATCATGTCCCACGTGCGTCAGCTCGTGATCCGCCTCGACCCGCGCCGCGCCCCGGCGGTCGTCCTGCTGCTGGCGCCCGTCGGCCTGCTCCTGCTGATCGTCGGATTGGTGCCGGAGTCGACGAGGCTCATCTTCGCCGCCGACCTGGCCGTCTACCACGGGTACGGCCTGAAGCTGTTGCAGGGAGCGATCCCGTACCTCGACTACCACGTCGAGTACCCGCCGCTCGCCCTGCTGCCGATGACCCTGCCGCTCGTGGTGTCGCCCGCCGGCACGGTCGACGACGTCGCCTACGTCTGGCGTTTCACCCTCATCGAGGGCGGACTGGCGGTGGCCGCAGGGTGGCTGGTCTTCCGGGCAACCGGCAGGTCGCGCTCCGCACTGGTCCTGTGGGCCGTGCTGGTCTCGGTCGCATGGGCATCCGTGGCCCTGCGCTACGACCTCTGGCCCGTGCTGTGCGTCATCGTTGCCGTCCTCATCGTCGAGCGACGACCCGGTGCTGCGGGCATCGCGCTCGGGCTGGGGACGATGCTGAAGCTCTACCCGTTCGCCGTCCTCCCCATCCTGTGTGCGCGGGCCATCGCCCAGCGCGACGTGGCCGGGCTCTCCCGGCTCGTTGCCGGTTGTGCCTCGGTCGTCGTGCTCGTCATGGGGGCCAGCTGGGTGCTGGCGGGCCCGGCCTCGCTCCAGTGGCTGGTGTACCAGGAGGAGCGCGGCCTTCAGATCGAGAGCCTCGGCGCCGGGCTGCTCCTGGGGCTCCACCTGCTGGTGGGCCAGCCCGTTGCCGTCGGCAACGCATTCGGGTCGGTCCAGGTGCAGTCGACCGGCTCCGATGCGCTTGTCGCCGCCTCACCCTTCGCGCTGGTGACGCTGCTCGGCGTCGTAACCTGGGTGGCCCTCCGGCGCTTCCGATCGGACCGCGCTCGCCTTGGCGGCGTGCCGACATCGAGCGTCGTCCTCGCGTCGGCGGCGGTGATCGCGGCGCTCCTGGTGAGCAGCAAGGTCCTGTCCGTGCAGTACGTCATCTGGCTCCTGCCGTTCGTGCCGCTCCTGCCGGTCCGGATGCGCTGGCTGGCGCTTGCCATCACGGCCCTGTCGACGGCGATCTACACGGGCGACTACTCGGGCCTCTGGCACCTGGAGGCGCCGATGATCCTGGCTCTGCTGGCCAGGAACGCCCTTCTCGCCGCGTTCGCGGCATGGCTGGTGGTGGCGCTCTGGGGCTCGAGCGCGGACCGGCGGACCGGTGCCGGGAACGGCGCCAGCCCCCGGCCGGACGATGCGACGGCCTGGCCCGCCGTGAACCGGCAACCTGGTCCCGCGGATGCCCGACTGAGAGCTGGTTGACGACGCGGCCGATCACGGGTCACGGGGCCGTGGCCGTGAACGTGCCCTGGGCCTGGCGGGCGGGGCTGGCGGTGGAGCCCGACTTCGTGACCACGCCGCCCGCCGCGGGCAGGTCGACGGGCCCGATCGCGCTGGACCACTGGCCGAAGTCGTCGCCCTGGTTGGAGGGCACGCTGATGCCCGGGCAGCTGTACTTGCCGCCGAGGTTCGACGTGGACCCGGGCCCGATGATCGCCCGGTACCGTGACCCGGCGCCTGAACCCACCCATGGCGGCGTTCCCCCCAGGCGCGGAGGGTCGCGGCGCTGAAAGCCAGAGAACGCCGACCTCCGCGCGCGCGTTCTTTGCGCTCGTGCCCTCGTCGTCAATCGGGCGGCCGCGGGGCTCGTCGGGGACCGGCGCCTGACCGCGGCACTGCGCCCGGGGACCCGGCGTCTCGGCGGGGCGCCACAGGGGTGGACGAGGGGGCGCGCGATCGAGGCGCTTGGGCTAGGTCGCCGCCACCGGGTTCCGCGGCGAAGGCCTGCCGGCAGTCGAGCCAGGAGACACGGCGCGCTGGCGGGCAGTGTCCTCGGATTGCGCCGCCGCGGCATCGAGCTGCGCGAGGAGGGGCCGCGCCCTGAGCCGCACGAGGATCTCGCGCCCGGCGTCCAGTGCCTCCCTCACCTCCGGCTCCGCCGGATCCAGCAGCGTCGCCATCTCGATCGCCGTGAGGGCCTCGTCGAGCGGAAGCCCCGAATCGCGGAAGCGCTCGACGGCGTCGCGGTACCGGGCAAGGGCCTCGCTGCGGCGGCCGTCGAGCGCGAAGAGCCCGGCCTGGATCGACAGCCGGCGGGCGTCGACGGCGGGCCCGCGCACCCCGGTCTTCACGAGGTCTGCCAGGTCGGAGGTGGCCGATATGGGATCGCCGGCGCGGATTGCCGCACGCGCGGCGAGGGCGACGTAGTCTGCCGTCGCGCCCGTGGTGAACGCGGCCGCTCGCCGGTATGCCTCGGCCGCCGGGATGAGCTCTCCACTCACCATGATCGACGCAGCGCGGGCGCCGTCGACGCCGGCCAGGATCTGGCGGTCGGTGGCGTCCTCGGCCAGACGTTCGACCTCGGCGAGGAGCTCGGCGACCGGGTCGCCCCTCAACGCGCCGATCTGGATCATCGCGCTCAGGCAGATGATCCGACCCTCGCGCTCGACGTTGCCGGCGAGCATCTCCTCGAGCTCCAGGAGCGCCCAGTCCCAGTCGCCCGTCCACCGGGCGTTCACGGCCGCGTTCGTCAGGAACACGTCGGACCATGCACGCTGGCCAAGGCGTCGCGCGTCCGCGAGGCCGACCCGATCGTTTGCCAGCGCTTCGCGCGGATCACCCGGGCTCAGGAGCCAGCCGCGGTTGAGGCGGGCACGCCCGACCGTGACGGCGAGGCCGTGCCGCTCCGCCAGGTGCAGGCCCGTCTCGATGCCACCCAGCCCTTCGTATCCCCGGCCCAGGCCCCCGAGCGTCGTGCCCTTCGTCACGAGCGCGTCGGCGACGAGCGCGACCAGGTCCGCACGCTCGGCCGCCTCGAGCACGCGGTCGGCGACCTGGATGGCGCGCTCCGTGTCCCCCCGCATCATGTAGGCCCGGGCGAGCTGGCCGAGGAGGGCGACGAACGCAGCCTCGGTGCCGAGATCGGCGAACTCCTCGGCCGCGGGCTCGAGGAGGGTGACCGCCTGCTCGGTCCGGAAGGGCCCGAGGAGCGCCCGCCCGAGGGCGGTGACGGCCCGGGCGGCGGCGGCCCGATCGCCGCGCTCCCGCTGGAGCTCGATGGCTCGCCGCAGGAGCGCCTCCGCCTGGTGGTGGTGCGCGCCTGCGGAGGCCGATTCGCCGGCCCGCTCGAGAAGCTCCGCTTCCTCGGCCGGATCGGACGTGATCGTGAGCGCCTGCTGCAGGAAGGCCAGGGCCTGGTCGTGGGAGCCCAGAGCGATCGCCCGCTCGGCCGCCGCCCTGAGGGCGATCCGGGCCTGGGCGGCGAGAGCGTCGGCCTCCGGCCCTTCCGCGGCGTTCTGCTGCGCCGCGAGGTAGTGGCCGGCCAGGCCGCCCGCGAGCTCGTCGCTGTCGAGGCTCTCGAAGAAGCGCGCGGCGGCGAGGTGACGCCGCTTGCGGTCGGCCCGGGCCAGCGTGTTGTAGGCGACCTCCCGGATGAGGGCCTGCACGAAGGCGTACTGGCCGCGCTCCGGGCTCCGCGGGTCGGCCTCGAGGGCCAGGAGCTCGCGGCGGACGAGCGCCCGGAGGTGGGGCTGCAGGTCGGTCTCGGCGACGCCCGACACGGCCGAGAGGCCGCCGAGTGTGAAGCTCTGCCCGAGGACCGCCGCGTCCGACACGAGGACCCGCTCCTCAGCGGCGAGCCCGTCGAGGCGGGACGCGATGAGCGCCGTCAGCGTCTCGGGCACGGCCAGGCTCGCGAGGTCGCCGACGGGGTGATACGCGCCGCCCTCGAGGGCGAGCCGACCATCGGCGAGGAGCATGCGAACCGTCTCGACCGCGTAGAGCGGGACGCCGTCTGCGCGAGCGACGATCGCCGCCACCGCGGGTTCCGGCAGTCCCGGCACGAGGCCGGCCAGAAGGGCCCGCATCGCCGGCTCGGGCAGCGCCTCGAGGTAGATCGACGTGAAGTTGCGCTTGCCGGCGCCCCACTCCGGCCGCTTCTCCAGCAGCTCGGGACGCGAGAGCGTGACAATGTAGATCGGGTGGCTCCGGGCCCATTCCGCCAGGTGGTCGACGAAGTCGATCAGGCCGGCGTCGGCGTAATGGAAATCCTCGAAGACCATGACGACCGGCGCCGTTGCCGCCAGCCGCTCGAAGAAGGTGCGCCAGGCCCCGAAGAGCTGCTCCGAGCTGATGCCCGACTCGACCCCGAGGAGGGCCAGCAGGGCAGGCTCGATCCAGCGCCGCTCGTCCGGGTCGGGCACGTGGGTCGCCAGGGTCTCCGCGATCCTGGCCCTTGTCGTGGGCTCGTCGTCCGTCGCCAGCAGGCGCGCTCGCTCGCGGACCATCTCGCCCAGGGCCCAGAAGCTGATCCCGTCGCCGTACGCGGGGGAGCGGCCGTCGTGCCACCAGACGTTCTCGACCAGCCCGTCGAGGTACTTCGAGAACTCCCAGGCGAGGCGCGTCTTGCCGATGCCGCCCGGGCCGGTGACCGACACGAGCCGGGCCCGCCGCTCCCGGCTCGTGGCGTGGAAAAGGTCCTTGAGCAGGCGCAGCTCGTCGTCGCGGCCGACGAACGGGGCCTCCAGCGTCTCGGCGCGCTTCCGACCGCCCCTCTCGGCGACGACGCGCAGGGCCTGCCAGGCCGGGACGGGCGCCGCCTTGCCCCTGAGCGTCCGCTCGCCGGCGGCCTCGAAGGCGATCGCCGCCGTTGCGGCCCTCTGGGTGGCCTCCCCCACGAGCACCGTGCCCGGGGCGGCGACCGACTGGAGCCGCGACGCCGTGTTGACGACGTCGCCGGCCACCATCCCCTGGTTCGTGGCGCCGATCGTGACGGCCGCCTCGCCGGTCAGGATCCCTGCGCGTGCCTCGATCGAGGGGCCCAGCACCCTGACGGCGTCGACGAGATCGAGGGCGGCCCGGACCGCCCGCTCGGCGTCGTCCTCGTGGGCCGTGGGCGCGCCCCAGACCGCCATGACCGCGTCGCCGATGAACTTCTCGACCGTCCCCCCGTAGCGACCGATGATGTCGCGCGAGAGGTCGAAGTAGCGGGACAGGAGCTCGCGGGTGTCTTCCGCGTCGCGACCTTCGGCGAGCGTGGTGAACCCCACGAGGTCGGCGAAGAGGATCGTGACCAGCCGGCGCTCGGCCACCGCGGTGATGCCCGGGCTCGGCATGCCATCGCGGGAGGTGCTGGCGGGTGGGGACGTGGCCCCGGCGAGGAGCGGCGCCGCGCACTCGCCACAGAAGCGCATGTCCGCCTCGTTGGGCGCGCTGCACGAAGGGCAGAGCAGGGCGAGCGGTGCCGCGCAGCCTCCGCAGAACTTCCGTCCCGGCCGGTTCTCGGTCCCGCAGCTCGAGCAGATCACCTGTGCTCCGATGCCTCGATCAGGATGCCGGGACGGACGCGTCGGTCGCCGCGTCCGGCAGCGCCGCCGCCGCGACCCCGGGTCGTGCCGGCTCGCCGGCCGGCCGCAGCGCGGCGTCGAGGCGCTCGATGAACGGGGCCGCGTGCATCCGCTCGAGCGTCACCCGGGCCACCTCCGCCGCGGCAAGGACCTCGGGTTCGGCGGGACCGACCAGGGTCGCCATCTCGACGCAGGCGAGGGCGTGGTCCCAGACGTATCCGCGAGCCAGCATCTCCCCGAGGACGTCGCGGTAGGCGCGGGCCGCCTCCGACGCCCGCCCGTCGAGCGCGGCCAGACCGGCGCGGATCCGGCGGCGCTGGAGCTCCAGGAACGGCGTGTGGAACCCGGTCGCGTCGATAGCCGCCAGGTCGGCCGCGGCGACGTCCCCGTCGCCGCTCATCAGCGCGAGCCCGGCAGTCAGGGGGAGCCAGGTCGACGCCTGGGCCGGGCTCCGCGCCGCCCCTTCTCGCCAGCGCCTGGCGGCCTCGTGCAGGCGGCCCTCGCAGAAGGCTGCCCAGGCCGGCGCGTCGACCGTTGTCCAGATCACGTTCCAGTCGCTCATGCCCACCGCGAGGCGCTCCAGCTCGGCGAGCCGCTCGGTCACCGGCTCGCCCCGGATGGACCGGGCGATGATGACGCCGTCGATGAGGACGAGGGCGTCGGCCGGCTCCGGCTCGTCGGCGAGGCCGGCCTCGAACGAGGCGAGAGCGCCGTCGAGATCGCCCGAGACCTGGAGCGACCAGCCGAGGAGGGCCCGCATGCCGAACAGCGACGTCCGGTCGCCCACCCGCCGGGCAAGCGCGAGGCCCTCCCGGCAGAGCTCGACGGCGGCGGGCAGGTCGACCTCGAACAGGGAGCCCGCCCTGTTGTTGATCGCCCGCATCACGGTGAAGCTGAACCCGTTGGCGCGGGCCAGGCGCTCGCCGATCTCGATGACGCCGAGGCCTTCCTGGAACCGGCCGAGGTAGCTCAATGCGGATCCGCGGGTGACCAGGGCGTCGGCGAGGACGTCCCGCAGGTCGGCGTGCTCGGCGGCCTCCAGGACCCGCTCGATGACCTCGAGCGCGCGCCGATGCTGGTCGCTCAGGAAGAGCGCCCGGCCGAGCTGCGCCTCGAGGGCCACGAAGGCCGGGTCGGGGGCAAGGTCCCGGAGCTCCTCGACCGCCGGCTCCAGCAGCTCGATGGCGCGCTCGGGCGTGCGCGCCGGGAGCAGGGCCCGGGCCAGCAGGGTCAGGGTCCACGCCGTGGCCCTCCGGTCGTCGGCCGCCCGTCGCCGGTCGACGGCTCGGCGCAGGAGGTCCTCGGCGGCCGCGTAGTGGGCGGCGGCGGTGGCCTCTTCCCCGGCGCGGTCGAGGAGGTCGGCCTCCTCGACCGGGTCCGACGTGACCGTCAGCGCCTGCTCCAGGAATGTCACCGCCTGGTCGTGCGAGCCGAGCGCGGCCGCGCGCTCGGCGGCGCCGCGCAGGGCCAGCCGGGCCTGCCCGGCCAGGGCGTCGGTCTCGGGCCCCTCGGTCGCGTTGGCGTGGGCAGCGAGATAGTGGCCGGCGAGGGCGCCGGCCAGCTCGTCCGAGCCCAGCCCCTCCAGGTGGCGCGCGGCCGCGAGGTGGCGGGCCTTGCGCTCGCGCCGGGCGAGGGTGCCGTACGCGACCTCCCGGATCAGTGCCTGGACGAAGGCGTACTGGCCGCGCTCGGGGCTGCGTGGATCGGCATCCAGCACCAGCATCTCGCGGCGGACGAGAGTCCGCAGGCGCGTCGTCATGGCGGCCTCGTCGAGCTCGCCGACCGCCGCCAGGGCGGCCGGCGCGAAGCTCTGGCCCAGCACCGCCGCCGTCTGGAGCAGGGTCCGCTCGGCCGGTTCCAGCGCGTCGAGCCGGCTGCCGATCAGGGCCGTCAGGGTCTCGGGCACCGCCAGGTGGGTCAGGTCGCCGGTCGGCTGGTAGACGTCGCCCACCAGCGCGAGGCGACCCTCGGCGAGGAGCATCCGCACCATCTCGACCGCGTAGAGGGGTATCCCGTCGGCGCGCGCGGTGATGGCCTTCGCGGCCGTCTCGGGAAGGCCGGCGACGAGGCCCCGCAGCAGCTGGCGCATCGACGGCTCGGGCAGCGGCTCCAGGCTCAGGCTCACGAAGTTGCGCTTGCCGGCGCCCCAGGCGGGCCGTCGCTCCAGCAGCTCCGGACGGGCCAGCGTCACCACGTAGATGGGCATCCCGCGCGACCACTCCAGCAGGTGGTCGACGAAGTCCAGGAGCCCGGAATCGGCGAAGTGGAAGTCCTCGAAGACGAGGACCACCGGGGACGATGCCGCCAGGCGTTCGAAGAAAGTGCGCCAGGCACCGAACAGCTCGTCGGCGTCGGCGCGCGACTCGAAGCCGAGCAGGGCCAGCAGCGCCTCCTCGAGCCAGCGCCGCTCCTCGGGATCCCCGACGTGCTCGGCGAGCGTCGCCGCCACATGCGCGCGGGTTGTCGCCTCGTCATCGCCTTCGACCAGGCCGCAGCGCCGGCGCACCATCTCGCCGAGCGCCCAGAAGCTGATCCCCTCGCCGTACGCGGGCGAGCGCCCCTCGTGCCACCAGGCGTCCTCGGCCAGGCCGTCCACGTAGTGCAGGAACTCGCGGGCCAGGCGCGTCTTGCCGATCCCGGCCGGGCCGAAGACCGACACCAGCCGTGCCCGCCGCTCCCGGGTGGTGGCGTGGTACAGGTCCCTCAGCAGTCGCAGCTCGTCCTCGCGGCCCACGAACGGCGGCTCCGGCAGGTCCCCGCGGTCGCGGCCGCCCACCCGGGCGATGACGCGCAGGGCGCGCCACGCGGGGACCGGCAGGGCCTTCCCGCGGAGCTCCTGGTCGCCGGCGGCTTCGAAGGCGACGGCCCGACCTGCCGCGCGCTGGGTCGTCTCGCCCACCAGCACGGTCCCCGGAGCGGCGGCGGCCTGCAGGCGGGAGGCGGTGTTCACGAGGTCCCCGGCGACGAGGCCCTGGTCCGTGGCCCCCAGGGTGACCGCGGCCTCGCCGGTGAGGACACCGGCCCGCGCCTCGACCCCGGGCCCGAGGGCATGCACGGCGTCGACCAGGTCGAGCGCCGCCCGGACGGCCCGCTCCGCGTCGTCTTCGCGCGCGACGGGTGCGCCCCAGACGGCCATCACGGCGTCCCCGATGAACTTCTCGACGGAGCCGCCGTGGCGCCGGACCACGTCCCGGGCCAGCTCGAAATAGCCGGCCAGGAGCTCACGTGTATCCTCGGCGTCGCGACCCTCGGCGAGCGAGGTGAAGCCGACGAGGTCCGCGAAGAGGATCGAGACGAGGCGTCGCTCCGCGATCGGCTCGGCGTCGAAGGGTGCCGCCGGCCGTGTCGCGTCCGGCTGGACCGCGGGCTCCGACCCGAGGCGCGACCCGCAGGAGCCACAGAACTTCTCGTCGCGCTCGACGTCGGCGCCGCAGGAAGGACAGGCGGCCGCCAGCGCCGCGCCGCACTCGACGCAGAAGCGTCGCCCCGCCTTGTTGTCGGTCCCACAGCTCCCGCAGACCACCGTTCCCACCCTCTCCCCGCCGACGTGTGCGCAAGAGCGTATCGGAACGGGGAGGATTGCGAAACCGGTGTCCCGACCACGGGCCGGGCGACTGCGTGCCGTCAGGGAACGACCAGCGGCGTGATGTTCTGGTTGAACCGGAAGACGTTCAGCGGGTCGTACGTCTGCTTGATCGCCGCAAGCCTGACGTAGTTGCCGCCGTAGGAGCTCCGCACGAGATCCTCAGCGTCCTCGCCCAGGCCCGGGAAGTTCAGGTAGATGCGACCCCCGGCGGCGTGCGGCTGCATGCGCTCCCAGAACGCGCGCGTCCAGGCGATGTTCGCCTGGTCGTCGTCAGGTGCGCTCCAGATCGAGTCGAACGAGACCATCCAGGGCATCGACCGGTCGCCGAATGCCGTGGCATCGGCTGGAACCTGTGCCGTCGCGCCCCCGAAGTTCCAGATGGAGGAGAGCGTGCTGGGGGACGGCGGGTCTGCGTTCCCCTCGAGCATGAGGTCGATGGCACCGTCGTCGAGCCCGTCCAGGTACCGGCTCTTCCAGTAGCAGCGGTACCGCCCGAAGGGGATGACGCTGTCGAAGAGCTGCTGCATGTCGCAGTAGGCCATCTGGCCGGAGAAGTCGGTCACCAGCTCGCCGAGCTCGCGCAGCGGCTGGAGCAGGCCTTCGCCCTCGTCGGCGTCGCCGGCGTACGCCGCGGCGATCGTGTAGACCCGCCTGCCCCAGGCCGCCTCGGGGTAGTCCGGGTCATGCGGGATCGTCGAGAACTCCACGATCGATGCGACCCGATCGTGCTTGTCGGCCAGGAAGTCCCGCCAGAATCGAACAGGCCCGGCGCCGGCCTCGATCGGGTAGACAGGCCCGGCGAACATCACCGTCGGGCCGACCGGGTGCAGCGCGAACTCGAACATCGTGACCACGCCGAAGTTGCCGCCGCCGCCCTTGAGCGCCCACAGGAGGTCCGCGTTCTCCTCCCGGCTCGCGCGGACGAGCCGCCCGTCGGCCGTGACGACCTCGGCCGAGACCAGGTTGTCGATGCACAGTCCGTGCCGGCTCCTGAGCCAGCCGATGCCGCCGCTCAGGGTGAGCCCCGCCACACCCGTATCCGAGATGAGCCCGCCGGGCGCGGCCAGGCCGTGGGCCTGCGTCGCGCTGTCGACGTCGCCCCATGTCGCCCCGCCGGCGACCCGGGCCCGGCGCCCTTCGGGGTCCACGCTGACGGTGCGCATGGCCGAGAGGTCGATCATCACGGCGCCGTCGCCCACCGCGTGGCCGGCGACGTTGTGCCCGCCACCGCGGACGGAGACCGGCAGCGCTCTCGCGCCGGCGAAAGCGACCGCGGCGGACACGTCGGCCGTGTCGCGGGCCCGGACGATGACAGCTGGGCGGCGGTCGATCATCGCGTTCCAGACGGCGCGGGCAGCGTCGTAGCCCTCGGCACCTGGCGGCAGGACCTCGCCGCGGACCGAGGCCCGCAACCGGGCGAGGGCTGCCTCGTCGATCTTCCCCATCTCGTCCCTCCCATGGCGCCTCGTCAGCTCGTCGCAGTGTCGCGCCTGCCGTGTCATGCTGGAAGAGACAGATTCCATCGAATCGGGGCGAAGATGACAGCAACCCACCGGCCAAGCGTTGCGCTGCTCGCAGCCCCGGAGACCTCGCCGTTCGTCCTCTACGGGCTCTACGACGTCCTGCTGTCGGTGGGAGCCGTCTTCCCGGACATGACGACCGGGAGGCCGGGCGACGCTCTGCTCGACGTGCGGATCGTCGCGGCGCGTGCTGAGCCTTTCCGCTGCTTCGGCAACGTCCTCGTCGAGCCGCACGCGGGCCTCGCCGACGTCGACCAGGTGGACGTGGCGATCGTGTGCGACATGTACACGCCGATCGACACGCCTCCCCGGGGCCGCTACGCCGCCGAGATCGAATGGCTGCGGCGCATGCACGCCGGCGGCGCGCTCCTCGCCACGGTGTGCACCGGCTCGCTGCTGCTGGCGGAGTCGGGGCTGCTCGACGGGCGGTCATGCGCGGGACACTGGGCCTACCGGGAGCTGTTCCGGTCCATGTACCCGAGGATCAGGTTCGGGCCCGGGTCGATCCTCGATCTCGCCAGCGAGGCCGACGGCCTGATCACCGCCGGCGGCGTCGCTGCCTGGCAGGACCTGGCGCTCCACCTCATCGCGCGGCTGTGCGGCCCGGAACATGCCTCGCGGACCGCGAAGGTCTACCTGCTGGCAGGCCACGAGGACGGGCAGCTCCCGTTCGCCGCCATGGTCCAGCGCACCCGGACGAGCGATGCCGTCATCCGCGACTGCCTCGCCTGGATCGCGGCCAACTACGCGCGTGCCAACCCGGTGACGGCCATGGCCGACCGGTCCGGCCTGACGAGGCGCACGTTCGCGCGCCGGTTCCTGGCGGCAACCGGCCACCGGCCGATGGAGTACGTCCAGGCCGTGCGGGTCGAGGGCGCCAGGCAGCTGATCGAGTCCGGGGGCGGCGCCATCGAGGACGTCGGCTACCAGGTGGGCTACGAAGACCCGACCTTCTTCCGCCGGCTCTTCAAGCGGACCACGGGCCTCACTCCGGCCGCATACCGCCGGAAGTTCGCCCCCATCGTGGGCGCTCGGGCCGCCACGCCGGCCGCCTCCCGCGCCCGGGGAGCCGCCTGACGACGCCTGCCGGCCGCCCTCCCCCGGCGTGCACGACTCCCCATGCCCTGGAGGGACAGGCGACGCCCCGTCAGGGCACGGGCGGGAGGCTGGCAGCGGCAACCGCCTGGCCGTGGCGCTTGTCGCGCTCCGAGGCTCGATGGAAGACGATCTCGTCGGCGGCCGCGGAATCCTCGGTGCGCAGCACATGCAGGGCGTTGGCGAGCATGAGGTCGGCTCCACGCCCGGTCGTCACGCGGCCGAGCAGCAGGACATGTTCGAACTCGTAGATCGTCCGGTACTCGAGGAGCGCATAGCCGAGGTAGGTCCCGATCGTCTCGTACACGCGTCGCGCCCGGTCGTCCCCGTCGGCGAGGAGATCCTGGAGAAGCACGAGCCGCTCCGGCAGCGTCGTCCCCGGCGGGACCTCGATGCCTGCCGCCGGCAGCAGCCTTGCCACGGCCTGCTGCGACAGGTACTGCACGCCGCAGCCTCGGTCGCCGGACCATTCGTCGATCGGGGCATCCGGGGAAAGGTCGATCGGGACGAAGGCAAGCTCGTTCAGCCGCGACGTGAGGGTCCCTTCGTGCGTCACGTAGCCGGCCGCCTGGCTCGAGCCCATCGCGATGCCGAGCATCCCGCCCGCGCCCGCGAGCATGGCACCGGCGAGCGCCGTCACCTCCCCGTCGTTCATCACGACGAACGGGATGCCGCCCCACGCTGCCTGCAGCTCACGGAAGAGACCGGCGACGCGGCGACGGAACTCGTCGGGTGGAACCGCCCGAAAGAGTGAGGCGACCCGGATCTCGCTGTCGACGTAGACGCCCGCGGCGCTGCCGCCGATCGCGTCCACCCTCGGCAGGTGAGCGGCGGCGCGCAAGAGGGAGTCCATGATCTGGTCGAAGTGCCACTGCGGGTCCGCGTGGCGCGACGGGTCCCAGACGATCTCCTCGGTGAACACGACACGACCGTCGATGACGGCTGCCACCTTGCGATCGCTGGCCCCCAGGTCGAACCCGATCCGGCAGCCTTCGAGGTGGCCGCCCAGGGCGGATGTCCCCTCCCGGGGCTCGGGAAACCCGGCCAGCGAAGCCGGGATGATCTCGAACGGTCGTCCGTAGACGGCGGGTCCGAGCGTCGCCGCGTCGAACCGCCCGGTCCCGGAGGTCGCGTAGTGTCGGCGCAGGGCGTCGACCAGCCCGCGCGGTCCGTCGACCCACACCCGGGACCCGCCGCAGGACCAGAGCATCGACTTGAGGAGCCGCTCGCAGAGCGCGTGACTCGCCGTCGCCGCCGCGTCACCGCCCTCGAACACGCTGGTCCCGCGAAGGTAGACGCTCCCGCCGGGCTGCTCGACGGCGAGCCACACCGCCACGCCGCGGCCCGAGTCGGCGGCCGCGGCCTCCAACCGGCGCCGGACGAGGACCGCCGGTCGGAAGGCCCGATCGAGGGCCGGCGCGCAGCTCGGTGGACGGAACCACGACGGGAGGCGACCTGCCAGGACGCCCTGCCGCTCCGATCTCGTGCTCATCGGGTCGCCACCCCGGGGGTGGTCGGGCCGGCCTCCCGGCCGTCGGAAAGGCTGACGGGCAGGCGCCCGGAGAACTCGATCCTGCCGGTCAGCGCATCGGCCAGGGCGTCCATCTGGGGTTGCTGGATCCCGTACGTGCAGGCGACGGTGACGTCGGGCGCGAAGAGGGCGACGTCGTAGGGGCTGCGGAGCGCAACGGCCACGGCAGGCCGTCCCCGGGACGCGGCGCGAACCAGGGCGGCCTGTCCCGGGTGGCCGATCGCGTCGAAGGTGCCGACGATGGCGGCGTCGGCGGCTTCCGCCGCGAAGGCGAGGGCGGCCACCTGGGCGGCGGTCGGGTCGAGCGGGACGACCAGCTCGTCCACCTGGAGGCCGCGCTCCCGCAGCGCCCCGGCCAGGCCGAGATGGACGGAGGACGATGTCTCGGCCGGCGTCAGGTCGACGGGAACCGGACACAGGAGCGCGACCCGGGATCCGGCGGCCCGCCCGAGCGGCAGGATCCCTCCCGGATCGCGGACCAGCGTCGTCGAGGCTTCGGCGATCCGTCGAGCCAGCGACCGGTGTGCGGCGCAGCCCACGACATCGAGCGGCGGCTGCGGCACGCGGCCAAGCCGGCTGCGAAGCCGATGGACCCGGTCCCGGGCGGCCTCGGCGCGTCCTCGCTCCAGCCTGCCGGACCGGATCGCGCCGGCCAGGGCGTCCAGGACGGCATCCTCGATCTCGGGCGCGTGGACGAGCAGGAGCAGGTCCATGCCAGCATCCGCCGCGGCGACGACGGTCTCCTCGAGGCTGTCGGCGGCGCCGGCGCCGCCCATGTCCATGGCGTCGCTGACGGTGACCCCCTGGAACCCGAGCTCGCCGCGCAGGACGTCGTCGAGGATCGTCCGGGAGACGGTGGCCGCCACGCGTCGCCCGGCGGTCAGGCCCGGCGCGGCGAGATGCCCGGCCAGCACCGCGAACGCGCCGGCATGGATCCCCGCCCGGAATGGTGGAAAGTCCCGCTGGCGGATCCGCTCGGCGTCCCCCTCGACCTGCGGCAGCGCGACGTGCGAGTCGCCGCCGACCGCGCCGTGGCCCGGGAAGTGCTTGAGCGCGGCTGCGACGCCAGCCTCCTGGAGGCCCAGGGTCATCTCGGCCGCGAGCGAGGCGACGAGCGCCGGGTCGGAGCCGAATGGCCGCGTCCCGAGGGGCGTCGCCGCCGACGGCTGGAGGACGTCGCACACGGGACCGAAGACGAGGGTGGCGCCCATGGCGGCCGCCTCGGCGCCGATCGCGGCGCCGGCGGCCCGCGCGAGGGCCCTGGATCCCGTGGCCCCCAGAGCGAGGTTGCCGGGCCACGGGGTCGCCCCGTGACCCACCGCCTGCAGCTGCCCGCCCTCCTGGTCCAGGCCGATGACCAGCGGAGGGTCACCTTCCCGGCGCGCCCCCTGCAGCGTTGCGCAGGCCTCGCGAAGACGCCCGGGGGACCCGACGTTCCTGGCGCGGAACAGGGTCACCCCGGACGCGCGACCCGCGCGGACCGCGTCGAGGATGCGAGGCGTCGGCTCCAGGCCGTCGAACGTCCGGAGGATTCTGCATCCGGCGAGATCGACGACACCGTCGCTGACACCGGCATCGGGGAGGATCTCGCGGCCGGCGGCCGTCCGCGGCCCCTTGCCCCGCGGCAGGCCCTGCGCGCTCATCCCTTCACCGCGCCCGTCGTCAGCCCGCCGACCATCCGGTTCTGGACGATCAGGAAGAAGATCAGGACCGGTAGCGTGAAGAGCGTGGAGGCCGCCATCGTCGCGCCCCAGTCGGTGCCCAGGCTCGTGCGGAACGAGGCGAGCCAGACGGGCAGCGTGTAGTTCTGGATGTCGGTCATGAACACGAAGGCATAGAAGTACTCGTTCCAGGCGGTGATGAAGCAGAAGATCGCGGTCGCGACGATCCCCGGTGCGAGCAGTGGGAGGGTCACCCGCACGAAGGCCCCGACGCGCGACGCCCCGTCGACCATGGCGGCCTCCTCGAGCTCGATCGGGATTCCCGCGATGAAACCGCGCAACGCCCAGATCGCGAATGGCAGGGTGAAGATGAAGTAGACGAGGACCAGCGACGGCAGCTGGTTGTAGAGCCCGACGTCGCGCACCACGAGATAGAACGGGATGAGGAGCGCCTCGAATGGCGCCATCTGGGCGATGGCCACCAGGAGCAGGAACCCGAGCCGCCCCCGGACGCGGCCGCGGGCCAGGGTCGCGGCCGTGAGGAAGCCGATGAGAATCGAGAGCGTCAGCGTCGTGCCCGTGACAAGAAGGCTGTTGCGAACGAAGTCGGCGAAGTGCGGCTGGCTCACAGCCTTGATGAAGTTGTCGAGCGTCGGCGTCGGGATGAACACCGGCTCATAGGTCTGGATCTGGTCAGCCGGCTTGAAGGCCGTGTTGACCATCCAGTAGACCGGGAACACGAACACGAGGGCTGCGGCGAGGGCGATGCCGTTCAGGATCACGGCCCGCCCGCGGCGGCTCACAGGTCCTCCTGCGTGCGCAGCATCCGACGGATGTACGGAATGAGCACGACGAGGAGGAGCACGACCATCACCACCGAGACGGCGGACGCGATCCCGAACTGGCTCTGGCTCAGGCCCGTGATGTAGGCGTAGATCGAGAGCGTGATCGTCTGGCCGTCCGGGCCGCCCTGGCGCATCGTCCAGATCTGCGTGAAGACCTTGAAGTCCCAGATGATGGAGAGGAAGAGCAGCATCATGAGGAGCGGTCGGAGCGCCGGCAGCGTCACGTGCCAGAAGATCTGGCGCTCGTTCGCTCCGTCGACGCGGGCCGCCTCGGGCAGCTCGCTCGGGACGCCGAGAATTCCGGCGTAGAGGCTGAATGCCACGAACGGGATGGCCTGCCAGACGATCAGGAGCGTGATGATCAGGAAGGTGGAGAGGCCGGTCTCGAACCACGAGTGGTTGAGCCAGTCGCCGAAGACACCGAGGCTGCTGATCGCCCAGTTGACGACTCCAAGCTTGCTGTCGAACAGCCATTGGAAGATGACGCTGCCGGTCAGCGCGGGCGTCGCCCAGGCGAGGACCATCGCGATCGAGAGGACCAGCCTGACCGAGCGCCGGACGCGCTCGAGCAGGAGCGCCACGAGCGTGCCGAGCCCGATCGTGAGGATCACGTTGACTGCCGTGAAGCCGAACGTGCGAGCCGTGATCGCCAGGAACTCGGGGTTCCCGAGGATGGTCTGGAAGTTCCGCAACCCGACCCAGGTCGTCGTGCCGGTCATGAGCTCCCGGAGCCCCATGTGCTGCAGGCTCGTGGCCAGGACGAGGACCACCGGGTAGCCGAGGAGCAGGACGAACGTGACGAGGGCGGGAAGGAGTGCGGCGTAGGGCAGGAGGCGGCCGGTCCTCGGTCGCCCCCGGCGATGGCGAGAGGGAGCGACGAGCGGACCTGCCGCCTGCCGACGGGCATCTGCCATCGGCTGCGACTCGGTCACGTCGTGCTCCCTCTCGTCCTTTGCTCCCGGTAACGGCGGCTTACTGCGCCGCGTTCAGGACCGCGTTGATCTTCTGGTCGGCCTCCTTGGCCGCGTCGGCGATCGATGCCTGCCCGGTGAGGATCTTGGTCATCATCGCCTTGATCGGGTTGTTCGCCTCGACACCCGCCCAGCGCGGGTCGTTCGGGGTGAAGCCGCTGCCGGCCGCGGCCTCGCCCGCCTGGATCTTGAGGATCGCGTTCTCCGGAGTGTCCGGGATGTTCGCCGCCGCGGACTTGAGCGACGGGATCCAGCCGTTGGCGATGAGCATCTGCTGGCCCTGATCCGTCGTGAGCTGCTTGAGCCAGTCGAGGGCCTGGGCCTGGTTCGCGCTCTTGGCCGCGACGCCGAGGACCGATCCGCCGAGGAACACCGGGACGGTCTTGCCGTCCGTGGCGCTCGGGATGGCCATCACGCCGACCTGGTCCTTGGTCAGCTTCCCGTCGGTGCCGATCGCGCTCCCGATCTCCCAGCCATTCCCGATGAACATGCCGACCTTGCCCTGGTGGAACAGGTCGTACTGGGGCGGGTTCATCTCGTCGTTGTCCTTCGGGCCCGTCGAGCCCGCCTTGTAGTAGTCCACGTAGTCCTGGATGCCCTGCATCGACGCGGCCAATTCGAGGGTCGAGGTCCACGTGCCGTTGGCGCTCGTTGCGAGGTCACCGCCCCGGTCCCAGACGTTCTGCAGCAGGCTGTACCAGTTCTGGCCGGCGACGTAGAGCCCCGAGAAGTCCTTGACGCTCTTGTTCTTCTCCTGGAGGGTCTTGGCGGCGGCGATGAGCTTGTCCTTGCTGGTGATCGTCGCGGGGTCGATGCCCGCCGCCGTGAACATGTCCTTGCGGTAGATGAGGACGCGGTCACCGGCGTAGAACGGCAGCGCGAAGAGCTTGTCCTGGTAGACCGATGCGCTGTTGAGGGAGTCGAGGAACAGCTGGCCGTCGCCGCTGTTCGCGGTCCCGCCGCCGAGCGCCGCGCGCTGCGAGGTCAGGTCCATGAGCGCGCCGGCCGCCTCGAACGTGATGGCCTGGGTGTTGCCGAGCTCGACGACGTCGGGCGGCGTGTTGCTCGCCAGGGCCGTCGTCAGCTTGTCGACGATGCCGTTCCACTGCTGAACCTGGTAGTTGACCGTCCAGCCCGGATGGGCCATCTGGAAGTCCGTGTTGAGCTTGACGACGGTGTTGTCGTTCAGCGAGCCGTTCATCAGCCAGACGGTCAGCGTGCCGCTCGAGGCGCTCGGCGACGCTGCCGCCACGGACGGCGCGGGCGTCGGCGTGGACGCCGGCGCCGACGCGGGTGGGGTCGCGGTGGCCCCGCTGCTGCAGCCGGCCAGGCCGACGATCGCAAGGATCGCCAGCGGAATGAATCTGCTTCCTCTCACGCTCTGCCTCCTCGGCTCTCTTCTCGGCTTCCCGGGACATGCCAGCCCTCCCGGGGGGTCACCTTGGGTTCGCTACCTCGTTCAGGCCCCGATCCTCCTCTCTGGACCGCGATCCATGCTGGAGGCGGTCGCGAGGACCGCCCCGGCATCGCGGCCCCGCCCTCGTCCGGGATGTCGGCCGGGCGACGTGGTCGTGGGTTGAAGCGGACGGAGGCTCAGGCCGAGCTCTCGCGTCATCAACAGGGCGGATGCGCCGAGCACGACGATGTCGTCGATGCCGCCGAGCTCGATGGACGTGTCGGCGGCGAGCGTTGCAAGGGCGCTCGCGTACGCAGCCTCCCGCACCGCCGCCAGCCACGGATCGCCGAACGCTGCCATCGGGCCGGCCAGGACGATCCGCCGGACGTGCAGCGCTCCGATGAGGCCCCCGACCGCGACGCCGAGGTGGCCCCCGGCCTCGAGCACGGTGGCGCGCACGTCCGGGTCTCCAGCATCCGATCCGGCGACCGCCTCGTCGAAGGAGACCGGGCGTCCGAGCCGCCCTGCCAGGCGGGTCAGCACGGCGCGGACGCTGGCGACCGTCTCGAGACAGCCGGACCGGCCGCAGCGGCACGGCTGCCCCGGTCGATCGACCACCGTGTGGCCGATCTCGCCGGCCCCGAAGCCGTCGCCCTGGAACAGGCTGCCGTTGAGGACGAGTCCCGCCCCGAGGCCCTCGCCGACCTTGATCACGATCGAGTTGGACGTGCGGCCCGAGCCGAAGACGTGATCGGCGAGCGCGGCCGCCTGGCTGTCGTTGGCGACGTAGACCGGGAGGCCGAACCGCTGCGCCACCTGGCTCCCGAGCGCCAGCCCGCGCCAGCTTCGCTTGACCGCCTGGATCACGGTCCCGTCGGTCGTGTCGACGAGGCCCGGGGCGCCGATGCCGATGCCGAGGACTCGTCCGCGGGCCGCAGCGAGGACCTGCTGGATGAGACCGAGCGCGAGCTCCATCGCCTCCGCGCCGTCGGCGTCCTCGGACGGCACCTCCACGCGATGCAGGATCTCGCCGCGCAGGTTGACGGTCGCCGCGCTGAAGGTCCGGTCGCCGAGGTCGACGCCGATGAGCAGCCGCGCGTCATCCGGGATCGCCAGGAGGATCGGCGCCTTGCCGCCGCTCGAGGGTCCGCGCCCCACCTCGCGCACCAGGCCCGATTCGATCAGGCCGTCCACGACGCCCGAGACCGTCGTCCGCGTGAGCTTGGTCTGCCGGGCGAGGTCCGCGCGACTGACGATGGACTCGTCGTAGATCGTGGCGAGGACGAGCCGTTCGTTGTGCTCCCTCGTCTCCCGGAGCGTCGCTTTGGTCAGTGGTTCCATCTCTCGGCACTTTGTCAGGATACTGGACAAAGACAGGGTACGACCTTTGTCAAGAGTCTTTGCAAAGTTCGGTTTGCGTCGGAATGCATCCCGGCGGACGACGCAGCTCCGAGGGGCTGTCCCCTTCTCAGCCCGGCCGCGAGGCAGCGTGGAGGCGCGTGGCGCCTGTCACGCCCTTGAGCTCGACCGGGCCGATCTCGCGGAAGGCGGCCTCCGCCGCGCCCGTCGCGTCGACGACTTCCTGGCTCACCAGCACCTCGCCGGGGCGGGCGTACTCGGCGATCCGCGAGGCGACGTTGACCGTCTGCCCGTAGTAGTCGCCCTCCTGGAAGATGACCGGGCCGGCGTGCAGGCCGACGTGCGCCGGCGGCAGCCCGGCCTCGACCACGCCTTCCACCATCTCCAGGGCGGCCACGACCCCGGGGCCAGGGCTCGGGAAGTAGAACATGACCCCGTCGCCCAGCCACTTCACCGGCCGGCCGCCGTGCCTCACCGACGTTCGCTGCACCAGCCGGCCGAGCTGTTCCGCCAGGTCGGCTGCCGCGGCATCGCCCCGCTCCTGGGTGAGCCGGGTGTAGCCGGTGACGTCGAGGAAGCACATGGCCGGGGGGCGCTCGAGCCGGCTGTGCAAGCCGGCCGCGGCAAGCATCGTCTCGAGGCCCTCGATGATGTTGGCGGTCCAGGCTCGCGTCTGCTGCATGTGGTACATCGCGACCACCGCGCGTTCGGTCAGACTGCTCATCCGATCACCGAAGTCGGCGCCGAGGATCTCGTCCGGCCGCTTGCCGGCGCGCATGGCCGGGTCGATCACCTCCGACTGCCACATCACCGCCTCCGTTTCGGCCATGCGCCGCATGCCATCGCCCTGGACGCGGATCAGCTGCTGGATGGCGGACGGCCGAAACCCCGCCCTGATCTCCCCCTCCATCATCTCGACGTAGGGAAGCTCCTCGTCGCGGATGCGATCGTCGGGCAGCGGTGCCGCGGAGCCGGCGGCCTCGCGGATGAACGTGAGGAGCTGGACCGGGACGCCGGTCCGCTCGGCCATCTGGGCGAAGGTGACGCCACTGAGCGCCGAGAATTGTTCGTACGCCGGCGCGTCGAGGAAGTCGAGGGAGACCTGTCTGCCGCGGATGGCGGCCGCCAGGCCGTCGACCGGTATGCCCGCCTCCGTGAGGGCCATCACGAGCCCGGCGCGGCGCAGGTCGCCCGGCGTGAACCGGCTGCCGGCGCCGGGCGTGAGGATCCCCAGCTCGACCAGCTGGCTCAGCTCCTCGACGCTGACCCCGGCCCGGTCGGCCGCCTCGGCGATCTCGTACGTCTCCACGACCCGTACTGTAGCGGCGGAGCCATGGATCGGCGGCGATCGGTGCTCGCCGCCTGGGATCGGCGGAGCAGGGGAGCGGCCCCTACGTGGGCGCGGCCGCCGGCGGGCTCGAGCGGCGCTGGCTGATCTCGAACAGGTGGCCATCCGGATCGCGGAAGAACGCGCGGATCTCCCAGGGGTACTCGACGGGCGGGGCGAGGAACTCGGCCCCGCGACGCTCGAGGGTCGCGTGCGCGGCGCGGCAGTCCGGGACGCCGATGATGAGCTCCGCCGTGACGCGGTCCGGATCGTGCGGCGCGGCGAACGTCACTGTCGGCTTGTCGCTCGTCGGTGGACCGCCCGTCACCAGCAGCAGCCAGGCGTCGAGGAAGCGCAGGACGCAGGCGGACCCCCCGTACTCGGCCTGGACCTCGGCCCCGAGCACGTCGCGGTACCAGCCTTTCGCCCGTTCGAGATCGGTCACGACGAGGAGCCGGGTCAACGTCATGCCCGCAGCCGGGAACTCCATCGTCACGCACCCCGACCCGCGCTTCAGAAGGGTTGGAGCGTAGCACCACCGGCCAGGCGAGCGCCGAAGCACCGACGGAGGGGGACTGAGGACTCTGCCTGCCGAACGATCCTCCTGGCCCTTCCCCGGCTCGATGGCCGTCTCTACGCTCGCCGGAACCCGGGGCGGCAGAACGCGTCGGCTGACGGAGACCCAACCGCAGCCGCGCTCGCAGTCGTGGCGCACGGCTCGAAGGCCGGAGCTCGCCCGAAGCAGGCGGCCGCGGGTGATCGGGGAGGTCGGAGGCAGCTCAGCCGGAGTCCGGTCCCGACGCCTCGGCGATGAGCGTGGCGGTCGCGGCCGAGAGCCACCCTGCCCCGAGCGAGTCGAGGACGGCCTTCGCCGCGAGCGCTCGAGGGACAGCCTCGGGTGCACGCCCGAGGGCAACCAGGCAGCGCGCGGCGCCAGAGAGGGCCAGGGCGCGGTGGAACACGTGGCCCAGCGGATCCCAGGCCTCCGCCACGCGGTCGAAGGCCGCGAGCGCCTCGGCGTGGCGTCCCTTCGCCTCGGCAACCTCGGCCCGGCTGGCCAGGATGGTGGCCTGCCCGAGCGGGTAGGCGGGAACGAAGCCGGCGCTGACGCGCGCGATGCGCTCGGCGCGATCCACGTCCCCGAGCGCCCGGGCGAGACGCGTTCCCTCGAGCATCCCGTAGACGCGATCGTACGTTCCCTTGTCGAGGTCGGTCACGAGCTCGCCAAGCAGGGCCGCCGCATCGCCGGGCCGGCCCCGCCGCACCGCGATCAGCCCGGCGGTCGCGAGCGCCGGGCGGTATGTCTGGACGTCCCTGATCTCCCTGGCCGCGGGCAGCAGCTCGCCCATCTGCTCCGCGGCGTCGTCCACTGCGCCCCGGTACAGCCGCACCGCCGCCTCCTGGGTGCCGGCGATGACCACGGGCTGGGCCTGGCCGCGGTCCCCGTGCCAGCGGCGGATCTCCGCCGACACCTCCATCACGTCGTCCCAGCGCCCGAGGTCGAAGAGGCGCCAGGTGCTCTCCGCTCGCAGCCACATCCCGTTCGCGCCCAGTCCTCGGCGCTCGGCGAATCGGATCCCTTCCCCCGTCACCAACAGGCTCGCCGCGGTCCCGTCGAGCGAGGAGACCCAGTCCGCGAGGTTGATGTAGGCCACGGCGGTCTCCGTCCCGAGTCCCAGCTCCAGGCCGATCCTTCGCGCCTCCTCGAGGTCACCCCGGCCCTCGAGATCGCCGGACATCACGCGGTGGATCCCCCGGTACTGCAGGGCCCGCATGCGATACTCCGGGAGGTCGAGACGGTCGGCGAGGTCGAGGAGCGCCTGCGTCCATCTCACCCACTCGGCGAACCGTCCGGCCATCATGTGGTTGCCGGCCCTGCTCGAGTATGCGGCAGCGAGCTCGCGGCTCGGACCCAGGGGCTCGAGCAGCTGGACTGCCTCGTCGGTGATCCGCTCTGACCGTTCGGTCGACCCGACGGTCTTCAGGAACGCCCCGTACTCGCGCAGCATCGCTCCCGCGCCGACGACATCGCCCCGTCGCCGGAGGTGGTCGATCGCCGCCTCGTAGGCCGCCGCCATCTCGGTCCCGGACCCTTCGCCGAGGTCGCTCGCCGCGGCGAGCGTCTGGACGTGGAGCGTCGGAAAGCCCGGATCGTCGGGAGGGAGAAGCGCCTCGGCGCGCCTGTAGAAGTCGAGCGCCTTGGCAACGTCGAGGCGCTGGGCTCGCTCGCCGGCCATTCGGAGGGCGCGCGCTGTCCTGGTCCGCAGCTCGTCTCCCGGGTCGCGCCCCGCGGCCGTGGCCAGCTGGAGCGCGCGCTCGTAGTGGTACGCGACGAACTCCGCCTGGTCGGAGATCCGCTCGCCGACCGTCGACTCGATCCACGCGGCCACCGCGAGATGCTTGGCTGCCCGCTCCGCCCGCGGGATCTGTCCGTAGGCCACGTCGCGCACGAGGGCATGCCAGAACGAGTACTCGGCCTGGTCCTGGACCGAGCTCGTGCGGACCGTGCGCACCAGCTCCTTCCGCGCCAGGTCGTGGAGCCGTTCGCGGGCCAGGCCCTCCCCCACGCCCCCCATGGCGGCGACCGTCCCCGACCAGAAGACCTTCCCGACGACCGATGCGTTCTGCAGGAGGGCCTTGCGATCGACCGACAGGGTGTCCAGCCGGGCGCCGATCAGGGCCTGCACCGTCTCGGGCACGGCCACCACCCCCTCGTCGGCGACCGTCCGGAGCACCGACCCGTCGCGTTCGAGGATCCCCCGGTCGGTGAGCATCCGGATGAACTCCTCCGCGTACAGGGGATTGCCCCCGGCTCGTTCGAGGAGCTCGGCCACGACCTCGGGCGGCAGGACGGCATGCTCCAGGAGCGCCGAGAGCAGCCGCGCGGTGTCCGGCTCGGAGAGCGGGGAGAGCGAGATCGTGGTCGAGTTGCGCTTGCCGCCGCCCCATCCGGGATGCCGCTCGTAGAGCTCTGGGCGCGCGGTGCAGACGACGAACAAGGGAACCCCGCTCGACCACTCGACGAGGTGCTCGACGAACTCGACCAGCGGGCCGTCGGCCCAGTGCAGGTCCTCGAAGACGAGGACGAGCGGGTTGTGTGCCGCGATCGACTCCAGGAATTGCACCCACGCCGTGAACGCCTCGTCGCGACTGTCCCGCTGCGCCTCCGCGCCGGCCACGCCGACGAGCGGGGCAAGACGGCCCCGGAGCCAGTCGCGCTCGGCCTCGTCGTCGCTCACGGCGGCAACGGCGGTCCGGAGCTTCGCCAGGGCGAGCTCGGGAGGGTCCGACTCGAGGACACCCGCCTGAGCCTTCACCATCTCGCCCAGCGCCCAGTACGTCACCCCCTCGCCGTAGGGCAGGCATCGTCCCTGCCGCCAGAACACCAGGCCCGGGCGATCGTCGAGGTGGCGGCGGAGCTCCCACAGGAGGCGCGTCTTGCCGACCCCCGGTTCACCGGTGATCGTGACGAGCTGGACGGAGGGTTCGGCAACGGCCCGGGCGAACGTCTGCGTGAGGAGCGCGAACTCGTTGTCCCTGCCCACGAAGGGGGTTCGGTTCCCCTGCTCGACGTCGACTCCGAAGCGGCTGCGGGCCGACAGGGCGCGCCAGACCTCCACCGGCTCGGCCTTGCCCTTGACCACGACCGGCTCGAGCGTCGCGTACTCGACCCAGTCCCTGGTGGCTCGAAAGGTCATCTGCCCGACGACGACGCCGTTCACGGGCGCCACGGTCTGCAGGCGCGACGCCGTGTTGACGACGTCGCCCGTGACCATGCCCTCGCCGTCCTCGGGGTGCGCCCCGAGCGAAACGACGGCCTCGCCGGTGTTGACCCCGATTCGGACCGAGAGCTCCAGTCCCGGCCGTTCGTCGTTCATCTCGGCGATCGAGCCGATGATCCTCAGCGCGGCGCGGACGGCCCGTTCGGCATCGTCCTCGTGCCCGACGGGCGCCCCGAAGACCGCCATGACCGCGTCGCCGATGAACTTCTCGACCGTGCCGCCGAAGCGCTCGATGTCGGCGCGCAGGCGCGCGTGATACGGGCGCAAGGTCGCGCGAACGTCCTCCGGGTCGGCATTGTCGGAGCGGGCCGTGAAGCCCACCAGGTCGCAGAACAGGACGGACACGAGCTTCCGCTCCTCGCGGGGCGCTTCGTGCTCCGCCGGGAGGCCGGCGCCGCAGGCGAGGCAGAACCGCGCGCGGGTGGGGTTCTCCTCCGAACAGACCGGGCAGGTCAGCATCGCGCGAGCGTACACGGACACGCTGCCGACGGGCGCACCGTGTTGTGGCAGCGCCGATCTCGGCTCGTGCCCGCCCGGCGAGCTCCACGCTGCCGTCGGCCGCCGCGGAGCCGGCAGGGGCCCGGACGTATAGTGACCGCCGTGATCCCCGAGTCCGGCGAGGAACGATGCTCTCAGCCGCGCAACCCACCTGCTTCCTGATCGCCGACATCTCCGGGTACACGGGCTACCTCGCCGACGTCGAGCTGGATCACGCCCAGGACATCCTGGCGGACCTCGTCGGCGCCATCGTCACCGCGCTCCGGCCCAACTTCCGGCTGGCCAAGCTCGAGGGCGATGCCGCATTCACCTTCGCGACGACCGAGAAGGTCGACGGATCGATGCTCCTCGACACGATCGAGCGCTGCTACTTCGGGTTTCGCCGGCGCCGCCGCGACGTCCGGCAGGCGACGTCCTGCGAGTGCAACGCGTGCGTCCGGATCCCGGATCTCGACCTCAAGTTCATCGTCCACCACGGCGCCGCCATCCTCCAGAAGGTCGCCGGCCGGCAGGAGCTCCTGGGGTCCGACGTGATCGTCGCCCACCGGCTGCTGAAGAACGAGGTGGTCGAGAAGCTGGGCATCGACGCCTACGCCCTGATCAGCCAGAAGTGCATCGATGCATCCGACATCGACCCGGCCGCGCTCGGCATGCGCCAACGCACCGAGACCTACGATCGGATCGGCGACGTGCCTGCCTGGGTTCACGACCTGGAGCGCCGCTGGCTGGAGGAAGAGGCTCGGGGCCGCGTCTTCGTCTCCCCCGAGGAATCCATCCTCATCGTGTCGGTGCCGACCAGGGTGCCGCCGCAGGTGGCCTGGGAGTTCCTCACGAAGCCCGGGCAGCGGATGACGTGGCAGCCGTGGGTGACGGAGGTCACGGTCAGGGGTGCCACCGGCGGTCGCCGCGGTCCCGGCTCGGCCAATCACTGCATGCATGGCAAGGACGCCGTCGTCGAGGAGATCCTCGACTGGCGCCCGTATGACTACGTCACGGACCGGACGGTCCTCGAGACCCCGGGTGGGCCGGTGAAGCTGCTCCACACCCTGGAGCTGGAGCCGGGTCCGGTGGGCACCACGATCCACTTTCGCTACGGGGCACCCACGACTCGCCGTGAGAAGGCGCTCATGGAGGAGATCGGGCCGGCGTACGGGGCTGCTCTCCGGTCGGGCATCCCGAGCCTCACGGCCCGGCTGGACGCCGAGCTCGCTGCGCGTGACGCGGATCGCGTCCCCGAGCCCGAGCTGAGGGGACCCAGGCCGGGCGGCATTCTAGCCGGGCTTCCGCCGCTGGTGATCGTCGGCTGACGCGGCGAGCCGGTCCCGGGCGCTCACATCGGCCTCCATCGCCCGCCGGTCTGTCGATCTCGTCGGGGACAGGAAGCGCGGCGACGGCCATACTCCTCCGACGAGCACGGCCATCGACGAATCGTCCGGCGGTGGCGAGGATGCGCGGGGGGCGCGTGGAACGAGCTGAGCGATCCGGGCCGCCGGCAGGGGCAGAGGAGGCGGCAGGCGTACGGTACCTGTTGCTTGCCGACATCTCCGGCTACACGGGCTTCATGGCCGGCGTCGAGCAGGCCCACGGGATCGATTTCGGCGCGGGCATCCCGGCGGCCTACTCCGTGCTTGGTGCCCTCCTGGACGCCGTCATCGAGGGCGTGGAGCCCGACTTCGCCGTCGTGAAGCTCGAGGGCGATGCCGTCTTCGCTGCCGCGCCGGCCGCACCCCTCGACGGCCAGGGTGAGCGGGTCCTCGAGAAGATCGGCGCGATGTACCGGGCGTTCATCGATGGTCGGACGCGAGCCATCCCGGCGAGCGACCACGTCTGTACGGCCTGTCCCGCCGTCGCGCACCTCGACCTCAAGGTGGTCCTCCACCGGGGCCAGGCGGTGCGCCAGGCGGTCGGGTCCGCCAGCGACCTTCTCGGCCCCGCCGTGACGCTCGCGCACCGATTGCTCAAGAACACCATTCGGGAGCGGATCGGCTCCCGCCCCTACCTGTTCCTGACCGACGCCGCGGCAACCGCACTCGGACTTGCCGAGGTTGGCCTCGCGCACAGCGAGGAGTACCCGGACGCGGGTCAGATCAGCGGCCGCATCGTGGAGCTCGGCGAAGCGGTCCACGAGGGCGTTCCGACGTAGGCTGCGAGACCGAAGCGCGTCGCCACCCCGAGCGCGACGTCGCCTGGGGACCGGCAGGACGCAGTGGCCCCGGATGGCGATGAGTGCGACACTCCGCCCATGAAGTTCCACACGACACTTCAACGATTCGGGGCGAACAACACCGGGATCGAGGTGCCCGAGGAGGTCCTGGCCGCCCTCGGTCGGGGTCGCCGGGTGAAGGTCGTGGCGACGGTGAACGGCTACACGTACCGGACAAGCGTCGCCCCAGCCTATGGGAAGGTCCTCATGCCGTTCAGCTCCGAGCACCGAGCGGCGTCGGGCCTGTCGGGGGGCGAGGAGATCGAGGTCGAGATCGTCCCGGACGACGCGCCGCGCGAAGCCGAGGTTCCGGCTGACCTGGCCGTCGCGCTCGCCGACGCGCCCCTGGCTGCCGGCTTCTTCGACGGGCTCTCGTATACCCACAAGAGGGCCTATGTCCTCTGGGTCGAGGATGCGAAGAAGCCCGAGACGAGATCGGCCCGCGTCGCGAAGGCCGTCGAGATGCTCTCGGACCACCGCACCCGCTGACGGCCCAGCCCGACGGCGCCGGGCGACCGATCGGGGCTCCTCGCCCGGCGTGCCGGCCTTTCTCATGCGGAGGTGGAGATCCGCCCGGCGTCCGCTGGCGTACCCGTCACGTAGGGGGGTTCGGGCCTCGCGCTCGTGAGCCCGCCTCCCGGCACCTTAGGGGGGTGTGATGGTGAGACGGCTCGTCATCTCGATCGCGGCGACGGTCCTGCTCCTGGGGGCGGCCCTGCCAGCCGTGGCTGACGAGGGGCAGGGACACGGCCACGTTCGGAGCGAGTACAGCGTCACGTATCTCGTGTCGGACGGGACGATCCCCGCCGCCCACACGGACGCCAACCTCGTCAACGGCTGGGGGATCACCGCCGGCCCGACGACGCCGTGGTGGGTGGCCAACAACCACACCGACACGTCGACGCTGTACGACGGCACCGGCGCGCCGCGGCCGCTCGTGGTGAGCGTCCCGGGCGGCCCGACCGGGACGGTGTTCAATGGCTCGGCCGATTTCGTGGTGAGCTCCGGCGGCGCCTCCGGGCCTGCCCGCTTCCTCTTTGCCACCGAGGGTGGCACGATTCAGGGCTGGAACCCGGGCGTGCCCCTGCCGCCGACGTCGACCCATGCCCAGGTCGGCGCGGACCGCTCGTCGGTCGGCGCGATCTACAAAGGCCTGGCCATCGGCCAGGTCGGCAGCGCCAACTTCCTGTACGCGACCGACTTCCACAACGGCCGGGTGGACGTCTTCAATGGCAGCTTCACGCTGCAGTCCTGGCACGGCGCGTTCCGCGACCGCCGACTTCCCCGCGGCTATGCGCCGTTCGGGATCCAGAACCTCGGTGGCGTCATGTTCGTGACCTTCGCCAAGCAGGATGCCGACCGAATGGACGAGCTCCACGGCCGCGGCTTCGGCTTCGTCGACGCCTTCACGACGTCCGGCCAGCTCCTCGGCCGGGTCGCCTCGCGCGACGACCTCAACGCCCCGTGGGGCCTGGCCATGGCGCCCGCCGGCTTCGGCCAGTTCAGTGGCGACCTCCTGGTCGGCAACTTCGGTGACGGCCGCATCAACGCCTTCCGCTGGTCCCGGGACGACGGCTGGGAGGAGCATGGCACCCTGCGTGGGGCCGACCACCGCCCGCTCTCCATCGACGGGCTGTGGGGGATCGGGTTCGGGAACGGGTCCGCGTCGGGCCCGACCAACGTCCTCTACTTTGCGGCCGGTCCGAACGACGAGGCGCACGGCGCCTTCGGATCCATCAGCCTGGCCATGCCCTGACCCGAGCGTCGGTGCCGCCTCCGGGCGGCACGGCGCCCTGGACGAAGAGCACGCCCCGCCGCGCAGCGAATCTCGCCGGGCCGGTCGGGGCGTGCCGCCGGCCGCCCGGCAGCGTGCTCACTCAGCCACTCGCAGCTCGAACACCGCGTGGCGCCGAGCCTCCGCGAGGTAGTCGGCCGGGGAGGAGTCCGCGGCGAGGTCGTACCAGCGCCGGAGGAGCGACGCCGTCACCGGGAATGCAAGGAAGGGCGCGAGCGCGTCCGCCATGACCTGGGCAGCCTCCGCGGCCGTGAGCTCGATGGCGACGACGGCCTCCGCGTGGCGGCCGCGCTTGAGGAGCGCCTCCCCTGCGGCACGCAGGTTGAGGACCCAGTTGACCTCCCCGAAGGTGGCGAACACGTAGTGACGGCCGCCGCTCTCCATCAACGCCACTGGAAACGTGTGAGGTTGGCCGCTGGTCCGGCCGCGGATCGTGAGGAGCACGTTGGGGCCTATGGGCACGCCGACCCGGAGGAGGCGACGAACCAGCGGGTTCAGCATCGGCACGATCGACGGCAGGCCGGGGCGGCGGATGGCGTGGTCGGTGGTCATGGCGGAAGACTCCTGTTCCCGCGAGCCGCGGGTGGTTCTCGGCTCGTCACACTGGGAACGGAAGGCAACGAGCGAACGTGACCGAGATGCGCCGTCGCGATGCCCTGTCACACGTGGCCGTCCGGGTCCGTACATCCATTGACGAGGCGCACACGCGGACGAGGTCTGAGCGGTGGATCGACGGGATTGGCTGGCCCAGGAGTTCGAACGTCAGCGGCCGCACCTGCGCGCCGTCGGCTACCGGATGCTCGGCTCGATGAGCGAGGCCGACGACGCCATCCAGGAGGCATGGGTTCGCCTTGATCGACGCGACCCCGGAGGCACCGACGACCTTCGGGGCTGGCTCACCGTCGTCGTCGGGCGGATCTGCCTCGACATGCTCCGGTCCCGCCGGTCCCGGCGCGAGAGCTACGCCGGAACCTGGCTGCCGGAGCCGATCCTCGGCGACGCGGGAGGCGGCAACCCGGAGCACGACGCCGTGCTCGCCGACTCGGTCGGGCTGGCGCTCCTAGTCGTGCTCGAGGCCCTCACGCCGGCGGAACGCCTGGCGTTCGTCCTGCACGACGTGTTCGCGGTGCCATACGAGGAGATCGCGGCCGTCGTCGACCGGTCGCCCGGAGCGGCCCGTCAGCTGGCGAGCCGGGCGCGCCGGCGGGTCCAGGGAGCCGCGCCGCAGCCGGACGCCGATCTGGCCGTCCAGCGTCGCGTCGTGGACGCGTTCCTTGCCGCGGCCCGATCCGGAGACTTCGACGCCCTGCTGCGGGTGCTCGACCCCGACGTGGTGTTCCGAACCGACGGCGGCGGCGTAGGGCCGCTGGCGCGGCCGCCGATCGTCGGCGCGGTCGCCGTCGCGCGCCAGATGCAGTCGACGGGCGGGCGCTTTGCCGCGCTGGCCCGGCCGGTGATGGTGAATGGAGCCGCCGGCGTGGTCGTCGAGGCCCCGGGCGCGCGGCCGGTGGTCATCGGGTTCACCGTTGCCCGCGGTCGCATCGCCGCCATCGACATCATGGGAGATCCGGCCAAGGCGGGTGAGCTCGATCTCGGGTAGCGCCGACTGGGGGAAGATGCCGCGGGGCGGGCATCGTCGCGGCGCACCGTCGCGGCGCACCGAGCGCCGCGACACGTCATTCACAGGCGCCCGCCATCCGCCGTCGGTCTCGGATCTCTGCCCCGGCCACGCGATGCGGCTGCCATGACGACGAGCCGACGAACGAGCGACTGTAAAGCGTGCTTGACAGGCGGCGACTGTCAAGCTAACTTGACAGCGTGCAGAACGAGGTCAGGGCGCTGCGCGAGTCCCGGGGCCTGAGCCAGGGCGAGCTGGCCATCCGGCTCTCCGTGTCGCGCCAGACGGTGAACTCCATCGAGACGGGTCGCTACACCCCGTCCCTGCCGCTGGCGATCGCGATCGGCCGTTTCTTCGGGCGCCCGGTCGAGGAGGTGTTCCATGGCGACGAGCACAGCTAGGTCCCCCGTGCTCGTGGCCGGGGTCGGGATTGGCGCCGGGCTGGGCCTGGCGCGGCTGGCAGGCGGCGGCAGTCCCGCCGAAGCTCTGCTCGCGTTCGCGATCACGGCGGGCTACGCCCTCGTGGTCACGCTGCTGGCGCGCCGGAGCGAGACCGCGGGCGCTCTCGCCGGCCGCCCGGTCGACGAGCGCTGGGAGCACATCAACCTCGAAGCCTGCGCCTGGGCTCTGGGCGTCACAGCGATCGTCGTCGTGGCCGCGTTCGCGGTTGCGGACGCGACCGGCGGCGACTGGCAGCCCTACGCGCTCGTGGCGCTGACGATGGCCATCGCCTATTTCGGGTCGCTCGTGATCGTGCGCGTCCGCCACTGAGCGGGCGCCAGGATCTGGCGGCGCCGGGGCCCGGCCGCCGGGATCGGGACGGCCGGGCTAGGGCCGCCGGGGATCGGCACGGCCGGGCCAGGGCCGCCGGGGATCGGCACGGCCGGCCCCTCGCCCCCGCGACGCCTCGCGGTCAGCTTCGACGACGACCATCAGCCCGCCGGCGGCGAGTGGTACCTGGACCTGCGCCCCGACGGCGCGGATTGGCACGAGGGGCCGCTGTCCCGCCCGGGGCTGACGATCCGCCTGCGGGGCGCTCCCACGATGTTCCGCATGGCCACGGGTCGGATCAGGATCCCGCTGGCCCTGGCCACGAGGGAGATCCGGATCAGCGGGCACCTGCGGCTGTTCGCGGGCCTCGGCCGCCTCACGAGCGTCGATGCCCGTCCGAGGGAGGCTGCAGCCCATCGGCCCGAGGCCGTTCGCGCCCCGGTGGGGTCGCGGGCGGAGGCTGCAGTCCGAACGGGGTCAGACGACCGCCGAGGGTAGCCCCGGGTGATGCCGTGCTCGATGGTCGGAGCATGAAGACGACGATGACGATCCGGATCACGATCAGGGGCCGGTTGAGCCCTCGCCTCGCGGCCGCGTTCGATGGCCTGACGCCGGTCAGCTGCAGCCGGGCCACGCAGCTCATCGGGGAGGTCGCCGACCAGGCCCAGCTGCATGGCCTCCTGGCACGGATTCGCGACCTCGGGCTCGAGCTCGAGTCCGTGACGGTGTCCGATGGAGGTGTCACCGCCGGACGGCAGGAGGACTGACCCGGGCGCTGCGCTGGCCGCCTGACCGAGGTCATCGAAGCGTGGTTCATCCGCCACGCCGCCCTGGCCCAGGCGGGGCCGTGGCGCCCCGCTCAGCCCGGCCGCGATGCGGCGTGCAGGCGCACGGCGCCGGTCACGCCCTTGAGCTCGACTGGGCCGATCTCGCGAAAGACGACCTCCGCGCCGCCCGCGGCGTCGACCACCTCCTGGCTGACCAGCACCTCACCGGGTCGGGCGTACTCGGCGATGCGGGAGGCGACGTTCACGGTCTGGCCGTAGTAGTCGCCCTCCTGGAAGATGACCGGCCCGGAATGCAGGCCCACGTGCGCCGGCGGCAGGCCGGCCCCGGCCACGCTTGCCACCATCTCGAGGGCGGCCATCACGCCCGGGCCTGGGTTCGGGAAGTGGAACATGACGCCATCACCCAGCCATTTCACCGGCCGGCCGCCGTGCTTGACCGATATTCGCTGCACCAGCCGAGCCAGCTGTTCTGCCAGTCCGGCAGCAGCCGCGTCGCCCCGCTCCTGGGTCAGCCGGGTATAGCCGGTGATGTCGAGGAAGCACATCGCGGGGGGATGCTCGAGCCGGCTGTGCAGCCCCGCGGCGGCCAGCGTCACCTCCACGCCCTCGATGATGTTGGCCGTCCATGTCTTCGTCTGCTGCAGGCGGTACAGCTCGATCACGGCCCGCTCGGATAGGACGGTCATGCGGGTGACGAAGTCTGCCCCGAAGACGTCATCGGGCCGCTTGCCCGCCGCCATGGCCGGCGCCATGATCTCGGAGTTCCACCAGGCCGACTCCGACTCGGCCATGCGGCGCAGGCTGTCGCCCGCGACGCGCAGCAGTCGCGCGATGGCGATCGGGTCGAAGCCCGCCTTGACCTGGAACTCGATGAACGCGGCGAAGGGCAGCTCACCCTCGCGAACGCGGTCGTCGGGAGCCGGTGGATTGGAGCCGGTCGCCTCGCGGATGAGCATCAGCTGCTCGACCGGCACGCCGGTCCGCTCGGCGAGCTGGGCGAAGGTAACGCCGCTGAGCGCCGAGAATCGCTCGTAGGCGGGCTCGTCGAGGAAGTCAAGCGTGACCCGGCCGCTCCGCATGGCGGCACCCAGGCCGTCCAGCGGGATGCCCGCTGTCGCGAGGCTGCCGACGAGCCCTGCACGGCGCACGTCACCTTGCGTGAAGCGTCCTTCGGCGTCCGGCTCGAGGATGCCCAGCTCAACCAGCCGGCTCAGCTCCTCGACGCTCAGTCCGGCGCGCTCGGCCGCCTGGGCTTCCGCGTACTTCTCCACGAGACCTACTGTAGCGGCGGAGCGCCCCATAAGCGGCGCTCCCGGTGAGGCGGCGTTGGGCTCCCTCCCCGACGGCCAGGGTCACGGTCGCGGTGGCGTCAGCCCGTATCGCGCGATCACATCGGGCAGCCAATCGGGCTCCGCGAAAGGCAGCTGGTATCGCTCCGCCAGTGCAGCGATAGTCGCCGGATCCGGCGCGCCCACGGCGGTCAGCTCGGTGAGATCCCGGAAGAACCGTTCGAACCCCGCCGGCGAGATGACCTCGATCATCCGGGCGGGCGTTGAGCCCGCATTCCACATGGCGTGGACTTCGCCCCGCGGCTTGATGATGTAGCCGCCGGGCCCGAGCACGACCTCGCGATCGTTCGAGCGGAAGCCGATCTCGCCCTCGAGCACGATCGAGTACTCGTCCTCGAGCGTGTGAACGTGGGGCGGCACGAGTGCGCCGACCGCGAACGGATGCTCCACGATCGAGAGGGCGCCGCCCGTGTCCTCGCCGTCGATCTTGAAGACAACTCCGACGCCGGGAGCGAGCCCGCCGGCCCGGCCGTCGCCCGGCTGGACCACCTTCAGGCGTGCCCCTGTCGCAATGGTTCCGACCGTTGCCATTTCCGGGCCCCTTCCAATTCGAGTGAACAGGGTTGTACAGTGAACGGAATGCGGGCGGATGTCAATATCGGGTGACCATATGCGTTCTACCAAATCCAGGCCCTATCGCATGCGACGCCGCGCCGAGCTCGTCGACCAGACTCGCCTGCGGATTACGGAGGCTGCCGTCCGCCTGCATACGACGATCGGGCCGGCCAACACCTCAATCGCGTCCGTCGCCGAGGAGGCGGGCGTCACCCGCCTCACGGTCTACCGCCACTTCGCGGACCTTGACACCTTGTTCGAGGCCTGCACGGCCCACTGGTACGCGCGGAACCCTCGCCCGGACGCGGCGGCCTGGCGCCTGATGCCCGATCTCGAGGAGCGGGCGCGCCGGGCCTTCGGCGAGCTCTACGGCTGGTACCGGGACCACGCCGAGGAGCTGTACCCGATCTACCGGGACGCGGCGGCGATGCCCGTCTCCGCCCAGCAGGCGATGGCCGCGGGGAACCGGGTGATGGCGGACGCCCTCGTCGCAGGCCACGCTGAAGCCCAGGGCCGCGAGGGACGGCTCCTTCGTGCGGTCGCCGGCCACCTGACCGGCTTTCTGACGTGGCGATCGCTCGCCGTCCAGCAAGGTCTCGACCATGGAGAGGCGGTCGACCTCGCCGTTGGGCTGCTCACATCGGCGGCCGTGGATGGGCGACGGCGACGTGACAGAGATCGCTGACCCTGACCGAGACGGGAGTCAGGATGCCTCTCGACGAGACCCCGGTCGCCCGTCCCGGGGCTGGCCGGGGCCGCCCCGGTCGGCCAGCAGGCGGATTCACGACGTCGCCAAGTTGATGGACCCCTCCGTCCCTGCCGGTGCCTGCGGCGGCAACATCGCGGGCAACCCGCTCGGGCACACCCGGAGCTCCCCCGACGATGCCTGATGCCCTGCGCCGCCTGACCTCTCTGGGTCGGACACCCTCCGACCGAGAGCACCTGGGCAGCGCTCTCCGCGACGTCGACATGCGGCATCGTCTCGCCTCGAAGATCGCGGCCGAGGCGAACCTCGAGGCGATCATGACGGAGTTCGTGCGCCGCCTTATGGACGCCTTCGGCCCCCTGTCAGCCGTCCGCGGACAGGCCGTCCTCGACATCGCCTGCGGGTCGAACTCGAGTTCCTCGCCGGTCACGGGGCGACGGACGCCAGAGTTCGAGCCCTGGATGTGCCGGCTGCTCCTTGCGCTCGGGGCGCAGCCGGTCGGGATCGACATCGGCGACCTCGCCGACGAGACGTTCGCGCATCATCGGGTGGACCTGGGTGTCCCCGGCGCCCTCGACTTCCTCGCGACCGGATCGTTCGACGCCGTCCATGAGAGCCGCCTCTTCGGCTCACCCGAGTTCCGCGCCGCCCATGGAGGCGCCAGCGAGCGGATCCGTCGCGAGATCCACCGCCAGGAGCGGCGGCTCCTGCGGCCGGGCGGGATCCTCATCCACAGCGACGGCCGGCCCGGCCCGCGTGGACATGGGCACGCTGGGTGACCCCCCGGCGGGGGAGGCCGGAACGGGAGACGGGATTCGACCCCGCGGCATTCTGCGTGTGAGGTCCTGAGCTCATGAGCGTCGTCGCACGAGCGTAGAAGGGCGAGCGAATCGGCGCTCGTCATGGCGTCGTGGCAGACGGGCTCGCCGACCACCGGCGCCGGTCGGCCGGGTCGTGCTCCAGAGACTGGCCATCCTCTCGAGTGACGCCGGGATCCCCACTTCGACAGCCGTGCGTTCAGAAGGCGCCATGCGGGCTCCGCGGAGCGGGCCGCCTGTCCGGTCGATCATCAGGGAAGCCGGCCCAGGACCGTCATGGCCTCAGCCTTCACCGCGTCGGCCGATGGTGCCGATCCGCCGACGACCAGGTCGTTGAAGCCGAAGAACGTCGTGCCGCGAAGGACGTAGATCGCCCGGCCGCTGATGCCGAGGGAGTTGGGCTTGAGCTCCATGAGGACCGCGTCCGTGTTCGGAGCGAAGCCTGGGAGCTTTGTGATCGTCAGCCCCTGGTTCAGCTGGGCCGCGTTCGCCTTGAGGTCGGCCTCCGCCGAGGCCTTCTCCTTCTGGGCGGTCGCCACGTCCGGCGCGATCGCAACGATCACGTTGAAGACGTTCTTCGTCTGCGCCCCGTAGGTGCACATCCGGCTGTTGCCTGCGAGCGTCTGCTCCTTGCCGGGTCCGAAGGTGGCGCCGGCAAGCGTGCCGGCCTCCTGAGCGGGGATGAGCTGGCAGGGATCGATCGACGTCGGAACCGCGGTGGCGCCGGCCGGGGCCACCGCCGACGCCTCGGGGGAGGGGAGTGCCGCAGCGGCGGAGGGGCTCTCGGTGGGTGCCGCAGACGGCGACGCGGCCGCCGGCGACGGGCTCGACGCTGCGATGGATGCCGTGGGTGTCGCCGTCGATCCGGTGCAGGCCGCCAGGCCCACGACCGACAGGAGGACGAGTGCCCGCATCGCGCGGGCCGGGACCATGCTAGCCAGCGTCATCATGTCATTCCCCTCCTGGATCGGCCATCACATCGGCTCGCCCGCCGGGCTCGCCACCACCTGGATCACCCGCGGGCACGTCTGCGGCAAGAAGAGCTATCGCTTCGGCGATCCTGTCCACCGGCAGGGCCGCTCGCTCGTTGAGCTGCCGGACGAGTGATTCGTCGGCCGCGACGATGAGTGAGAAGACCACCTGGTCGACCGGCATGAGGATCGAGCCGACGTGCTCGACCCGGCTCCCCTCGGCCGTCATCGCCCTCGCCGCGGCCTCGAGCCGAGGCAGGGCGATGCGGAGCTGGTCGAGGTCGACGCCGGGCCAGTACCGCTCGACGAGGAACGTGTCCAGCGCGTCGCGATCGAGCGGTCGGTCCATGGCCGGGGAGCCTAGCGGCGAGTGCCGCGGCGACGTAAGAGGCGACTGCCCCTATCAGTGGCCGCCGGTCGGGCTCGCTACCAGCCGGCGGCCGGCAGGTCGGGCTCCTGGGTGCCCGTTGAACCGGCCGTCCCGCCCGCCGACATGCGCGCCCCGAGCTCCGCCCGGGAGTGGATGTCGAGCTTCTGGTAGACGCGCCCGAGGACGTTGCCGACCGTCTTCGGCGCGAGGAACGCCCGGTCCGCGATCTGCCGGCTGCTCAATCCCTGCGCCGCCAGCTCGGCCACCCGTCGCTCGGTCTCGGTCAGCTCCTCCGGCGCCCGAGGGCGGAGGCCGACGCGAGCGAGCTCCGTGCGCGCGCGATCCGCCCAGATGGATGCTCCGACCTCCTCGAAGATCGCCAACGCGCCCCGGAGCGTCTCGTCGGCGAGGCGCTTCTCTCGCCGACGGCGGTGGAGCTGGCCCTTGGCAAGCAACGTGCGGGCACGCTCGAAGGGCATCGGCAGGCCGTCGTGCTCGACCAGGGCGCGATCGAAGGTAGCGGCCGCGCCCTCGAGGTCGCCGCGGGCGGCTGCAAGGAGCGCCGACGAGCGGGCGCCGACCGCGAGGGCCCACGGGGTCGGAGCGATGCCGGCCGCCTCCGCGAGGGTGGCAACGATCGCCTCTGCGCGTTCCACGTCCCCGAGAGCCAGGGCAGCTTCCACGCGGTCGCCGGCCAGCTTGAAGCGTCCGGGATGACGGGTCGCGATGCGCTCCGCCAGGCTCGCGGCCTCCTCGAAGTGCTCGTCCGCCTCCGCCCAGGCATCGAGGGAGAGCTGGATCAGGCCGAGGATGTGGTGGTGGAACACCGCCATCACGACGTCGCCGCGCTCGGTAGACCATCGCAGGCCAGCGTCGGCCCACCGGCGTGCGTCCGCCAGGCGCCCATCGTGCACGGCCACGAGGGCGATGCCCCGGAGGCCCCACGCCGGGTAGACCTCGACGCCTTCTCGCTCGTACCCCTCCATCGCCGCCTCGGCCACCCGTCGCGCCTCGCGCCAGTCCCCGCGATACAGGAGCAGGCCGGACAGCTGGACCAGGTTGAACGGGTCGTCGCCGCCCGGCCCGGACTTCGCCCGGATCAGCTCGCGGGTCATCTCGATCGCCCGATCGAGATCGTCTGCGTGGCGGGCGAGCCCGAACGCGCTGCCCTCGGCGCCCTCGCGCTCCCACGACCGGCCGTTCGACGTGATCAGGCGCAGGCCCCGCTCGATCTCGGCGTCCCTTGTCGTTCGGACGAGCGCCAGCTCGGCGACCGCCCGCAGCAGGAGCACGTTCGCGAGCAGGTCCGGGTCGACCGGTCCGGCGTGCCCTTCGAGAAGCGCGATCGCCTCCTCGACGAGGGAGACGCCGCGTTCGAGGTCCAGCTGCATGACGAGGAACGCAAGGCGACCGAGGACCTTGGCCCGGAGGATCGCGTCGCGACCGGCCTCCTCGAGCGCCTGCTCGCCCATCGCGACGGCCTCAGGGACCCGGCCATGGTAGTAGCGGATGACCGCCCGGAGGCTCAGCGTCTCGGCGCGCGACGGCCCGGGCGGCGCGGTCCGGAGCGCAGCCTCGAGGATGTCGTCCGCCTCCACCACCTCCGAGAGGTCGATGAAGAGGCATTCGGCCGCGAGCCGCTGGCGCTCGAGACGGCGGTCGGCGAGATCGGCCGGGGTCGCCCACCCGGCCTCGCGGTAGAGCGCGGTGGCATCGAGCGTCGCACCGCGGTCCCTCGCCCCGGCCGCAGCTTCGACGAGGGCTTCGGCGACGGACTCGTCGGGACCTTCCGCCGCCTGTCCGAGGTGGCGCGCCCGGGCCTCCGGCGCGCGGGTCGCTGCGGCCAGCTCGGCGTGCGTCTGTCGGAGATCCGTCGGCTGCGCGCGGCCGAGCACCGCCTGGGCGAACAGCGGATGGGTGAACCGGGCCATCCCCTCGTTGACCGCGACGACGCCATCCTCGACGGCCGGGGTGAGCGCCGCCTCCAGGCCGGGTTGGGCTCGTTCAAGCGTCTCGACCGATGGCACCGCGGCCGCGGCTGCCAGGAGCATCGCATGTCGCGTTGCGGCCGGCAGGGCGGCGATGCGCCCGGCCATGAGCGAGCCAAGCGAGTCCGGGACCGGCAGCGGGGCGTGCGGGTCCATTGGGATGTCGGCCGCCGAGAGCGCGCGGGCGATCTCCAGCGCGTAGAGCGGGTTCCCGCCCGACGCGGCCTCGATCCGGACCAGGACGAGGCGCGGGAATGATCGGCCGAGGCGGAGCTGGAAGAGCCGGTGAAGAGACGCAAGCGGCATCGGCCCGACTCTGATCCTGTCCGTCCGGTCGACCGGCACGGCCGACGGGAGGTCGATGGCGCCGCCATCGTCGGACCCGGCGCGCACCGAGGCGAGCAGCCCGAGCGGCCGATCGACCAGCCGTCGGACGGCGTAGGCGAGGATCGCGGCCGAGCTCTCGTCGAGCCACTGGGCGTCGTCCACGGCGACCAGGAGCGGGGCAGACGCCGTCAGCGACCGCAGGACACCGGCGACCGCGACCGACAGGGTCCGCTGATCGGGCAGCGTTCCCGACGGCGCCACGCGCAGCAGCGCGACCTCCAGGGCATGTCGCTGCGGGTCGGGGAGCCGCTCCAGGACGCTCGCATCGACCTCATCGAGAAGATCGGTGAGGCCGCCGAGGGTGAGGCCGAGCTCGGAGCGGGCCGGTCGCGACCGCAGGAGGCGGAAGCCGGCGTCGCCGGCGGCGGCGAGAGCCGCCTCCCAGAGCGTCGTCTTCCCGATGCCCGCCTCGCCCTCGAGGATGAGCGCGGCCAGGCCTCTGGCGGCACGCTCCACGAATCGCTCGACCGCGGCGAGCTCGACCCCCCGGCCGACGACCTCGTCGGGCACGCGGACCTCCCGCCTCCCCTTGCGTTGGCGACGCAGCTGACCTCGAGCGCGTCGCCGACCGATGCGCAGGGAGCAGCCGTCAGGCGACGTTACACCATGGCGCCCGGAATGCGCGGTGTCCAGCGCCCGGGTCTGCCAGCCGGGGTGGCAAGCATCAGCTTGACTCGGTCCGAAGTGGCAGACGTAGCAGGCCGCCTCACTTTGATGCCACGTTCGCCTGCAGGCGATCACCACGTCCTGGTTGCCCTGCGTCGCCGCGAAACGGGTGGTCATTCGCCACCCCATCGGCTGCTACGGGCTTGGGCCGGGAGGCAGACTATGTCGACTGGGAGCGGGCGGCTCACGACGTCGTGGCACAGCACCGCGGCGAGGCTGGTCGCAACCCCTACGACCGGACGTTGTCCGACCTCATCGGGCTGCTCTCCACACGAAGTGACGAGTTCCGGGTCCTCTGGGCCAGCCACGACCTGCGCTTCCACCGGACGGGGACGAAGCAATTCCACCACCCGCTCGTCGGGGATCTGACCCTCTCCTACGAAGCCCTCGAGCTCCCCGCAGACCCCGGCCTGACGATCGTCACGTACTCGGCTGAACCTGGCTCGGTGTCGGAGGATGCGCTCCGCGAGCTTGGCAGGTGGAGCACGACGCGCACCCGGCTGATGGCCGTGCCCGAGGCGGACTGAACGGCCTTGGGTGGGCCGGCGGTCCTTGGCGTCACCCGACCCGAGCACACGGCTGCTGGGACCGACGACCCGCCGGCGTTGGAGCAGGCCCAGGGGACGCCTGTCGCCACGAAGCCCCGGGGTCGGCCACCGGCGAGGCGCAGCTGCGTGACGGCGCCTTCGTCCTACATCGGCGACGCTTCGTAGAGCCGGACGCTCGTGCTGAACGGACAACCCTCGAGCAGGGCTGTCGCCTCGTGGATGCTCTCCGCCGAGACGATCGCGTAGCCAGTCGCTGCCCCGTCGGCGAGTGCCAGCTCCCGGGAGCCCGATTTCGTCACCTCGAAGCCGGCGCCGAAGGGATTGCCGCTGTCGACGAACTGGTCGCCGACCGCGGCGAACCAGGCCTGCCAGGCAGCCATGATCTCGGGCCTCGGCTCCCAGCGATCGTGGAACAGGATCAGGAACTTCTTCACAGGGTCTCCTTCTCGAGCCGTGGATCGGTGGCCAGGTATCGCTCGTAGTTGTCGAGGCTCGCCGTGTCGGCCCCCCAGTAGGCGTGGAAGTCGCCAAGCCACGCCTGCAGGCGCACGATCGGTGTCCGCAGGAGCACCAGGTACGTCGTCCGGCCCAGCTTGCGGCGCTGAACGAAGCCGGCTTCCTCGAGCACGCGGACGTGCTTGTGGATGGCGGGCAGCGAGAGGTCGCGCGCGAGAGCGAGCCGGCTGATGGAGTGGGGGTGGAGGGCGAGCATCCGGACGATCTCGCGCCGATGACGGTTGGCGAGGGCCGCGAGCGGACGATCGAGGTCGTCCGGAGCCTCCGCCATCCTCGAACCTCCATCGACAGTTCACCTGTCGGTTAACTGTAGCCGCTCTGCGGGCTGGGGTCAAAGCCCCAGGGTCGGAGGACCGTGCATCGACCCCGGTCGGTGTCGGATAGGTGGAGTTCCGTATTGACCGGACGCCGGTTGCGTACGTAGCTTCCGTGTTCTGGAGGGCACGTGGCAGCCAAGCGGCCCCAGAACCGATGCAGGCCGGGCCCCGGTCCCGATGCCGGCGTGGACGGCTACGGGTCACGGGACGTGGGCGTCGGGCTCGCGCGTTCGCTCCACGACGGTGTCGCGCAGGACCTGTTCCTCGCCCGCATAAAGGTGTTCGATCTTGCGCAGCGTCTCCCCGCGGGGTCCGAAGAGCGCCGCCTCGCCGACGTGGCGCTGGCGCGGGTCCGGGCCGCTCTCGACGGCACGCGCGAGCTCATCGACGGGCTGCGGCTGGCGGACGCATCGGCCGAGCGCGAGCTCGCACCTGCGCTGCGCCGAGAGCTGATCGACTTCTCGGCCCGGACCGGGATCGCCGTGTCGTACAACGAGAGCGGCTCGCCGGCCGCCCTGTCCCCGCAGGTCATCGCGCACGTCCTGGGGATCGTGCGGGAGGCGCTGGCGAACGTCGCCAAGCACGCCGACGCCAGCGAGGTCCGGCTCCGGGCGCGGCACAGTCACGGCTGGACCCGGCTCACGGTGACCGACGATGGCCGAGGGTTCCGGACCATGCCGGTCGATCGCGTCGAGGTGGGGTTGGGCCTCGGCATGGGTGCCATGCACGAGAGGGCCCGAGCGATCGGTGGCCGGATCGCTCTGCGCTCGGCGGCCGCGGCCGGGACGACCGTGACGATCGATGTCCCGCCCCAGGGAGCGCTCGCCGATGCACGCTGACGCCGCCCCGCTCCGCGTGATGGTGGTCGACGACCACGCACTCGTGCGCGCGGCCATCCGCCAGGCGATCTCGTCGCCGGGGATCGAGGTCGTCGCCGAGGCGGCGACCGCCGCGGCGACGCTCGAGACGGCTCCCGACGTCAGGCCGGACGTCGTCCTCCTGGACCTCGGGCTGCCCGACGAGAGCGGCCATCAGCTCCTCCGCGAGCTCCGCGACCGCCTTCCCGCCACGCAGATCGTCGTGCTCTCCGTCTCGGGCTCGCCGCGCGACGTCCACGAGGCGGTCCGATCCGGGGCCGCCGGCTACCTGACCAAGGACCTCGACCCGCCGGCCCTACACCGGGCGATCGACGGAATCCGGCACGGGCAGCTGGCCATGTCGCGCACCATCGCCGCGGAGGCGCTGCGCCAGCTTCGCGATGAGTGGGCCCGTGCCTCCCACGGCTGCGACGACCGCCTCACGTTCCGCGAGGAGGAGGTCCTGCAGCTGGTGGCCGACGGCCTGACCGACCGAGAGATCGCGACGCGCCTCGGGATCTCGAGGCGGACCGCCGAGGCGCACGTCGGTCACATCCTCCACAAGCTCGGCGTCCGGAACCGCGCCCGGGCGGCACGCCGGTACGCCGCGGGCTGAGCCGACCGTCGCCCGTCGAGGCGCCGGCTACCGACGGGGCCATCCGTATACGCCCGGCCGTTTGCGGGTCGCGCACTCGTAGTTCCCCCGATGCGACCGGCGCGGCCCCCCTTCCAGACTGATCCCGTTCGGTGTCTCGCCGCGCCCGCGGGTTCGTCCGGAGGGAGGTGCGCAACTGACCCTTCTCCGCCACTGATGGAGTTGATCAAGGGAGGCATTGCGCCCATGCGCCGTCTTCTTCTCGCTCTCGCTCTTGCCGTCGCCGTCGGGGGTACGGTCCTCGGCGCCGCGGCCACCCTCAACCTCGCGCCGCGCACGCTCAGCGCGGGTACAGCGACGGTCGGCTCATGCGACCCGAGCGGCGCCGCGCATACGGTGCACTTCCTCGGGGGGACCACCTGGAACGGGACCTTCTTCAGGATCAACACGGTCGAGGTCCAGAACCTACCTGATACCTGCTCCGGCCTCTCGTGGTCCGTCGTCGTGACGCACGACGGGGTGAGCCTCGGACAGGTGGACGGGACCGCGAGCGACTGGTACACCTCCGGCCCGAACAACTGGTACATCGGTGCCAACTTCAGCGGCAAGAACGTCGACGCGGCTGCCGTGAACGGGGTCAGCGTCGTCATCAACGACCAGTAGTCCCCGTGGTAGCGGGCGGTCCGACCGGAGCGCCCGCTACCCATGTGTCGGTCAGCATGCGCCGGCTGCTCGCCTCGATCGCAGTCGTCGTGCTCATCGGCAGCGCGACGACTGGCTTCGCGACGCGCCTGGTGCTGGCCCCTCGATCGATCTCAGCCGCCAGCGTGGCGGTCTCGCGATGTGATCTTGACGGCGTCGAGGTCGGCTACCACCTCGCCTGGACGGGCCACGTCGCGATCGACCGGGTCGAGGTGACCGGTGTCGCCGACCGCTGCGTCGGCCACGAGGTGGCCGTCGTCCTCATCGCCGACGGTCGGCTCATCGAGCTCGGGCCGGTGAAGGTCGCATTCACCCGGACCGATGACAACACGGCCTCGCTGGTCGTCGCGGAGGACGTTCGGGCGACCGCGGCCGAGAGCGTCCACGTCTCCATCAGATAAATCCCACCGGCGCGCACCGGCGATTGGCGATCCGTCGCTCCACCGCCGTGGGACTCCTGGTCACCGTCGCGCTCGTCGCCACCTGGGTCACCTTCCTCCGACCGACCTGGCTCGGCGGCCCTGCCGGATACGTCATCGTGGCGGGCCGCAGCATGGAGCCCATGTTCCAGACCGGCGACCTGGCGATCACGCAGCGTCAGCCGTCGTATGCGGTCGGCGACATCGTCGCGTTCGAGACCGAGGGCGGGATGGTCATCCATCGCATCGTCGGGGGTGACGCCCCCTCGGGCTACCAGGTGAAGGGCGACAACAAGGAGCTGCCCGACCTGTGGCAGCCACGGCCGGCCAGCATCGTGGGGAAGGTGTGGCTCTGGGTGCCGCAGGTGGGGAGCGCGCTGGCCTTCGTGCGCCAGCCGGCCATCCTTGCCGGCCTGGCGGCCGCGCTCGCCTTCTTCCTCGCGTTCACCGCGGGGCCCATCCGGCCCGGCCGGCGGCGCGAGGCACCGTCCGCCGCGGCTGCCGCACCCTCCCCGACAGGGGGATCGGACGCACCGTCATGATCCGTCGCGCGCTTGCCGTCGCAGCCTGCGTGCTGCTCGTCGCGGCGCCGCCGATCCTCGCCGCGGTCCTCCGGCTGGACGGCGGGTCCCTCGCGGTCTTCACCGTGGTCCCGCAGCTCCCGATCGCCCGGGCATCCGTCGACATCCAGCCCGAGAGCCTCGAGCGGAGGAGCCAGGGCCAGAACGTGACGGCCTTCGTCGAGGCTCCGTCCAGCGCGTTCGATGTTCGGCGGATTGTCCCGGAGTCCATCCGGCTGTGCCTGGGCGGCCCACTGTGCGATGCCGGCGCCGCGGCCGACGCCACGCGGGTGGTCGGGGACAGCAGCGCATCCCGCCGCCTCAAAGTGACGTTCCCGCGCGCCGCCGTCCTCGCGCTCGTGGCTGACATCCCGGCGCCGGCGACCGTGACGTTCGTCGTCTCGGCGCTGCTCGCGGACGGGACGGCGTGCGCCGGCTCGGACGCCGTGCGGCTCGTCGACCCGGACTCGGCGGCCGCGACGCAACCGCTGCCCGGGGATGAGCCAGGCCCCTCGCCCTCGTTGTCGGGATCGCCGGAGGACGCGTCCCCTTCCCCATCGGTCGTGCCCGCGCCGTCGCCGCACGCGTCGGCTCCGCCATCGAGCGAGCCGTCTCCGCCGGGCGAGCCGCCGACTCCGGATCCAGGCGGCGAGCCGACGATCGAGCCGTCCCCGACTCCTGCCGTCACGGCGGAGCCGACGCCCGTCGCGACAGCCCGGCCCACCCCGCCACCGGCGCCGACGCCGGAGCCGACGCCCGAGCCGGCCCCGACGCCGGACCCGGGAGCGGCGCCGACCCCCGGCGTGGCGCCGGCCCCCAGTCCGCCACCGGGCGACGGGGATCCCTGACCAACCGGGCGGCGGGTCGTCCCGCGGCCCCGCCCCGGGTCGTCCCGGCCACGAGCTGAGACGGGATTCGAACCCGCGACATCCTGCTTTGGGAAGTCCTGACCGCGCGAGCGCAGGAGCACGAGCGTGGAGGGGCGAGCGAGACTCGCATGGTCAGAGTGTCATTGTCAGGCCGCGCTCTGACCCGGGAGCCCCGTCGTAGTGGCCCTCCTGGAAGATCATCGGCCCGGCGTGCAGGCCTCGGGCGGTCATCAGCAGCGACAGCGGCACGCCCGTCCGGACGCTCAACTCCCGGAACGTGTCGCCGGTGAGCGACGAGAAGAGGCTGTAGATGGGGTCGTCCATGAACGCGAGCGTGAGCTCGCGGCTCTGCAGTGCCGCGGCCAGGAGCCGACGGGGATGGCCGCCGCCACCAGACTCTGCACGAGCCCCGCGCGTCGGACGTCGCCCTCAGAGAGCCGCCCTTCGGCGTCCGGCTCGAGGATGCCCAGCTCAACCAGCCGGCTCACTTCCTCGAAGCTGACGCCGGCTCGCTCGGCCGCCTCGGCGATCTCGTCCCTCTCCACGAGCCGAACTGTCGCGGCATGAACGGACGCCGGCCGAGGCGGCAGCAACGATGCCGAACCGCCGGAACCAGCCGATGGACCGGGCGGAGCAGCAATGCAGCCGTCAGCGCCACTCGACGTTCACGACCTCGATCGGCTCGGACAGGCCCTTGAGCGTCGCGGTTCGGAGACCGGACGTTCTGTGCGACTCACCGACCGTGCCGACGCTCGCGACGATCTCGCCGGCCCCGCCGAGTGCTGCGATCCGGGCCGCCTCGTGGACGCCCTTGCCGTGGAAGTCGCCGCCGACCTGCGTCGCATCGGAGGCGTGGAGGCCGATCCGGACCTGGGGCGCGAAGCCCTGGGTCGAGCGGTGTTCGGCGAGTCGCCGCTGGATCGCGATCGCCGCCGCCACCGCAAGGTCGGGCGAGTCGAAGCTGACGAAGAACCCGTCGCCGGTCGTGGAGATCTCCTCGCCGCCGTGGGCTGTGAACACCTCCCGGAGGGCGGTGTTGTGCCAGCGGAGCATCGTTTCCCAGGCCTCATCGCCGAGTGCCTCGACGAGGTTCGTCGAGCCGACGATGTCGGTGAACATGAAGGACCGGAGAACCCGCCGGGGCGGGCCGTCCTTGCCACGCAGCTGCCATGGCAGGAGCTCAGAGACGTCCTCGAGGATGACGGCCGCGGTCGGACAGGCAAACGCGGCGGCCCGGAGGACCTCCTCGTCGACCGTGTCCTCCCCGACGACGTCGCTCTTGCCGTAGTCGCCGGCAAGCCAGTCGAAGGCCGTCGGGGCGAGGGTGATACAGTTCCCCGCTCCGACGCACTTGTGGCGGTCGACCCGCGCCCGGATGGCCATCAGCGCGACCCCACCGTGGCGAGCCCGCGGAACGCCAGCGAGGTCGCCTCGGCGCGGCTCGAGGTCCCCAGCCGAGCCTGAAGTCGCGCCAGGCGGTGAGCCACTTCGTCCTCGCCAACGCCGAGGTCGGCAGCGATCTCGGCGTTCGTCCGGCCCTCGGTCAGGAGCTGCAGCAGCTGGCGCTCGACATCGTCCAGGCTGGGCCCGGCCGCTGGTGCCGCCGACCCCGGCGTGGCGCCAGCGGTCTCGCCAGTCAGGGCGCCGGCAAGGGGCGGCCTGTCCATCGGGCCTGCCAGCTCGACGAGCTCGCGCCCGACGGGCCCGGTGAGCCATCGGACGCGGATCGCCTCGTCCGCCGTTCCCTGCGCGATCTTGGCCAGCGTCGACTGGAGGAAGCCGCGAACGGACACCTGGACCTCCGTCGGCGCCCCAGCGAGCAGCGCCCGGGCTGCCGGAGTCACGATCTCGAGGCTGACGTCCTCGTGCAGCCCGGCCTGGAGGGCCTCGAGGGCCGCACCGCCGGCAATCGCGGCGCCCCGGGTGTCGCCGCGCATGAGAGCGACCGTGGCCAACGCGGCGCCGGCCTGCGCGCCCCACGGCGCGTGCCCGGGCAGGAGCGGCAGCAACTCCTTCACCTGCGCCGCCGAGCGCTCGACGAGCTCCATCAGCATCGGGTCAGGTGCGCCGTCCTCAGGCGGCGAGCCGTCGGACGGGCCAGCCCGAACGAGCCGTGCCGCCTCGATGGCGAGGCGGGCCAGGGCCTCGCACCGCGCGGATGCCCGGCCGCCCTCGGTCGCCAGCGCCACGGCGCGCTCGAGATGACCGCGCATACCCTCCGCGTCGCCGGCACCCGCTCTGGCCATCCCGCGCCAGGTCTCGAGCTGTCGGGCGCGCGACCGCGACGGGGTCATGGACGCCGCGGCGGCGGCCAGGCCGATCCATCGCTCCGCCGCGTCGACGTCGCCGAGCTCGAGCAGACTCATCGCCACGCCGCCGGCGGCGAGGAACTCGATGGTCCGGTCGCCCTGGAGCCTGGCCGCTCGATGAGCGTCCTCGCCGCGGGACAGCGCCAGGTCCGGCACCACCTTGGCCCTGGAGTACACGTGGACGCCGAACAGCATCTGGAGGTCGAGGCGGGCCCGCTCGCTCTCGGTGACGAGCTCGGACAGGCGGCTCGTCACGCGCCGGATCTCCTCGAGATGCCGCGCCGAGGATGTCAGGTGCATGACCGGCCCGTACTGGGCGTAGGCCATGGCGATGACCGTCGACATGACGCCCGTTCGGTCGCCGAGCCGCTCGAAGATGCCCAGCGCCCGCTCGAGGACCTGGGTCGCCTCGACGAACAAGCGGCCCGATCGGCGTCGAAAGGAGCAGCTCCTCGACGCTGGCCGCCCGTCGCAAGGATGGCGAGCACCTCGTTCGCACGACCGGCGAGGACCTCGCCGGCGAACCACGCCCGCCCACGCGCGAAGTCGATCATCCCGATCTCTCGGAGGGCGGCGGCGAGGCTGCGCTCGTCGCCCAGCTGCTCCGCCAGCTCGATCGCGCGGCGATAGGCCTGCTCGGCACCGTCGAGGTCGGTCTCGAGCGCCGCGGCGCCGAACGACTCGCCCAGCGGGCTCCGCAGGAGCGCCTGGCCCAGCTCGATCGACGCCCGGAGCTCCAGTGCGCCGTCGCCCTGCTCGGCCGCGCGGGCGCGGACACGACCGGCCAGCTCCGCGGCGGCGTCCTCGTCGTGGCTCGATCCGCAGCGCCGATGCACGCCGGAGCTGCACGTCGAGTTCGACGTTCGGATCGCGCATCGCCTCGGCGAGGGCGGCCAGCTCGGTCAGGCCGTCCAGCCGCTCGCCCGTCCGGCGGAGGACAGCGAACGCATCGTCGCGGGTCGCGAGGAGGACCCGCCGGTCGGCCGGCGCCGACACGACCGGGAGCGCCTGCTCGACGAGCCGGAGCGCCTCCTCGGGGGCATTGGAGGCGAGGGCGGCCGTTGCGGCGTCGATCGAGAACCGTGCGGCCCGGCCGGTGTCGCCGGCCGCGAGCGCGTGCTGGGCGAGCATCGGCAGGCCGGCGGGCGCCGGGTCGCCACCCTCCAGCAGCAGGTCGACGATCGCGGCATGGACCTGCCGGCGACGGGCCGGCGACAGCTGGTTCGCCGCGAACTGGCGGACCTGCTCGTGCGTGAACGTGTAGTCGGCGGGCTCGCCCTGCGCCTGTGGGAGCAGGAGGCCCGCCCGGACCGCAGGCCCGAGATCGTCGGCGAGCGGATCGGCACCGTCGCCCGGTCCCGCAGCTTCGGCCCCGGGAGGTCGCCTCAAGGTGCGCCGCGCGGTCGCGAGTTGCCGTCTCGGCCGCGACCTCGCCGTCACCGACCCGCATCCGGATCGCCCGGAGGTCTCGAAGGCTGAAGCTGCGGCCAAGGATCGCCGCGTCGCCGAGCGAAGCCCGTGTCCGGGCCGGGAGTCGCGCGGCCCGGCGATCGATGAGCGTCCGGACCGCGGATGGGACGAGCCGCGCCGCGCTGCGGCCGAGTCGCCACTCACCATCGATCTGCTGGAACGTGCCGGCCTCGCGGTGCGTCCGGGCCAGCTCCTCGACGATGAATGGCACGCCCTCGCGACTGGGCCTGCACGACGGCAGCGGATGCAGCCTCGACCGGACCGCCGAGGACACGCTTGAGGAGCTCGGCCGTCTCCACCGAGCTGAAGCGGCCGGGTCGCAACCGTCGGACAAGGCCCATCCGCTCCATGTCGGCGACGAAGTTCACGGCCTCGGTGACCGACGCGAACTCGTCCGGCCGGATCGTGAGGAACAGGAAGACCGGCCGATCGGCGTCGCTCCGGACGACGTAGCGGAGGAGCCGGAGGGAGTCGTCGTCGGCCCATTGGACGTCGTCGATGAGCAGCGCCAGCGGGTGGATCCCGGCGAGCGTCGAGATCGCGACGCCCGCGAGGTCGAAGGCCCGGAGGAGCTTCGCGTCCGACGACAGGGTCTCGAAACCTGGCTCGTCACGCCCGGAGATGGCCTCGACCACCCGCCTGACGGCAGCCTCCGCCGGGGTCCCTGCCGCCGCGTCGTGGATCGCCCTGGCGGCGAACAGGCTACGCGCGACGAGGAACGGGCCGCGAATCTCCTCGTCGGCCGTGATCGCGACACAGGTGAACCCGCTCGCCGACGCGAGCTCGCTCGCAGCCAGCAGCAGGCGGGTCTTGCCGATGCCCGGCTCGCCCTCCAGGGTCACCGCGGTGAGGCGGCCGGAGGCGTCGCGCAACTCTTGGGCGACCGCGTCGAGCTCGGCGCTCCGCCCGATGACCGCGCCCGTCGCGCGGCGCAGCTGGACCGCGAGCGAGCACTGGGCCCGACGAGGGGGTCGAGCGCACTGCCGGCCACCCGGGGGTCCGTGCCTGCCTCGGTGGACGTCAATTCGTCCAGCATGCGGCGGATCATGAGACCGCGGCGCTCCGGTCGAGATCGCGCGCCGTCATGTCGCGGCCAATAGCTGGTCAGCGTACTTCTCGAGCGCGCGGGCAACCTTGGCCAGGGGCTCCATCAGGGCGGGCGTGCACAGCTCGCCGCAGCGCAGGGCGAACGCGGCCGCGTCGC
>CAVZLW010000009.1:0-52002 GCA_963776285.1 uncultured Chloroflexia bacterium
GCGCTCCCAGGTGGGTCGACGGCGGCGCGGGGCCGGCGGCGAGGTCGGCTGCCCGGCGTCGCACGCGGCCCTCTCGACGCACGCGCATCACCCACGGCGGACCCCGGGCTAAGGAATCGCAACGCCAAGGAACCTTCACCCCTTCAGTCGGCGCGCGTTCACGTGCGCGGCGCAGCCTTCATCGCAACGCCCGGGACTCCACGCGCACGGACCCAGAGATATCGCCCGGGCGAAAGGGACCTCGATGATCGAACCGCAGCCCACCTCCGCCTCCCCCGACTCCCAGCCCGCCGTCGACCCCGCCCCGGCCGTCGACCCCGCACCGCCCGTGGAGCCGGGACCGGCCGTCGAGCCGGCCCAGCCTCTTCCCGCCCAGATCGCAGCCCCCGTGCCGGTCGCCGGCGCGCCGGTCACCGAGCCGGTGACGTGGACCCGGGCGACCTCCCTCGCGACCCCCGCTCCCGCGGCGACGCCCCGGGGCCGCCGCTCCGTCGGCCCCGCGTTCGTGCTCACCGCCGTCCTGGCCACGGCCGTCCTCACCTCGGGCGGTACGTATCTCGCGGTCACCGCCGCGGGTGTCGGTGCAGCCGCTCCAACCTCGGGCCCGATCAGCCTCCCGGCGATGGCCGCGGCCACACAGCCGCCGGCGAGCACAGCCGCTCCCGCGGCCGGCTCGTCGTCTGTCGTCGATATCGTCAAGGCGGTCAGCCCCGCCGTCGTCACCATCGTCGCCGAGGGCGTCACCGCGACCGATCCCACCACGGGCCAGACGGGCACGGGCACCGCAACCGGCTCGGGCATCATCTTCGACGCGAACGGCCTCATCCTCACGAATCACCACGTCGTGGCCGGCAGCCCGTCGAAGCTCACGGTCAACCTCAAGGACGGCCGCTCCTTCGACGCGACCATCTACGGCATCGACACGCTCACCGACCTGGCCATCGTCAAGGTGAACCAGTCCGGCCTGCCGACTGCACCGATCGGCGACTCGTCCACCATCCAGGTGGGCCAGCAGGCGATCGCCATCGGCAGCCCGGAGGGCCAGTTCACCGACTCCGTGACGAGCGGGATCATCTCGGCCCTCGGTCGGAGCATCGACGTCGAGAACAGCCACCTCTCGAACCTCATCCAGACAGACACCGCGATCAACCCCGGCAACAGCGGCGGGCCACTGATCGATCCGAGCGGGAAGGTCATCGGGATCAACACGGCCGTCGACGGCCAGGCCCAGAACATCGGCTTCGCGATCCCCATCAACATCGCCCGCCCGCTGCTCGCGCAGGCCTCGGCCGGCCAGCAGCTGGCCCGCCCGTGGCTCGGGGTCCGCTTCGAGACCATCGACCCCACCGTGAAGAAGGCCGCCAACCTGCCGGTCGACAACGGCGCCTGGATCCCCAGCGCCGCGGCGCTGAGCCAGGACACCACGGGCCAGGCCCAGGACCCGAACGCCCAGGGATCCAACCCCTTCGTCCAGGGCCAGGGCGGCCAGGTCGCCCCGCAGCAGCCGTCGATCGTCTCCGGCAGCCCCGCCCAGACGGCCGGCCTGGCCGAGGGCGACATCATCACGGCGGTCAACGGGACCGCCCTCGACGCTGCCAACCCGCTGGACATGGTCATGAGCCAGCTCGCGCCCGGCCAGACGGCGACACTCACCGTCCTCCGGAACGGCCAGACGACCACCATCTCCGTGACCCTCGGGACGCGCCCGGCAAGCGCCTGAGCTTCTCGTCGGCAGCCCGCGGGACCTCGATCCCGTCCCCCCCGGGGTCGAGACGCGGAGCCCCCAAGGACCCTCGGCACGCAGGTGTCGAGGGTCCTTCTCGTTCGACTCCGTCCGGGACCGTGCCTGCGAGACCCGGCCAGCGCGGTCGCACCGGCCGGGTCGACGACCGCGTGGGCGTGTCCGTCGTGGCCGGGGCCTGCAGAATGGGTGGGCCGGCGCACGCCCCGTGCCATCGGCACGTCGGTGGAAGGTACGAGAGGAGTGACGCATGGGACGTGTCCAGGACCGCCTGGCTGCGCTCGGGCTGGTGCTCCCGCCCCCGATCCAGGCTCCGCAGGGTGTCGCCCTTCCCTTCCCGTTCGTCAGGCTGCTCGGCGACCGGGCCCTCATCTCGGGTCACGGTCCACAGGCCGCGGACGGCTCTCTCGCACGACCGTTCGGCAAGCTCGGTCGAGACGTCACGGTGGAGCAGGGCTATCTCGCCGCCCGCCTGACGGCGCTGTCGATCCTGGGCAGCCTTCAGCGGGCGCTCGGTGACCTCGACCGCATCCGCGCCTGGGGACGCATCTTCGGCATGGTCAACTCGGCGCCCGGGTTCGACCAGCAGCCGAGTGTCGTCAACGGCTTCTCGGATCTCATCCTCGAGCTGTACGGGTCCGAGATCGGCGCTCATGCGCGGAGCGCCGTCGGCATGGCCGAGCTTCCGTTCGGCATCCCCGTCGAGATCGAGGGCGAGGTCTACGTCGGGCCCCTCTGACAGACGCTGCCGCGACGGATGCCGGTTCGAGACGCGGAGGAGCAGAGTACGCTGGCACCGCGTCGCTGGAGGCGTCGCCGCCGAGTCCTGGCGCACGCTGGTCCGTCGCAGGTCGACCCCACGGCCCGACATCCGCTGGAGCGAGGGAAAGGCAGTGAGTGCCCGGCGGTGACCAATGGCCCTTGCCGTTCCCGGGTGCCCGGCAAAGCGTGGCGAGCAGCACACGGCACGCGGCGGCCCTCGCTTCGCCGGGCACCTGCCCGGCGAAGCCTGTCCCGGCCGGCGGTGGCCGCTCCACGAGGAGCCGTGCAGCGGCCCGACCCAACCGGCGATCTGCCAGCCACTGAGGGAGGACGACCGTGGCGGACATGGCCACGAGGCCAGGCCAGTCGGCCGACGCGCGCGAGGCACCCGCAGGGGGAGGCGACCGGCCGACCGCCCTGCTGCCCTTCTCCCAGCTCGTGCGCATCTCCGCCTACTGGCTGGGCCTGACGGCCATCGACTCAGCCGTCGGCCTCTACATCGCCTATCAGCTGGCCTACACGGACATCAGGGGAGATGTTCCCCTCGGCGCCGCGACCGCCGCCGTGATGGTCCTGGGGGCGATCGTGGGCATCCTGGTCCAGCCCACGGTGGGCGGGATCAGCGACTACGCCGTGACGAAGTGGGGCCGGCGGAAGCCCTTCATCGTGGTCGGGTCACTCCTCGACCTGGTGTTCCTGTACGCGATCGCGACGTCGAACACGCTGCTGATGCTGGCGACCTCCCTGCTCCTGCTGCAGTTCTCGACCAACTTCGCCCGTGGGCCTTTCCAGGGCTACGTGCCGGACCTCGTCGCAGAGCCCCAGGTCGGCATGGCGAGCGCGATGGTCGGGATGATGCAGATCATCGGGAACATCACGGGCTTCGCCCTGGTCAGCATCGCCGCGTTCTACGAGAACCGGCCCCTGGCGATCGCCACGGTGGCGATCGTCGAGCTGGTGACCATGACGAGCGTCGTCCTGAAGGTCGGGAACGGCCGGGCGCCAAAGTCGCGCGAGGGCAGGTCCTGGTTCGCGATCGCCCGGGAGGTCTGGGGCACGGACATCCTCCGCGAACGTTCCTACGTCTGGCTTGTCGCCTCGCGCCTGTTCTTCCTGATGGCCGGCGGGATCCTCTTCTCCTACGTGGTCGTCTACCTCAAGAATGTGTTCGGGTACGGCGAATCCGAGGCCGGCGCCATCAATGGCGCGATGCTCGTCGTCGTGGCGGTCGGAAACCTCGTCGCGGTCGTGCCCGCATCGCGACTCTCCGACCGGATCGGGCGCAAGCCGGTGATCTACGCAGCCTGCCTGGTCGGCGCGATCGGTGTCGCGGTCACGGCAATGGCCCCGGTCGTCCCGGTCGCCCTGCTGGGCGCCGGACTCTTCGGCATGTCCCAGGGCGTGTTCCTGTCCGTGGACTGGGCCCTGATGACGGACATCATCCCCAGGGCCTCGGCGGGCCGCTACATGGGCATCAGCAACGTCGCCACCGGCTCGGCCGGGCTGCTGGCGGCCGTCGTCGGCGGGATCGTGCTGGACGTCACGGCCCGGCTGGGCGGCGACGCCCTTGCCCCACGCGTGACGTTCGTCGTGGCGGTCCTCCTGTTCGGCGTGTCCGCCCTGCTGCTGCGGCCCGTCGTGGAGCCCCAGCGCGGGCCTGGCCGCGCGGCCCCGCGGGCGCCGAGGCTCGCCAGCCCCGGGTAAGGGAACTCCGCAAGCCCCGGGCCGGCCCGGGGCAGCGGGCCGGCGGCGCCGATGCGCCTCGCGCCGCGGACGCAGGACACGAGCGCAAAGGCCCGTCGACGAGCCCAGCCGGGTCGCGTGGAGCTCCAGGTTGGTGTCGCGTCGCGAATCACCCGCGGTCGGCGGCTCACATGGCGAATCTCCGCTCTTGCGCTCGCCGGTCGTCTCATGCATTCTCGCCGCCCGGAGTCCGCGCACTGTCGAAACGGCCGACCGGGCGGCCGGCGCGAGGCGACCGCTCACATCCGCCTGCAGCAGCGCTTCCGCAGCGTGGAGCGCACGAGACAACTCTCAGCCGATGAACCGCCGCAACAGGATGCGGCGCGAGACCGTCTCAACGCGTACGATCAGATGGCGCCCCATGCGTCGCTTCACCCCGCCATACAGGCAGACGACTCTTCGATGACGACCGTGACCGAGACCCCGTCCCCCGGCCGACGCTTCCCGTTCGCGAAGCTCGTCCTCGGCATCCTGGCCGGGTTCGCCCTCGCGCTCGCCTTCGGCGCCGGCGCGCTGCTGGCCTACCAGGGCCAGTACGCCGAGCGGATCTACCCCGGCGTCAGCGTCGACGGCGTCGACGTGTCGGGCCTCACCCGCGCGGCCGCCGCGGCCCGCCTCGAAGCCGGGCTGGCCCGCTACACCCAGGGCGCCGCGGTCGTCACGGTCGACGGGACCGAGGTCCGGATCCCCTATGCGGCCCTGGGCCGGCATGCCGACGTCGAGGCGCTCGTCGACCTGGCCTGGTCGGTCGGGCGCAGCCAGGGCGACCCGCTGGGGCGCGCCGCGCAGGGGGTCCGGAGCCTCCTCGACGGGACCCGGATCGGGCCCCTCGTCGTGGTCGACCCGGCGGCGGTCCAGCGGGAGGTGACCACCCTCGCGCTCGGCCTGAACAGGGCCCCGGTCAGCGGCGCGGCGACCGCGGCCAAGGCCGGCTTCGTGGCGACCCCCGCCGCGACGGGCCGGGCCCTCCCCCGCGCCGAGATCAGCGCCGCCCTCGGGGAGCGGCTCGCCGACCCCGCGACGCCCGCCACGCTCGCCTTCGCCTACACGACCACCCGCGTCGACCCGTTCATCAGCGACGCGCAGGTCGCCGACGCGATCGCGGCCGCGAACCGGATGGCCAAGGATCTCGTCCTGACGTATGGCAAGGAACGCTGGACTATCAAGGCCGGGACGGTCCGCGGCTGGATCGGCTTCGAGACCACCACCGAGGGCTACCGCCCGACGGTCTCCCCCACGGCGCCGACGAAGGCCTTGGCCGATCTCGCCAAGAAGATCAACACGAAGGCGCAGGACGCCACGTTCCTGGTCGGGCGCGGCGCCGGGGTGGTGGGCGTGGTTGCCGCCCGGAACGGCCGCGCCCTCGACGTCGCCACGTCGGCGCCGCTCGTGGCCCAGGCGATCGTCGACCGGGCCGGCCCGTCGACCGCGCCGGCCCCGGTCGCCCTCACCGTCGCGGTCGTCAAGCCGAAGCTGACGACGGACCAGGCGAGGAAAGTCGCCCCGCTCATGCGACAGATCTCGTCGTGGACCACCTACTACGAGGTGAGCGAGCGCAACGGCTTCGGCAACAACATCTCGATCCCCGCCCGCGACCTCGACGGATACGTGGTGCAGCCCGGTGCCGTCTTCGACTTCTGGTCCTCCATCGGGCCGGTGAGCTACGCGCGGGGCTACCGCGACGGCGGAGCGATCATCAACGGGCACTCCCAGCCGACCGGCGCGCTGGGGGGCGGAATCTGCTCAACGTCGACCACGCTGTTCAACGCCGTCGCCAGGGCTGGCTACCAGACCCTCTCCAAGCACAATCACTACTACTACATCAGCCGCTACCCCACGGGCCTCGATGCGACCGTGGCCATCAGCGGCGGCGCCGTGACGACGATGTCATGGAGGAACGACTCGAAGTACCCGGTCCTGATCCGCTCCTACGCGCGGCCGGGCGTCGTCTCGTTCTCCCTGTTCGCGGTTGCCACCGCGAACCGTCCGTCCGTCGGCGGCGGCTCCGCCGTCCCCGGCTCAACCAACCTGACGTACCGCGTCGCCAATGGGCGGACCGTCAGCTTCTCGACCTCGGCGAAGCGCAACTACAACGTGGCCACAAGCAGCGTCCAGCGAACCACATCCCTGCCGCCGGGCATGGTGAAGGTGATCGAATACCCCGATGACGGGTTCGACGTCACGGTGACGCGATCGGTGTGGGAGAACGGCAAGCTGATCCACAGCGACACGTGGGTGTCCTACTACGCCCGCGTGAACGGGCTCACCCTGATCGGGGTGAGGTCGCTCTGACGGCGGTCCCGGCTCCGGGCGCCGAGTCGCAGCCCCGCCCAGGTGTCCTGCGCTGCCGGCCGCCTCGAGCAAGAAATGCGGGCAGGGGGAAACCTTGCCCCTGTTCCGTGCCTCAGGGAAGGTAGAACCCCTGTGATCGGGGCTGGGGGTCGCCGGTCCGGCACCGCCCGACACGAGCCGCGATGTCCCGGTCGCGGCCGGCCCCCAGGACGCACTCTCGAGCGGAGCGACTCTTGACCACATATCGGCCAGCCCAGCGACTGCTCGCCGGACCTCCCCTGGACGGCAACCCGGAGCGGCTCGCCGCCCACCATGCGCGGCTGGGCCCGCTGCCCCGCTTCACGGACCCGAGCGACCTGATCCCGTCCCTGGAGGCGAGCGGCCTGCTCGGCCGGGGCGGCGCCGGCTTCCCGGTGGGGCGCAAGTGGCTCTCGCTCGCGGAACGGCAGCGAGGGCCGGGCCGTCGTCGTCGCGAACGGGGCCGAGGGCGAGCCGGCGAGCGCCAAGGACCGGGTCCTGATGGCCCACCGGCCGCACCTGGTGGTCGATGGCGCCGTGCTCGCTGCCGAGGCGATCGGCGCCGACGAGATCATCTTCTACGTCGGCGAGGAGCACGAGGCGGCCGTCGCCGCGATGTCCGCGGCGGTCGACGAGCGGCGCAGCCAGGTCCGTCGGCCGATGCGCCTCGTGCCGGCGCCGATCGGCTACGTGGCCGGCGAGGCGTCGGCGGTGGTCCACTACCTCAACACCACCGACGCTCGGCCGACCACGACCCCGCCCCGGATGTCGGAGAAGGGCGTGTACGGCCAGCCGACGCTCGTCCAGAACGTCGAGAGCCTCGCCTACGCGGCCCTCATCGCCCGGTTCGGGGACGGCTGGTACCGGTCGACCGGCCGGCGGCGACTCCGGCCGGCACCGCCCTGATCACCGTGACCGGCGCCGTGCGCGACCAGGGCGTGCGGGAGGTCGAGCTCGGGACGACGCTCGGTGAGAGTCGTCGCCCAGGCGGGTGGGACACGCAGCGGCGTCCAGGCGGTGGTCCTGGGTGGCTACTTCGGCACCTGGGCCACCGTCGACGACGCGTGGGACCTCCCCCTGGATCCGGATGCGATGAAGGCGGAGGGTCTGACCTTCGGCTGCGGGATGGTGGGGCTGCTGCCGACCGACGGCTGCGGCGTCGACGCGACGGCGCGCATCATGGGGTTCATGGCGGGCGAGAGCGCCGGCCAGTGCGGCCCCTGCGCCTACGGCCTTCGGGCCGTCGGAGACGCCACGATCCGGCTCGCGAACGGTCAAGCGGGTGCGGGCGAGCTCGACGACATCGACCGATGGGTGTCGCAGATCCCGGGGCGCGGTGCCTGCAAGCATCCGGACGGGGCCATCCAGCTGATGGCCAGCGCCTTGAACGTGTTCGGCGACGAGTTCGCCAGGCACGAGCGCACCGGCCGGTGCTCCGTCCCCAGAGCGGCGATCGGGGCCTGGCGTGGATAGGCGGCTGCGCGTCGACTGGATCCTGTGCGACGGCTACGGGCTGTGCGGTGACCTGCTCCCCGACATCATCGGCCTCGACGAGTGGCGGTACCCGATCCTGCCCGAGGGCCCGATCGACCCCGCGAACCTCCACGACGCCCAGCGGGCCGTGGACTGCTGCCCCATGAAGGCGCTCATCCTGGAGCCGGTGCCGCCCGCGCGGCCCGCCCGCACCGAGCCCCGTGTCCGGGAGGGCAGGCGGGCGATCGCGTCCCAGGGCTGATCCCGGCCGGCCGGACCGACCCGGCCGGGGCGAGCCCGGCGACCGAAGGACCGGCGCCCGACTGGGCCCCGCCCGGTCCCGAACCCCGACCCCGCCTACGGCGCGAGGTCGATGATCCCCCGCATGCCGGACTCGTAGTGCCCGGGCTCGTGGCACGCGTACGAGTACGGTCCCACGTCGCCGAACGTGTACGTCAGGTAGGCGACGTGGAGCGGCTCGATGTTGTCCGCCTCGACCACGATCCGGCCGTCCACCTGGTCCAGGGCGACCCGGTCCGCGGGCCCGACCTGGAACTCGTGCTTCACCGACGGCCCGAGGTTCGCGAGCACGAACAGGATCGTCTCGCCCGGGGCGACGGAGATCTCGCTCGGCACGAACTCGAGGTGGTCGTCCATGCGGAGCACGACCATGCGCGGCTTCACGGCGGTCCCGGTCCAGGGCTTCGACGGCACGACGTTCACGAAGCCGATCATCCCGTTCTCGAAATGCCCGGGCTCGTGGCAGGCATACGCGTAGGGCCCGGTGCCGGTGAACGTGTACGTCAGCGACGCGGTCGCCCCGGGGGCGATCGCCGAGAGCTCCGGCGCGCTCGGCAGGTCGTCGAAGACATCCTGCATCGGCCCGAGCTTGAACTCGTGCTCGGCCTTGCCGGAGTTGGTGACCCGGAACGTGATCGTCTCGCCCTGCTGGACCGAGACCGCCGTCGGGTCGTACAGCAGCAGGTCGTTGGCGGTGATCGCGATGACGCGCGGCGAGGCCACGGTGCCGGCCACGAATCCCGGCTCACCCGGGTCCGGGGGTCGGGGGTGGCGGTCGGCGCGGTCGACGGCGACGCGGCGCCGGATGCGGCGGGCTGCGCTCGGAGCGGGCGTCGGGCTGGGCGCCGCCGTCGGGCTGGGCGCGCGTGGGGGGCGCCGCCGGCGTCGACACGGGCGTTGGCGGCGCCGTCCGGAGGCCAGACGGGGCCGCCGACTGGCTCGCCACCGGCCGGTAGGTCCATTCCGGCGCAGCGGCGCTCGTGCACGCGGCGAGCGTGAGAGCCGCGGCGATCCCGATGACGCGCAGACGGGCAGGCCGGACGCGACGCGCCATGGCAGTCTCCTGTCCCCGGAGTCGAGCTCGACGCACCGAGCGTCCCGACTCGCGGGGATCTCGATCATAGGCCGATCTACGACATTCGAGCACCTGCAACGCGGGCCTGCCTGGCTGGCTCGAGCCGACCGCCGATGGTCGGCCGGGCATCTCGTGCTCGGCGCTGGCTTCGGAGCGGGCGCCGGACGGCGGGACCGGGCGCGCCCCGAGGCCCGTGGATCCGCCGCCTGTTCGGTATGGTTCACCCTGAGCGGGTCACGCCGCCCGGCACGCGTCCCCATGATCGCGCGGCCCGACAACGGCGTGGTCCCGGGGCCGGAAGGAGAACCTGATGCCGCAGGCAGAACGAGTCGTCGACATCCTCGCGGGGCGGACGGACGTCGGCGCGCGCGCGACGGTCCAGGGCTGGATGCGGACACGCCGCGACTCGAAGGCGGGGCTCTCCTTCCTGCACGTCCACGACGGGTCGTGCTTCGATGCGCTCCAGGTCGTGGCCCCGCGACGCTCGGCAACTACCAGGACGAGGTCCTGCACCTGACCACCGGCTGCGCCGTCTCCGTCACGGGCACGGTCGCCCCCTCGCAGGGCAAGGGGCAGGCCGTTGAGCTCCTCGCCGAGGCTGTCGTCGTGGTCGGCTGGGTGGACGATCCGGAGACCTATCCCATCTCGCCGAAGAGGCACACGTTCGAGTACCTCCGCGAGGTCGCCCACCTGCGGGTGCGAACGAACACCTTCGGCGCGGTTGCGCGGGTTCGGCACTGCCTGGCCATGGCGATGCATCGCTACCTCGACGAGCACGGCTTCTACTGGGTTCACACGCCGATCCTGACCGCCAGCGACGCCGAGGGCGCGGAGAGCTGTTCCGCGTCTCGACGCTCGACCTGGCCAACCTCCCGCGCACGCCCGAGGGCGGGGTCGACTACGCGCAGGACTTCTTCGGCAAGCCCGCCTTCCTCGACCGTCTCCGGCCAGCTCAACATCGAGGCGTACTGCCTGGCGCTCACGAACGTCTACACCTTCGGGCCCACCTTCCGGGCCGAGAACTCGAACACGAGCCGGCACCTCTCCGAGTTCTGGATGATCGAGCCGGAGATCGCCTTCGCCGACATCTCGGACAACGCGGACCTGGCCGAGGAGCTGCTCCGCTACAGCTTCCGCGCCGTGCTCGACGAGCGCGCCGACGACATGGCCTTCTTCGCCGACCGGATCGACAAGGAGGCGGTCAGCCGGCTCGAGGGCTTCGTCCGGTCGAGCTTCGCGCGCATGGAGTACGCCGAGGCGATCGAGGTCCTCGAGCGGGCCGGCCGCTCGTGGGAGTTCCCCGTGGCGTGGGGTATCGACCTGCAGTCGGAGCACGAGCGATACCTCACCGAGGAGTACGCGAAGCGGCCGGTCGTCGTCGTCAACTACCCGAAGCAGATCAAGGCGTTCTACATGCGCCTGAACGACGACGGACGCACCGTGGCGGCGATGGATGTGCTGGCACCGGGCATCGGCGAGATCGTCGGCGGCAGCCAGCGCGAGGAGCGCCTCGACGTGCTCGACGCGCGCATTCGCGAGATGGGCCTCGATCCCGCGGCCTACTGGTGGTACCGCGACCTGCGCCGGTACGGCACCGTGCCGCACGCCGGCTTCGGGCTCGGGTTCGACCGCGCCGTCGCCTACGCCACGGGGATGGCGAACATCCGGGACGTCATCCCGTTCCCGCGCACGCCTGCGAGCGCCGACTTCTAGCTGTGGTAACCGAAGACGTTGTTGACAAACGAGAGCCCCGCGACACGGTGTGAGGTGTTCAGTACCCATACCGGTCGGAGGCTCTCATGGCACATCCTTAGTGCTCGTCTCAGCGTCTTCAGTCGGCAGCTCCTGATCAAGAGGGTGGTGGTCGACGGCTGGGCGACGGCCACGGTCGCCGAGCAGCTCGGGATCAGTCGGGCGACGGCCTACAAGTGGGTCCGACGCTACCGGGCCGCCGGCCTGCCGGGGCTTGAGGACCGCAGCTCGCGACCGCATCGCTCGCCCCGTCGCTCGTCCGACGAGGCGACCGCGGCGATCCTCTCGGCCCGCGCCCGCCGGCGCTACGGCCCGGCTCGCCTGGCCCCGCTGACCGGCCACCCGCGCTCGACGATCTACGGCGTCCTGCGCCGCGCCGGCCTCAACCGCTTGCGCGACACCGACCGGGTGACCGCGGCTCCGGTTCGCTACGTGGCGTGCCACCCGGGCGCGCTCGTCCACCAGGACCACAAGAAGCTCGGCCGGGTGCCGGACGGCGGTGGCTGGCGGGTCCTCGGCAAGGGTGTGCGTCCAGGATCGGCGTGTCCGGGCGGCTACGACCACCTCGAGGTCTTCGTCGACGACGCCAGCCGCTACGCCGTCGTCGTGCCGGTCGCCGATGAGCGTGGCGAGAGCGCCTCGTGGGCGGTCGAGCTGCGGTGGTCGAGTTCGCCGAGGTCGGGATCAGGATCGAGCGGATGCTGACCGACAACGGCGCCAGCTATCGCAGCCACGCCTACCGCGACGTGCTCGAGCGGTTCGAGATCCGCCACAAGCGGACCCGGCCGTTTCGCCCCCAGGCCAACGGCAAGGCCGAACGCTTCATCCAGACCCTGCTCAACGAGTGGGCCTACGCTCGGCCCTACCGGTCAAACGGCGACCGGCTGCACGCACTCCGCCGCTTCGTCGACTTCTACAATCACGGACGTCCGCACACCGCGATCGGAGGCCTCGTGCCTCGCACGGCTGTCAACAACGTCCCCGAACACCACATCTAGCTGGCGCGCCCGGCGCCAATCGGCGGCGCGCCGACACGCGCAGGCTCCGCGCGGCGACGTTCCACGCCTTGACGCGGCGGAGCCATCTGCAGACTGTTAGCTCATTGGGGCGCTCGCGCCGTGCGCGATGCGGCATCCCGCGAGAGCCGGACGACAGAGGCCAGAGATGACAGACGACCGCCGACCCAGTGTCGGCTTCCCTCGCATGTACAACGAGCCCGGCGAGCGGCGCGCCTTCCTTCCTCCCCTGATGGGCCTGCTTGCGGGCATGGACGTCGACGTGTCCGTCGAGGCCGGGAGCGGCGCCGGCATGGGCTATTCCGATGACGACTACCTGGTCGTCTCGCCGAGGGTCCACGTCGTCGACGAGGCGACGGCGTATCGCCAGGACATCGTCATGGTGCTGCGCGCGCCCGAAGGACGGTACGAGCTGCTCAGGCCCGGCACGATCCTGCTCTCGATGCTCCACTTCACTACGCGTCCCGAACGCGTCGAGCTGCTGCACGGCCTGGGCATCGAGGCCATCGCGCTCGACATGGTCACCGGCGACGATGGACGCCGGCTGGTCCAGAACCTGCGCGACGTGGCCCGCAACGGGCTGGCGGCCGCCTTCGACGCCCTCGAGCGACGCTGGCCGCCGCTGCTCTCGCCGATGCGCCCGCCGATCAGCGTCACGATCCTCGGCGCGGGCGGGGTCGGCAAGCACGCCATCGAATGGGCCGCGAAGTGCGGCGCCGAGGCGCGCAACGAGCGGTTCGTCCGCGAGGGCCTGGCCGGGGTCGAGGTCGTGGTGGTCGAGCAGAACCTGTCGGGCAACGAGGCATACTTCCGGCGCCGCCTGGCGCAGACCGACATCCTGGTCGATGCCACGGCGCGCCGCGACACGTCCCGGCCCCTGTTCCCCAATGCCTGGCTCGGGATGCTGCCGGCTCATGCGATCGTCTGCGACCTTGCGGTCGATCCCTACCTGCTCGACGACGACCCGCCTGTCGTACGCGGGATCGAGGGCATCCCTCAGGGCAACCTGGACCAGTGGGAGTTCGGCCCGGACGACCCGGCCTGGGACCGCCTGCCGCCCGGGATCCCGACCGGCAACCGGCGCACGGTCGTCTCCTGCTACTCGTGGCCGGGCGTCCAGCCCGAGGCCTGCATGGAGGCCTACGGCGCGCAGGTGACGCCGCTCCTCAAGACGCTCATCTGGTATGGCGGGCTGCCGGCCATCGGGCCGGGCGTCTCGTTCCACGGGCGGGCTCTCTGGCGCGGCAGCCTGCGGCACTGGATGGAGGGCGACTCCGCCGCGTGACCGACGCGTCCCGGCCAGGCCAGCGGCAGGTCCGCTCCGGCGCCGCCATGTACGCCGGGTACCGGCCCGGTTCGCCGACGGAACCACGTCCCTGCGCCTGCCCTGCGAGGCCGCCGGCCGGCGACGTGGAGCGACCGGCCGCCGCCCTTCGGGGTCCGGCCCGCCCGCGGCACTCCTGGCGCGCGCGCACAGCCAACTCGGACCAGGCAGAGGAGTCGGTCCGGGTGCCCGAGGAGGCCCGGGGCGCGGCCGGCGGACCAGGGTCGTCGAGGCGAAGATGTCGATGGCGAAAATGACGCGTTCTCGTAGAATGCTGGTTTGGTGGGGGGTGTCGAAGCAGCGATGTCCGTCGGGCAGGTTGGACCGGACCCAAGGGTGCGGCGGGCGCTCGTGTTCCATGACGACCCGGTGCTCGTGGGCGTCATCGAGCTGACGTTGAACCACGGCCTCTTCGTCGTCCGGGTGGCTGGCAGCCTGGCGGAGGCGGAACACATCCTGCTCGACTGGCGCCCCCACATGGCCGTGGTGGACATGAGCCACGAGGAGAGCGACGCGCTCCTGCGACGGGTCGGAGCCTCGAACACGCTCCGGCGCCCGAGCGGGACGCCGGTGCTCGGGCTGACCCGCCGAGGCGATCTGCAGACGAAGCTGCGGGCCTTCGATCTCGGGGTCGACGACGTCCTGACGGTCCCGTTCTCTCCAGAAGAGCTGCTGGCGCGCTCGATCGTCATCACCCGGCGCGCCACGGGGGCTGATCTGCCCATTGTCCCAACCATCACCCTGGGCGACATAGAGATCGACATCGTCAACCGGCTCGTGCGGGCAGGTAGCTCCGTGATCCACCTGACCGGCATCGAGCAAAGCCTGCTCTATCTCCTCGCCAGTCGGGCAAATCGGGTGGTGACCCGCGACGAGATCATCGATGTCATCTGGGGCACCGACTTCGTCTCCGAGAGCAACATCGTCGACCGTCACATCCGGAGCCTGCGCAGCAAGCTCCAGAACGACTACCGCCGTCCGCGCTTCATCGCCACGGTGCCGGGCATCGGCTATCGCTTCATCCCCACGTTCACCAACTCGGGCTGGGACGATCAACAACGGGGCCCAGGTCTGCACCGCTAGCTGTTACCACAGCTAGCTGGCGCGCCGTGTCCGCCCTTGGCGGATGCCGGGATGACAGAACGTCATGACGCGCGCTCCAGAATGGGGCTACGCCGTCTGGGATTGACGACAACCGCAGGGTGGACGTCTGGGCGCAGGCGATGACGGCGCCGTCGTGTGCCTCCGCCACGACCCGAGCTGGAACGCCTTCGGGAGACCGGGGCGACGGGTCCTTGCACATCTGAGGTCCGGGAGTCGGTCACTCGACCCCGGTGGCTCTGCCATCGCAGTCACCGCCGCAGGGACGGGCCGACCCCCCCGGCCCGGTCCCTGCGAGCATCGGCACCCGGCGATTCCCACGCCGGACGTCGTTCCCACGCCGGACGTCGTTCCCTCGTGCCAGGGCGACCGAACGCCCGGGCCTCGCGACCCGGGCGTTCGGTCGGCGTTCATGCCTTACTTGTAGACGAGCGTCCCCTCGTCCTTCAGCGTGATCGTCAGAGCGCCGTTCGCGATCGCGTAGCTCGCGGTGTTGGTCAGCGCGAGGACGTACAGGTCGGAGTACGAGCCTTCGGGGCATGCCGCGAGGCTCACCGGGCCAGGGACCAGCACGAGGTCGCCCGACGCGGCCGTCGCATCGGCGGTCGTGAACGTGCCGGCCAGGTTGTTGCAGTCGGCCCTGGCGGAGAACGTGCCGTCGGCCATGAACGTGATCGTGTAATTGGGCTGCTGGGCCTCGGGCACGACGCCCTGGAACGCCGGGACCTTCTCGGTGATCGCGGTCAGCTGCCACGCCTTGCCGATGAGGCCGGTCGCGGGGCTCGGCGCGGGCGTCGCGACCGGGGCCGTGGTCGAGGCCGGTGTCGGCTTGGCGGTCGGATTGGTCGTCGGCTTGGCGGTCGGATTGGCCGTCGGCTTGGCGGTCGGATTGGCCGTGGGGGCCGGCGTGGGCGAGGCGCCCGCTGCCGCAGAGGCTGCCGGCGTGGAGCTGGCCGCGACGCCGACGATGAAGGCGAGGGTGCCCTCGTTGGCGAGGGTGATCGTCAGCTGGTCGTTGGCGATGTTGTAGGTGGCCGCCTGGCTGAGCGCGTGCACGAACAGGGTGTCGAACGAGCCGTCGGGGCACAGGGCCATGGTTGAGATGCCGGGGGTGATCTCGATCTTGTTCGAGCCGCTGGTCTTGTACGTCCCCGCGATCTGGTTGCAGTCGGCCGTCCCGTTGAACGTGCCGTCCGGGTTGAACGTGATCCTGTACTTCGACTGGTCCGCCGGCGGGATGACTCCCTGGAACGCCGGCGTCTTCTCGGTGATCGTGGTCAGCTGCCAGTCCTTCCCGGTCAGAGCGGCGGAATTGCCCCCGCCACACGCGGACAGGATGGCGGTCGCGCCGATCGCGAGCGCGAGCAGGGCGAGTCTGCGCATGCAAGATCTCCTGGTGACGATTGGCCATCGCGGCGAACGAAGCGAGGACGCGAGCCGCGCGACAGTGTGCCATCGATCGGCAACCCGCCGCGCGCCCGATCGGCGCTGTCGACGATGTCGCGGGCCGACGCAGCCGCCGGCTCTCGAGGCGGCGCGTCAGTGGCCAGCGTCGGATCGAGCGGATATCGGCGGCTTCCCCCCGCAGGCCTACGATGGAGCCGCCGCCAGTCGGCGGCCCGAAGGCACAGAGGGAAGCGCCCAATGTCGACGAACGATCAGCCGATCTGCGAGGTGTGTGGGGGCCCGATCGAGCCCGGCGAAGCCGTCGTGCTTGGGCAGGAGAGCGAGGGCGTGACGCTGCTCGGGCTTCATGACGCTGGCGCCGAGGGCCGGGTCGCGATGTTTCACGAGGAGCACTGGCCCGCGAGAGTCGGCGACTGGCGTGAACGTGATCGCGGTCACGAGCGCTAGCTGTGATTCCCGGACACGTTGTTGACCAGGGCCGTCACGGGTGACTGCTCGTTCAGCGAGCCGTGGGGTCGCCGCTCGTTGGAGCAGGTGACGAACGGCGGCAGGGCGTCGAGCCTCGCCTGGTTCGAGTCTCAGCGTCGTACGTAGGCCCACTCGGTGAGCAGCGTGCCGTTGAAGCGCTCGGCCTAGCCGTTGGTCTGCGGCCGGAACGGCCGGGTCCGCTTGTGCCGGGCGCCGATCTCCGCGAGTGCGTCGGCGAAGGCGCCCAGCTCGGCCCTTCGCCCGCTGCGGCTGTCGCGCCCGAGGATGCCTTCGACACCTCCCTCAGGAGAACGCGCCGACGGCGGGCGAGGACGAGCACGCACGACAGCGCGTCCACCGGGATCACGACACGGGAGCGAGGCCCACCACGTTGTAGGCGGTGACCGGGCGGCTGAAACCCTTCAGCGTCAGCTCGCCCACCGGCTCGCCGTAGACGAGCTCCTCGACTGCCGAGTAGCCGCGCTGGTTGACCAGGATCTGGCCGGGACGCGCCTCGCTGCAGAGGCGCGCGGCCATGATGACCACGGTCCCGATGGCCGCGTAGTCGTAGCGGCCGTCGAAGCCGATCCGCCCCAGGGTGGCGTGCCCGACGGCCATGCCGACCCCGAATCCGAGGTCGTAACCTCGCTTGCGCCAGGCCACGTTGATCGTCTCGAAGCGCTCTCGCATGGCGACCGCCATCCGCACCGCCCGGTCCTCGTGGTCGGGTTGGGCGACGGGGTCGTTGAAGAAGACGAGGATGCCGTCGCCCGCGAAGTGCTCGAGGGTGCCGCCGAACTGCACCACGAGGGCGCCCATCTCGGCGTGGTAGTCGCGGAGCATGTCGAGAAGCTCCTCAGGCTCCGCCGTCTCGGCGAATGCGGTGAAACCGCGCAGGTCGCTGAAGACGGCCGTGATGATCCGCCGGTGTCCGCCCAGCAGCGCCTCGCCGTCCGGGCTGGACACCAGCTCGGCCACCTGGGGAGAGAGGAAGCGCGCCAGCTCCGAGCGCTGGCGGTCGATCGTCCGCAGGTAGTCGCGCTCGAGGTCCCGCAGACGCTTCGCGGCCAGGGAGGTCGAGAGGCGGGCCCGGAGGACGGCCGTGTTGAACGGCTTCGGCAGGTAGTCGGCGGCCCCCATCTCGATGCAGCGGACGACGCTGTCGAGCTCGTCCACCGCCGAGATCACGATGACCGGGAGGTGGCCGATGGCGTCCGAGGCCTTGATCCGGCGGAGCGTCTCATAGCCGTCCATCTCGGGCATCTCGAGGTCGAGCAGGATCACGTCGATGCCCGAGGCGCCGACCGCCTCGAGCAGGTCCAGGGCCACCCGGCCGTTGTCGGCCTCAACCACCTCGTGACCCTGGGTCTCGAGCGCGCGAGCGAGGATCTTCCGGTTGAGACGGGTGTCGTCGACGACGAGGACGCGCCCGCGCTCGTCGCTCACGCCGCCTCGCCCGGGGTCACGGCCGCGCCCAGGGCAGCCTCCACCTCTGCGTAGGTCGCCGCGGCCCGCTCCACCCGCTCGTCGAGCCCCGAGAGGTCGCCGGCGGTGGCCGCGCCCTCGATCTCGCGGCATTGGGCCGCCAGTCCGAGCGCCCCCAGGCTTGCGCTCGTCGACTTGAGGGAGTGCGCGGCTCGCCGGGCGGCGGCGGCATCACCGCCCGCCACCGCCGTGCGCAGCTGGGCGAGCAGGCCCGGGCAGTCCGTGCGATAGGTCTCGACCAGCTCGGCGAGGAAATCGCGGTCACCGCCCACCGTCTCGAGCAGCTCGGCGAACGTTGCCCGATCGATCGGCGCGTCAGGCATCGGATCCTCCAGGCGACGGCGATGGACCGCCTGGATCCGGGCTGATCGGGCCGCTCGACGGAGCGGCGGCCAGGGCCGCCGCGAGCGCGGCCGGCCGGATCGGCTTCGCGACGTAGTCATTCATGCCCGCTGCGAGACAGGCCTCGCGGTCGCCGGCGAGGGCGTTGGCGGTCATCGCCACGATCCACGGCCCCTCGCTCGTCGGGCCGCGCGGCGCGGATCCGCCGGGTGGCCTCGAGGCCGTCGAGCTCGGGCATCTGGACGTCCATGAGGATGAGGTCGTAAGGCGAGGCGTCGAGGGCCGCGATCGCCTCGAGGCCGTTGCCGGCCACGTCGGCGGTGTAGCCCATCTGCGCCAGCAGCCGGATGGCGAGCTTCTGGTTGACGGGGTTGTCCTCGGCCAGCAGCACGCGCAGCGGGTGGCGCGATCCGAGCTCGCCGTCGATCGCCGGCCGTTCCGCCGCGCGCGTCGCGGCGGCAGGCTCGGCCCCGACGAGCACGGTGACGAGGGCGTCGTGGAGAGATGATGGCTTCACCGGCTTGGTGAGGAACGCCGCGATGTCCGGCGCCTCGCGATCTCGATGGCCGACGGACGACAGGACCACGATGGGCAGCGATGCGGCCGCCGGGGGTGCCGTGGAGCCGCTCCGCGAGCGCGATAGCCGTCCATCTCGGGCATGGCGATGTCGATGAGGGCGACGTCGAACGGCTCGCCCGGACGCGACCCAGGCGAGCGCCTCGCTCGGCGGGGCCGTCTCGCGGGCCGTCATCCCCCAGCGCGCGATCTGGGTGACGAGGATGCGGCGGTTGGTCGAGTTGTCGTCGACGATCAGCGCCCGCGCGCCCCACCAGCTCGGGCAGGAGCCCGCCGCGGATCTGCGGCAGGTCCCGGTCGGACGCCTCGGCGACGCGGATCGTGAGCCGGAAGGTCGCTGCCCTCGCCCGTCGACGCCCATGGCTCTCCGCCGACATCGTCGCCGTCCATCAGCTCCGCCAGGCGGCGGCTGATGGCCAGCCCGAGGCCCGTGCCACCGTAGCGTCGCGAGACCGACAGGTCGGCCTGGCTGAACGACTGGAACAGCCGGTCCATCCGGTCGGCCGGGATGCCGATGCCCGGTGTCGCGCACCTCGACCACGATCTCCCACAGCGGCTGTCCGACGCCACGGCGCGCCCGGCCAGGCGCCGGCCGCCGACTCGCAGCACGACCTCGCCGTGCTCGGTGAACTTGACGGCGTTGGAGAGCAGGTTGAGGAGGACCTGGCGGAGGCGACCCACGTCGCCCGAGACCGCCCGCGGCAGGTCGTCGTCGAGCTCGTAGGCCAGCTCGATGCCCTTGGCCGCGGCCGCCGGCGCGAGCACGTCGAGGGCGCCCTCGATGCAGGGCCCAGGGCGAACGGGCGCGGTCTCCAGGTCGATCTTGCCGGCCTCGATCTTGGAGAAGTCGAGGATGTCGTTGATGATCGTGAGGAGCGCCTCGCCCGGAGGTGTCGATCGTGTCGGCGTAGTCGCGCTGCTCGTCGCTCAGCGGCGTCTCGAGCAGCAGGCCGCTCATGCCGATGATCGCGTTCATCGGGGTCCGGATCTCATGGCTCATGGCGGCAAGGAAGGTGCTCTTGGCCTGGTTGGCCTGCTCGGCCGCCTCCTGCGCCGCCCGGCCCTCCTCGAAGAGGCGGGCGTTCTGGATGGCGATCGCGGCCTGCTGCGACGAGGCCCACGAGGAAGTCGAGGTCGGCCGCGGTGAAGACGTCGCCGGGTGCGCCGAGCGCCAGACGGCCATCATGCCGATGACCTCGCCGCGGGCCCGCAGCGGCGCCGCCATGATCCGATACTCGACGTCGTCCTCCTCGGTGCCCGGGATCGTGACCGTCCGGCGTCGCTGGCGACGTCGTTGACGACCTCGGCCTCGCCGCGGCAGCGCGAGGTCGCCGATGATCCCCTCGCCGGGCTGGATGGTGTCCGCCATGACGGCGTCGCCGAAGCTGCCGAGGGCGACGAACGGCCGGAAGACGCGGCCATCGTCCTCGGCCAGGAAGACGGCGCTCGTGTCGCCCGTCAAGCAGGGCCTGCGCGCCCGCTCGGCGATGCGCAGGAGGACCGAGCCGAGGTCGAGCATCGCCGAGATCTCGGCGGCCAACCTCGGCGAGGGCGGCCATCTCGGCGGCCGGCGCTGCGAGTCGCGGTAGAGCCGGGCGTTCTGGATGGCCACCCCGACGTTCGCCGCGAGGGTCGCCAGGAGGCGCTGGTCAGCCTCGCCGAACCGGCCCTCCTCGGTGGTGCTCTGGACGCTGATGACGCCGATGGCGACGTCGCCGGCAACGATCGGGCACGCCCAGGTACGAGCTGGCGCGGGGTGCCGACGCGCGGCGATCCCCTCGAACTGGCCCTCCCGGTTGAGCAGCAGTGGCTGCCGCGTCCGGAGGATGTGCGAGGTCAGGCCCTCGCCGTATCGCATTCGCGGCTGGGGTGCCTGGACGCCGTTCTCGCTGTAGTAGGGAACTCGATCATGCTCGCCTCCGGGTCGTGCAGGGCCACGTAGACGATGTCGGCATCGAAGGTGTCGCGCAGCTGGTCGCCGACGAGCGCGATCAGAGCATCGAGGTCGAGCTGGCCCGGCGAGCGGCCTGCCCAACGCTGTTGACGATGGCCAGCTCGGCCGCGCGCTGGCGCGTCTCGTCGACGAGGCGCGCGTTCTCGAGCGCCACGCTCAGGCTCGAGGCGAGGGTTGCTCAGGAGCCGGACGTCGGCTTCGCTGAACGCATGCGGCTGCAGGCTCTCGAGAGCCATGGCCCCGAGGACGCGATCGCCGGCGAGGATGGGCACCCCGAGCCAGGACTCGGTCCGCAGGCCGGCCAGGATGGCGCCGTGGCGCTCGGCTTCGGCGCTCGTGGCGAGCAGGAGCGGCTCGCGCGTCCGGATGACGATCGAGGTCAGGCCTTCGCCCAGCGGCATCGCTGCGGAGTAGTACCGCTCGCCCTCCTCGACCTCGTAAGGGAAGCTGATCTCGTTGATCCCCGGGTCATACAGGGCAATGAACATCGACTTCGCCTCGAACAGCAGGCGCACCTGTTCGCCCACGAGCTCGGTGATGGCCTGGAAGTCGAGCTGGGCGGCGAGGGCGCCGCCGATCTCGTTGACGAGGGCCAGCTCGGCAGCGCGCTGGTCCGTCTCCATCAGAAGGCGCTTGGTCTCGTCGAAGAGGCGCGCATTCTCCAGGGCGACGCCCATGCTGGACGCCACCGTGGAGACGAGGCGCTCGTCGGCCTCGCTGAACGCGTTCGGGGCCATGTTGCCGAGGGCGATGAGACCCATCACGTCCGTGCCCGCCGGGATCGGGACGCCGAGCCACGATTCGGTCGCCCCGGCCACGGCCGCGGCGTCCGCCAGGAACCCGCCGAGGGCGGCCTGCTCTGCGAGCGAGCCGAGCCGCAGGGGCTTCCGCGAGCTGATGACGATCGAGGACAGGCCCTGGCCCAGCTGGATGGGCTCGTTGTGGACCCGCTGCCCGCCGTCGATCTCATACGGGAACGAGATCAGGTTGGCGGCCTGATCGTAGAGAGCGACGTAGAAGTCCCGCGTGTGCGGGCTGAAGATCGTCGTCAGGCGGTCGCCGACGAGCTCCACGACGGCCCCGAAGTCGAGCTGCCTGGCCAGCGCCATCCCGATCTCGTTGACGAGTGCCAGCTCGGCGGCGCGCTGGTCGGTTTCGACCAGCAGGCGCCGGGTTTCGTCGAAGAGGCGCGCGTTGTCCAGCGCCACGCCGAGGCTGGAGGCAACCGTGGAGAGGAGACGCAGGTCCGACTCGCCGAAGGCATGGCTTCGGACGTCCTCCAGGTTGAGCGCTCCGACGACTCGATCGCCGGCCAGGATCGGCACGCCCAGCCACGACTCCGAGGGATTGCCGAACGAGATCGCGCCTGCCGCATCGGCGTCCTCGCCGGCCCCGAAGAGCAGCGGGCGGCGCTCGCTGATGATGATGGAGTTCAGCCCTTCGCCCAGTCGACGTGCCGGCGGCGAGGCGCGCACGCCCCCGTCGATCGTGAACGGAAAGGTGATCGTGCTCGTCGCCTCGTCGTACAGGACGATGGCCATGGTCTGGGCGTCGAAGATCTCACGAACCTTCTGGCCGACAAGCTCGATGATCGCCTCGAAGTTGAGCCCTTTCGCCAGCGCGCCGCTGATCTCGTTGACCACGGCCAGCTCGGCGTTGCGCTGGCGGGTCTCCTCGATGGCCAGCGTACGGTCGAGCGCATTCGCGACGAGGCGGCCGACGAGCTCCAGGACATCGCGGTCGGCGTCGGTGTAGGGCCGGTCGGGGCCGTCGTTCCGGACGACCAGGGCGCCCAGCGTCGCCTGGTCGACGGTGAGCGGCACGCCCAGCCAGTGGCCGTTGTCGTCGGCGGCAGTGGCGGGCTCTCCCGCGTGAAGCACCTCGGCCATGGCGCGCCCCGCCAGGCCGGTTCCCAGGGGCTCCCAGGCATTCGGGTCCGGGACGTCCCGGCCGCCGGCGTCACGGCAGTACGGGAAGCTCACCCGCCCCCGTTGCTGGTCGTAGATGCAGATCCAGAAGCTCTCTGCATCCATCAGCTCGCCGACGATCGCGTGGACGACCGGGTAGACCTCCACCATCTGCCGGGCCGAGCCGGCCGCGACGGCGACGCGGTAGAGCGCGTCCGTCACCTGCGGGGTGCGCTGGACGGCACGATCCTCCGCCATCCCGAGCTCAGGCATGCCGACATCGCGTCATGGTGCCAGGGCCGAACCGGGACATGACGGACGGCACGCGACTGCTGGCGCGCAAGGATCCCCCTCCAGGCATCGACGTTGCCGCTCGTGAGGCGGCCCGTCGTGCGGGGGATAGTAGCGACTCCGGGAAGATGCCGGAGCGGCGCCCCTCCGGAAGCCCTTGAGCGCCCGGAGCCGCCTTCGGGCGCGGACACCACCTGCGGGTCACCGGGCTTCACCCGGCGGGACCCGGTCGCGTGGAGCCGAGCCGCGCTTCTCTCCTGGCTCGACCCCTGGAACCGGAACAGGAGGCCCAAGGAGCCATGCACGTCGGCCTCATCGTCGGCATCGGTCCGGCGGCGACGGACTTCTACTACCGATCCGTGATCGCCACCATGGCAGCTCGCGGGGTCGACCTCGAGCTGACGATGGTGCACGCCGACGCACCGACGCTTCTGCGCAACCAGGCGTCCGGTGATGTCGATGCCCAGGTGACGATCTACCGACGCCTGACGGACCGGCTGGAGGCGGCGGGGGCACGAGCGGTTGCCGTGACCTCCATCGCCGGCCACTTCTGCATCGACGCGTTCCGGGCCGTGTCGCCGCTGCCCGTCATCGACATGCTCGTCGAGGTGGATCGCGGGATCGAGCGCGAGGGCCTTCGCCGGGTGGGGATCCTCGGCACGCGGGTCGCGATGGAGTCGCGACTCTACGGCGCGGTTCGGCACGCCGAGGTCGTGGCTCCACCGACGGACCTGCTCCTGCGAGTCCACGACGCCTACGCCGCGATGGCCGTCGCGGCGGTGGTCACCGAGGGGCAGCGCGAGCTCTTCTTCAGCGCGGGCCGCGCGCTCGTCGAGGACCTTGGCGCGGAGGCGGTCCTGCTCGGCGGGACGGATCTTGGCCTCGCATTCGCGGGACGCGATCCAGGCTTCCGCACCTTCGACTGTGCCGCCGTGCACGCGTCCGCGATCGCGGAGATCGCCGCGGGCCGAGCTCACGACGGCCCCGGATGGAGCTGACCGGAAGGCTGCTCGCGCCTCACTCGGCCCGGCCGACGGCCCTTGTGTAACGATCCGCGGCGATGTCCACCACGGCGTCGAGCGCCCGCGCGATCTCGGCGTCACGCCGGGCATCGAGGGCGGCCTCGAACCCCCGCACCAGCGCGGCCCGGGGCCGCCCGGCCACGAAGACGCAGTACCGGAACCCGAAGCGAGCCTCGTAGGCCGCGTTCAGGCGCTCGAGGCGGGCTGCCACCCCGGTCCGCTCGGCGTCGCCTGCCGCCTCGGTCCGCCGGCGGTCGTAGCCCTGCTCGGCGAAGGAGTGGGCCGACACCGACCCGGGCGGCGCCCCGAGGCGCGGATGGGCATCGATCAGCTCGAGCTGGTCGGCTTCGGGCATCGCGTGGGCGATGACGCGGGCGGTAGCGAACAGGCCGCGCTCGTCGCGGAACGGCCGCCCCGCGCACAAGTGGGCGAGGAATTGCGGGGCCGACTCGAACAGGGGGCCCAATGACGCCCGACAGGCCTCGTCGTCGAGGACGTCGAGCCGGTCGATCGGCGGGATCGCGATCGGCGGGAGCGGCTCGCGGGATCGCGCAGCGGCTCGGGATCGCGCCGCGGCTCGGGCACGCGCCGCGCGATCGTCGGCCTGTCGGGTCCGCCGGTCACGAGCCGCGATACGTGGTCAGGCCGAACGGCGCAAGCAGCAGCGGCACGTGGTAGCCCCGCGTGGTGTCGAGGATCCGCAGCTCCAGCGTGACCGCGCTGAAGAACCCATCCGAGGCGAGGCGGAACTCGAGGCGGTAGGCGCCCGGCTCGAGCGGCCCGCCCCCCAGCAGATCCCCGATCCGTCCGTCCTCGTCGGTGACTCCCTCGCCGACGACACCCGCTCATCGGCCCCCGGCTCGGCCCGCCGCAGCCGGACGACGACGCCTGCCCGTGGGATGCCCGCGGCCGTGTCCAGGACGTGGGTGGAGATGGTCGGCCGGTCCTGCGACACGCGCTATCCTCCGCCGATGAGCGATCTGTCGATCCGGGTTGGTGACCTGCACTTTAGCGCCCGCTGGGAGCCTGACGCGCCCCGGACCTCGCGGTGATTCGGGCGCTCCTGCCCCTGCGGGCGCGGCTCATCCACTGCCGCTGGAGCGGCGAGTCCACGTGGATCCCGTACGGCGACCTGCGCCCGGACGTGGGCTGGGAGAACCACACGTCGCACCCGGCGCCGGGCCAGCTGGCCCTCTATCCCGGCGGTGTCAGCGAGTGCGAGATCTTCGTCCCGTACGGCGCTGCACGACGTCGTCGAAGGTCGGCCAGCTCGCAGCGAACCACTTCGCGAGCATCGAGCCGGATGGGGGCTGGGCCGAGCGCCTCCGCGAGGTCGGGCGGAGGTGCCTTGGGAGGGCGCCCAGGAGATCGAGATCCTGGAGCGGGCGTAGCCCGTGACCGACCTCCTGGTCCGGGGCGGGACGGTCGTCGCGGCCGCTGGGTCGACCCGCGCCGACGTCGCCGTCGAGGGCGGCCGCATCGTGGCGGTGGAGCCGGATCTCGGCGCACTCGCCGCGACCGCGCGGGAGGTGGTGGACGCGACCGACCTCCTCGTCCTGCCGGGCGTCGTGGACGTCCACACCCATGTGCGCGTCGCCACCGACGAGATGCCGGACCGGTTCTTCGACGACTCCGTCGCAGCGGCATTCGGCGGCACGACGACATTCCTCGCCTTCAACAACCCGGGCACCGGGTCGTCCGAAGCCGCGGCCCGATCGCTCGTCACCGGTCTCCGGGAGTGGCGCGCCGCGACGAAGGCCGACAGCGCCGTGGATGTCGCCCCGAGCCTGGTGATCACCGCCTGGCACGACGACGTCGTGGCCGAGATCCCCGTCGCCATCGACGCCGGCGTCCCGACCTTCAAGGCGTTCATGGTCTACGACTTCGGCCTTGGCGACGCCGCGATCCTCCGGGCGCTGGAGGCGACCGGTCGACATGGCGGAATGCTGCAGGTCCATTGCGAGAACAAGGCCATCCTCGACGCGCTGACCGCCCGCCACCTCGAGGCGGGCGAGGTGGGACCCCGCTTCCACGCGACCTCGCGACCACCGTACGTGGAGGCCGAAGCGACCCATCGTGCGGTGGCCCTGGCCCGGGCCGCCCGGGCCCCCCTGTTCGTCGTCCACCTCTCGTCAGCCGATGCGCTGGCCGAGGTCCGGACGGCCAGGGCCGACGGACTGCCCGTGTTCGCCGAGACCTGCCCGGTCTACCTCACGATGGACGACCGCCGCTACGACGGCGACCCGGAGGAGGCTGCCCGGTTCGTCATCTCGCCACCGCTCCGGCCAGCCGAGCACATCGATGCCCTCTGGGCCGGGCTCGCGGCGGGCGACCTCTCGCTGGTTGCCACCGACCACGTCCCGGATCGCGTCGGGGTGGAGAAGCGAAGCTGGCGCGAGTCGTTCGACCGGGTCTCGAACGGCGCACCCGGCATCGAGACGCTGCTGGCGATCGTGTACGACGCCGGCGTGGCAACAGGGCGGATCACCCTGGAGCAGATGGTGGACCTGCTCTCCACCACGCCGGCCCGGCTTTTCGGTTTCGGGTCCAAGGGCGCCGTCGAGGTCGGTCGCGACGCTGACCTCGTGCTCTTCGACCCGGGCGCCCGGCGGACCCTCCGGGCCGCCGATCTCCACCACGCAAGCGACTACACGCCGTACGAGGGCCGCGAGGTCCGAGGGGCGGTCCTCTCGACCATCGTCCGCGGCTCGTTCGTCGTCCGCGATGGCGCCTTCGTCGGCCGGCGCGGGTTCGGGACGTTCGTGGAACGGAGGATCGAGCCGGTCGCATGAGCGTCGCGCCAGCCCCGGTCGCGACGCGGGCGTCGGTCGAGGACGTTCAGTCGAGCAGCTCGTATGCGCGCAGGGTGAGGAACTCGGCGAAGTCGTCGGCGAGGACCAGGTCGTCGAGAAGCGCCGCCGCCTCGGCCACTCGCCCCTGGCCACGCCCGATGCGCTCGAGCTCCTCGTCCCGGAGGCGCGTGTAGCGCTCGGCCGTGAACGGGGTCCCTTCCTCCAGCGGAGTGCCGTGGCGCAACCACTGCCAGAGCTGGGACCGCGAGATCTCGGCCGTTGCGGCGTCCTCCATGAGGTTGTCGAGCGCCGCCGCGCCGTTCCCGCGCAGCCACGCGTCGAGGTAGCGGATCGCGACGCTGACGTTCTGACGCACGCCCGCCTCGGTCACCCGCCCGCCGGGAATGGCCACATCGAGCAGCTGGGCCGCCTCGACGCCGGCCACGCCGGGCGCCTCCTGCTGATGCGGCCGCGTTCCGAGCGCCCGGTCGAAGACCTCGGCGGCGACCGGCACCAGGTCGGGATGGGCGACCCACGTGCCATCGAACCCGTCGCCTGCCTCGCGCTCCTTGTCCTCGCGCACCCGCGCCAGGGCGTTCGCCGTCACCTCGGGCTCGCGGCGGTTCGGGATGAAGGCGGACATGCCGCCGATGGCGTGGGCGCCGCGGCGGTGGCAGGTGGCCACCAGGAGGCGAGTGTAAGCGCGCATGAACGGGACGGCCATGGTGACCTGACCTCGGTCAGGGAACACGAACGCAGGAAGCTCCCGGAAGCGCTTGATGAGGCTGAAGATGTAATCCCAGCGGCCGGCGTTGAGGCCTGCGGCGTGCTCGCGGAGCTCGAACAGGATTTCGTCCATCTCGAACGCCGCCAGGATCGTCTCGATGAGCACGGTCGCCCGGACGCTGCCGCGCGGGATGCCGGCGGCGGCCTGGGCATGGACGAAGACGTCGTTCCACAGGCGCGCCTCGAGGTGGCTCTCGAGCTTCGGCAGGTAGAAGTACGGGCCGGACCCGCGGCCGAGCGCCTCGGCCGCGTTGTGGAACAGGTGGAGGCCGGCATCGAAGACGCTCGCCGAGACCGGGTGGCCGTCGACCAGCAGGTGGCGTTCCTCGAGGTGCCAGCCGCGAGGCCGAACGAGGAGGGTCGCTGTCCGGGCATCCAGGCGGTAGGCTTTCTCCGGGGTCTCGAAGGCCAGCGTGCCACGAACCGCGTCCTGCATCGCGACCTGGCCGCCGATGATGTTCGACCAGGTCGGGCTGAGAGCGTCCTCGTAGTCGGCCATGAAGACGCGGGCGCCAGAGTTCAGGGCGTTGATCATCATCCTCGGCTCGGCCGGACCGGTGATCTCAACCCGCCGGTCGTCGAGGTCGGGCGGCGCCGGCGCCACCAGCCACCTCCCCGCACGGATGTCCGCGGTCTCCGGCAGGAAGCCGGGCAGCTGCCCCGCGGCGATCTCCGCGTGGCGAGCCATGCGACGGCGGAGCAGGCCCTGCCGCTCGCCACGGAAGCGGCGCTCGAGGTCGGCGACGAACTGGCCGGCCTCCGGCGTGAGGACGCGCTCCTCGCCGTGGACCGCCGGCCCGTCGATCTCGACTCCCGGTGCCAGCCTGGTCACGGGACCGAGCGCCGGACGGTGGCCTCGATCAGGCCATGCGGCTCGACGGTCGCGACGAAGACCTCGCCGCGATTCTCGCCGCCAAGCGGCGCGAGGTCGACCGCCCAGTGATGGAGGTTCGGAAACGCCATCCGGACTTCGTCGATCTCGGCATGCCGCGCGAGCATGGCGCTGGCCATGACCCAGATCGAGTGCTGGACGGACTCGCTCTGGTGCTCCGCGAAGACGTCGAGCAGGGTGGCCGAGATCGCGGCGTGGCTGGCATCCCAGTTCGGGGGCGGGCTTTCGCAGCGCCAGGTCGCGGTCACCCTGGTCGCCATGATCCGGTCGCGTGTCTCGGGCAGCGTCGTGTAGGCGTCCCGGGCGAAGCCCGCGAACGCCGACCCCCCGGTCTTCATCAGGACGAGATCCTCGACCCCGGACTCGACGACGACTGCGTCCCGGGTGGCCGCGACCGTCGAGGTTCGGGTGGCGTCGCCGGCGCGCCGGAAGGCGTCCGGAGCAGGCCCGCTGCCATGCGGGATCGGCGTCCAGCGGTGCTCGTGGAGGCCAACGGTCGCTCGCCGGACCTGCGGGAACGCCGCGAAATGAGTCGCGAGCATCACCCCGAAGTCTTCGATCGGTCCGCTGAGCCGGTCGGCCGCCAGCGCATACACCGTGTTCTTCATGGTGTCGGTCGCGACGACGAGGGCATTGTCTCCGGCGACGTGGGCGGCCTCGAAGTCGCCCTCGAGCGCGATGTCGACGGTGAGATCACGGACGCGGTCGCCGTCCGGATCCCGGACGACCTTCACGAGCCGGATCGCCCGTTTGCCGTACCGGTTCTCGCCGAGCTCGGCCACGCCGCCCCTCCTGGTGCCCCGGTCCTGCCCGCGGGCGCCAGCGGTCCTCTCCACCGCTCCCGCCCCGGCCATCCGAAGGTCGGGCTAGGGTGCGGTTCGCCGGAGTGACATGTCAAGGCGTCGCCGCCTCGCCGTCGTCGCCGCCTCGCTGTCGCTGCCGGCGTCGCTCCAGGCGTCGAGGCAGGCGCCCGGAGTCAGTCCAGGCGCCCTCGCCGCAGCGCTCGCCCGGGCGTCGCCCCCGTGTGCTCGCCGCGGTCGACCACCAGCACGCCGTTCACCAGCACGTATGGGATCCCCTCCGGGAAGCGCCTCGGTTCATCGTAGGTCGCCAGCGCCCGCACCCGCGCCGGGTCGAACACGACCAGGTCCGCCCGGAAGCCGTCGGCGACGATGCCCCGGTCGGCGAGCCCGAGTCGGGCGGCCGAAGCGCCCGACATCTTCCGGACTGCCTCCTCGAGGCCCAGCACGCGCTCCTCGCGGACGAACTCGCCGAGGATCCGCGGGTAGGTCCCGTACGTCCGGGGCGCCGGCTTCGCCCCGATCATGACGCCGTCGGTGGCGATCATGGCCCGGGGATGGCGGATGAACCGCTCGATCCCCGCCCGATGTCCCCCCGGCGTCACCTGGTTGATGCGGAGGTCCTCGGCCAGCAGCAGGTCGCAGATGGCATCCACCGGGTCCAGGCCCGTCGCGGCCAGGTAGTCGCCGAGGGTGCGCCCCTCCCAGCCCGCGTTCTCCGGGCGGGCGAAGTGGCCCAGGCGCACCTCGTCCCACGATCGATCGCCCGCGAAGAGGCGCCCCCTTGCCCCCGACTCCTCGCGGATCCGGGCCCGGACCTGCCGATCGGCGAGGCGCTCGCGCAACGGCACGAGACCGCCGGCCTGCATCCAGTTCGGCAGCATGATCAGCAGCCGGGTGCTGGCCCACTCGGAGGGGTAGAGGTCGAACGTGACGTCGAGCCCCTCGGCCCGGGCGTCGTCCACGAGGGCGAGCATCACCTCCGGCGGGCCCGGGAAGGTCGGCCGATGGTAGAAATGCGTGATGTGGACCGGGCAGCCCGACCGCCGCCCGATCTCGATCGCCTCGCGGTACGGGTCGAGGAAGCCGTCGCCGAGGGGATACCGGACGTGGGTGTGGTAGATCCCGCCGAGGCGGGCCGCCTCCACGGCCAGTTCCACGAGCTCGGCGGTCGTGGCGTACGACCCGGGCGGGTAGTCGAGGCCGGTGGAGACGCCGAACGCGCCCTCCTCCATGGCCTCTCGGAGCCGCGAGCGCTGGTCGGCCATCGCGGCCCGGTCGGCCTCGACCTCGTCCCAGCCCACCGAGGCGATCCGGAGCGGCGAGTTGCCCACGACGTAGGCCACGTTGACCGAGGTCCGCCGGTCGTAGCGCGCGAGGTACTCGGCAACGGTCGCCCAGTCGTAGGCGATGTCCGGCCGGCCGTCGAGGCCGCCGTTGAGCACGACGTAGTCGGCGAGGTCGCGGCGCGAGGGGAACGGAGCATAGGCGTTGCCGTCGACGCCGATCAGCTCGGTCGTGACGCCCTGGCGCACCTTCGGCTCGTGGAGCGGCTCGGCCAGCATCACCAGGCCGCCGTGGCTGTGCAGGTCGATGAAGCCCGGCGCGACGACGAGGCCGCGGGCGTCGATCCGCCGTGCGGCCCGGACCCCGGATGGGGTGCCGTCGCGCGGCCCACCCTCCGCGTTCTCCGGCAGGACGAGTAGGCGGTCGTCGATCACCGCCACGCTTCCGGCGAAGCCGGGCGCCCCGGTCCCGTCGACGACGGTGCCGCCCTCGACCAGGACGTCGGCCTCGATCATCGCTCGATCCCCACGCCCGGGATGCTACCCCGGGCAGAAGGGGTGGGGGGCTCGGCCCGCTTGGGGCGAGGCATGGGCTCGGCCCGCGTGCGGCGGGGCTGGGCGCTGACTTACGTGCGGCGAGGCAGGCGCCCGGGCAGGAGCAGAAGGGCCACCGTGCCGGCCAGTGAGCCGGCCAGGACGAACCAGGCGAGTCCCACGCTGACTCCCGGGCCGACGAGATCGTCGCGTCGAATGACCAGGGCGAGGAGCATTGCCGCGAGAGCGGCTGCCTGGGCGATGAGCGGCCGGCGCTGCGCCGCGGTCCGCCGATCGAATGCGATCCCGATCGCGAGGATGCCGGGGAGGCAGATCATCGGGGCCAGCACGCGGGCGGACAGCGGTGTGAGGCGCCACGGCCAGACGTCGACGAACGCCTCGGGGATCGCATACAGCAGCGCCGACATCACCAGCGCGGCCGCGCCACCCACGAGAATGGCCGTCGTCACGGGTCGCGGCAGGAGCGACTCCCCGGCCGTCGGCCCGGGGTCCCGGCGGCGGTTCAGCCACCACGCGGCGACCACCAGCGGCGGCGCGACGACGTAGATCGCCACCCACGTCCAACCGGCCACCCTGTCAAGGCTGAAGAGGCCCCAGTGGATGAGCGTCGTGACCATCAGCAACGAGGCGAAGACTGCGACCGGGGGAAACCCGAGGCCGACCTCGTGCCACCGCCGCGTGGCGAGCACGAAGGAGAAGAACACCACTCCGCCGAGATACGCGGCCCCGAGCAGCATCGCCGTGAGCGGCGGCTTGACGGGCCAGGCGAAGAGGTCGGTCGCCACCCCGGGCTGCACGTAGAGGACCCCGAACGCGACGAGCAGGAACGGGATCACGAGGGCGGCGACGGCCCGCGAGAGCGGCAGGACCCGGTCGTCCGAGATCGATGCGGCAGGCTTCGCGATCGACTCCAAGGGCTGCGCGACCGCCGCGCCGGGACGTGCGGGCGCCTGCACCTCGTCGCCGAGTCCTGGAGCCAGGTCGCGTGTCATGGGCAGTCCTCCGTGTACGTGCGCCGGCTTCGCGGGTCAGGACTCGTTCACGGCGCGGGTGATGTCGTCGAAGGGGATCTGAGGCCAGGGTGCGCCGCGGGTGCGCAGGTATTCTCGGGCCTTGCGGCGGCCCAGCCGGTAGAACTGCAGCATGTGGAGCGGCGCCGTCGCGTGGGGCATGCGGTCGGTGCCGGACCGACCGTTGGCGGTCACGACGTCGCCGATGGCGAACTCGAGCGTGCCGTCGTCCGCGGCGATGAGCTCGCCCTTGAAGACCATCTGGCGCAGGTTCTCGAGCCGCTCGTCGTGCATGTGGAACAGGAGGCACGCCCGCCCGCGCCAGTCGGCCGCGATCCCCGGCAGCGGCGCGAACGTGATGCGGCGCGTGCCCTCGCGCCATCGCACCGCGCACCGCACGCTGACGGGGTATCCGTCCGGCGCGACGCAGCTCAGCACGCCCGTCGGGTAGTCGCCGACGCGGGAGAGCAGGCCCTCATCCGCCATGCGTGGCCTCGATCAAGGTGGGTGGCTGGTCGGACGCGCCGTGCGGCCAGACGAGGATGCGGCGCGGGGTCACCCGCAGCGCGATGCGCTGGTACAGGTACCAGGAGAACATCCGCCGGGCGATCGGGTTGGCGGCGAACCGGGAGCTGTCGGGCTGTCGTCGCGAGACCGTCCGGAACAGCCCGATGATGTCAGGCGTGTACTCCAGGACCTCGGCGACGTCCGCATCGCCCTGCACGAGCACCGCGGGCGGGTCGACGAGTCCCGAGCCCGTCGGATCGGAGAACAACAGCGACACGCCCGGATGGTGGCGGGCGTTGTGCGCCTTGACCGGGAAGGCGATCGAAACCGTGCAGACGATCCGACCCCCTGGCTCGTCGAAGTAGGCGACCGCCGGCCACGTCATCGGCTGGCCCGATCGATTCACCGTGGTGAACTCACAGGTGTAGAAGCCGCGGATCACGGCCGCGACATCGGCCGGCAGTGACAGCACGGGCGAGGTCGACTCGAGGCTGGTCATCGGCGCTGCTACCGGCGAAGCGACAGGCTCTTGACGCCGGATCGGACGAGAACGTCGCGGGCACCTGACATCCCGCCCCGTCCCGTGCGTCGGACGAGACCGGCAGCCTGCAAGGACGACCCCTTCCCCCGTGCCATGAGTGCGGATTATCCCGGTGCGCCGTCATCCTGCATAGCCACGTCATTCGTCCCGTCTCTTTGCCCGCTCCGACGGCCGCCAGGAATGCGATCCGCGGGTCGTATGCTCTGCTGCCGGACGCCATGGGGAGGTTGGAGAGTGGACGAGCGGCCCCAGACGTGGCACTACGGGTTGGTCGCCCGCTGGTGGGCGGAGTCGGGTCCGCCGGACCCGGACGAGCTGGCGTACTACCGCGGTGCGATCGAGCGATTCGGGCAGCCCGCCCTGGATCTCGGCTGCGGCGCGGGCCGGCTCCTCGTCCCCCTCGCGGCGGCCGGCCTGGACATCGACGGCGTCGACATCTCGGCGGACATGCTTGCGCATGCGGCGCGGCAGGCGGCCGCGAAGGGCCTCACTCCGGCCCTGTATCCGCGGGCCATCCACGAGCTCCGGCTGCCACGCCACTACCGAACGATCTTCGCCTGCGGCGCCATCGGCATCGGCGGGTCCCGGGAGCAGGATCGCGTCGGCCTTCGCAGGGTCCTGGAGCACCTGGAGCCGGGAGGAGCCTTCGTGATCGGCCACGAGCTGCCGTACGAGGGCCTTGACCCAGACCGGTGGGCGCGCTGGCTGCCCGGCCACCGAGGATCCCTGCCGCGCAACTGGCCGATCGAAGGCGATCGCCGCCCGACCGCGGACGGCGACGAGCTCGAGCTCCTCGTCCGCCTGGCGGAGTTCGACCCACTCCGTCAGCGCCTGTCGTACCAGGTCCGGGCCCGCCTCTGGAGCGGCGGATCCAGGGTTGCCGAGGAGGAGCGCCGCCTCGTCGAGAACCTCTACTTCGCCCCCGAGCTGGTCCTGATGCTGGAGACAGCCGGCTTCTCGGAGATCCGGATCGAGGGCCGCTACACGGGCGCTCCCGCCACCCCGGACGACGGCTCGGTCGTCTTCATCGCCCGCCGCTCGGCGTAACAGAATGCCGGTCCCCGTGGACCCCATGGCGTACCACCTCGTCGCGACGGTCACCTGGACGGCTGCGCCGCTGGATGAGCCGTTTCGTCCGACGTCGCTGGACGCCGAGGGGTTCGTCCACCTGACGCACCACATGGCCGACCTGGTCGACGTGGCCAACGACCTCTACCGCCACGAGAGCGGCCCGCATGTCGTCCTGACCATCGCGCTGCGCTGGCTGAGCACGCCGTGGCGCTACGACGGGGACGACCGCTACCCGCACGTGTACGGTCCGCTCGACCGACGCGCCATCACGGAGGTCCGGTCGATCGCCCGCGATATGGCGGGCGCGTTCCTCCCCATCGAGCGGCCCGATGAACGCCGCCGGCCTGACATGCCGTCCCTGCTGCGCCTCCTGTCGGAAGCCGGCGTCGCCTTCGTCGTGGTCGGGTCCAGCGGGGCCGCCCTGCTCGGAGCGGAGCTCGTGCCGGGCGACCTGGACATCTGCCCCTCGCCTGGCGCAGGGAACCTCCGGCGCCTGGCGAGCCTCCTCCGTGAGATCGGAGCGAGGCCTCGCGTCGGTGTCCCCGGGTGGGTCACGGAGGAGGAAGCACGGGCGTGGCAGCCGACGCCCGACCTGCAGGCCCTGGAGCTGCTATACGAGACCCCCTACGGCGATCTCGACGTGCTCGCCGCCGTGATCGGTCCGGGCGGGCGAGGCTACCTCGAGCACAAAGCGCTGGTGGCGGATTCCGTGACGACCGACGTCGGCGGCATACGGGTCGTGGTGGCGTCGCCCGCGCACCTGCTGGCCTCCAAGGTCGGTGCCCGGCGACCGAAGGACCTGCGGGCCCTCGGCGAGCTGGAGCGACTCGTTTCCCGCGGCGCGAACGCACCGTCCGATTCCGATGCGAGTCGGGCGCCTGATGCGCGGGCCTCGCCGAGGTCGGGCGGCGAGGCCGAGCTCAGGCGCGCCGGTCCCCGTGACGCGGATGCGATCGTCGACGTGTACCTGGCATCGCTCAAGGCCACGTACGACTTCCCGCCCGCGCACACCGACGCGGAGATCCGACAATGGATCTGCGGGGAGCTCATACCGACGCAGGAGGTCTGGGTCGCCGCCGCCCACGATGGGACCATCGTGGCGTTGATGGCCTTGACCGCCGACATGCTCGACCAGCTGTACGTCGCGCCCGGATCGACGGGCCACGGCATCGGGAGCCGCCTCCTCGGGTTGGCGAAGACGCTCCGGCCGGGCGGGCTGGACCTCTACACGTTCCAGGCAAACTCCGGCGCGCGCAGGTTCTACGAGCGGCACTGCTTCGTCGAGGTCGCCCGGGGTGATGGGTCCGGCAACGAGGAGGGGCAGCCCGACATCCGCTATGCCTGGCGACCACGGCCGCGCCCCGGGTCGCCGTCGGAGGGCTCGGCCACGGGATGATCCCGGCGCCGGCGGCGTGACCCGCTCAGCCTCGGCGGAACCAGTCCAGGAGTCACCTGCTGCCCTTTGGCCGGCCCTCATCGGCCCGGTCGCGGTTGCGGCCGGCCCTCTCCGTCTCGCGAGCGCAATCCCGGTCGATCGTCCTTGCGAGCTCGATCGTAAGCAGGGAGTGACCCTCGGTGTCGTCCGCCGCCACTCCTTCGGCCTCGACGACGTCGTCGACGGACGGGTCGGCGGGCTGCTGCTGCTCAGGCTCGGCACGTGCCATGAGTCCCTCCTCGCGAGCTCCGGGCGGTTGCCCTCCCAGGTGAGTCCGCGGCCCCGGCCGAAGCGAGCGGTCTCGGACGGGATGCCGCACCCGGCTCGGGGGCAAGCTCAGGGTCCGCGCTCGGCGTCGACGATCAGGACGACATTCCCGGTCTTCTGCCCCGTCTCGACGTACCTGGTCGCCTCGATCACCTGGTCCAGGGGATACCGTCGGTCGATCACTGGCCGGTACTGGCCGCCCTCGATGAGCTCCTTGACGAGGAGGACGTCGGCCTTCGTGTACGCCGGGACCGGGAGCAGCACCTTCTTCTCCCCGAACCACCTGGTCAGGAGGATCAGGACGGGGACGTGCCAGAGATAGCCGCCATCGGTCGTGATGTACGTCCCGCCGGGCCGCAGGGAGCGCCGGCACCGTCGGAAGGAGTGCTTGCCGACCGCGTCGAAGATGACGTCGTAGGTCTCGCCGCTCTTCGTGAAGTCGTGCCGGGTGTAGTCGATCACGCTGTCGGCTCCGAGCGATCTCACCAGATCGACGGTCTTCGCGTCGCACACTGCCGTGACGTCGGCGCCGAGGTACCTGGCAAGCTGCACCGCCGCGGTGCCGATGGATCCAGAGGCGCCGTAGATGAGGATGCGGCGCCCCTTCTCGAGGCGTGCCGGCTTCAGGCACCCGTGCGCCAGGATGAACCCGTCGCAGACCGCTGCCGCCTCGTCGTAGGTCATGCCGGCCGGCATGTGAGCCAGCGCCCGATCCGCCCGTACGGAGACGAACTCCGCGTGCGCGCCGAAGCCGATGGCCCCGAAGACGCGGTCACCGACCGCGAAGTCGCGAACGGCGGCGCCAACCGCCTCGACCTGTCCGGCCAGCTCGCCGCCGAGGATTCGCCTCCTCGGCCCGCGCCAGCCGGTGAAATAGCGGGCGAAGAACGGCTTCGCGGCGCGCCAGCCGCAATCCGTTCGATTGACGGTCGTGGCGTGGATCCTGACAAGGACCTCGTCGTCCCCCTGGACCGGCCGCTCGACGTCCTCGATCCGCAGAACCTCCGGCGGCCCGTACCTGTCATGGACAACCGCTCTCATGGCCTCACGTCCTCCCGTCGATCCGGCGCCAGCGGCGAATGGATCCAGCGTCGCTCGGCGAGCGTTTGCCGGCCGGCGGTCGCCCGGCTCGGCCCAGCTCCGCCGGTCCTGCATGTGCGGCTGATCGGGTGCCTCCCTCCAGGTGGGCTCGCGCTCGAGATGCGACAGGCAGCTTCGAGGGCCGGGCTACGTCCGGCGGTCGCCGCCGACTGTCAGGACGACGTTTCCCGTCTTCTGCTCGGTCTCGACGTACCTCGTCGCGTCGACGACCTGCTCCAGCGGGTAACGCCGATCGATGACCGCCCGATATCTCCCGGCCTCGATGTGCTCCTTGATCAGGCGCACGTTCGCCCTCGTGTGGCGCGGGGTCGGGAAGACCACGCGCCTGTCACCCAGCCGCGCGGTCGCGAGCGCCAGCACGGCATTCAGGAAGCCGTCGGTCGCGATGAAGATCCCGCCGGCATTCAGCGAGCCACGGCAGCGCCTGAAGGAGTGCTTGCCGACCGCGTCGAAGATGACGTCGTACGTCCTGCCGTTCCGGGTGAAGTCCTCCTTCGTGTAGTCGATGACCCGGTGGGCTCCGATCGATCTCACGGTCTCGAGGTTCCTGGTGTTGCACACGGCGGTGACGTCGGCCCCGAGGGCCCTGGCCAGCTGCACGGCTGCCGTTCCGATGGATCCAGATGCGCCGTACACGAGGATCGTCCGCCCCGAGCGGACGTCGGCCCGCTGAAGTGACGTCAGTGCGTTGGTCGCTCCGTCGCAGATCGCCGCCGCCTCTTCGAAGGTCATGCCGCCGGGCTTGAGCGCCATCGAGGAATCTTCCGGCATGCGGATGAGCTCCGCGTGCGCCCCGAACCTGAGCCCGCTCGTGCCGAAGACGTGGTCACCGACCGCGTAGTCGCGGACCGCCGCGCCGACCTCTTCGACCTCGCCCGCGAACTCGCTGCCCAGGATCCGCTGCTTCGGCCGGCGGATGCCGAAGACCAGCCGGCTGATGACCATGGCGACCAGGCCGCTGCGTCGGTTCGCCTCTCGCGTCGCGCAGTCCGCCCGGGCGACCGTCGTGGCGTGGATCCTGACGAGGACTTCGTCGTCCCCGGGGAGCGGCCGCGCGACGTCCTCGAGACGCAGAACCTCCGGCGGTCCGTACCTGTCGTAGACGACGGCTCTCACCGGCTCACTTCCTCTCGCGTGTCTGCGGCAGGCGATGGATGGGTCCGCCCTGGCTCCACGCCCGCCCCGCCCGATAGAGCGCCGCCGGCCGACCTCCGCCCGGCCCGGGCGGGGCTCGGTGCCCGGTCGGGATCACCCAACCGCCATCCGTGACGATGCTGCGCCGGAAGTTCGCAGCGTCGAGCTGCACACCCCAGACGGCCTCGTAGACCGCGCGCAGCTCGGACAGGGTGAATGTCGCGCCGACGAATGCCGCGGCGATGCCGGTGACCTCGAGCTCCAGGCGGACGCGCTCGACGGCGTCGCGCACGATCCGCAGGTGATCGAATGCCAGCTCGATCGTGCCCTTGAGCACGTCGGACGCCGGGACCAGCGAGGCGTCCGCCGCATCCGAGCCCGCCACGACCGCCCCGACGTCGCGGAGGACCGCGAGATAGGCGACGGTCACGACGTTCATACGGGGGTCGCGCCCAGGATCGCCATACGCACCGAACTGGGTCAGCAGGCTCGCGGCATCGACGCCGGTCTCCTCGGAGAGCTCCCGCCTGGCCGCCTGGTCCAGCGTCTCCGTGGGACGCTTGAAGCCACCGGGGATGGCCGACATGCCCTTGAAGGGCGCCTCTCCGCGACGCACGAGCAGCACCTGCAGGGTCCCCTGGGACATGGTCAGGATCACCACGTCCACCGTGACCGCGAACGGCGGGAAGCGCGACGGGTCGTAGCCTTCCGATGCTCCCGCAGCGCCGGTTCTGGTCTCCACGACACTTACCCTACCAGAAGGTTAAGGTCCTGTCGACCAGAACGACTGGCCGAACTCGCGCGGTCGGCTCAGTACAGCCTGCTCTCCACGACGTCGACGATGCGCGCCGTCGGGGTGCCACCAAGCGCCGGCCCGGCCTCGGGCGACCGCCACAGGTCCTCCAGGCCGAGCTTGAATGCCTCCGCCGCGGCCCGGCTGTCGAACGCCAGGTCGACGGCGATGTACCGCGGATCGTCCACGGGCCGGTAGATCTCGTAGCGTCGCACGCCGCCCGCCAGGCGGCCAGCCGGGTCGCGGTCGAACGCCGCCTTCCACGTCTCGAAATCGCGGACGCGATGCTCGATCTGCAGAATGACCACCGGGGGCTCCTCTCCGGGGGGTTCCCCGGTTATTGCAGAACAACTGTATCAATCAAGTGTTACTGTAGACACATGCCGGAGCCTGTCAAGTCGTCGCGCACACCTGACTTCCCGCGGCGTCGCCGGCGGGCGCAGGCGACGCGCCTGCGCGTGCTCGAGGCCGCCAGATCGCTGTTCACCGAGCAGGGCTACGTCGCGACGACGATCAGGGCCATCGCCGAGCGCGCCGACGTCTCCCCCGAGACCGTCTACGCGGTGTACGGCACCAAGCGCGGCGTGCTCTCGCAGGTGATGGACATGGCGATCGCGGGCGACGCCGCGGCACCGCCGATCCTCGAGCAGGAATGGGTGCGGAAGCTCGGCGAGGAGCCGGACATCCGCCGCCGGCTCCGGATGCTGGCCGGCAAGGGTCGGTCGATCCTCGAAAGGCGAGCGGCCATCGACGAGATCGTCGCGGGCGCGGCCTCGGCCGATCCGGAGATTGCCGCGCTGCGTGACCGAGGCAGGGTCGAGCGGCTTGCCGGACAGCGCAGGCTCCTCGAGATCGTGGTCGGCACGGGCGAGCCTCCGGAGGGGCGTCGATCTCCAGACCGCAAGCGACATCCTGTATGCCGTCGGCAGTCCCGAGACGTTCCGCCTCCTGGTTGTCGACCGCGGCTGGAGCGGCGATCGATTCGAAGCCTGGTACGGCGAGACGCTCGAGCGCCTGCTCCTCGAACCGGGCCGGCCCGCCTGAGGCTGCGAAGCCCGCGTCGCCAGCCGCCTTTGCGGGGCGGCCGACTCTTCAGCTGTGGATCGCGTCCAGCGTGATCCGCCGGGCGGTGATCCGGCAGATGACGCGCGTCTCCCGCGCCTCCTGCTCGATCGGGTAGATGAAGCCGTAGTACGCCGGATGGCGCGTGTACTTCCGGGTGAGGATGTCGAGATGCGCGAGCGCGCCATCCGCGACGAGCTCGGCGTCGCCCCGGACCTGGATGAAGCGCCCGGTGTTGTCGGGATCCACGACGAGAAGGCTGACCTTCGGGTTGGCCAGCAGGTTGCGCCCCTTCCGGCGTTCGAGGGTCGTGTTGACCCGGGCGCAGTCGCCGTCAAGGTCGACCCACACCAGGCTCGACTCGGGCCCGCCACCGGGGCCCATCGTGGTGAGCACGCCGCAGATCGGTCGCGTCAGCAGGTCGAGGTGCGAGGCCGGGATCGGGAGCGTCTCGGACCCGACGAGCGCGCTCATCGCCCGCTCCGGGGCTCCGTGGCGTCGAGCGCCACGACGTGGTCCGGCCGGATCCGGCACAGGACCGGGGTCTCGGTCTCGGCGAAGCGCGCCGGGATCGCGTCGCCGAAGTAGCGGATCGTTCGGCCGGCGTACTTCGAGGCCAGTCCGTCCAGGTGCGCGCCGGCGCCCTCCTCCGTCATCTCGACGACCGTCCCGCGGACCTCCAGGTAGCGCAGCGGCCGGCGCGGGTCGTAGCACAGGAGCGTGACCCTCGGGTCGCGGCGCATGTTCCGCTCCTTGGCGAAGCCGCGCATCGTGTTGATCCGCACGAACGCGCCGTCGAAGTCGCACCAGACGACCGAGGTCTGGGGATAGCCGTCGGACATGACCGTCGTGAGGGCGGCCACGGGCGGGCACTCCACGAGGTCGCGGTGGGACGCCGGGATCTCGTCGTCAGCGTGATCGTGAAGCCAGCCGATGACCGGCATCGGTCGCCTCCCTTCCGAGCTCACGAAGCAGCCGCTCCACGGCGGCCGGCGCGGGTGGCTCGGGGACGAGCCCTGGGGGGAGCTCGCCCCTGGTGAGCCAGGCCTCGACCATCCGCACGTGCAGCTCCATGTGGCGCGCGACCCAGCCGTGTCTGGCCCCGGGCGCGTAGACGGCGACCGCGTAGGGCATCAGCGCGGCCTGCGCGGCGTTCGACGGCCGGATGGCGGTCTCGTCCTCGCCCGCCACCAGCAGGGTGGGGCACGGCGCCGTCAGCTCCACGTGGGAGACGACGGGCCTGAAGCCCTCCACGAACGCTCGCCGGAACGCCCGCGGGGACGCGGCGCGCAGGTCGGCCCGGCCCTCTTCGTCCATCCCGATGACGTCGCCGAACAAGGCGACGACGGGCCGGGTGTGGAGGAACGGCGACACGAGACGGACGCCGGCCAGGATGCAGCTGCCGCTCGTGGAGGCGAGGAGTCCTGCTCCGTCGATCACGACCCGGTCCAGGAGGTCGGGGCGGTGGCCCAGCAGGGCGTGGGCGATGGCGCCACCCCAGGACAGGGCCACGACGTGAGCGCGCCCGGCCGGCACGCGGGTCTCGATGAGCTCCGCGATGAGGTTGCCGGTCTCCGTGCGGGAGAGCGGCGGGAGGTGGTTGCTGCCACCGAATCCGGGCAGGTCCGGTGCCAGGCAGTGGAACCGCGTGAGCCGGGCCATGTGGTCGCGCCACATCCGCCCGCTCGCCCCGGCCCCGTGGAGGAAGATCACCGCCGGGGATCCGGGCGTGCCGGACTCGTGGACGTCCATGCTCGTGGCGGTCGACATCTCGCGCCCTCCGGTCTCGAACGTCGGCATGATGATGTCTCCTCGGTCAGGAAGTCACGGGTCGACTGGACCGCCTCCGGCGGCCGATGAGGGGTGCCGGGCGCCAGTGCCTGCCGAGCACCGCCCAGGCAAGCGCGGCATCGATCGTCAGGCCGGCAACCGTCCATGGGGTGACGAACAGCAGGAGGACGATCGCCGAGGCAGCGGACCCGACCGCGACCAGCGGCGCCCAGAGGCGCGACGGGAGGACCCCGACGGCCGTCAGCGCGGCAAGGAGGAAGGCGAAGAACGTCACCATCACCAGGGCGATGCCGGCGTCGCGGACGCCGGCGGACGCGACCCCAAGCGCCGTGACCATCCAGGGGTCTGTCGCCTCGAAGGGCCAGTTCGGGCCGCAGATGTACCCGATGTGGACCCCGCCGTGGACGACGAGGAAGAGCGCGACCAGGAGCGGCATCACGAGCCTCGATAGCGGGACGCGGATGGAGAGCTGCTGACCAGACTGCCGCTCAACCCCCGACCCGCACATCCATCTCGCGATGGATGCGCCGGTTGGTTTGCGCCCGAGGTCGTCGTGGCTCCGAAACCAACCACCCCGTCCGTCCGACGATGGATGCGCCGGCAGCCGGTTGAGCCGCATCGTCGGATCGGCCGGCACCCGCCGTGACGGCCGGCTCACCAGGAACGACCACGGATGATTGAGGCGCGAGAGCGATGACTCGGAACCGTACGAACCACGTGCTGATCGAGGGAACGGTCGCCCCGGGCTGGGAGCCCGTCCGCGCCGCCTTCGTCGACAACTTCGAGAGGCGTGGCGAGCTCGGTGCCGCGTGCGCCATCTACCAGGACGGCAGGAAGGTCGTCGACCTGTGGGGCGGCGTCCGCGACGGGGCGACCGGTGCAGCCTGGGGCGAGGACACGATGGTGCTCGTCTTCTCGACGACCAAGGGCATGGCCGCCATGGCCACGGCCCTGGCCCACTCGCGGGGCTGGCTCGACTTCGAGGAGCGGGTCGCGACCTACTGGCCGGAGTTCGCGCAGGCCGGCAAGGAGCGGATCACCGTCCGCCAGCTGCTCGGCCACCAGGCCGGGCTCTTCGGCTTCGACGAGCCGGTCGACCGGGCCGCCATTGTCGACCTCGACCGCCTGGCACAGATCATGGCCCGGCAGCGCCCGGCCTGGGAGCCCGGCGAGCGGCAGGCCTACCATGCCATCAGCCTGGGCTTCTACGAGGGCGAGATCATCCGGCGGGTCGACCCGCAGCACCGGACCCTCGGCCGGCTCTTCGCCGAGGAGATCGCCGCCCCGCTCGGGCTGGAGTTCTACATCCGGCTGCCCGAGTCGATCCCCGACTCCCGCCTTGCGCCGCTCGTCCAGCCCGGCACGATCCGCATGCTGGCCGGGCTCTCGCTGCCGATGCTCCTCGACGGGATGAACCGGCGCTCCGTGCTCTTCCGGTCGCTGATCTCCAATCCCGGGACGCTTGTGCCCATCGATCGCGAGCGGGTCTACGCGCGCGAGCTCGAGATCCCCTCGGGCGGTGGCGTCGGCACGGCGCGGTCGATCGCGAAGGCGTACGGCGTCCTCGCGACCGGCGGGCACGAGCTCGGGCTGCGTCCAGAGACGCTCGCCGCCCTCAGCGCGCCCGCGGCCCGGCCGAGGCACGGCTTCCACGACGAGTGCCTGAGGGGGGAGGTGCAGTTCTCGCTCGGCTTCATGAAGCCCTCCGCCGCCTGGCGCTTCGGTGGTCCCGAGGCGTTCGGAGCTCCCGGCGCCGGCGGCTCGCTCGGCTTTGCCGACCCATCGACGGGCATCGGCTACGCGTACGTGACGAACCGGATCGGCACGAAGCACGACGGGGATCCGCGGGACGTCGCACTGCGCCGGGCGGTCCCGCAGCTCGCGGCCTTCGCCGCATAGATCCTGCGCCGCCGCGTCGGCCGGACGGAGGTCAGCCGAGCGACCTCGAGAGGCCATTCGCCTCTGATGCTGCGGGCGTCGAGCCGCGGACACTTCGCCCGTGAAGCGGATCGGGGTCCTGGCAGGAATCGTGTCGCTGGCCGCGGTGGGGATCGTTGCCGCGGCGCGTTGGTGGCGACACCGGATGCCGGCCGGCCCCGGAGATCGCTCCGAAAGAACGGTCGACGCAGTGACACGCGCGGCCCGGAGCGCCTCCGGTGCGACCGCCGCGGAGATCGCGCCTGGCGTGTACATCGTCGGGCCGTGGGGTCGGACGCAGACCAATGCCTACCTTGTCAGCGACGGCTCGTCGTGGATCCTGGTCGACGCGGGCTGGGGCGGCGATGGACCGCGCATCCAGGCGGCCACGCGGTCGCTGCTGGGTCCCGAGCTGACCCCCTCGGCCATCCTCCTGACCCACGCCCATCCTGATCACGCCGGGTCGGCTCGCGAGCTGGCCGAGACGTGGCGCTGCCCGGTCTACGCGCACCCGGCCGAGCTCCCGCTCGCCACCGGCGACTTCGCCGCCATGGCGAGGTACGCGGGGCCGCTGGACCGCTGGCTGATCCTGCCGATCATGCGCGCCATCGGTGGCCGACGCCGCGAGGCAGCGCTCGCTGGCTCGAGCCTGGCCGGCATCGTTCGTCCGCTCGGGCCGGGGGGCGCGATCGCGGGCGTCGAGGGCTGGGAATGGATCCACGCGCCGGGCCACACTCCGGGGCACGTCGCCTGCGTCCGGGCACGCGACCGGGTCGTCCTCAGTGGCGACGCGCTCCTGACCCTGGAGGTCAACAGCTGGGCGGGCCTTCTCCGGCAGCGCCAGGGTCTCTCCGGCCCGCCCTGGTACACGACCTGGGATCGGCAGGCCGCGATCGCCTCGATCCGCCGGATCGCCGACCTCGAACCTTCCGTTCTCGCCACCGGCCACGGGCTGCCGCTGGCGGGGCCCGGGACAGCCGCCGCGGTCCACGCGTTCGCGGAGCGGGCCATGCGAGGCGAGGAACTCGAAGCCGCGGCCCGCGTCAATCGCCGAACGCACCACCAAGGTGGCCGATGGCGGCATCGATCACTCCGCCGAGATCGTCGCGCCCATCGTGCTGCTGCCACTGGTCCATCGCAACCTCGATCGCCGTGAAGACCGCGGCGGCGGTCACCCGCGAGCCAAGGTCGTCGGGCGGAAGGCCACGGCGTTCGGCGAGGATCGCGCCGCTGATCCGCCCCATCTCCAGCTGATACTCCCAGCGACGCGCGCGCAGGGAAGGCGTGCGGTAGACGATCCGCAATCGCGACAGGAGTGCCTGCAGGTCGTCCGGCGACGTCAGGGCGAGGCTGTCGGCGACAACGTGTCGAGCCAATTCCAGCAGACGCTCGTCAGCCGGCCGAGCGCTGAGCAAGCCGAGGATCTCCGGGCCGAGGTCGTCGCCGAGAGCGACATCCTCCTTCGTCGAGAAGTAGCGGAAGAACGTCCGCGGCGAGACGTCAGCGTCGGCGGCGATCTCGTCGATCGTTGTGGCCTCGTAGCCCTTTCGCTCGAAGAGCTCCAGGGCCGCGGCGATGAGGGCCGCCCGCGTCCGCGCCCTCTTCCGCTGCCGGAGCGACACGAGCGTGCCCGCCCCGGAGGGATCGGGTCCTGTCGTCATGCCTCGAAGGCTACCACATCGCGTCTGTCGATGCCAGATGGCGCATATAGACAAATGTCAGTATTTGACAACTGTCAGTTACTGCCGTATTGTCGCCGTCGCACCCCGTTCCACACCCGGGGGCACCACGCCGCGACAAAGGAGTCGTCAGATGTCCTCCTCCACACGTGCGGCGCCTGCCACGGCGGGCACAGGCCTCAAACCAACCTCCTCGGACGCGACTCGCGCTCGAGCCCATCGCCGCGCCATCGTGGCAACCGCCGGCATCGCCCCGGGGTCACTCGCCCTGCTCGTGGACCTGCTCCTGGCGGGGCACACCGTGGGCGAGGAGATCTGGGGCCCGGTGACCGCGGCTGCCAGTACCCTGGTTGGCCTCCTGAGCCTGGCATACCTGGCCGTTCGCGGCCGGAGCCGGGCGGCGCGCATCGCCCTCTACGCCATGTGGCTGAGCGTCGCCTTCCTCGGGTTCGGCGGGTACAACGACCACCGGCTTCCCCGGCCCGCCGACACGATCACCGACCAGCGCGAGCGCCCGCCCCTTGCGCCGCTCGCGTTCACGGGGCTCGCCATCGCGGGCGCGGTCGCCCTGCGCAGCGGCACGAAGGGAGAGTGAGATGCTGACCGTCATCATCTACGACACGAAGTTCGGGAACACGGAAAGGATCGCGCAGGCGATCGCACGTGGCGCCGGCGCCCGGGGCAGCGTGCGCGTGCTCAACACCGCCGATGCCGCCCGGCCTCTCGCGGAGCGGCCGGACCTCCTGATCGTCGGCGGCCCCACCCAGAGGCGCGGGCCGAGCCCGGCGCTGCGCGCCTTCGTGGACGCCCTCCCACCGTTGCTGCGGGGCGTTCCCGCCGCGACGTTCGACACCCGCTACCGGGGGGCGGCGTGGCTCATGGGCTCGGCGGCGACCGACGCCGCCAGACGGCTCGGCAAGACGGGCAGTCGAATGGCCGCTCCGCCAGAGAGCTTCTTCATCGCCAGGGGCGGCCCGCCCGAGCGCCAGGGGCTCGAGGCCGGCGAGCTCCAGCGGGCGGAGGACTGGGGTCGCGTGGTCGGGACGGCCGTGGCGAGCCGAGTCACGAAGCCTGACGACGACGGCCCTGCACTGCCCCCAGAAGTGAGGATCCCATGAGCAGCACGACGCATATCGACCCGGCAGAGCGCAGCCCCTTCCGGCGGCTGTTCTACCGTGACTCGCGGCCGACGCGCATCGGTCGCTGGGCCAACCGGGTGGCAGGTTGGTCGTCCGCCCTCGGGCTGTCGTCGAAGGCGGCCGACCTGGAGGTCCGTGGCCGGGCGTCGGGCCGGCGCCGCTCGACCCCGGTCGTGATCGCCGTCGTCGAAGGCAAGCGCTACCTCGTGTCGATGCTTGGCTCGGGGTCTGACTGGGTGAAGAACATCGAGGCCGCCCACGGCGACGCGATCCTTCGTCAGGGAGGCCGGCGCCCCGTCCGGCTCGTGGGTGTCCCGCCGGCCGAGAGGGCACCCATCCTTCGCGAGTACGTGCGGGTCGCCACGAGCGGCCGGCACCACGTGCCGGTGGCCGTCGGCGCGCCCCTGTCCGAGTTCCAGGCGATCGTCGAGCGCTATCCCGTGTACCGGATCGATCTCGCGCCTGCCTCTTGACGGATGGGTGGTACAACCGTATGGTTGTATCAATGGATGCCACCTTCAACGCCGACCACGTCTTTGCCGCACTGGCCGATGCGACCAGGCGCGACATCGTCCTGCGGGCGCTCGACGGTCGCGAGGGCGTGGTCGAGCTGGCCGGGCATTACCCGATGAGCTTTGCGGCGGTGCAGAAGCACGTCGCCGTGCTCGAACGCGCCGGCCTCGTCACGAAGGAACGCACCGGCCGCCGCAAGGTCGTGCGCACCAGCATCGAGGGGCTCCAGCTGGCTCGAGGCCTGCTCGACCAGTACGAGGCGCTGTGGCGCGGCCGCGTCGAGCGCATGACCAATCTCATCGCCAGCACCGAGGGGGATGACACATGACTGTCACCGCTGTTCGCAAGGATCCCGCCGCCCTGACCATGACCCTGACCGCGGAGTTCGACGCATCGCCGACGCGCGTATGGGAGCTCTGGGCCGATCCGCGCCAGCTCGAGCGCTGGTGGGGTCCGCCCATGTACCCCGCCACCTTCACGGCCCACGACCTTGCTCCTGGCAGTCGCGTCGAGTACCACATGACCGGGCCGACCGGCGACCAGCCGCGCGGGTTCTGGGACGTCCTGGAGGCCGATCCACCGCGTTGGCTCGTCTTCCGCAACGGGATCGCGAATGACGACGGCACGCCGAATGACGCCTTCCCGCGCGAGGAAGGGCGCGTCACGATCGAGCCGATCGAAAGGGGTCGCACCCGGATGTCGATCGAGAGCCGCTACCCGAGCACCCAGGCGATGGAGCAGTACCTCGCAATGGGCATGGAGGAGGGCCTGACGGAGGCGGTCGGCCAGATCGACGCCATCCTGGCGGAAGGAGTTACGGCATGACCACGATGACCGAGGCAACGACGCACACCCTGGACGTGCCGGGCGCCGTCCTGACCTACGAGATCCGGAAGGCTGGATCCAGCACTGCCCCGGTGCTGCTCCTGATCGGCTCGCCGATGGGCGCCGGCGGGTTCGTCACGCTAGCCGGGCACTTCACCGATCGTACGGTGGTGACCTGCGACCCCCGGGGCGTCGAGCGCAGCACGAAGGCCGATCCGGCCAGCCCGTCCACGCCCGAGGAGCACGCCGACGACCTGCATCGGCTCATCGCCGAGCTCGACGCTGGGCCAGTCGACCTCTTCGCCAGCAGCGGTGGCGCCGTGAATGCACTCGCCCTCGTGGCGAGGCACCCGGAGCAGGTTCGGACGCTCGTCGCGCACGAGCCGCCGCTGGCGTCGATCCTCCCGGATCGCGACGGCGCTCTCGCGGCCTGTCGCGCGGTCCATGCGGCGTACCAGAGCAGCGGGTTCGGCGCCGGCATGGCCCGGTTCATCGTCGCCGTTGGCCACAGGGGGCCGTTCGGCCCGGACGACGCCAATCAGCCGGCGCCTGACCCGGCGATGTTCGGCCTGCCCGCCGAGGACGACGGCACCCGGGCCGACCCGCTCCTGGGCCAGAACATCATCTCCTGCACCCACTTCGAGCCCGACTTCGAGGCGCTGCGGGCGGCCTCGACGCGGATCGTGATGGGCGCCGGGGTGGAGTCGGAGGGCCAGATGGCGTCCCGCGGCGCGTTCGCCGTCGCCGAGCGGCTCGGCACGACGCCCGTGAGCTTCCCGGACGGCCACGCCGGCTTTCTCGGCGGCGAGTACGGCCAGACCGGCGAGCCGGATGCCTTCGCCGCGAAGCTCCGCGAGGTCCTCGCGGAGGCCTGAACGTCAGGAGGTGGCGTCGGGAGGGCCACCGACCGTCGCCGACCGGATGCCGCCAACGGGTGGCGAGTAGCATGTCGGGCGTGACTGACGGTCTGCGCGTGATCCTGGAGATCGGCAAGAAGCGCAGGGTCGTGGCGGGCGCCATAGACTGGCCCGGCCTCGATCGCTGGGGAACATCGGAGGACGACGCGATCGGGAGGCTGTCGTCCTACCTCCCGCGGTACGCCGGCGTCGCCGAACGCGCCGGTCTGGGGAGCGAGTTCGCCCGGGCGCGCGCCGCGGAGGTTGTCGAACGCGTCCCCGGTTCGAGCTCCACGGATTACTGGGGCATCGCCCACGTGCCCTCGGAGATCGAGCGCGAGGTGCTGTCATCGGCCGACCTGGAGCGGCGCCTGGACCTGCTGCGCGCGTGCTGGGCGACCTTCGACGACGTCGCCGCGCACGTGCCCCACGAGCTCCGCCCCGGATCTCGGAGCGCCGGGCGCAGTCGTGACCAGATCATCCGTCACGTGTACGGCACCGAACCCGGGCAGATCTCCCGCAAGGTCGGCGTCCGGACCGAGCTCGCCGTCGTCGTCGCCCCGCACGGGCTCGCGGCCCATCGGCAGGCCTACCTCGCTGCCATCCGCGGCTACAACGCCGACGGCAAGCCGGCGCGCACCTGGCCGATCCAGTTCCTCGTCCGCCGCACCGCCCACCATGTCATGGACCATGCCTGGGAGATGGAGGACCGGGACCCCGCGAAGTGAGGCTTCCCGAGGCGCTGCGTTCTCGCTCGATGGCGACACGAACCGGCCGAGCTTCGCGCTGGCTCCCCAGGGACGGAGTCGAGCTCCAAGGCCCAGGAGTCGCCGGCCTGCGCCAGGCAGGGCTCGGGATGGAAGCAGCCATGCCTCCACCCCGTGCTGCCGCAATCAGCTGCAGAAGTCCCGGGCGATCTCGACGAGGGCCTCGGCGCAGGCCACGGTGCCGCTCACGCTGACCCACTCCTCGTCGGCGTGGGCGCCGTCGCCTGGTGGCCCCAGCAGCACGGTCGGGATGCCCGCCGCGGCGGTGTAGGCCGAATCCGCCCAGAAGCTGAGACCGGCCAGCTCGGGCGTGGCGCCGGTCACGCGGGCAGTCGCGCCCCGGACGAGCGCGACGAACGGATCGTCGGCCGCGATCTCGAACGGCTCGCGGGCGAGAGTCAGCCGCGCGGACGCGACGAGCGCGGGATCCGCGGCGCGGCAGGCGTCGAGGACGGCCTCGATGTCGGCGAGGGCGCTCTCGGGTGTCTCGCCCGGCAGCGTGCGCCGTTCCACCGAGAGCAGGCAGCGGTCCGGGAGCGTGGCCATCTCGCTGCCGCCCTCGATGAGCGAGGCGTGGAGCAGCCCCGCGCCAAGCAGGGGGTGGGACCGCCGGGCGAGCTGCTCCGTGTATCGCTCGAGGGCGGTGATGACGGGGCCAGTACGGAAGATGGCATCGACCCCGAGGTGCGGCCGCGAGCCGTGGGCAGCCTTCCCGCGGACCTCGATCTCGACCCAGGCGAACCCGCGATGGCCGATCCCGACCGCCATCTCCGTGGGTTCGGTGATGACCGCGCCGTCCGCCTGGACGTGGCGGAGCACCTCCTGGATGCCCGTGCTCGCCGCCTCCTCGTCGGCAACCGCGACGACGATGACGCGGCCCCGGGCCCGCGACCGAGCAGCCTCGCGAGCCGCGACGAGCGCCGCGGCGAGGCCGGCCTTCTGGTCGTACGCGCCCCGGCCGGCCAGTCGATCGCCGTCGATGCGCGGCTCGAGTGGCGCGGCCATCGACCCGAGCCCGACCGTGTCCAGGTGCCCGTAGAGCATCAGGATCGGGTCGGGGGTTCCGCGCCCGGCCCCGCCCGTCCCAGCGTCGCCCCGGTCCGCCGACGTGTCGCCGATCACCAGGTTGGGACGCCCGTCGGGCGAAGGGATGACCCGGCTCGCCAGCCCGCTCTCCGCGGCCCATCGTTCGACGAACCGGGCGATCTCGTGTTCGCCGGCGCCTCCGGGGACGAGGGTCGGGTTGACCGAGTCGATCGCGATGAGGCGTCGCGCCAGGTCGATGACGCCGTCGGTCTGCATGAGCCAAGCATGTCCCAATTCGGTCGGCGCCGCCGCCTTCGTCCCACCGGTTGGGGCAGGGAGGCGGGCCACCCGTGAGCGCCGCGCGGCGAGCGGCCGCACGTGCGGCGCGACGTCACGCGATCGAGGTCAGAACGGCGTCGAGCACGTCGTAGCTGCGGTTCAGGCCGGCTTCCATCCCCGAGTGCAGCATGCCGTCGCGCTCCTCCGGCGTGTGGAAGAGGCTGACCACGATGACGCGGGTCCGGCCGGGCGCCACCACCTCGAGTGTCGTGTCGTTAACGATGACGTGACCGGGCATCCCGTCCCACTCGAACGTCTGGACGATGCGCTCGGGGGGCGTCACCTCCCGGAAGCGCCCCTCGAAGCCGTCTGCCTCGCCGTCGTGGTGCTCGACGAACCGCCAGCGCCCCCCGCGCTCGACTTCCAGGCGCACGACGTCGAGCCGGTTGCCGCGGCCCCACCACCGGGCGACAAGGTCCGGCTCCGTCATCGCCCGCCAGACGTGCTCGCGCGGGGCGTCGAAGACTCGCTCCACGCGGATCTCGCGGTCCGACGGGAGGCTGAGCGTCGAGGCGCGGGACTGATCGTCGGTTCGGCTGGTCATCTCGGATCTCCCTTCGTGCGCTCGAGGAACGCGCCCAGCCGGTCGAGGCGGGCTTCGAGCGACTGTTGATGCCTGGCGATCCAGGCCGTCTCGAGGTCGAGCCGCCGCGGACCGAGCGTGCACCGGCGCACGCGCCCGACCTTCTCCGTGGCGACCAGTCCGGCCTTCTCGAGGATCCGGACGTGCTTCTGCATGCCCGTCAGGGTCATGTCGAAGCCCGCGCTGAGCTCGCTGATCGACGCGCCCCCGCGGCCGAGCCGCTCGAGGACGCCCCGCCGGGTCGGGTCCGACAGCGCGGCGAAGACGACGTCCAGCTCGCCCGCGCCGAGCTGCGGGTCATCCCCAGCCGGATCTCTCGTCTCGGACGGACACTGAACCATACGGTTCACTATAAGGTCGTCCGCGGGAGGCTGTCAAGCTGTTGCGCGACCCGGCGACGCCAGGAGGGGCGTGGCTCAGCCGGTCGCGAGCCGCCGCTCCAGGCC